>CAJTFK010000005.1 GCA_910575505.1 Oscillospiraceae bacterium
CCGTTTACCGGGGTCTGAGAAAAAATCTTAACCGATTACACGTTCTCTTTGCCAGCGCAAATCTGTACATGCTTGCCAGGGCGGGCGGTTCCCTATGCCCCGCCTAAGGTTTTTGCGCCCTTCGACCGGGCTGGGACTGGAAAAATGAGGAATTTATCCCCCAATATGGTCCTTTATTGGACGTTTCCACTGCCTTCGTCTGTTTGCCTGGCTTTTACCTGCCTTAATCAGTGCTTCCTTAAAGTACTTCATGCCGATTGACCTGAAAACGGGGGTACTCATCCATCAGGACATCGGGCAGATGCAGATGTACGCAAACTGCTACACCCGGTACCGGATGAGCGAAGGGGACAATCCCCCGGTAGGGCTGCTCCTGCGCGCCCAGAAGAGCGGCACCTTGGTTCAGCTGATCTTGCCGGAGGACAACCGGCAAATCTACGCCGCGAAGTATATGCCCTATCTGCCCACAGAGGAGGAGCTGAAACGGGAACTGCGGCTGGATGAGTTCCAAAAGCTGGAGGACTGACACAAATCAAACATGCCGCAAGCGCAAGGAGAGCCTGCGTCTGCGGTATGTTCATATTCCGCAATGCTTCCCCGCCCTTCACCGAAACCGCCCGAACACGAACCGCCCGGACTCGCTCAGGTCCTCTTGCGTCCACACCTTGTCCGGCGGCGTCCCGGGCCGGAGGGCGGCAGAGGTCTCGTTTTTGTCGCACAACGACCAGTTGGCCCAGCTGATATTCCGAGCCGCCAGGAAGTCCAGCCACTCCCCGGACTCCTTCAAAAACACACCGCCGCTTCCGTCCGCCCGGCTGGTCCCCCACTCGGAGACAAAGACCGGCAGTCCTGCTTTCAGGGCCTCATCCAGCCGCTGGCGCAGTTCTGTTCCATGGGTGCCCGCATAGAAGTGCAACGTGTACATCAGGTTCTCTCCTGACAGAGGCGACCGGATCGCCAGATGGATGTCCTGGCTCCAGGTGCTGCTGCCCACCAGGATGACAGCTTTGGGAGAGCGAGCGTGGATGACGGGAATCACCTGCTCCGCGTAGGGCCTGACGTCCCGTTCCCAGGTCACATTTCCGTTGGGTTCGTTGCAGATTTCGTACAGCACCGCCGGGCTGTCCTTGTAGCGCTCCGCCATGGCGGTGAAGAAGGTCTTGGCTTCCTCCAGGTGGGTCATGGGGTTTCCGTCCGACAAAATGTGCCAGTCTACAATCACATACAGGTCGTTGGCGATGGCCGCGTCCACCGCCGCCGCTGCCTTCTGGAAAATCGCGTCGGGATTGCTGAGATAGCCCCCTTCCTCGGTGTAGACAGCCACCCGGAACAGGTTCGCTCCCTGCCGGGCCGTGTTGGCGATGGCCTGGGCGCTGGCGAACTGTCCGTACCACTGGATTCCGTGACTGCTCATCCCCCGCAGGACCACAGGTTCCCCAGCCTCGTTGCAGAGCTGTGTCCCAATGACCTGGAGCCAGCCGTTTTCTGACACGCCGCCCTGTGCCGTTCCAACAGCCGGGGCAGGTGTGGGAACTGATTCATGCGTTTTCGCCGGTTGCCCCCCATTTGCGGACGCTTTCAGAACATTCTGGAAGAGAATACAGGCCGCGCCCCGGCTCAGACTTCCAGTAGGGTTGAAGTTCCCCTGTGCATCGCCGGTAACCACTCCGGCGGCGTAGGCGGCCAGCACCGGCTCATAGTAGCGGCCATCCAGCCGGGCAAAGTCGTTGATTTTCCGGGACTCCGTAAGGTAGTCTCCCCGGACCTCCGGCAGAAAGGCCCTCATGAGAATCTTGACCGCCAGCTGCCGGGGGATAGGCAGGTTGAACCGCTCCCCGGTGGGCGGAAGCTCGTCCCAGTCGTACCACCCGGCCTGGAGAGCCGCCTGCAGGGAACCCGCGGCCCAGTGGTTTGTCTGTGCCGGAACCGGCTCCAGTCCGGCGCACCGGGCGGCAATGGTCACGAACTGCGCCGCTGAGATGGTTCTCGCCGGGTAGAAGCGCCCGTCGGGATAGCCGGAGAGCAGGCCCTGATCCTCCATCTCCGCCACCGCAGAGGCGCAGGGACTTTCTGCCGCCACATCCGGGAAAGCGGCGAAGGCGGTTCCGGTCAGGATGAAAACACACAGGGTCAGGGCAGTCAAAAAACCGCTCCAATGGTTCCATTTCATGGCAGGGCCTCGCTTTCGCATGTAATACTGTGGGGCTGATTCTATGATACTCCAAATGGCAGGACCACGCAAGAACGGAATCCCCTGCTTGCCATTTTCCGGGTCTGACAGTATAATCAGATCAAACGGCCAAAACACAATCCGCCAGAAAGGAGACATTTTATGGACCCCGTATTTTATACCGTTCAGAACATCAACGGAGACTATGCCTACATGGTCAGCGACGCCGGCGTGGATAACCAGGTGGCCATGTTCCTTCTGCCGGAGGGCACGGATGTGGGAAGCCGCTTGAAGTGGGAGAATTTTGAGTGGGAGCTGATTTTGTAAGCGGGCTTCAAAACCAGAGCCGCCGGAGGTGAAAGCTATGTCTATAAATGGCGAAATACAGCGCTTTTTGAATGACGTCGATTCCAAGATTTATCGCAGAGGGTTGGATTATTACCGTTCAGGGATGGTGGAATGCGTTGATTGGGACGGCAGTTACGCAACGGCAGAGGTGTGCGGCAGCGAGGAGAACCCTTATCTGGTGGAAATCGGTTTTTCGGATGACGGCGAAATTGAGGACTGGTCCTGTGACTGCCCTTACGAATGGGGGCCGGTCTGCAAACACGTTGTCGCGGCGCTGCTGGCCCTCCGGGAAAAGGCCCCCGGAGAGACTCCGAAAAAGCCGGCGATGAATGCGGCAAAGAGAAAAGCTGTGGTTGAACAGCTGGTCGGACGGGCCGAAAAAGAGTGGCTGGCCGCTTTGATTCTGGAGCACTGCCAGGAAGACAAGCGTTTTCAATGCCAGGTGCTGCTCGAATTGGGGGACAGCGGAGAGCTGGAGTTCGCCAAAGAGCTGGTACAGGAGACAATTCGAGCCAATACCCGCCGCGGCTATATTGACATGGACGGCTGTGACAATATTTGCACCGATCTGGATGGTATCCTGGATAAGGCACGCCTCCGGATTCAGCGGGGGCAATGGGAAAGCGCACTGGAAATCACACAGTTTGTCCTGCTGACGGGCATGAAGCTGGCAGGCAAGGCGGACAGCAGCTCCGGTTCCCTGGGCTGGACGGTCCATGCCGCCATGGAGACGGTAACGCTTGCGCTCAGCAGTCTTGTGGAAAGCGGAGGGGACCGGGCCAAGTGGGTACGGCGCCTTCTGGAGACCGCGCAGGATCCGGTATTTGAAGGCTGGACGGATTGGCGGTATGAGCTGCTGCGGCGGACAGCCGTTTTGGCGAACGAACAGAACGAGGATGCGTTTTATGAAACCCTGGCCAACCTGAGTGACCGGCGCTGGGAGTCGTTCCAGGATGGCCCGCGGTATGACGAACAGGACAAACAGATCCGGTACTATGTCATACGGCACGCGCATGGCGCTGAGGAGGGCCGCGCCTATCTGGAACGGAACCTGGAGGTAGATGAGTTCCGTCTGATACTGGCAAAAGAATACATGGAGGAAGGAAACTATGCCGCCGCGGAAGCTCTGTGCCGGGAGCGGCTCGCGAAAGAGGAGCAGAGCCGTTCCCGACAGCTGCCTGGTCGGTGGGACCTGCTTCTTTATGAGATTTATCAGGCTTGGGGGAATCGGGAGAAGCAGATTCGGCAGTCTCGCGCTCTGGCACTGATGGGGGCTGAGGGCTTTTATCAGATTACAAAAGGTTTGCTGGCTGAGGATGGGCGCTGGCAGGAGACATATCCGGAGTTCCTTGCGGAGCTGAAAGCCGCACGGCCCGCTTATGAATACATGGAAATTCTGAAGCTGGAGGGGGAAATACCGTTATTGATGGAGCAGGTTCGCTTGAATCCGGAATCGGCGTTTCGCTATGGAGCTGTGTTGGCCCCGCAGTACCGGGAAGAGGTCTGCAAATTGTGTACAGCTGTCATCCGGAAGGAAGCGGAACAGGCCGGCAGCCGGCGCGAGTATCAGGCGCTGTGCAGCTTGATTCGGTCGTTGGCGGAATTGGGGGGACAAGCCGTGGCGAAGACGGTGGTTGCCGAATTGCGGCAAAAACATCCCCGCCGCCGGGCGCTGATGGATGAATTGGGGCGAATATAAGCCGGGGCATGAAAATCGTAAGGGATGCGCAATCCCTTTACGGATCCAGACTTGGCGTGCGGGAAATCCTTTCATTGGACAGGCCGCTTCAGATACCGCCCCGTGACACTGTCCGGATTCCCTGCGATCTCCTCCGGCGTTCCCGCTGCAACGATTTGCCCGCCCGCTTCTCCGCCGCCGGGCCCCATGTCGATGACATAATCCGCGTTCCGAATCACATCCAGATCGTGCTCGATAACCACCACCGTGGCCCCGCGTTCAATCAGCGTCTGGAATACCCCCAGCAGGATCCGCACATCCAGGGGGTGGAGGCCGATGGTAGGCTCGTCGAAAACAAAGACGGAATCACTCTGAGTCCTCCCCATCTCGCCGGCCAGCTTCAGCCGCTGGGCTTCGCCGCCGGAGAGGCTGGGAGTCTCCTCTCCCAACGTCAGATATCCCAGGCCCAGATCCTGTAAAACCCGGAGCCGCTGGCGGACGCTTTTCAAGTCCCGGCATGCCTCCAGCGCCGTGTTTACGTCCATCGCCATCAGCTCCGGCAGGGAGTATTCTCCATACCATACCCGGCCCGCCTCTCTTCCATAGCGGCTTCCCTGACACTCCGGACAGGGGATGGTCACATCAGGCAGAAACTGCACATCCAGGTCGATGACTCCTGTTCCGTCGCACATGGGACAACGGAGCTTCCCGGTGTTATAGGAGAAGTCCCCGGCCTTGAAGCCCAGGCGTTTCGCATCGGGGGTCCGGGCAAAAATTTTCCTCAGCTCGTCATGGACGCCCGAGTAAGTCGCAACCGTAGACCGGACATTGACGCCGATGGGCGTTGCGTCAATCAGTTTCACCTGCCGGATACCCTCTGCCTCTACTGCGCGGATATGTTCCGGCAGCTTTGTTTTGCCCACTGCCGCCGTCAGGCCAGGGACCAGACTCTCCAGAATCAGGGTGGTCTTGCCGGAGCCGGACACGCCGGTGACCACGGTCAGGCGGCCCTTGGGAATGTCCGCCTCCAGAGGTTTCACTGTGTGGATGGCCCCGGTGGAAAGATGGATGGTTCCCAGTTCAAACAGTTCGCCGGGTTCCGTCCGCTCCCGGACGCGGATGTCCGCCGTCCCGGCCAGGAACGGCCCGATCTGGGACGCCGGATTCCGGGCAATCTCCGGAATGGCCCCCTGGGCCACCACCCGTCCGCCCTTCGCTCCGGCCTCGGAACCCATCTCGATGAGCCAGTCCGCCTGGGAGAGAATCTGTGTGTCGTGGTCCACCAGAATGACGGAGTTGCCGTCCGCCGCCAGATCCCGCATCACCCCGGTGAGGCCCACGATATTGGACGGGTGCAGGCCTATAGAGGGCTCGTCCAGCACATAGAGGACTCCGGTGGTGCGGTTGCGGACGGCCCGGGCCAGCTGCATCCGCTGGCGCTCTCCGGTGGAGAGGGTGGACGCCGCCCGGTCCAGGGACAGGTAACCCAGTCCCAGGTCCATCAGCCGCTTTGCCACCGTCTGGAAGGACTGGCATATGCTCTCGGCCATGGGCCGCATTTCCGCGGGCAGAGAAGCGGGCACCCCGGCCACCCACTCCGCCAATTGGGAGAGGGGCATTTCACAGGCCCGGTCCAGGGAAATTCCCCGGAGCTTCGGGGTTCTGGCTGCCTGGGACAATCGGGTGCCTCCGCAGTCAGGGCAAATACCCTGTTTCAGGAACTTTTCCACCCGCTTCATACCCTTCTCGTCCTTCACCTTGGAAAGGGCGTTTTCTACCGTATAGGTGGCGTTGAAATAGGTGAAATCCATGTCTCCCGCCGCGCCGCTGGTTTTGTTCTGGTAGATGATGTTCTTTTTGACAGCGGGACCGTGGAACACGATGTCCCGCTCCTCCGCCGTCAGCTGGCAGAAGGGCACGTCGGTCCGCACGCCCATCTCCCGGGCAATATCCTTCATCAGCGACCACATCAGGGTCTGCCAGGGGGCCACCGCGCCCTGGTCGATGGACAGGGATTCGTCTGGCACCAGGGTGGACTCATCTACGGTCCGCACGATGCCGGTGCCGCCGCAGGTGGGACAGGCCCCCTGGCTGTTGAAGGCCGGTTCCTCCGCCCCCGGAGCCCGGACCTCTGCCCCGCACTCTGGGCAGAAAATCGGCTGCTCCGCCGCCACAGCCAGAGTTGGAGGCACATAGTGCCCATTGGGGCAGCGGTGGCTGGCCAAACGGGAGTACATGAGCCACAGGCTGTTCAGGAGCTTCGTCCCGGTGCCGAAGATAGGCGGATACCCGGCACCCCAGGCCGCTGGTGGAGGGCCAGGGCGGCGGGGACGTAAAGGACTTCGTCCACCTGGGCCTTGGCGGCCTGGGTCATGCGGCGGCGGGTGTAGGTGGAGAGGGCATCCAGATAGCGCCGGGAGCCCTCGGCGTAGAGGATCCCCAGGGCCAGTGAGGATTTCCCGGAGCCGGAAACCCCGGCGATGGCAACGATTTGGTTGAGGGGCACGTCCACGTCGATGTTTTTCAGGTTGTGGACCCGGGCCCCATGGATTTTGATTTTTTCAGGCATGGCAGTTTCCTCCTGGATTGGATACTGGACTTATCCTACACCGGATTTGGGTGAAAAGCAAGAAAGCAGAGTTTTGATCGCACTCGCTCCCGAAACCGGAGGCCTCCTGCTGAGATGAATACTATAGCAATCCCCGAAAAGCATGACGGCAAAGGAGGCGGATACAGGCGGTACAGCACAGGGATGACGGCGCAGGCGGGCTGACGCCCGTCCGGGAGGACGTCACCGTGATGTGCCTGTATCTGCCGGACTGCTGTCAGTATTTTTGAGGATTACTATAAGCGAAAGGACCTGGCTCCCCTTGCTTTCAGGAACCAGACCCTCGTGACCTGATTTTTATCTGTCTGCTTGACAGGGGGCGGTTCATAGTCAAAACCGCCGCTTTACCTATTACTGATGGCACAAAGCCCTACGATGCAGTGATAACGGCTGAAAACTCTCTGAATCCGGCCGCTCCCCGCAGCCGGGAACCAAAAAAGCCGAGCCTGCTTGACACGGATGCGGGCAACCGCCCTCCCGCCCAGGCTGCAGCGGCAGTCTGGCAAACCATATCTTGTGCAGCCATACCAAAAAAACCATTTGTTTTCAGGCAAAATGACGTTTTTCAGAAATTCCCGAAAATTCTCCCCCGTCATGTGAAAATAGGACGTTTTGCAATGGGATGGAATCCGTTAGAATATATTTTAAAATCATGCGTGAGGAGTGAGAAATGCGTGGAATATGTGCTGGAAATGAAAAATATCAGCAAAACCTTTCCGGGTGTAACGGCACTGGATCATGTGCAGCTGCAGGTAAAGCCGGGAGAGGTCCATGCGTTAATGGGAGAAAACGGCGCAGGAAAATCCACCCTGATGAAAATTTTGATGGGCATTTACACCAAAGATCCCGGCGGCGAGATTTTGTTTGACGGGAAGCCCTATCACGCGTCAAACCCCAGGGAGGCCATGGACACGGGGATCGCCATGATTCACCAGGAGCTGAACCCCATTCTGGACATGGCTGTTTACGAAAACATCTTTGTGGGGCGGGAGCTGCGGAAAAACGGCCTGGTGGACAAGAAAGCGGAGATCGAGGCGGCCCGGAAGCTCATTGAGGAGTGCGGACTGCACGTTTCGCCCAGAGAGACGCTGCGAAACCTCACAGTGGCGCAGTGCCAGCTGATTGAGATTATCAAGGCAATTTCCATCAACGCAAAGGTCATTGTCATGGACGAACCCACCGCCGCCATCACGGAGCGGGAAGTGGAGCTGCTGTTCCAGCACATCCGCAGGCTCACGGAAAAGGGCGTCGCCATCATCTACATCTCACACCGCATGGCGGAGATTTTCTCCATCTGTGACCGTGTCAGCGTATACCGCGACGGACAGTATATCGGCACGGACGACACGGCGAATCTGGACGAGACTAAACTCATCAAGATGATGGTTGGACGGGAGATTACGGATGTGTACCCGAAGCTGGACACGGAGATGGGCGAGGTCATCTTTGAGGCCAAAAACATCGTCCGTGCGGATCAGAAGGTGAAAAACGTCAGCCTCTCCGTCCGCCGGGGGGAAATCCTGGGCATCGGCGGTCTGGTGGGCGCCGGCCGCAGCGAGCTGGTGGAGGGAATTTTTGGCATGCAGCCCCTCTCCGGCGGCGAAATCTATGTAAAGGGCAAGAAGGTAAAGGTCTCCTCTCCCCGGGATATCATCCGGGAGGGCGTGGCCCTGATTACCGAGGACCGCAAAGTCACCGGATTGAACCTGAGCGGCACGGTCAACGACAACATCGCCATGGTGGCCATCAAAAAGCTGCTGAGCCACGGCCTGTATAACAGAGGCAAGGCCCTCAGCGCCTCCCGGGAGTACATCGAAAAGCTGAATATCAAAACGCCTTCCGGCAGCCAGATCGTGGGCAATCTGTCCGGCGGCAACCAGCAGAAGGTGGTCATCGCAAAGTGGCTGCTGAACGAGCCGGACATCATCATTCTGGATGAGCCGACCCGGGGAATTGACGTGGCGGCCAAGCGGGACATCTATTTGCTGCTGGGCCAGCTCGTGCGGCAGGGGAAGGCCGTGATTATGATTTCGTCGGAGATCCCCGAGCTGATGGGAATCTGTGACCGAATCGCCGTCATGTGCGAGGGCAATTATTCCGGCGAGGTCAAGCGCAGCGAGTTTTCCCAGGAGCGGATCATGGCGCTGGCCTCTGCCATCAAGGTGTAAAGGAAGGGGAAACCATGAAAGACACAAAACGTACAAAGGCGCTCATCAGCGAATATTTCATTTTCGTGATTTTCATTGCGCTGGTGATTGTGCTGGCCTGCCTGAAGCCCAGCTTCATTCAGCCCGGCAACCTGGTCAACATCCTCAAGCAGGCGTCCATCAACGGCATTCTGGCCTTCGGCATGATGTTTGTAATTATCGCCGGCGGATTTGATATGTCCGTGGGCTCCACAGTGGCGTTTACGGGCGTTCTGGCGGCGATGCTGGGACAGGGACAGTATCCTCTGATTGTTCCCCTGCTGGTGGCCATGCTGGCCGGCCTGGCTGTGGGCGTGGTGAACGGAGTCGGCGTGGCCGTGGGCGACCTGCCGCCCTTCATCATGACCCTTGGCACCATGACCGCCGTCCGCGGCCTGGCGCTGCTGATTTCCAACGGCAAGCCGGTCATCGGAATCAGTGCGGAATACAAGGCCGTCGCCGCCTCCTCGGTTCTGGGCGTCCCCATGCTGGCGGTGTTCCTTGTGGTTATCATCATCATCTGCTCCTTTGTGCTGGCCAAAACCGTGTATGGCCGCCGGGTCTATGCCTGCGGCGGCAACCTGCTGGCGGCCCGGGTATCCGGAATCAATACCACCAAAATCCGCATCTCCACCTTCGCCATTGCGGGCCTTCTGGCGGGCCTGAGCGGCTTTTTGATGACCTCCCGCGTCACCATCGGCCAGCCCAACGCGGCGGAGAGCTATGAGATGGACGCCATTACGGCCTGCGTGGTAGGCGGCGTATCCATGTCCGGCGGCGTGGGCAAGTCCTGGGGCGTTGTGGTGGGCTGCCTGCTGATTACGGTTATTGCCAACGGCCTGGACATCATGGGCGTCTCTTCCCACTGGCAGAAAATCGTCAAAGGCGGTATTATCGTCCTGGCGGTGCTGCTGGATATCAAGGGCAAGGGCAAAAAGAACTGATTGGGTGTCAAGAGAATGGCCGGACCCGCCGTCCGCTGTCTCTTACATATAAGAACCTGTATTTACAACCGCTGCACGCCGTCTGGACGGTCTTTTTCCCTCCATACTGCGTCGTTTTCCCTTGCCATAGGTCAGTATGGCTGCGGGCGCGAAAGCTCTCCTTGTCTGACGGGAAAAATCCCCGTCCATCCGGCATCCCCGGTTATGGATACAGGTTCTAAGTTTTAAGGAGGAAAAACACATGAACAAGAAGAAGTTTCTCGCAATGCTCCTGGCCTGCGTCATGATGCTGGCCGTTGCCACCGGCTGCGGCAGCAAGCCCGCCGACTCTGACGCCGGCTCCGACGCCCCTGCCGCCGGAGGCAATGACGCTGGTTCCGGCACCGGCTCCGACGCCGCAGGCGGCGCTTACAAGATTGCGCTGATTCAGCAGCATCAGACCAACGCCTTCCAGATCGCCGTCACTGAAGCCGCCGAGGCCAAGGCCGCGGAGCTGGGCGCTGAGCTGAAGATTCTGAGCGCCGACCAGGACGCCGCCACTCAGATCAGCCAGATTGAGCAGTGCGTGTCCGAGGGCTATCAGGCCATCCTGTTTGAGCCCGTCGATCCCGACGGGCTGCGGGACGCCGCCAAGAACGCGGCGGATGCCGGCGTTGTGGTCATCAATATCATCTCCGCCTGCACCGACTGGGAGAGCGCCGGAATCGCCGCCGTCTCCTACGGAAACAACGTCAAGGCCGGTGAGACCGAGATGCAGCACGTTGCCGACCTGCTGGAGGGCAAGGGCAACATCGCCATCCTGACCGGTCCCTCCGCGGACGCCGGCGGCCTGCAGCGCATGGAGGGCTATGAAAACGTCCTGGCCAACTATCCCGACATCGTTCAGGCCGTTTCCCCCGCCGACTGCGCTTGGGACACCGCCAAGGCACAGGCCACCGTGGAAAGCTGGCTGTCCGCCTATGATCTGGACGCCATTGTCTGCGAAAACGACGGCATGGCCGTGGGCGCCGGAAACGCCGCCGGAGCCAACAGCGGAATCATTATCTCCGGCGTCGACGGAACCCCTGACGGCTTCGAGGCCATCAAAGACGGACGGATTACCGGCACCGTGTCCCAGAACGGCGGCGCTATGGCCGCCAACGGCATTGAGGCCGCTGTCACCCTGCTGAGCGGCGGCACCCTGGAGACCAACGTTCTGGTCACCGACAATACCTGGATTGACGCCTCCAACGTGGCGGATTACGAGTAATTTTCGGCCCTTCCAGCGGCGGGCCAGAAAAAGCATCCTGCAAAGAGGGGGAAGCGGTTTCGCTTCCCCCTCTGCATGAAGAAAACCGGTATTTGTAAAGGCATCGGAACAGAAGATAGCTGCGAAAGGAACCCATCAGGGGTTCCTTTCGTTCTCAATCATAAGTCTTCAGAGCGTTCTGCGGGTTCTGAAAACTTGTGCAGGCTGTGAGTCCTTTGGACTCACAGCTTTTTTCGCTTTTGCGAACCAGGCAGACAGGCCGGCTGACGCCGGTTATGGCTTTTACCCGGCGGCGGCCCTGCCTCTGCCTGAAAACCGGCAGTTACCGGTTTTCAGGCGTGCCGATGATATAGCGCAGGCGTCTGAGAAAGGCCTCATTCTTGGTTTGTTCGCAGATGGCGTCAATTCCCGAGGAAATCACCCAGATTGCCATGCCCCTCTCCGCGCAGGTCACCAGCATGTCGATAATCATTTCGTGGTGCGCCGGCTCCTGGCCCGCGAAGGGGAAAAAGCAAATCAGCAGCCGCGGATTCAGCAGATACCACTTGTAGTAGGAAAACCGCAGGCGCTGGGGCAGCGGCCATGTGTGCAGGGGGCGCTGCAGCTCCTCCCTGGGAAACCACCGGGAGGCCTCCTCTAAAATGCTCTCCATGACCCGCCGGTCCGCAATCCTCCGGCCGGCCTTGGGCAGCAGGCAGATGCTCAGATTGTCCAGCGCGCTCAGATTGCCGAACAGCACTCCGCCCGGGCGGTCCGGCCGTTCCAGCTGAATCCCGATCTCCGTACCGATCAGCTTCGACAGCTCTCCGGGGGCGCAGGCGGTTCCGTCCAGACGGAATGCGCCGCCGTTCCAGCGCTGGCCGCCCAGAAGGCAGTCCCGCAGCCGGGCGGCTGTGCTGTAGTTTTCGTCCCGCAGAAAGGCGATTTCATCGCTCCGAATCTGAAAGTCCAGCGGCGGAACCCCGGGAAGCTCCAGACCGGACGCCTCAAAGACGACCCGGCCGCCCCCCTGGCGCTGGACCTGTCCCGCGCCGCCGCCCCGGCGCTTCCAGCCCAAAATCTCAAACAGCTGATCTCCGTACTCCTCCGGATACAGGCGGTAGCAGGTCTTCCGGTTTTTGATGACGTCAATCCGGTCCGAGTAGCGGCGCATAAACAAATCGTCCAAATCCAGCAGAATCACCGCCGCCCCCTGCTCCAGCAGCAGCCGGACACAGCGCATCATCTTTTCCTGATCCCTTTGGCGCAGAATCTCCGTGAGCCGGTCCAGAATCAGCAGCCCGCCCCTCCAGAACCATACCCGGAATACACAGAGCCGGTAATAATCCAGCACGGAGAGCTCCGCCAGCTTCGCGTCCGGAGCGGTGTCCAGCTCCATCTGCCGCAGCACGGCCATGGACTCCGGTCCCCGCAGCCGCTGTTCGGCGCTCTTTCTCTGCCGCCAGCCCGCCAGCTTTCCCAGGGAGACGACGAAGTCTTCCACGGTCAGCTCCCCGGAATCGAAGCGGTACCTGTCGATGATGATGCTGTTTTGCTGAAGCCAGCGTTCCAGCTCCGGCAGCCCCGTCCGGCGGCCGCAGGTAAAGGCCCTGCCGCTTTTGATGCGGGTGCCGCCCTTGAAGACATCCAGATAAGCCGTGCCGGAAGAGAGGTGGTCGTCCACATACACGCCGACGCACTCCCCTCTGGAGATAGAGATGTCAAAGCGGTAGCTCAGGTCCTCCCGCCGGAAGCAGCCGTGCTCCACCCGGATCACTTCCTCCTTCATGGCTCTACTCCTCCTGGAACAGAAGCGGCAGCGTCACACAGCACTCTGTTCCGATTCCCTCTGCGCTGAAGATGCGCAGACCATAGTCCTCGCCGAAAATCAGGCGAATGCGGCTGTTGACGTTGCGCAGGGCAATGCCGCCCCGCTGCCGCCCCGCCGCCGTGCCGGCATCCCCCGCGAACTGCCGGTTCAGCCGCTCCACCTGCCCGTCCGGAATCCCCACGCCGTCGTCCCGCACCCGCAGGAACAGCGTCCGGTCGCTGTTTTCCGCCACGATGCGGACGGTGCCATAGCCCAGCTTGCCTTCCAGGCCGTGGGACACCGCGTTTTCCACCAGGGGCTGCAAAATCAGCTTCGGCATCCGCGCCTCCAGCAGCTTTTCATCTTCCATATCCAGCTCCATGGAAATCTTGTCCCCGAAGCGGCAGCGCTGAATCGTGAAATAGTTCTCCGCATTGTCCAGCTCGTCGGAGAATGTGACATACTCCTGTACGTTGGAGATGGTATAACGGAAAAAGGTAGCCAGCGCCTCTGTGGTCTCGGCAATCTCCCCGCAGTCCGCCAGCAGGGCGTCCGTCCGGATGGCCTCCAGGGCGTTATAAAGAAAATGGGGGTTGATCTGGTTCTGAAGCGCCAGATATTCCGACTGCTTCTGCCGCAGCCGGGCAATTTCCTCGCCGTGAAGCCGCTCTTCGATATCGGAGAAAAAGGCCCGCAGTACCGGCTCCCCCTCCCAGTTCCGCAGCAGAACAGCCTCCAGATCCCGGTCATCGCGATAGCGCCGGAGGGCCCTCCGCAGCTTAATCATAGCCCGCAGCCACATGGTTTCACCTACCTGTACAGCTTTTTATAATCCGACGGGCTGACGCCGGTGACTTTCTTGAACAGCTTTGAAAAATATTTCAAATCCTGATACCCCACCATCTCTGCCACGTCCTGGACGGACAGGTCTTCTCCGGACAGCAGTTCCTTGGCCTTGCCAATCCGCAGTTCCGTCAGATAATCCACAAAGTTCTGCCCGGTCTCCTTTTTGAACAGCGTGGAAAAATAGGTGGCGTTGAAGCCGACGGCGCTGCTGACGTCCTCCAGACGCAGCGCCTCCCGGTAATGCTGCTGGATGTAGCGCTTGGCGTCGGTGATGGGGCGCGTTTCCCGCAGAGAGCGCTCGGCCTCCAGGCGCCTGATCTGCCGGCAGATGCCATCCCGCAGAAGTGCGAACACACCCTGGGCGTCCGCGCAGAGCCAGAAACGGTCCTCCATCTCCACGGGGAAGCGCTCGTCCACCTGGCCGGTCTGCCGCATGCCGTAGAGACACGCCTCCAGCACCTGGTAAAACCAGTCCTCCAGCATCTGTCCGTTCAAATCGGGACGGGACAGCAGCGCGCCGCAGCTCTCGTCCAGCTCCTGCTGAAAGCGCTCCTCGTCCAGGCACTCCGCCGACACCTGAAACCTCTTTTTCTGAGGGGCCTCCATCATATACCGCTGGCCGAAGACCGGCCGGTCGGTCTCCGCGTCCCGCCAGGACTGGGTCCGGCACAGACGGTCCCGGCAGAGCCACTGCGCCTGACGCATGGAGAACACCACCTCTTCAAAAGAGACCTGCCGGCTGCCCAGGCACACGGTGCAGCGCAGATTCCCGAACATGTCCCGCTGCTGCTCGATTTCCTTTTGAATCTTTGTAAAGCACTGCTTCACCGCCACCGTCCGATACGCGCTCATCCGCAGCACGATGGCGACGCCCTCCTTCCGCACCGCGGCGGCATAGACTTCCGTCAAGGCACGCAGCTCCCGGCGGACGATTTCCAGGGCGTACCGGAGAATGATCTGATAGCTGCCCGGCGTCCAGGCGCCGCCGGCCATATCCACCCTCACCAGCGCCGCGAAGCAGATGCCTCCGGAGGCGCGAAAGCGCTTGTCCGCGTATGCGATAAAGGACTGCTGGTGTTCCGACACGTCGGCAAGAGAGGCCATCAGCAGCTCCTGCTGCCGCTCGCCGCTCTTCTTCAGCCGGAATTCCAGAGCTGCCTCCTCCCCCAGCTTGTCCTTGAGCCGCAGGAGAATGCCGGTCAGGTCATCCTGCTTGATGGGCTTGAGCAAATAGTCCTCCACGCCGTATTTCAGGGCATTCTGAGCATATTCAAATTTCCGGTATCCGCTGATGATGATAAAGTGCAGATTCGGCTGCAGGTCCTTTGCCCGCTGTATCAGCTCAATCCCGCTGCATCCCGGCATGCGTACGTCTGTAATCAGCAGATCCGGCTGTTTCTCCCGCACCAGCTCCAGGGCCCGCAGGCCGTCGTTGGCGGTTCCGGCAATCTCATAGCCAAGGGATTCCCAATCAATCAGCTTTTGCAGCAGCAGCAGAATTTTGTTCTCGTCATCTGCCAGAACAACGCTCAGCATAAGCAAGTCCTCCGGTATCGTTTCTGTTCAAATAGGCGGGGCTCCTGTTTGCCCGGTTCGGGGACTTCGGACGCGCGGGCTCTGGCCTGTCCCCCTGTATCCATACTATAATCTTTTTCTCCCGGTTTGCCAAGAGAACATTTGTCAAGGGGGATTTCACTCGAGTGAAATCCCCCTTTGGTTGTCCGTCAGCAAAGACTCAACGACAGTGCCGCAAGCACCGTTGACAGTGGCCATTGATGATCCAAAAAGCAGTATATCTCTCCAATGCGCCTCAAAAACTGATGGTACCACTTGCCCTATTTTCATAGCAAAATACTATTCCTGTAGAAAAAGGCTTCCTTGTTCTTGTATATGTTTAATTGTTTTCTCCAGAGATAAATCTATTCCATTACTTTGTATGTACTGAAGAAAATTATCCCATCCCCCGAACTTTTTTGAAATTGTTGATGGTGAAATTAGACTTTTCCCCTCAAACTGCAATTGTTCAAGGACAGTATGGTTGATTTTATAGCTGGTACTCTCTTTTATAACCGAAAGCAAAATTTTTATCAGTGAGTAAATAACAATTATTTCTTTCTCGGAATATACTCGGTTCAGGCCAGCTTCTGTTCTTGATTTTCCGATACTGTCTAAAAAACCATCTATGCTACCCCATCGTCTCCTATAATAAGAACTTCGATACATACCTTGCCCATCAATTTCTTTTATTGTTAGTGAATGTCCAAGTTCTTCTTGCAATGCAAAATATGCATCTACTAGCTGCTCCTTAGTTACATTTCTTTCAATGTTCGGCCGGTCACCGCACTCTTTCTGTAGTTTTGTAAAAGGATACTCTTTAAATAAATTTCTGGAAAATGAGCTATGCTTTTCTACATCAGATAAGGTTGGGATTCTGTTTATTATAGACCTTATTCTCCGATATTCCTCTTTTATTTCTTTAGCCGGTGGCTTTTTAGAATATGGCGTATCGCCAATTTCAGCAAGAAAACGACTATAATTTCTATATTTCTTTCTTATTCTATATTGCAAATGTTTATCTAATTCATCCCATTTAGGTGTTCTGTGGAGATTTTTCCTGATTTTCTCATATTCTTCCTGCAAACCATAATCAAAGTCGTTTACAATTGTTTCCTCATAGAAAAGCGCGGAGTAATTAACTGGAGGAAAATCATGCAGTTCCCAAAAATCATATGCAGTAAGCAATATACAATTATTAGCTTTGGCTAGTGCAATCGCAGATGGTGTAAATCCGCTACTTGAAATTACAACACACCTATTAGCCCTATATAGCCGTCTCGCAGCAACTGCCTCTTGCACACATCCGTTCCCTTGTCTCTTTCCATGATCCTTGCACTGAAAAGCATATATTTGCCCATTATACGCCCCAACAATGTCGGCTCCATTATCGGTATTTCTTGTGAGCTGTAAATCTGAAAAACCAATTTCTTTGAGTTTGTTGTAGCATTTTCGCTCAAAATCTAATCCTTTTTGATTATTTGTCATCACTCTATACCCCATGTTATGGCAGTATTATTCCCGAATTTTAATGTTGGAAATAATACCAGTTGAAAAAAGTATAGCACTAACCTGAGTAGCAGTCAACTAATCCTTATAGTAAACATATATCGGTATATACCTAGTACCGATTAGTGGCCGACGGCCTCCAAGCCCCCGCTGCATCGGCGCGGCTCCGTCCGATGCACAAGCCGCCGTTGGCGTTTGCTGGGATTATACCAGCAGGGGAGGACACCCCGGCGGAGCCGCCCCCGGAGGGCGCACGGCTGCCGTCAGGCAGTATCACCATCAGCCCTTGGACGGTAGTGAGTAAGTGCGCTCTTCGCAGAGGGCCGACAAAGAGATCGGAGCGCCCAGGTCATCCCCAGACGCTCCCGCTTCGGTTCCCTCCTGCTGGTTGATCACCGCCTTTCCAGCCTGTGTCATTTTGCCACAAATGAACCATCAGCCAATGTGTATTTGGATGGTGAAACCACCCTTTACACAATACATCTCAAGAGGGACGTATGGGCTGTCTGTATCTTTTGTGCCGGATTCCCGAGCGCAGCCGAACAGCCGCCGGCGGCGCGGAAACAAAACTGTGAATTTTTTTCGGACTTTCCCAATTTCCTTTGCATTTTCTGGGCATTTGTGGTATGCTATCGTTGTTTTCTTATGGGCAGACGCTCATTCAAAATAAGAACCTGATTCACAGCCGGGGAAAGCGGCGGGGTCCGATGGGAGACTTTCTCTCAGACAGCGTCCAAACGGCTGCGGGGACCGGTTCGGTTCGGTTCGAAAGGTTCGTCTTCACTTTTCATAGGAAAGAATTGAAAGGAAGTTTCTAAAATCATGGGTCTGATTAAAAAACTGTTTGGTGACTACAGCTCCAGAGAGCTGAAATCCATCTATCCCATTGTGGACAAAATCGAGGCCATGGCCGATGAATACAAGGCCATGAGCGACGCCCAGCTCCAGGCCAAAACCCAGGAGTTCAAGGACCGTCTGGCAAACGGCGAAACTCTGGACGATATTCTGCCCGAGGCCTTCGCCACCGCCCGAGAGGCCTCGGACCGGGTGCTGGGCCTGCGGCCCTACCGGGTGCAGCTGGTGGGCGGCATTGTGCTCCACCAGGGCCGCATTGCCGAAATGAAGACCGGCGAGGGCAAAACCCTGGTGGCGACCCTGCCCGCCTACCTCAACGCCCTGGCGGGCAAGGGCGTCCACATTGTCACCGTCAACGACTATCTGGCCAAGCGCGACAGCGAGTGGATGGGGAAAATCCACCGCTTCCTTGGCCTGAAGGTGGGTCTGATTGTCCACGGCCTGACCAGCAAGCAGCGCCAGGAGGCCTATGCCGCCGACATCACCTATGGCACCAACAATGAAATGGGCTTCGACTACCTCCGGGACAATATGTGCATCTACGCCCAGGAGCTGGTCCAGCGGGGCCACTCCTTCGCCATCGTGGACGAGGTGGACTCCATCCTGATTGACGAGGCCCGGACGCCCCTCATCATCTCCGGTCAGGGCGAAAAGTCCACCCAGATGTATGACCTGACGGAGATGTTCGTGGCCCGGCTGAAAAAACAGACCGTGGTCCAGGTGGACAACAAGGAAGAAGAGGCCAGCGACATCGACGCGGATTATATTGTGGACGAAAAAGCCAAAACCGCCACGCTCACCGCCCGGGGCATCGCCAAGGCCGAGGAATATTTCAATGTGGAAAACCTCTCTGACCCCTCCAACTCCACCATCAGCCACCACATCAACCAGGCTTTGAAGGCCCACGGAACCATGAAGCGGGACACGGACTATGTGGTCAAAGACGGCGAGGTTATCATTGTGGACGAATTCACCGGCCGCCTGATGTTCGGCCGCCGGTACTCCAACGGACTTCACCAGGCCATTGAGGCCAAGGAACACGTCAGCGTCAACAGCGAAAACAAAACCCTGGCTACCATCACCTTCCAGAACTATTTCCGCCTCTATGACAAGCTCTCCGGCATGACGGGCACCGCCATGACCGAGCAGGAGGAATTCGGCACCATCTACAACCTGGACATCGTGGAAATCCCCACCAACCGGCCCAATCAGAGAGACGACCACCATGACGTGGTCTACAAAACCGAGGCGGGCAAGTTCCGTGCCGTCATCCAGCAAATCAAGGAATGCCACGAGAAGGGCCAGCCGGTACTGGTGGGCACGGTGTCCATTGAGAAAAACGAGCTCCTCTCCAAGCTCCTGGCCAAAGAAGGCATCCGGCACAACCTGCTGAACGCCAAGAACCACGAAAAGGAAGCGGAGATCGTGGCCCAGGCCGGCAAGCTGGGAGCCGTCACCGTGGCCACCAACATGGCGGGCCGCGGCACCGACATCATGCTGGGAGGAAACGCCGAGTATCTGGCCCGGGCAGACCTGATGAAAGCGGGCTACTCCGACGAAATCATCACCGACGCCACCGGCTATGCCGATACCGACAGCCAGGAGATTCTGGAGGCCCGGACCCTCTTCGCCGAAAAGCTGGCGCAGCACAAGGCGGAGATTGCCAGCGAGGCGGACAAGGTCCGCCAGGCCGGCGGCCTCTTCATCATCGGCACCGAGCGCCACGAGTCCCGCCGGATCGACAACCAGCTCCGGGGCCGGGCCGGCCGTCAGGGGGACCCCGGCGAAACCCGGTTCTACATCTCTCTGGAGGACGACCTCATGCGCCTCTTCGGCGGAGACCGCATCACCAATATGATGGAGCGCTTCGACCTGGACGAGGACACCCCCATTGAGAACAAAATGCTGACCAAGGCCATCGAAAACGCCCAGACCACCGTGGAATCCCGAAACTTCCAGTCCCGCAAATCCGTGCTGGAGTACGACGACGTGATGAACAAGCAGCGGGAACTGATCTATGACCAGCGGCGGCAGGTCCTGGACGGCATGGACATCAAGGAAACCGTGCTGAACATGATGCACACCTCCATCCAGAACCATGTAGGCTTCTGCTTCGGCGAGAAGACCAGCCTGGATGCCGCCGGATACAGAGAGATGCTCCGGGGTCTGGAAGGCATGTACTTTGCCAAGGACGCAGTACAGATTCCCGAGGCCGAGATTCCCGGCAAAACCCAGGAAGACTTTGACGAGGTCTTTATTGCCGCTGCCGAACGCTTCTACGAGGCCAAGGAGACCGAGATCACCGCCTCCCTCATGCGGGAGCTGGAGCGGGTGGTGATGCTCCGGGTGGTGGACGAATACTGGATGGACCACATTGACGCCATGGACGATCTGAAGCAGGGCATCCGGCTCCAGGCCTATGGCAACAACAACCCGGTGGACGTCTACAAGCGGGAATCCCTCACCATGTTCGAGGAGATGATCTCCGCCATTCAGGACGAGACCGTCCGCCGCATCTACTCCGTCCGCCTCCGGAAGAACGAAGAGGTCAAGCGGGAACGGGTAGCCAAGAGCATGGTGGAAAACGTGGGCGGCGATGGCACGAAGCCAAAAAAACAGCCCGTCAAGGTCACCAAAATCGGCAAGAACGACAAATGCCCCTGCGGCAGCGGCCTGAAGTGGAAAAAGTGCACCTGCCCGGAATACCACAAGGGTTAATGGAAACAGATTTTCTATAAATTGATTTTTGTGCCACTTTCATCTTGCAATCGGATTACAGTGCGTTATGATATTGGCTATAGATTACAAAAAGGAGGTTATAACACATGCGTTTTTTTGATAAACAGTTCTTTGATGTTTCTCCGCGCAAGGGGGAGCCAGTCAAGGGACACTGGATTCTGGCTTTTGAAGGCACAAAGGCTGCAATTGAGGAAGTCTATGCCTACGTTCTCACTGCGAAAGAGAATTTTTATGGGCATGATTAACCCGGTTTCGTCCGTGACTTCGAGGAAAGCAAGCAGTTCTTTGTGAGTGAGAACGGCCGGTGGACGCCCTGCAAACGGAAGGACTGCAAGGAAAAAGACCAGGTGCTTCTGCGGGCACACAGCCTCACCCCCTGCAACATTGAAGAACTGGAAGATCAAAACCTTTTCTTTGATCTTTGGGACGATATGCCCATCCCTTCAAAGCTGACGGAGGCTTATGGCATATGGCCGTTGAACCCGAAGCTGAATGGATACTTTCGTTATTTCTGGCCAGGGTGTGAAGATTTCGCAGGTCTCAGTTACAGAGACGGCGTATATGGATCCGATTACAGCGTCGTTCTTGACCGGAAGACGGAGCGGGTGCCCTCGTTGTTTGTTGATCTTGCCGAATTTGAGCACGACGAACGTGAGGGGCAGTGGGTTAAAGGAGACCCCATAACGGAGGAGCTGGAGGAATTGCTCGGTATTGAATGGAAATGACGGCATTCTGGCTCTGCTGCAAGACATCAAGCAAATGCTTTTCGGCTGCGGTCTCTTCTGCTGCTGCCGGGCATCTTTCTGAGCATCCTTGCCCTCTTTCTCTCCCCCTTATTGCCGCTTGCGGGAATCCCCGTCATACTCTCCGGCTGCCTGCGCCTCTGGAACGGCTGCACGGTCCATGCCATCCTCGAAAACGAGTCCGCAAAGGACGAATGCAAAACCTGAAAGGAGCGGTTTATGCCCCTTGCCATCCATGAAACCAACGGCCTGACCTGGCTCACCGCATCGAGCCTGAGCGGCATCCGCCACGGCTTTTCCACCCGCCTTGGGGGCGTGTCCCCCGCCCCCTGGGACAGTCTGAACCTCCGCCCCGGCATGGGGGACGGGCGGGATGCCATGCTGGAAAATTACCGCCGCTTCTGCGCCGCCATCGGCGTGGAGCCGGAGCGGACGGTTCTCTCCCGGCAGGTCCACGAGACCGTGGTCCGGCCCTGCACCGAAGCCGACGCCGGGAAGGGCCTCTTCCGGGACCGGGACTATGACAGCGCCGACGCACTGGTCACGGACGTGCCGGGGCTGACTCTCTTCGTCTTCTCCGCCGACTGCGGCACCGTGCTCCTCCACGATCCCGTCACCGGGGCCGTGGGGGCGGCCCACGCCGGGTGGCGGGGCTGCGCAGGAGGCATTGTAGAAAAGACCGTCCGGGAGATGGGCCGCCTTTACGGCACGGATCCGGGAAACCTGCGGGCTGCTCTGGGGCCCTGCATCGGGCAGTGCTGTTTCGAAACCGACTGCGACGTGCCGGAGGCCATGACCGCCGCCCTGGGCCGGGAGGCGGAGCCCTGTCTGAAGAAGCGGGGTCCAAAATGGCACGTGGACCTGGAGGGGCTGAACCGGCGGTGGCTGCTCCGGGCTGGTCTTCCGCCGGAGCATATTGAAACTTCAGGACTTTGCACCAGCTGCCGTCCCGATCTTTTCTGGTCCCACCGGAAAATGGGCGAGGCCCGGGGCGTCCAGTGCGCCGCCATTCAATGCAAGCCGTGAACGCAGAGACCGGATTCATAACCTTTTGATTCGGAAATCATATCATTATTGAAACCGCTTTCCTCACCGCCGCAAGGGGCGGCAAGCGCAAGACATGGAATCTGCCGCTTCCGGCTGCTCGGTTCGGAGATAAAAAACAAAAGTATCCGGCGTCATCCTCCAGTATTCTATCGTCTTACCCCTCTCTGAATGAAAGGTCTTTTCCATGAAGAAACTTCCAAAACTCCTGACGCTGCCGCTGGCACTGTTGCTGCTCCTCTCCCTTGCCGGCTGCTGGCAGGAGGACGGCGGCGAGGCTGTGCCGTCTCCCCCCCAAAAGGAGCCGGGAGAATCCCTCCCGGAGCGAACAGCTATTCTGCCGGAACGGTTCTCCCTGCCCTATCTGCCGGGCCGCTCTCTGGACCCGGTGACTTGCGCCGACGGGATGCAGCAGATGATCTCCTCCCTGCTGTATGAGGGCCTGTTCCAGCTGGATGCCTCATTCACACCCCAGTCCTGCCTCTGCACCGGCTACACCCGGGACGACGAGGCCCGGCGTTATGTCTTCACCCTGCGGAGCGGCGTGCTCTTCTCCGACGGGTCTCCCCTCACCGGGGCCGACGTCAAAGCCACCCTGGATCGGGCCCGGCTGTCGGAGCGCTACGGAAGCCGCCTGTCCGGCATCGCCTCCATCAGCGCCTCTCAGGACAGCGTCACCATCACCCTCCATACGCCGAACAGCGGCTTTCCCGCCCTGCTGGACATCCCCATAGTCAAATCCGGCACTCAGAACCAGAACGCCCCCACCGGCACCGGACCCTATCTTTACGAGGAGGCCGGGGCTCTTCTGGTGGCAAATCAGTCCTGGTGGCAGGGAGACGGCCAGCCGGCAGACCGGATTCCCCTGGTGGAGACTGCCAATCAGGATGCGATGCTCTACCGCTTTTCCTCCCATGACGTGCAGGCGATGACCGCCGATCTCACCGGCGCCGTCCCCATCAGCACCACCGGCAGCGTAGTCTGTCTGGACGCCGGCACCACAGTCATGCAGTACCTGGGCTGCAACGTCCAGCGGGAGCCTCTGAACAATACGGCGCTCCGCCGCTGCCTGTGGGCAGGGCTGAACCGCCCCTATCTGGTCAGCGCCTTCCTCTCCGGCCACGGCAGCGCCGCCCAGTTCCCCATCTCCCCGGCATCGCCCCTGTACCCTGCCGATTTGGAAAGCGCCTATTCCCCGGAGGCCTTTTCCACCGCCCTGGCGGACAGCGGCTATGTGCCGGAGCAGCCTCTGATCCTGCTGGTAAATCAGGAAAACAGCTTCAAGCGCTCCATCGCCGCCAGTCTGGCGGAATCCTTCACCAGAGCCGGCCTGCCTACAGAGATGCGGGTCCTTCCCTGGGAGGAATACATGGCCGCCCTGACCGCCGGGGACTTCGACCTGTACTATGGCGAGGTCCGTCTCAGCGCCGACTGGAACCTCTCCCAGCTTCTCTCTCCCGGAGGCACTTTGAACTATGGCGGCTGGTCCAACCCGCAGACCAGCCAGCTCATAGCCGCCCTGGCCGCCGCCGGGGACCGGACTGCCGCCGCCCGGACTCTCTGTGCCCATCTGCAAAGCCAGGCGCCCATTCTGCCTCTGTGCTTCAAATCCTCCTCCGTCCTTCTCCAGGCCGGCGTGCTGGAGGGCCTTCAGCCCACGGCGGCGGAACCCTTCTACAATCTGAAGGACTGCGTCATCCATCTCAGCGAGGGATGATGCGCTCCATAGGCCCCGGCCGGCGCAAAAAATAAAAGACCCCCGTGCCGGACGGCACGGGGGTCTTTTATGGCTGATTAGTAGAAACGCTTCTTGTTCTTGCGGGCGGCTTCAGACTTCTTGCGCCGCTTCACGCTGGGACTCTCATAATGCTCTCTCTTCCGAACCTCGGCCAGAACGCCAGCCTTCGCACAGCTGCGCTTGAAACGCTTGAGTGCGCTGTCGATGGATTCGTTTTCCTTCACATGGATCTCAGACATCTATATTTCCCTCCCTCCGAGGTATCCGGCTGATTCCAGGATACTTTAAGGGCCATACTCTATGGCTTCAACGAATTTATTATACTGGTTCCGACGGGTCTTGTCAAGTAAATTTCGGAAATCTCCGACAGAATTTCAAAAAAAGCCACCCTCAGTTTCCCCTGCCGCCGTCCACTCCATTCCTGGTATATTCTGAATGATTCAAAAGAGCTTCCGCCGCTTTCAGCACCTGCGTCAAAACAAACTCTGAAAAACGGACGCCCTGGGGACAGACCCGGATCTCCCGCTGCTCCGCCGGGGCACAGGACAGCGCCGCCAGCTGTCCTCCCAGAGCCATATCCGGCACAAGGGCCAGGTCCGCCAGCCGGAGCATAGGCAAATCCAAGCTACTGTCCCCGGCGCAGATCAGCACATCCGCGTCAAAAAAGCCACAGGCCTTTTCCACCGCAGTCCCCTTGTCCAAACCCGGCGGCAGCAGATAGAGCTTCCGGCCTGAGGGCTCCGCCGCCAGCGCCGCCGTCCGCCGGCACTCCGCCGCTGCGGCCTTCATGTCCGTCTCCTCAGGACAAACGGCGAAGAGGTACAGCCCGTCCACCATTTTCCGCCGGAGGCACCAGGGCCGTTCCGGCAGCCAGGCATACATACGGGCCAGCTCCTCCTGCCAAGCCTCCACCAGGGCCCGGGACGCCGCCAGCCACGCCGGGTCCAGCCCTTTCGGTCCCAGGAAAATTCCGCCGTTGGTGGTGACAGCATACTCCGGCGCGTGTCCCTCCGGCCAGCGGATACGGCGGTACTGCTCGATGGAACGGGTGGTCACCGGCAGAAGCCGGACCCCCTCCGGCAGGCGGCCCAGAGTCTCCCAAACCCAGGGCGTCATAAAGCCCTGTTCCCGTCCCTCCAGCCGCTCCACGCAAATATCTCCGGAGCGGGCATGGCGGTGGGAGAACAGCAGCGTATTGTCCAGGTCGCTGGCAAACAGCAGCCGTCTCATATCATGACCTCCTCCCCGGCAGCGCCCTAGGTATCCGCCAGATCCCGGATCAGGCCGCAGGCCCGGTAATTCTGGAGCGGATAGAGAACCACCTCCACTCCCTTCTCCCGGGCCAGCTGGTAGAGGTGGCCCAGATGTGCCTCATCCTCCAGACTCCCCACCAGCACCTTCCAGGGCACCCGGCGGAGCAGCACCCGGGTGGCCTCGCCGATGCCGGGCTTCACCAGGTTGATATCCCGGATGCCAAACCGGGCCGCAATCTCCCGGACCTCCTCCAGACCGGCGCGGCCTCCGGCGGGACATTCGGCTCTGCGGATCTCCTCTGGGAAGCGGGCGGCCACGGTGTCGATGAAGTCATAGGTCAGGTCCTGGTCCCGGAGCTGGCTGTAGAAAGCCGCGCCGTGGAAATCGCCGGGACGGATGATGTCCGGCCGGTAAAAGGTCCGGCTCAGCAGGCCGGAAACCGTGGAATTCAGGCAGGAGCTGGCAATCAGAAAATCCTCCCGGGTGCCGCTGACCGCCGCAGCGCGGGCGGGGTCCGACAGCACTGCCAGGCCGGGGTCTGCGCCGGGATAGTCCGCCATGGCGGCGTCCAGCTCCCGCCGGATCGCCCCCTTGCCGGTCCAGCCGTCCACAAACTGGAGGGACTCCGCCGGGTGCCGGGCCAGGATGTACTCCATGGCTGTCCGGTCAATGCCCCGGCCCCGGATGATGGAAACGGTATAGTGGGGCACGTCCGCGCCATAGTATTTTCGGAAGCAGCGCTTCAGCAGCACGCCGATGGAGGTCCCCGCCCGGGCCAGAGACACCAGCACCGTGCCGGGACCCTTCCTCTCCCAGATTTGCTGCGCCGCCGAGGCCGCCGCCCGGGCCGTGATGTCCGCGTAGCGCTCCAGGGCGTCCCAGAAGGCCGCCAGATAGGCGGGAGAGGGCTCATACTCCAGAGGCAGCATCTCCGAATAGTGGATGCCGCTCTGAATCCGGGCCTCCCGCTCCTTCGTCCCCATGGGCTCCACCAGGCCGGTGATGTCTTTCAGGAGGATGGTTACATCCTCCCGGCGGTAGGTTCCAAGCATCACGCGCCACCTCCCGCCAAAAAGTATCTGCCGCAGCCGTGAACCCCCAGCGCCGCCGCCAGAGATTGAAGTCCCGCCTCTCCGGCCTTGTCGGTCACCACGATCACGGCCTCGTACCGCTCCAGATTATACAGATATGTGATGCGCTCCGGGTCGTAAAAGCTCCGAAGCTTCCAGCCCTCCCGTACAGGGTAATCCGGCTGATTGCAGACGCCGATGGGACTGCGGGTGGTGGCGTGGCAGAGGACATCGGAAAAGCCCCCCTGATGCTCCAGAACCGCCCCCAGCACCAGGGCCGGCAGCATACATTCCTCTGTCCCCAGCACCAGGATTTTCCCGCCAGGGTCCAATTGCTCGCGGAGCTCAGGGAGCAGGTTTTCGGCCCGGCGGCGGCAGACGTCCAGATAGTCGAAGGCCAGCACGCCTTCCCTGGGCTTGCAGAGGACCATGGGAAGCCGCCGCCACCGGGGGAATTCCGGCGGCTCCGGGGGCTCCGGGGCGTCGGTAATGGGAAAGCGCTCCACCGCCTGGGTATAGTCCGTCTGGGGCAGCTTCACCAGACATCGGCAAATCACTCCGGCGGCGGCGAGACGGGCCTCGTCCGCCTCCGTCACCCGGTTCATAATGGAGGCCGCCACCAGCCGCTTTTCCCCCAGACGTGGGAAACGGGCCCTCAGCTGCTCCACCATATTGAGAATGGTTTTGCCGGTGGAAATCTCATCGTCAATGAACATCACCGTGGACGTCTTCTCCGCCCAGGCTTCCAGCTCGCCGCAGTACAGGGTCTGCTCCACGGCGTGGCTGTGCTCCTCCCGGAACTCCAGAAAACGCCCCGACCGCAGGGGCTCCCGGGTGGTGTGGATATAGACGCAGTCATCGTCAAAGCAGGAGGCCGCCATGGCCCCGATGGCTGTGGCGGTTTCGGCAAAACCAATCACCAGCTTCGTATCCGGAAATTCCGCGGCCAGGGTGTTTCCCAGGACCCACATCATTTCCAGGGCCTTGGTGGGGCTCACAGGCAGATGCTTGGCCTGGAGGGGGTTCACCAGCAGATAGGTCCGCCTGGTGTTGTGGGCCCGCCTGGCAAGGCGGAGGGTCTCCGCCGCCGTGTAACCGCTCATGCCTCTCCCTCCTCCCGGACGCCGTAGACCTCCGCCAGCTTGCTGATGCGCTCCGCCCATTTTGTGTGGCATTTGACCTCGTTCATCCGGCTGCCCTTGGCGCTCCTCGCCACGCCCAGGCCCTCGCCGGACCAGCCCAGAATCTGCCGGGCATCCTCGTAGTCCTCCCGGCTGACCCGCAGCTCCTGGCAGATAACCGGCAGCTGGACGGGATGGACGGCGGTCTTGCCCACGAAGCCGTTGAGCCGGTCCAGGGCCAGCTCCGCCCGGAGGCCCTCCGCCCAGGGACCCCGGGGGTCTGTGCCGAAGTATTCCCACACCGGGCCGGAAACCACATAATCTGCCGAAAATACCTGGAGAATGTCCATCAAGATGTCCCGGATGACGCCGATATCATAGATGCTCTGATGGACGGAGCGGCGAAGACCGTAGAGATTACAGAAGTCGTTGCCCCCCACCCGTACATTCAGCACACAGCCCCGCAGGCTGTCCAGAATCCGTTTCACCCGCAGCAGCATGGATGTGCGGCTTCCCGGCTCGGCAATCATGCCGCTCTCCAGCGTGGGCATCATGTAGAGGGGCGTGCTCCGTCCCTCATTAAAGGCCTTGACCAACCGGACATATTCCTCCCCGTTGGACAGGTCGAACTTCGGCAGGATATACCCTGTCAAAATGTCCTCCCGGTCCCCCAAAAGGCGGTGCACCCGCTCCAGATGCCGGGGCGTCCGGACCCGGACGAACAGCAGGGGCCGGTCTGAGGACGGCATCCCCGACAGGGCCGCCAGGCTCTCTGCCAGCGTCTGTTCCGCCTGGGGCAGAGCGGCATCCTGAATGGAATCCTCCAGACAAAAGGCCAGCGCGGTCAGCGCAGGATAGGCCCGATCCCGAATCTTCTTCACAATGCCGGTGTTCAGCGCGGGGGTGTACAGCAGCCCTCCCAGCCGGTACGGCAGCAGCTCATCCAGCTTCCACATGTTGTTTGCTCCTTTATTTCCCTGCCCTGCGGGCAATGTACTATTCAACCTCAACGCCGTAGCTCTCACACAGGCGGCGCAGGCCGTCCCGGTAGCCCGCTCCCACAAAATTCAGCTTCCATTGCCCCTTATAGCGGTAGACCTCCACCGCCACCAGGGTCTTTTCTACCCGGAGGTCCTCCAGCTTCAGACGAAAGACCTCCTCTTCCCCGGCGAAAATGCGCAGCAGCGGCTCCTGTACCTGGGCAAAGGTAGGGGAGGCCCCCTCGCCGCCCTCATAGATGGAATAGCAGATGGCCAGCCGCTCCACCGCGGGGTCCAGCTTCTCCAGCTCCGCCAGAACCAGGGAGACACGCCCGCCCTCCGCCAGCCGCACCGCCCCGTCGGGCGAGACCGAATTGCCGAAGAACACGAAGTCCGCATCTCCCTGGACTCTGCCGTTTCCCTGTAAGAGGAACACATAGGCATCCAGCTCCAGGGGCTGGCGGAGGCTCCGGTACTCCAGGGCGGCTTTCAGCAGCTTCTGTCCCCGCTCCTGGAAGGGGACCCGCTGGCCCCGCTTCACATAAGGGACGCACTCCCCCTCCGACGCCGGAGCAATCAGCTCCGCCGGAACGGGCACGGGACCCTCCGCCTCCGCCGGGGCAGGCGCCGTTTCCCGCCGCCGGGGCGCGTCCTTCATGGCCCGTCCGGTGACGCAGATGCGCCGGAGCACCCGGGTTTTGACAAAGAGATCCCCATAGAGCACCGTCCGGTCCCGGAGAGCGTCCACCTGAAGCAGCACCGTCCGCGTCCCCGCCGCCAGCCGGGCAGGGCTGAGGCTTACGCCGCCCAGACCGCAGAGCAGCTCCGCTTCCGCCGGGGCCGTCAGGGTCAGGGAAAAGCTGTTTTCCGTCTCCGCGGCAAAATCTCCCAGAGACAGCAGCGGCGGCAGGTCCCAGTGAGGGGACTCCCCGGGCAGACCCGTCACATCTCCCCGAACCTCCACCTGTTCCAGCACCGTGCCGGGCTGCCGGAGCAGAAGGGCGGTTCCCCGGCTGCCGGTCTCCGTCCCCATAACCTCCACCCGGAGGTTCTTCACCGTCACGCCCGCCGCTTCAATCACCAGGACCGGCCCCCCGTCGGCCCAGAGGGTGGCCCCGCAGCCGTCGAGCGTGCAGGGCCGGTCCACCCGCAGAGGGCCCTCATACTCTCCGGGGGTCAGCGTAAACACCGGCCCGCCGTTTTCCGTGAACGCCTCCTGAAGCCTGTTCATCCCATCGCCTCCCTCACACATACAGGGAGCGAGGGAAAGATTTCCCCCGCTCCCACAGGTGATATTCCGGTTTTTTACACATTTACGCCATAGCTGCGGCAGAGGGCCTCCAGGCCTCCCTGATACCCCGCGCCCACAGCGTTGAACTTCCAGTCGCCGTTATGGCGGTAAATCTCGCAGACCACCAGAGCTGTCTCAATGGAGAACTCCTCCATCAGGTCGAACTTCAGCACCTCGGAGCCCACCATGTCCTCGGGGCCGGCCATGCGGGCCACCCGGACATAGGCGTTGGACACCTGGCCGAAATTCTGCCGGCGAACCTGCGCGTCATAGATGGTAACGGTAATGGCAATTTTCTGGATATCCGCCGGGACCTTGGCGAAGTCAATAATCAGCACCTCGTCATCCCCGTCTCCCTCGCCGGTGAGGTTGTCGCCGGTGTGGCGGACGGAACCGTCCTGGCTTTTCAGATTGCCGTAGAAAATAAAATCCTCATCCTTGCGGACCTTGCCGTCGGCCCCCAGCATGAAAGCGGAGGCGTCCAGGTCAAAGTCATATCCGCCGTCATAGGTATTGGTGTCCCAGCCCAGGCCCACCAGAGCCATGGTCATGCCCTTGTCCAGGCTGACCCGCTGGCCTTTTGCCAAATTCACTGCCATGGGATTTTCCTCCTTTTCCTGTATCTGTTGTAATCTGATCCGGCCCGCAGGCACGAACCCGCCGGGAAGCCGGTCTTCGCGGCCTGCCGCCGCTGAAGCGCCCCGGCGGTTTTTTCCTGCCTGCCGTCACTCTGTCAGCGCATCTTGTCCGCCAGCTCGCTGATGCTGTTGTCCCGGGTGGGCTGTCCAATGGCATTGAACTTCCACTGTCCCTTGTAGAGATACAATTCACCGAAAATCATGGCGGTCATTCCGTCGTAGTTTTCCGAGAGGTTATACCTGCACAGCTCCTGGCTGGTCTCGGCGTCGCAGATGCGGATAAAGGCATTCTGAATCATGCCGAAGTGCTGCCGCCGCTGGGCAGCCTGGTAGATATTCACCGCAAAAACAATTTTGTCATACTGACCGGGCAGGACGGAGAGATCCACCAGGATCTGCTCGTCGTCTCCCTCCCCCGCGCCGGTGAGGTTGTCGCCCATGTGCGCCACAGCGCCGCTGCCGTGGCGGAGATTTCCGAAATAGACCACGTCCTGATTGCTGGTCAGACGGCCGCCCATGCACAAGAAGGCGGAAGCATCGCAGTCGATGTCCTGGGGCTTGGGGGCAAAGAAGCCCCGGGTCTGCTTGACCTCGTCCCAGCCCAGGCCCACCATCACACGGCGCAGGCTGCCGCCGTCGCTTTTGCGCAGCTCCACCTTCTGGCCCTTTTGCAGATTGACAGACATAATCAGTCTCTCCCTTTCTGTCTGGTGTCCTCAGCTCCCGGAGGGCACCATGCTCCGAATCCACCCGGCAAAGCTGCCGGGGTTCCGGGTCTGGATCAGCACCACCCCGGGCCCCCGGAAGCGGCACACCAAGCACTCCCCGGAAGCAATGCTGGAAAACCAGCCGCTGGAGGCTTTTTCAATGGTGTAGTTCATATAGTCCGGCCAGGCCACCAGATGCCCGTTGTCAATGATGACTTCCTCATTGGGTTCCAGGTTGACAGCGTGAATGGCGCCGTAGCTGCTGAGAAACACCGTCCCCGTTCCATGGACGTTCAGCACAAAGAAGCCCTCTTTGGAGAAGAAGCCCTGGGCCAGATTCTGAACGGCGGTGTCAATCTGAACGCTCTCCTCAGCGGCCAGGAAACCGCCCTTCTGAACCTTCAGCCCATAGGACCCGTCCAGATTCACATCAATGATGCCGCCGGGAATGGGGTGGCCCAGCAGTGCATAGCCCGGTCCCCGGGCGGCGGTGAGCCGCTGGAAGAAAAAGCTCTCCCCTGTCAGCATCCGCCGGGCCAGACCCCCCAGCAGGCCGCGCTCCATGCTGCCGCTGACATCCAGTGTGGCGGACATGGCCACCATGGCGTCGGACTCGGCCTTGACGGACTCCCCCTTTTGCAGGCGGCACTCGATCACGGGGAACGCGTCCTGATATAAAATCTTGTACTCCACCGGCTTACTTCCGGCCCGGCTTCCAGTTCAGGCCCCAGCCAAAGGCACGGTCCATATCCGGATGGCTCTGGAAGAACTGGACCACCTTCTGCACGCTGAAGGTCTCGTTGTTCTGGTTCTCCAGCAGGGCAATGGCGCACATGCCCAGCTTGGAGCCGTATTCGTCCATGCGGACAATGACATCCTCGCTGCCGGGGCACTTCACCGTAACCACGCCGTCAGCCTGCTGCCAGTTGGCCACGCCCTCATAGATGAAGGTGTACACCAGCACCCGCTTAATCAGGGCGATCTGGTCGCCGTTGATCCGCAGGTTTTCTCCGGCGGCGTTGGCGCCGCTGCGGTCGTCGCCGTCCAGGGCAATGAAGGGGGGCTGCTGAAGGCTGCCGAAGGCGTTGCCCAGAGCCTGGACACAGCCCTTATAGCCGCCTTCCAGCTCGAAGAGGCAGCCCAGATCCAGGTCGATGGCCTGTGTGCGGTTGAAGAAGAGGCCCTTTTTCTTGGGCTGGCTCCAGTTCAGGTTGATGAGCACCTCGCCCAAAGAAGCGCCCTTCTTTTGCAGATTGACCTTTTGGCCCTTTTTCAGTTCAACAGCCATGATATTTCCTCCTAAGTTCTGTTTCTGTTGTTTAAATTATGTCTGACGCCGGCCTGTCTGCTGTCTTCAAAACAGGCTCAGACGTTGACGCCATAGTTTTTGCAGAGGGCCTCCAGCCCCCCCTGGAAGCCGCTGCCGACGGCGTTGAACTTCCACTCGCCGTTATGGCGGTACAGCTCGCCCACCACCACGGCGGTCTCAATGGAGAAGTCCTCTCCCAGGTCGTAGCGGATCAGCTCCGTGCCGGTGGACTCGTCCACCACCCGGATGAAGGCGTTGGAGACCTGGCCGAAGTTCTGGCGGCGCTCCTCCGCCTCGTAAATGGTCACGGTGAAATCAATCTTTTCAACGGAGGCGGGCACGGCGCTCAGGTTGACCTTGATCTGCTCGTCGTCCCCCTCGCCTTCGCCGGTGAGGTTGTCCCCCAGGTGCTCCACGCCGCCGGAGCTGTGCTTGAGATTGCCGTAGAACACGAAATCCGCGTCGCCGGCGACCTTCCCCGCGCCGTCCAGCAGGAACGCCGCCGCGTCCAGGTCAAAGGCGGAACCGCCGTCATATTTGTTGACGTCCCAGCCCAGACCAATCAGAAGCTTGGAAAGACCGGGATTGCCCTTGGTCAAATCTACTTTCTGTCCCTTTGTCAAATTGACTGCCATAATCATTTCCTCCTGATTGTATCATTGTTTTCAAGCGGCCCGCGCCGCCGGGTCAACTGTCTTTTCTGACGATGCTCTTGCGGATGAGGTCCACCGGGATGATCGTGAAGGCCATCACCAGCACGAAGACCCACTCCTTTACCGTCAGGCCGAAGCAGCGGAAAATCACGCCGCCGAAATAGGTCATCAGCACCTGCACCGCGGCAATGCCGCCCATGACCCGCAGGAAGCCGGGATTGCCTCCGATGCTGTCAAACAGGTTCCTCTGCTCCGTCCGGGCATTGAAGGCGTTGAACACCGCAATGAAGATGAAGAAGGCGAAATAGCCTGTCAGCAGATATTCATTGGCGGCGGCAAACAGAGCCGAGGGATCCGGACGGAAGAAGTGCTGGGCAAAGGGCGTGAGGATGAATACCATGCTCAGGGCAAAGGTCCAGCCCGCGCCGATGAGGATGGAGGACCACATATACCGGCTGACAATGGCCTCATCCCGGCGCTTGGGCTTCTCCTCCATATAGCGCTGCAGGGCGGGCTCCCCGCCGAAGGCCAGAGCCGCCAGGGTATCCATCACCAGGTTGACCCAGAGAATCTGGGTGATGGACAGGGGGTTTTCAATGCCCAGCAGTGGGCAGACAAAGCTCACCAGAACCGCCGCCACATTGATGGTCAGCTGGAAGATGATGAACTTGCGGATGCTGTTGAAAATGGTCCGGCCATAGAGAATGGCCTTTTGGATGGAGCTGAAATTATCGTCCAGAATGACGATCTCGCTGGCCTCCTTGGCCACCTCGGTGCCGCCGCCCATGGCAAAGCCCACGTCGGCCTTTTTCAGAGCCGGGGAGTCGTTGACGCCGTCGCCTGTCATGCCCACCACCAGGTTCAGCTCCTGGGCCACCCGGACGAAGCGGCTCTTGTCGCTGGGCAGAGCCCGGGCCACCACCCGGATTTTAGCCAGGCGGCTCTTCAGCTCTTCGTCGCTGAGCTGGGCCAGCTCGTCGGAGGTAAGCACCAGATCGTCATCCCTCTCCAGCAGGCCTGCCTCCCTGGCGATGGCCATGGCGGTGTCCTTCCGGTCACCGGTAATCATGACCACCTGGACGCCGGCCCGGCGCACCTGGGCAATGGCGTCCACGGACTCGGGACGCACCTCGTCCCGGATGCCCACCACGCCCACCAGGGTCCAGTCGCCTTCGGGCAGGGCATCCCCCTCAATATCGCTGTCGCACACCGCCAGAGCCAGCACCCGGATGGCCCGGCTTGCCAGCTCGTCAATCTTCTTCTCCACGCCGGCGCTCTGGAAGGGCCGGCGCTGTCCGGCGGCGTCATAGTACTGGGTGCAGCGGCTGAGAATCTTCTCCGGCGCGCCCTTAATCAGGGTCAGGGCCGCGCCCTCCCCCTCCACCCGGGCGGCGGAGTATTTATTCTGACTGTTAAAGGGGATGCTGCCGGCGACGCGGACCTGGGCCGTCCAGGGCGCTCCCGCCGCGAAGCTGAGCAGGGCCCGCTCGGTGGCGTTGCCGCCCACAGGGTGGGCGCTTTTGCCCTCGCCGCTGAGAACGGCGCCGGTGTTGCAGCGCATGCTGAGAGAGGCCAGATTCCCCAGCTCCTCCGGCATTTCGCTCCGGGTCCGGTACTCCCCGCCGCCGCCGTCCACGAAAATCACGGCCTCCAGCAGTCCCTTGGTGATGGTGCCGGTTTTGTCGCTGAACAGAATATTCAGGCTGCCGGCCGTTTCAATGCCGGAAACCTTCCGCACCAGCACGTTGTCCTTGAGCATTTTGCCCATGTTCTGGGCGGACACGATGGCAATCATCAGGGGCAGTCCCTCAGGCACCGCCATGACGATGATGATGACCGCCAGCATCACCGCCTCCACGACGTCGTTGACCAGGGTCATCCAATTGGAGCAGTAGGCCCCAATCAGACCCATGTCAAAGCCGTTATGAATCACAATCCGCTGGAACAGGAAGGCTATGGCAATGGCCAGGCCGCCGATATAGCCGAATTTGCTGATCTGGTCCGCCAGCTTGGCCAGCTTCACCTTCAGGGGGGTGTCCCGGTCGTCGTCAGACTGGAGCTCACTGGCAATCTGGCCGTAAACGGACTTGTCGCCCACGGTGGTGACCTCCATCACCGCGTTGCCGGAACAGACCACGGAGCCCCGGAACACCTTATAGGGGTTCAGGAAGTCCATGGCGGTCTCCTCGTCCTTCTCTCCCTCGGGGCGCACCCGCTTGGCGGCCTCCTTGGCCTCGCCGTTGAGAACGGACTGGTCCACCTGAATGGTCCCCTCCGCCAGCACGCCGTCGGCGGGGATTTTGTCGCCGGACTGGAGCAGCACCCAGTCCCCCACCACAATATCCGTGATGGCGGCCTCCGTCACCTCGTTGTTCCGGTAGACCTTGCACATAATCTGAGAGGCCTCTTCCTGGAGCTTCTGAAAGGCGCTCTCGTTCTTGTACTCCGACAGGGTGGACACAAATGTGGCCAGAATCACCGCCAGGGCGATGCCCACCGACTCATACCAGGCCACCTGTCCCAGAAATGCGAACACCACATTGATGGCCAAGGCAACGCAGAGAATCTTAATCATGGGGTCGCCGAAGTTGCCCTTCAGCTTGTCCCAAAAGCTCTCGGAGGCCTGCTCCGTCAAACGGTTGTCCCCGTATTGTTCCCGGGACGCGCGCACCTGTTCGTCCGTCAACCCGCGCTTTTGCATCATTTGTTTCTTCCTTTCCTTCGGTCCGCCGTCTCGTTCATCCGGCGGCCTTTACATCGCTTCTCCGATTCTGCCGCTGACCGGCAGACAGAGTACGCTGGTTCCCATTTTAATGCACCGGAGAAATTTTTTGTTAATAAATTATGAATCTTCGGCGCCTCAGCCAGGGGCCGACACCTCAACCAGATAGCCCCGTTCGCCGCCGGAGGCCCGGAATACCGCGCCGGGGCGCAGCAGCACCGCCTGTCCCGCAGGCACCAGATTCCCGCCGGGAGAGGTCATGCCCTGAATCCGGTGGTTCACCAGCAGCCAGCGGCCCTGATATTTGCAGATGTAAGCCTGCAAATCCCGGTCCGCCTTCTCGTCGGGGAACGCGTCGGCCTGGACGTGCCACCTGAACAGGGGCATGTTGTGGTACACGTCCACCTCCCCCGCCGGCATCCACTGGCCCGTCCGGCCCCGGAGGGGGCTTTTCAGCCGCAGCCGCAGGATGTTTTCCTTTTTCACCCGGGTGCCGCAGAAGGGGCATACCGGGCGCTTCGGGTCGTGGAGGATGAACCACCGGGCGGCGCAGTCCGGGTTCTCGCAGGGATGGAGCAGATCCCAGGTCTTCACCAGTCCCTTCTCCCACTCCAGGGCGGTGGGCCGGGCGTTGGGATGATGGAGCCCGTCCACAAAAGCCCGGAGAAACAGGTCTGCCAGAATGGGACCCAGGTCCCGGATGGTCAGATACAGGTCCGGAGGCCGGTTGCTGGTGTCATGAGGGTCCTCGATAAAGGTGGCCCTGGGGCCGAAGGCCAGATAGTCATCCTCCTCCGGGGAGCTGGCGGAGTAGATTTTCGGTCCCTCCAGAGGATGGCGCATCAGTAAATACTCATACAGCAGCACCGCCAGAGCGTGGAGATCCGTATAGGAGCTGGGCAGCTTCCGGCCCGGATCGCCGGTGGGCAGATCCAGAGTCTCCAGCACCTCCGGGGCGATGTAGCCGTGGGTGCCCACCACCTCCGGCGGAAACAGCCCCGGCACCACCAGCGAATCAATGTCAATGACCACACAGCCGCCGCTTTTGGGGTCAATCAGCACATTGTTGCAGCTGAGGTCCGAGTGGGCCAGTCCTGCCTGGTGCATCCTTCGGACGGCCCGGGCCAGGGTAATGGACATCCGGAGCATCGCCCGGAAATCCCCAATCTCCTCCGGTTCTAAATATTGCCGGTTTCGGGCCGAGGTAAACCATTTACTCCGCTTGTCCTTCCCCTTCAGGGGGAGCCGGGCGGACGCATCCTCGGTAAAAAAGAAATTGGAGGGATAGGCCGGGCAGACAATGCCGAACTCCGGAGACCGGACAATGGCTGTGGGCCAGCAGAATTTTGTGGAGAAATACGCCGCCATGGCCTCGCTGCTGCCGGGCGCGCCTCCCGCCGCCTCGGAGCGGGTGGGGTTGTATTTGCCGATGATGGCCTCCAGCCGCCGGCGGGTGTCCGGGTCGGCGGCCACCGCCGGATTGTTGAAAAACTGGACCACATAGGACTTGTCCGGAGCAAAGTAGGTATACTTCATGCCGCCCCGGGGCGGGTCCTCCGTAATGACATAAGGAAGCCGCCGGCCGTCCGCCAGCGTCGCTTCCGCAATCGTCCCCATGCTTCTTCCTCCTTTATGTCAGCTCCGCAATCACCAGGGTCCTGTCGTCGAAGGAGCCCCGTTCCACATAGTTGTCCAGCCAGCGTTCCAGACGCCGGGCGGGGTCCGGCAGGGCCAGCTGCTCTTCCAGCTCCGCCCGCGCCGCGGCCAGGGCGGTGCCGTCCCTCCAGAGGTCCTCCCGGGTCAGCCCGGCGGTCTCCAGGATGCGCCGGGTATAGTGCAGGGGCACCTGAACCCTCTGGTCGTTCACCCAGGGGTAGCTCAGGGGCTGGGGCAGCTTCCGGCACAGCCGGAGACGCTCCTCCGTCAGCTCGCCCGAGCTCTCTCCCTCCAGAATGCCGTTGGCCACCAGGTCGAAATACAGCCGCCGCAGCTCCGTTTCATGGGGGAAATAATCGTCAGACACGCCGTCGGTCATCATCAGGAGCAGGTCGGACCGGCTCCAGGAGAGCTTCGTCCGGCTCTGCAGGGCCTCCAGAGAGGACATCTTCGGGGAAACCAAAAATTCCGTCTCCCCGGAAAATTCCCCGCTGTCCGCTGTCCCCATCAGCCTCACCGACCCCTCGAAGGGCCCCTTTCGGTCCACCAGGGCAATCATGCCGTCCCCCACCTGGCAGGAAATCACCAGCCGTCCCCCCGCTCCGGAGGGAATGACCACCGTCACCAGCAGCGTGGCGGAGAGGTCCCGCAGCTCCAGAGGCCGGCCCAGAACCGCCTCATAGGCCGGGGCGTTGACCCGCGTGTAAAAAGCGGACTCCACGGCCTCCCGCGCCTTCAGCACCGACCGCTGCACCGCCCCGGCCAGAGCGGTACAGGCTGCCATGCAGCGGGGCTCTCCGATGTCCAGGGCAGCGTCCGCCGCCAGAGCCGGGGTCCACAGGCCTTCCAGCTCCCGGCGGAGACAGCCTGCCGCCGCCCGGCAGGATTCCCTGGCCCCGATGCGTGAGAACCTTTTCGAGCCCGCCCCGTCGGACACCGCCGCAAACAGCAGATTCTGAAAGCCGGACACCTCATACCAATCGTCGCAGTTGGTGCCCTCGTGCTTGTGCTTCTTCCCCCGAACCCGGGCGGCGGTCACCACGCCGCCGCCGTATTTCTGATACAGCCGCAGTGTCTCAGGGGCCGGTTCCGGCTCCTCCGCCGGAACCGGCAGATACTTCCACAGGGACGCCGTGTGTCCTGTCACCGCCTCGTTGCTCAGCGGTTTTTTTGCTTCTGCCCCGGCATTCGCCGGGACAGCTTCCTCTTCTTTGGATTCCATTTCGGCGGAGGGTGAAACGACGGCTTCTGTTTCAGCTTTCTCTTCTTGGAATCCCGTTTCGGTCAGAGCCGAACCGGCAGTCTCTGTTTCGGCTTCCTCTTTTTTGGGTTCCGTTTCAGCCTCAGCTGAAACGGCGGCTTCTGTTTCAGTTTTCTCTTCTTGGGGTCCCGTTTCGGTCAGAGCCGAACCGGCAGTCTCTGTTTCGGCTCCCTCTTTTTTGGGGTCCATTTCGGCGGAGGGTGAAACGGCGGCTTCCAGCTCAGAGCCGCCTGCCTCTGTCCTTGGACGAACCGGGGCAGGCCCGTCCCTCCCGGCCGGGGCGGGCAGGCGCTCCGGCTCCAACGGCTCCGGCAGGTATGCCCTCTCTCCGGCAGTCTCCGGCTTCCATACCCGGCCCGGTCCCATTTGATATTCCTCCATTATCCGCCTCCCTCTATGGGACAATCACGAAGCCATCCGGCGGAGGCGGCAGCTCGATGGCCGCACCGGGCCGGGCATCCAGGCTCTTGGAGGACATTTTGATAGACCCGGAGACCCAGGCAAAAAACCGGGCCATGTCTCCGGCGGAGAGGGTATTCATCATCAGCACGTTTTCCGTAATCTGCCGGAGATAGGTGGTGTCCGCCCGGGACCCGGCGGCGCAGGCCACAATGTTGGCGGCCTTCATCCCCTTCAGTGCCCGGGCCGCCTGCCCGAAAGCCTCCACATCCGTAGGGGCTCCGTCGGTGAGGATAAACACCAGAGGCCTCCAGTCCCCCTTCTGAGTCTCGCTGGACTTGCGGACCTCGCTGTTCACGCACTCCATCAGCACGTTCAGCGCACCCCCCAGGGCGGTGGCGCCGCTGGCCTTCAGCTCCGGCTCCTGGAACTGCATCAGCTCCGTCAGGGGAATCACCTGCCGGGCGGAGCTGTCGAAGGTGATGACGGAGAGATACGCCGTTTCCAGCGCCTGGGGGTCCCCCTTCAGCTCGGACAGCAGCGCTTTCACACCCTGGCGCACCGCCTCAATGGGCTCCCCCATCATAGACCCGGAGCAATCCAGCAGCAGATAAACCGGCAGTCTGCGAATATAATCTGACATACATTCTGTCTCCTTTGTAGGTTATGGAGTGTCCCCTGTCCGGAGCAGAGGCCCGGACTGAAACTTACCCGTTATTGTAGCACGAGCAGCCGGTTTTGACAAGGGTCCTCCGGGAACTGTACGCCCCATTTTTACATGCGTCCCGCCGCCTCCGGCACCTGGGGAGACGAATGCCAGCTCAGTCCTCCGGTCTCCTTATCTGTCCCTGATGTACGTTCCTGTTCCCGGGGTCCCCCATCGCCTCTCCTGCCTCCAGCCCCGCCATAAAAATCAGCACCTTCAGCACCTGTTCCGGCGGCAGCTCGGTGATCTTCCGGATTGCCGCGGCCCGCTCCGCCCCTTCCATAGGAAATCCCCCTTTCATTTCTTAAACAAATTAAGATTATCATAAATTACTTATGTTGTCAATGAGACAAACTTGACTTATTTAAGTCTTCTTGTTATTCTATAAAATTACAGGAGGTGTGGCCATGAATCAGTGTGACCGGATCAGGCTGATCCTACAGGAAAATAAATTGAAGCAGAAGGACCTGGCGGCTGAAATCGGGGTGACCGAAAGTTATATTTCCGTTCTTCTGAAGAAGCCGGAAATACGCCTCTCCCGCTCCATCGCGGTGCTGATTGAGGAAAAATATGGATACCGCGCCGAATGGGTGCTGAACGGCAGCGAACCCAGATTCAGGCAGAGCGGCGGAAGAGAACCGCTGTCCGAGCTCCACCGGAAGGCCCTGGCCCGGCTGGAAAAAATGAACGGCGCCCAGGTGAAGGCGGTCCTCGCCTTCATCAACTCCCTGGACGACATTGAAAAGGCGCTGACCGGACGAGGCGGCAGCGCCTGAAAAACGGCGCAAAGGGCGATGATTAAAAACGAAAGGGACCCCCTGCGGGGTCCCTTTCGGGCTGTCCTCCCTTTTGAAGCATGGAGGATACCGGTTTTCCGGAAATTTGATTCGTGCTTTTGCGTTTTTCACACTTTTTCCCGCTTTTCGCACTTCTTCGCGCTTCAGCTTCGGCCATGGAGGGCGCTCCCTCCGTCAGGCAACGGGAACGGCCAGCACCTGGCCAATCTGAATCATCTCAGGATCTTTGATTACAGCCTTGTTCAGCTCATAAATCTCGGTCCAGCGCGCGCCGTGGCCGTAGAGCCGATAGGCGATGTTCCACAGGCAGTCGCCGGCGGCTACGGTGTAGCTGCTTCGGGCGTCGCTCTGGACAGGAGAGGGGACGGGAGCGGGCTCCGGCTTGGGAAGCGGCGTCACCTCAGTGGGATCGGCGGGGGCCTCGGTATAGCCGGGAATGTCCGTGTTGGTCTCCTGGCCCACGGGCTCCGCCGTGTAGTCCTTGGCCAGGTTGGCCTTCAGGGCGGCAAGCTCCGCGTCGGAAAGGCCAATGCCCTTCACATACTTCTCAGCGGCAGCAGCCAGGTCCACCTTGGTCAGGTCACCGCCCTTGGCGGCGCCGGTGATGGTCTCCAGAATGGAGACGATGTTGCTGGACTTCACAGCCTCATACTGCTCGCTGCCCTGTTCCAGGTGGTAGTAATTCTCGTAAGTAACCATGTAGTCGGCCACCACCTCGTCCAGGCTGCCGCCCATCAGGCAGGCCAGCAGTGCGGAGACGAAGCCGGCCCGGTCCTTGCCCTCGGTGCAGTGGACCAGATAGGGTCCCTCATTGGCGGCGAAGAACCTGAGACCCTCGGCCAGTCCCTTCTGGAAGTCGGCGGCGGTGAAGTCCACGCCCAGGTTCAGGGCCTTCACCTGACCCTCCTTGTAAAGTCCGGCGTAATAGGGGGAGTCAAAGCCCTCGGCGGCGATGTAGCCGTCGATGTCCTCGTTGGAGTCGGCCAGGTTCATCACGGCCTGAATGCCGTTGGCCTCGGCAAAATTGTCGGCGTAGGCGGCCCGGCCCAGCTCATTGTTCACGGGGCTGCTGCTGCGGAACAGGGCGTTTTCGCCCAGGTCTCCGGCGGAGATGCCGCGGAAATTGGCGAACACCTGGTCGGAGGCATAGTCGCTCCGCTCGTTGGTCCGCTCCAGCTGGTGAATCAGATACTGATCCCGGTAGCCGCCCTTCTCGCCCATGGCGATGGAGACGGTGATGTCCTCGATGGACTTGCCCTCGGGGAACTTCCAGGTATAGGTCCCGTCTTCAGCGGTCTCCTTGACGGCCAGCTCGTTGGTGGTGGCGAAGTCGCCCATGTTGACGGCCACAATCAGCACGCCGCCGCTGTCCCGGGCCACCAGCTCGCCGGTGTCCACGTCGGAATAGTTGGTGCACAGGGGAATCTGGAGCTCCTTGCCGTTTACCTTCACCGCCAGCACATCGCCATAGGCAAAGCCCGCCTCCTGGAGCTTGGCCGGGTCGATGTCCAGAACAATGTTGCCGTACTTCTGGATTTCGGTGACGCCGCCCTCAAAGACGGCCTCCTCCGCCGAGACGCTGAGGGTCAGGCTGAGAGCCAGCACCAGCGCCAGCAGCAGGGAACCTGCTTTTTTCATGCGTTTTCCTCCTCTTTTTGTATGTAAAGTAACGAGAGACCAGCGGCCGGAAAAACCGCTGGTCTTATTGTAGCATTCTGCGCCGGTTTTTTCCAGAGGAAAGACAAAATTTTTTCCAGGACGGCGGTCCCCCCCCAACAGCCGGGGGCCGGTTCCTCCCCGGATGCCCGGCGGGACGCGGGATCAGCGCTCCCCCGTCCCCCGTCCCGGCAGAACCAGCTTCATCCGGCAGCAAAGATCGTCCAAATCCCGGTCCGCAGCCGCGGGAACGCGGAGCCTGGCTCCGCAGTCCCGGCAGATCAGGTCTATGGCCGACCGGCGGATTTCCATGCCGTACCGGCTGCTGCCGCAGGCGCAGGTGATGCCGCCGGGGCGGGCAGCGATGTCCCGCAACTCGGAGAGAACCTCATACATGATAATCTGGTCCACGAAGAACTCCTTCTCTCCGTCCCGCTTCTCCTTCTCTGCCAGAATCTCCAGATCCCGCAGCTGCTTTTCCACCGTCTTCTCAGAGCCGATGAAGCAGCAGAACTGCTTGGTCCGGGCGCAGGCCAGGGCCGTGTCCCCCCGCAGGAGCCGTTCCGGCGGGCAGAGGGCCGTATGGGTCTCCCCGCAGAGACCGCAGGGCACATAGAGCCGCCAGCGGGTCCCATCAAACGCAATCCGCAGGGCGGATTTTCCGCAGCCGCACGCGACTTCCCCGCCGGAGGCCTCCAGGCCAAACACCGGCCGGATCCCCATCACCGTCCCGCCGCAGGCGGGGCAGAGATAGCCGAAGGTCCGCATCTCCTCGCTCATACGCAAAGCTCCTCTTCTCAGGGCGGGGCATCCCCCGCCGGTCACTGTATTCCAGGCCGCCGAAGCCATCGCGGCAGCTGCCGGGCTTCCCGGCAGACAGGCAGGAAGCCCGCGCCCGTTTTGACGATTGACAGCTGTCAGAACCTGTATTCATGGCCGGAGGATGCCGGGTGGGCGGGGATGTTTCCTGCCGTACAGGGCGATCGTTCGCAGCCCGCGGCTATCCTGACGGAGAAACCGGCGCGGTATGGCGGAAAAAGATGGCTCAGGCTACGTTCAACGGTTGTAAATACAGACTCCTGGAGTATATCATAAATCCGCCGGCCTGTACAGCGTTTTTTGGGATGGCCGCCGGACTCCCTATACAGACGGAGACCCTGACCGCCTGCAGTCAGGGTCTCGCGCCGGCTTTCAGACATTCAGGCAGCCCGGGGCGTTCCTCCGCTTACGCGCCCGGCGGAGACGCTCAGAGGTCCACCGTCTTGATGGTCTGTTCCTTGATGCCGTGCTTTTCGGCATAGCCTGTGAGGATCAGGGTCAGGGCGCCGTCGCCGGTGACGTTGCAGGCAGTGCCGAAGCTGTCCTGAAGGGCGAAGATGGCCAGCATCAGGGCGGTGGCGTCGCCGGAGGTGGCGGGGTCCGTGAAGAGGATGCCGGTAATCAGGCCCAGGGAGGCCATCACCGTGCCGCCGGGGACGCCGGGGGCGCCGATGGCGAAGATGCCCAGCAGCAGGATGAACAGCACCATGCGGCCCGGGCTGGGCAGCTCCCCGAAGAGCACCTTGGACACAATCATGACGAAAAAGGTCTCGGTGAGGGCGGAGCCGCAGAGGTGGATGTTGGCAAACAGGGGAATGCCGAACTCCACCATGTCGGAGCGGAGATTCTTGCTCTTCCGGGCGCAGTCCAGAGCCACGGCCAGGGTGGCGGCGGAGGACATGGTGCCCACGGCGGTGAGGTAGGCGGGGCCGTAGTGCTTCACAACCTCCACGCCGCTCTTGCCGGAATAGGCCCCGGCGAAGCCGTAGAGCACGGCCATCCAGATGTAGTGTCCCGCCATGACGATGACGATAGCCAGCAGGAAGGCGGGGAACTGCTTGGTGATGGTGCCGTCATAGCTCAGGCCGCAGAAGGTCAGGGCAATGAAGAAGGGCAGGACGGGAATGACCACCTTCTTCACCACGCTCAGAACGATGTTCTGGAACTCCTGGAGCACCACCGTGACGGTTCTGGCCTTGGTCCACACGGCGGCCAGGCCCACCAGGACGGAGAACACCAGGGCGCTCATGACGGGCATAATCTGGGGAATATTCAGCTCAAAGGCCACGCCGGGCAGCTCCTTCAGCCCCTCCATGCTGGAGGCGATGGGCAGAATGGGCACCAGGACATAGCCCGCGACCATGGACATCAGCGTGGCCAGAACCGTGCTGGCATAGGCCACGATGATGGCCACCGCCAGCATCCGGGTGGCGTTGGAGCCCATTTTGGTGATGGACGGGGCGATGAAGCCGATTACAATCAGGGGCACGCAGAACATAATCAGCTGGTTCAGTACATACTTCAGCGTGACCACAATGGTCATGGCGCTCTCCGGCAGGAACAGGCCGCATACGATGCCCACCACAATGCCGATCAGCAGCTTCAGAGGCAGACTCATTCCCTTTTTCTCGGTAGCCATATACAAATATCCTCCCTTTCTTGTTCACACAGTTGAAGCCGGCGCCCCGCATTCCGGATCGTTCCAGTATATGCGGGGCCGGTCCCGCTCATCCCCTGGGGGGCTGATTGGTCATGATGCGAATGATCTCCCTGTCGGTCTCCCGCATTCCCAGCCGGCCCAGACGGCCAATGTTGGCGATGGTGTTCTCCACGCCCTTGGACACGATGCCCTCGCCGCCGTAGAACTGCCGGCCGCTGAGATACATGCTGTAGCCCAGGAGACCCGCGTCCACCGCCGCCGCGATCTTCGCCGCGCAGGAGGGCTTCGCTCCGTCGCAGATCATGCCGGAGATGGTAGCCAGGGCGTTGACCAGGGTATGCGCGATGGTCTCATAGTCCCCGCCGTCTAGCCAGGCAATGGCGGCCCCGGCGGCACAGCCGGCGCTGACGGCCCCGCAGTAGGCGCTGAGGCGGCCAATGCCGGTTTTCATATGGATGGTCAGCAGGTCGCTGAGGGCCACGGCCCGGAGGGTCTTCTCCGGGTCCGCCTCCAGGTATTTGGCGTATTCCACCACAGGGACGGAGGCGGTGATGCCCTGGTTGCCGCTGCCGGAGACGATAATCACGGGCATCTCGCAGCCGCTCATCCGGGCGTCGGACCCGGCGGCGGCCATGGCACGGACCCGGGTTTTGATATCGTCATGGTAATGGGCCCGGAGCACCTTGCCGATATTGGCCCCCCAGTCGTGGGCCATGCCCTCCCGGGCGATGGCGCAGTTGTAGTCAATCTGCCGCTGAACCGTCTCCCGCAGATCCTCCGGGTCGCAGGTGTTCACAAAGTCCACGATCGCTTCCACAGACAGGCAGCTGCGGTCCGTGAGGCCGGCGGAGCCGCCCGCCCCGGCCACGGCTCCGGCCTCCAGCAGGATTTCGCTGTTCTTTTCAATGTGCACGATGTTGGTGTGGTAGTCGGCTATGCGGAGCCGCACGGTATCCGCTCCGGCGGTAAGGGTCACGATGATGTCGAAAATCACATCCCCCGGCGCAGGGGCCACCCGGACCTCGTGGCTCTCGAGGTAGGACCTGATTTCCTCCTTCTGAGGGTCCGTCACCTGGGAGATTACCTCCAGAATCCTCCCCGCGTCCCCTGCCACCACGCCGGCGGCGGCGGAAGCCTCAATGCCTTTCAGCCCGCCGGTGTTGGGCACCACCACGCTCTTGACATTTTTGATGATGTTGCCGCTGGCCTCCACCAGGATCTTCTCCGGCAGCCGGCCCAGGACCTCTCTGGCCTTGGCCGCGCCATAGGCGATGGCGATGGGCTCAGTGCAGCCCATGGCGGGCACCAGCTCCTCCCGCAGGATCTGTACGAAATGACGATACCGCTGATCTGTCTTTTCCACGTTTCTCCTCCCTTTCCCTGTTTCGTCTCCCCCCGGCCTCCGCATTGCGGAGCAGGGGCGGCTTTCGGGACACATATCAGGTTAAATTTACCAAATAACCCTGTGCTCAGAATAGCATCTTTCGTCTGTTTTGTCAAGCTCTCATCACCGGCGGACAAAAACAGCCCCGCGCTCCAGTGGAGACGCAGGGCCTGTTCAGAATCTTCACGTTTCCCGGAGCGCCCGGGGAAGGGCTGTCAGCGGTTCCAGACGCCCTGAGACAGCTCCGCCTGGCGAAGGGCCACCAGAGCCGCGAAAAAGTCTTTCCATGCAGCTTTCATGCTTTCATCCTCCTCTTGTTCGAATCTGTCTATCGTTTTTGGGAATATCAGCGGCGTCCCTGGCTCAGCTCCGCATAGCGGAGGGCCACCAGGCTTTTGAAGAAATCCCTTACACTGTGCTTCATTGTAATCCTTCCTTTCGATTCCGTTGGTTCGCTTCCGAACAGGCAACCGGTCCGCCGGACCGCCCCGTGTTCTGATGGAGATTATAGCCGCATGAAGGGGAAATTACTTTCAGCATTTTGCTCTCTTTCCGCTGTTCCCATGTCCCCATGAGTCTCCCCGGCGCCGGAGGCATCGGACCCTCTTTTCTATCCGAAACCGCTCCCACGCCGAAAAAAGTCCTCTTTTCTCCTCCTCGCCTTCCGAACGCCGCCCAGAGATTTTTTATACAATCTTGCGCAGGCTCCCAAGGACGGTCCGGCTCCTCAAGTCCATCCCCGAAGACGGCGGAGCCCTTTCTTCCTCCATGGTAAACCGGCGTCCCGGGCAAAGCCCCCCAAGGGACCAGCCAGCGCCTCCGCCGTTTTCCGGAATGGCCGGAGGGACCGGAGGCCGTCCCGGACCTTCTGCCGGATTCTGCGGCGGAGCCGCCGGAGCCCTCAGAACCGGCCTGTATCCACAAAACCTGCTGTGCGGCCTTCCGGTCGCAGCTCCGGAACAGGAGCGGACCGCCTCCGCCTCATGCTGAGCCCAAAATATTTACTTCCAAAAGACTTGACAACTTTTCTTGTCAGTGCTATGATATGTATTGACAATTAAAGTTGTCATTATGACGTTGATTCTTGTCAGAAGGAGGCGGTGACATGCCATTACGAAACCGGCTGAAGGAGCACCGGGCCCGGCTGGGAGTCAACCAGCAGGAGCTGGGACGCCTGGCGGGGGTCTCCCGGCAGACCATCAGCCAGATTGAGCGGGGGGACTACTCCCCATCGGTGACGCTGGCGCTGAAGCTGGCGGCCATCTGCGGCGTGCAGGTGGAGGACATTTTTACGTATCAGGAGGACGATCCCAATGAGCAAGAAAAAAGAGACCAGTGAGAACCGCCGGGCCCTGCCCCGGTTTGCCCTGACCATGGCGGGGTCCATGCTGGCGGGGGGCGCAATCGGATTTGTTGTGGGCCTGAACCGTGTTTTCGGTCTGGACACCGACGCCCTGGCGGAGGGACTCAACGCCGTTCTGGCGGCCGTCACCCCCTGGGGCATTCCTGTCTCCTCAGTGCTGACCCTGGGGGGCTGCTTCCTCTTCTACCGCTCCGCCGCCGTGAAATTCGCCGCCTGGGACGGCGGGGACGAGGACGAGACGTCGGAGGCCGTTGATGCCGCCCTGAGCCGGGTGCTTCTGCTCAGCGCCGTGCAGCTGCTGCTGAATTTCTTTTTCATGGCGGCTTTCTGCATCTACGGCATTGACGGCGGCATCGGCGCACTGTCTCTGGTGGGCGTCTTCCTAGTCTCCTGCGGCCTTGTCATCTTCGCCCAGCAGAAGACGGTGGATTTGGAAAAACGGATGAATCCGGAGAAACACGGCAGCGTCTACGACACAAAGTTTCAGAAAAAATGGATGGACAGCTGCGACGAGTCGGAGCGCCGGCAGATTGGGCAGGCCTGCTACCGGGCCTACATTGTAACCTCACGGGTCTGCCTGGAGGTCTGGATGGTTCTGGTCATTCTGAGCCTGGTATTCGAGATGAGCCTCCTTCCCGTTTTCGTCCTGCTGCTGGTCTGGGGGGTCATGCAGGTAACCTATACCCTGGAGTGCATCCGCCTGTCGAAGAAGGGCGGAACGTGAAGAGTTGAGAGCAAAGAACGGAGGGGCTCCGGGTTAAAACAGGTGAACGGGATGTTTAAAGAGCCGGGAGACGCAAAACAGCCGGGGAGCGGTTGCTCTCCGGCTGTTTTATGTCTTTATGCGGCCGGTTCTTCCCCGTTCTCCGGCGGCGCTTCCGCCTCGGGGTCTTCTGTTTCCTCCGGCGGTTCCGGGTCCCCCGGAGGCAGGACATTCTCCGCGCCGCCCCTGCTCACCAGAAAGGAAAAGCTGCCGCTGGTCCGCCGGCCGTGGACCAGTATGGTATAGTCCCCGCCCCGGCTGATGTCAAACCGCTGTTCCCCGTTTACGGGGGTTCCCTCACAGAAGATATTCCCATCCTCGCCGCTGATCTCCAGTTCCAGCCAGCCGTTATAGGTGTCCACCCGGCCCTCCAGCACATCCCCGGCCTCCAGGCGGAAGGTGTGGGAGTCGAAGCCGTCAAACCACCCGTAATCCATGCGGTAGCTGGTTTCGTCGGCATAGCGGGAACAGTTGGAGGCGTTGAAGTACTCTCCATTGGCAAAGTACCAGGCGGCGGCGTACATGCTCAGGGCCGCGCCCACCAGAATGAAGCAGAGGAACATGCCCAGCCAGTCGTATTTCACCCGTCCGCCGCCCCGGGCGGCCAGCAGGGTTTCAATACCCAGGAGAATCAGAATCACCGGCGAGGCGCTGAACATCCACCGGACATCGGCCTGGGGCCAGAACATCGCGGCCAGCATCCCGCCGCCCGCCGCCACCAGCACGACGCCCAGGGTGAAGGTACCCACCCGGCGCGGGGGCGCTTCCCTGACCTCTTTCAGGTCCTTAATCTTTTTCCCTCCCAACACAGCGTTTCCCTCCTCCCCGTCTTACCGTTCGTCATGACGGTCTTCCTGCTTTTTCTCTGTCTCTTCGGCCTCCTCCGTCTCGAAGCGCTCCACGTCGAACTCGGATTTCCACTCCAGAATCACCGGCTGAGGCTCCTTCGGAACCTCCGGGGCCTGGGGCTCCGGCTCCTCATGGAATGTCTTCTCCGCCTCGGTCCAGGGCGTGGCCTGCATTCTGGGGGACGGGCCGGTCTTAGGCGTGCAGGAGGGCGTGTCGTCGTCGTCACAGACAACCCTGGGTCCCCGGATGAACCAGAGTCCCAGCGTAAAAATCAGCACCGTGCCCACGATACGGGGCGCATCCCAGACCAGCAGGCCATACAGCCAGTCCAGCCAGGGGAACAGGTCTGTCAAAAAGCCGAGAAAGCGCCTGGCGAAGATCTGATAGAAGTTGTACAGGCCCAGCACCACCAGAATCCAGCCGATGAGGCTGTGCCGCTTGCCGATGATCTGGTTCAGCCGCCGGGAGTCCATCTCAGACAAGCCGAACATGAATTCGTCCTCCGGAGCCATCCCCTCCCGAATCTGACGGCGGAGGTTGTAGCTGTCAAAAAAGGAGTATACCCACAGCGGCGCCATCAGCAGCGCCAGGACGCCCATCTCCAAAAATACCGCGATAAACACCAAAGCGCTGAAGATGATGGTCTGGGAAATGCCCCGCTTCATATACCCCTGGCACATCTGGCCGCAGCCGGGGACGCAGGCCCAGCACAAGTGCCAGCAGCCCCGAAACAGTTTTCGCAAAAAACTCATGAGTGATTGCCTCCTTCTATGAACTGGCCGGGCCGGAGCCCGTTGAAGAAATTGGACAGGCCGGACACGGTTTCCCGCAGGGAGTCGTTCACTCCCCCTGTCAGGCCGGTGAGCTGCCGGGAAATGCTGGTGCGTTCTTCTGCCGGAAGCGGCAGCGACGGTGTAAAGTCCATCCGGGGCGAGCCCCAGAGCATCGTCAGCGCCAGGGCGACGGCGGCCGCGGCGGTGGCGTACCGGCCGACAGTGTTCCGGACGGCCCGGATACGGATGCGGCTCCACAGGGTTTTCCCGCAGCTGCGGGCCGGAACCAGCAGAGGTCCGCTCTCCAGCAGCTCCATGTACCGATGCAGGCAGCTGTCACAGAACGCCAGGTGTTCCGCTGTTTCCAGCCGGATCAGCTCCTCGGGAAGGAGCTCCGGGCTTTGAACCAGGACGATCAGCATTTCGTTGGTCAGATGTCCGTCAGCGCGGAATGCTTCCATGGGTTCCACTCCTTTCTAACTGCTCCCGCAGCAGGCGCCTGCCTCGGGAAAGTTGTGTATACACGGTTTTCGCGGGCCGGCCCAGGGCCAGGGCGGCCTCCTCTACAGAGCGCTCCTCCAAAAGACAGAGGCGGCACACCTGCCGGTAGGGCTCCTTCATGGCCCGGATGGCCTCCTGAATCTCCGCCGCCGCGCTCCTGCGAAGGGCAGTCTCCTCGGCAGGCGGGGCCAGTCCCCGGGCCAGCTCCTGGTCTCCTGGCAGAACGGTTCGCCGGTTCCATGCGCTTTGCAGATGGTCCTTGGCCTTGTTGGCGGCAATGCGGCCCAGCCACTGCCGTTCATAGCCCTCCGGCAGGGCGTCCCGGTGGAGATAGGCGGAGAGAAAGGTCTCCTGGGTCAGGTCCTCCGCCGCCGCGGAGTCCCGGACCAGCTGAAAGCAGATGGTGTACACCAGGCGCTCGTACTGAACCACCAGCGCCGAAAAAGATTCCCTTGTTATATTCGCCACACCGGCCTCCGCCCCCTTCCCTGCCGTTCCGCCTCCCGGCTGCCGACATGTATCATACGGCGCGGCAGTCCGAAATTCTTCAAAATTTCTCAAAGAATCTTCAAAAAATTTTTTTGCTTTCTGCCGGAAAAAGACGCCGGCAGCCGGAGCCCCCGCGGGCTTCTATTCAACTATGAATAGCATGTATTCATAATTGAATAAATCCGCCGTTTCCCGCCCCGGCCTATGCACTTTTCACAGAGCCGCCCCAACTGCTTGCGGCGCTTCGCACAAAGCAGCCTGCCCCCCGTTCCGGGACGCCTGCGTGCAGCTCTATTCATTTTTGAATACAAGTCAAAACTCCCGCCGGCAGCCATCTGCCATCTCTAGACAGACTGCCGAATTTTTATAACTATTTTTGGCGTTCTCCACAGATTTTCCGCAATGCAGCCAGAAAATACGCCTTGAAAAACTGGCATGTAATTTGCTAAAATAATTTGGCACAAGAACTGCGGGACGCGCTCCCGCCCAAAATATAAGGAGGATGCTACTTATGTATCAGACCGTTCGTTATGAGAAAAAGGACAACATCGGCATCGCCACCATCAACCGGCCCGAGGCGCTGAACGCCCTGAATTCCCAGGTGATTGCCGACCTGGAGGCGCTGATTGGCGAGGTGGAGCAGGACGCCGGGCTCCAGGCCTTCATTCTCACCGGCGAGGGCCGCTCCTTCGTGGCCGGGGCCGACATCGGCGAGCAGAAGCCCATGGATGTGGCTCAGGGCCGTAAATGGGGCCAGCGGGGCAGCGCCCTGTTCCGCCGCATTGAGAAGCTGGAGATCCCCACCATCGCGGCGGTAAACGGCTTCGCTCTGGGCGGCGGCTGCGAGATCGCCATGAGCTGCGACATCATTCTGGCCGCCGGCCCCAACGCCGAGGGCAAGGGCGGCGCCAAGTTCGGCCAGCCGGAAGTGGGTCTGGGCATCACCCCCGGCTTCTCCGGCACCCAGCGGCTCCCCCGCCGCGTCGGCATCGCCAAGGCCAAGGAGCTGATTTTCTCCGGCAAGGTCATTGATGCCGCCGAGGCCAAGGCCATCGGCCTGGTCAACGACGTCGTTCCTCTGGAGCAGCTGATGGACGCCGCCATGGCCATGGCCAGGTCCTTCACCGCCAACGCCCCCATCGCCGTGAAATACTCCAAGGCCTGCATTGACCGGGGCATGCAGATGGACATTGACGACGGCATCGCTCTGGAAAACGAGCTCTTCGCCATGTGCTTCGCCACCGAGGACCAGAAGGAAGGCATGGGCGCATTCCTGGAGAAGCGGAAGGAAAAGCACTTCCAGAACAGGTAAACACGGGTTCTCCCGGATCACGCGCCCTGCAGGGGCGGGCCTCTGCGCCCGCCTGCTGAGAGAACGGGGCAGCCCCTGTAAAAGGGACGCCGCATCCCGAAACGCCGGAGCCGCCAAAGGCTGCGCAAGGCGGCCCCTGCAGAGCCCATTTTATTACTTCCGGGCTGAAGGCCGGATGTAATATGTGCCATGTTTTGCTTGCCGCCGTAAACGGCGGCAAGCAAAACAGCTCAAATCAAATGTATGATTTCCGAATTTTAATTCAGAAATCATATCACAGAAAAAGGAGTTCGGAAAGCATGAAAAAGGTTCGCGTCATTACCGCTGAGGAAGCGGCGCTGATGGTCAAGGACGGCGACACTGTCACCACCGGCGGATTCGTCAGCTGCGCCTGTCCCGAGGCGCTGACCAAGGCTCTGGAAAAACGCTTTGAAGAGACCGGTCATCCCCGGGACCTGACCCTTTTCTTTGCCGCGGGCCAGGGCCACCGGGACGGCACCGGCGGCGACCACTTTGGCGGCGAAGGCATGTGCAGGCGTGTGGTGGGCGGCCACTGGGACCGTGCCCCCCGGCTGGGCGATCTGGCTCTTGCCAACAAGATTGAGGCATACAACCTGCCCCAGGGCGTCATCACCCACATGTTCCGGGACATCGCCGCCCACAACATCGGCACCATTACCCACGTGGGCCTGTATACCTTCGCGGATCCCCGGAACGGCGGCGGCAAGCTGAACGAGTGCACCAAGGAAGACCTGGTGAAGCTGGTGAACATCGAGGGAGAAGAGCGGCTTCTGTATAAGCCCATCCCCATCAATGTCTGTCTGATCCGGGGCAGCTATGCCGACGAGTACGGCAACTGCACGGTCCACCGGGAAATCGGTCCCCTGGACGTCACCGCCCAGTGCCAGGCCACCAAAAACTCCGGCGGCATCGTCATCGTCCAGGTGGAGAAAATCGTCCAGGGCGGTTCTCTGGACCCCCGGCTGGTAAAGATTCCCGGCATCTATGTGGACGCCATCGTCGTCGGCTCTCCCGAGGACAACAATCAGTGCCTGGGCATGCCCTATGACGGAGCCCTCAGCGGCGAGTTCCGCATCCCTGTGGACGACATTCCCTCCATACCCCTGGACGCCAAGAAGATTCTGGCCCGCCGGGCGGCCATGGAGCTGCCTCAGGACGCCATTGTCAACCTGGGCACCGGCGCACCGGAGAAAATCGCCAACGTGGCGGCGGAAGAGGGCATCTCCGACAAGATGACCCTCACCGTGGAGGCCGGCTCCATCGCCGGCGTGCCCTACGGCGGCACCCAGTTCGGCGGCGCGGCCAACTCCATGGCCATTCTGGACCACAATGTTCAGTTTGACTTCTACCAGGGCGGCGGCCTGGATGTGGCCTTCCTGGGTCTGGCAGAGACGGCCCCCAACGGAGATCTGAACGTCTCCAAGTTCGGCACCCGTCTGGCCGGCGCAGGCGGCTTCATCGACATCACCCAGAATGCGAAAAAGGTGGTCTACTGCGGCACCTTCACCGCCAAGGGCCTGAAAACCGAATGCCGGGACGGCAAGCTGGTGATTACTCAGGAGGGCGCGAAGAAAAAGTTTGTCAACCAGGTGGAGCATATCACCTTCTCCGGTACTTATGCCAACAAGGTTGGGCAGCCAGTGCTGTACATCACCGAGCGGGCCGTGTTCGAGCTCCGGCCCGAGGGCGTGACTCTCATTGAAATTGCTCCCGGCATCGACCTTCAGACCCAGGTGCTGGACCAGATGGAATTCATGCCGCAGATCAGCGAGGACCTGAAGCTCATGGACGAGCGGATCTTCCGTGATGAGCTGATGGGCCTGGCAAACGACTGAGTCCAGGGGGACCGCGTTCCCCTTAGACGCTCCGCCGCGCCCCCTCACCTTGTTGAAAGGAATTTCACCTTGCTGCATGTCCGCCTCCGGGCGAAAATCACGCGTGTTTCATTCCTTTCTCCGTTTCCACCGGACCCGCACGGCTCCGGCGGGAACCCGCTGCCGAACGTGACGCGCCCCATGGCGCGGGCATTGGAGTTCCGGGCAGGCAAAGCCCCCCGGAACGGATTTGAGAGGTGCGGCAATACACCAAAAAAATCAGGAGGAAATAAAAATGGCCTTAATGACCGCTCAAGAGTACATCGAGAGCCTGCGCAATCTCAAGACCCGGGTTTACATGTTCGGTGAGGAGATCGAGAACTGGGTGGACCACCCCATGATCCGCCCCTCCATCAACTGCGTCGCCATGACTTATGCCCTGGCTCAGGACCCCCAGTATGCCGATCTCATGACCGTGAAGTCCAGCCTGACGGGCCATACCGTCAACCGCTTCACCCATCTCCACCAGTCCACCGAGGACCTCATCAACAAGGTGAAGATGCAGCGCCTCCTGGGCCAGAAGACCGCCAGCTGCTTTCAGCGCTGCGTAGGCATGGACGCCTTCAACGCCGTGTTCTCCAGCACCTATGAGATCGACGAGAAATACGGCACCCACTATCACGAGAACTTCAAGAACTTCCTGACCATGGTCCAGGACAACGACCTCACCGTGGACGGAGCCATGACGGACCCCAAGGGCGACCGCTCCAAGGCCCCCAGCCAGCAGGCGGACCCGGACATGTACGTCCATGTCGTGGAGCGCCGCCCGGACGGCATCGTGGTCTGCGGCGCCAAGTGCCACCAGACCGGCTCCATCAACTCCCACTGGCACATCTTCATGCCCACCATCTCCATGGGCGAGGCAGATAAGGACTGGGCCGTCAGCTTCGCCTGCCCCACCGACGCCGAAGGCATGTACATGATTTACGGCCGTCAGTCCTGCGACACCCGGAAGCTGGAAGAGGGCGCGTCCATCGACGTGGGCAACGCCAAGTTCGGCGGCCAGGAGGCCCTGGTGGTGCTGGACCACGTGTTCATCCCCAACGAGTACATCTTCCTGAACGGCGAGTATGAATTCGCCGGCATGATTGTGGAGCGCTTCGCGGGCTACCACCGCCAGAGCTACGGCGGCTGCAAGGTGGGCGTGGGCGACGTGGTGATTGGAGCCACCGCCCTGGCCGCGGAGTACAACGGCGTGGAAAAGGCCTCCGCCGTCAAGGATAAGCTGATTGAGATGACCCACCTCAACGAAACCCTCTACTGCTGCGGCATCGCCTGCTCCAGCCAGGGCTTCAAGACCAAGGCGGGCAACTACCAGATCGACCTGCTGCTGGCCAACGTCTGCAAGCAGAACGTCACCCGCTTCCCCTATGAGATCGTGCGGCTGGCCGAGGACGTGGCCGGCGGCCTGATGGTCACCATGCCCTCTCAGAAGGACTTCGAGAGCGATACTGTGGTGGGCCGGAACGGCGAGACCATCGGGGACATCTGCAAGAAGTTCTTCGCCGCCCGGGAAGGCGTCTCCACCGAGGACCGCCAGCGGGTCATGCGCTTCCTGGAAAACATGTGCCTGGGCGCGGCTGCCGTGGGCTACCGCACCGAGTCCATGCACGGCGCGGGCTCTCCCCAGGCCCAGCGCATCATGATTGCCCGCCAGGGCAACATCCAGGGCAAGAAGCAGCTGGCCAAGGACATCGCAGGCATCCAATAAGCGCGGGACTCCCGCTTGAACCCGGCGAAGAGCGGGAAATCGCCGTATATTGCCGGTATCCAGTCATTTTCCCATTGCCCGGAACAGGCTCCGGGACCCCGGAGCCTGTCCAGATAAACAAGCAGACTGCCAAATTTTTTAAAGGAGAGAACATCACATGGATTTCAATTTGAGTCGTGAACACCAGCTGATTCAGAAGATGATGGCGGAATTCACCGAGAATGAAGTGAAGCCCATCGCCGCCGAGACCGACCTGAACAGCGAATACCCCAGAGAGAACATTGAGAAGCTCTTTCAGCTGGGCGTCATGGGTATGTGCGTACCCAAGGAGTATGGCGGTGCCGGCGCGGACCCCCTGGCCAGCGCCATCTGCATCGAGGAACTGAGCAAGCAGTGCGCCTCCACCGGCGACATTGTGGCCACCCACAACGGCCTGTGCTGCGACCCCATCCTGACCCACGGCACCGAGGAGCAGAAAGCCAAATATCTCCCCATGCTGACCACTGGACACAAGGTGGGCGCTTTCGCCCTCACCGAGCCCAACGCCGGTTCCGACGCCTCCAAGGGCCAGACCGAAGCCCGGCTGGAGGGAGACCATTATGTGATGAACGGCTCCAAAATCTTTATCACCAACGGCTATGTGGCCGACGTGTTTGTGGTCTTCGCCATGACCGACAAGTCCAAGGGCACCAAGGGCATTTCCGCCTTCATTGTGGAGAGCGGTTTCCCCGGCTTCTCTGTGGGCAAGCATGAGGTGAAGATGGGCCTTCACGGCTCTCCCACCGCCGAAATCGTGTTCACCGACTGCATCGTTCCCAAGGAAAACATGCTGGGCAAGGAGGGCAAAGGCTTCTCCATCGCCATGCAGACCCTTGACGGCGGCCGTATCGGCATTGCCGCTCAGGCCCTGGGCATCGCCGAGGGCGCTATGGAGGAGGCCATCAACTACACCAAGGGCCGCGTCCAGTTTGGCAAGCCCATCAGCAAGTTCCAGAACACCCAGTTCACCTTTGCCGACATGAAGATGGGCTGCGAGGCCGGCCGTCTGCTGACCTATCAGGCCGCCGTCCTCAAGGGTCAGGGCGTCCGCTACACCAAGGAGGCCGCCATGGCCAAGCTCTGGTGCTCCGAGCACGCCATGAAGACCACCACCAAGGCCCTCCAGATGTTTGGCGGCTACGGCTACACCAAGGATTATCCCATGGAGCGCATGATGCGGGACGCCAAGATCACCGAGATCTACGAGGGCACCAGCGAGGTCCAGCGCATCGTCATTTCCGCCAACATGGGACTGTGATGCTTTCTTGAGAGACTGTAACGACACTTGATTTTGCGAAGTAAAATCTTAGTGGAGTACGTCCCCGACGGGGAAAGTATCCAAAGAACTTTAGCGCGCTCTGACAGTCTGGCGATGAATTGGACCGAAGCGGCGGCAGCCAGGCCTCTGCGCGTTTTGAAAACAATTTGGAGGATAAACAAGTATGAAAATCATTGTTTGTGTCAAGCAGGTTCCCGACACCTCCGGCAAGGTGGCCGTCAATCCCGACGGCACCCTGAACCGGGCTTCCATGCAGACCATTACCAACCCCGATGACATGAACGCGGTGGAAGCCGCCCTGAAGCTGAAGGACGAAACCGGCTGCAAGGTCATCGTGGTCACCATGGGTCCCCCGCCTGCCGCCGGCATGCTCCGGGAGCTGATGGCCATGGGCGCGGACGAGGCCGTCCTCGTCTCCGCCCGGGAGTTCGGCGGCTCCGACACCTACGCCACGTCCCAGATTCTGGCCGCCGCCATTGATACCATCGGCGTGGAGAAGGACGACATTGTGATGTGCGGCCGCCAGGCCATCGACGGAGACACCGCCCAGGTGGGTCCCCAGATTGCCGAGAAGCTGGGCCTGCCCCAGGTCACCTATGCCGCCGACATCCACAAGGACGGGGACACCGTCACTGTGCAGCGGATGCTGGAAGACGGCTATATGACCATCAAGACCCAGACTCCCTGCCTCCTCACCTGCATCAAGGAGCTGAACAGCCCCCGCTACATGTCCATCGGCGGCATCTATGCCACCTACACGAAGCCCCTGGAGACCTTCGACTATGCGAAGCTCAAGGATCACAAGCTGATTGACGCCTCCACCATCGGCCTGAAGGGCTCCCCCACCAACATCTTCAAGAGCTTTACGCCTCCCCAGAAGGGCGTCGGCGTCATGCTGGAGGGCAGCGGCAAGGAGACCTGCGAGGAGCTGGCCGCCATCCTCATCAAGAAGCACATCATCTGACCTGCTCTTTCTTGAGATACTGCGCAGCCGTCAGCTGTGAAGCCGCTGACGGACACGGCCTCCCCTTTGCGGGGAAAAGCAGGCAGAAAATTATGGTTTGCTCTGAGAGTCTGGTTGTTTACCAGACCGGAGCGCCGACAACAGGGTCTGTTTTAACTTAATAGTCTGTAGAGAGGTGTAAAAAAACATATGTCTACTTTCAATAGTGCGGATATCGCCGCTTTCAAGGACGTCTGGGTCTTCTGCGAGCAGCGCGAAGGCAAGCTGATGCCCACCGATTTCGAGCTGATTTCCAAGGGCCGTGACCTGGCCAACGAGCTGGGCGTGAACCTCTGCGGCCTGCTGCTGGGCGGCGAGGGCATCGAGGCCGCCGCCAAAGAGCTGGGCGGCTACGGCGCGGACAAGGTCTATGTCTGCGAGGACCCCAGGCTGGCGATCTACAACACCGACGCCTATGCCAAGGTCATCTGCGACGTGATTGAGGACCTCAAGCCTGAGGCCTTCCTGATTGGCGCCACCAACATCGGCCGCGACCTGGCCCCCCGCTGCGCCGCCCGGCTGCACACCGGCCTTTGCGCCGACTGCACCCACCTGGACATCGACGTGGCCAACTACATCCAGTTCCTGCGGGAGGCTTCCACCATCGACGTGGACAGCCAGAAGTGGGACATGGAGGACCGGAACCTGAAGATGACCCGTCCGGCCTTCGGCGGTCACCTGATGGCCACCATCATCTGCCCCCGTTTCCGTCCCTGCATGGCCACGGTGCGGCCCGGCGTTATGAAGAAGAACCCCTTCGACCAGGCCAAGGCCGACGCCTGCGTCATTGAGAAGCCCTCCTTCACCCTCAGCGCCGCGGATGTGAAGACCGAGGTCACCGAGGTGGTGAAGGCCGCCAAGAAGCTGGTGGACCTGATCGGCGCAGACTTCATCGTCTCCGTGGGCCGCGGCATCAGCAAGGACGTCGAGGGCGGCATCAAGCTGGCCGAGGAGCTGGCGGCGGAGCTGGGCGGCGTTGTCGGCGGAAGCCGCGCCACCATCGACTCCGGCTGGCTGTCTGCCGACCATCAGGTGGGCCAGACCGGCAAGACCGTGCATCCCAAGGTGTACATCGCCCTGGGCATCTCCGGCGCCATCCAGCACAAGGCCGGTATGCAGGATTCCGAGTGCATCATTGCCGTGAACAAGAACGACACGGCTCCCATCTTCGAGATTGCCGACTACGGCATCTGCGGCGACCTGTTCAAGGTGACCCCGCTGCTGACCGAGGCCATCCGGGCCGCCAAGGCTGCGAAGTAAGTACTGGCGTTCAAAAAAGCCGAAGGACAATCGTCCTTCGGCTTTTTTGTATTCAAGATGCGGCGCGGCATACAGGCAAGCGGGTTTTCCCGCCGCATGGCCGCCGTGCGGCGTCTGCGGCAGCTCTGCCGTCCGCTCAGATTTCAAACCAGCGGATTCCCCCCGGCGGCAGCTCCAGGGAGAAGCTGGAACCATCCCCCCGGAAAATTTCCGTGCGCTGGGGTGCACCGTCGTTATTGACCACGCAGAAGCGCCCGCTGTCCACATAGGCGTGGACCTCCACCCGGAAGTTGGAGGAGAACCACCGGGCAATCCGCTCCTCTCCGTGGGCGGCCCAAAGGATGGCCCGGTGAAGCAGGCGGCAGTTCTCGAAGGAATAGGGCAAACCGGAGAGATACACCCCCCGCCCTTTTCCATAGGCATTCGCCGCCAGCTGAACCTCCCGGTCCTGCTGAACCAGCACCTCCGCGCCCTCCAGGGCGTAAATGCTCTTCTGCCCTTCACCGAAGTCCACAGAATTCTCCGCGTCCGCCAGAATAAAGTGGGACCGATGCTCCTCCCAGTTATACTTGTCATAACCTAATGTATAACCTGTCTCTTTTTCTACTCCCAGTATCCCGGAGAGCTGGAGATAGCGGCCCTGGTACTGGTGGCCGGAGGGCTCTCCCACGCCGATCAAGCCTCCGCCGTTCCATACGAAACGCTTCACGGCGGCGGAAATCTCCGGATCCTCCCAGAGGGCTCCGCCGGTGTGTGCGGTGTCGCCGCCGCCGATGTTCAGCAGCACATCCACGCCGTCCAGCGCATGGGGGTCCTCCTTCAAATCGTCAAAGCTCAGAAAACGCACGTCGAAGGGCGCGCCGGACAGGGCCTCAATCACGCCGGCATAGGAGTGGTTCTGCTTTTGATACAGGGCGTGGTGGACCATGTGGCAGCCCCAGGAACGGGCCCGGCCCCAGCAGTTCAGCACCGCCACGGTCTGGGCACACCAGGGCTTTGCTCCGCCGATGCGGTCATACAGCTCCCGGAACTCGTTGCAGACCGATTCCACATAGTCGATGAACTCCGGGAATTGGCAGGCCAGCTTCAAATAGCCGCCGTAGCCGATGCGGTCGATGGGTTTCCTCAAAATGGCCCGGCGGGCCGTGACCCAATTTTCCCGGGCCTCCCTCACCGGATCGCCTCCCTCGTGGAAGGTATCCGGGAAGAAGTAGGGCAGGAAACGACCCTCGGTGTACCGTACGCCGGGGATGTCGGAAATCAGCCGGAGAGTGGACCCATTGCCCACGCTGCCCACGACGGCGTCCAGGCCAATGGTCTTGAACTCCTCCAGATAGGGCTCCGTGCCAATCCAGTGGTCCCCCAGGAACATCATGGCCTCCCTGCCCATCTGGTGGGTCAGGTCTACCATTTCCTTTGCCAGAGCAGCGACCTCACGCCGCTGAAATGCGCAGAAATCCTTGTATTCCCTGGAGGGAATCCGATACTGATTGTTATAATACCCCTGGTCGATTACAAATTCCGGGCGGAAGGGATAGCCAGCCTCTCGCTCGAACCGCTCCAGGATATAGGGGGACACAGACGCGGAATAGCCGTACCAGTCCACATACTTCTCCCGTTTCAGCTCGTCAAAAATCAGGGTGAACTGGTGGAAAAAGGTGGTATAGCGGATTACGTCCACATAGGGGTGGTCCTCAATGAACCGCCGCAGCCGCTCCATGGTAAATTTCCGGGTCTTGGGCTGGCGGACGTCAAAGGTAATCTGGTGCTCAAAGTCCTTCCAATCGTTGGTGACCGCGTTGTACATATGCACCGGGTCCCAGATCAGATAGGCCAGAAAGCTCACGGTATAGTCATGGAACGCCTCCGGCGCGGGAATCACCACCGTGCCGCTTCCGGCGTCATAGTCCCACGCTTCCGAAGACAGGGGGGTTCCCGTGGTGCGGTCCATCACCTCCCACCAGCGCTTGATATCGTCCCGGCTGTTGACCTCCAGCAGCTCGGAGCTGATGCCCTTCAGCAGCGGAATCGACAGGGCGCCGCCGGCAGCAGTGTGAAACGCCGTCATAATATAGCACTGCTGGATCTCATCGGGGTTGGCCCTGGCCCAGGCGTTATCCTTGCGGGTGGTGTAGTAGGTGGCGTAGACCCTGGCATCTGCGGTTTTCAGCTCCTCCGGATAGTCCGTGCCGTCGCAGTCCCGGATGGCGTCCGCGCCCCAGCGCCGGAGAAGCTCAAGGGTCTCGGGCACCACATCCACGTCTGTGGGGATGGTTACCCGTCCTTTCATCTGCTGTTCACTCATCCGTTCCACCTCACAGACCCGCGCCCTTGTCGCCCTCGAAGGCCTTGTTGTAAACCAGCAGCGCCGCCAGCAGCAGAACGACCCCTGCCAGCATCAGTCCCAGTCCTGACAGCTTCCCCGTCTGCTTCCAGCCGAAAATCACCAGGGCCATTCCCACGAAGAAAAACCCCGCAATGAACAGCGCCCGGAGACCGGCGTGCTCTTTCCAAAATTTCATATGCGTCACCTCTCAAGAAATCAAGAAATCTCCGCGCTTCCGTCCGCCGGAGGCGCAGGAACAGTGTTTGCCCGCTCTGCCGGTCAGCCCTTCAGGCCTCCTACGGTCATACCCTGGGTCAGCTTCTTCTGTACACACATGTAGAGAATCAGGGTGGGCAGCATCACCAGCACCAGGCCGGCATACATCCGGCCGAATTCCGCCTTGGACTGGGAGGCCTGCATCAGATTCAGCAGGCCCACGGGAAGGGTCTTCTGTCCGGTGGAGCTGCTCATCAGCGTCATCGAGATGATATACTCGTTCCAGAAGGAGAGAAAATTAAACAGAATGATGGTGATGATGGAGGGCTGGGCCATGGGGAAAATGACACGCACCATGGCCTGTCCATAGCCCGCGCCGTCGATATAAGCCGCCTCCTCAAAATCATGGGGAAGCGTGGCGAAATAGCCGGACAGCAGATAGATGGTAAAGGGCAGGGCCGTGGAGGCGTACACCAGCGCCAGCACAAACAGGTTGTTGAGAAACAGGGTCTTGCCGAAGAAGTAATTCATCCAGCTGTCCCAGTCCCGCATCATGAGGAAGATGGGCACCACGATGTAGTTCACATTGATAAACAGCCCGGCCATAAAGGCGGTGTTGAGGAACCGTCCCCCCCGGAAGCGGAACCGGGACAGGCAGTAGGCCGCAGGCAGAGCAATCACCAGCAGCAGAATGAGCGCCAGCGCGGTGACCATCACCGAGTTGAGCATATAGCTGCCCATAGAGGCGGCGGTCCATGCCTCCACAAAGTTCTGCCAGTAGAAGCCGGCAGGCAGCGCCCAGGGGTTGCCGTAGAACTCGCTGTTCTGCTTGATGGAGGCCAGGAAGACCCATGCTACGGGGACGATGATGACGATGGCCAGCGTGGCCAGCACGACATAGATAAACGCCTTATACAGTCTGTCCACAGAGGAGGTTTTCTTCGTAGTCATATGGTCGCCTCCTTACATTTCCAGCACTTCCCGCTCCGTCACCTTGTTAACCAGGGCGGACAGCAGGAAGGAAAACAGGAAGATCACCACACCTGCGGCCATGGAATAGCCATAGAGCCCGGCGTCCTTCTGCGCGTACATGAAGCTCAGGCCCACGTCGGACATGCCGGGAGCCACCATGGACTTGACGAAGAGGAAGGCCATATTGATGGTGGAAATAATGAAGAATGTCAGCGTGGTGCGGATGTTGGTCCAGATGAGGGGCAGGGTAATCTGGAAGAACTGGGTCAGCCGCCCCGCGCCGTCCAGCCCAGCGCTCTCATAGAGGCTGGCAGGCACGGCGGCCATGGAAGCCATATACATGACCATGTAGTAGCCGATGGCCTGCCAGACCATGGCAATGATGATGCTGACAATGACCATGGGCTGACTCTTCCAGAGAATCTCGATGTTCCGCCCGGCAAAGAATGTAAAAATATTGTTCAGCATGCCGGTGGTATCCGGCTTGTAGATGGCGGAGAAGATGCCGGCGATCACCACAATGGACAGAATGTTGGGGATGTAAAAGACGATGCGGAAGAAGTTCTGCCCCTTGATTTTCTCCCGGGTGAGGATGGCCGCGAAGACGATGGCAAAAAAGAAGGTGATGACTGTCACGGTGACGATCAGCAGAATGGTGTTCTGCATGGAGGTGATGAATTTCACGTCCTTTATCAGGATCTTGAAGTTCGCCATGCCAACAAAGGTCTCCGTCGGTGAATAGGCCCCCCGCTCAAAGAGGGACATGCGGAACACATTCAGCGTGGGAAGAATCATGAACACAAAGTAGAGGATCACTGCCGGGGCCGTACACAGAAGGAGGAACCGGCTTCTGTTCTTGCTGCTGCGCATGGAACCGCTCCTTTCTCTCCAATATTGAAAGCGGCGGCGTGCAGAACCTGCCCGCCGCCCGCTTTTGGCTATGGAATTGTGAAGCGCCGGAGGCTTATTTCACAACCAGGTTCTCCCGCATGGTGTCGCTGGCGGTCCTGATGCTGTCCACCCACTGGTCCTGGGTCAGAGAACCGCTCACAAGGTTATTGAAGGGGTCGAAGAAGACCTCGCGCACGCTGCCCAGACCGGGCACGGAGGCATAGGCTGCAAAGCCGCCCATAACCGCAGAAGCGCCATTGTCATAGATGGAGTAGAACATCTTGTTGTCGCCCTCCATACCGTCGGTAATGCCGGTGATGGGCTGGGCGGCTCCGCCCTTGGCGAAGATCTCAGCGGCCTTGTCGCTGTACATGAAGGCTATGAACTGCTTGCCGGTGTCGATATTGGACGCTCCGGAGGGAATCCAGATCTGCTCCAGCCAGCAGTAGCTGGCGCTGGTGCCGCTGGCGCCGCCGGGCAGAGCGCACATGCCCCACTCAAAGCCGTCTTCGCGGGGTGCGTCGGCCATCTCACCCACAATCCAGGTGCCGTTGGGCATGAACAGAGCTTTATTGTCCAGAATCAGCTGCTGGTTCTGGGTGAAGTCCTGGTCGTTGGCCTGGGCAGGGGTCACCTTGGCGGTATAGCCCGCCAACTTGCTCATCACGTCGAAGCACTGCTTGGCCTCATCGGTATCCCATACACCCTCAGCATAGTTCATGGCCTTGTTGAAGAAGTCAGGGCCGCCTACGGAGTAGAGCAGGGTGGGAAAGAACGTATCAAAGTAGCCGGTGGTGGGGTAGGTAAACAGAGCGATGTCCTCGGCCTTGGCCTTCTCGCCCAGCTCCCACATCTCGTCCCAGGTGGAGGGAACATCCCAGCCCTTCTCCGCAAACAGGCCTGCGTTGTAGAACAGGCCGCAGGGAGAGTAGAACATGGGGGCCAGATAGGTCTTGCCATCGCCGTAGGGATCGGTGATGTTGGTGCCCACAAAGCCGGGGACCAGCTTGCTGTCGACGGATGCGCTCTCGCCGGGAACGGTCATGGACAGCACATCGGTGATGTCGGCAATAAGCTTATCCTTGATGAACTGCTCGGTCAGGCCCTTCTCGCGTCCGGTGGCGCAGAGGACCACGTCGGGATAATCGCCGCCCTGCATGGAGGGACCAATCACATCCTCCAGGTTCTTCTCCAGGGTCAGCTCCACCTCAACGCCGGTCTCGGCGGTGAAGGCCTCGCAGACCTCCTGCCACATGCCGGGATAGGCGGTCTCATAGCCGGAGGAGAGAGCGGCCACCTTGATGGGGCCGGCGGGGGCAGGAGCGGGATCGGGGGTATCCTGGCTGCCGGAATCCGCGGGGGGAGGCGTCTGCGCGGGAGGCGTCTGAGGCGCGCCGCCGCAGGCGGCCAGAGACAGCGCAATGGCCAGAGTCAGCAAGAGACAGAGAAACTTCTTCATAGTGTAACCTCCTTATGTTTTCGGGAGCCGCGGCCGGGTCACCGGCCCTGTTATGTTCAGTATAGCGGTACGGCCGCCGGAAAAGCAATGGGTATCTTGCGAAAGTTTTTAGATATCTTGCTTTTTGCGTTTTGCCGGAAATGATGGAGTAAATTCGTCCTCATTTTGGATATCCTCTCTAATCTCAAAATTTACCCCCTCTTATCCTCTCTCCTTTCCACATAAAAACCGGGAAGAAGCGACAAAATTTTTATGGTAAGTTGCATAGTCTCTCTCAATCAGTTATAATCATTCTGGAAGCCGCCTCTGCCTGTTTTCAAAAAATTGCGCAGGCAGGCGTCCCCCGCCCCCACTTCACAACGGGAGGTTCCGCCATGAGTCAGCGTCAGTACACCTTTCCCCGGGAGTCGGAATCCCTTGAGGCCGCCCCCCGGCTGTTATACCTCTCTCAGGCTCAGTACAGCGGCGAATGGAACTCCAGCCTCCACACCCACGGCTGCGCCGAGCTGTTTTTCATCACCGGAGGCCACGGCCGTTTCCGCTTCCAGCAGAGGGAATTCCCCGTATCCATCCACGATGCGGTCATCGTCAACGCCAACGTACCGCACACGGAGGTCAGCCAGCTGGAAAGCCCTCTGGAGTACAAGGTCCTGGGGGTGGAGGGACTGGGCACCCTGGCAGGGGGCGAAGGATATGCCATGCTCCATCTGCACAGCGGCTGGGATGCGCTGATGGTCTGTCTGGACCTGATGCTCCAGGAGGCCTCCCAGGCCCAGCCAGGCTATGAGCAGGTCTGCCGGAGCCTGTCCACGGCGGTCATGATTCTTTTAAGCCGCCAGCAGAGCGCCGCTCTTTCCGGCGGACCGCCGGATGCCCGGTCCAACCGGGAATGCGGCTTGGTCCGGCGGTATATCGACAACCATTTCAAGGAAAACCTGAGCCTGGATCAGCTGGCCCAGATGGTCCATCTTAATAAGTATTATCTGGCCCACGCCTTCCGCCGGGAATTCGGGGTCTCCCCCATCAATTATCTGATTTCCAGGCGGATTGAGGAAAGCCGCTTTCTCCTTCGTGAAACAGACCACACCCTGTCCCTGATCGCTCAGATTCTGGGCTTTTCCTCGCTCAGCTACTTTTCCCAGTGCTTCCGCCGGATAGAGGGCATCAGCCCCCTGGAGTACCGCCGCAGAAACCGCTGACCCCGGGGCTCTCCCATGTCCTTTACCCGGTCCCTGTGCGGTACATGGTCCCCGGCTGGGGCGTCACGCCGTTGAGCTCCAGCAGCTCCTTCACCGTTACGAACCAATAGCCCTCTTCCTGGAGGACGTCCACAACGTTCAGAGCCGCATCCACAGAGCTGGCATAGATATCGTGAAGCAGGATGATGCTGTTGGGCTCTGCGCACTCCAGAATTGCCCGGGTCACCTTCTCCGCGTCCCGGCTCTCCCAGTCCCTGGGATCTACAGACCACTTGACCATAGGCACATTGATTCCGTTCTCCCCGTCGGCGGCCGGCTGTCCATATGGCGGCCGCAGCCAGTAATCCCCATTCCCCAGCAGCTCCGTCAGGGCAGTCTCTGTCTTGCAGATTTCCCAGGCCACCGTCCCCGCCTCCGTATTGTCCAGCCGCTGGTGGCTCCAGGTATGGTTTCCAATCTGGTGGCCTTCCCGGGCCATCCGCAGCACCAGGTCCCGGTTTTCCTCAATCTGCTCGCCAATGAGAAAAAAGGTGGCGCTGGCTCCCCGCTCCCTCAGCCCGTCCAGCAGCTTTTCCGTGGTAGGCCGTTTCGGCCCGTCGTCAAAGGTCAGCGCCACATATTTCCGCGGCTCCTCATCCGCTGGTATTTCTGCCGCGGCGTCAGTGGGCACTGTGGCCCCGATGCCCTGGAACAGCAGCACCAGGCCTGTCAAAGCCAGAAACAACAGCATCGTTCGTCTCATTTCGCCATCTCCCCAAGTCTTTCGGGGATAGTATGTCCGAAAGACCGGCGGAACATTCTCCTGTTTTGCTTCTGCTCCTTCTGCGTACTTCGTATTTCCGCAGCGGGCGCAAAAAGGTATGCTGGAGACTGCCTCTCAGCCGCGCAGTCCGGACCTCCGTGAGCGCCAATCGGAAACGCGGCACAAAAAAAGCCCTTTGTCTTGGGCCTAGGTTCCCAGGACAAAGGGCTTTTTCTCTTTTTTATTTCACCAGCTCAAGGATTGCGGTCTCCGCCGCGTCGCCCCGGCGCACGCCAGTGCGGATAATACGGGTATAGCCGCCGTTGCGCTCCGCATAATCGGGAGCAATCTCCTTGAACAGCTTCTTGCAGACGTCCTCACGGGTAATGAAGCTCATAGCCTGCCGGTAGGCGGCCAGATCGTTCTTCTTGCCCAGAGTAATCATCTTTTCAGCCAAAGGCTTGATCTCCTTGGCACGGGTGACGGTGGTCTCCATCTTTCCGTGGTCCAGGAAATCCGTGACCTGCTGACGCAGCATGGCTCTGCGCTGGTCAGAGGTCTTGCCAAGCTTACGAGGCATTTCGGTTTCCTCCTTAATACTATTTCTCTTGCGGCGGACAGACCGCCGGCAAACGCCGATGTGTTCCGGTTCCCCAGGGGATCAGCCGTTTTCCTCATCGGCCAGGTGCAGCCCCATCATCGCCAGCTTGTTGATGACCTCCTCCAGGGACTTCCGGCCCAGATTCCGGACCTTCATCATTTCATCCTCGGTCTTGGAGATCAGATCCTCTACCGTGTTGATGTTGGCGCGCTTGAGGCAGTTGAAGCTGCGCACGGAGAGATCCAGTTCTTCAATGGTCATCTCCAGCACCTTGTCCCTCTGTGCCTCCGCCTTCTCCACTACGGTGGGCTTGCTGCCGACATTTTCACTGAGGTCGGTGAACAGTGTGAAGTGGTCGCACAGAATCTTCGCTCCCAGAGACACGGCATCCCGGGCGGAGATGGTCCCGTCGGTCCAGACCTCCAGCGTCAGCTTATCGAAGTCGCTGGAGGTACCCACACGGGTGGGCTCCACGGAATAATTCACCTTGTACACCGGCGTATAGATAGAGTCCACAGCGATGGTGCCGATTACATTCTGCTGAGGCTTATTACGGTCAGCCGGCACATAGCCGCGGCCATGGGAAAGAGTAATCTCCATGTTGAGGGCGGCCCCATTATCCAGTGTAGCGATATGCAGATCGGGATTCAGAACCTCCACCTCGCCGTCGGCCTTGATATCGCCGGCAGTCACCACGCAGGGCCCCACCGCCTCAATATACACCGTTTTCACAGACTCGCTGTGGAGCTTGGTCAGAAGACCCTTCACATTCAGGACGATCTCCGTCACATCCTCCTTCACACCGGGGATGGTGGAAAACTCATGCTGAACGCCGGCGATCTTGATGGTGGTCGGTGCGGTGCCGGGCAGCGAGGAGAGCATAATGCGGCGCAGCGCGTTGCCCAGTGTGGTTCCATAACCCCGCTCCAGGGGCTCCACGACATACTTGCCATAGGTCACGTCGCCCGGCGTCTCGATACATTCGATCTGGGGCTTCTCAATTTCAACCATGCAGTACCCTCCTTCGTCTTGTCAACGCGGCGATGCAGCGCATGCCGCCTGCGGTTCGTGTCATGTTCGAGGGTATCCTCCGATTACTTGGAGTAGAGCTCAACGATCAGGTGCTCCTCCACGGGGATGTCGATATCCTCGCGGGCAGGAAGACGGGTAACGGTGCCCTTCAGAGTGTTCTTCTCCCGCTCCATCCAAGAGGGCAGCAGGAAGATGGGGGCATCCTGTCCGGTGAGGCGCTTGAAGACCTCGGAAGAACGGCTGCCCTCGGCCACCTCGATGACGTCGCCGGCCTTGACCTGATAGGAGGGAATGTTGACCTTTTTCCCATTCACGGTGAAGTGGGCGTGATTCACCAGCTGACGGGCCTGACGGCGGGTCATGGCGAAGCCCATGCGGTACACAACATTGTCCAGACGGCGCTCCACATTGATCAGCAGGTTGTCGCCGGTCTTGCCGGGGGCGGCGGCGGCGGCCTCATAGTAGCTGTGGAACTGCTTTTCCAGGATTCCGTAAATAAACTTGACCTTCTGCTTTTCGTTCAGCTGAATGCCATATTCGCTTTTCTTCTTCCGCATCTGGCCGCCGGGATTCCGGTTGGTTTCCTTCTTGGCATAGCCCATAACGGCGGGAGAAATGCCCAAAGCCTTGCAGCGCTTGGCAATCGGCTGCATATTTCTTGCCATATTGCTCGTTACCTCCTCTTTCGATTACACGCGGCGGCGCTTCGGCGGACGGCAGCCGTTGTGGGGGATGGGAGTGACGTCCTTAATCATGGTCACTTCCAGACCCACTGCCTGCAAAGCGCGGATGGCGGCCTCACGGCCCTGACCGGGGCCCTTGACGAACACTTCCACAGTCTTCAGTCCGTGCTCCATAGCGGCGCGGGCGGCGGTCTCCGCCGCAGTCTGGGCCGCGAAGGGGGTGGACTTCTTGCTGCCGCGGAAGCCAAGGCCGCCAGAGGAGGCCCAGGAGATGGCATTGCCCTGGGAGTCGGTGACGGTCACCATGGTGTTGTTGAAGGAAGAACGGATATGGACCTGGCCACGCTCGATATTCTTCCTCTCGCGGCGGCGGCGAATGACCTTCTTGCCGCCGGATTTCTGTGCTGCCATATTCTTTCTCCCTCCTTACTTCTTCTTGTTGGCGATGGTCTTCTTGGGTCCCTTGCGGGTGCGGGCATTGGTCTTGCTGCGCTGGCCCCGGACGGGCAGACCCTTGCGATGACGGAGACCGCGATAGCAGCCGATCTCGCTGAGACGCTTGATGTCCAGCGCGGTCTGGCGCCGGAGGTCGCCCTCGACGGTATAATCGTCAATGGCGTCGCGGAGTTTTTGCTCGTCGGCGTCGCTGAGATCCTTCACCCGGATATCGGGGTTCACGCCGGACTTCTCAAGGATGTCCTTGGCGGTTTTTCTGCCAATGCCGTAGATATAGGTGAGGCCGATCTCAATACGCTTATCCTTCGGCAGGTCAATACCGGCAATACGTGCCATACTTTTAAAGCACCTCCAATTTCAAATGTCAGCCCTGTCTCTGCTTGTGCTTGGGGTTCTCGCAAATAACCATAACGCGGCCTTTGCGCCGAATAACCTTGCACTTTTCGCACATGGGCTTCACGGACGGTCTTACTTTCATAGCTTGAAACCATTCCTTTCAGCGGTATAAAGGTTGTTACTTGCTGCGCCAGGTGATCCGGCCCCGGGTCAGGTCGTACGGGGACATCTCCACCGTAACCTTGTCGCCGGGCAGAATCCGGATGAAATTCATCCTGAGCTTTCCGGAGATATGTGCCAGAATCATGTGCCCATTTCCAATGTCAACCTGGAACGTCGTGTTGGGCAGGGCTTCCACCACAACGCCTTCCACCTCGATCATGTCGGATTTTGCCAAACGTCATCCCTCCTGGTCCGGCTGAATCGCCTCACGGTATCCCGCAAGGGTCCTGCGTAGCTCGCTGTTGCTGATTTTCTCCCCGCCCCGGATTTTCTCAGCGAGGCGGGTGTCGTCCGCCGCCGCAAACAGCACATGCCTGCGCTTTTTGCGCTTGGGGGACTCCACCTTTCTGGATTTTCCGTCCGCCAGCAGGAGATACTCCCCCTCGACGGCCAGGACAACGAAAAGCTTTCCCTTGTCCCGCCCGGCATCGGAGCGGACGATGTTTGATTTCGCAATTTCCATGCGTTCTCCTGTTTTCAAATGGCGGGGGCCGTCAAAATCTCCGGCTCGCCATCGGTGATCAGGATGGTATTCTCATAATGGGCCGCCCATTTTCCGTCCGCAGTCTTCACCGTCCAGCCGTCGCTGAGCTGCGTGATGGTGGCGGCGCCGGCGTTGACCATGGGCTCAATGGCCAGGGTCATTCCCCGGAGGAGCCGGGGACCATGGCCGGGACGGCCGTAATTGGGAATCTCCGGCGGCTCATGCATTTTGGCGCCCACACCGTGGCCCACATATTCCCGGACCACGGAGAAGCCATTTTCTTCCACATACCGCTGCACGGCGGCGGAGATGTCCTGAAGCCGGTGCCCCTCCCGGGCGAAGCGGATTCCCTCAAAAAAGCTCTGTCTGGTCACGTCGATGAGCTTCTGAGCCTCCGGGCTGATGGTCCCGCAGGGAAAGGTGGCCGCACAGTCTCCATGAAAGCCCCCGATGTACGCGCCCACGTCCACGCTGACGACATCGCCCTCCCGCAAAACCCGTTTGCCGGGAATGCCGTGGATAATCTCGTCGTTCACACTGATGCAGACGCTGGCCGGGTAGCCGTTGTAATGGAGAAAGGACGGAACCGCGCCCTGTTTGCGGATGAACCGCTCTACCTCCGCGTTGATCTCCTGGGTTGTAACGCCGGGCCTTACCATTTCCCCTGCCAGAGCACGGGCAGCCGCGGTAATTTTTCCGGCACGGCGCATCAAGTCGATCTCCTGGGGGGATTTGAGAATGATCATTCTTCTATCATCTCCCCAGAACGCTGAGGATGGCCTGAGAAGTGGCCTCCACAGTGGATTGATTTTCCACCGTCTTCAGCACGCCCCGCTGGGCGTAAAACGCCTTCAGGGGCTCCGTTTCCTTATGATAGACCTCGAGCCGGGATTTCACCGTCTCGGGGGCATCATCTTTCCGCTGGATCAAATTCCCGCCGCATTTATCGCATACGCCCTCTGCCTTGGGGGGTACCGCCACCACATGGTAGCTGGCTCCGCAGTCCGGGCAGACCCGGCGGCCGCTCATGCGCTCCATAATGGTCTCGTCAGAGATTTCAATGGAGACCACGCTGTCGAACACCACGCCTGCCTTTTCCAGGGCCTCCGCCTGGGCGATGGTGCGGGGCACGCCATCCAGGATGTAGCCGCCGGCACAGTCCGGCTCCGCCAGCCGCTCGGTGATGATGCCGATGATAACCTCATCGGGCACCAGCTGACCCGCGTCCATAAACGCCTTTGCCTTCAGTCCGGTGGGAGTGCCGTTCTTCACGGCGGCACGGAGAATATTGCCGGTGGAAATGGTGGGAATATCCAGCTTTTCACACAGGATATCGGCCTGTGTACCCTTGCCGGCGCCAGGGGCGCCCAAGAGGATCAATTTCATACAAACCTCCTGTTTCCCGCTGCGGCGGAGCCGCCTGCGGCTGCCGCTTTACCTGGCGCGGCCCTCCGTTTTCTGCTGGAGAGGGGAACGGCCCGGAGGCCGTTCCGCCTCTTTACGTTTCTTATTCCAGGAAACCCTTGTACTGACGCATCAGCATCTGAGACTCCAGAGCCTTCACCGTCTCCAGGGCCACGCCCACGACGATGATGACGGAGGTTCCGCCGACAGCCACGGAGTTGTTCCCCAGAATCTTGCCGATCAACAGGGGGCAGATGGCCACAATGCCCAGATAAATGGCGCCGAACAGGGTAATCTTGTTCAGAACCTTCCGAATAAAGTCCACCGTGGGCTTTCCGGGCCGGAAGCCGGGAATGAACCCGCCCTGCTTCTTCATGTTGTTGGCAATTTCCACGGGGTTAAACTGGATGCTGGCGTAGAAATAGCTGAATCCGATAATCATGATGAAATAGACCACCATATAGATCACGGATTTGGTGTCAATGGCGTTGTAGATGCTCCGGGATACGGTGCCCTCGGCGGGGATGCCCGCGAAGCTCCAGATCGTGATAGGCAGAGAAGCGATGCTCTGGGCGAAGATCACGGGCAGGACGCCGGCCATACCCACCTTCATGGGCAGGTTGCTGCTCTGTCCGCCATACATCTTCCGGCCCACCTGACGCTTGGCATACTGCACGGGAATGCGGCGCTCCGCGTCGTTGATGAACACGATGAACACGATCAGGGCCAGGCCGCCCACCAGGAGCAGCAGCACGCCCCAGGGAGCCATTGCGCTGCCCAGAATACTCTGAGCCTGCTCGGCGCTGTAGCCGGTCTGGGTCAGGGTCTCCAGCGTCATAGTGCCGGTGCGGACGGAGTTCCAGGTGGTAATGCCTTTGTAGAGATTCTGAACCATGCTGGGCACCCGGGAAACAATGCCGGCGAAGAGGATGATGGAAATACCGTTGCCCACGCCGAACTCCGTGACCTGCTCGCCCATCCACATAACGAAGGAGGAACCGGCAATCAAGGTCACAATGATGACCAAGGCTGGCCAGATGCCGTCCGCGCCGGGAGCCAGGATGCCGTAACGCTTCATCATGAAGTAATAGCCCAGCGCCTGGAGAATGGCAATGGCCACGGTGGTGTAGCGGGTGATGGACTGGATTTTCTTCCGCCCCTCTTCGCCGCCGTCCTTGGCCAGATTCTCAAGATAGGGAATGGCCACCGTGAGCAGTTGGATGATGATGGAGCTGTTGATATAGGGCTGAATGCTCAGGGCAAAGACCGTCGCCTGGGCGAAGGCGCCGCCGCTCATGACGTCATACAGGCCCAGAATGGTGGCGCCCATGCTGTTGAGCTGGTTTTCCAGCAGTCCGGTGTTGATATAGGGGACGGTAATGGCATTGCCGATGCGGAAAATCAGCAGAATCAGCAGCGTGAAAACCAGCTTCTTCCGCAGCTCAGGAATCGCCCATGCTTTGCGAATGGTTTGGATCACGTTATTTCACCTCCGCCTTGCCGCCTGCCGCCTCGATGGCCTCCTTGGCAGACGCGGAGAAGGCGGAAGCCTTGACAGTAAGCTTCTTGGAAACCTTGCCGCTGCCAAGAACCTTATAGCCGTATTCGCATTTGGAAAGGATGCCCTTATCCAGCAGCGCTTCGGCGGTGACGGCCGCGCCGTCATCAAAGACGTTCAGTGCGCTGAGATTCACAATCTCCAGGGGCTTGGCGAAGATGTTGTTGAAACCGCGCTTGGGAACCCGGCGGGCCAGAGGCATCTGGCCGCCCTCGAATCCCACCCGGACCTTGCCGCCGGAGCGGGCTTTCTGGCCCTTGTGGCCCCGGCCGCCGGTCTTGCCGTTGCCGGAACCGGCGCCCCGGCCCTTGCGGTAAGCCTCACGGACAGAACCGGCGGCGGGAGACAGTTCGCTTAATTTCATGATTTGGAGCCTCCTTACTTCTCTTCGGTAACACGCAGCAGATAGCCGATCTTTGCCACTTTTCCGCGGGTGGGATCGTTATCGGGCTGCACGGTGACGTCACCGATTTTGCGCAGACCCAGGGAATGCGCGGTGGCAACCTGCTTTTCCAGGCGGCCGTTCAGGCTCTTAACGAGCTCAATCCTTAAGTTTGCCATGTTCTGCGCCTCCTTAACCCACGATCTCTTCGACGCTCTTGCCCCGGATGCGGGCAACCTCTTCGGGACCGCGCATGGATTTGAGTCCCTGGAAGGCGGCGGCGACCACGTTGTTGGGGTTGTTGGACCGGAGGCTCTTGGCGCGAATGTCCTTGATGCCCGCGGCCTCCACGACGGCACGAACCGCGCCGCCGGCGATGACGCCGGTACCGGGAGCGGCGGGCTTCATCAGCACCCGGCCCGCTCCGGCCACGCCGATCACCTCATGGGGCAGGGTCGTACCTGCGAGGGTCACGGTAATCATGTTCTTCTTGGCGGCCTCAATGCCCTTGCGGATAGCCTCGGGGACCTCGGCGGCCTTGCCCAGGCCGTAGCCCACCTTGCCCTTGCCGTCGCCCACAACCACCAGGGCGGAGAATTTCATTACGCGGCCGCCCTTCACAGTCTTGGAAACCCGGTTCAGGTAGACCACCTTTTCGATATACTCGCTCTGCTCTCTTTCAAATCTAGGCATGTCTTTCTTCCTCCCTCCGATCAGAACTGCAGACCGCCCTCGCGGGCGCCCTCAGCCAGGGCCTTCACGCGGCCGTGATACAGGTAGCCGCCGCGGTCAAAGACCACGGTCTCAATGCCCTTGGCCTTGGCCCGCTCGGCAACCAGCTTGCCCACGGCCCCGGCTGCGGCGATATTGCCGCCGTAGCCCTCGATTTCCTTATCCAGGGAAGAAGCGGAGACCAGGGTCACGCCCTTCACATCGTCGATGATCTGAGCATAGATATTGGCCTCGCTGCGGAACACGTTCAGGCGCGGCGTCTCGGCGGTGCCGGAGATCTTGGCCCGGACTCTCTTGTGGCGCTTGATGCGCTGCGCATTGGTATTCGGTCTCTTAATCATATCGGCACACCTCCTTACTTCTTGGCGCCGGTCTTACCGACCTTGCGGCGGATGGTCTCGGTCGCGTACTTGATGCCCTTGCCCTTATAAGGCTCGGGAGGACGCTTCTCGCGGACTTCGGCGGCAAACTGACCCACCTGCTCCTTGTCACATCCGCGGATGATGATTTTATTGGGAGAGGGAACCTCGATGGTAATGCCCTCCTCCTCAGAAACGATCACCTGATGGGAATAGCCCAGGTTCATGACCAGGTTATTGCCCTCTTTGGCCACACGATAGCCCACGCCGTTGACCTCCAGCTCCTTGGCATAACCGTCGGTGACGCCGACAATCATGTTGTGGAGCAGCGTGCGGGTCAGGCCGTGGAGGCTGCGGTGCAGCTTATCCTCGGAAGGACGTCCCACGGTGATCGTAGTGCCTTCCTGCTTAATGATCATCTCGGGACGCAGCGCCCGGGACAGCTCGCCCTTGGGTCCCTTCACGGTGACCACATTGCCCTCGGCAATGTTCACAGTCACGCCGGCGGGAACCTCGATGGGCATTCTACCAATTCTAGACATTGTTCAAACACCCTCCTTACCAGACGAACGCCAGGACTTCGCCGCCGACATGAAGCTCACGGGCTTTCCTGTCGGTCATGACGCCCTTGGACGTAGAGATGATTGCGATACCCAGGCCGCGGAGCACACGGGGCAGCTCGTCGGCGCCCACGTAGACCCGAAGGCCCGGCTTGGAGACGCGGCGCAGGCCGGTGATGACCTTTTCCTTACCGGCGTTGTACTTCAGGGTGACATGAATCATCCCCTGCGTGCCGTCGTCCACCACCTGGAAATTCTTGATATAGCCCTCGTCCAGCAGAATCTGAGCGATGCTCTTTTTCATGTTGGAGGCGGGGATATCCACGGTGTCGTGTTTTGCGCTGTTGGCGTTGCGGATGCGGGTCAGCATATCCGCAACCGGATCGGTGATATGCATGGTGAAATCCTCCTGTTTTAGAGCTGCGGCCTTTTTGCTCGGCCGCTTCGGCAGCGAGGTATCATGGCCAATGGGGCTCTTTTGCGTTCGCCCGATTGGTCATGACCTTTCGCCGTCCGTTTATCCCAAAGGCCCCATATCAAAGGCCGTCGGTTACAGTCAGGAATGAGGCGCCAGGAATCAAGCGCTCCCTGATATGCCCTCATTCCGCGGCGCCCAAGGGACGCCGCCAGTCCGGGAAATATCTTTTGCGGCAATTTCCCGTTCACGAGGCAGGAATCCGGAACCGGGAGAGACTCCCCATTCCCTATTCCTGATTTTAGAAAGAAGCCTTCCGCACGCCGGGGATCTCGCCCTTATAGGCCAGCTCACGGAAGCAGATACGGCACACGCCGTAATCCCGGAGATAGGCATGGGGGCGGCCGCAGAGCTTGCAGCGGTTGTACTTCCGGCTGGAGTACTTGGCGGGCCGCTGCTGCTTTAAAATCATGGATTTCTTAGCCATAACGTCTCTTCCTCCTTAGCGGGCAAAGGGAGCGCCGACCTGGGTAAGCAGGGAGCGGGCCTCTTCGTCGGTGTGGGCGGTGGTGCAGATTACTACATCCATTCCGCGGATCTTGTCGATCTTATCGTACTCGATCTCGGGGAAGATCAGCTGCTCCCGGATGCCCAGGGCGTAATTGCCCCGGCCGTCGAAGGCGTTGGGGCTGATGCCCTGGAAATCGCGGACGCGGGGCAGGGCCACGTTGAACAGGCGGTCCAGGAACTCCCACATCTTCTCGCCCCGGAGGGTGACCTTCGCTCCGATGGGCATATTCTCACGGAGCTTGAAGTTGGCGATGGATTTCCGGGCCTTGGTGATCACGGGCTTCTGACCGGTGATCTGGGCCAGGTCCCGAACCACGTTGTCCAGAATCTTAGCGTTTTCACGGGCCTCGCCGCAGCCCACGTTGACAACCACCTTGTCAATCTTGGGAATCTGCATGACGCTCTTGTAACCGAACTCCTTCATCAGGGCGGGAGCAACTTCGGTCTGGTATTTCGCCTTCAGATTGGGCATTTTCTTATCAGCCATTGTAACTCCTCCTCCCTTACAGCTCGGCTCCGCACTTTTTGCAGATGCGGATGCTGACGTTTTTCTCCTTGCCCTTCACGGTCTTCTTCTCGACCTTGTGGGCCACCCGAGTGGGCTTGCCGCACTTGGGGCAGACCACCTGGACCTTGCAGGCGGCAATGGCGGCTTCCCGCTTCATGATGCCGCCCTCCTCGCCCTGCCGGCGGGGCCTGATGTGGCAGGTGACCATGTTCATGCCCTCTACCACGACCTTGTTCTCCTTGGGCAGTGTGGCAATGACCTTTCCCTGATGGGTTTTGATGTCATTGTCCTTGGTGCCGTCGCCGGAGATCCGCACGACGGTGTCGCCCTTTTTGATTTTCATAGCCATATCCTCAGCCCTCCTCAAATCACTTCGGGCGCCAGGGACAGGATCTTCATGTAATCCTTGTCGCGCAGCTCGCGGGCCACGGGCCCAAAGATACGGGTCCCTCTGGGGTTTTTGTCATCCTTAATCAGAACGGCGGCGTTGTCGTCAAAGCGGACATAGGTCCCGTCCGCCCGGCGCACGCCTTTGGCGCTGCGGACGATGACGGCCTTGACCACCTCGCCCTTCTTCACGGTGCCGCCGGGGGCGGACTTGCGGACAGAAGCCACGATGACGTCCCCGATATTGCCGTATTTGCGCTTGCTTCCGCCCAGAACGCGGATGCACTTGATTTCCTTGGCGCCGGTATTGTCGGCGACCTTCAGAAAGGTTTCCTGCTGAATCATAACTCGACGCCTCCTTTACTTCGCTTTCTCAATGATCTCGACCACGCGCCAGCGCTTGTCCTTGGACAGGGGGCGGGTCTCCATCACTTTCACCTTATCGCCGACGCCGCAGGCGTTCTGCTCGTCATGGGCTTTCAGCTTATAGGTGCGGCCAACGATCTTCTTGTACAGAGGATGGGCCACCCGGTCCTCGATGGCGACCACAACGGTCTTGTCCATCTTGTCGGAAACCACCTTGCCGACCCGGGTCTTGCGGGAGGAAGTTCTCTTTTCGTCCATTTTTCCTTACCTCCTTCTCACTGCTTGGTCACGGCCTGCTTGCCGTCAGCCGCGGCGAGCTCCGCCAGAACGGTCTTGACTCGGGCAATGTCGTGCTTGGTCTCCCGGATCTTCACGGGATTGTCCAGCTGATTGGTGGCGTGCTGCATCCGAAGGAAGAACAGATCCTTCTTAAGTCCCACCAGCTTCTCGTTCAGCTGCTCAGGGGTCATCTTGCGGATTTCACTTGCCTTCATCTTCACTCACCTGCTTCCTCGGTGCGGGCGATGACCTTGGTCTTGATGGGCAGCTTGTGGCTGGCCAGACGCAGTGCCTCGCGGGCGACTTCTTCAGACACGCCGGCGATCTCAAACATGACACGGCCGGGCTTCACAACAGCAACCCAGAACTCGGGGGAGCCCTTGCCGGAGCCCATGCGGGTCTCGGCGGGCTTCTTGGTCACGGGCTTGTCGGGGAAAATCTTGATCCAGACCTGACCGCCACGCTTGGTATAGCGGGTCATGGCGATACGGGCGGCCTCGATCTGATTGCTGGTAATCCAGGCGGGCTCGGTGGCCACCAGACCATACTCGCCGTATGCCAGGGTGTTGCCCCGCATGGCCTTGCCGGTCATGCGGCCCCGGTGTACCCGGCGGTATTTGACTCTCTTCGGCATCAGCATTAGTTGCTTCCTCCTTCCTTAGGGGCCGCGGGAGCGGCAGGCGCGGACGGCGCCGGACGGGCAGGGGTACGGTTCAGTCCGCCCTGGGGACGGGGTGCGCCGCCCCGGTTGAAGCCGCCCTGGCCCTGAGGACGGCCCTGGCCGCCGCGGTTGAAGCCGCCCTGGCCCTGAGGACGGCCCTGGCCGCCGCGGTTGAAGCCGCCGCGGCGGTCGCCGTCACGGCGGGGACGACGCTCACGACGCTCCTGATAGGGCTTGGAGGTGTCCATGGTGCGGGGGGTGGTGCGCAGAGTCTGAGAGAGGACTTCGCCCTTGTAAATCCACACCTTCACGCCGATGCGGCCAAAGGTAGTGGCAGCCTCCGCGAAGCCGTATTCAATGTCGGCCCGGATGGTCTGCAGGGGGATGGTGCCCTCGTGGTAGTGCTCCACGCCGGCGATCTCGCGGCCGCCCAGACGGCCGGAGCAGCAGGTCTTGATGCCCTTGGCTCCGGCGCGCATGGCGCGGGCCATGGCGTTCTTCATGGCGCGGCGGTGAGAGATACGCTTTTCCAGCTGCTGGGCGATGTTCTCCGCCACCAGCTGGGCGTTCATGTCGGGATTTTTCACCTCGACAATGTTCAGGCGGACCTTCTTGCCGACGAGCTTCTCGACGGCCAGACGGTACTGCTCAATCTGCTCGCCGCCCTTGCCGATGACCATGCCGGGCCGGGCGCAGTGCAGGAAGATGGTCACGACGTCGTTGCTGCGCTCAATTTCAATCTTGGGCACGCCAGCACCGTACAGGGTCTTTTTCAGATACTTGCGGATTTTCTGGTCCTCCACGATCAGGTCGCCGACCTTCTCATCGCTGGCATACCAGCGGGAGTCCCAGTCCTTGATGACGCCCACGCGCAGACCGTGGGGATTGACTTTCTGTCCCATAAACTGTTCTCCTCCCTTATGCCTTTTCCGTCACGGTCAGAGTGACGTGAGAAGTGCGCTTGTTAATACGGTAGGCGCGGCCCTGAGCCCGGGGCATCATCCGCTTCAGAATGGGTCCGGGAGTGGCGAACACCTCGGACACCACGAGCTTCGCGGGGTCCAAGCCGAAGTTGTTCTCGGCGTTGGCAACGGCGCTCTTCAAAAGCTTCTGCAGGGGTTCGGAGGCGGACTTGTTGGTCTGCATCAGGATCGCCATAGCGGCGGCGGCGTCCTTGCCGCGGATCAGGTCGCAGACAATCTGGACCTTCCGGGGAGCGATGCGGACATAGCGCAGGTACGCCTTTGCTTCTCTTTTATCCATGTTCTGCATCCTCCTTAGTTATCCTTCCGGTGGCCGCGGAAGGTCCGGGTGGGCGCGAACTCACCCAGCTTATGGCCCACCATGTCCTCCTGGACATAGACAGGCACATGCTTGCGGCCATCGTGGACAGCAATGGTATGTCCCACGAAGGAGGGGAAGATGGTGGAGCTGCGGCTCCAGGTTTTCAGTACCTTCTTCTCATTCTTCGCGTTCATTTCCTCGACCCGCTTCAGAAGCTCCGGGGCGACATACGGGCCTTTTTTAATGGATCTGCTCATATTTCATCTGCCTCCCTTACTTCTCGTTGCGGCGCTTGACGATGAACTTGCTGGTGGGATTCTTCTTCTTCCGGGTCTTGTAGCCCAGAGCCGGCTTGCCCCAGGGAGTCACAGGTCCGGAACGGCCAACGGGAGCGCGGCCCTCGCCGCCGCCGTGGGGGTGGTCGTTGGGGTTCATGACGGAGCCCCGGACGGTGGGACGCCAGCCCATGTGGCGCTTGCGGCCGGCCTTGCCGATATTGATGTTGGCGTGGTCAATATTTCCCACCTGGCCGATGGTGGCCATGCAGTTGGTCCGGACGATGCGGACCTCGCCGGAGGGCATGCGGATCTGTGCGTCCATGCCTTCCTTGGCCATCAGCTGCGCGGCGGTGCCGGCGGAGCGCACCAGCTGGGCGCCGTTGCCGGGATGGAGCTCAATATTGTGGATCATGGTGCCCACGGGAATATTGGCCAGAGGCAGGGCGTTGCCCTCCTTGATGTCGGCCTTGGGGCCGGACTCCACCTTGTCGCCGGCCTTCAGGCCCACAGGGGCCAGAATGTAGCGGCGCTCGCCGTCTTCATATTCCAGAAGGGCGATGTTGGCGGAACGGTTGGGATCATACTCCAGACGGAGGACCGTGGCGAACATATCGTGCTTATCCCGCTTGAAATCAATGACACGGTACTTCCGCTTGTTTCCGCCGCCGCGGTGGCGGACGGTGATGCGGCCATAGCTGTTGCGTCCGGCGCTCTTTTTCAGCGTCTCGGTGAGCTTGGGCTCAGGCTTGGCCTTCTTGTCAATGCCGTCGAATCCGGAGACCGTCATCTGACGCCGGGAGGGAGTCGTCGGCTTAAAGGTTTTAATCGACATTTGTCTTTACACTCCTTCCGTAGAATCAGACCATGCCTTCAAAGAACTCGATGGTCTTGGAATCGGGGGTCAGCTGGACATAGGCCTTTTTCCAGGTCTTTGTCATGCCGGGCCGGCCTGCGCCCATGCGCTTTTCCTTGCCGGGCACGGTGAGAGTATTCACAGAGGCAACCTTCACGCCGAAGATTTCCTCAACGGCCTTCCGGATTTCAATCTTGCCGGCGGACTTGGCCACCTCAAAGACGTATTTCTTGTCGGCGGCGCCGGCCATGGAGCGCTCGGTGATGACCGGGCGGATGATGATGTCATATGCGGTAGCCATTACGCGTACACCTCCTCAATCTTGGAGAGGGCGGCCTGATCCACCACCAGGAACTTCGCGTTCAGAATGTCATAGACATTCAGCTGGTTGGCGGGGGTGGTCAGCACGCCGGGGATGTTCCGGGCGCTCTTGACGATGATCTGGTCCACGGCGGGGGTGACCACAACGGCCTTGCCCTCCACCTTCACGGCGTCCAGGAACTTGCGGAAGCTGGCGGTTTTGATGGCGTCCTGCTTGATGGCGTCGATGACCACCAGGCTGCCCTCAGCGGCCTTGGCGGAGAGGACGGACTTCAGAGCCAGCCGGCGGACCTTCTTGTTCAGAACATAACGGTAGCTCCGGGGCTTCGGCGCAAAGACGATGCCGCCGTGGGTCCACTGGGGAGCCCGGGTGCTGCCCTGACGGGCGTGGCCGGTTCCCTTCTGACGCCAGGGCTTTCTGCCGCCGCCGGAAACCTCGGCGCGGGTCAGGGCGCTCTGAGTGCCCTGGCGGCAGTTGGCCAGGTGGTTCTTGACCACTTCGTGAACAACCGCCTCGTTGGGCTCGATGCCGAAAATGGCGTCATTGAGCTCCACAGTGCCGACTTCAGCGCCGGCCATGTTCAAAACTTTCACAGTAGACATTTATTTCAGCACCCCTTTCTTACTTGCTTCTGGCGGAGGCCTTCTGCGGGTTGCGGCCGGAAGCCTTCTGCGGGTTCTTGCTGATGTCCGCGCCGGCCTGCTTGACCTTGTGGACCTTGACGGTGGACTTGATGGTGACCAGCCCGCCCTTGGGACCGGGGACAGCGCCGCAGACGACCAGCATGTTCAGCTCCGGATCGACCTTCACGACAGAGAGGTTCTGCACGGTCACCTGGTCGACGCCCATGTGGCCCGCGCCGTCGCGGCCCTTGGCGATGTGGCCCGGAGTGGTGCCGGCGCCCAGGGAGCCCTGATGCCGGTGGACGGGGCCGCCGCCGTGGGTGTTGCGCTTCACGGCCGCGCCGTGGCGCTTGACTACGCCCTGGAAGCCGTGGCCCTTGCTGGTGCCGGTGACGTCCACGAAGTCCCCGGCGGCGAAGGTATCGGCCTTGACAATGTCACCGATATTCAGCGCGTCCGCGTTCTCCAGGTCGAATTCCTTCAGATGCTTCTTGGGGCCCACGCCAGCCTTGTTCAGGTGGCCCAGCTCGGGCTTGGTGAGCTTGCGCTCGGCAATGTCCTCGAAGCCCAGCTGAACGGCGGTGTAGCCGTCCTTCTCAGCCGTCTTCTTCTGCACGACCACGCAGGGGCCCGCCTCGATGACCGTGACGGGGATCACATGGCCGTTCTCGTCAAAAATCTGGGACATGCCCACTTTTTTGCCGATGATCGCTTTCATGTAGGTTCCTCCTTAGAATAAGGTTATTGGTTGGGCGAGGCGGCCATTGGGAACCGTTGCTCGGCCAACTTGACCCGCCCGCGTCGTTCGGAAGAAATTCCGTTCCCTCTTTTTCCCTCTTCCCGTCCCAGGCGCTTCATTGGGTTTGCCTTGGAATTTCGGGAGCGGGAGACAGTCTGGAAAACCGGCAATCCCTTAGGAGGGGCGCGGACAGCGGTACAACATAGAAACAGGGATTACAGCTTGATCTCGATGTCCACGCCGGCGGGCAACTCCAGGGCCATCAGGGCCTCCACGGTCTTCGGAGAGGACTTGGAGATGTCGATGAGGCGCTTGTGAGTGCGGCGCTCAAACTGCTCGCGGCTGTCCTTGTACTTATGCACAGCGCGGATAATGGTGACGATTTCCTTTTTGGTGGGCAGAGGGATGGGGCCGGAAACCTCAGCGCCGGTGCGCTTGGCGGTCTCCACGATCTTCTCGGCGCTCTGGTCAATCACCTGATGGTCATAGGCCTTCAGCCGGATACGGATCTTTTCTTTCTGAGCCATAACTGTTTCCTCCTGATTTCGTAGGTAGTTTTTCGAGTCTCGACAACCTACGGCGAGAGAAATTTTTCTGTCCGCGGAACCGTGCGTATCATTCCAGCTCATGAAAAAACCGGCGCAGAGATGCTGGCCGGTCCCGTCATGGCGCGGCGATCTACGCTGCGCACAGACTTTTCTCAGCCGCCCGATGATCGGACATACTCCCCGGAAGTTACCTCTTTCGAGCAATCTCCCGGTTCATCGCAGTTTCGCGGCGCGGGACGCTCTCTCCCCGTCGCGTACTTGCCTATCATAAAAGAAAATTCTCCCTCTGTCAAGAGGGAATTTGATGTTTTTTATAAAATTTATATGGATTCTCGCTTTTGGGCAAAATTTTTCGCACCGCGGTTGGAATCAGCGGCCGGCGAACCGGAGCGTCAGCCCGGCCCGGTCCGCACCCCCGGGGTCCCGGCTGTACGCAGCCGGCAGCATACTCCCGGCTTTCCAGGTCTTGGCATAGCCCGAAATGCTGTATACCGGCTGTCCGCTGTTCGGCCGCCGGGACGGCTCTTTGAAACAAAAGAGACGGCAACTGCCCGCCAGGCAGGCCCCGTGGCGTATCTGTTAGGACCGCGCCCCGAAGCGTCTCGAAAGGTAAGGATTTGAGTACAAACACAATCTGCGGTTTCACGGAAAAGGCGCCGGACATTGTCAAGCACACGGACCTGCCGCCCTCCCTGGGCTGCACGCTGAAGCGGGCCGGCAGCTACTACACTACGGCTGAGATGGACAGCATCCGCATCAAGGAACGCCTTATCCGGAGGCGCTCCTCTACCCGGCAGGGCGGCGGCGCCATCTCGTTCCTCCAGGAGTTCTGCGGAATGCGCTTCCCGGAGGCGGCGGATTACCTGCTGGCTTACCACAGACGGCGTCGCCGCAAAGCCCGCTCATCTCCGTTTCCGCCTTGCGGCGAAAACTTCACCCGCTCCCTATTACAATATAATTATAGCAACCCAGTAAAATAGCAGCATATTGACTTATAGCAATCCAAGAAATTAACAGGGGATACCGGCGGCAGAAAACCAACCGGCGCAGTCCGATGGACGGATTCGCGGGAAAGCCTCAGCAATACCATGCGGAAGCAGGGATAATAATCTGATTTTCAGCTTGCGAAGAACCGCCTTGATTTTAGACCGCATATGTTCGATTGAATTCAAATCGGGGCTGTACGCCGGTAAGTACAGTAATTTCATGCCGGCTCCCTGTAAAAGCGTCTGGACCTCTTTGACATGATGCGTGCGCATATAATCCATAACAACAGTATCCCCAGCGTGCAGCGTGGGAATGAGCGTGTTCCTGAGAGCGTCCAGAAATTTTTCACAGGTCGTTCCACCGCTGTAAACCGTATGGGCAGTCTCACCGTTGCGTCTTACGGAGGAAAGAATCGTGGTATTGACAGGCGTATTCAAGGGAGTCTTGTCTACAGACCGCTTGCCGCTGTCTGTACATCGCAGGTCTGTTCATATGCCTCTGCCAGTAGTTTTCGCGCCTCGTTGTGTAACATTGCCATCACCTTCTGATAACATTCCACACCTCATGTCAGTATACTGCTATTTTGGTTGAGAGCAAAGTGAATTGCGTCATCAAGAGCATCGGGAGAACGTCCCTTATGTGCTTCAACGCATAAGGGACGTTCTCGAACAGCGCGAACCTGGGGTATCTGCCATGTGTCGCCTCCCTCATCTCAAAAATGATGCGGATAGCCTCTAAAAAAAGACCGCTCCGCTCGTCTGCCAGCCCCCGGCGCTGGCCAGCCAGAGATAATCCTTGGCAAGGGCTTCCAAATGCGATGATGTCCACAGGGGGCAGTTTTGCTCCATCCAGACTGGTCACATCGCCAACGTGGGCCATATCGGGGAAGAATTTCTTCGTGACCGACACACAGGACGACACGATCTCGCTGGCCCACAGAGGACGGATGCCATAAAAAGAGGCGGCATAGGGAAAGCCCCCGATGCCGTCAAACAGAGAACCTAATGTAATTTCCCGCAAGCTGTCACCTCAAAGCCATTTTTCGTACCGCAGTTTCTTTTGCGGCGGATAGAGGTCGGCGGCGGGGCGGCGCTTTCCAGTCCATCGTTCTCCGCCAGCGGGACCGGCGCATTGCCAGCCAGCGGCCCGGAGGCTTGTTCCCGGTTCGGTATCCAGGGTGTAGGTGATGATCTTCCGGTAGCCCATGGCCCTCGCCGCCCGTGCCGCTGCCCCGTAGAGCATACTGCAAGCGTTCTCCGTCCCGGTGGTACACAGGCGGTTGACCTCCAGGGTCAGGCCGTCATCCAGATACCGGCTGACCGGTCGGCCCATGATCGCTACACCCACCAGCTCGCCGTCCTGAGTGCAGCCAATGGAAAACTTGTGGCCGGTCACGCCTTTGTGATGCCGGTGGTTCCGTTCAACAAAGGCGTTGGCCTCCCGCAGGGATATAGGGGTCAGGGCCAGCACTTCACCGCTCCCCACGGGCCGCACTCTTCTTCGGGGCAGGGGGCTGGTCTGCTACCTGGGACTTTTTCTGACTGAGGCTGTTCAGCACCGAGGACCGCTGCATTGCCTGTTCCCCACGGGCGGTAATGCGCTCCACCGCCCGCTGGTACTCACCCAGGACGGCGCTGTTGAGGGCCTCCCGCATTTCCTTCGTGGTGGGATGGCAAATGTCCTGGAAGTTGCCTTGACCGTCCCTCCGGGTGGGCATGGCAACAAACAGGCCGTTCTTTCCATCCACGATCTTCACACCCTTTACGGTGAAACAGCCGCCCAGAGTGACGTTAGCGGTCGCCAGGATATTGCTCTCCTTCTGAGTGGGGTAGACCTTTACTTCCAGGTCCAGCTTAGTGGCTTGCGCAGGCTGACCGCCGCCAGCCTCTGGGGATTTGAACTCGTCCATTTTTCACTCTCCTGTTTTATTTATGGAATATAGTATGTCAGTGGGCGGCAAATACGCTTTTGGCAAGGCTCCCGGTCTTAAACAGGGTGAAACACAGCAGCACCGTATAGCCCATACAGGTCCAGATTGCTGTACTCACGTCTCCGCCTGTGCCGATATTCCGAATGAGTACGGCGTAAATGGCAACGCAGATCATAATAAGGAACGCCTGGAAACCGAGGGCGAACAGCGACCGGAGATAGCTCTGGCCCATGCCGCCCCACTCTTTGCCCATCATTGCTGCCATAGGGATGGGAGCCACACTGGTGACAAGATATATCTCTATCATCCGCCCGAAGGTGATGATGAAGATGCAGATGGTGAGCGCCCACATGGTAATGCCTACAAAGAAGGATTGGACCTACAGGCCAAGCAGCGGCCCCAGGTCCATCGCCTCCAGCTGTGTTTCTAAATCGGTGATGATGGCAGAGAAATCAATGCTGGTACTGCCCACGATTACGCCGGACGCCCGGTTGACTACACTTTGGGTCAGGTCAAAAACACCCATGACGATATTCCAGGTGTTACTCACAATCAGCACGGCGCAGGCACTCTTAAATATCCACTTGAAAAACATCCAGGTGTCCACGTCGTTGAGATTGTTGCGCTCAGTGAGCATCTGTATCAGCTCCAACGTCATCACGATGGTGAGGATAACGCCAGCAACCGGAAGGATAACAGTGTTTGAGAGGTTGCGGACCATGTTGAAGATGCCACTGTTCCACGCCTGGGGAGTCAAGCCAACTTGGGTGCTGATTTCCCCCACACGGGTGTTCACACTGTCAAACAGCCCGGAGAGGTTGCTGAGTATGCCGCTAATCAGCAGCTCTTTCAGCCAGTCGGTAATGGCGTCCATCAAAAAGCCTATGGATGATCCTCTCCTTTCTGGCCAGCGGTGCGCCGCAGGCCGTGTTGTTTAGAGCGGTTCTCAGAAATAGCAACAAAGGAGCAAATAAGGTAAAATAGCATCGAGGTGAGAAAGATGCTGCATAACGAAGCGAGGAATTTGCTGGTAGAAGCATATGAAAAAACACATGACGCAAAAGGAATCGCATTGGCATACGGAGTATCGGTGCCGACAGTATACCGACTGGCCGAACAAAAGGCCAAAACCGGAAGTGTGGATCTGCGGGTCAGCAAAAGAGGGCGCAAGCGTGTACTGGGGCAGGACGCTTTAGAAAAAATAGCGAAAACGATAGACGCCCGGCCGGATATCACGCTGGCAGAAATCGTAGAGAAATTGGAACTGCCAGTTAGAATAGAAACGGTGCGGCGGGCGATCCAGGCAATGGGGTACCGGCGCAAAAAGAAGATGATCCACGCTTCAGAACAGGAGCGTCCCCGATGTGCAGGCCAAGAGAGAACAATGGAGTGGGTTTGCGAAGACAGTCCAGGCATCTCATCTGGTTTTCCTGGATGAAAGTGGTGTGAATATCGATATGGCCAGACGTTATGGCCGGGGAAAAGGGGGCCGGCGCGTGGTAGATCATGCGCCGCTGAACACGCCGCAATCCACTACCATTTTGTCTTCCGTTCGACTGGATGGAGAAGTGGCCTTTACGATTTTTCAAGGTGGAACAACAGGAGATAAATTCCTGACTTATCTGAAAGATGTTCTGATCCCTACTCTCCATCCAGGAAATATCGTGGTAATGGACAATCTCAGGACCCATCATATCCAAGCGGTGGGTGAACTGCTGCGTGGTGCTGGAGCAGAGGTCCTTTATTTGCCTCCATACAGTCCGGATTTGAATCCGATTGAAAAGCTCTGGTCTAAAGTGAAGGCTATTTTGAGAAAGCTTCGCGTCCGTTCTCCCGATGCTCTTGATGATGCAATTCACTTTGCTCTCAACTGTGTTTCTGCTGCCGATTGCGTTGGCTGGTTCTGTTGCGCTGGCTATTGTTTATTTTGAGAATTGCTCTAGGTTTTGCGCGCCATTCTTTATCAGGCACACGCCTCAGACCTCCCCTCATTTTCATGCGTGAAACGCTCCGCTCAGGCAGCGGCCCGCCCGGCAGAGGAGGCTCTCGTCCCTCCAGGCCAGCCGTCCGTTGACATAGACCCGTTCCATACCGGTGGAGAGGCGTTTGCCGTGGCCGAAGCCGGCGTTGTCCCCAATCCGCGCCGGGTCGAACACCAGCAGGTCGGCAAAGCCGCCGGGGCGGAGAACGCCCCGGTCCCGGAAGCCCATCCGCTCCGCCGGAAGCAGGGTCATCTTGTGGACGGCTTCCTCCATGGTCAGGACATGGGTTTCCTGTACATAGTGCCGGAGCACGTGGGGGAAGGAGGCGTAAATGCGGGGATGAGGCGTGTCGGTGAGGTTATACAGGGAATCGGAGATGACCATGGAGTAGGGAAGCTTCATGATACGGACAATGTCCTCCGGCGAGATGTTCAGGCCGATCATGCTGACGCTGCCCTCCTCCGAGGCCAGCAGCTCCGCGATAAAGGCATACTCGTCCCCGCAGCCTGCCAACAGCGTGCACTCCCGGATGGTTTTTCCCAGGTATCTCCGGTTTTCCGGGCGGCGGACGCCGCTGATCATGGCGTGGGTCCATCGAAAATCCAGGTCGATGAGCTCATCCCTGGGCCCGGGGTTCCGGTAGCAGTGCCGGAGCCGGTCCACCGTGTCCGGCTCGGTGATGCGGGCCAGGAGGGAGGAAAATTCCTCCGTCAGAAAGGAGGCAGGCAGGATGGAGGCCAAGGTGGTGGCGGTGCCGTGATAGGGATAGAGGTCTACGGTGACGTCCATGCCCTCTTCCCGGGCCGCCTCGATCTTCTCAACGGCCCGGCTCAGAACGCCGCCCCAGCTGGCGGGGCCCAGGGCCTTGAAGTGACTGATGCCCAGGGCCATTTCTGCGGAGCGGGCTACCTGAATGCTCTCCTCCACAGCCTCCGCCAGACGGGCGGCCTCGTCCCGCATGTGGGGCATGTACAGCAGCCCGCGTCCCCGGCAGGGGGCCAGCTGCTCCGTCAGCTCCCGGGTGGTGGTGCAGACCTCCGGCAGATAGACCAGCCCTGTGGAAAAGCCCCGGAGACCGCAGTCAATGGCCTGGCGCACATAGTCCCGGGCCTGCTCCAGCTCCGCCGGAGTAAAGGGGGAGGGGTCATAACCCTTCACCGCCAGGCGGATGGCCCCCAGCCCCTGGAGGGTGGCGGTGTTGACGGCGGGGGCGATATGCCGCAGGGCCTCCAGATAGTCGGCCATGACGGGGTAGCGGGCCCCGTCGAAGGAGGGGCCATGAGTAGACAGAACGTAATCATAGAGCCCATTAGAACGCTCCGTATAGGGAGCGAAGGAGAAGCCGCAGACCCCCATGCCCACGGTGGTGATGCCCTGAGCCAGCTCGATAGAGCCGAAGTCCGGGGAGAAAACCGCCAGATCCGCGTGGCGGTGGAGGTCGATGAATCCCGGCGTCACCGCCTTCCCTGCGGCGTTCACCACCAGGGCGTCCAGCCCCTCCGGGTCAATCCGGGGCGATACCGCCTCGATGCGGTCCCCGGATATCAGGACATCTCCTGTAAAAGGGGCCTCCAGACGGCCTGTATAGACCGTGCCGCTCTGAATCAGAATCCGGTCCATGGTCCTATGCCTTCATCACATGGACCCGGTCCGCCGTCTCGTCGGACCAGAACAGCTCCTGCATGGGGTCCAGGTGCTCCTGAGACCAGAGCCCCGGCGCGCCGCCGGTATGCATCAGAATCGCGCCCCCCGGGAGCATTCCCCGGCGGACCAGGTCCGTGAAGCCGCGGAACACCTTGCCGGTGTAGCAGGGGTCGGCAAAAATGGCCTCGGTCCGGGCCAGCAGCTCGATGTGCCGCTGGGTGACGGGGTCGGGCTCGTTGTAGCCCACGCCGCCGTAAGGGGTTTCCGCCGGGCCGCACTCCAGATGGAGGTCTCCGGCGGAGCAGGTGAAACCCATGTCGAAAAAGGCGCTGAGCTCGTTGATGAAGGCGGCGGTCTCCTCCCTGGGCCGGTAGTCCGGCTCAATGGGGATGCCGATGACCTCGAAGGGGGCGTGATAGTACTTCGCCCCGGCCCAGAGGCCGGCGAAGGTGCCGGTGGAGCCGTAGCCCACCACCAGATATCTGGCCTGAATGCTCTGCTCCTCCATCTGGCGCATGATCTCCGGAATGGCCTGCACATAGCCGGCGGAACCGATGACGGTCTGGCCCCCTACGGGGATGGAGAGAACCCTGTCCCCCCGGGCCTCATATTCAGCGATGATTCGGGCGGCGCATTTCTCCAGATGGCGGCTCTTGGCGGCCTCCCGCTCCTCCTCCGGCAGGGCGTCCAGGGCGCTGCTGTCCACAAAGTAGATATCGCTGCCCATGAGACGGTCCAGCAGCAGATTGCCGGACAGGCGCTCCGGCCTGGCTCCCTTCAGCACCAGAATGGGCTTCAGCCCGAAGCGGATGGCGGCGGCGGCGGTGAGGCGGCCATGGTTGGTCTGGACGCCTCCGAAGGTCATCAGGGCGGTGTAGCCGTTGTCCAGGGCATATTGGACGATATAGTTCAGCTTCCGGGCCTTGTTGCCCCCCAGGGCCAGGCCGGTGAGGTCGTCCCGCTTGATGTAAAGAGGGCCGCCCCCCAGCTCCCGGGTCAGGGCGGGCATGTACTCCAGGGGCGTGTTGACATAGCCTGCCTGAGCGTGCTTCAATTCTGCAATGTTCATGTTGGTTCGCCCTTTCTGTAAAAGATTGATAAGTAATGGCGAGAGGTCCCGGAGGTCTGCGGAAATAGCGGCGGATACGGGGCTTTCTGTACAAGTCTGTTTTATTATAGATACCGGAAGAGGGACTTGTCAACATCCGGCGTTCTCCGGGAAGGCGATTCAACGGGAGAATCCTTCTGAATTCTCCCGTTAAATCCTGTTTTATCCGGTTATTGCCGGAGGCCGGAACCGGCTGCTCTCTGAAAACTCTGCCGTTTTCCGGCAGGTTCAGCATACTGATCCAGACGGCGCAAGGCTTTCCCCGCCTGAGAGGGAGAGGCGCGGAAACCGTTGGGGGAAATGGCACGCTGTTTGCTTTATATAGTGAAGCGCACGGAACATGTACAAGTCCGGCAGCCTGACGCCCGCCGAAGACCCCGGCAGAGAGGAACCGACATCCGCACCGAGAAGAGAAAGGAAGAGAGAACTGATGACAAACGATACGCAGACTGTAAAGAAGTATGGATTCGCCGCCTTTATCCCCATGTTTGTATTCCTGGGACTGTATCTGGGCTGCGGAATCTACTACACCATTACCGGAACCGTGGAGCAGCCCTGGAACCAGTTCCCCCGCCATGCCGCCATTCTGGTGGGCATTGTGGCCGCGTTCCTGATGAACCGGTACATGCCCCTGACGGAAAAGGTCTCCAGGTTCTGCCGGGCCGCCGGCGACGAGGGCACCATTATGATGTGCATGATTTTCCTGGTGGCCGGCGCGTTCTCCGGCGTGGCCAAGGCCATGGGCGGCGTGGACAGCGTGGTGAATCTGGGCTTGTCCCTGGTGCCTGTCCGGTTCATCCTGCCGGGCATCTTCATCATCACCGCCCTGGTGGCTACGGCCATCGGCACCTCCTCCGGCGCGCTGGTGGCCATCGCGCCCATTGCTCTGGCGGTGGCCGAGGGCACCGGGGCCAGCATCCCGCTGTACTTTGCCGCCGTCTACAGCGGCGCACTCTTTGGAGACAATCTTTCCATCATCTCCGACACCACCATTGCCGCCACCACCGGCGCGGGCTGTGAGATGAAGGATAAATTCCGCATGAACCTGCTGATTGCCCTGCCTGCGGCCCTGGTGACGGTGATTGTCTTCTCTCTGATGAGCGGCGGCGCCGAGCCCATCAGCGGCGACCTGTCCTACAGTCTGGTAAAGATTATCCCCTATGTCTATGTTCTGGCGGCTGCCATCTGCGGCATGGACGTGTTCATCGTTCTGATCAGCGGCACCTTTCTGGCGGGCCTGGTGGGCATTTTCACCGGAGGCCTGACTCTGGCGGGGTTTGCCCAGGCCATCGGCTCCGGCATGTCCGGCATGATGTCCACCGCCATTGTGGCCATTATGCTCCGGGGCCTCATCGGCATCATCACGGTCTACGGAGGCATTGACTGGCTGGTGGATGTGCTGCACCGCCGTGTCCGTACCCGGAAGGGCGCAGAGTACTGCATCGGCTTCATGTCCGGCCTGCTGGACTTTGCCCTGATTAACAATACCATTGCCATCATGATTGCAGCGCCTCTGGCCAGAGACATTGCCGACGAGCACCACATCGCCCCCAAGCGGAATGCCAGCCTGCTGGACATTTTTGCCTGCGGCGTCCACGGTCTGGCGCCCCACGCCGGGGGTATGCTGACCCTGTCCGGCTTCTATGCGGCGCTGAACCCGCTGGCAGTGGTCCAGTATAATTTCTACTGCTACTTCCTGCTGCTGGCCGCCGTGATTACCATTCAGTTCGGCCTGATGCGGACCCCCGAGGAAAAAGAGTACATCCGGCAGCAGAAAGAGGCCGGGGCGGCCAGGCGCTGAGCGGCGAAAAGGAGAGACAGAAGAGTCATGAAAGAACAGATTTTGCAGATGGCGGAGTCCGCCGCCCCCCGGCTCCGGGAAATTTGGGAGGACCTGCACCGGAACCCGGAATTGGGCTTTGAGGAGTTCCGCACCGCCGGGAAGGTGGAGGAGCTTCTGAGGTCCCTGGACATCGAGACGGAGACCGGCGTTGCCGGCACCGGCGTGGTGGGTCTCATTCGGGGGGCCCAACCGGGAAAGACCCTGCTGATTCGCGCGGATATGGACGCCCTGCCCATTGAGGAGGCCACCGGCCTGGCCTGCGCCTCCCGCTGCGCCGGGAAGATGCACGCCTGCGGCCATGACGCCCATGTGACCTGGCTGCTGGGGACGGCAATGATTCTCTCCCGGCTGCGGGACCATCTTCACGGCACGGTGAAGCTGCTGTTTCAGCCCAGCGAGGAGCGGAGCTGCGGCGCGGAAAGGGTGGTCCAGGCCGGCGTGCTCCAGGGGGTGGACATGGCTCTGGCCGCCCACGTCACGCCGGATTATGACGCCGGGACCTATCTGATTCAGGAGGGGGCCGTGACCGCCAACCCGGATTTCTTCCGCCTGAAGCTCTTCGGCAAGGGCTCCCACGGCAGCGAGCCCCAGAGCGCCGTGGACGCCATCAACATGGGCGTGCAGGTCTACGAGCTGCTCCAGACCTTTGTCAGCCGGGTCTGCGTGCCTGCCGATCCGGTGGTGCTGTCGGTGTGCACCTTCCAGAGCGGCACCAACTGGGGCACGATTCCCGGCGAATGCGAGCTCAGCGGTACGGTCCGGAGCTTCCGGCCGGAGATTCCGGAGAAGGCCAAAGCCTTCATCGAGGACTGCGCCAAAGCCGTTACCTCCCTCTACGGCGGCAGGTATGAACTGATGTACCGGATTGCCTGCTGGCCGGTCCAGAATGAGCCCACCCTGACGGCCCGGGTCCGGGCCAACACCGCAGAGCTCCTGGGGAGCGGGGCGGTGGCCTCTGAGGCGGACAAGTACATGGGGGGAGAGGATTTCTGCTACATCTCCCGGGAGGTGCCCTCGGTGTACTTCTTCGCAGGCTGCCGGAATGACGCCCTGTTCCAGTCCGTCCCTCTGCATAACCCCTCCTTCCGGCTGGATGAAAGCATCCTGCCCCGCACGGCGGCGCTGTTCGCCTATAATGCCCTGAAGCTGCTGGAGGCGTAACGCGCCCGTCTGAGGCCGCCCAGGGGCCCGGCGGGACGGAAGGCATGACAGAATACAGAAAAGCCGGCTCCGCTTCCGCGGAGCCGGCTTTTCGTCTGAGCGAGACCTGTGTCCAGGGCGGCACGTTCCGCCGGAGGCTGGCACAGGCCGCGGTGAGGTGCGGCCCGTAAATCAGGAAGAACAGCGCCGCCGCCCGTCAGGTCCGGCGCTCCCGCAGGACCCGCTGAACGGTTTTCAGCAGCTGGGGAATATCCAGGGGCTTGGTGAGGTGGGCGTCCATGCCGTGGGACAGGGACTTGCGGATGTCGCTCTCAAAGGCGTTGGCGGACAGGGCGATGACAGGCACCTGAGCCCGGAGGGGGTCCGGCAGGGCCCGAATGGCTTCCGCGGCCTTCCAGCCGTCCATCACCGGCATCTGAATGTCCATCAGCACCAAATCGTAATGCCCTGGCGGGGCCTGGCGCAGCAGCTCCACGGCGTCCTTGCCGTTGCGGGCGGACTCCACCTCAAACCCCAGGTCCTGAAGCAGCTCTATTTCGATTTCCAGATTGATGGGGTTGTCCTCCGCCACCAGCACACGTTTTCCGGACAGAGGCACGGCGGAGACCGGCGCCGTCTCCGGTCCGGCGTTCCGGAAGGGGAGGCGGAGGGCCACGGTAAACACGGTGCCCCGGCCCGGGGTGCTCCGGACGTCAATGCTCCCGCCCAGCATATCCACAATGTTTTTGGCGATGGTCAGTCCCAGGCCCACGCCGTGGACGCCGCTGTGGGTGGTGTTCTGCGCCCGGGAAAAGGGCTCGAAAATATGGCCGATGAATTCCGGATCGATGCCGATGCCGCTGTCCTCCACAATGAAATGGTACAGAGCGCCGTGCTCTCCGGCGGCGCTCCTCTGGGCGGCGGTGAGGGAGATGCTGCCCCCGGTGTTGGTGTAGGTGATGGCGTTGTTGACCAGGTACATCAGCAGCTGCCGCAGCTTTTCCTGGTCGCAGAAGACGATGCTTTGGGTCAGGGACCCGCAGTCCAGAGAGAAGGACAGGTCCTTTTCCGCGGCCTTGGGGAGGAATCCGGCGTGGATGTCCTCCATCAGCGTCCGGAGGTCGCAGATGGACTCCGCCGTCTGAGGGTCTCCGGATCCGTTCCAGGACAGCTCCAGAACCTTGTCAATCATCTCCAGCAGCTGGAGGCTGGCGGTTTCCAGCTTCTCGGCGTAGTGATGGATGGCCTCCGGGTCTCCGGCCTTTTTCCGGACCAGGGAGGAGAAGCCGAATATGGCGTTCAGCGGGGTGCGCATATCGTGGGAGATGTTGGAGAGGAAGGCGTTTTTGGCGGCAATGGCCGTGCTGGCGTCGCTGAGGGCCTCCGCCAGCATCTGCTTCTGCTCCATCTCGTGCTGAATTTCCTCGTCCACCCGGCGGCAGCCTATGACCACCTGCCCCGCCGGGCCGGTGTGCCCCGCGTCCACCACCCGGAGCTGAAGATACTGGAGTTCTCCGCCGCTCAGGGCCCGGTAGTTGATATAATAGGTGGTCTTGCCCGCCAGCCGCTCCCGGATGGACTGCCTGGTCAGCTCCCCGGCCATGGTCTCCCGGTCCTCGGGGCAGACCCAGGTCTGAATATAGTCGGCCATGTACAGGGAGAAGCGGCGGGGCTGAAAGCGCTTTTCAAAAGCGTGCTCTGTCCGGCTGCTCAGCCGGTAGGGCAGAATCTGGTCCTTTTCCAGGTCCACATAGAAGATGGATTCATAGTTGATGCTGAGACCCTCAATGACCTTCAGGCGCCGCAGGTATTCCTGGTTGATTAAGGACCGCTCCTTGTCGTATTCCTCAATGACGCTCTGAAGCTGCTGTTCCCTGGCCTTCCGCTGGCTGAGAAGCAGGTCCAGCTCGGTCTGACGGCGGGCCAGCTTCTCCGTGGCGTCGCCGAGAAAGACATAGAAGAGGTCCCCAACAGCCTCGCTGTGGATGAAGTGGCCGTAGTCCTCAATCCAGCGGATTTCTCCGTCCCTGCGGATGATCCGGTACTCCACATAGTCCAGGTCGTACTGACTGGCGGAAACCTGTTCCCAGATGCTGCGCTCCACAGCCTCCAGATCCTCCGGATGCACCATTCCCCGGAAGGAGTTGCCTGTCAGCTCCCGGAATTCCTGAAGATTTCTGCACTGGAAAATGTGCAGAAGCTCCCGGTTGGCATAGATGATGTCCTCTCTGCCGCCGGCATAGTAGATCAGGACGCCGCCGGGCATCTCGTCCATGAACCGCATGATCTCATAGGCCATCTGCGCGCCCTGGACATCCGGCAGCTCCAGCCCGGCGAAGTCTCCGCCGGAGTCCATAAAGCGGTTGATCTCAATGTTGGACCGGCGGAGAAGATTCAGGAGATTCAGGACGTGCTCGATTAAACGATGCGGGCGTTCCTGGTGGCTCATAAACTGACTCCTTATAAAAAATCTGTATTTCCAACAGCCGGAGCGCGCCGGACGAACAGAGGGCGCCCGCAAAAACAGACGCCGGTCATGCCGGCAAGGGGGAGCGCCGGGTGTGTCCGGGCGGCTTCCGGTAAAAATATACTTTTTATTCTATCAGAAGAATGTCCGAATGGCAAACATATTTTTTTGAGAGAAGTCCGGCCAGGCGGGCATCTCCCGCCGGGCCAGCCTCCCCGGAGGGGCTGCCCGCCGGGGGAAGAGGCGGCAGACGTCCCCCGGAAAACGTTCATGCCCGTCTCATAAAAAACGGAGAATGCCAGGCAGGGTGTCGGGACTCAAAAAAAAGAGAAAGCATACGTGCCTTAACGGAAGCTTTCAAATGATTTGCGGTGGTGAAATTTTGGCGGACAGCCAAAGCAAATTTGCGTAAAGCGTTCACCGTCCTGTTGTCAGTTCCGGTTCCGAAGACGGCAGCCGTCTTCGGAACCGGAACTGTAAGAACCTGTATTCACAGCCGGGGGATGACGGATGGGCGGGAATTTTTCCTGTCAGACAGGGAGACTGCTCGCTGCCTCTGCAATCCTGACGGATTACAGAGGAAACCGGTGTGGTATGGCGGGAAAAAGGCCGTTCAGACAGCGTTCGGCGGTTGTGAATACAGGTTCTGAATCCCGGGACATTTGCTGGAAATCCTCCCCGGTTTTTCGCATCTATTATTACTTCCGAACGGATAGGGCGGAAGTAATCTGTGCCATGTTTGCGGCTGCCGCCGTTTGCAGCGGCGAGCAAAACGGTTCAAATCATACCAGACCGTCCAATGTATCCAGCCTGCTCAATACCCCGCACATGACGATCATAGCCGGCGCAGCTGAAAAGAATCCAATGGATTCTTTTCAGCTGCGTGTACTATATCCATATACCCGCCAGCGAATATTTCGCATAATTTGGATGCCCCGGGGCTTCTGTCTCTGTTGCTTTTCCGCAACTTATCCAGTTCCTTCACCCTGTCCCGTTCTGTCACTTTTTTATGAGACGGGTGTGTACCGGCGCTGTGTGGTTATTGACACCGCTGTTCCTTTCCGGTATAATTGGAAAGCTAAGCCATTATGAATATTAGAGGAGGAGACAGCGGCGTGAAACAGTCTTTCGGTATGAGTCAGAGCGGAAATCTGAAGGAGGCCCTCCGGGGGCTCCACTCTCCCCAGTTTATCATGCTGTTATCCAACCAGCCGCAGTTCGAGGAGCATGTCAAGGAGCTGGAGCGGTGCTTTCCCGGCGTTCCCAGCATTGGCTGCATTGGTATGAGCTATCAGACCCAGGTGGTGGAGAACGGCGTGGGGGTCATCGCCTTTTCCGACGGAGTGAAGGCCGCCGCCGGCGTCCTGGAGGACGTGACCACCATGCCGGTGAAGTACATCCACCGGCTGGAGCGGGATGTGCAGGCCGTGGGCGGCTCCCGTCAGGATACGGTGTGCATTGACTTCTGCGCCGGAAATGACGCCTGCGTGCTGACGACTATCAACACCGTTCTCCAGCGGACAGGCATCCCCCTGGTGGGCGGAACCGGCGACCAGGGCCGTGTTTCGGTAAACGGCCGGGTCTATGAGAACGCGGTGGCCTATGGAATGGTCCGGAATCTGAACGGCCGGGTGAAGACCTATAAGGAAAATATTTATCATCAATATGGAAATTACCGTTTCATTGCCTCCAACACCGACCGGGCCAATTATATACTGGGCTCCCTGAACGGGAAACCGGCCAAGCAGGTCTACGAGAGCATCCTCCATGTGACGGACCAGGAGATCCTGACCCGGACCTTCCAAAATCCGTTCGGCAAAATCAACGGGGATGACACCTGCATTATCTCCATCAAGGAGGTCCATGGAAACGCCCTGGCCTGCTTCCGCCAGGTCAACGACTCCGACGTGCTGATTCTCCTGGAGCTGGGGGATTATCAGGCCATAACGAAGAACACCATCCAGCAGATCTGCCGGGACTTCCCCCGCCGTTCCGCGATTTTCTCGGTGAACTGCCTGTTCCGCTACAAGCTGTTTTCCGAGCGGAATTACATGCAGACCTATCTGCGGGAGATGTCGGCGCTGGGCAGCCACGTCGGCTTCGTGGGATACGGGGAGCATTATAACAACCGCTTTGTCAACCAGTCCATGACCTGCGTCGTGTTTGAGTAAGGGAGGTGCGGAGTATGTTATTTTCGGGTTCGGGAAAACGCCGGCAGACGCCGGTTCAGGAGGAAAAGAGTCTCTATCCGGTGCTGCACGTGGCCGGCAGTCTGAAGTCCTATCAGAAGGAGCTGGTGAAAAAGGAGGTTGCCTCCCTGTCGGAGCTGAGCATGGTGGGGACCACCTTTTCCGGCGTGCTGAAGGAGGCGGACCACTTTCAGGCAAAGCTCCAGGACATGGGCCAATCCTTTTCCAGCATCGACCAGACGGCGGAGCAGTTTGACCAAGTGCGGGATGAGATTGCCCAGGCTGTGACAGAGGCGCAGGCCCAGATGGGCGCCCTGGGGGAGACCTCCATGGCGGTGCAGAAATCCTATGAGGAAATGGCGGTGACCTTCTCCCACCTCCAGTCCGCCATTCAGGACATTCAGAAGTGCATGGGCAAAATTGTGTCCATTGCGGACCAGACCAACATTCTGGCCATCAACGCCTCCATTGAGGCGGCCCGGGCCGGCGTGGAGGGCCGGGGCTTCGCGGTGGTGGCCGCCCAGGTCAAGGAGCTGGCCAAGGAGATCAAGGTGCTGGCCGGAGAGGTGGATACGGGCGTCTGTGAGGTGGAGGTTCAGGCCGGCCAGCTCAGCGCCAGCATCTCGTCGTCTCAGCAGACCCTGGGGAAGGGCACGGATATTGTGGCCCAGGCCGACGAGAGCTTTCATAAGATTACGGCGGCGGCAGAGGGCTCCGCCTCCGTGCAGACGGAGATTTCCCAGGTGATTGAGGTATCCCGGACGAACCTGCAGACCATCTGCCGGTTTTTCGACCAGATGAAAGACCGGTATCAGGAGGTTGTCAAGCACATTGACCAGGCCAGCCGCCTGGGTACCACGAAGAGCGCCATGTTTGAGGACATGGACAACATGATTTCCCAGCTTCCCCCCATTGTGAAGGATTTTGAGGAGCGGGACGGCTGACGCCGCCCGGGACCGGGGCATAGAGACAGGGCATATCCTTCTTTCCGACGGAAGAAGGATATGCCCTTTTCGGCAGACCGGTCTGATGGGGAGGAAGCGGCCCGGCACAGCCGGGGGATTTCTTCCATCCACACGCCCCAAAATTATTTTCCGGGGATTTCCCCCACGCCTTTCAAAATGAACCGGGGGCGGTAAGGGAACTGCTCACAGGTCTCCCGGTCCGACACGCCGGAGAGCACCAGCACTGTGTCCAGGCCGGTCTCGATGCCGGCGATGATGTCCGTGTCCATCCGGTCGCCCACCATGACCGCGTTCTCGGAGTGAACCCCCAGCATCCGGAGCCCCGCCCGCATCATCAGGGGGTTGGGCTTTCCCACGAAATAGGCCTGCTTTCCCGTGGCCAGCTCAATGGGCGCAATCAACGCCCGGCAGGCCGGGACGATGCCCGCCTCCGCCGGAGCTGTCAGGTCGGAGTTTGTGCCGATCAGCTTCGCGCCGGCGTTGACCAGGCGGATGGCCTTCGTAATCTGCTCCAGATTATAGGCCGTGGGCTCCCCGACCACCACGTAGTCCGGATTCACGTCGTTATAGGTGATGCCCTTGTCATAGAGGGCGTTGGTAATTCCGTGCTCCCCCACCACATAGGCGCTGCATCCCGGCGATTGGCTGTCCAGGAAGTGGGCCGTTGCCAGGGCGCTGGTGTAAAAATGGGACTCGTCTACGTCCAGACCCATCCGGGCCAGCTTCTGCTGGAGCTCCTTGGGGGTGTACTGGCTGGAGTTTGTCAGAAACAAATAGTTTTTCTTCTCCTTTGCCAGCCAGTCCACGAACTTTCTGACCCCCGGCAAAAGCTGGTTGCCGTGATAAATCACGCCGTCCATATCGCAGATAAAGCCCTTTTTCTTTCTCAGCTGCTCCATGCGCCGCTCCATTCCCAGGGCCGGAGCCCTGTATTAAATTCAGTATAGGAAAGTATCCCACATTTTGGGAGATTTGTCAAAGGAAATTCTGGAAAGGGGCGGATTTTCCGGGAGGCGGCCGCCGAACAAAAGGGCCCCGAAGGGCCCTTTCGCGCCTATTCCAGGCGTTTCGCCTAATCCTCGTCGTCGGTGACGATCAGGCCGTAGCCCCCGCTTTTGCGGCGGTAGACAATGGAAAGGCTGTCGTCCTCGCTGCTGCGGAAAACGAAAAAGTTATGGTCCAGCAGATTCATCTGCAAAATCGCCTCTTCCGTGCTCATGGGCTTTACGGCAAAGCGCTTGGTGCGGACGACCGCAAATTCCTTCTCCTCAGCCACCTCGAAATCCCCGGAGGGTGCAGGGGCCGGGAACCCCTCGCTCCGCAGGCGCTTGGCCAGGCGGGTCTTGTTCTTGAGAATCTGGCGCTCGATATAGCCGACAGCCGCGTCCAGCGCCCCCCGCATATCGCCGTCCGGCGCCTGGGTCTGGGCGCGGAGCAGGGTTCCGCCGCCCCGGATGGTAAGCTCCACCGTACACAGGTGGTTCTTCTCCACCGAGAAGGTCACAGACGCGGTGGTATCCTCGTCCCGAAAATAGCGGTTCAGCTTGGAGATCTTCTTTTCCGCGTATTCCTTGATGGAATCATTTAGAGAGACCTTTTTGCATGTGTATGTGTACTTCATTGCGATCGCTCCTTTCGTGTGAAAGAGGATGGGGCATCCCCTTTTGTATAATATAACACATTTGTGAGGGATTGGAAAGAGAAAAAAGCCTCTTTTTTAAAAATATTCACAAAGGCGGCGGAGCCTGCCCCGCTGCCGGCAGAAATCGGGGAAACCTGCCGCGGTTCGGCAAAACCTCCTATTTACAAAAAGGGGCGGAACATGGTATGCTGAAGCAGGAAGCTTTCCAATATCCCACTCGCTTGGGCCGCACGGCGCGTATCGCCGGGCGGCTCTTTTTTACAGCCGGCCCGGCTGAAAAGAATTCCGCCGGGCCGGGAAGGCCGCACAGAGCTCAAAAGATGGGAAACGCCCCTCCTTTCCATAAAAAGAAGGGGCGTTTGAAGTAAAGAAATTATTTGACGGCGACTGCCTCGATCTCGCAGAGGACGGCCTTGGGCAGATCCTTCACCGCCACGCAGGACCGGGCAGGCTTGGAGGTGAAGAATTTGGCGTAGACCTCGTTGAAGGCGGCGAAATCGCCCATGTCCGCCAGGAAGCAGGTGGTCTTAATCACGCCGTCCATGCCGTACCCGGCGGCGCGGAGAATGGCGGCCACATTTTTGCAGCTCTGCTCCGCCTGAGCGGCGATGCCGGCGGGGATCTCGCCGGTGGCGGGGTCCACGGGGATCTGGCCGGAGGTGAAGATGAAATCGCCGGCAGTCCAGGCCTGGGAGTAGGGGCCGATGGCGCCGGGGGCGTCGGTGGTGGAAATGACTTTCTTGTCCATAGTGAGGGACCTCCTTAAAAATAACAGATATCCGGCCCCTGTTTCAGGGCCTTCGGGTTGTTGCGGACAGGGACTCAGCGCTTGCCGGCAGCGGCTTCCTGCTTCCGGGCAAACTCCTTTTCCTCGGGGGTCCGGAGCAGACCGCATTGGATGGTGACGCAGGTGAAGATAATCAGAGCGAACATGTAGAAGGAGTAGGGCAGGATGTCCAAAGGCGTGCAGCCCGCCAGCTCCGTGACAATGAGGATGCCGCCGTCATGGGGCATCAGGGCCAGGAAGGCGCAGGCGAAGATGTCCACCAGGCTGGCCAGCCGCTTGGGGGCGATGCCGTATTTGCCGCCGATTTCCTTGGCGATGGGGCAGGTGACAATGATGCCGATGGTGTTGTTCACCAGCGCGGCGGAGAGCACGCCGGACAGCAGGCCGATGCCGTACTCGGCGCCCCGGCGGTTGCTGATTTTGGAGGTGATGGCGTTGACCATCCACTCCACGCCGCCGTAGAAGCGGACCAGACCGATGATGCCGGAGACCAGAGCGGCCACGATGCTGATGGAGAACATGTCGCTCATGCCGCCGCCGATGGCCTGGACCCACTCGAAAAAGCCCACGGTGCCCATGGCCAGGCCGATGACGCCCGTCATCAGGATGCCCACGAACAGGACCACCGCCACGTTGATGCCCATAAGGGCCGTGACCAGGACCACGATGTAGGGCAGGACCTGAATGATATTGAAGGAGCCGGCCTCGATAGCGCCGGAACCGTGTCCGCCCAAAACGCCGTAGAGCACCATGGCGATGACGGCGGCAGGCAGGGCCATGAAGAAGTTCATCCGGAACTTGTCCCGCATCTCAGAGCCGCAGCCCTGAGCGGCGGAAATGGTGGTGTCGGAAATCATGGACAGGTTATCGCCGAAATAGGAACCGCCGATGACCGCTGCGCCCACAATGGCGGGATTCAGGCCTGCTCCCTGGGCCACGCCGATGGCCACGGGGGCCATGGCTGCGATGGTGCCCATGGAGGTGCCGATGGCTGTGGAGATGAAGCAGCACATCAGGAACACGCCGGGGATCAGCAGGGAGACGGGGATGAAATGCAGCGCCAGGTTGATGACGGAATCTTTGCCGCCCATGGCCGCTGCGGCGCCCTGGAACCCGCCGGCCATCAGGTAGATGAGAATAATCATCATGACGCCGGAATTGCCCATGCCCTCGCAGAATACGTCCAGCTTTTGGCTGACTTTCACCTGGGGGGCCAGCAGCAGCGCCACGGCGATGCCGGCCAGCAGAGCCACGTGGCGGGGGAACTGGCCGAAGGGGCTCTCCACGCCCATCAGGGTGAAGGTAATGCCGCAGCCGATGTACAGGGCCAGGAACACGATCAGTGGCAGGAATGCGGACGCGCCTAGTTTTTTCTGGTTTTCCATTTGTTTTCTCCTCTCTCATTCACACATGTGGTTGATATTGTCAGCGTACGGCCGGGTGCGGAGCCCCGGCCGCGCGTCAGACCTTGCGTGCCGCCTCAACGCGGAATCGGATGCCGGGGAGTCCCTTCTCTCAGCGGGCCCGGATGGCCTTCTCCAGCTGGGTCAGGGCCTTCTCGATGGTGGAGCGGGGGCATGCGGCATTGAGCCGCAGGAAGCCGCTTCCGCCTGCGCCGAAATCCGTGCCCTTGCCGAAGGCCACGCCGGCTTTGTCCACGCAGAAGCGGTGGAGGGCCTCGTCGTCCAGCCCTAAGCCCCGGGCGTCAATCCAGTTGAGATAGGTGGCCTCGGGCAGGTTGGGTTTCAGCTCCGGCAGGTGCTCCCTGCAGAAATCATAGATGAAGCGCATGTTGTCCGCCAGGTAGACCTGGAGCTCTTCCAGCCAGGCTTCGCCCTTCTCATAGGCCGCCATGGTGGCCACCAGGCTGAAGCAGTTGTTCCGGGCAATGTCCATCCGCTTGAGCTCTGCCACATATTGGTCTTTCCGCCCCTCGGTGTCGAAAATAATGGTGGAGGACTGGAGACCCGCCAGGTTGAAGGTTTTGCTGGGGGCGATGAAGGTGGTGGTGACGGCGGCAATGTCCGGAGAGACGGAGGCCATGCAGGTGTGCTTGCGGCCGTTCAGCATCAGGTCGGAGTGGATTTCGTCGGAGAGGATCTTCACGCCGTAACGGACGCAGAGGCCGCCCACAGCCTTCAGCTCCTCCGGGGTCCAGACCCGGCCCACGGGGTTGTGGGGGTTGCAGAGGATGAAGTATTTTGCACCGTCCCTGGCCTTGGCCTCGAAGTCCTCCAGGTCCATGGTATAATAACCGTCTTCGTCCCGCTTCAGGGGACTGACCACCAGGGTCCGGCCGGTGTTCTCCACCACGTCGGCAAAGGGGTGATACACCGGCTGCTGAATGATGATTTTGTCCCCGGGCTGGGTGAACATGTTCAGCACCATCCGCATGGCAGGGACCACGCCGGGGGCGAAGGCCATTTTATTGATTTCCGGCAGCCAGCCGTTCCGCTTCTGCTGCCATGCGGCGATGGACTCGAAATACCTTGGCGTCCGCCAGGTGTAGCCGAAGATTCCCTGATCGGCTCGCTCCTTGATTGCCTCCACGACGCAGGGGGCGGTGCGGAAATCCATGTCGGCAATCCACAGGGGGATGACCTGATTGGTGCCGTAGTGCAGTTCTGCCTCCTCAAATTTGGCCGCGTAGTTTTGGGAGCGGTCTACGACTTCGTCGAAATTATAGGGCATAATGGACATTCTCCTTTCATTGCTTGCAGCTGTGTGGTGGATACCGGATTATAGAGCAATTCCTGTGCCAAAAATCCGGCGGGGCCTTTTTTGTATCTCCTGCTCGATTTCTTCCGGGAAAATGGGAGGATTCCACAAAAAACAGGCGGCAGGCCCGGAGGGAGAGAAAAAACAGGGGAATAATAGGGCGAAGTTTATGAAATGGGGGACGCCTGTTTGAGCTCCTCCAGCAGCGCCCGCCCCGCCTGGGTCAGGCGGCTGCCGCCCCGGCCCCGGGAGACGGAGATGAGACCTAGCCGGTGGAGGAGGCTCAGGCCGTCCCGGACCTCCTGCTCCGTCAGAGGCAGGCCCCGCTCCTCCGCCCGGCGGCACAGGAAGCCCCGTCCGGCAGGGCCGTCCTCCAGAGCGGAGAGGAGAAAGGACAGGGCTTCCTCCCGGCCATGGGCGGCCTGGCGGAAGCGTTCCGGACCGGTGAGGGCCGGGACAGCGGCGGAACCGGGCTCAGGCCGGAGGCAGAGGGGCAGGTCCGCCGCCTCGATGACCGGCTTTTCCAGCATGGCCAGGTATTCCACCAGGTTGGCCAGCTCCCGGACGTTGCCCTCCCAGGGGCAGCGGAGAAGGGCCTCCTCGGCGGAGGGGGCAAAGGCGTAGCGTGCGCCGCTCCGGCGCATCAGGTGCCGGGCAATCAGGAGAACGTCCTCCCCCCGTTCCCGCAGGGGCGGGATCTCAAGGGGCAGGGTGTTCAGCCGGTAGTAGAGGTCCCGGCGGAAGGACCCCTGACGGACCCGCTCCAGCAGATTTTCGTTGGAGGCGGCGATGATCCGCACGTCAATGGGAATCATGCAGCTGCCCCCCACCCGCATCAGCTCCTTTTCCTGGAGAACCCGCAGCAGCTTGATCTGCAGAGGCTGGCTCATGCCCTCAATCTCGTCCAGAAAGAGGGTTCCCCGGTGGGCATATTCAAAAAGACCCAGCTTGCCCCCCTTCCTGGCCCCGGTGAAGGCTCCTTCGTCATAGCCGAAGAGCTCGCTTTCCAGCAGGGAGTCCGACAGGGCGGCGCAGTTGATGGCCACAAAGGGCATATCCCGCCGGAGAGAGGCGTGATGGATGGAGTGGGCGAAGAGCTCCTTGCCGGTGCCGCTCTCCCCGGTGAGAAGAATGGCGGAGTCCGTCCGGGCCATTTTGGCGGCGATCTGCTTGGTGCGGAGCATGGTTTCGTCCTGGGCGATGATGTCGCTGAACACATATTTGGACTGATAGCCCCGGTGATAGAGCTGGAGGCGCAGCTTCTGCTGCCGCTCCTCCTCCTCGGTGAAGCGCTGGAGCAGCAGAAAACAGCCGATGCGCCGGCCCTGCTGCTCCACCGGCACGGAGGAGAGACTGATGTATGTGTTTTCCAGCTGGATGAGCCGGGTGGAGCGCTGGTCCTCCGGGCGCAGCAGCCGGGCCAGCTCCGGGCAGCTGAGGGCCAGGGGCTGGCCGGTGACGGAGGCCCTCCGCAGCCCCAGAATCCCCTCCGCCACGGAGTTCAGGGCGAAGATCCGGTTGTCCATGTCCAGACCCAGGATACCGGTTTCCAGAGCGCCCATCAGGATGTCCAGATAGGTCTCGGATTTCAGGCGTTCGTTCCACAGGGCCGACAGGCTCTGGCCGGAGTCCACCAGGGACTCGGCGTATTCCCGGAACTCCCGGCTTCCGGGGAACCAGGTGAAGCCCAGGGCCAGGGCGATCTCCACCAGCGTGTCCGCCGTGAACACGCGGGGGCCCAGATCCAGCACCTGGAGCACCGTGGGGGGCACATAGCGCCGCTCTCCCGGCGTAATGGCCAGATCCACGTCCAGGGGGTAGCCGGAGCCGGGATAAACCGGGATGAATTCCACCTGGGTGACGCCCAGCCGGTTCAGCTCCGCGATGCTCTCAAAGGCCATCTGAACGCTGAGATTCACCAGCATGGCCCGGGTGCCCTTGGGGAGCTGAAGGAGTGCCTGGATTTCCTTTTTGAAAAAGGTGACGGAGGGAGAGACCACCTTGGCCTCCGGCGGAACCAGGCCGGTGAGGTGGCCGAAGGCGTCGCTGGAGGTGGCACAGAGGATGTACAGATCTCCGTTCCGGGGGAGACTGTCATAGTCGTTGGCCTCCACGCTGAACAGCTCCAGACGGATGCGGTCCGCGAAAAAGCGGCGCAGCCACTGGGCATAAACCGGGCCCGAGGACGCGGCTTCCGTCACCAGGACGATCTGCTTTTCCATGCACCTTCCACCTCCCCGGGATTCAAAGTTCATAGGATAATGTTGAAATGATAACACAAAAAAGTCTGGCTGTACAGCCATTTTTGTGCAGGTGTATGGCCGCCGCAGAGGGACCCGGGGCGGCCATGGGGCAGATTCCGGCAGGGACCGGGCTCTGCCCCGGCCCGTTCTTCAAGAAGACCGGCGGTTCGGGGACGGGGATTTCGGGCTCCTGAGCGGTTCCGGGGCAGGCGGAGCCGTTCCGACGGGGCCGGCGCAGGCGTTTCCTGAACCGGCGGCAATGAAAGGGGCCCCGGCAGTTGACAGCCCGGCGGCACTTTTTTATAATCAGAGGAAACCAGGAGAGGAGGCGGAGCGGTGAAGACCCTCGGCATTATTTCCCGCCGCCGGTGTATGGCGGATTTCTACGGGCAGCTGCTGGCCGGGCTGTTTGACGGCGTGGCGGAGGTGGAACGGCACAGTCTGGAGGCCGGGACCGTGCGGGAGCTGCAGAGCTGCGACCTGTATCTGAATACCGCCACGGATTACGACCTGATGCGGAACAGCTGGGCCCGGCGCTATCTTCCGCCGGAGTCCCGGACTGTGCGCTCCGCCGTCACCTTCACGAAAAAGGCCCTGGAGATCCTGCGGGCCTATCCCAGGGGCACCAGGGCCCTGCTGGCCAACCAGACCCGCCACATGGCCATGGAGAGCATTGCCCAGCTCTATCACCTGGGCATCTCCAACATCGAATTTTTTCCCTATTACCCGGAGATTGAGACCGTGCCGGAGGCGGAGGTGGCATTTGCCCCCGGCGACCTGGACATGGCCCCGCCGGGGATGCCGGCGGTGGATCTGGGGGCCCGCTGGCTCACCGCCAATACCGTCTGTGAGCTGGCCCTGAAGCTGGGAGCCGCGCAGTTTTTGGAAAGCGCCCGATTTGCCGGCTACACCGCCGCCCTGGCCGAGGTGGACTACTCCCTGCAAAAGATTTCCTATCACAACCTGAGCATGGAAAACAAGCTGGAGCTGATTCTGAACGCCCTGGACAGCGGTATTGTCTGCGTGGACGAGGAGGGAATTGTCACCCTGGTGAACCAGGCGGCCCAGGAGCTGCTCTGCATCACCCAGGACCAGGTGCTGGGCGCCCCGGCGGCGGAGGTGCTGCCGGAGCTGTCCCTGACCCCCTCGGAGGACGCCCCCCGTCTGCTGAGCGTCCTGGGCCAGGATCTGGGGGTGTCCGTCAAATCCCTGGGCATCCGGGGACGGCCCCTGGGGGCCTTCGCCGTGCTCCGGCGCTTTCAGGAGGAGGAGAGCTGTCAGGCCCTTCTGCGCCTGCAAAAGGCCCCCAGAAGCGGCCGGGCCCGGTATACCTTCCAGGATATCGAGGGAAGCAGCCCGGCCATCCGAAAGGCCCGGGAGATTGCCCGGCGCATGGCGGGGGGCGCCGCCTCCATCATGCTGGACGGGGAGAGCGGTACCGGCAAGGAGCTCTTCGCCCAGGCCATTCATAACGCCTCGCCCCGGAAGCACCGGCCTTTTATCGCCGTCAACTGCGCGGCCCTGACGGAAACGCTGCTGGAAAGCGAGCTTTTCGGCTACGTGGAGGGGGCTTTTACCGGGGCGAAGAAGGGAGGCCGGCCCGGATTCTTTGAGTGCGCCCATCAGGGCACGCTGTTTCTGGACGAGATTGAGACCACCAGCCCCGCCCTTCAGGCCAAGCTCCTCCGGGTGCTCCAGGAGCGGGAGGTGGTCCGCATCGGGTCCGTGGAGCCCATTCCGGTGGACGTCCGCATTCTCTCCTCCACCAACGAGGACCTTTTCGCCAGGGTGCGGCAGGGGAGCTTCCGCCGGGACCTCTACTACCGGCTGAACGTCATCCCCCTGCACATTCCCGCCCTGCGGGAACGGCGGGAGGACATCCTGCCTCTGGCGGAGGCCTTCTGCGGTCAGTTCGGCAGCAGGTTCATCATGAGCGCCCAGGTTCAGGCGGCGCTGGTTCAGTACAAGTGGCCGGGGAACATCCGGGAGCTGAAAAACTGCATGGAATATCTCCACTATATGGGCCGCAGAGTCATCGAGCTGGAGGACCTGCCGGAGCAGTTCAGAAGCGCCGCTCAAATGGCGGAGCGCCCGGAGCCTGAACCGCCGCTGGACTGGGCGGTGCTCCGGGTGCTGGGAGAGCGGTATCCCGCCCGCCGGGGCATTGGGCGGCAGGGCATCGTCTCCGCATGCGGAGAACTGGGGGTTCCCATCTCCGAGCATGAGGTCCGCCTGGTTCTGAGGTCGTTTCAGGACGCCGGGTGGCTGGCGGTGGGCCGGGGCCGGGGCGGCACCAGCCTCACCGGGGCGGGATATGCCTGGTACCGCCGCCGTCTGGCAGAACAGGAGCCGTAAGGTCAGCACAGCTGAAACCGGCAGCTCCCGATTTTCAAACAGCAGCAAAGCCGCTGACGGGTAAAAGCCCTGTGCAGGATGTGACGTCCAGCGCACGAGCTGAAAAGAGGCAGATGCTTCTTTTCAACTGCGGCGGCTATAGAGCGCCGGAGGATATCGGAAAGATGTGCCCGTCCGGGGGACGCAGGGGTTCCTCGGCCCCGGCGGCCTCCGGAGGGCTTTTTTTCAGCAGCTGCTGTCAATTTCACCAAAAAGGTTTTACTGTTGTTGGAGAGAAGCAGAAAAATTGCATAAATAGCGAAAACCCATTGACGGAATCTCCCGCAAGAGGTATGATGTCCTTAGTGATGTATGATGTTCGCAGAGAAGCGGCGGCAGGCTCAGAAAGGGAGGTTACAGATTATGGCAATGAAGAAGACCATGGACGGCAACGAGGCAGCGGCCTATGCCAGCTACGCCTTTACGGAGGTAGCCACCATCTACCCCATCACCCCCTCCAGCCCCATGGCGGAGCATGTGGACACCTGGTCGGCCAACGGCATGAAAAACATGTTCGGACAGACGGTGCGCCTGGTGGAGATGCAGAGCGAGGCCGGAGCCTGCGGCGCCATGCACGGCAGTCTGGAATGCGGCACCTTCACCTCCAGCTATACAGCTTCCCAGGGCCTGATGCTGATGATTCCATCCATGTACCGCATCGCGGGGCAGCTGCTCCCCGGGGTGATTCATGTGGCGGCCCGGACGGTGGGCACCTCCGGCTTCTCCATCTTCGGGGACCACTCCGACGTCATGGCCTGCCGGCAGACGGGCTTTGCCATGCTGGCCTCCTCCAGCGTCCAGGAGTGCATGGACCTGGCGGCGGTGGCCCACCTGTCGGCAGTGCTGGGCCGGGTGCCCTTCCTGCACTTCTTCGACGGGTTCCGGACCTCTCACGAGATTCAGAAAATCGACGTGCTGGACTATGACGACCTCAACCGCCTTCTGGACCGGAAGGCCAGCCTGGCCTTCCGCCGGAACTCCCTCCACAGCGAGCGGCCCGTCATGCGCTCCAGCGTGGTGAATCCGGACACCTATTTCCAGAGCCGGGAGGCTGTGAACCGCTATTACGACGCCCTGCCCGGCATTGTGGAAGCCTATCTGAACGAAATCAATCAGCTTACCGGACGGGACTATCAGCTCTTCAACTACTACGGCGCGCCGGACGCGGAGCACGTCATCATCGCCATGGGCAGCGTGTCGGACTGTCTGAAGGAAGTGGTTTCCTGGCTGAACGGCCAGGGCCGGAAAACGGGCTTCATCCAGGTGCATCTCTACCGGCCCTTCAGCGTGGAACACCTGCTGTCCGTCCTGCCTCGGAGCTGCAAGGTGCTGACGGCCCTGGACCGCACCAAGGAGCCGGGGGCCGTGGGCGAACCGCTGTATGAGGACGTGGCTTCCGCCCTGGTAAACCGGAGGAACCGCCCCCTGCTGCTGGGCGGACGATACGGGCTGTCCAGCAAGGACGTCACCCCCGCCCAGATGATCGCCGTGTATGACAATATGGCCGGAGCCCGGAAAAACCACTTCACCGTGGGCATCAACGATGATCTCACCCGCCTGTCCCTCCCCGTGGGGGAAAACGTGGTCACTGCCGGCGAGGGAACCATCAGCTGCAAGTTCTGGGGCCTGGGGTCCGACGGCACCGTAGGCGCCAACAAAAATTCCATCAAGATCATAGGCGACAACACGGACCAGTATGTCCAGGCCTATTTTGAATACGACACCAAGAAATCCGGCGGCGTGACGAAAAGCCACCTGCGCTTTGGCCGGAAGCCCATTCTGTCCACCTACTACGTCACCATGGCGGATTTTGTGGCCTGCCACAATGAGAGCTATATCAAAAAGTACGACATTGTCAACGAGGTCAAAGAGGGCGGCGTCTTCCTGCTGAACACCGTCTGGAGCGGAGAGGAGCTGGAACGGAACCTGCCCAACAGGGTCAAACGGCTTCTGGCCCGGCGGCATGTGAACTTTTACACCATCGACGCCACCAGCATCGCCCGGGAAATCGGCCTGGGGGGCCGGACCAACACCGTTTTGCAGGCCGCGTTCTTCAAGCTCTCCGGCGTCCTGCCCATTGACGAGGCCGTGGAGTACATGAAGGAGGCCATCGCCAAGAGCTACAGCAAAAAGGGGGAGCAGATTCTGAACATGAACCGCGCTGCCGTGGACCGGGGACTGGTGGGCATTCAGAAGATCGAGGTCCCCGCCGCCTGGGCGGACCTGGAGGACGAGACCGAGGAGCTGGACCCCACCCTGCCGGAGTATGTCGGCACCGTGATGCGGATGGTCAACGCCCAGAAGGGCGACCAGCTCCCCGTCAGCGTCTGGAAGGACCGGGCCGACGGCACCCTGCCCCTGGGCACGTCGAAATATGAGAAGCGGGGCTTCGCCGCCTTTGTGCCCCGGTGGGACCCGGAGAAGTGCATCGGCTGCAATCTCTGTTCCCTGTACTGTCCCCACGCCGCCATCCGGCCCTTCCTTTTGACGGAGGAGGAGGCGAAGAGCGCCCCGTCCGGCTACGTCACCCGGGAGGCCCGGGGCAGGGAGCTCCAGGGCCTGCGGTTCCGGATGCAGGTGGACGTGCTGGACTGCACCGGCTGCGGCACCTGCGCGGCCTCCTGCATCGCAAAGGAAAAGGCTCTGGAGATGAAGCCCATCGCCTCACAGCTGCCGGAGCAGGCCAACTGGGACTACAGCCTGACCATTCCGGAAAAAGAGAACCCCATGGACAAGTACACCGTGAAGGGCAGCCAGTTCGAGCGGCCACTGCTGGAATTCTCCGGGGCCTGTGCCGGCTGCGGCGAGACCGCCTATATGAAGCTGCTGACCCAGCTCTTCGGAGACCGGATGATCGTGGCCAACGCCACAGGCTGCACCCAGGCATGGGGCTTCTCCGTCCCCAGCTTCCCCTACACCACCAACAGCAAGGGCCGGGGCCCCGCCCTGTCCAACTCCCTCTTTGAGAACAATGCCGAGTACGCCCTGGGCATGTGCCTGAGCATCAGCCAGCAGCGGGACCGGCTGTATCAAAAGGCCCAGGAGTTCCTGCCCATCTGCCGGGACGCCCATCTGAACAAGGCCCTCCGGGGGTGGCTGGACGGCTATGAGTCCAGCCGTTATGCCCGGGTTCTGGCGGATAACGTGAAGGAGGCCCTGGCGGAGACCATGGAAACCGGGCCCATCATCGGATACATGAAGCGGCACCGGGAGCACTTTGTCCGCACCAGCATGTGGATGTACGGCGGCGACGGCTGGGCCTATGACATCGGCTACGGCGGCCTGGACCACGTGCTGGCCTCCGGTCTGGATGTGAACATCCTGGTGGTGGACACCGAGGTCTATTCCAACACCGGCGGGCAGGCCTCCAAGGCCACCCCCGTGGGAGCGGTGGCCCAGTTCGCCGCTTCCGGCAAGAAAACCACCAAGAAGGACCTGGGGATGCTGGCGGCGGAGTACGGCAACGTCTATGTGGCCTCTGTCGCCCTGGGGGCCAACCCCAACCAGGTCATCACCGCCCTGAAGGAGGCGGAGGCCCACAAGGGTCCCTCTCTCATCATTGCCTATGCCCCCTGCATCAACCACGGCATCGTCAAGGGCATGGCCTATTCCCAGGCGGAGGCCAAGCTGGCGGTGGACAGCGGATATTGGTTCCTGTACCGCTATAATCCGGCGCTGAAGGAGCAGGGGAAGAATCCCTTCCTGCTGGACAGCAAGGCTCCCTCGGTGGACCTGGAGGAGTTCATGAACGGCGAGGTCCGCTACGCCTCCCTGCGCCGGACCTTCCCGGTGGAGGCCGACGCCCTGATGGAGCGGGCCAAGGCCCACAGCCGGGAGCGGTACGAAAAATACAAGGCTCTGGCGGAACGGGCGTGAGCCCTGGCGAAAAAACGGGCGTGAGCCCTGGCGAAAAAACGGGCGTGAGCCCTGGCGAAAAAACGGGCGTGAGCCCCGGCGCGGCAGACCGGACGAGCAACAGGCCCCGGCGGATCATCCGCCGGGGCCTGTTCGCATGTTTGTTATTTCCGCAGGGCCTTTTGCAGCCAGTCCTTCCCGTCCACGAAGCGGGAGACGACGAAGCAGGTCACATAGTCGCCGGCGGCGTTGATCATGGTGGCCGGGGGGTCCACCAGGTTGCCGATGACCACCAGAATGGGGTAGGCAATTTCCATCTGGGCGGGGAAGAAGATGGAGCAGATGATATACTCACCGATGTACCCGCCGCCGGGGACGCCGCTCATACCCACAGAGCTGAGGACCGCCACCAGAATCACGGGGACCAGCATCCCCAAATCCAGCTTCTGGCCGAAGACCCCCAGCACGAAGGCAATCTTCAAAACACAGGAGAAACAGGACCCGTCCATGTGCATCGTGGCCCCCAGGGGCAGCACCATGTCCGCCACATCCTTGCGGATACCGGTGGCGGCAGCCTCTTCCATATTCGTGGGAATGGTAGCCACGGAGGAGCAGGTGCCCAGGGACACCACGGCGGGCTTGGTGATGTGCCGGAACATGACGCCCACCGCGCCCCTGCCGCCGCCGAACCAGGCGAAGAGGGGCCAGGCGGTGAAGATGTAGACAAAGCAGAGGGGATAGTACACCGCCAGGGCCCGGGCGTAGTTCTCCGTAATCTGGGGGCCGTAGGTGGCCACCAGGTCAGCGAAGAAGCCGAAAAAGGCAATGGGAGCGTAGTAGGTGATGATCTTCACAAATTTCAGCATGACGTTGGCCAGGTCCTCCAGGAAGCGGCCCACAGGGGTCTCCCTGCCGCCGTTGAGATTGACGGCGAAGCCGAAGAGCAGGGAGAACACAATCAGGGGCAGCATGGCCCGGCGGGTCAGCAGGCCGCTGAAGTCGCTGGCGGTGAAGAAGTTGACAATCAGCTCCGGCAGGGTGGCGTACTCGCCCATCTCCTCCGCGGCCAGGTTGGTCCAGGCGGCGGGGACAGGGGGAAAGACCATCATCAGCACATACATAATCACGGCGGCGATGGCTCCGGTGACCACGAAGGTCCCCACCGTCACCCCCATGATCTTCCCCGCCCGCTTCCGGCTCTCCATGCTGGCTACGGCGCTGGAGATGGACGCGAAGACCATGGGGACCACCACGCAGAACATCATGTTAATGAACACGGTGCCCAGGGGCTTGAGGACCGTGGCCCCGGTGCCGGAGATGACGCCGCCGGCCTCGTCCACCCGGGCGGGCCACAGCCAGCCCGCAAGGGCGCCCAGAATCATGGACCCCAGCATGATTGCCAGAAATACGTAATTTTTCGCGATAGACTTCTTTTCCATATGATTCCCTCCACATTAAACAGGAATTAGAAAGCAGGAAAATTTCCTCACTCCTCATTCCTCATTTCCAATTCTTCATCCGTGATTTCGCCCTTGCAGACAATATTAGTGGGTCCTGTGAGCCAGATGTTCCGGACGTCCTCATCTTCCCGGTCGATGGTCACCCGCAGGGTCCCGCCGGGGACGGAGACGGCCACGTCCTGTCCGGTTACCCGGCCCATCAGTGTCAGGGCCAGAACGGAAGCGCCGGAGCCGGTGCCGCAGGCGTAGGTAAAATCCTCCACCCCCCGCTCATAGGTGAGCTCTGTGATGCCCCGGGGGCTGTCGACGTCGCAGAAGTTGACGTTGGCCCCTCTGGGGAAGGCGGAGGCATGGCGCAGGGCCCGGCCAAGGCCCAGCAGCTTCGTCCGGTCCGCCCGGGACAGCCCGGGACAGAGCACCACGGCATGGGGAATGCCGGGGTTCCCCAGCTCCACATAGGCGCAGTCCCAGGTTTCTCCATGGGCCTTCGCCGGGCGGTGGAGGTCGATGACACTGGGGTCGTTGAGGCGGATGCGGTAGCTCCGCCGGTCCACCCGCCGCCCCGTGACGATGCCGGCGGTGGTCTCAATGGTCTGGGTCTCCCCTGCCAGACCGTTTTCATAGCCGTAGCGGCAGATACACCGGGCCCCGTTGCCGCACATCTCTCCCACGCTGCCGTCGGAATTGAAGAACAGCATCCTGAAATCGCCGCCCTGAAGGGGGGCGTCCACAGCCATCAGCCCGTCGGCCCCAAGGGACATATGCCGTTCACACAGCGTCCGGGCCAGCCCCGGGAACGCCTCCGGAGGCAGGCCCTCCTCCAGATTGTTCAGAATGATGAAGTCGTTGCCTGCGCCGTTCATTTTCCAGAATTTCATCCGGTCCCCCCTCTCAACTGTTGTTTTATTATACCAGCACGAAAATCAAATGAACACCGTGTAAGGTGCTGGAAACCTTGCAAAAAATGCTCTGGCTCGCAAAAAAACCTGGGCCGTCCCGGGCCCTCGCCCCTCCGCCCGGCGGCATGTCCCGTCATCCTGCGGGGGTTGCCCCATTCCGCGGCCCGCTTCCCCCGGTGTTCACAGAGCAAATGAGAGGGTCCCATTCGGAGATTTGATGCGGGGCGGCCTGTCTTCCGAGCCCCTGGCGCTTCCGAAAAACGGGGCGGGAGAGAGCCTGCCCCCTATACCGCTTTCTTCTGATAAAATGCGTGAACGGCCATCCCCTGTGCAAAGGACCCCCTTTACATTTAGGCAAAAACGTGCTATGATAGAGCAAAATGTGATAAATGCAACAAGGAGGCAGAGGCATGCTGCGTGAACAGGAGCTAAAAAAAAGCCTGCTTTTCAAAGACATCAGCTATCAGGACTACCGGGAGATACTGGCCTGCTTCCAGGCGGTGCGGCGGAGCTTTCGGGCGGATGAGGTGATCTACGATTTCACCGCCGACACAGTGGGCGTGGTGGAACGGGGGGCGGCCTCCCTGATTCGCATCGACGAGGAGGGAATTTCCACCGTGCTGGAGGACCTGGGCACCGGCGGCGTCTTCGGCAAGACCCTGGCCTTCGCCGGGTCCATGGGCGACAGCCTGGAGGTCGTCTCCCGGACTCCCTGCGAGGTCATGTTTGTGGATTACGCCCATATCCTCCGGCGCTGTGAGCACGCCTGCCTGCGGCACAGCGTCCTGGTGCAGAATATGCTGGCCCTGATGGCGGACAAGGCCCAGGCCCTGTCCCGGCGGGTGGACGTGCTCTCCCGCCGGTCCATCCGGGAAAAGCTGCTGTGTTATTTCCGCCAGCTCAGCCAGCAGGCCGGCGGGTCCACCTTCACGCTGCCCTTCTCCCTCAGCACTCTGGCGGACTATATCGCCACGGACCGCAGCGCCATGATGCGGGAGCTGAAACGCCTCCGGGAGGAGGGAACCGTCCGGTCCGACGGGCGGCAGTTCACCCTGCAGCAGCATTAACAGGCAAGGGAAAGCGCCGCGGTATGACGGGGAAAAGACCGCTCAGACGGCGTTCAGCGATTGTGAATACAGGTTCTAACATTCCGTTTCACAGCCGGAGGCGGCAGGTGAAAACGCTGAAATCACCGCCAGTCCCCGGAAAGCGATTGACGGAACGGGCCGGGTGTGTTAAAATGAAAACAATGTGTCAATGGCAGGATACAGACCCCGTGTTCTCAGAACCTGTATTCATCGCCGGGAGATGCCGGACGGGCCAGGATTTTTCCCGCCGGACAGGGAGATTTTCCGCGGCAGTCCGACGGACCTCATGGGAAACCGACGCGGCAAGGCGGCAAAAAAACCGGCCGGACGGCGTGCAGCGGTTGTGAATCCAGGTTCTTACATTCAGACCATCATTATGAGGGAAAGAAGGAAGCCATATGTACAAAATCGTCAGAAAAGAGGCCCTGCGCCCCACCGTGACGCTGTATGAGATCGAAGCCCCGCTGATCGCCAAAAAGGCCCAGCCCGGCCAGTTCATCATCCTGCGGGTGGACGAGAAGGGCGAACGCATCCCCATCACCATCAACGCCTATGACCCGGAAAAGGGCACCGTCACCATCATTGTCCAGACCGTGGGCGCGACGACGGAGAAGCTCTCCCACCTCAGCGAGGGCGACTGCCTCCAGGACTTCGTGGGTCCCCTGGGCAAGGCCACCGAGACCGAGGGCAAGAAGAAGGTGGCCGTTGTCGGCGGCGGCGTGGGCTGCGCCATCGCCTATCCCGTGCTGAAGAAGTTCCACGACGACGGGGCCGAGGTCCACGCCATTGTGGGATTCCGCACCGAGGACCTGGTGATTCTGGAGGAGGATTTCAAGAAGTCCAGCGACCTTCTGGTGGTCTGCACCGACGACGGCAGCTATGGCCGGAAGGGTCTGGTCACCGAGGCCCTGAAGGAGCTCATCGACGCGGGGAATCAGTATGACGAGGTCTTCGCCATCGGCCCCATGGTCATGATGAAATTCGTCTCCAAGACCACGGAGCCCTACGGCATCCCCACCACCGTCTCCATGAGCCCCATTATGATTGACGGCACGGGCATGTGCGGCGGCTGCCGCCTCAGCGTGGGCGGCGAGATGAAGTTCGCCTGCGTGGACGGCCCAGACTTCGACGGCCACAAGGTGGACTGGGACCTGGCCGTGAAGCGGAACCAGATGTATGCGCCCTTTGAAAAGCACAAATATGAGGAGACCTGCAACCTGTTCAAGAAGGAGGCCGAATAACATGGCCAATATGTCTTTAACAAAGAATCCCATGCCCTCCCAGGACCCCAACGTCCGGAACAAGAACTTTGAGGAGGTGGCCCTGGGCTATACCGAGGCCCAGGCCCTGGACGAGGCCCAGCGCTGCTTAAACTGCAAGCTGAAGCCCTGTATGCAGGGCTGCCCCGTCATGGTGCACATCCCCGAGTTCATCCAGAAGGTGGCCGCCGGGGAGTTTGAAGAGGCCTATCAGATCATCTCCAACACCAGCGCCCTTCCCGCCGTCTGCGGCCGGGTCTGCCCCCAGGAAAGCCAGTGCGAGAAGTACTGCGTCCGGGGCAAGAAGGGCGATCCCGTGGGCATCGGCCGGCTGGAGCGGTTTGTGGCCGACTGGCACAACGCCCACAGCACCGAGGCCCCGGAAAAACCCGCCTCCAACGGACACCGGGTCGCCGTGGTGGGCTCCGGCCCTGCGGGCCTGACCTGCGCAGGAGACCTGGCCCGGAAGGGCTATGACGTCACCGTGTTCGAGGCCCTCCATCTGGCGGGCGGCGTGCTGGTGTACGGCATCCCCGAATTCCGTCTGCCCAAGGCCATTGTTCAGAAGGAAGTGGACGGGCTGAAGGCCATGGGCGTCACCATCGCCACGGACACCGTCATTGGCCGGACCATCTCCATCGACGAGCTGATGGAGGATCAGGGTTTTGAGGCCGTATTCATCGGCTCCGGCGCGGGCCTGCCCATGTTCATGGACATCCCCGGCATCAACTACCGTGGTGTGTACTCCGCCAACGAGTTCCTGACCCGCATCAACCTGATGAAGGCCTATCTCCCCGACTCCGACACCCCCATCCAGCGGCCCAAGAAGGTGGCCGTGGTGGGCGGCGGCAACGTGGCCATGGACGCGGCCCGCTGCGCCAAGCGCCTGGGAGCCGAGGTGTACATCGTTTACCGCCGGGGCATGGAAGAGCTCCCCGCCCGTAAGGAAGAGGTGGAGCACGCCGAGGAAGAGGGCATCATCTTCAAGACCCTGTGCAACCCCGTGGAAATCTTTGCCGACGAAAACGACGACGTGAACAAAATCCGCTGCATCAAGATGGAGCTGGGCGAGCCCGACGCCTCCGGACGGCGGCGGCCCATCGAGGTCCCCGGCAGCGAGTTCGACATCGACGTGGACTGCGTCATCATGTCCCTGGGCACCAGCCCCAACCCCCTGATTAAGTCCACCACCAAGGGCCTGGAAATCAACCGCAAGGGCGGCATCGTGGTCAATGAGGACGGCCTGACCTCCCGTGAAAAGGTCTACGCCGGCGGTGACGCCGTCACCGGCGCGGCCACGGTCATTCTGGCCATGGGCGCGGGCAAAACCGCCGCCAAGGCCATTGACGAGGCCCTGAGCAAATAAGATGAGAAAGAACGTCATGGGCGCAGCCGCTCTGGCATTGGCGCTGTGCCTCCTGCTTGCCGCCTGCGGCGGGCAGGGGGCTTCGCCGTCCGACGCGCCGCCGCCGGAGACCCCAACCGGGTCTGCCGAGGCCGCCGGGACCGTCCCGCCCGCTCCGCCGGAGCAGCCTCTAAAAACCTCCGGCCCGGAGGAGGTCTCTCCGCCGGAGGGGTCGGGGCCCGAAGAGCCCGAAAAACCTGAAAAGCCCGAAAAAGAAGAAACCCCCGCCGCCCCGCAGGACGATCAAACGGAGCCGCCGAAAGAGGACAGCGCCGCGCAAAGCACGGAAGCTAAAAAATGGCAGGCTGTCACCATCAGCGCCGCGGACTTCGGCGTCACAGAAAACCCCATCGGGGACCCCGGCGTCCTGGACGGCATCGCCTCCCTCTCTCTGGGAAAGCTCATCGCCTGCTCCCTGGCCTCCGACGGCGCAGCTGCCGAAGGCCTGAACGATGAGCTGTGGCGGCGGTTCCTGGAGGACCCGGACAGGGTGCTGGTCTATCTGGAGCTGATGGGAGACCAGCGGGACGGCTATTGGGAGCATCCGGCGGCGGAGGTGGTCTGCCAGACCATTGCCTGCGCCGACGCCGCCTGGTACAACAGCGTCGAGTTCGGCGAAATCCTGTCGGACCGCCGGGTGCGGTATTCCGTAGGCCGTATCGCGGAGCTGCTGGACGTGATGGAACAGGAGCACGCCGCCGGGCTGGAGCGGAACGGCTGGCAGGGCGCGGAGCCCACACAGGCGCCTCCACGGGAAACGCCGCTGGAAAACTGGCAGGCCATCAGTATTGACTTGACGGACTACGGCCTCACCCAAACCCTGGAGGACCCCCGCTTTGAGTACCTTTTCAACCATACGGACACCGTGCCCCTGGACCAGCTGATTGTCTTCGACCTCTGGGGCGACGCCCTGACGGAGGGGTCCGGCGAAGAGCTGCGCAGCCGTTTTCTGGAGGACCCGGACACGGTGCTGGCCTTTCTTGCGCTGATGGGGAACCAGCGGGTGGGTTACTGGGACCGGCCCCCGGCGGCGAACGTGGTCTGCCGGCATATCGCCTCCGCCGATGCGGCCTGGCACGGCGGCACGGAGGAATTCGCCCAGGTCCTGGCAGACTGCCGGACGGCGTATCCCGCGGGCCGGATCGCGGAGCTGCTGGACGTACTGGCACAGGAGCACGCCGCGTCCATGGCGTGGAACCACCCGACGGCCTGATGGGCGAACCCGAACGCAGCGAAAAAGAACAGGAAAACCTGCCCGTGAACAGCGGGCAGGTTTTTTCTCTTTTTGTGCGTTTTTTGCGCTTTTTGCGTTTTATCTGTCTTCCCCGATATAGATTTCTTCCGCCCTCTGCTGGCCGGCCTCCAGAATCTCCTTCGCCTGGCCGAAGTTCAGGCGGTCCAGAGCATCCAGAGCGTCTGTGATGGCATTGAACAGGGTCGTGTAGGGCTTTTCATGCTCGTCCATTATATGTCTCTCCTTTGATTTACTATATACATAGTATTCTCTTTATCATGATATACTCTAATCTGTAGACTGTCAAGAGGCAGTTACTTTGTTAGACTCTATCTATATAAAGGGAGGGTCTATGAATACGCTAAAAGGTATCATCAGCTATCACACGGAGGAATACGGTCAAATCATCGTAAAGCTTTCCAGCGTGATGGACAGCCGCGGCATCACCAGAAACCGTCTGCGGACGCTAATTGGGAGCCGCTACGAGGTTGTAGACCGCTACTATCAGGGCCAGAAGATCGAAATGGTGGATTTGGATTTTCTGGCCAGAGTCTGCTATGTCCTGGACTGCCGGGTGGAAGACCTGCTGGAGTACCAGAGACCGGAAGAGGCAGAAAAGCCGAAAAAATAGAGCTTTCCCCGGGCGAAAAAAAGGGTTGCATTTTCCGGCGGACTGTCGTATACTATCCTATAGGAAACAACTGAATACTTTGTCTTCAGGGCGGGGCGCAATTCCCCACTGGCGGTTACAGTCCGCGACCGGAGGCTGGTTTTTTCGTACCGGCCCCCGCTGACCCGGTGAAACTCCGGGACCAACAGTGACAGTCTGGATGGAAGAAGATGAGTGCGGTATGGCCGCGCGCCGTTTGCGTGCGCTCCTTTGCCGCTTGGTTCACCTTGGAGAAGTCAAAGCGTCCAGGGTGTTTTCAAGTTTGTAAAGGAGTGTTTTCTTATGTCCAATCCCAACGCCAACGCCATCTCCGCCGCCCGTCCCCGGGTCACCGTCAAGACCATTACCTCCCTGGCCATGCTCACGGCCCTGGCCTATGTTGCCATGCTGCTGAGCAAGCTGCTGCCCCAGATTTCCGGCTTCCTCCAGATGGATGTGAAGGACACCGTGGTCTGCATCGGCGGCTTCCTCTTCGGGCCCCTGTCCGCCGCGGTCATCTCCATTGTGGTGGCTCTGGTGGAGATGTTCACCGTCAGCGACACCGGCATCATCGGCCTTATCATGAACGTGCTGGCCACCTGCGCCTTCTGCTGCACCGCCTCCTTCGTCTACATGAAGCTGCGCAGCCGGAAGGGCGCGGTGCTGGGCCTGGCCTTGGGCACAGTGGTTCTGGTTGTAGTCATGCTGTTGTGGAATTATCTGATTACTCCTCTGTACATGACCGGCGTCTCCCGGGCCGATGTGGCCGACATGCTGCCCACGGTCTTCCTCCCCTTCAACCTGGTGAAGGGCGGGCTGAACATGGCCCTGATTCTGATTCTCTACAAGCCGGTGGTCACCGCCCTGCGGAAGGCCCGGCTGGCCCCCGAGCGGGAAAACGCCGCCAGCGGCGACCGCTTCGACGCCGGCTTCCTGCTGTTCTCCCTGGCGCTGCTGGCTACCTTCGTGGTGCTGGTCCTGGTGCTGAGCGGGAAAATCTGAGGCACATCCGTTCCATGCGGGACGCTCCGAAGAGGGCGTCCCGTTTTCTCGTTTTCTTTCTTGCGTTCTTGCTTTCTTGCTTTCTCGCTTTTTCTCTCTCAGGTCAGGCGTGAGCCCCGCCGAATTTTTATGAATTTCTTGAACTTTTTGATTTTTTGAAAACGGAGGAAGCCGCATCATGAACAGAGCCGCCGGAATCCTGCTCCCCATTACCAGCCTTCCGTCCCGGTACGGCGTGGGCTGCTTCTCCCAAAGCGCCTATGACTTTGTGGACTGGCTCCGGGATGCGGGGCAGAGCTATTGGCAGATTCTGCCCCTGTGCCCCACCGGCTACGGGGATTCGCCCTATCAGTCCTTCTCCACCTTCGCAGGCAATCCCTACTTCATCAGCCTGGAGGCGCTGATTGACGAGGGTGTTCTGACAAGGGCGGAGTGCGATGCCGCCGATTTCGGCGGCGACCCCGGCAGGGTGGACTATGAAAAGCTCTACCGGGCCCGGTATCCCCTGCTGCGGAAGGCCTGGGAGCGCAGTCATATGGCCGGAAATCCGGACTGTCAGGCCTTCATTGCGGAAAATCGCTGGTGGCTGGACGACTACGCCCTGTTCATGGCGCTGAAGGACCGCTTCGGCGGCGCGCCCTGGACCCGGTGGCCGGAGGACCTCCGACTCCGCCGGGACGCCGCCCTGGACGGCTGCCGGCTGTCCTCCGAGGTGGAATTCCAGCAGTACATGCAGTTCCAGTTCTTCCGGCAGTGGCGCGCCCTGAAGGACTACGCCAACCGCCGGGGCATCCGGATCATCGGAGATATTCCCATTTATGTGGCCATGGACAGCGCCGACGCCTGGGCCCATCCGGAACTCTTCCAGCTGGACGGGGACTGTCTGCCCACCGCCGTAGCGGGCTGTCCGCCGGACGGCTTTTCCGCCGCGGGCCAGCTGTGGGGCAATCCCCTGTACCGCTGGGACTACCACCGTGAAACCGGCTACGCCTGGTGGCTCTCCCGGCTGGGGCACTGCTTCCGGCTCTACGACGTCACCCGCATCGACCACTTCCGGGGCTTTGACGCGTACTACTCCATCCCCTATGGCAGCGCCGGCGCCATCCACGGCCATTGGGAAAAAGGGCCCGGTCCGGAGCTCTTCCGCCGGGCGGAGGAGGTTTTGGGCCGGCACGAGGTCATTGCCGAGGATCTGGGCTATGTCACGGACTCCGTGCGGCAGCTGGTGCAGGCCAGCGGCTTTCCCGGCATGAAGGTGCTGGAGTTCGCTTTTGACGCCCGGGACACCGGCTCTGCCAGCGACTACCTGCCCCACAACTACACGGAGAACGCCGCCGCCTACACCGGGACCCACGACAACGAGACCCTGACGGGCTGGCTTTCCAGCATCACCGACGGGGAGCGGCAGGCAGTCCGGGACTACCTCTGCGATCAGAGGACGCCTCAGCAGGAGCTGTACCGCCCTCTGATTGCCCTGGTAATGCGCAGCGCCGCCCGGCTCTGCGTGGTGCCCATGCAGGATTACATGGGACTGGACAACCGGGGCCGGATGAATACCCCCTCCACCGTGGGATCTAACTGGACCTGGCGGCTCCGGGCGTCGGACCTCAGTCCGGAGCTCCGGGACTCCGTCCGCCGGACGGCCCTGCTCTATGGCCGCGCGAACCGGCAGGAGGACGGGATTTCCTGAATACAGCTCGCAATCACGGAATAGGAATCAACAGAGCGTAGCAGGAACTGTGCACCCCGCATTGGGCTCCTCCAGAACTCCGTCCGCCGGACGGCCCTGCTCTATGGCCGCGCGAACCGGCAGGAGGAAGAGATTTTCTGAATACAGTCCGCAATTGTGGAATAGAAATCGACAGAATGTATTGAAAAGTGTCGGACCACCCCGGACTCCGGACCCGTCGTTGTTTGAACGAGGGGCCAAAATAACCGCCCCTCCATAACATGGAGGGGCGGAAGGAAACACGGTCAGTCCAGAACCTGAATGGCGGCGCCTAAAACGCCGTCTCCAATATAGACGCTCAGGGTGCCGTCAATCTCACCCTCCCAAATGTGGTCATAGTCCGGCAGGGCGGCGGTGAGCTTTTCCCGGAGCACGGCCATCTCCGCCGGCGCGCCGCCGTGGGCCACCGCCAGATTGTAGCGCCTGTGGCCGCCGCAGCGGTCCGACGTCATGGCCACCAGCTTGCCGATGACCTGATTCCGGCCCCGGACCTTGGCCACGGACTGTAGCTGTCCGTCGGGAGCGAAGCTGATGATAGGCTTGATTTGCAGAAGGGTCCCCGCCGTGGCGGTGACCTTGCCGATGCGGCCCCCCTTCAGAAGATACTCCAGGGTATCCACGGAGAAGAAGGGGAAGGTTCCGGCAATGAGCCGGGGGGCCCGGCGCTCCGTCAGCTCCTCCCAGTCCATGCCGCTGCGGATGTCCTCCGCCAGCTGAAGCAACGTCAGGCCCTGGCCCAGGGAGCCGCTGACCGAGTCAAAGACCCGGATGGGGAATGCTTCTCCGCTCTCCTCCGCCACCAGGCGCACCAGATTATAGGTGCCGGACAGTCCGCTGGAGAGCATGACGGCAATGACGCCGTCATAGCCCGCGGCCCGGATTTCCTCCAGCACGGCCCCCACGCTCTCCACAGAGGGCAGGGACGTCTGAGGCAGCTCCCCCGCCCTGAGGCGGCGGCAGACCTCTTCGGCGCTGATATTCACGCCGTCGGCATATTCCCCGTCGGCGCAGAGGATGCGCAGGGGGACTGTGTAGATATGGTTTTCCGCTCTCAGGCGGGGAGACAGGTCCGCGCAGGAGTCCGTCAGCAGCGCGATGTTCCTTGGGGACACGTATTCCAACCCCTTTTCATAATTCATAGACCAAACAGGCCGTCCGGGCCTGCCGCTGGGCAATACGGTCATTATCCCACAAAAAACCAAAAACCGCAAGTCTTTTTTTGCGCCGCCGCAGCCGCCGCAGCCGTGTCGGGTTTTATCCAAAAAAGACGGCGGCACGGATTTTTTCCTCTTGCGGGCCGGGAACTTTTTGGGTATAATGGGGGTCTAATATCAATACATAACACCGTGCGGCCCCGGGCCGTCCGGATGTCCGGCGCCGCCGCGCCGGGGAAAGGAGTTTCTGTGAAAACATTTGCCAACCTTCAACACACCGCAGCCCTGAGCCGGAGATTCCTGCCGGCGCTGCTGGCGCTTCTGCTGCTGGCGGGCTGCGCCCAGCCGCCTGCCGCCCCCGCCGCCGGGGATGAGGCCGGTCTGTCCGAAGAGGATATTTTCATTGACCGGATGGTTCTGGAGGAAATCGAGCTGGAAAATGAGGCCGTCGCCCTGGCGGAGGGCCCCGCCGCCACGGATACGCTGCTGCTCCCCGTGGCCTCCGGCACCGCCACGAAAAAGTCCGCCCGGGCCGTGGTGGACTACTCCAACATCACCGACGGCTATGTAATGGTCCAGTTCTCCGCCGCCACCGCCAAGCGCCTGAAGGTCCAGGTCAAGGGCCCTTCCACCACCTATACCTACGACCTGCCCGCCCAGGCCTGGACCACCTTCCCCCTGTCCGACGGCAACGGCGGCTATCAGGTGACGGTGCTGGAAAACACCAGCGGCAAGAAGTACGCCGTGGAGCTGTCCGTCTCCTTCACCGTGACGCTGAAGGACGAATTCGCCCCCTTCCTCCGGCCCAACCAGTATGTGAACTACGCCAACGCGGTCAACACCATAGCCAAAGCCAAGGAGCTGGCCGGCAGCGTCACCGACCCACTGGAAAAGGTGGGGAAGGTCTACGATTTCGTGGTGAAGAACCTGACCTATGACAAGCAGAAGGCCGCCACCGTTCAAAGCGGCTATCTGCCGGTACTGGACACCGTGCTGTCCACGAAAAAGGGCATCTGCTTTGACTACGCCTCTCTGATGACCGGCATGCTCCGCAGCCAGGGGGTTCCCTGCAAGCTGGTGGTGGGCTACGCCGGAACCGCCTACCACGCCTGGATCAGCGTCTGGACGGCGGAAACCGGCTGGATTGACGGCGTGATTTACTTCGACGGCACCAGCTGGCAGCGGATGGACCCCACCTTTGCCTCCTCCAGCAACAGCAGCGAGTCCATTATGAAATATATCGGAGACGGAAGCAACTACACCACCAAATATCTCTATTGAGTTCCCGGGCTTACGCCCAAACCATCGGGGAACTCCGGAAAATTCAGATTCCCTCTTTACGAATCCGTTCAATTGGGTTAAAATGGGCTTGCGGCGCTCCGCAGGTCCATTTTTCCGGGTCCGCCCCGCTCCGCATGTCCCTTTTCTGCGTATCCTTTTTTGCACGCCAGTCTATTACATAGTGAATGGGAGTATCTGATGAACAACGTATTTTCTAATGAAGAGATTTCCTATCTCTGCCTGGAGCTGTCCCTGCTCTTCCATGCCGGCGTCAGCGCCGGCGACGCCCTGTCCCTTCTGGCGGAAGAGGGCGAGTCCGCCCACAAGGACCTGCTCTCTGCCATGGCCCGGCAGGTGGACAGCGGAGACCCCATGTCCGCCGCCCTGCGGGACAGCGGCTGCTTCCCCGCCTATGTCTGCGGCCTGGTGGAGGTAGGCGAGCGCACCGGCCGGAGCGAGGAGGCCCTGGCCGCCCTGTCCCGGTACTATGAGGACCGCATCCGCCTGGACCGGCGGGTCCGCAGCGCCCTGCTGTACCCGGCGGTGATGCTGGCGCTGATGCTGGTGGTCATCGCCGTGCTGCTGGTGAAGGTCCTGCCCATTTTTGACGACGTCTATGCCTCCCTGGGCGGGCGGCTCACCGGCGTGGCCGGGGGCCTGCTGACCCTGGGCCGCTGGCTGGACGGCGTGATGCCCGTAATCTGGGTGATTCTGGCAGTGCTGGCGGTGTTCGCCATCGCCTTCGCGGCCTCCGGCTCCTTCCGGGGCAGAATCCTCTCCGGCTGGCGGAAGAACCACGGGGACAAGGGCGTTTCCCGTAAGCTGAACACCGCCCGCCTGGCCCAGGCCATCGCCATGGGCATGGCCAGCGGCCTGCCGCCGGAGGAGGCCGTCTCCCTGGCCTCCGGCCTGATGGAGGACATTCCCGGCGCCAGGCAGCGCTGTGAGGACTGCACCGCCCGGGTCGAGAACGGCGAGGCTCTGGGCGTGGCCATGAACGCCAGCGGCCTGCTGCCTGCGGGACAGTGCCGCCTGCTGGAGCTGGGCCAGCGCAGCGGCGCCGGCGACTCCGCCATGGAGGCCATTGCCCGGGACCTCACCGAAGAGGGCAAGGCCGCCCTGGAGAGCCTGGTCAGCCGGGTGGAACCGGCCCTGGTGCTGGTGTGCTCCGTGTTGGTGGGTCTGATTCTGCTGTCTGTGATGCTGCCCCTCATGCACATCATGTCCGCCATCGGGTGAGCCTATGGGAAGAATGAGAGGAGCCCGGTGGGCGGACCTGCTCCGGGGCCTGCTGCTGCCGGTGATTGCCGCCGCGGCGCTGCTGATGTTTGCCGCCGCCCTGAGCAGTCTGGACCGGGGCCGGGCCGAGGAGGACATGCGCCAGCTGGAGGAGACCCTGCGGCGGGGCTGTGTGGCCTGTTACGCCGCCGAGGGGGTCTATCCCGCCGACCTGGAGTATTTGCAGACCCGCTATGGCGTTCAGATTGACGAGGAACGCTATACGGTTCACTACTCCGTCTTCGCGGAAAATCTGATGCCGGATATCACGGTGCTGGAGAACGAGCCATGAAAAAAAGACCTATTCAACATCAACTGAACGGCCTGATGGCCCTGCTGCTCTTCGGGGTGTTCGCCGCCTGCGTGCTGGCAGTGCTGCTGACTGGAGCCAGCGCCTACCGGCGGCTGACCCAGCGGGACCAGGAGGCCTATCTCCGCCGGACCTGCGTCCAGTACCTGGCCACCCGGGTCCGCCAGGCGGACAGCCGGGACTGTGTGTCGGTGGAGCGCTTCGGCGGCGCGGACGCCCTGGTTCTCACGGAGACCGACGGAAGCTATGCCACCCGTATCTACTGCTATGACGGCTGGCTCATGGAGCTCTATTCCGCCGTGGACGCCGATATGGAGCCCCAGGACGGCGAGAAGGTCCTGGAGCTCAGCAGCCTGCGCCTGACTCTGGAGGACGGGGCCCTGACGGCGGACACGGTGGATACGGCGGGGGCCTCCGGCACTCTGCGGATGACCCTCCGCAGCGGAGAGGGGGCGGCGGCATGAAAAGCAAGGCCCCTCTCGTCCTGATGGAACAGATGGTGATGCTGCTGGTGTTCGCTCTGGCCTCCGCCCTGTGCCTTCAGGCCTTTGTAAAGTCCGATGGCCTTTCCCGGCGCAGCGCCGCCCGGGACCGGGCCGCCGTAGAGGTCCAGAATGCCGCCGAGACCCTCCGGTCTCAGCGCGGAGACATGGGAAACGCCCTGACCCGGACTGCCGAGGCCCTGAACGGTGAATACGCCCAGGGCCTTTTCTGGCTGGACTACGACGAAAACTGGACGCCTATCGACTATGACGCCTGCGGCATGGAGGCCCCTGCGGCGGCCTACCGGCTTGAGGTCCAGGGGGTCCCCGCGGACGTGCCGGGGCTCCGGACCGCCTCGGTCACGGTGGAGGACATCGGAGACCCGGCGAGCCCTGACGTTCTCTTTTCCCTGAATGTTTCCTGGCAGGAGGTGAACGGACGTGGATAAGGCAGGAATGACCAGACGGGTCCATTTCTCCCCTCCGGCGGTGGGCGGCGTGTCGCTGCTGGTGGTGTTCGCGGTGCTGTGCCTGACGGTATTCGCTCTGCTGAGCCTGACCACTGTCCGGGCGGACGTGCGGCTGGCGGACGCCTCGGCCCAGGCAGTCAGCGATTACTATGCCGCCGACTGCCAGGCCCAGGAGATCCTGGCCCGGCTCCGGAATGGTGAGACGCCGGAGGGCGTGACCTGGTCCTCCCCCATGGAGGGCGGGGAAACTGAGTACAGCTACACCGTTCCCATCTCAAACACCCAGGAGCTCCAGGTGGAGGTGCTGGTCTGGCCGGACGGACGCTGGTCCGTTCAGCGCTGGCAGGCCGCGGCCGCCGGCGGCTGGGAGATTGACGAGGGCCTGGAGGTCTGGGACGGAACGCCGTTTTGATCTGACATTCATGAGAAGCAAGGAGGCCATTTGATGGCGGAATTACTGGATTACTTAAAGCGGGCGGTTGACGACAAGGCGTCCGATCTCTTCATCGTGGCCGGAGGCCCGGTCTGTGAAAAGCTGGACAAACGGATGGTCCCCATCAGCGAGGGGCGGGTCTTCCCCCAGGAGACGGAGGAGCTCATCATGGAGCTCTACAGGCAGGCGAAGCGGGATCCCTCCGTTTACCAGCGCCGGGGGGACGACGATTTTTCCTTTTCCGTGTCCGGGCTGGCCCGGTTCCGGGTCAATACCTACCGGCAGCGGGGCTCTCTGGCGGCGGTGGTCCGGGTGGTGTCCTTCGACATTCCCGACTGGGAGCAGCTGGACATCCCTCCGGAAATCATGGCCCTGGCAGACACCACCCACGGCATGGTGCTGGTCACAGGCACGGCGGGCAGCGGCAAATCCACCACACAGGCCTGCATTCTGAACCGGATCAACCAGACCCGGGAATGTCACATCATCACCCTGGAGGACCCCATCGAGTACCTCCATCGGGATGTAAAGAGTATCGTCAGCCAGCGGGAAATCGCCATTGACACCGAGGATTACCTTTCCGCCCTGCGGGCCTGCCTGCGGCAGGCGCCGGACGTCATTCTGCTGGGGGAAATGCGGGACCAGGAGACCATCCACACCGCCATGACGGCGGCGGAAACCGGCCACCTGCTCATTGCCACCCTCCATACCAGAGGTGCAGCCAACACCATCGACCGCATTGTGGACACCTTCCCCAGCGGCCAGCAGGACCAGATTCGGGCCCAGCTGGGCATGGTGCTGCGGACCGTGGTCTCTCAGCAGCTGGTGCCGGGGACGGACGGCAGCCTGGTCCCCGCCTTTGAAATCATGCACATGAATCCGGCAATTCAAAACCTGATTCGGGGAAACAAAATCAACCAGATTGACAACATCATCAGCGCCTCCAGCCAAGCGGGCATGATTACCATGGACAAATATCTGGAAAAGCTCTGCCGGGCCGGGCGGATTTCCAAGACTACCGCCGTGGAATACGCCATGGACCCCGAGTCCCTGAGCAAGCGCCTGTAAGAGCGTTTGAACGAAAGAAAGCACCTGTCTTCTCAAAGGCAGGTGCTTTTCCGGTTTCTTCATTTTTTCAGAGCCATGGCCGGGTTGATTCCGTCCAGCCAGCCGGTGAGCTCCCGGATATCCGTAATCACCACATCCGGCCGCTCTGCCGCCCCCTGAACCGCCGCGTCCTTCTGGGCGGAGAGGTGGGACCCGATCTGCACCGCCCTGGCAAAGCCCGCTCCCTTGGCGCCGATGATGTCCCGGGAGATGGTGTCCCCCACATACACGCAGTTCTCCGCCTTCACCTGCATCTGCCGCAGGGAGATGCGGAAGATTTCCGGGTGGGGCTTGCGGTAGCCGGTGACGCTGGAAACCGTGACGTCCTGCATATAGGAGCGGATGCCATAATCCTCCAGCACATTGAAAACGTTGTACAGCGAGGCGTTATTGGAGATGACGCCCAGCTTGTAGCCCCTGGCCTTCAGGGACTCCAGCATGTCCTGAACGCCGGGGCGGAGCTCCCGGTGAAAATAGGTCAGTTCCCACATGTTGGCCAGATCCTCTGTAATGGGCAGCAGCCTTTCCCGGTCAAAGCCGAAGTCCCGCAGATAGAAGTCCGACCAGATTTCCTCCGGCTTCTTCTCCAGCCAGACGGACTCGCTCCAGCTCTTATAGGCCTTCAGCCCCGCCAGAACCCTTTCCTGAAACGCCTCCGGACCGCAGCCGGGGTTCAGGCCCGCCGCCTCCAGCATCTCCCGGAGCCTCTCCATCACAGCCGCCAGGGTCTCGCTGTTGTTCCAGATATCTTCCAGGGTGCCGCCCATGTCAAATAGTACCGTGTTCAGCATCCGATTTCCTCCTCTTACGCTTTTTGCTTTTTTTGCGCCTCTGCTTTTCCTGCGCTTCCGCTTTTTTCCTGCACTTTTTGCGCCTTTTGTTGTTCTCACATCACGCCGTCTGTCCTTCTCCGGCCTCACTCCAGGGCGCAGGAGGCCCAGACGGCGTTATGGTCGGAGAGCTCCTCCCCCGCAAAGGCCGCCAGAGACGAGCCCGGCAGGGCAAAGCCGCAGTCCTCTTTCCGGGTGGAGACGGTCCGGCTCTCCAGGGGCCGGGCTCCCCGGACCAGCAGCCAGTCCAGCCGCAAATCCAGATGTCCGCCGCCGGGCAGGGGCTTGCGCCGGGTGGCGGCGGAGGGCAGAGATGTCATGCGGTTGGTGGCGGCGGGAAGCTCCGGCAGCAGGCGGTAGCCCGCCGCCTCCGCCGCCGGCAGGCATTCCTCCCACGCTGTCACATCCTCCAGACAGCGGCGCTGGAGCTCGGGACTCCCGGCCACGGCCTTGATGGCGTCCTTGTCCCGGCCGTCGAAGGTGTTGGTGTTCAAATCGCCGCCCAGAATCACCGGCATCCCGGGGAACATCCGCTCCGCCGCCGCCAGAACGGCGTCCAGCTGAGCCTTCCGGCCGGGGCCGTGGGTGCGGTTCTCCAGATGGATGGACGCCACGCCCACCGGCCTGCCGGCCACCTCCAGCTCCGCCAGAACGGCCAGCCGGCCCCCGATGCGGCGCTGCCGGTCGAAATACCAGTTATACTGCTCCGGCAGACGGACCACCTCTGCCCGCCGGATGGGCCAGCGGGAGAAAATGGCGTTGCCGTGGAAGCCCTTGGGGTCCTCCCCGTTCACCAGCTCGATGAACTCCAGACCGAAGGCCGCATTCATGCCCAGCCGCTCTGCCAGCTCCAGGGCGGTGTTCTTCCCCCCGGAGCGGACGCAGCCGTCGTCCAGCTCGTTGGCCAAAATCACGTCAAAGGGCCGGATGGCCGGACAGGTTTCCAGAAAATCCCCCAGCTCCGCCAGATGGACGCCCCGCTCCATGTTGAACACCAGCACCCCCAGGGCCTCCGGCATCTCCTGGGGCGGGGGGACCTGACTGGAAAGCTCTGCCTGGGAAAACTGCGGAATCCGCGCCATGACCTCTTCCTGCGAAGCCTGCTCCAGCAGCGCCCCCAGACGCTGCCGCTCCTCGTTGGGCAAACCTGTCATATCTGTCCGCCTCCTTCTATCCTTTCAATTTTGGTTTCCTTCCCGCCGTTCAGGGAGTACCCGAAACCCGCCGGCAGGTGGACCGCACAACCAGCTCCGGCCGGAGCAGGTCCACCGTCCGTTCCCGGCGGCCCTGGATCTGTTCCAGCAGCCGTTCCACGGCGATCTCCCCCAGCCGGAATTTGTGCTGGGACACCGTGGTCAGATGGATGCGGGGCAGGGCCGCGAAGGAGATATTGTCATAGCCCACCAGGGACACGTCCTCCGGGATGCGGACGCCCCGCTCCTCCGCCGCCTCCATGATTTTCAGGGCGGTGATGTCGGAAAAGGCAAAAATCGCGCTGGGCAGCGGCCCACCCCGGAACAGCTCCAGAGCCTGTTCATAGCTCCACTGCCGCAGCTGGCGGATGTCCCCCGCCGCGGTCAGGTCCCGGCCCTCAACGCCTCCCTCCGCCAAAGCCTGACGGAATCCCTTCAGGCGGAGCTCCCGGGTGCGGGAGGTATCCCGCCCTCCGAAAAAGAGGATGTCCCGATGGCCCAGGCCCAGCAGATACCGGGCGGCCTCATAGCTTCCGGCGGCGTTGTCCGCCATGACATAGCTGCATTCCTCACTGTGGTTGATGCCCAGATAGACGCAGGGCAGATTCCCCATCAGGGCCCTGTGCCGGGCCTGGGACTGGGGGGAGATGGCGGAGATCAGAATGCCGTCAATCTGCCGGGCCAGGAAGCTGTCGATGCTTTTCAGCTCCTGTTCCGGGTCCCGCATGGAATTGCTCAAGAGCACCCGGTAGCCCTCCTGCGCCGCCCGGCGCTCAATGGCCGTGGCCATATCGGCAAAGTAGGGATTGGAAATATCCGGCACCAGCATGCCTAAAATATGGGTCTTCTGTCCCGTCAGGCTCCTGGCCGCTATGTTGGGCACATAGTCCAGGACGCGGCAGGCCTCCCGGACCTTCCGCTTGGTCTCCTGGGTAATCTCCGGACGGTCGTCCAGGGCGCGGGATACGGTGGCAGCGCTGACCCCCGCCAGGGCCGCCACATCCTTAATCGTTGCTCTCTTCATCGTCATCCATATAAAGCAGCATGGCTTCGTCCTGGGCGGAACGGAAGGAGGCCGCAGCCTCCGGGCCGAGCTCAGGATACGCCTCTTCAGGCGTCCCGGCCTCCGGCGCTTCCGAAGCACCGGACTCCGGAGCTTTTGGAGCCTCCGGAGTCTCCGAAGAGGCCTGCTCCTGTTCCCCTTTCCGGGCGGCCTCTTTGGCGGCGGCCTCCCGCAGCTCTTCCTGTATGGTTTTCCGCTCTCTATGCAGCAGCGCAGGGCTGAAACGCCTGATGGCCAGATAGATCAGCCAGGTCACGGCGTTGCCCACCAGAACCGGCGGCAGTCCGTAAACGGAAATCAGCCACAGCATCCCGGGCCGGACCTCCGGGTCCAGCAGGAAAACCGAGGCATAGAACATGCCCAGAATCACCGCCAGCCCCCCAAAGCTCCAGGGGGCAATGCGCTTGTCCTTTAAAAAGAACAGCAGGCAGCTCAGGGCCGTGCCTGCGGCGGCAACAATCAGACCGTGGACGGCCACGGTGGCCGAAGCGCTGGCAAAGGCCACGGCGTGATACAGGGGTTCCGCCAGCAGGGCGTACATCAGCCCAAACAGGCAGAGGTTCAGAAGGGCCGCGCCGAACACGGCCAGAATAAAGGGGCTCTTTCTCCGGTTGTGCTTGTCGATGAACAGACTCATGCCGACCTCCCCGGGCAGGACGGACGCCGGAGCTGTCCGGCACACGGCCCGTTCCCGCCGTGAAAACGTTTTCTGTTAGTCGCCGCAGGGGGTTTTACCCGTCAGCGGCTTTGCCGCCGTTTGAAAACCGGTATCTGCCGGTTTTCAGCCGTGCCGGCTATATTCGCAAATCATAGGCGTTTCCGCGGTGAAAGTCAACCCTGAACCCGCTGACAGCCGGGAAAAAGCGGCGGACGGAACGTCCGCCGCTTTTCAGGTCCTTTTTTCCTGGAACCGTGCGCCGTTCTCAGCCCAGCTGCTGCCAGAAGTCGCGGACCGTGTTGTAATTGTAGTACATCTCGTTGGCGTCGAAGGGAGCCACGTTGATTTCGCTGAAGGGAGTGGAGCCCTCGGCGGGTTCCAGGTCGTCCCGGACCGGCCAGCCGCCCAGGGTGTTGAACGGGGCGTATCCGCTGGTATCGCCGTCCACACCGCCCATCATGAAGCGGACCAGGAGCTTGGCGGCGGAGGGATGGTCGCTGCCTTCCACGATGTACAGGGTATTCACGGCGGGGATGCCGGTGTCGGGCACCAGATTCACAGGGGCGAAGACCCAGCCGTTATCGGCGGCCTTGCGCAGCTTGGAGGAGGCGCAGAAGCCCACAGGGGGGTCGGACTGGCCGGGGGTGCCCACAGACTCGGCAATTTCGTCGGAGGAGGCGGTGAAAATGGGGTTGTTGGCGTGGAGGCGCTTGAGGAACTCAAAGCCGGCGTTCTCACAGCCGTCGGAGAGGACCAGGTCCTCACCGTAGAGCTCCTTATAGGCGTCGGCCAGGCGCTGGGGCTCGTCGCCCACGCAGAAGCCGGTAATCCAGGAGCCCCAGGCCAGGTTATCCAGGGGGTTCTGCATCATGATCTTGCCCTTCCACTGGGGTTCGGTGAGCTGCCAGAGGTTGGTGACGGGAGAGCCGTCGGGATAGGCCTCGGTGTTGTAGAACAGCTGGGTCAGCTCAATGTACAGCGGGGTAGTGGTCTCCGTATACAGGGGGTCGATGTGGGCAAAGATATCGGCGGGCTTGTAGTTGTAGAAAATCTTGTTGGCCACATATTCCAGATACATGGACCCGTCCTGGTCCTTGATGTGGACCACGTCGGCGGTGGGAGAGCCGGCCTCATACTCGCGGGTCACCTTCTCCAGCAGGTCGTTGGTGGAGATGTCGAAGGGCACGCACTCCAGGCCGGGATACTTCTCCATAAAGGCCTCCGCCACCTTGGTGCAGCGGGAAGAAATGGAGTACAGGGTCACGGTGGCGCCCTCCTCCAGGGCCTTCTGATACAGCTCTTCGTCGGTCTCGCCGGTCTCATAGATGCCGGAGCTCTGCTCCCACTCGGTGAGGTCGCCGGCGGCGGGGTCCGTGGGAGCGGTCTGGCCGGCGTCGCCGCCGGAGGGCTGCTGGGCGTCGCCGCCGCCGGAGCTGCCGGAGCCGCTGTTTCCGCCGCCGCAGGCGGCCAGACTCAGCACCATGACCAGGGCCAGCAGAGCAGCCAGCCAGTTTTTACGCTTGAACATCATTCTTTTCCTCCTTCAATTCTTCCATGGTTTGGGGGTGCGGATTTCTGTGGCAATGTGAAGCGGCTCTTGCCGCCGGGGCACTGGTTTGTTTCTTTGCTTCCGCAGTCCGGCCGCCGGCCTGCGGCAAAACCCTCGGTTTCATTCAGCGGAATCCTTACACGCAGTATTTAATCAGGTTCTCGCTGGCGGTGTCGAAGACATTGGCCTTTTTGGCGTTGAAGCTGAGGTAAACCGTTTCGTCGCTGCCGTAGTGGGTGGAACCCAGCTCCTTCACCGTCACCAGAGCGCCGCCCACCCGAACGGTGACCAGGGTCTCGGACCCGGCGGGCATGCCGGAGTACACATGGGCCTCCACCCGGTGCTCGTCGTCCCGGGTGCGGCTGATGGTCAGCTGCTCCGGCCGCAGGCCCAGGGTCACCTCCACCCTGCCGCTTTTGGGGGCCTGGGGAGTCATGTCCGCCCGGGCAAAGGTCACCTGGCCCATGGCGCTGTCCACGGTCATGCCGTCCTCCGTCACCTGGGCGGCGCCCTTGATAAAGTTGATGCTGGGGTTTCCGATGAAGTCGGCCGTATAGAGGTTGCACGGATTGTCGTACAGCTCCAGAGGCGGGGCCACCTGGACCAGCTCACCCTTGCGGTACAGGGCGATGCGGGTGGACATGGTCAGCGCCTCCACCTGGTCGTGGGTGACATAGATGATGGTGGTGCCGGTCTCGTGGTGGAGCCGCTTCAGCTCAGAGCGCATATCCACCCGGAGCTTGGCGTCCAGGTTGCTGAGGGGCTCGTCCAGAAGGAGCAGCCGGGGTTCGGACACGATGGCCCGGGCAATGGCCACACGCTGCTGCTGTCCGCCGGAGAGCTCCGTGGGGTAGCGCTTGGCGTACTCGCCAATCTGCATCCGCTCCAGGGCGCTGGCCACCTTCTTCGCGATGACGTCGCTGGACTCCTTGCGGATTTTCAGGCCGAAGGACACGTTGTCGAATACCGTCATATGGGGCCACAGGGCATAGGACTGGAACACCAGGTTCAAATTCCGCTGGGAGGGCGGGGCGAAATAGGCCTCCGCCGCGTTGACAATCTCCTTGCCGTCCATGTGGATGGAACCGTTCTGGGGCTTCTCCAGGCCGGAGACCACCCGGAGCGTGGTGGTCTTGCCGCAGCCGGAGGGGCCCAGCAGGGTCATGAAATCCCCGTCCTCAATGGTCAGGTTCAGGTTTTTCAGTACGTGGTTTTTTCCATAAAATTTATCAACATTGGTCAGAACAATCTTGCTCATGATTTCCTCGTCTCCTTTCTCTCAGCCGGCCATGCTCTTGGCAAGATCGGCGTCTCCAAAGATGTTCGCCAGGGCGTACACCAGAAATACGATGGAGAACATTACGATGGCCACACAGTCCGACGCCTGGGGGCAGTTCTGGTTCTGATACTGGAAGGCCAGATAGGGCAGCGTCGTGGTGGTGGGGGTCATAATCAGGATGATCAGATCCAGCTCCTTCATAATGGAGACGAAAATCAGCATAAACCCGGAGATAAATCCGCCCTTGGACAGGGGAAACACAATTTTCACAAAGCGCTGGAAGAAGCCCGCGCCCTCGATGGCGGCGGCCTCCTCCAGCTCGCCGCTGATCTGCATCATGTTGCTGGTGCCCGCCCGGGAGGCAAAGGGCAGGTGCTTCACCACGCTGGTTAAGGTCAGCAGGGCGAACGTGCCGTACAGCGCCGGAATCAGCGTCACGCCGAAAATGGTCTGCTCCTTGGAGAACATGGAGAGGTAAATGCCGCCGAAGGCCACGGAGGGAATCAGGTAGGGAATGAACACCAGCTGCTCCACCAGGCGGCCGTGGAAGGTGCCCCGGCCCTTGGCACAGATATAGCCCAGCATCTGGCCGAAGATGGTGCCGAAGACGCCGTTGACAAAGGTGAGCTTCAGGGAGTTCCACAGGGACAGCTTGAAATTGCTGTTCTTGAAGATGCCCGGCACGCCCTCCATAATGTTGGGGTTCCCCTCTCCAATCCAATAATACAGCGTGAAGTTGGACAGGGAATAGCTGCCTTCCGTCATCATGCAGCTCTCCACAATCAGAATAACCACCGGCATGATGATGCCCACGATGAAAAAGACGATCAGGATCAGTGTGATGAGAGGCTTCCAGCCTGCCAGGCCGATGGGAGTGGACCGGCCTCCCTTGCCGCCGATGGTGGCATAGGACTTCCGGGAACCGATGAGACGCTGGTTGATAAACACCGACAGGGAGGCGATGCAGATCATCAGAATCGCCATGGCAAACGCCGTCTGGGTGTTCTGGGAGCGGTTGTTGGAATAGAGCTCGCTGGACAGGGTCCGGAAATTTACGGGGGAGCCCAGATAGTTGATGGTGCCGAAGGTGCCGATGGCCTTGGAGAAGGTGAGAATCACCGCCGACAGCATGGCGGGCAGCACCAAGGGCAGGGTGATTTTCCGGAGAATCAGGCCCTTGCTGGCGCCCTGAATCTCGCCCATCTCCTCCAGCTCGGAGTTGATGGAGTTCAGCGCCGCAGAGACCAGCAGGTATGTATAGGCATAGTAGTGCAGGGTCAGCACGATGATGACGGCAATCTGCCCGTAGGCAATGGGGGCCAGCACCGTTTCAATGGTCTCCGTGGACATCCCCGCCTTCAGCATGATGGACGCCACGAAGCCCGGTGCGCCGCCTACCCGGGGTGTCTTGAACATGGACAGCCAGGCCTGAGACTTCACCCAGGAGGGAATCATATAGGGGATGATGACCGCCAGGGAGAAGAAGGGCTTGAAGGGCAGGTCCGACCGGACCATCAGCCAGGCCAGCACGGAGCCCAGGGTGATGGCGCAGACAGACACGCCGGCGCCGATGACCAGGGAATTCATCAGGGGCTTGATCAGCAGGTTCATGGACATGTCGCTGGCAAGCAGCCGCTGCCAATAGTAGAATGTGAACTCTCCGGCCACGCCGCCGGGTACGGAACGCAGGTCCCGCTGGGCCAGCTTGAACGTGGTGGCCAGCATGTCTACCAGCGGAAAAACAATCAGATAGGTCAGCAGTATGATGGCCACCAGCACAATGACGTTATAGGGATTCGTGGCCACTGCCTTGATCTGGTTTTTCAGACGCCGGGACTTTGAAAAATTCTGCTCATTTGATTTCATCAGACACGGGCAACCTCTCTTTCTCCTGAATTTGGATGCGTTTTCTCCCCTCACGTTTATGCAAACGTTTCCGGTTTCTTGCTCTAACCATATCATTCCGCCGCGGCGCTTGTCAAGAGACTTTCTCATTTTCCATAGATATGTACAGGAGTCTCCTTTATTTTTATAGCTTTTGCACAATAGGCGAAACTCGAAAACTTTGGTATAATAAACCGGAAAGGGATAGTTTTTCCCGGTCCAACTTGTCCGTTTTCTACAAAACCGTCTTGCGGCGCCGCTGCAATCGTCCGTCCGGCTGTCTCCGGGCCGTCGGGATGCCGCCGGTCCGCAAACGTTACCAATTCAAACGGGCTCCGCCCGGTCAGGAGGACCCGCCTATGCGTTCCATCACCATCAAGGATATCGCCCGGCTCTCCGGCGTCTCCGTCACAACGGTTTCCCGCGCCCTGAACAACGCCCCGGAAATCAGCGAGGAAACCCGGGAGCGGGTTCTGCGGGTCTGTCGGGAACAGGGCTACCGGACCAATCTTCTGGCCCGCAGCCTGATTTCCAGCCGGTCCCATCTGCTGGGGCTGGTGCTGCCGGAGCTCGCCAACCCCTACCATGCGTCTCTCTCCCTGAACATAGAGCTCTGCGCCCGGGAACTGGGCTATCAGATCATGCTCTGCTGCGGCCGGCCGGAAAAGGGGCAGATGAAAAGCTCCTTCGACCTTCTGCTGAGCCAGCGGGTGGACGGCATTCTGATGGCCAGCACCAGCGACAGCGCCTATGCCCTGCCGCAAAACGGCCCCGGCGGCGTCCCCTGCGTCGTGCTGGGGGCCTGCGCCGCGGAGAGTACCGCCTCCCGGGCCAATACCGTCAGCGTGGACAACTTCATGGGCGGCTACATGGCGGCGGAATACCTGTTCCGGCTGGGCCACCGGAACACGGCCTATCTGGGCCTGCGGCCCGGCAGCTCCACCCACACCCTGCGGAATCAGGGCTTTCTCACTGCCGCCCGGACCCTCGGCATGGCGGTGGAGGTGGTGGAAAACCCGGATCCCTCCTCTACCATCGAAAGCGGCTGCCGCATGGCCCGGCAGCTGTTTCGGCGGCCCGGCTTCCGTCAGACCGCTGTATTCGCCGCCTCCGACGCGGTGGCCCTGGGGGTTATCCAGGTTGCGGATGAGCTGGGCCTTGCCATTCCGGAACGTCTGTCCGTCCTGGGCTTCGACAATATCGAATACGCGGCCCTGCCCAACATCCGCCTGACCACCATCTCCCAGAACACGCCCCTGCTGGCCCGGTCCGCCGTGCGGCTGCTGATGGAGCTGATTGAAAGCGGCGAGGACGCCGTTTACACCCGCAAGCTGGTAACGCCCTCCATCATCCGGCGGGCCACCTGCCGGCCCCTCTCCCCTGATAAAGACCCTCATCCGCCGGCATAAGCCTGCGCCGTTTCCAGGCGGCCGGGCGGTTTTACGCATTCCCGCGTTCAGAGCAGACCGGCGGGCCGCCGGTCTCTCTCCTTCGCTCTTTTGCACAAAGAGGAACCATCTTTTTCTATGACAGCGTGACCGAAAGTGATTGACTTTGATTGTTGTTGGCTGTATGATAAGGGCAGTTCAACAAATCCAATCATTTTCACTCAATTCATCCTGACCGCACAGATTGAAATTGAAGAAGAAACCGGAGGTGAGTCCATGCTGGCGGAGCAGCGGGCGGAAAAAATTTTGACGGAGCTCAGCGTGCGGCGGACGGTCAGCGTGACGGACCTCTGTCTTGTGACAGGGGCCTCCGAGGCCACCATCCGCCGGGATCTGAACGCCCTGGCCCGTCAGGGCAGGCTGAGCAAGGTCCACGGCGGCGCGACGCTGCCGGGAGGCGAGTTTTACGGCGAGGAGCCGGACATGGAGACCAAGCGGCAGCTGTACACCGAAGAAAAGGACCGGATTGCCCGGTACGCCGCCGGACTGGTGCAGGACGACGACATTGTGTTTATGGACGCGGGGACCACGGTGCTGCGCATGGCGGAGCATCTTCAGCCCTCCGGCGCGCTGTTCCTCTCCAACAGTCCGGAGTGCGCCTGCCGTCTGCTGGAACGGAATCTGCGGACCTATGTGCTGGGCGGGATGATGAAGCCCGGCACGATGGCCGTCACGGGAGCGGAGGCCATGGAGGGCCTGCGGCGCTATCATTTCACCAAGGCCTTTCTGGGGGTCAACGGCATCACCGTCGGCCAGGGCTTCACCACGCCGGACCCGGAGGAGGCGGCGGTGAAGACGCTGGCGGCCTCCCGGGCCCGGACCGTCTACGTGCTGGCGGACGCCAGCAAATTCGGCCGGGTAACGGCGGCGTCCATGTTTCCCATCGAGGCGGCCCGGGTCATCACGGACCGGCTCCCCAATCAGCAGTACCGAAACTATACGGAGATCAGGGAGGTTTAGGCTGTGGTCTGCACGGTGACATTCAATCCCGCCCTGGATTATGTGCTGCGCATGGATACCTTCCGCCCCGGCGCGCTGAACCGCAGCAAAAGCGAGGAACTTCAGTGCGGCGGCAAGGGCGTCAATGTATCCATCGTCCTGCACAATCTGGGCATCGAAACGACAGCCCTGGGCTTTCTGGCGGGCTTCACCGGTCAGGCATTGGACCAGGGGCTCCGCCGGGCCGGCGTGCGGACGGACTTTATCTGGCTGGACGAGGGCTATACCCGGGTCAACCTGAAAATCAAGGCCGGTGAGGAGACGGAGATCAACAACCCCGGTCCCCCCATCCCCCCTTCGGCTCTGGAGGCCCTTTTTCAGAAGCTGGACCGGCTGAGGGCGGGGGACATTCTGGTGCTGGCGGGCTCCGTGCCCATTCCATCGCCGGAAGACGTCTGCCGCCGCCTCCTGACCCGGCTGGAGGGCCGGGACATTCTGACGGTGATCGACGCCGCCGGGCCGCCGCTGCGGGCGGCGCTGCCCTGCCGCCCCTTTCTGGTAAAGCCCAACAGCCTGGAGCTGGGGGAGTTCTTTGGGGCCGGGAGGGCCCTGCGGGAAGAGGCGGAGGTCCTTTCCTGCGCCCGGCAGCTTCAGGCCCGGGGGGCCCGGAATGTGCTGGTGTCCATGGCGGGGGACGGGTCTCTCCTGCTGGACGAGACCGGCGTCAGCCGCCGTCTGGGGGTTCCCCCGGGGCAGGTCCGCAACTCCGTGGGGGCCGGGGATTCCATGGTGGCCGGCTTTCTGGCCGGCTGGCTGGAATCCGGGTCCTATGAGACCGCCCACCGCATGGGCGCCGCCGCCGGGTCCGCCACCGCCTTTTCCGACCGGCTGGCCACGGGGCCGGAGATCCGGGCCCTGCTGAATGCCTTTTAATGGGAATCAAGCCGCGGCCCCTGAAAAGGACCCGGCTGATTATAAATTGATATGAGAAAGGAAGTCACGCAATGAAAGAAAAAGTCCAAAAGTTTGGACGGTTCCTCAGCGGCATGGTCATGCCCAACATCGGGGCCTTTATCGCCTGGGGTCTCATCGCCGCGCTGTTTATCGACGCGGGCTGGTTCCCCAACAAGACCATCAACGGAATGGTTGGCCCCATGCTGTCCTACCTGCTGCCCATCCTGATCGCTTACACCGGCGGCAAGGCGGTAGGAGGCCAGAAGGGCGCCGTCGCCGGTACGCTGGCCACCCTGGGCGCCATTGCCTCTACCGACGCCACCATGTTCATCGGGGCCATGATCTGCGGTCCCCTGGGCGGCTGGTGCATCAAGAAGTTTGACGAAAAAATGGAGGGCCACATCCCCGCCGGCTTCGAAATGGTGGTCAACAACTTCTCCGTGGGCATCATCGGCGCGATCCTGGCGATCCTGTCCATCTATATCATCGGCCCCGTCTGTGTGGGTCTCACCGTCATCCTGGAAAAGGGCGTCGGCATCCTGGTGGACAACGGCCTGCTGCCTCTGACCGCCATTCTGGTAGAGCCTGCCAAGGTGCTCTTCCTCAACAACGCCATCAACCACGGCGTCTTTACCCCCATCGGCACCGCAGAGGCCCTGGAAGCCGGCAAGTCCATCCTGTTCATGATCGAGTCCAACCCCGGTCCCGGTCTGGGCCTCCTGCTGGCCTACTGCGTGTTCGGCAAGGGCGAGACCCGCTCCTCCGCCGGCGCAGCCGCTGTCATTCAGTTTGTGGGCGGCATCCATGAGATTTACTTCCCCTATGTGCTGATGAACCCCATCGTCATCCTGGGCCCCATGCTGGGCAATGTGGCGGGCATCTTTGTCCTCTCCATGCTGGGCGGCGGACTTGCCGCGGCGGCCTCTCCCGGCAGCATCATCGCGGAAATGCTCATGACCCCCAGAGGCGGTTACTTCGCCAACATCGCGGGCATTGCGGTGGCCGCCGTGGTCAGCTTCCTCATCTCCGCCTTCCTGCTGAAATTCTTCGGCAAGGACGCCAGCCTGGAAGAGGCCCAGGCCCAGGTGGCCGCCAGCAAGGCAGCTTCCAAGGGCCAGGCCGCTCCCTCCGCCTCCGGCAGCAGCACCGGCGCTTCCGTGGACCCCAAGGACGTGAAAAAGATCGTCTTCGCCTGCGATGCGGGCATGGGCTCCTCCGCCATGGGCGCCACCATGCTCCGCAACAAGCTCAAGGACGCCGGCATCACCGACATTGAAGTGGTTCACGCCCCCGTCTCCGAGATTCCCAAGGACTGCCAGATCGTCGTCACTCACCACGAGCTGGCCCACCGGGCCACGGCCAGCAACCCCAGCGCCCGGGTCATCCCCATCAAGAATTTCATGGGCGCGCCGGAGTACAACACGCTGGTGACCGAACTGGTGAATGGCCGCAAGGGCGGCGCACCCGCCGCGGAGAAGGCCCCTGCCGCGGAGCCCGCCGCATCCGGCGCGATCCTGCTGGAGAAAAAGAACATCATCCTGAACTGCAAGCCCGTCACGCCTCAGGAGGCCATCCGGGCCTGCGGAAAGCTGATGGTGGAGAGCGGCTATGTGGAAGAGGGCTATGTTGAGGGCATGATCGCCCGGGAAGAGGAATTCTCCCTGGCCATCGGCAACCACGTGGCCATTCCCCACGGCATCGAGTCCGTCAAGAAGCTCATCAAAAAGACCGGCATCGTGGTGATGACCTACCCCGAGGGCATTGAATGGGGCGACGACGTGGTGAAACTGGTGGTGGGCATTGCCGCCAAGGGCGATGAACACCTGGAGATCCTGGGCCGCATCGTGGAAGTGGCTGACGAAGATGAGGCCACCGACGCTCTGGTCGCCGCCGACGTGGAAGACTTGTTCAAGAAACTCAACGGGCTGAACTGAACGCATCTGTGAGGAATAGGGAGTCAGGAATGGATTTTTGGCCGTTCGAACAGGAAAATTCCTGACTCCTTATTTCTGGAGTTCGAATTCGCAGAAAGGACCGTAGGACATGAAGTCAAAGGGTGTGCGTCTGTACGGCGCTTATGACATCCGCCTGGAGGAGTTTGACCTGCCGGAGATCCAAGACGATGAGATCCTGGTCCGGGTCATGAGCGACAGCATCTGTATGTCTACATACAAGCTCCTGGTCCAGGGCAAGGCCCACAAGCGCTGTCCCCCGGACGTGGACGTCCGTCCGGTCCTGATCGGCCACGAGTTCGCCGGCGACATCGTAAAGGTGGGCAGGAAGTGGCGGAACGAGTTCTGCCCCGGGGAGAAATTCGCCCAGCAGCCCGCCCTGAATTACAAGGGAAGCCTGGCTTCCCCCGGCTACTCCTATCCGTATTTCGGCGGGGCCTGTACCTACTGCATCGTACCGCCGGAGGTGATGGAGCTGGGCTACCTGCTCCACTACGAGGGCGAGAGCTATTTCGAGGCCAGCCTGGGGGAACCCATGAGCTGCATCGTGGGAGGATACTACGGCAATTACCACACCAACAAGGTGGACCACCGGCATTCCATCGGCATCAAGGCCGGCGGCCGGGTCCTCATCATGGGCGGCTGCGGCCCCATGGGCCTGGGGGCCATTGAGTATCCCCTGGTGCTGGAGAACAGGCCCGCCCTGATTGTGATAACGGACCTGTCCGATGAACGCATCGCCCGGGCCCGGCGCTTCATCTCCGAGGAGGAGGCCGCCCTCCGGGGCGTGAGGCTGGTCTACATAAACCCCCTTCACTGTGAGGACGAATTCTCCACTCTGATGGACCTGACCGGCGGAATGGGCTACGACGACATCTTTGTGTTCAACGCCATCCGCGCCCTGGCGGAAATGGGGGACCGGCTGCTGGGCTACGACGGATGTATGAATTTCTTCTCCGGCCCCACCAGCAGGGAATTCTCCGCCACCATCAATCTCTACAACTGTCACTACTCATCCACCCATATTCTGGGCACCACCGGCGGAAACACCGCCGACCTGAAGGAGGCTATCCAATTGGCCTCCGAGGGGAAAATCCGTCCCGCCGTCATGGTCACCCATGTAGGGGGCATGGACTCCATCGCGGAGACCACCCGGAATCTCCCCGGCATCCCCGGTGGGAAGAAGCTGGCCTACACCCAGTTTGACATGCCCATGACCGCCATCGACGATTTCCGCCAGAAGGGCGAAGCGGAGAGAAATCCCCTGTTTCTCCAGCTGGCCGACTGCTGCGACGCCCATGGCGGCCTGTGGAACTCCGAGGCGGAGCAGATTCTGTTCCGGCACTTCGGCGTGCCGGCGGCAGGCGCAGTCCCGTTCTGAAAGCAACAGGAAGCCCCCCCCGGCTATGCCGGGGGGGGCTTCCTGTGCGGGCACAGCTCTTTGTTCCCCGCAGGCGCGTAAACGCGCAAGCGCGGTCTGCCAGCTGCACATAGATTGCTGCCTGACGCCCGTAAACGGGCCTCTCGGCTGGCTCGTTAACTGTTCACTCATCCCGTCTTCCCTGCGCCGGCTCTTGACATGCTTTTTTCGGACTGCATTCTTACCTGCGGTATTTGTACTGTACCCTCCCCGAACTGTTCATACAGCATCGTGCCGCTCTTTCCGTTCAGATACCCCATAAAACCTGATACCGACATCTCCGGCGGTATTTCCTCCGGCAAGCGGATATGGTCCGGGCACGCTTCTGTTTCTATCATTCGAATGCCTTTCCATTCACATCGCCGCCGCAAAATCTTTCCTGCTGCCGTTTTTCTCCCGAAAGAGTACCTTCCGCCGGTATTTTGACGCAGACACAATATGATATCTACAGTTCCGTTTCGTATGCGATAAACGGTTTATGTCATACAGCTCCATCTGAATGGCCTCTCTTTTCTGCCCGCACTGCTCTGGCACACCATACCCTTTATTGAAGGGAGTTTTTCGTCCTCACTGCCTGCGGCTTTTTTGAACCACTGGCCTTGCCAGTGGTTTTCTTTATGCAAAAAATGCAAAAACCGCCGCGCCCCGGAGGGCGCGGCGGTTTTGGGAGAGACTGCCGTCCGGACGGCGGCTCACGGCTTCAGCAACCCTCAGTCCGAAGCTCATCGGCAATGTTGTACCGGGTGCGGATCAGGATGCCGGTGTACAGCAGTTCCCGCTCCGGCCGCCTGCCGCTGACAAGATACTGATAGAGAATCTGGAGGGAGCGGCTGCCCTGCTCAAAGGCCATCTGATCCAGAACAAAGCTCAGAGCGCCGTTTTGCAGCAGCCTCCGGTTGGGCTCGTTCAGGTCATAGGCCACCACCCGGACCCGGCCCCGCCGGCGCTCCTCCTCAATGGCCCGGCAGGCTCCCTGCTGGCCGTTGGAGGTGATATAAATGCAGGACAGGCTGGGGTTTTCCCGCAGAATGTGCTGGGTGATTTCGTGGGCGTAATCCTCCCGGTCGAAGCAGGGCTGAAAGGGGAGGAGGCGGATGCTGCCGCCCTCTGCATCCAGCGTATCCAGAAAGCCCCGGAGGCGGCTGTTGTGGGCCCCGTTGTTCACGTGGCCGGCGATGGGGAACACCACTCCCCCGGCGGGCAGCATCTCCTTCACCAGGCCCGCCGCCGTCTGGCCGGCCCGGTAGTTGTCCATGCCCACAAAGCAGATCCGGCGGCTGTCCGGGGCGTCGGTGTTCAGGGTGACCACGGGAACGTCCCGGTCATGGAGCCAGTCAATGCGGTCAATCAGGTCCGGCGTGTTGTTGGAGGCAATGGCCAGACCCGCCGCCCCCGCCTGGGTCAGGGCGTCCATCTCCCGGAGCACTCTGCCGGTGTCCCGGCCCTGGACCTCCCGCAGGTCCACCGTCACTCCGGCGTTTTCCAGGGGCCCGGCGGCCTGCCGGACGCCGGCGGCCACGTCCTGCATGGTGGGGGTCTCCGCTGACTGGAGGATGACCCCCAGCCGCATGCCCTGCCGGGACCGGACCAGGGCCTGCCCGTTGGCGTTGGGCCGGTAGCCCAGCTCTTCCGCGATTTTCAGGATGCGGGCCGCCACATCTGGATTCACCCGGCCCCGGTTGTGCAGAGCCCGGTCCACCGTCCCCCGGGAGACTCCCGCCAGCTCGGCGATCTGCTGGGAAGTGACTGCCATACCGGTATACGCCTCCTTTTCTGCTGAATTGATATCCTGACTGTTATTATAACAGAGGGTGCCCGCTGTTTGCAAGCCCATTTTGACGCGTTTTTCACAAGTTGCACGCATAGCACGCGGTTTTTCCAGCCTCCCCGGCCCATTTTGCACAAGAAGGCCCCTTGGCTTTTGCGCGCTTCTACAAAAAGAGTTCTTTTGCTGTTTTATACGGATTTTGCCCTTGCAAAAACAGTTTTTATGTGATATTTTATTGTCAGGATGTTTGATTGACCCCCATGAGGCGCGTTGCCGCGCGCCCCGTTTTTCCCGCGGAATTCCTCTTTTGCGTGCATTTCTTTGCGTGCTCCAATTTCCCTAAAACAGAAAGTGGAGGCTGACACAATGTCGTTTTTCAGTTCAATCGCGTGGACGCTGATCTCCTTCGTCCTTTTCACGGCCCTGGTGGCTGTCATTTCCAGCTGGAAGACCCGGGGCGACAACCTGGAATCCGCCGAGGGCTATTTTCTGGCGGGCCGGGGCCTGCCGGGCGTTGTGATTGCCGGCTCCCTGCTGCTGACCAATCTCTCCGCAGAGCAGCTGGTGGGCCTGAACGGCCAGAGCTGGGCATCCAACATGGGCCCCATTGCCTGGGAGGTGGGCTCCATGTTCACCCTGCTGGTTCTGGCGTACTACTTCCTGCCCCGCTACCTGAAAATGGGCGCCATGACCATTCCCTCTCTGATGGAAGTCCGCTACGGCAAGGGCACCAAAACCATGTTCTCCCTGGTCATCGTGGTGATGTATTCCATTTTGAATCTGCCGGTGATTCTGTACTCCGGCGCGGTGGTCTTTGAGCAGATTTTCGGCATCTCCGGCATGCTGGGCATCAGCACCTTCCAGTCCGTGGCCCTGCTGTGTCTGATCATCGGCGTCATCGGCGGCTGCTACGCCATTTTCGGAGGGCTGAAGGCTGTGGCGGTGTCCGACACCATCAACGGCATCGGCCTGATTATCGGCGGTCTGATGGTGCCCTTCATCGGCTTTGCCGTGCTGGCCTCCCAGACCGGTGGTCACGGCATCCTGGACGGCGTGCGCTACATCCTGGAGACCGACCCCGCCAAGCTCAATGCCGTCAACGCCTGGAACGCCCCGGAGCCCGAGGTGCCCTGGCCCCTGATTATCACCGGCATGTTCTTCAACAATCTCTACTGGTGGTGCACCAACCAGTCCTTTGTCCAGCGGGCCCTGGCGGCCAAGTCTCTGAAGGAGGGCCAGAAGGGAGCCATCTTCTGCGGCTTCCTGAAGTGCCTGGGCCCCCTGTACCTGGTCATCCCCGGCATCATCGCCTTCTACCTGCCTTCCATTCAGGACTCCATCGCCGCCGCCGGAAGCAAGGCCATCGACTTTGCCTACCCCGCCCTGATCTCCGCCATTATTCCCAAACCGGTGATGGGTTTCTTCGCCGCCGTGATGTTCGGCGCGATTCTATCCTCCTTTAACTCCGTTCTGAATTCCGCCTCCACCATGTTCACCCTGGACCTGTACCGCTCCGCCTTCAGGCCCAATGCCTCCGACGCCCACTGCGTCAAGGTGGGCAAGGTCTACGGCACCATCGCCGGCTGCGTGTCCATCGTGATTGCCCCCTTCGTCATGAACGCCTCCGGCATCACCACCTTCCTGAATTCCATGAGCCAGTTCGTGTCCCTGCCGGTGCTGTGCACCATCCTGGGCGTGTTCCTGTTCAGGCGTCTGCCGGCCTACACCCCCAAGATCATCACGGTGTTCCATGTGGTCTGCTACGGCGTGTTCCTGCTGATTGCCCCCAACTACCCCGGCACCGATCATCCCATTCACTATCTGTATGCCATGGCGGTGCTGTTCCCGGTAGAGCTGCTGATTATGTGGTTCCTGAACAAGTATAAGCCCGCCGGGGAGTACGTGCCCCAGGACGTGGGCGCGGTGGACCTGACCCCCTGGAAGTACCGGCACATTGTGTCCGCCATCGGTCTGGGCCTGGCGGTGGTCATCTACATCGTTTTCTCTCCCCTGGGCATCGCCGCCTGAGACTGCCCCCGGCTCCAGGCGCCCCGCAGAATATGCGGGGCGCCTGTTCGGTTTTTCGGTCTTTCTGGTTCAGGCTCCGTGCGTGCTGAACGCAAAAGGGAAGAGCGGATTCTGTGCAGGTTTCTCAAAAACCCGGGGGCAATTATGGCAGACACGGTGTTTTCAACAAGTAAAGACCGAAAGAATTGTGGGTATTTTTCACATATTTTTCTTGCGTTCTCGTGAACGCCTGCTATAATAAGACTCAGAGGAAATCAGGCGCAGGCAAAGACACGCACGCACAACAGGAGGGGGAACGGCCCCGGCAAGAGCCGTTTCCACGCGTCCGCGGGCTCCGGGTGTTCCCGGATGGACTTACGGGCAGCAAACAACAGGTGAACAGATGAGCGCGGGACGCTCAAAGATGGCTGAAAGGGCCAAATAACAGGAGGTAATGAAGATGGAACTCAATATCTGCTTGGTGGGCTGCGGCATGATTGGAAAAGAACACATCGAGCGCATCCAGAACCGCATCCGGAACGCCAGGGTCGTGGCGGTGTGCGATGTATTTGAAGAGGGCGCGAAGAAGGGCGCGGAGATCGCCGGCCCCGGCGTCAAGGTTTACACGGACTTCAACCAGGCCATTGCGGACCCCGGCGTCAACGCCGTAGTAGTCACCACCCCCGGCCAGTTCCACAAGGACCCTGTCCTGGCGGCCATCAAGGCCGGCAAGCCCGTCTTCTGTGAAAAGCCCCTGGCCAATACCGCCGCCGACTGCAAGGCCGTTGTGGACGCGGAGATGGCCTCCGGGAAGCATCTGGTTCAGATTGGCTTTATGCGCCGCTATGACCGGGGCTACCGCCAGGTGAAGGAGCTGCTGGACTCCGGAAAATTCGGCGCTCCCATGGTCGTCAAGTGCACCCACCGGGCCGACGGCGTAGCCCCCAGCTACACCACCGCCATGGCGGTTACCGACACCGCCATTCATGAGATTGACTGCCTGCCCTGGCTGGTAAACGACGAGTGGGACGAAGTCCAGTGCATCCTGCCCAAGGTCTCCAGCAAGGCCCACGAGGGTCTCCGGGACCCCCAGGTGATGATTATGAAAACCAAGGGCGGCATTGTGGTCATGCTGGAGGTTAATGTCAACTGCGGCTTCGGCTATGACATCAACTGCGAGGTGGTCTGCGAGAACGGCGTGGTGAACCTGCCCTGCCCGTCCTTCCCCACGGTCCGTTATGCCAACCAGGTGTCCACTAAAATCGAGGACAACTGGATCATGCGCTTCATCGACTCCTATGATGTGGAGATTCAGGACTGGGTGGACCACGCACTCAGGGGCGAGACCGGCGGCTCCTCCGCCTGGGACGGCTATGTCGCTTCCATCACCGCCGACGCCCTGGTGAAGTCTCAGACCTCCGGCCAGATGGAGAAGGTGGTCACCGGCGGGACCCCCGACTTCTACAAAAAGTAACTTGCTTTTCCTGAAAGAAACGTAAGCAAAAGAACGTTTGCCCGCCCTGGCTGCCTGGGGCTGTCCAGGCCGGAGCGGCGGCACGGCATCATCTAATTTGAAAGGAGCGCTTCCCATGAAGATTGCCTTTGACGTGGACGTACTGGCCAAGCAGATGCCCATCAGGGACTATGTCCGCAAGGTGGCCGACTGGGGCTATAAATACATCGAACAGTCCCCTCATCCCCGCATCAATCCCTTCTACAAGCATCCCCTGTTCTCCAGGGAGTGCGAGGAGGAGTACCGCAAGGCCCTGAAGGAGACCGGCGTGGAAATCTCCAGCTTCATCGTGGTCTACCGCTGGTCCGGCCCCACCGAGGAGCAGCGCCAGCACGCCGTGGCCAACTGGAAGCGGATGATTCAGATTGCCGTGGACATGGGCGTGCCCGTCATCAACACGGAGTTCTCCGGAGACCCCAATCAGCAGGAAATCTGCAACGGCATGTTCTTCCGCTCCATGGAGGAGCTTCTGCCCATCATTGAGCGGGAGGGCCTCCGGGTGGAAATCCAGTCCCATCCCTATGACTTCTGCGAGCTCAACGACGAGACCTGCGACATTGTGAAGTCCTTCCGCTCCAAGAACCTGGGCTATGTCTACTCCGCATCCCACGGCTTCTTCTATGACCAGGGCAAGGGCGATGTTCGCCATATGCTGAAGTACGCGGGCGACGAGCTGACCCACGTTCTCCTGGCCGACACCTGGAACCAGACGAAGGACTGCCACTACATCCTGAATCCCCCCTGGCTGAATCAGCGGGGCCGGGCGGATGTGACAATTCACCAGCACACCGCCATGGGCGAAGGCGAGGTGGACTTCGACGGCATCTTCGAGACCCTGCGGGAGATGGACTTCGCCAACAGGCAGCTGAAAGCCGACGCCCCCAAAGTGGGCGGGGACAACATCATCTGCGTGAGCTACTTCGGCTTCCCGGAGAAGATGGACAAACAGGCTCCCGAGGCTCTGGAGCGCATCCAGCGGGAACTGCTGTAAGCCCGCCGGGACAATACCGCTGTAAGGCGGCCCACCGCTTTACATACTTCTTTTCTCCGCGAAACGCCCAAACGGCAGGCCCGGCTGGGCGTTTCGCACCATATCACACAAAAAACCGCCGGAGGCCGTATGTGCCTCGCTGCCTGGAGAGGCGGGCGGAAGGGCCCACATCCAACACCATCATCATGTGAAAAGGAGACCGCAATTATGAAAATCGGTTTTAATGAGGGCTGCAACCGGTTCTGTGAGAACCACTCCGTTCTGGAGGACCTGGCCCTGTGCGAAAAATACGGCTTTGACTACATCGACGTCCAGTCCGAGTGCCTGGACCGGGAGCTTGCCGCCGGAAAATACACCCTGGAGCAGCTGGGGGACTTCTTCCGCAGCCACAAGCTGAAAATGCTGTCCTACAACGCCCTGATTTTCTTCAACATGAAGCAGACACAGGCGGAGAAGGACGCCGTCATGGCCCAGCTGGACGAGATTATCCGCCGCTGCCTGATTCTGGACTGCAAGATGATCGTCGTGGTGCCCTCCATGGACCTGCCGGTGAAGGCCACCGTGGAGGAGATCAGGGCCGACGCCGTGGCCGTCCTCAAGGAGATGGTCAGGAAGGTGGAGCCCCACGGCATTAAGCTGTCCCTGGAGTTCTGCGGCGCGCCCGCCATGTCCATTAACCGCTTCGAGTATGCCTATGACATTGTGAAGGCTGTGGATTCCCCTCTGGTAGGCGTGACTCTGGACCAGTTCCATTTCAACGCCATGGCCTCCGGCTGGGACGCCCTGGAGAAGGCCGACGGCAAAAAGATTTTCGTCTGGCACCTCAACGGCACGGAGAACATGCCCTGCGGCGCGGCCTACAACACCGACGAGGTCCGGCTGTGGCCCGGCGAACCTGGCGACTGCCTGGACCACAGGCGCTTTGCCGATACCCTGAAAAAGATTGGCTTTGAGGGGGACGTGTGCACCGTCGAGGTCTTCCGGCCGGACTATTATCAGCTCTCCAGCGAGGAGAACATCAAAAAGGCCGCCGAGGTCACCCGGGCTCACGTGGAACAGTACTGGGAGAACTGAGGCCGTCCCCGTTCCAAGCTGGCGGGAGGTCCCCGGCGTCCCGGGGCCTCCGGCTTTTGCCCATAAAAACAGCCCCCGGCGTCCCGAGAAGAGACGCCGGGGGTTCGCTCTGCCTGGGGGGAAGCCGGGGCCGGTCAGGCGGGCTCCTCCGCCAGCAGGGCTTCCAGCAGCTCCACTGCCGTGACAATCATGATGTCGCAGTGGGTGGTGATGCCCAGGCGCTGGGCGGAGGGGGTTTTTTCGCTGACGCCGGGCCGGGCCCGGAGCAGGTCGCCGCAGCGGCTGTGGCCGAAAATCTCCATGAAGCGGCGGCGGAATTCCTTGGCCTGGGCGTAAATCTTCCGCTTGGCGGCGGCGTCCTGGCCCTCGGTAAAGGGGTGCCGGAGACCGAGGATGTACACCCCGCCGCTGACGGCGCCGCAGACCTCCTCGTGGCTGCCGCCGATTCCGCCGCCGAAGCCGCCCAGGCCCGCCAGAACCTCCTCCGGCGTGCGGCCCGCCAGATCCGCGCAGGACGCGGCCACCGCCTGGGCGCAGTTATAGCCCGCCTTGTGGTATTGATAAGCTTGTGCGCAGCGATCCATATCCGACATAGTCAATTCTCCTTTATATCCTTACGTATTCATGAGCAGAGACTGCAAATCATTCTCATGATACCATAGAACCAGAGAAACCGCAACCGACGGTATGGATCTTGAAGAAGATTTTCCGGTTGCCCCGTATTATCTGTAATGAAAACTCCGAGGCAGGTCGGCAGGCCTGAAATGGAGAATCCGGAAAAAGGAGGATTCAGGCTTGACCTGGAGACAAGAAACATGAATGTATTTACGCTGAAAATGACAGCTGTGGCCCTGATGGTTCTGGACCATGTGGGGTACTATTTCCCGGCTGCGCCGATTTGGCTCCGCTGGCTGGGGCGGGGCGCCTATCCGCTGTTCCTCTTCTGCATGGCCCAGGGCTGCGCCCACACCCGGAGCCGGAAGCGCTATCTGCTGCGGCTCTATGCCATGAGCCTGTTCATGACGGCCTGTGGCCTGTTCCTGGACACCCGCTTTCCAACAGAAAGGGGCTATGGGAACCACAACATTTTCGTGCCTCTGCTGCTGGCGGGGCTCTGCGTCAGCGCCGTAGAGGCCTTTCAGCGGGACCCCCGGCGGGGCGGGAGGCTGCTGGGTCTGCTGGCCCTGAGTCAGCTGGCATATCTGATGCTGCCGGCCCTGCTGCCGTTCACCCGGGGGCTCAGCGGCGATGTGCTCACTGGGGTGGTTCCAAGCCTGGAGGTCAATGAATATGGCTTCGCCTTCATTGCCCTGGGGGCGGCGATGTACTTCCTCCGGGACCGGCGGGAGGCGCTGGCCGCCGTGTATCTGCTGTTCTGCCTCTGGCAGTTCAGCGCCGGGGCGGCGGAGGGGGACCCTCAGTGGATGATGGTCTTTGTCCTGCCGCTGATGCTGCGGTACAACGGGGAGCGGGGGCCGGGACTGAAGTGGTTCTTCTACTGGTTCTATCCCGCCCACACGGCGGCGCTGTTCCTTCTGGCCCGGGCGCTTTTGTGAAACCGGCGAAAGGAGGCAGGCAAAAACCCGGGGCGGACAGGCCGCCCCGGGTTTCGTTTTGACAATACGCAGTACTCTTATTTCGCCTCGGCGGAGAAGAACACGAAGAAGGTGTCGCCCTCCTCGCCCTCCAGGCTGCCGTCGTCGAAGAGCTCCATGGTGGAGATGGAGAAGTCCTTTTCTCCCTCGGGAACCTCGAAGACCAGCTCGCCGGTGCGCTCCTCGTCCACCGCCAGATCATAGACGGCGGGGAACTGGGCGTCGGAGACGGTGGGCAGCTCGCCGCCCTCGCCGTCCTCGGTGATGGGATAGGCGAATTCCTCAGTCTCCTGGCTGCTGCTCCACTGGCCCTGGAAATCGTCGTCCCACATGGGCAGAGTGGAGGAATCGGTGTTCTTGATGGTCATGTTCACAACCAGGAGCTGATTGCCCTCGGCAGGGGTGTAGCCGTTGTAGTCGGAAGTCAGATAGGCGCTGTTAACGGTGAAGTCCATAAAATATGTATGCATCACATCGCCCAGGCGGCCCTCAGCATAGCCGTCCTCAGCGTAAACGCCCTTGTCTTTTCCGCCGCCGCAGGCGGTCAGTGCCAGCACCAGCACGGCGGCCAGCAGCAGAGATGCCCACTTTTTCATGTTCATGACTTGATTTCCTCCGTTTTCAATTCTGAAATGCGCCGGGCGCCGCAGGTCTTCCGGCGTGCGGAGTGCCCGCTGGCGGAACGGCATCATAAACTATACTACGAAGATACTGGAAAGTCAATACATACCTGACTTAAAACAGTCTGAAAATGGGGCTGAAATCTGCGGGAAGAGGGGCATGAGGCTGTATGGGGAAAACCGTGTATATCTGGGGCGAGGCGGCCCGGTATGAGAATTACCGCCGGGCTGTGGAGGCCGCCGGAGGGCAGGCGCTGTTTGGGCTGGAGACGGAACCGGCGGTGGACGCGCTGCTGCTTCCCGGCGGGGGGGACCTGGAGCCCTGGCGCTACGGAGAGGAGAATACCGCTTCCCGGGGTCTGGAGCCGGAGCGGGACGCGGCGGAGCTGGCTCTGCTGGACCGGTTCACTGCCGCCGGGAAACCGGTGCTGGGCATCTGCCGGGGACTTCAGACCATCAATGTGTTCTTCGGCGGGACGCTGCTTCAGGACATCCCGGGCCACAGCGCGGAGTGCGGGAGGGACCGGATGCACCCTGTCCGGTCTGCCGGGCTTTTCGCCCGGCTCCTGGGGGAGCGGGGGAGTGTCAACAGCGCCCACCATCAGGCCGCCGGACGGCTGGGGTCCGGGCTGGAGGCAGCCCAGTGGAGTCCGGAGGGGGTGACGGAGGCCCTGGTCCACCGGAGGCTTCCCGTCTGGGCGGTGCAGTGGCATCCGGAGCGGCTGGACCGCCGGAGGGGCCTGGGACTGTTCCGGGCCTTTCTGGAGCTGGAGGCCCTGAGATAAAAGCGCCGCCGGGCCGTCTGGAAAAATTTTTAGGAAAAAAACAAGAAGCAGTTGACAGATGGTGGGATTCATGTTATTATAGCTTAGCTGACGGCTTCCAAGGAGGGCGCATGCAGGTGTAGCACAATGGTCAGGGCACCAGCCTTCCAAGCTGGGGATGCGAGTTCGATTCTCGTCACCTGCTCCATCCAGATCAGCGCCAGTAGCTCAGCCGGATAGAGCAACTGCCTTCTAAGCAGTAGGCCAGGGGTTCGAGTCCCTTCTGGCGTGCCAGGCTCTCCAGGGTTTTCGTCAGCCGTCGGGTTTTCCAGATCAGTGATATGTGGTGGGTGTAGCTCAGTTGGTTAGAGCACCGGATTGTGGTTCCGGGTGTCGTGGGTTCGAGTCCCATCTCCCACCCCAACATGCAGGGGATCGGGCCTGGCCCCGGTCCCCGCTTTTTCCATGGGGACGTAGCCAAGCGGTAAGGCAAGGGACTTTGACTCCCTCACGCGCTGGTTCGAGTCCAGCCGTCCCTGCCAGATCCCCGGAAGAGGGGAAAGGGCCCCCTGACGGGGAACCCTCTCTTTCTCCGCCGGTTCGCCGGGGGGCGGCGGCCCGCCGAAGGGCGGGGCGTACAAGTCCATATGGATGTGATCCGGTAGCTCAGCCGGCAGAGCAACTGCCTTTTAAGCAGTGGGTCCGGGGTTCGAATCCCCGCCGGGTCACCACGTCGGAGCAAGCTGCATATCGCTTGCTCCGACTTTTTCAAAAGTCAGAGCGCGCTCATTGCGCTGCTCCTCCTTTCCAAATTGAACCCGCTTCGCTGGACTTCGATTTGGTTTTGGGCGCAATCTCGAAAGAAAATCGATTTTACCCACTTATTGCAGGAAAAACCCTCAGAGCTGCAAGGCTTTGAGGGGTTTTTCCTTTGCTCAGAAAATTGGCTTTGTTAGTAACCGGTCAGTAACACGAAAAAGGGGGAGAGCATTCACCCTCCCCTTCTCTTGCTCACTTCTCCACGATATATCGGTAATACCTTGCCAGCTTATCCGGCCGGGCGTCCTTGTCGTCCAGGAAAGCCTTTGCCATGCAGGCATAGAAATCCATCGTGCTTGCGTTGACCTTCTCCGCCGCCTTGACATAATCGGAATACATCATATTCATGGCCACATAGAACTCCAGCGGATCGCACTGGATGCCCCGCTGGTTCCGGGCCTCCTCGGTCTTCTCCATGGTCCAGTGAGGACCGCGGGTGCCGTCGGCGTTCTGCATTTCTCCGGTCCACTCCATGGCAGTTTCCCGTGTCAGAGGCGGCACGGCGGTCCCGGAGCCGTAACCGCTCATGCGCTCTCCGCCCCGGTAGGCCATCTCATCCATCCCCTGGTGTCCGGCGTCGGTCCGGTACTCCCGGTCGAACTCCGGGGGGATACGGTCCATCTCCCCATCCACGGAGAATCCGATCTTGTTCATGGGCCGGGTCCCGCCCTGGCCGCCGGGATACCGCTCATAGACCGGCGGGACATAGGGCGTGGTCATGGGGTAGCGGCTTTCCGGGCCTCGATACGCCTCCCGGTCGTCCCAGTTGCGGCTTTCTACCCACGACCCGCCGTCATTTTGCGGCGCAAAGCGCCCGTTATCGTAGTGCTCCCGGCCCCGTCGGTCCCGGAAACGGGAATCAGGGCCGTCACCGTATTCGGACCGGGGATAGCCCCGGTGTTCGTAGTCCTGGCGGCTTCCGTTCCGTCCGGAGGTCATCAGAATCATTCTTCCAATTCGATTCATGATCCCCCTCCTCTCAGGCCGTGGGCGCTGCCGGAGCGGCGGGCGCTGTGCCGTTGATGCTGGCCCGGGAATTATCCGGGCAGGGGCGGGTTCAGCGGCTGACCGGTGTAGGGGTCGAAACGATACTGTTCCATGTGGTTCGCTCCTTCCGTTTTTTCGCTTTCCATCATACACCAAATTTCGAAGGAAAAACTATCAATTTCCTATCAAAAAACTATCACAGCAAAGGGAAACCGCCCCGGTTAGGGGGCGGTCAAAATACGCTCATAACTTTTGTATAGTTTTTCTATTGACTCTGTGTCGCTGTCCACAATTTGACATATCTTTTTCCATATTTCTTCGGCATATTCCATTCCCCACTGTTCTTCGACATAATCGCAAAGCGCAACATACATTTCAACGCAAGTCATTTTCGTTTCCTTTCTGCCCTCGTGACCTCCGGGGCGGGCCCCAAATTTTGCGCGGATTGTCTGGCATCATTTCCGCAGGTTTCGAACAATGACAAACAGGGACAGGCTGATGCTGATAGTCAGCAGCGTGTAAATCAAAACATCCATACTTGACACATGGCAAGCGATCTGGTATTTTAGGGGTGAGGGAGGTTTCCCTCCCCCGTTCCTCTCAACCGCTCAGTTTCTCAAAGAGAATCAGCAGCGCGGTGATGAGGTTGATGATTGCGGTGGCAAGGTTGAGTGCTAAGTCGGCCTTGCCTCCGCTCTTTTTTCGCTTGCCCATGGTGTTCACCTCCTTTCTGTTTCTGATATTATAATAGCATAACTACCGGTAGATATAAAGATGGGATATTTTACAAATCTATCGGTAGATATTTGTTTATTTTGTATCTATCGGTAGGTATTTGTTTATGGTACAATCATTATGAGGTGATAGGCATGCCGGAAAAAACGCCAGCGCAAAAGCGGGCACAAAAAAAATATATTGAAAAGTTTTCTCGTCTGGAAATTCGTACAACAAAAGAAGAACGGGAAAGCATCCAGGCCCACGCCGCCGCCTGCGGGGAGTCGGTCAACGCTTTCATCAAGCGGGCCATCATGGAAACCATGGAGCGGGACAAACAGAAGGGAGCCGGGGACTAATGCCCCGGCTCCTCTACTCTCTGTATTTTGTTTTTGATGCCGCGAATCCGCCGATCTGCCGTTGCCGTGGATATGGCAAGAGACAAGGCGATTTTCACGCGGGACCGGCCCCTGACCGCCAGGTCGAAGACCGCCCGCTCGCTGTCCGTAAAATTGCAGTCCCTGCGGTATCGTTCGCACTCTACTTCCGTGAGTTCATACAGGCGCATAGGTGCGATTCAGCGGCCTCCTTGTTCAGATTTTGCCGGTCTTCCGGGCGAACCGGTGCAGCATCGTACACAGCTGCTGCCGGGTCACAGGCTGGCTGAGCTTCAGGTCTCCAGCGGCGTCCCCGGTGAGGATGCCGTTTTTCTTGGCCCAATCAACGCCCTCTTTGTGGGCGGGGCTGGGGGTATTGTCCATACGCTTGTCCTCCTTTTGATAGTTCGGGCGCACAACGCCCACGATCTGACTGTAAGGCCGGGTCTTCCGGCAGACCATGCCGCCGTTGGACTGGCTGCCGGCCTCGCTGGTGTTGCCCTCAATCGCCACCACGCCGGTGAGCGTCACTTTCTCAATAATTCCCGTGTGGTCCGTAGCCGCGCCGCCGGGGAAATCGTAGATCACCACGTCCCCGGGGCGGTAGTCCTTCGTCACCCACTGGCCGGATTTCTTGGCGGCCTCCATCAGCAACCCGCAAGAAGCGGTCCTCATAGGCAACGATACTCCGGCATTGGCGAACACCCACTGCACGAACATCATGCACCAGGGCTGTCCGTCGAAGCCGTACCATTTTCCGTATTTGGTCCGGTTGGACCCCGCCGGGCTCTCCTTCACGCCCAGCTCCCGCCGGGCGATGTCCAGTACCTTCTCAGCCGTTGCCATTGCTGTTCCCCTCATTATTAAGGCCAAAAGCGCTCATGCTGTGCTGCGGCGCCGCCTGTGTGGCAGTCATAGTTTCCTTGAGCACGTCGAACATGTTGCTCGTAGCCCCGGCGGCGTCCACCTTGCCCTCGGCCATGATGTACGCCACCACGGACGCCACAGACACCACCGCGCCCGCCACGGTGGAGATGGTATTCTCGTCCAGGCCGAAGACCATCGCCAGGCCGGCGACGATGCCCGCCGCGGCGGCCCAGAGCTTGCGGCTGCTGAGTTTGCGATTCCAGTCGATCTTATTCATATGGTTCCTCACTTTCCCCGGACCGCTCTCCGGCCCGGACCTTAGAAATTTTGATGCCCGCCAGCAGAAGGGCCTCCACGCCTCCGGCTCCCAGGGTGTACTGGATGAGTGTATCCGGCACGGCCCCCTTGACGCAGAAGATCACGGCCATAGCGACGATGAAGGCCAGGGCGAAAAGCCCCAGGGCCAGCAGAATCAGATTAGAGGTCTTCACAGCCCCACCCTCCCCAGCAGAAAGGCGATGACGGCGGTTGCGATGCAGGCCAGCACGGTTTCCGTCAGCTTGTCCCACCGCTTCCCCGGCTTGGCCTCCAGCTCGCTGAGCTTTCGGTTGAGCTCGTCATGGCGTCGGGTGAGGTTGTCCAGCTTTTCCAGAATGTTTTTGTATTGCTCCCCCTGGATGCCCTCCATCCGTTCCAGCTCCCGCAGCCGGTCGAAGAGCTCCCGGTGGGTGCTGCCGTGCTGCTCGTTGGCCCGCTCCAGGGCCTCAACGCGGGCCGTCATGGGGCAGTCTCTGGGGTTGTCTGTGCATTTTTCAGGCATAATGTTGTCTCCTTAGTCTTCCGTTTTCCGCTTACAGCTTCATGATGTAGCACAGGGCGTAATAGGGCGGCATGTTGTTGTGGGCCGCGCCACCGCCGGTGGCAACAGTTGTTTTGGAGGAATTTTCCAACCTGCTCCCTCCGGACCCAACAGGAAGCGATCCGGAGGAAGTTGAACTGAGAGAAGAAACAGAATGGGAATGTCTTGGCATCTCCTCCACTGTCAGCGTATGACTTGCCTCGCCTCCCTTGGCTCCCACCGCATAAGAGCTCCCGGCCCCCACCACGAACCGGTCCCGCAGGTCCGGCGTGCCGTTCTGCCCATTGCACAGGGCCCAGCCGGAGGGGATGGCGCTGGCCGTGCCGCTCCACATGACGATGACCCCGGCGGGGATACCCGCGCCGGAAACCGCGGCGTCCACGTAGCCCTTTGTCGCCGGCATGGTTTCGGTCTCCGGTTCGGCGCATGTTCCAATCATGATCGCTTCCCCTCCCATCGTGGAAATGAGCGGTTTCCCGGAAATCTTTACGTAAAAACCATTTTCCAGCAGAAGCTCCGTGCCGCTTTCCAAATCGCCCGACCCGGCAAAAATGCTGACAGACGGGTACCCTTCTCCGGAATCTCCTGTTATATTGATGGCAGCGATGCTTGACGCGGCGTCGGTGTCGGAACGAATTTCCATACTATAGGGAGTCAGCAGTAAAGAAGAGCTTTCCCCACGATACGAGTCGTCCCATGGGGCCTGTACAGCCACATCAATAAATTCTCCGGTAGTCATTCCCTGTTTCACATACCGCCCGTCGGCCTCTTCCTCCGTCAGCCCGCCGCCCCCTCCGGTCTCCAGCTCCTTCCCGTCATAGATCAGTTTCATGCGTCCGCCTCCTTCACAGCTTTATGATGTAGAACAGGGTATAGTAGGGGGGCATGTTGTTGTGGGGCTTGCCGCCGCCTGTCTGTGTTGTTTCAATGAACTCCGACTCGGAAATACGCTCGCCGTTCTGCGGACGATATGCATTAGCCGACGAACCATATCCCTCAATCAGTCTGATTTCATGGTAATGCGGCGGGATTTGCGACTCATACAGCGTCACCGTCTCGCTGCCGCCGGTCTCCCCAACGGCGTGGGTCCCGCCTGTCCCCAGCAGGAACCGTCCCCGCAGGTCCGGCGTGCCGTTGGTCCCGTCGCAGATGTGCCAGCCCTCTGGCACGGAATCCTCCGGCCCGTACCAGGCGATGACCGACCCGGCGGGCAGGCCGCCTCCGCTCCCACCGGAGCCCCCGGAGCTCCCGCCCCCCTGGGCGTCGGTGATGATGTACAGCCCTCTGTTCCGCTCCGCCTCCGGCAGGGCGTTATACTCCGCCTGCGTCACGCCCCGCACAAGTTTCGGTTTCAGCCGGTCGAAGAACCGGTCCAGACCGGCGCTGTCCAGAAACCCCATTTCATGCCTCCCCGGTGATGGCGTCGATCTCCGCATTGGTGATGGCCTGTATCTCAAACGTGCCGCCCAGGTCGTCCCACTCCGTTCCGGTCCAGGCGTAGTTTTTCCCGGTGTCCTCCACGTTCCACACGTCCCCCACGGTGTTCCCGCTCTCGGGCAGGCTGCCGTAGCTGGCCTTGCTGCCCCTGTACGTATAGACGGCGGTCAGGTCGCTTTTCAGGGCCAGGTCCGGCTTGTTCTGCACGTTGGACCAGTCTACCGAATCCGCCGTTCCGCCACCTGTGGCAGAAAGAACGCCGCTCACGATGTTCAGCCCAGCCCCCACCTTTACGCCGCCCAGGGTCTCCGCCGTGGCTGTGGGCAGAGTGTAGTTTTCCAGCCCCGCCAGCTTGGTTTTCTCCTCCGTGGTGAAGTCGTTGGCGCTCAGGCCTTTCCCCTCCACCTTGTCCACCTTGCTCCCGGTCAGGGACTTTATTTTGTTCCACAGGTACAGCAGGCCGTTCTGATCCAGAAACTTACTCATTTCAAAAGCTCCTCCAGTTCAAGATTTGTCAGCGCCTCCACCGGCCCGGGAATGCGCTTGATCTCCTCCATCAGGCCGTCAATGGAGGACATCGGGTGCTGCCCCTCCGCGTCCCGGTGGGTCAGCAGCCGGTGGTCCGTGGTTCCGCCCTCTCCGGGGTTTCCGGGACCGGGGTCCGGGAAAGCCTCCCCCTCTCCGGCGGCGTCCGCCACGAACAGCATTCCCAGGCTGGACTTTTTCACCACGTCCCCCTTCCGGCCCCGGACGGTCACCGCCGCCGGGCCGGGGACGGACACATAGGGCCGGGTCAGCTCTGCCCACAGCACGCCGTCCGTCAGGGTCAGGGGCAGGGCCGCCGTGGTCCCGCCGCTGTACTCGATGTCCAGCACGCAGGCCCAGTCCGATCCCACGTCCGTCTCGATCTCCAGCCGCCGGGCCCGGTTCTCCCCCTCGCAGCCGATGACCCGTCCGCACTCCGGCACCGTCAGCCGCCAGTCATACAGCGTCAGCATGGCCGGCTCACCCCTTCTGCTGCTTCACCCAGTCCAGAAGGGCCTCGATCTCCTCCCAGCTGTACTTGGTCGTAAAGTATCCGGTAGTCCCGGACGCCAGAAAGTTCTGCATCAGTCTGTTGAATTCCTCTTGTGTCATGTTCCCGCTCCTTTCAGACCACCAGGAGCCGCCCGAAGCGGTCCAGGTAGAATTTTTGATTCTTGTCCACGGGGCTTCCCGCTTTCATTTTCTGGGGCACGCCGTAATAGAGGATGACGCAGCCGGGAGCGCCGCTGCCGCCGGGCCCGCCGTCGCCGCCCTGGCCCGCCGCGCCGCCGGGGGATGATAGGCTTCCGGTCTGGCCATGGGACACCAGCGCCCAGGAACCGCCGCCTCCTCCCCCTCCTCCTCCTCCGTTGCCTCCGGAGCCTCCGGAGCCGGGAACCGTGGCCGCCGCTGGTTTGGTGCCCGCCGCGCCGGTTCCGCCTGTGGACGCGCTCCCGCTGTTTCCGGCTGCGTTATAGGCCGCGCCGCCGCCACCGCCTCCAGAGCTTCCGATCGCTCCATAATCGTTCGGGTAATATCTGCTTGACGGATTTCCCCCTTTTCCGCCCGCGTTGCCGCCTGCGTTTTCTCCCGCATTTCCAATCTTGGCGGGCGCCGAGGTGCTTTCGCCGGTCATTCCGCCGTCGCCGCCCCTGGCCCCGGCCCTGCCCGCTGTTCCAGTCCCTGCGTAGACCGTGCCGGTCACAAGGTCCTGATACCCGGCGGAGGACGCCGCCCCTGTGGCGCTGGAGTAGGCAGTCCCGTTGACCGTCAGGGTGGTGTTCCCCCCGGCGGAGCCGGTCCCCTCATTGGCGGAGCCGCCGGAGCCGCCCCCTCCGATGCTCACCGTCAGGGTTTTGATGGCCGTGCCGGTAATCTCAAAGCTGGCGATCTTCCCGCCTCCGCCGCCGGGCCCGCCGTCGCCGCCCTCGCCGCCGACGCCGGGGGACCCAAACACCATTTTGCCGTCTCTCACGGTGGTGCAGCTCATGCCCGCCGTTCCGCTGCTGCCCTTTTTGCCGCCCTTTCCGCCGGTCCCCCCGCCGATCAGCACCGCCCGGACCCGGGTCACCCCGTCGGGCAGGGTCACGGTCCGGGAAGAGGTGATAACCTGATGCCGGTCGTAGGTCACGGTCTGCTCGATCTGTTTCGGCGTGTAGCCCACCAGAGCGGTCATTCCAGCCCGTAAAATCCCGGTCGCCGTAATCTCAAGGCTTTCCACGCAGGCAGGGACCGGGGCTTTGGTATAGGGATGGCAGGCGCTCACCACGTCGCCGGGGGACTGCGTTTCCAGCACCACATCGCAGCTCAGGCGTTCCCGCTGCCGGTAATAGTCCGCCAGCCGTTCCGCCGCCGCATTGGAATTGACCAGAGAGACCAGGGTAGCGTCTCCGATGGTCTGCACATTCTCCGGCGCACCAGCCGTCACGGTCTTGGTAATCTGCCGGGTGTTATGGATGTATTTCCGGCCAATGAGCGTGCCGCTGCCGGTGGAAAGCTTCGCGTAGTTGGCTCCGCTCTCCAGAATGCGGAAGCCCGTGGCGCTGAGGCCGTACATGGGCTCGGAAAAGGTGATGATATCGCCGGAAATCGCGTCCCCCTCAAAGAGTCTGGTCTCATCTCCGCCGGTCATATACTGGTGCTCGGTGACGGCTGCGGATGTGGCGGGAGTTTTTTCATATTCCACGCTGCCGCCCTGATACATGCGGCCTTTCTCAATCCGCCCCGATACGCCGTTCCACAGGGGGACAATGCGCAAAACGCCGTCAAAATCCGTCTTCACCGTGGCCCCCAGAGCGAAAAGCACCTGCACCAGATTGTCCCTCGCCGACTTCTCCGGGGGCTTGGCGTAAGGGAGCCAGCCGTAGAGCTTCACCGTCCGCAGGCTTTCCTTAATGACGAACTGGACCGGCCCCGCAATCTCCCTTACAATGGCCTCCGCCGTCTGGCCGGTGTAAATGCCGCCGGGGTGAGCCATCTGGGACAGCACTCCCATGCCGGAAACTCCGGAAATTTTATACAGCTCCGGCCCCGTCCGCTCAATGGACTGCGCGTAGAAGACCCCCGCCTGCTGTCCGCTGTGGAAATAGGTCATCCTGGCGTTTTCCCCAGTCAGCAGGATAGACGGGTCCTTGCACCTGACTTCGGCGGTGATGGTGTCGGCCTCCAGTTTTGTGGAGAGCAGGGAGCGGGCCTGATAGAGGTTTCCGCTCTTAATGTCGTTCCCGGTGAATTCCCGTGTCCCGTAAATCAGTCTGTTGCCGTTCATGGTCACGTTCTCCCGGGGTCCATTGCCGTAAACTGGATGCTGAGCCCGTCCCAGTAGTTCCGCCCTTTGGACTGCCGCAGCAGATTGTCCTGTCCCTCGGTCACATAGGCTTCAAAGGTCAGGGTGGACTGCCCGTAGGGAAAGCTGACGGTATGGGAATCCGCCGGGGCGGACAGGACCTCATACAGCCGGTCGTATTCCTCCAGGCTGGCCCCCGCCCGCTGAATCTGGGCCGTGTAGTTGTAGTAGGTTCCGATCACGTCCCGCTGCATCCCGCCGCCCAGCATCCGGCCGGCGTTGGGTCCGTCCAGCACCTTAAAGCTCCGGGTCAGGCCCCCGGCGGGGACCCGCACGTTATAGGACACGCCGTCCACCGTGAATAAACCGGCCATTTTCTTACCCTCCCATTACCAGATTGACGCCGATTCGCGCCTGATTGCTGTTCAGATACGGCTGAATGAGTCTTGCGAAGGTCACGCCGTCCAGCGTCATTTCAAATACGCCGCCGCCGGTTCCGCCGGAGGACAGCAGCCCGCTTTCCCCGATGGCCTCCAGGAAGGCCTGCTTCATGGTGGCCAGCGGCGTTTCCACGTTGGTACCGCTCCGCTGGTCTCCCAGCACGGCGAGGAATTCATGGTTCGGGGCAATCACCGCGCCGTTTGCCAAATGGGGATAGCCGTCCATCAGGGCCGCGGCGGAGTAGGCCGTGGGCACAGACCGTGCGGCGCTTCTGCCGCTTCCGCCGGGAGAAGATGCGGAACGACCTGTAACGCTGACAATCGAAGCCCCGACAGATGCCACGCCGAGTGTAATTGCAGCCACGGCGGCGGCGACCGCCACAAGGTTGCCCGTCAAATAGGCAACCACCACGCAAACAGCGCCGATGGCAAGGGCGATGGTTCCAAAAATGGCCCCGAACCGCTCCAGACCATTCATTTTGTTAAAATTAGCTATCATAAGCAGTACGAGTGTGCCAATCGCCCGCAGAGCGATCACGACCGGGTCCAGTTCGCTAGCAAGCTCCATAATGCTTCCAATCACGTCTGTCAGATTCCACGCGGAAATAAAGCTGAGCACAAGGTGCGTCAAGGTGCGCACCAGCTCCGGATGCTTCGACAGATAGTCAAACAGTCCGGCAAGCGCGTTCAGAACACCCGGCAACGCCGTTTCCAGCAGCCACGTCAGGAAGGGCAGCACCGTTGTTTCCCACATCTCCGCAAGTGTATCGCCAATAATCTGCACCACCGGCAGCAGGCTTTCCAGCATCCTCCGAACTCCTGACACCAGAGGTTCCAAATCCAGGTCCTTGGACCACTCTACGGTTGCGTCTGTAATCCTCTTGATGGTGTCCAGCACCACCTGAACGACGCCAAGCACCACCTTCCAGATAGCGACCCCGTTGTCGTTGGCCTCCCAGGCCTCCCGGAGCCGGTTGGCCAGGTTCCCCACGATGGTGAACAGGTTCCGGAAGATGTCCAGAATGGTCAGACAGATGGTCACGCCGTAGCCGTCGTTCCAGGCCTCCCGGAAGGATACGCCGATGCTGTTCACAAGGCCCAGGATGGAGTTCAGCATGTAGAAGAAGGCGTTTAAAACCTCTTCCCCCTTCACGTCCCAGGCGGTTTTGAAGGCCCCGGCGATATCGGACACAATGCCGAAAATGGTTTGCAGCAGGGCATGAACCCGCCCCAGGAATTCCAGCCCCGTCCCGCCGGTCCACACGGCGAGGAACGCCTCCGCCAGGGCCCCAATCAAATCACGGATGGCCTGAACCGCGTTTCGGAATGCCTCCATGGTAGGACCGCCGAACTGCTTCCATCCGTCCTGAAACACCTTCCAGAAGTCCAGCAGCCATTGCGGGGCCTGAATCTCAGAAAAATCGGTGTCAAATTCCGGCTTGGTTTTGCTCTCCTCTTCCGTGTCCTCCCGGCCCAGCTTCTCGATGGTGTCAAAGGAGGCCGCGAATTTTTCCTGCTGTTTTCGGGCCTTCTCCGCCGCGTCTCCGGCCTCCTCGGCGGCGATGGCCTCATCGTAAAGGGCCTCGGCCCCCTCCTGGGCCTTGGAGGCGGTGGTGCCGGAGATCACCGCGATAAAGGCGGCCAGCTTCGCCGTCACGCCCTCCAGCCCCTCCATCATGGAGGCCAGCGCCGGCATGATCTTGTCATAGATGGGCTGAAAGGCGGTGAGCAGGTTGCTCTTCATGCCGGACAGGGCCCGGGTGAATTCCTGATTGGCTGTCATGTACTTCCCGAGGCCCTGGACCAGCTTCCTCAGCTGACGGGCGATGATCCGGAAGAAGAACGCGCTGATGACCAGCCGCTTGATGCGGTTGAAGAGCCGTTCCGCCATGTTCCCGGCCTTGGAAAAACCCTTCTCCCGGCCCAGCTTGGACACGTTTTTCCTGAGTCCGTTTACGGCGGAACCGGATTTCCGGCTTCCGTTGATAATGCTCCTGGAAAGCCGCCCCATAGCTGCCCGCAGGTTTTCCAGCCGTCCGGCGGCGGCGTTTTCCTCGCTGCCGCCCTCCTGAAGTTTTTTGCGGTACTCCTTCAGGGCCTCGTTCACCTGCTGGATACGGGCAATCAATTGGTCATATTCCTCATAGCCCAGGCCCACCCCGGCGGCCTCCAGGTCCTTTTTCCGGTCGTTCAGCGTTTTAAGCTCCCTTTGCAGGTCTATGATATGCTGGTCCGCCACGCTGGCGCTGCCCGCGATGTCCTGGAGCTGGGCGGAAAGTCCGGCGGCGGCGCTCTGGGCGTCGGCCAGCCGTCCGCCGGTCGCCCCGGCTTCTGTCTGGAGCCCCTGCAATCTGGCCTCTGCCGTTCCCATAGACCCGGCCAGCCGGTCCATTTTGTCAATTGCTTTTTCGTTGACGTTCATGGACTCCAGCTGCTGGCGAAGCGTGTCGGCCCGAAAGTCCGCTTCGTTCATTTTCTCCGTCAGCTCCTGGAGCCGGGCGGCGTCCTCCTGGGAGATGGTCCCCGCCGTCTCGGCGGCTTTCAGCGTCTGAATCTGCTGGTCCAGCTTTGCCGCCTCGGAACGGGCGGAAGCAAAGTCCTCCGCCAGCCGCCGCGCCCCCTCCGGCATGGCGGTGTTGGCCGTGAGCTGTTCATACTGCCCCCGGAGTTTTTCCACCGCCTGCGCCTGTTTCTCTACGGCTTTGGTCTGGCTGGCAAACTGCTTTTCAAGCTGGGCCACCTGCTTTTGCGCGTTGTCCAGCTCCATTTTCACGCCAATCCGGATACTGCCGTCATAGTCCGCCATAGGTCCTCACCCCTTTCAGATAAAAAATTCCCGCTGTCTCAACCTCATAGAGACAGCGGGAACTTTGATGATTCAATTTTCAGGCCCCCAGCCTCGGCCCCTCAAACAGGCACAGCTGGCCGGGAATCTGACTGGGAAACGCCTCATGCAGTGGAACGCCGCAGGTGTCGCAAAGCCCCTTCGCCACCGCTCCGATTTCTGCCGGGCTGTTGCCCATGTCAATCATGATCCGCCGGGTGATGGACAGGAGCCGGGCCAGTCCGCCCAGAGATACCCCCTCGGGGATTTGGTTCCTTGGCTGGGTAGTCAGCGCCTTCTGCATATCTTCAAAGGCAGAGACATAGGCCGCAGTAAACAGAACCCCCTTTTTGCCCGTCAGCTTGTTGGCGATCATGTCGCAGCCCTTTTTCGTGATGAGGTAGTTGGGCATTTCCTTGTTCTGGGCGTTGATGTAGGTAGAGGGAATGAAGAAATCGGACGCGGAGATTTCTCCTCCTCCTAAATAATCCGAATAAGTACGGATGCTCTTCATCAAATCATAGTGCGGCCGCCCCACCATCTCCGCCACGTCCCGGCTGTCCACCACTTTCCTGCCGTGGAATTCCTGCGCTCTCAGCTCGTTCATAAAATAGCCTCCCTATACTCTTCACGTCTTCTGCGGTTTGCAATCAAATTCCACGATGTAACTGCCTCCGTCTTGCCTTTCTCCAGGGATTCCGGAGTCATGGGTGTACACATCAATTCACCATCAGAAAAGAAAGCGTGCGTATTTTCAACCGGTCCGCAAGCGCCGCATCTTCCACATCGAACCCATGCACCAGTTAAGCCATATTGTGCTTCCCGGCCCAAAAGCGACATTTCCTCGCTTCCGCAGAAAAGACAGGGCCGCAAAACAGATTGGGCGGGTAGTTCCAGTTTTACCTGTGCGTTCAAATGCTCTTTAAGCTTTCTAAAGTCGCTCATAATGGCATCCTCCATATTTTTTGGTTGCCATTTCAGGGAAGCGGTGTTACAATAGATTTGCTTCCGCTGAAATGGCGGGGTGTTAGGGTTTCGCTTTTCTCTTGGTCGGAGGGGGCGGAACCCTTTTTATTTCCCGAGCTCTTCATCAATCTTCTCGTTTAGCCATTGGGTCTTTGTTTTCTTCTGTTTTTCCAGCTTTTCTGTTAACGCATTCAATTTATCTCGTGAGACAGAAACGCTGAATTGTCCAATGGTCTTGCGGCGTTTACGATAGTACTCAGGACTGTTGCTGGGCGACACATAATCACCTCCTTGCTAGCAAGTATATATTATTGCTAGCAAGGTGTCAAGAGGGAATCAAAATTTTTTGACATAGCTAGCAATATGTGGTATTTTGTAGAGGGAGGCGAAAGCAATGGGAATTATAAAGAAGATTGTCAACTTCGTTAAATGGAATTGGGAAGAAAATCAAGCGGGTTACGCTCGAATGACGTCTCAAGAAGAGACTTCGAAAACGGCAAGGCCCATAGAAGCACCACCATTGCAAGAGAATCTATCACATGCCCAGGGGCCCAGCGCCCAAACTTGGAAACGCGGTCAAGCGATACCTAAAAGAGATATGCTGGATGAAGCAGTTATTCATTTTATGGAATGTGGGTTAGCAAGCTACAGCCTTCTTGAAAGAAGGCTTGGAATAAATTATCGCGCTGCCGTAGAACTTGTTGATAAAATGGAGATGTTAGGGATAATAGGGCAGGATAACAAATATGCGTCACGAAAAGTTATTACCACAGAGGAGGAATATTTTAAAAGAAAGCCATTACTAAATATTGGATTTTGTAAAAAAGTGGATTATTCAAAAATTGACGCAATGGTAGTTATCCACGCAATGGAAACCCAAATTGAATCGCTCTATCAAACTTCCATGGACGGTGTGCATTCCGCAGAAATGGGAGAATATCTTTTTAACGAATTTAAAAATAATTGTATGTCCTCTAAACTCCCACTTGCCGCAGAGGTTCGGCTCACTTCCTTGCTTTCAGAATATGAAGAGAAGTTTTTAACACCAAAGCCGTTTGTTTCGATTGACAAAATGGACGGGCATCAATTTGAAAAGTGGTGTGCAAGCCTTCTTGAGCAAAACGGTTTTATTGATATCTGTATTACTAAAGGGAGCGGAGATCAAGGTGTGGATATTGTCGCCATAAAAGATGAAATCCACTACGCAATTCAATGTAAATGCTACAAATCTGATCTTGACAACACCCCGATTCAACAGGTCTATGCTGGCAAAACCTTCTATCATTGTCAGGTTGCCGTGGTCATGACTAACCAGTATTTTACAAAAGGCGCGGTTGAACTTGCACAGGCAACCGGCGTACTTCTCTGGGACCGGGACAAGTTGAAACAGATGATGGAATCCGCCGCCCCCTAACCCCGGGGGCGGCTTTGCTTTATCAAAATTTCCGCTGTCTCATGCAGTTTTCTCCGGCAGGAATGCGGCGGGATTATCAAGGATCGCTTTCACGCCCTGATAGTCCTGGCCCAGCTGCAAAAGCCCCTGGATGATGCTTTCATACCGGCTCACCTCGTGAAGCTGCTGCGGAGACAAAAGCTCCCGCACATTGAAGTCCTTCGGCTTGCCGTACATCTCCCGAAGCTGTTTGGCGTTGTAGCCGGTGACGTGCTTGTAAACCAGGTCCGTGAACTGCTTGTATCTCCAGTTTTTGTGAGGGCTTTCAGGCAGTACCTCTTTGAGAATGTCGGTAAACAAACGGCGTTCCGCCTTGGACCGGGCCCGGATGATCTTCAGCTCACGGTAGCGTTTTTCCGCTTCGATGAAGTAGCGGCGAATCATCCGACCTTTCTCATTCGCCTCAACCATTCCAAGCTCTTTCGCCATATCCAGCGTTACAATGTACCGATTGGCAGGGCGTCCTCTTTTTTCAGAAATTTCTGAAAAAATACAATAGTCGGCGTTTTCGTGGAAACCGTATTGCTCAATGCGGTATTTAATCCAATCGGAAAACTGCGACTTGCTTTCAACAAATTCCCAGATATCGCGAGCATCAATTACCGGCTCATGGAAGTTGCTTCCGTCGATGCAGTTCTTCTCGTAAATGGGAACGATGCTCTTTTCCAGGACTTTCATTTCATCAAATTTCATAATAAATCCTTTCTAAATACATTAAGGTTTGAAATGATCAAAATTTCCGCTGTCTCTATGAAGTTGTCAAGGTGCATGGAGCCCCGTTCAGGCCCCGGCGAAAAAGTCTTCGATAGCCGCCTGTTCTTCCTCGCTGAATCGGACCGGCGGCGTCAGCAGCTTCTTGGCCCGCTCCATCTGCCGCCGCTGCCGCCCCTTCATCTGGCTTGTGTCCGTGCCCCTCATCTGAATGGCGTTGGACAAAGACGAATCCTCATCCAGGCAGTCCAGCAGGGCCATGAACTCGAACCAGTGCATGCGGGCCCTGGGCAGGTCCACGCCGAAGCTCTTGCGGAAGGAGGCGGCGATTCGGTCGCTGTCGAAGTCGAACCAGAACCGGGCCGGGCCTCCCTCCGGCAGGTCCTCCCGCCGGGGCTTCCCGCAGCTGAGGAACCAGCTCAGACCCTCCAGCGCCGTTTCCAGCGGCGGCACGCCCTCCCCGTAGAGAAGGGACAGCGCCAGCGCCGCCCGCTCCTCCTGGGAGAGGTCCTCGTCCTGGAGACACAGGGAAATCTGCACGCCGATCCGGTAATCCGTCCGGATCAGCCAGCCCTGCCAGCTCTCCGGCAGAGGGTCCAGCAGGACGTTAAAGGGTTCCCGTTCTTCCCGCGTCATACTTGCTCATTTTTGCCAGGCGTTCATCCCTGTGGGCCTCGATGAAGGGAAGCAGGGACCCGAAGAACTCCACAAATAAATCCATACTGGGCAGGATGGGGCCGAATACCTTCCGGCAGGTTTCGGGGCCGAATAAGCCGTCCACCTTCTCCCGCAGCTCCTGTTCCAGGGCTACAACGGTTTCCACGGCCTCCATATTTCCCGCAATGTCCTCCCCGGTCTGGGGAATGCTCCGGGCGGCGGTCTGCACCCGGTCCAGCAGCTTGTAAAACGCCACGATAAAGCCGTCGTCGGACACGGGGAGAAGGATGGTTTCGCCCTCGTCGTTGACCTCGATTTTTTGAACGCCGCTGCTGATTCTGATTTTTTCCATTGGTTAAACCTCCTGGCTTACAGCCGTGCTTCCTGCGGTAAAGACAGGCGTTCCCCCGGTCATGGTGACGGTGCCGGGGATGGGGTCGCCCACATAGTTCAGGGTGTATTCCTGCACCGGGGCCTCGCCGCCCGCGCCGCCGTAGGTGTCGATCTGGATGGAGACCTCCTGGACCTCCGCCGCGTAGCTGACGGAAGCGCCCTCGCCGGTCTTGTCCCACAGGTCCACGTTCAGCGCCCAGGAATGGGAATCCGACAGGGTGGCCCGCGCCCGGCGGAGCTTCGTCACCAGCTCAAACACGGGGTCGCCCTTGGTGCACTGCTGGCTCACGGGCATGGTGGGCTGATAGCCGGTGATCTCCGTTGCGGCGGACTCGGAAATAATGTCCTGACTGGTCTCGCTCTGGGGGTTGTACTCGGTGCTGGCCTCCGTGACGTTCACACCGATGCGGGCCCATTCCGCGTCGGCATAGGCGAACGCCTGAGACGTGTCCAGAAAGTGGGCGATCAGCGGTCTTTTGATTTTTTCCATAACTTTTCACTCCTTATTCGTAGTACCGCACCCGGCACTGAAACATGTATTTCGCCACGTTTCCGGCGGCGTTGACACTGGCCAGATTCGGTATATCCTGTAAAACATCAATGGACTGCACCTCGCAGCCTTCAAAGGCGGGGTAATTTCGGGCTTCCTCCTGGGCCCGCAGCCATTTCATGAAGCGTTCCGCCCGCTCCATCTGGTCCACGTTAACGCCGCTGGTGCCGGAGTCCTGAGGAGCCATATAGAGAATGGCGAAGTCATAGCGCTTCACCCCGTGGCCGGTGATGTCCTGGGATTCCCATTCGTCATTGCTGACGGTCTGCATTCCCACGCTGCCCTCCCGGTCCGTCACAGTGTTGAAGTGGAGGAAGGCGTTCAGCTCCGGATATTGTGCCAGATACGCCAGCATTGCCCGGTGTTTGTTGTCCATTACTTCCTCCTTAGATAGCCCTCGATATCGGCACAAAATTCAGCTCCTTTTGCCGCCATCATGGCTTTTTCCCAATGGGAGGTTGCAAGAGGAGCTTTATCCTTTGGGTGCTGGAGCTCCCGCCCGGTCGGGTGCTTTGATTTGTTTTTTGGAGACCGGAACCCGGCAAAGACGCCGTTTTCATAAATGGGAAAGTTCGGCCCATAAACCTCGCCCTCCCATTGATAGTGAGCGTAGGGCCCTCTGTACTCCAGATATTCGGGAGTCGGAACCGCTGAATCATTCAAAATTCCTTCCTCTCTGGGAACGTAAGGCGTACAGAATCGTTTCAGCTGAGTATGAACATAGATCATGGTTTCATCGTCGAAGATGCGGTGCACAATCTGTTCCGGCGTTTTATCCAGATTTGCCTCTACGGTGATTTTCACTTACTTCCCCTCCAGCCTGTAATGATCCAGATACCCGGTGCCGGTGTTGTCCTGGAACAGCGTCACCTGGAAGGCGGCGGGCCGGTAGTACTCCACCACCGCCCGGACGGTCTCCGCCGTGACCTCCTGGGAAACCTCGCCCTTGATGATGTAGTCCCCAGGGGAAAAGGTAAAGCCCTCCATGTCCGTCCTCCAGTCTCTGTATGGCCTGTAACCGGCGGACGGCGGCACCCGCACAAGGTAAGAAGCCCCCTCGTTGATCTCCGCCGCCTCACTGAGCCGGGCGGAGGGGCTCTGGGTCCGCTTTTCCGTCCAGGCGCAGTCATGGAGCACGGTCTTTTTCCAGCGGTCCAGATGGTCCGGGCTGTCCGCCCCGTCCAGCTTGTTCAGGACGGTGACGGTGTGCCGGAAGGTAGGCAGGTTCTTCACGTCAAAGATTTTCACGGTCAAATCCTCACACTTACCAGCTCCACCGGCAGAATCTCCACGATCTGGTCATAGACAGAGGCCATGATCTCCGGTTCCCCCCGGCGGGCCGTCCCGAAATTGACGGAAACCCCGTCGTTGCTGAAGCCGGACACGCTCTCCGTCTGGGCCTCCCGGGCCTCTGACAGGCCGTCCACGATCAGCGTCATGCACAGGGCAATATCACAGTCCGGCCCGGTGATGCGGCCCATGGTCCAGTTGTCCAGCTTCTTCCGGGCCAGCTGTTCCAGCATGGGGAAGGCGGCGCGGTCCGCCCTCCCCCCGTTGGACTGGTACTGCTCAAAGGTCAGCCAGGGCCCGGTCATACCTTGCTCCTGGCGGCGGCCCGGGAGGGCTCCGCCACGGCGGGCGGCGTCACCTCGGGGCCGGTGAAGCTGATGACTGCGATGGCGTCGATGTACTCCGCGAAGAGAGTCATGCCCATGATGGCGAAGCTCTCGGAGACGGCGGTGTGGTAGTTGCCCTCGGTATGGAAGCCGATCAGGCTGGTCTCACCGTCGGTGGTGTAGTTCAGGCCTGCCCGGGCAAAGTCGCTGTCGGCGGGGTCCACATAGTAGAGGACGATGTTCTCCACAGGGGTGGCGATGAAGCGGCCCTGGGGAATCTCGTCGTCGGACAGCAGGAAGATGGTGTTGAAGCCCAGGAAATTCTTGATGTAGTTGAAGCCGAACTCGTTCTGAATGGTCAGCTCCGCCGTGCTCAGGTATTTGTACACGTCCATGATGTTGGCGAAGCCCACCACGCCGGTGGATGTCCGGTGCATCTTTTTGAACTTGTTTTCCACCGCGCCCTTGGCCATGGCAATGGCCGCCTGCAGGGTGGAATAGGACCCTTTCAGGGTGCCGGTGTTGAGATAGGTGTAAAAGCGGCTGGTGACGTTGGTCTGGAGCTCAAAGAGGAAGGCGTCGTCGGTCATCTGGACGGCCACCTCATAGCCGTGGTCCTTGATGTTCTCAATGGAAACGGCCTTGGCGAACTTCTCCACCCCCATCTCCTGATAGGGGGTCTCTGTGATGGTGGCCTTGCTGTAGGGGATTTCCTCGCCCTCGCCCACGTTGCCGTCCTGGAGCACCAGAGTGGCGGTCTTGCTTTTCAGCACCGCGCCGGGCTCCTTCCGGATAGGCCGCATGATGCCCAGGATTTCCCGCAGGTGCTCCCAGTTCCGGGAAAAGCGGGTCACGAAGTCGATCTCTCGGGCAGTTACCTGGAGATCGGCGCTTTTGGTCAGGTTTTCTTTCGCCATTGTCATTCATCCTTTCTGAACAGGTGGATATTGGCGGCCATCGCCGCCTGACGCTTGGGCGCGTCCTTGATTGCGAAAATTTCTTCTTTGGTCATGGGCTTCCCGGTCTGCTTGTCCACGCCGGGGATTTTCAGGGGGTCCTGCTGGGGGTTCCTGAAAATGCCGTCCAGGTCCTTTGTCATGTCCTCGAAGAGCTTCACGGCCCGCTTGCCCTTGTTGGCGGGGTCGGCAATGGCCTTTTTGAGCTCTGTGACGAAATGATTCCGGGTGAAGTCGTTGACAAACTCCTTGCCGTCCAGGGCCTGCTCTGCCGCCTCGGTGAGGATGCGGTCCGTCTCGGCCTCCTTCTCGGCCTTCTTCCGGGCCTTCTCCGCCTCCCGGTAGCCCTCCAGCTCCTGGCGCATGGCCTCCGTATCGCCGCCCGCCGCCTCCAGTTTGCTGATGGTCTTGTCCCGGTCGGCCAGGTCCCCCTTGAGGCGGTCCAGCTCGACTTTCTGGTCGTCGAATTTCTTCTTGTCCACGTAGCCGCCACTGGAGAGGTCGGCCAGCTTCATGCCCTTGGTCTTCTCGTTGAACTGCTCCAGGGTCAGGGACTCGCCGTTGAAAATGCTCTTGAAATCCATAAGGTTTCCTTTCTGCCCCGAGATGGTTTTGATTTATAAATCCGCTGCACCACAGCGCGGGGGCGGGCGCACTTTAAACCTCCGCGCCGGGAGGAAAAATCGTATAAAAACCGCCGGAGCGGGTTTTACCAAACAAAAAAGAGCCAACCGGCGGGATATCCCGTCTGTTGGCTCCTATTGCCCTTCCCCCGCCCCAATCGGCGGGGGGCTGTATCTAATTGTCTCATTGACCTCGATGACAACGACGCTCTTGCCCTTCCTGCGGACCTTCGCGTCGTTGCCGCGCTTTAGAATGGCCTCTATGGCCGCGATTGCCTGTTTATCCATCCGCCGCACTTGCTGTTCTTCCTGCGCTCACTTTCTGGAGTGGTCTCAGGTTCCAAGGGGAGTCCCGCAGACCGTTTTTCACGTTCATCCTGCACCAGGAACTTTTTTGCAATAGTAGCGCACCATCGGTCGAAGTCCATATCTTTTCCGTCAAACGTACATAAAATAGGGGCGTCCTCTTCATACGGTTCAGCCTTTTTAAGGTCATTCCGCAAACGGTCACGTTCCGCCTTGGATAAATTCAAAGCCATAAACACTTCCGCCTTCCAAAAACTTCAAAACAGCACTTATATACCCGTCTGAGTCTTGCCTTTTAACATATTCTTTTAGTTGTTCTTTCAACGAAACAAAATCAGTATAGGCTCCAAATCCGTCAAAGTCATCTTTTTTACGCAGTAAGTAAACAGTTCCATTATTACCCACTGCGACCATTGTAACAAGATTTTCAGAAAAAATGAAGTTTTGAATATCAGGCTCACTGAAAATCTGGCCATCTGGGTGGCTATGAATATTTATGTATGGAATAGGAAACCCTGGGAGCTTTACTTCCCCCGATTTTTCTTCGCCAATCAAAATCTCAGTCAAAGGAACCATTTCAGATGTATATACTCGTCCCGCCTCCGTACCAAGTGGCAAATCTTTTGCGGCCCTGAGTATGGATTGATTCTGAGCTCTCAGCATTTCAGCAAGACTTAAAGACCACCCTGAAGGCTGAAGCAGGGGAACCTTTTTGATAGACTCTTCTGTAATAGGATGTACCCGAAGCCCGTTTTCTTTCAGTATACCACGTCCGCCCTGTTTTGCAAGGCCGGCCGCACTTTTCCCTCCGGCGGCCTTCACCACCGTGGGCCCCGTCATGGACCTTGTCCGCTCATACCTGGGCGTGAGCCCCGTTTTCTCGCAGAAGGCCTTATACTCCCTCTGAAGCGCCGCCGACTTCTTCCCCGCCTCTCTGGCGCCCAGGGTGTCCCCGGCGGCTTTCAGCGCCTCCCGTTCGTCCTTGGCGTACCGGATTTTCGTTTCCAGCCGCCGCTGCTGCTGGCTGGCCTCGTACCGGGTCATTTCCCGGCCCTTCCATTCCACCGTCTCCGTGCTCCGGCGGTTGATCTCCGCCAGCTCCTTTTCGCTGTACACCGGGCGGGAAACGCCATAAATAATCGGCGTGGCAAAGTGGTGGCAGTTCAGTGTTCCAATAGGCCGCTGTAAGCCGCCGTTGATCCGGTCCCACTCCGCCTGCCGGTATTGCCTGCCCTGGATGTCCAGATGGTCCGGGGCGCAGAGGGCGTGGGCGGAAATCTCCACGCCGTCGGCCCCGAAGCGCCGTCCCGTCTCCCGCATCATCTCGCCGTTGAGCCGCCGCACGCCCTCAAGGATATTCATGCGGGCCTGAGAATCCAGCCGCCGGGAATAGCCGCTTTCAAAGGTCACCCGCAGGCCGCTGTGGGCCATGTCCCGCACGGTCTCCCGGATAGCGGTGTTGTAGTCCACCGCGCCGGTCTGCACGAAGTAGATTGCCCGGTCGATGGCCCTGATATAGCTCTCCCGCAGGGGCTTGAACCCTGTTTTGTCCTTAAAGCCGATCATGTGGGTATTGGAGATGTTGGTCAGGCCGTCCATGGCCTGGGCCTTGACGGCCCGGACCAGGGAATCCAGGGCGGCGATCTGGGCATAGGATTTCAGCGGGGCCGTGCCCCGGGCGGCAAAGAAGGCGTTTGCAAAGTCGATATTCTCCGCCGCCGCTTTCTCGAAGACGGCGTCGATATCCCGGACATTCTTCTGCATAATCCGTGCGATTTCCTTCTCGATGGCCTGCATGTCCCCGGCGGCGTACTCCACCGCCCTGCGGCGTGACAGATACGGCGTGCTGCCCAATATGACCTATTCCCAGTGGCAGAACACAAAGCGTGGGGAAGGTGCGCTTGCGGCGGAACGGTTTGAACTCAAAAAGCAGAGACAGGAGCCGAGGGACCGGAAACAGTTTTCGGAGTATCAGGAGGTTTTGGGAAAAAACGCGCCGAAAACATTTGCAGAATTCCAGGATTTGAAGTATAATAGTGGACAGTGGGAGGCTTTCAAGTCCTACAAGAAGGCCATTCAAACAGGAGAGTTGACCGCACTGGCAGATTTTTCGTTGTATCAGGAAACCAGCAGGATAATTGACGAAAAGTTAGTTGGACTAACGACATCAAACGGAATACTTATAACAGGAAAGTCCAATCACTTTATTTCCAGAGTCATCGGCTCTATTGAGCAGAGGCGTTCAGGTGTTGGTGTAGACCGGGTGTTGGAAGTGTTTACCTCAAAGGACACAAAAATACTCCCTCCCAAAACATCTTCAACAGGAAGTGTAAGCCAGCGTTTTATTCTCAACGATGTAGAACTTTCCATAAACCCGGAAAATGGGAATTTGATACAAGTGAATCCGTTTAGTAGGGGGAGAAAACTGTGATAAATATAACGGAAGAGCAGAAGCAATATTTGAAAGAGCAAAATGTTGATATTCGTGAGGCGCTTGAAAATGACGATTTGGGGGAACTTCTCCTGGCAATTGATGCCGCGATTGTGGACAATATCGTAGACCACAATGATGAGCCAGATGAAACCGGCATAAAGTTGCAGCGGATTTACGATCAGGTTTACAATCAGAACGTGGAGGACTGACATGTATGAATTTTGTATCATTTACCGCCTGATGAAAAGAGCGGCTGACCTTGCAAAGGGCGTGCGGGGGATGCTGCCATGAGCGATTCCATGCGCATCACAATCATCGACAACAGCGGTCTTGCCCGCGAAGCGCTGGAGGCCGCCTGCCTCCGGGCGCTGGAAAAGTGCGGTCTGACGGCGGAGGGGTATGCCAAGCTGATGTGCCCTGTTGATACGGGCAACCTTCGCAACAGCATCACTCATCAGGTTCAGCCCACAGAGTTGGCCTGTTATATCGGGACGAACAGCGAATACGGGGCCTATGTGGAGCTGGGCACCGGCAAATACTACCCGGGCGGACGTCCCACACCCTGGGTCTACCAGGACGCGCAGGGGAATTGGCATCTGACCCACGGCCAGCGGGCGCAGCCGTATCTGAAACCGGCGGTGGCGGACCATGCGGCGCAGTACCGCGAGATCATCGATCAGGAGCTTAAAAATGGATGAAAAGACGATCAATGCCATAGAGGCCATTTTAAAGCGCGGCGGCAATGTGGAAATCCGCCGGAAAGGGAACGGTTTTATCGTCCTGGAGGTAAAAAAGACAATTCAATACAGCGCCCCGCGAATTGGCGCGGGGCAAGGGCAATAGGAGCCAGCTGACGGGATATCCCGCCGGTTGGCTCTTTTCTTTTTGGTAAAACCCGCGAGGCACAGCGGTTTTTATACAATGTTCGCCCCCAAAGAACCGGGGACAAAGAAAAGGAGAACGAACAATGGCACTGACAAGGAAGTTTTTGAAAGCGATGGGCATCGAGGATGAGAAGATCGACCAGATTATTGAGGCCCACACCGAAACCGTGTCCGGCCTGAAAGACCAGCTTGACGGTCAAAAGGCGGACGCAGACAAGCTGGCCAACCTCCAAAAGCAACTGGACAAGGCCAATGCTGACCTGGAGACCGCGAAGAAAGACGGCTGGAGGGACAAGCACGACGCCCTCAAGAAGGAGTTTGAGGACTACAAGGCGGGCGTGACCGCCAAGGAGACCAGGGCCGCCAAGGAAGCGGCGGCGCGGGCCTACTACGAAAGCAAGGGCATCACCGGCAAGGCTCTGGAAATCGCCATGCGGGGCAGCGGCGCAGAAATCGAGGCCCTGGAACTGGTGGAAGGAAAAATCAAGGACGCTGCCGCCCTGGAGGCCCTGGTGAAGGGCGATTTCTCCGACCTTGTGAGCACCACCACAACCACCGGCGCGAATACCGCCAATCCGCCTGCCAACAACGGCGGCGGGATGAATCCCCCTGCAAACACACGAGCGGCGCAGATTGCCGCACAGTATCACAACAATCTCTACGGAGAACTCAAAAAGGAGTGACAAAAATGTCTTTTATCGGGAAAGTACAGAACGGCCAGTGTTACGCCCCTGGCTGGTTTCTGGCAAACAATGAGGACTGCACCCGTGAGACTCGGCAGATTTCCCAGTCCAGTGCGGTAACCGGCCCCAACGGAGCCAAGTATGTCAAGATGGGAACCGTATACCCCGCCAATGACAATACGGCGGAGGGTATTGTTTACGAGGACGTGGACGTGTCCACCGGTGATATGCCAGGGAGCGTAGTGACAACTGGAGAGGTCTATGAAGACCGCCTGCCAGTGGCTATCTCGGAGCAGGCAAAGACGGCGCTGGCCGGCAAAGGGTTTTCCTTCAAGACGGCACCCTCCGTGACCCGGCCCTACTGAGAAAGGAGAGACAAAAATGCCTATTTGGAAAGAAAACATCCTGGGTCTTGTGCCGGAACAGGACTGGTTGAGCATCGGGTTCAACCCCACCCGTCAAAACGACCCTGTCGACGGTCTGTTTGACGATGTTCGCACTGACAATCTGGTTGCCTACTGGCAGACCATTGCGGCGGAGTATCAGATCCCCATGATGGCCCAGTTCCACGCCTTTGACACTGAGGCGCAGACCACCTTCCGCGTCCCTGTGGACACCCACTACATCGAGAAGGGCTTAGTCAAGGTCAAGATCAATCAGTCTGAGCGTATGAGGGCGCTGGTGCGCTCCGGCGTTCGGGAAGACGCCCTGTATGACTATGTGATTCGGGACGGTGCACGGCTGGCAGAGCAGGTTATCACCCGCTCCAAAGTGGCGAAGAACGAGCTGATGGCGACCGGAAAGATCACCATTAAGGAAAACAACCTGAACCTGTCCCCGGACTACGGCGTGACGGAGGACCAGACCGCCTTTGAATTGGATTTGTCCACAGACGCGGATATTCCCGCACAGATTCAAACCATTGTGGATGCTGCTCTGGCAAAGGGAGTCACCCTCACGGGGCTCCAGACCGCCCGGAAAAATATCACAAAAATGCGCAACAACGCCGCCCTCCAAAAAGCGGTCAACGGAAATATCGGTGCTGGGGCGTTGTTGTCCAACGGTGCGCTGAACGACTACCTGGAAACCGAGTTTAACCTGGGCCGGATTATCACCAACGACCTGACCTATGGGGCGGAAGCAAATATCAGGGAGGACGGGCGTCCCAAGATCACCACTGCCCGATATTACCCCGACAACAAGATCACATTCTTTGCTACCAACCCCGCCGGTCGTCTTGGCTCCTGTGCGTGGGGCGACCCGCCCGAGGCCACTGTGGGCAGCCTGACCACCGCCACATCCAGCGTGGAAAACCCCTATGTGTACATCGACCAGTGGACAGAGGACGATCCTAAGGTTCTGTGGACAAAGGCCAGCGCCCTGTTTATCCCCGTGCTGTACAACCCTTCCAGCCTGTGGATTGCCACCATCAAGGGAACGGAGTCCTCCACAAGAAGCGCTCAAACAGAGCCTCAGGCGGAGTCTGCCACGAAGACCAGAATGGCCAGTAAGTAAGGAAGGAGGGCGGCGCGATGCTGGAACAGATTTTGGCGGAGCTTCACAACTGGTTCCGGGTGCGGGATGGGTTGAACGGGATTCATCCCGGCACCTATACCATCGAGGACGGCGGCATTGCGCTGCCCTTCCTCCAGGACGGACAGTATTTCCGCATCATGGGCAGCGTGTTCAACGACGGTCTGCATCGGTATGAACCGGATATGGCGGCGCTGGAGGATGAGACCTTTCATGGAACCGTCTGGGCCCTGGCGGTGCCCAAAACTGTGGTGGAGCTGGCCGGGGAAATTGAGGTGTGGCAGAAAAAGTATGGGGCCGTTATAGACAGCCCATACACCTCCGAAAGTTTCGGCGGCTACGCATACACAAAAGCCAGCGGCGCGGGTGACAGCACAGGTTCCGGCGGCTGGCAGGCGGCGTTCCGGGCCAGGCTGGACCCGTACAGAAAGCTAAAGGAGATTTAAGTATGGGAATCTGTGATGTGATTGCATTTTGCCTATTGAGCTTTATCTTCGGAATGATGTTCGGAGCGTGTGTGCAGGCAAAAACGGATTTGGATAGAGAGGACAGAGAAAATGAGCCTTTTAACTGATTTCGCCGTTCCCTGTGTGCTGATGGAGAAACGGCGGGTGCCGGACGGCGCTGGCGGATACCTTACCACCTGGGAGGAAGGCGCGGAGTTTGAGAACTTCCAGTACCTGGACACCAGTATGGAGGCACGACGGGCGCAGCAGGAGGGCGTGAAAAGCCTTTATTCCGCCCTGGTGCAGCGGGACTTTCCCCTGGACTACGGAGACGCTTTCAAAGACAAAAACACCGGCCTGACGTACCGCGTGACCTCCAACCCGGATGAGAAGAAAGCACCGGTTTCGTCCACGTTCGATTTGAAGTATTTTACGGTGGAACGGTGGGTGTTGACGCAATGAAAATCAATGTTTTGGGGGCTGACTACACCATCACGCGCGCACATGATGACCCGCGCATGGAAAACATGGACGGCTTCTGCGATGAAACTACAAAGGAAATCGTTGTGGAGAATTACGAGGGCAGCGACGGGAAACCGGGTGTAAAGGCGCAGCTGGATATTCAGCGCAAAAAAAATATCCGGCACGAGCTGGTACACGCTTTCCTGTTTGAGTGCGGCCTTGCTGAAAACAGCCCGTGGGCGCAAAACGAGGAGCTTGTGGACTGGATCGCCATGCAGGGCCCGAAAATCTGGAAGGCGTGGCAGGAGGCCGGGGCGGTATGACAAAGGACAAAGCTCTCTATGCCTTTTTCTCCGGTTTTGGCATCCCCGCCTACCCTGACAACGCCGTGCTGAATGAAAACGGCGAGCCGGACGTGAAGCTGCCCTACCTGACCTACACCCCCGTTTTCGATTCCTGGGGAGGCGAGCCGGTAAGTCTGACGGTAAATCTCTGGTATCGGACAGATAGCGAGGCAATCCCCAACGCAAAGGCCCAGGAGCTTTCCGAGGCCATTGGGCTGGACGGAAAAATTCTGCCCTGCGAAGAGGGCTATATCTGGCTGAAACGCGGGTCCCCCTGGTGCCAGAACCTGTCCGATGAAGCGGACCCGGCAATTAAGCGGCGGTATCTCAATGTGACCGCCGAATATATGACATTCTACTGAAAGGACATACTGTATGGGAAGATTTACAAGAATCCCGGCGGACACATTTGAGCAAATCCAGACCGACGCCGGGATTTTGCTTTACACCTTTGACCCCAACAACCCGGATACCATGAAAGATGAGGACATTATCTGTCCCACGACCGGCGGCATTACTGCGGCCTGCACGGCCACCTATTCCGACATGGGCGATGATGTGGATAACTGCCCGGTCAATCTACTTGAACTGAAGCATCTGGACTCCTGGGAGTGCTCCCTGGAATTCACCAGCCTGGGGACCTCCCCACGCTCCATCCGCCTGGCCCTGGGCGCGGCGGACATTGATACCAACGACCCCACACACATCATCCCCAGAAACGCGCTGAAGGTGACGGACGCGCAGGACGTGTGGTGGGTGGGAGACCGAGCGGACGGCGGCATGGTGGCCGTTTGCCTCAAAAAGGCCCTGTCTACCAGCGGATTCAGCCTGAAAACCACCAAAAGCGGCAAGGGAAACACCTCTGTCACCCTTGCCGGACACGTGACCGTTGACACGCAGGATGAGGTTCCGATGGAGTTTTGGAGCGCGGGCCCCGCAGCAACGGAGCCCGGCGGAGAGGAGAGCGGCGCAGAATGAGATTATCTGAGATGACCACAGACGAAACGCTGGATGCCCTGTGTGAAATTACACCCTGCGTGGGGCGCATTGTCAAGGATGAGAATATTATCAGCACGATCGGAACGGCGATGGACACAACGGGCATGACCAGGACCGGCGTCCTTATGGCAGGCCTGGACCGTATCGGGGCACTGATTCCCGCCCTTCTGAAAGATCACCGTGAGGACCTTTACCACATTCTGGCGGTCATGAACCGTGTCGACCCGGCTGAAATCGCAGCGCAGAAGCTGACCGTTACGCTGACGCAGCTGGAGGAGCTTCGGGATGACAGGGAGCTGCTGACTTTTTTCGAATCGTTTCGGCGGCGGGGGCGGAAAACACCCTCCGAGCCCTCTGCGCCGCGCCCAGACTCCGGGCAGGAGGATACATTGCCGTCCTCCCAGCCCTTCTGAAGCGGGAAGCGGAGGAATACGCCCGCCATGTGTATGTGACCGACGCCCTTCGGCTCATCAGCGAGAATACCGCCAGATACGCAGGGGGCGTCTATCCGAAAGCCCGGTGGGCCGACATCATCCACCCACCGAAAGAGGAAACCAGGACGGCGGAAGAAATTGTAAATTATATGAAAAGCCGTATAAAGAGCAGCAAGCTACGACACAATGAGTACTACTGCATGCAAGATATCTATGATGAACTGTATCAAAAGAGCAAAGCTGGTGGAAAATTCAGGAATCTCATGCGAATTATTACCTGTGAAAACAACATAAAACTCGCATACCGGAATATCAAAAACAACACCGGCAGCCAAACTTATGGGACACATTTCATGAACATCAAGGATATTGAGCAAATCAATGTAGATGAATTTGTGGAAATCATTCAACGGAAGTTTAAGAATTATCAGCCAAAGGCAGTAAAGAGAGTAGAAATTCCGAAGGAAAGGAGTGACAAAACAGGACCGCTTGGCATCCCTACCATGTATGACAGGCTGATACAGCAATGTATCTTACAGATTTAGAACCACTCTGTGAAGCAAAATTCTATGAACACAGCTACGGCCTTCGACCGAACCGAAGGTTGAACATGCCATAGCGCAAGTACATCGAAATATGCAGATATCACATTTACACTACTGTGTAGACATTGATATCCAAGGGTTCTTCGATAATGTCAATCATTCCACGCTACTCAATCAGATTTGAACCATGGGGATACAGGACAAGCAGCTGTTAGTGATTATACGGAAGATGTTAAAAGCGCCAGTTAAAATGCCTGACAAGACCATTATCTACCCGTCGAAAGGGACACCGCAGATTGGTATTCTGACGCCATTATTGTCCAACATCGTACTAAACAAACTGGACTGGTGGGTCAGTAGTAATTGGGAAATTATTCCTAAACGGTACGAGTACTATACCTGTACAAGCAAAACTGGTACAGTCAGCAGAACCGGCTCTATGGAAGCCCTGCGAAAAACCAATGTAAAAGAAATGCGTATTGTCCGGTATGCAGATGATTTCAAAATCTTTTGCAGATGCTGCGACACTGCGGTCAGGACATTTCATGCGGTGAGAGGCTGGTTAAAGGACAGGCTGAAACTTGACATCTCTCCGGAAAAATCAAAGATAGTAAATCTGCGGAAGCGCTACTCTGACTTTCTTGGATTCAGGTTAAAGGTGCACCTGAAAAAGAAAAAGTATACCGTTGTCAGTAATATGAGTGATAAAGCTGTGAAAAAAGCTACAAATAAGTTGATTGAGCAGATAAAACGCATTCAGAAACCCGAAAGCGGTAAAAACCAATACAGGATGCTCCAAAACTACAATTCAAAAATCATGGGCATACACAACTACTATAAATTAGCTGCTCGGATATGCGTCGACTGCCGAAAAACTGCGTATCAAGTTACGGCTGTATTCAAAAACCGTATGAGGAAAAAATTCAAGTCTGTGTGAGTTTATACTTATAAGCGAACACCCGGAGCGGGTGAAATCTACAAAACCGAAACGGTAAAGGAGAAGAAATTATGAAAATCAAAGTCGTTGGCAAGGCTCACCTCCAGGGCACCAGCAAGAAAACCGGCAACCCCTATGATTTTATCCAGGTCCATTATCTGGGCCGTGCGCCCGGTGTCGTCGGCGAGGCCGCCCTCACCCTGAACCTGGACCCCGGCAATTACCCTTACGATAAAATCAGCGTTCCCGGCGAGTACATCGTGGATTTCAACGGGCGCGGTTTCGTGGTGAACTTCGCTCCGGCCAGCAAGTGAGCCCATGAAAAAGGGGCTGTCCCACCTGGAAACCGAATACCCCTGCTCTGATTACGGGCCCGGCCGGTGCCATACTTGCCGGACCCGCTATTGGTGTATGCTCTACCGCACAAATCCGCCTCCTGTCTACAAGAAAGTCTGCAAAGATTTTTTGGACAAATTTTGATAGTTTATAGGCGTTTCCGCTCCATTTTATTTGCTCTCCGGCACTCTTTGAAACCAGTGTTTCCACGTGTTCTACGTCTGTCTGTGGCTAATTATGTGGTCAAGAAAATCGGTGCACCGAAAGAGGCCCTTCACAAACACAACGAAGCACTGTGTAATACGCTCGATTTTCACCCCTGTATTTCTCCGTTTATCCCTATCGACTTTCGTCTCCTATTTCGGTATTGTGCTACTTGCGAACCCCCACAAAATACTGAAATCAGGAGGAAAGGCAAATGACCAGCACGAAAAAGCGCATCGCCGCCGCACTGACAGCAACAATCCTCGCAACAACCCTCGCTATCCCCGCCACGGCAGCGGAGGCCCCAACCATCCGAGTAAGCAGCTACAAGGGCAGTACCCTGGA
>CAJTFK010000006.1 GCA_910575505.1 Oscillospiraceae bacterium
TCGTCCATGATTTCCAGAAATTCTTCCCGTTTTGTTTTCTTTTTCCGGCATCTGTATTCCATATCGCTAAAACTTTCCTGTTTCATACCCCGCGCCCCCTTTTCCTTATTTTATCACATCTTCTATCATTTCGGGGAATTAAATCAGCGTTTCCCTAAGTTGATTTACACCACGATAGACAGTCAGCTCATCAGGAAAATTACGGAAAGCTTCAAGTTCTTCCTCTGACATAAGATACTCAGGGACACATTTGGAAAACAAGTCTGTGAGTTCCTTCTTTGTGAATACGGACGTTTTATTTGTGATATTACAGCTTGTCCATGTGATACGAAAGACCTCCGCAAAATCCTTTTCCGATAACAGGCGAAGAATAGTCTTCAAAAATTCAAAACGATACCCTTTTGAAATCATCCAAATTACTTCTGCAGGTTCTTTGCATTCATGCAGATGTTTTTTCTTAATTTCTTTACCCAGCTTCAATGCCGCCGGGCTTTCCAGTATATCAAAAATCCACGAGTCGTTGATACTGTCTGCAAGGTGGACGTTATCAATATTCAATGACGGAAGGTCAAAAGATTTAGGAACCATCATGTATTGTGAATCAAAGAGCGGATGAGACACAATGACAGACTTTGAAAGAGAGAATGATATTTTCACATCAATGTCCAAGAACACTTCGGCAACCTTAATAATACGCTCCATATCTGACTGAGTTTGCATAACAGGTATATCCGCCCTTTCTGTGTATTTTATCGGAACCTCTTTCCGGATACCTTGATTATACCTCTATTGCAATGGAAATGAAAGGGGATATTTGCTTTTTTGACACGTCCTTTATGGCGTTCATTTAGAGGAGGCTTTCAGCCTCCTTCTGAATAAGCTGTCATCCGGAGCACGTTCCCAATTTTTTTGTATAGCTTTACATATTCACTTGAGGAAATCGATGAATTTTACGATTTAATTTTACAGAAGCAACAAAAATATGGCTGTTTTCACCCCTTTGAACGGGGCTTTTTTTCACGTTCACTACAGATTTTGAAACAAAATTTGCAATCTCCTTTTTGGTCTGCTACAATGCTCCCAGCGCAGAAAGAAAGGAGCGATTTTCATGAACAGACAACAGCTCAGCGCGGTACGGCGCGTTTTGAAACGGGAAAAGAAAAACTGCAAGAATGACGACCTCTTCCAGCGGCCTGGCCTGCACCCCAGCATGGGCCGCCACCTTGCCACCGACGGGCATATCGCCATCTTGCTTGACTCCCCCCTGAAGAATGTCCCTGTGGGCAGCTGCAAGGACTCCCTGGCGGGGATGATTTATAAAGAGTGCAACCGGGGCGAGCATTTCCCCCTGGACGATGCAGAGGTAAACCCGGCGCTCTGGGCCAGGCTCCAACCTGATGGCAAAGATTTGGGGCCCATAGAATTGGAGGCATCCACTGGAGATGGCTATGTTATCCGTGGAAATTTCAGCCCCACGTGCCTGCTGGACGCCTGGGAGGCTGTGGGTGGGGACGCCTGCTTCTATCTGGGCTTCGGCGGGATGGGTCGGCAGCGGCTTACTCTTCTGGTCGCGCCGCCGGAAAGCAGCCAGTCAAAAGGGGTAGGGGTGCTGATTGCGAGGGTGTTGGAGGAGCGAAGCTGATTTTGTACTGCCCGTCCAAAGGTTTTTAATCAAAAGAGAAAATCTGAGGCATGGGGGCAGTGATTCCCAATTGCCCGATACAGTAAAAGGGGAGGGGTGGCGTTTCGCCACCCCTCCTGGTGTTTCGCCATACCCTCCTTTGGATTAGCCATGCACGCAATATGCTTTCACATTGCACGTTGGAAATGCCTCCGCAATCTCCCGCAGGAAAGGCTTGCGGAATGAGTAGTAGAGGAGAATTTCCTGAATCTCCGCACCATAGCACTCCATGGCCTCCCGTACCGCGCCGGCCTCATGAGCCAGCAGGAAACAGCAGTTATCCTCCGGCTTTGTGGCAAGGTAGTCCGCCATCAGGGGCAGGCTCTCACAGACCACAAGCCGTTGTACCACCGCTCCAATCTCAAAGTGGAAGGAACCATCTCCGGTCTGACCGCAGGGATAGCCATAGAGGTCCGTTCGGACAAACCCCAGCATCTCCCCTGTCTCAAAATCACTGCAGGCCCAGTCAAAATACTGGTTATCAGAGGAGCGTGTCACCAGCATCCGCCACAGAAGAAAGGCGGAAATCCGTTCCGGCATCACGCCGTTATCTGCAAGAATCTTGGAAGAAATAGCATAATCGTTCATTTTATATCAATCCTTTCTCTGTTTTGAAGGGCCGAAAGTGCAGATAAGAAACCTGGAATGTCCATGACGGTGTACTTTCTGGCCGCTGGGGATGCTTTGTGCGTGGGTATCAGGATGCCGTTTTGGGCTAAGTAGTCAGAGTCCAGAACCGCGTTTCCCGCATGGCCGGCGGCGTAAGCCGCCATAGCCTTGCCGGGCATGTAATAAATCTGATTGTTGGGGCTGCTCCGGAACTGGATGATAAAGCCGGCATGGATGACTCCCGGAGCAGACCGGTCATACAGATTCATCTTCTCCAGCTGATGCGGTCGGATGTCAATTAACGGCAGCTCTGGGCACGCTGTGGACTTTAACTCAAAAAAACAGGTCATGCCGGGCAGTACGGAGAAATAGTCGCAGGGCTGGCGGTTCTTGTTGACGTCCAGAAGCCGGACCAGCTCGTAGCCATTGCTCCTGTACTGCTGGGAAAAGTCTTTTTCAAATCGCTTACCGGCTTTGATATTTTCAGCGGATATATTGCTCATTGCTCTCACCCCCTCAGCTGGCTAAGGCGTACAAACTCATCTGAGAAGGCTGTTCAGGCTGCATAGCCTGTTCGGGCTGTATAGCCTGTTCGGGCTGTATAGCCCGCTCGGTTTGATTTGACGGACGGAACATCTCCGCTACTTCAACCGGAAGGGCTTTCAAGCGGAACATACTCCGGCGTTCTGTTTTGCCGCCAGGTACATGGAACGCCTTGCTCTCAACAGGCATAATCTCAGGATGGTGCTTCAGCTGCTTTTTCAAGGCATCCTTTGGAACCGCATCTTTTTCAGTACGGCGGCAATATTCGCAATACAGAGGGTACACATTGTTGAGATTCAGCCATATGGCATCCTCTTCCGCGTCATAGCGATAATAGCGGCCATGTGCGAGATAAAAACTGGCTTCAGAATCCGCTTCGGCCATATCGCCCAAGGTACAAAGGAACTGAATGGCCTCGGTTTTCGGGACAGCGCTGGAATCCATTACATGCTCATAGATGCTGTCCGCCAGTGCGGATGCCGCAGCGGGAATGTCAGCTTCCGTGTAAAACTTCTCCGCAAAGAGCATATATCCCGCCAGAATAACGGCAAAACTCTTTCGGATGCGCTCCTGCCGGAATGTACCAGGAACATATATCATGGCCTTGTCAATGGCTTCCTGTACGTCCTCGGTAGTCAGGGAAAGGGAATAGCGCAGCATCTTCCAGCTGATGGCCCGCAGGGCATCTGTGTGAGAGGCAAGCCAATCAAACGAATCCCGCCGCTCCGGTGTGATGTCGCCTCCATAGAAACCGCAGGTCACAGTTCGGTTTTGCAGAGCCGGCTCCTCCAGTCCCGTCTCGCCCGCAAGCACCAGGGGACGGAGCATGACATACTCATTTACATTCAAATCCTTTGTACCCCGTAGCATCCGCGCACCGGAATACACATTTCTGATAAAATTGGACAAGCAGTTCTTATTCCTGCTGGAAAAAGTTGACGCCTTATTCTCGTCCATAATCAACGGCACGATATTGGAGCGTGACGCCAGCTCCGCCAGAGGAAATGTAGTCAGAGCGTCCGACATGATGGGCTTGTCCCCCTCGCAGCCAGTCAGCGGCTGTAAAATCTTTTCCAGAGTCGCCGTTTTTCCAGCGCCGGTCTCCCCGGTCAGGTACAAAACCGGCAGCTCATATCCAAGTTTATCCAGGTGCCAGTTCAGTGCCGCAGCCTGAGCAAACCCGATGGCAGCGGCGCAGCGGTTCAGGGGGCCGTATTCATGCAGCTTTGCAACGGCCTCTTCAATGGTCTCCTCCGTGACATCAGAAACGCCGGTCAGGTCCCGATACGGCGACCTGGGAGCAGCGACCATGCTTTTATTCCATTGTTTGTCATCAGCGGCAACAAATCCATTACGGTCTACGTAGATGAGCCGGCCGTTCTCCTCAAAGATGCCGCTGCGCCATTGTTGGGTACAAGAGGAAAACTTACTGTATTGGATGAGAGCCCGCTTAAGGAGCCCCATTTCCTCCCGTGTCGCGAAGACTACGATATCCAGGTGATTGATGGCGTTCATAAACTTCCTGCTGTCTATCAGTTCACTGATATCCATACGTGCTGTGTGATACTCGCCGTTTTCCCGCTGAAATACCAGCTCAATTTCCCGTTTGGGACAAGCAGAGCCGTCCTTGTTCAACATGACCAGTTCGGTTGCTTTGGCGATTCCAGCTGTAATCATGGTTTTGCTCTGCGTAACCGTCTTTCCGCTTTTGTCCAGCTTTTCGGTTTCGCAAATTACTCTGTCTTTTTCAAATATGATTTTTTTTGTCATAAATAATCATCCTTTCGTTTTTGATGTCAGATTATTATATGCGAACTTCTTTTTTTCTATTTCGCAAAATATCTTATTACTCATTGTCTCCCTCCAGACGGGCGACCTCGCTGGATGGGACCAGGATGTTCCGGCCCAGCTGGACCACCTTGGCCTCATGGATTTTGAGATAGCGCACAACAGAGGGGCGGCTGCAGCGCCAGCGTTCCGCAAGCTCTTTCACGGTGATGTAGGTTTCATTTTTCATAGTCAGACTTCCTTTCACAGTTTATTTTTGTGTTCTGATTTATTATATGCAAACTCTGTTTTTTCTATTTTGCAGAAATCACTTATAAAGTCATTGCCGAAAAGCCTGTTAAATTCAGTACAAGCTGGTCGATAAAGTTATTGTATGCAGAGTCAGAAAAAACAACACTGTATGACAAATTGAGTATGATAGAATCAGTTCATATGTCATAAAGAGGGGGAACAGCTATGGGAAACGGGAAAATCGTTGTTTTCCAGCAGGAATATGACAGCTTTCAGGAGCTTGCCAGTGATTACGACATTGACTACCAGAGCCTTCTCCGCGTCATAAGAAAGGGCGTCAGTCCAGAGGAAGCGGTTTCCATGCTCCATGGCAAAAAAGAAGAACCACCCGCGCAGAACTCCTTCTGCGTGGATGGTAAGGAATATCCTTCCCTGGCTGCGGCCTGCCGGAGGCTGGGCATCAGCCCCGGCTCCGTCTATGCCCGGAGGAAGGGACTGATGAAGGAGGGGCTGCCGGAACAGGAGGCAACCGCCAGAGCGCTGGAACAGGCCGCGGCGATTGGACGCCGGAAGCGGGAGGTCGCAGTGGCGGGAATGACCTTCCCCAGCCGCAACGCCGCCATGGCGCATTTTGGGATAAGCGCGGCCACTGTCAACGCCCGGATTGCCAGGGCGAGGGAGGCCGGGCAGGAGCTTTCCTTTGAGGATGCTGTTTTGCTGGGGAGGAACAAGCGGTACGCTGCGGCTGAGTATTCCGCTGCTCCGGCAGGTATCAGCAGCCGGCAGGAGGAGGTTTTGGTTTATCTCCGGGGCGCTCTGCAAAGAGAGTGCCATTTTCAATGTGTTAAGACACAGGGTCATTTATCCGCCATCCGGCGCCTGGACGATGACCCTGGGGAAATCCGCCTGGAAATAACCTGGGCTTCGTCCCATATCCTGAGCATCCGGAGCCGCTGGATGAATGGTACATTGGCCCAGGCAAACGACTTCAACAGTAAATATGCGGGCATCAAGCTATGCCTGCTGGCAGATGGCAGCGTTACCGTGGTCTGTGACACGTTTGTCATGGACGCCAGCCTGTCCGCCAAATATGCTGCCGCTGCCGCCGCCCGGCAATTTGTAGAAACCTATTGCCTGATTTTGGCGCAGCTCTCCGCAAGTGAGACTGGTTTTGGAAGGAACAGCTTGTAACTTTCAAATGATGGTATCGGGCCTCAATAAAATTTTTCCCCAAATGCCCGCATTTCCTTTTGTCCAAACCCCGAGATTTGTCAAAAGGAGAAAGCGGCAGCAGGAATAGAGCTTTTCGAGCCAGCCCGATACTGGCCGGGGCAATCTCAGATATGGCCTTTGTAATGTAACGGGCCCAACTGAAATTGTAATGTTCTTGTAATCTATGAAAGCCTTGCGGCGCAAGGGATTTCTCCTTGAAATTACAAAATTACATTATTACAATTTGATTTATAGGAAAACAAATTCTTATTCCAAAGACCTGTGGTAAAGGAAAGCATGACGCCTGTTGAGAGTCTTTGCGCACCCAACACGGATTTTACAGCAGTCAAAGGCAGCTTGTACCTCCACCTCCGGGCTGTATCGGGCCGTGTAAGAAAACCTTACTCCAGATGTCCGCATTTCCTTTTTGTCCAAAACCTGAGATTTATCAAAAGGAAAAAGCGGCAACAGAAACCGGACTTTTCAGGCCAGCCCGATACTGGCCGGGGGCAGCTTTCAGACACAGGCATTACAATGTAACAGGCTTCACTGAACTTGTAATATTTCTGTAATTCCTGAAAGCCTTGCGGCGCAAGGGATTTCCCTCTGGAATTACAAAATTACATTATTACAATTCAATATATAGAAAAATAAATTCTTATTCCAAAGACTTGTGGCAAAGGGGAGCGTGTCACCAGATATAAGTTTTTGCACATTTGCTCTGTAATCTTGTAATTTTGTAATACAGCGGCTATATCCATTGCGCTGCAACGGATTCAAAGATTACATATTTCAATATTGATTTTGCAACGGTCAGGGAGAGCCTGTAATTCCACGCCCCAGGCTGTATCGGGCCATAACAAAACCTTTTTCCTGCTGCCCGCATTTTCTTTTTGTCTAAAACCTGAGATTTAACAAAAAGAGAAAGCGGCAGCAGGAATTGGGCTTTTCAGTCCAGCCCGACACTGACGAAAATAATCGCTTGACATATACACCGCAAACGAGTATACTTACTTATAGTAAATCTCCTTGAAATGGCACAGCAGGATAATTGTGCCTATTTTAAGGAGGTTTTTATATGCTGATTTCTTGTACGCCCGCAGAGTACCGTATGGCGCTGGAGTCCCTGGCTGCACTGAAGGCAACCCTGGAGCGGGCCGCGTCCGCTCCGACTGGCAGTAAGCTGCACCGTGGGATTCCCTATTTCCAAAGGGGCGTTCAGCGGTGGGAGGAGTTCCTTGCCGTCCACTCTCCGGTGGAGGATTCTGTGCCTACCGGCCGTCCCTATGTGGAGAGCGGCGGCAGCGGTAAGTATGTTCTGCGTGTTCCGACTCCCGGTGCTGTAATTTTGTAATAATGTAATATGGAGCCTGTAACCATTGTCCCGCAAGGGATTCACCCGTTACAGCTTCCGGAAGCATTTTTGTAATGTGTCTCGTGAGCCTGTAACTGCCCTCATACGGTATCGGGCTGGCAGGGAGCTTCTCACCGCACAGCCCTCTCATTCTCTTTTGCCAAAAAACAAGGTCCTCTCGAAGCCGAGAGGGCCTTGCTTCATTTCAGCGCCTTGATGTAGCGGTATGCCGTAGGCCGGGAGACCTGTGCCAGCCGGGCCAGTTCCAAGATGTTGATGCTGCCGCTCTGATAGCGGGGATAGTATCGCAGGAACTGTTCCGGCACCCTTTCCGCGCAGACCGGAGGCCGGCCCAGCCGCTTGCCCTTGACCCGGGCATTCTCAACGCCTGAGCGCACCCGGCTTCGTATCATGGACAGTTCCAGCTGCGAGAACACCCCGGCAATCTGCAAAAACGCCTCTGTCATGGGGTCAGGATTTCCATTCCGGCAGTCCAGGGTAATGCTCCCCACAATGACAAGCCGCAGCCGCTTTTCCCGGATGATGTCAATGATTTCGCAGAGCTGCTTGGTGGACCTGGCCAAACGGGAGACTTCCAGCGTCACAATGGTGTCCCCCGGCCTGGCCGTTTCCAGCATCAATGCCTGCTGTTCCTTGGAGGCGGCGTCTCCATGCTCATACTCCAGCCAGACCTTTTCCGCGCCATGCTTTTTCAGCTCCCTGGTCTGCCGGTTGATGTCCTGCCGGTCTTCGTTGGTGGAGCAGCGGGCATATCCATGCGTAATCGCATGGTCATGCTTAATAGCATGGTCATGCGTAACGGAAATCCCAGTCTCTTTTTTCGTAACAGAATCCCCCTTTTTAGCGGGTTTTTCCACAGCATTTCAGGGTCATTTCCAATGTAACGAATAACAAATGTTTTCCATTACACGGGCGGCCCTTGGCCACCCTGGCAATTGAAGGCCGCCAGGAAGTCGGAATCCGCATCGGCGGCATGCAGGAGCGCGTCATGGTCACTGGCTCCGGCTTCCTTCGCTTTGGAAAATGCCGCAAAGGAAACCTGCTTCCGCCGGTACCGCAAGCTATGGCCTTCGCCCGGCTCCAGGAACAGCGCGTGGTAAATGATTCTGGAGCCGTCCAGCACCACAGGCTGTCCGTCCGGGGTGTTCACAATGGCTGGTTCCAGTCTCCAGTGCTTTGGAGTTTCTGGGCCTTCACAAATCAGGATAACATGAATCTCGTCACGGCTTCCCTCATACTGGCCGCCATAAATTTGCAGTTCCTTCACCAGGGGGCCGCCCCGGCTCCGGCCAATATAAATTTGATAGGCGCTCCCATCCTCTGCCGCGGCCTCGGCATCCGGGCAAACGTAAATGCTCTGGTCCGGCGGCGCCAGCTTTGGAGGGTGGGGAAGGCGTACCGCCCTCCCCAGAAGCCTGCTTAAAAACCGTTCGGCAAACTCCGCTGCGCCCAACCCCCGCTCAATTTCCGCAATAGTCATTTGTTCCTCCCGCTTACTCCCTGCACTCGTCCAGATAGGCGGCCTCCAGGTCCGCGATATGGGTCAGGACCGCCAGGGGAAACTTCTCGAACGCACCCCCAACGGAGTGCCCGCCGCCCAGGAAGTCGTTGTCTGAAAAGCCCATGTGCCAGCGAATTGCCATAGCCTCCTCACGGCTCAGGCGCATGAACCCGGAGATGATGTATACGCTCTTTTCCCCGTGGCCGTATGGAAGCTGGTCGTGAATCACATAAAATGGATATTGCTCCCACTGACCCTGCTCGTTCTTCCGGTTCCGCATCTCTACCTGGTAGAAATTGGCCTTGTTGATATCGTGCAGGAGTCCGCAGACAGCAGCCGTCTCCTCCTGTTCCGGCGTCAGCCTCGCTCCGCCGGCAAGCTCAGATTGATACAGCTTCCGGAGACGGTCATAGACGTGAAGGCTGTGTTCCAGCAAGCCACCCTCCCGGGCCAGATGGAAGCGAGTGCTGGCGGGAGCGGTGAAAAAGTCCGTGGACTCCAGCCATTGGAGAAGCTTATCCGCTCCTGGACGAGTGATGTGGGTATGGTAAATATCAAGGAATCGCGCTTTCATATGGTCTCCTTTCTCAGCGGATTCTCTTCATCAGTTCTGTAATCCTTTCCAGCGCCGCCCGGAACTGAGGCATGAAGTCCTGCCCAATATCATAGTCGATATAGAGAACAGGAAAAATCTCTTTCCAAAGCAGCTCCAGCAGGGGAGGCGGCATGAGTCTGTATTTGTTTTCTTCTTCCACCCTGTGGAGTTCCTCCACCCTGCGTCCAATCGTTCTGCGCGTACAGCTTTTCCAGCAATCGCAAAGTGCCCTTTGTCCCCCATCAGGTGCTTTCCAAAAGCTGGGGCAGGTCAGATTCAGGATTTTTAAGATTCAGGAAAAGGCCCTGTCTGCCAGAGCATTGTACCTGGGTCATCGCCTCATCCACCCCGATAATTCCTTCCATACAGAGGAACACTGCCAGCACGTCCTGTGGGATTTCCAAAACCATATCCTCCAGGGCATCTTTGGGAACTGGGTTCTCTACAATGGAGATATCCGCAGTTTTACCCTGCGTTTGAACACGCACGCCTGAGCGAAGGGGTTCTTCCGGTGGCCGGCCAATATACTGAGGCGGACCTGATGGCGCTTCGCCACCTTTGGTGAGCATCCGCAGCAGCTCCGCGCAAAACCGGGAATCCCGCAGACTGACATCCAGCAGGGCCGCCGTCAGCTTTTGTTTCATTTTCATAGACCCCCTTTTTTCTGCTCATGAAAATGCCCCGTGCTGTATCGGGCCAGGGCACATTTTTTATTCATTGCCCCCTTTTCTCTTTTGTCTAAAATTCTCCCGGAAACAGGCCGTGTCAGGCTTTCACCAAAGCTGTGTAAAGGTCCAGGCCGTCATCCTCCATCTGCTGAACGGTCTTCTCCCCAAAGTCCTCCGGAGGCAGCGGCGCGTCTTTATCCAGCTCATAGCCAAGCCAGCAGCCCCGGTTGATTTCCCATGCCATCTCATCAATGGGCATGAACTCGCGGCATTGTGCAAAGCTCATCAGCTCCTCCATGCGCTCCGGGCCGATGCACGCCGCCACCTCGCGCACCGGGAGCCATGCCTGCCATGCAAGATGCGCAACGCATCGCGCAACGATTTCTGCTTTCTCATACTGATTCATGTTCGACAACTCCTTTCGTTTTTGCCTACAATTCTCTTGGCTTCCTGCAGTAAAACGGTTCTGGCAAACACTGCGGTTTGTCCGTTTCCGCTGATGGCAGCTGCCTGCTGTATAAGGTCTTTTTCTCCTGGAGATAGAGTAATCCGAATATTTTTGCTCCGGCTTGCGCCGCATTGTTTCCAAAATGGAGAAACGCCATATTTGCGTGAGAGCGTGTCCAACTGATGAGGGCTGACACCTACCAGCTGCGCCAGTTCTTCCTTTCTGTAAGTCAGTCCTCGCTTTTGATAGGCCAGCAGCTTTTCCAGAAGGGGCGACTTCGCATCCAGTTCTGGCCCAAACAATTCTTCGGCTGTGAGTCCTGCCAAGGCTGTGAGAAGCGCATACCGTTCCGGCGAGGTCAATTTCCAGTGGCAAGCGCGGTAAAGCACCGCTGAGGAGGGTGTGGAAAAGTATTGCGCGGCAATCGCATCTCCAAAGAGGCGGTCACAAGCCTCATATACTTTTGAAACATTCAGAGAATTGCTTTTCTGGATGGTGGGATTATAGAATCCTTTTGCCTGAAGGGCCAGTTCCAGATTGCTGTAACCGGATGTTGGCCCTGCTTCAAAAGGCAGTGTCAGGAAAGAGAAAAGGATATTGGAAAGCGCTTTTTCCCATTCGCAGGTTGAAGGCTCTGCATCTGTTGCAGTTAATGCACATAGCGGAAGAAACTTCTCCGACAGCCTGGAAAAGAGAACTTCATATAAAATCAGCCGGCAGCCATGTTTGGGACAGAGGGGTATCAAGGGAATTTGATGCTCCCGATGCCAGTACGCTTCTCCATAGATGCCTAAATCCTCCCGAAAGCATTTGGGGCAAAATTTCAAACCAGTTTTGCCTCCTGGTGTTTTTACCTCGATATTGGTAAGTCCCGCACTCTTTCCTTGAAGCAGCGCATTCAGAACCGAGCTTTTTTTCACGGGAGAATAGAACCGCAGATAATAGGGGGCAAGGGTATGCCCTAAAAGGATTTTCCGCAGGTCCAAAAATTCCTCTGGCAGTCGCTCCAGGATGCAAAAGATATCGCCTCCCGGGAACAAACGGCCATGTGTCCGAACCTGGCTGCCATACAATTCATGCAGTACGGTGGCCTGTTTCTGGTACCCGGAACGGACAAAGTACCGGCACAGGATGCTGTACCACCACTCTCCTGGGTAGGGTGCCGGGAAATAAGTCAGCATCGTTACTTATCATCCGCCAAATAAGACATGGCATAGCCGTAAACCATCTGGAATTGCAGTACGGCCCGAGCCTTTGCCTCGTCCAGAGTGCGGAAAGCTCTCACAAAGGAATCAGAGCCGGAGCGAACACGTTCAAAGAGTACATACAACTCCACTTCCTCCAACATACAGCCTCTTTCATCCTCTTTGTGCTGGAGGAGAATAGTATAGTGCCGGCCCCCGCTGCCATCGGGAAGCTCCAGGTAGGCCGCATAGCCCATCAAACCATTCCCCGGCATATTATTGGGATACAGCGGCTTCCACTCCATGTCCTCTGGCTTGAGGGCCTTCGCGTACTCAACTATCTTCTGAATCTCCATTTTCATCCTCTCTTTCTTTTCCCAAAAGATTGAACCGTGCCAAATGCTCCAGCATATCCGTCCCGGCCTTGAATGCGGCCAGAAGGTCCTGTTCCTCCCGGACGGCAGCCTTTCGGCCCCGTTTTTTAGCGTAAAGCCGCTTCCTCTCGACGGGCTTGCAGCCCGCCTTCTTGCAGCCCGCCATGAGGCCGGCCGGGGACTTGCAGCTCTCCTCAGCAGGCTGGATAGGCTGAAAGCCTATCGGGGGAAAGTCCGAGAGATAGGTGCCGCCCGCATAGGTTTTCGGAACCTTTATCGCCAGAATATTGATTGCCTGCTGCATTATCTTCGCGTCAATACATGGCCGGCCCATCAGAAAAGCCTGGGCCTGACTCTCCTGGAATATCTTCACGATATATGCCGGGATGCCGCCGGACCAGTCGTAGAGCTTGTTGGCCAGGGCCTCCGTCAGCTCCGCCCGCTCCGGTGTCAGCTGGTACTGCCATAGCAGCTTCAGGAAATTCCGGTAAACCCCATCCGGCTTCAAGGGCAGGAGGCGGATGCCCCGGGTCCGGCGCTTCAGGTGCTCCTGGCTGGTGAACAGCTCCTCTGCCTGCGGCGTCCCTACAAAGAAAACCCCTGTGCAGGTGTCGTTGGTCAGCTCCACCAGGAACTTTATCAGCGGCTTCACCTGCTTGTTCTTTTGGGCTGTCACAACGGCGTTCTGTATCTCATCCACCAGAATCAGTCCCACATGGTGGGTCATGCAGAGGATTTTTACCTGCGCCGCAATCGCCGAAGCCGCCGCAGAACGGAGGGCGGTCAGCTGATGCAGATAGTTTGAGCCAATGGCCCGGTCCAGCGCCGCCACCAGATTCAGAGCCAGCGTCTTCACGGAGCAATCCGAAGGGCACTCCACTCTCAGATATAATACCTGCTTGCAGAAGAACGGCTGGCCCTCAAAGTCCGTATGCTCAATCACCTGGGGCATGGTGTCCAGGCAGCGGCGGATAGTAGAGGTCTTTCCAATGCCGGGGACGCCTAAAACAGAGCCGGCCGCCGCTTGTGTCGCGAAACAAGTTCCGGCGTCTCCCCGGATTCCGGCGTCTCCCCGGAAAAGAGCGTTTGACTGCCGGATGCCTTCCAATACGGTTCGTGTCGTGTAGGTCGTCCGAATTGCCCGGTAAAGCTGGTCATACAGGGTGTACATATAATCCATGGGGATAAAGATACTGGAGAGCAATGCCATCCCCTCCAAAGAGGGCGCGGCTGGCAGCGGCGGCAGGCTCTGGATTTCCCGCGTCAGTTCTTGCGGCGCCAGCATTTTCGGCATGGCAGCCAGAAGGGGATTGCCTAAATCCTTGTTCACTCCTGCCGCCTCCTTTCCGCCTCTTTTACAATTTTCTGAATCCCCTGAATCGTCTGGATGCTGGCCTGGGTCTCCGCTGCCTTTGCCTGTTTCCGGGCCTGCCGCTCCTGCTCCCGGCAAATCTCCGCTTCCGCCTGGGAGAGGCCCTGGTACTGCTGCTGGTCCGGGGCCAGCGGAATCCGGGAATCGTGGTCTTTACCAATGAGGAAAACCGCACTGAGGTCCAGGGGGTCATAGGCCAAGGTGTAGGTATCTCCAAGATACAGGCCGTCCATGTTCTGCGGAACATAGGATAAAGCATGAAGCCGGAACCCCTTGCGAGTCAGTTTGACTTCCTCCCGGGGGAGAGACAGGACATGGAGTTCTTTGGAAGGGACATCCTGTACCTTCCAAACGGTGGCAGAGGTGGTGACTGAACCGGTGGCGGAACCGGTGGCTGAAAGCCACCTCATGGCTTTCAGCCATACTTGGGCGGGCGTCTTTCCGCTTTGGAGGACCCGCCCGCTGTTCAGGTAAATGACACATTGGATGACAATCTGGGTAAATTCCTCCAATGTCAGGACCGCCTGGCTCCGATAATCCACAGCCCACCGCTCCTGGGCATCCGACTCAATTACCCCCTTTCCACGGAGGAGCGGCTTGTATCGCTGCTGGAGCAAATCAAAGGCCTTTTCTACTAGGCCCTTTCCATCCGGGCGGAACGGCGGCTGAATCAGCAGCTCCACGCCGTACCGCCGGCAGAGCTCCTCCATCCGGGAGCCGGTAAATTCCCGGCCCTTATCCGTGATGATTTCGCCGGGAAGCCCCCGGGAGGGCCACTGCTCCGGCTGGATTTCGATACCGTATTTCCTGCAGAAGTCCACCTTGTCGCTGGCTGCGTTCTCCAGACAGGCCATAACTGCCCGTTCCCCGGCCTCATAACCAACATAGATTCCGGCAATCAGCTGGGTAGCGGAATCGACTGCCATGTAAATTTGCGGCCGGCCTACTACGCTGCTCCGGTCCAGGCTGGACACCAGGTAAAGGTCTCCCTGGGTGGCGTCCATCTGGTAGCTCCCCGGACTTTCCCGCCAGCGGGATGCCGAACCAAACGCCGGGCGGCAATTCCGCTGATAGTGGGAGAGACCGTCACGGGCAATGATTTTCTGCGGCCGCTTGTGGTAATTATGGGCGTAGAAGTAGTGCTGGAAACTGGACCAGGTAGGCGCATCCGGCAGCAAGATGCCCTTGGCATCCGTGTATTTTTGAACCAGCATCATTTCATAAGCCGCACGGAGGGAGAGTTTTTTGCAGAAAAGTAAAAGGTACGAATTGCCCAATCGTAGACCTTGTTTTCAGACGGTTTCCGCTGCCGCTCATCCATGAGCGTTCCAGTGGCGAGATAGCGGTAATAGAGCCGGAGGATTCTCCGGGAGGTGGTGCCGTTCCGCTCAGCGGTCTCCTTGGCGAGGGCTGAGCGGTATGCCTTGTCCGTGATGCAGCGTGAATCGCCTAAAAGAAGCTGAATCAGGCGCAGACGTTTGACCTGCCCTGGACTCATGAGGCTTTCAGCCTCATGGGGGCAAAGGGCCTCAGTGAGGCTGGAAGCCTCAAGGGGGTTAAAAGCCTCAATTTGAGCCACAAAGAAGGGCTCGGCCGGAGCTTGGCAGGATATCAGCCAGGCCCCCGCATCCTCCTGGAGCAGAACATGGAAAACCTCCCCGTTCCGCTCCACATACCGGTTCATGATTTCACCTCGCTTTTGTTGGATTGAACCCCAGCAATGGGGAAATTTCATAGTCGCTGCGGTAGTAGAAATAGTAGGGCTTCAGGCCGTCATCAATGCAAATGACTTCCCCTGGCCGCACATCCAGTCCGGGTATGATTTGTGATAGGCATTCCTCCTTAACGCTCGTGAAAAATTGCTTCGCGGTCAGCCCGGTGGGAATCTCCGTGCGTGGGCTATAGTGGCTGCTCAACGGGCAAGGGTGTCTTCTGTTATCCTGACGCAAAAGAAATTCCAGCCACTCGCTTTCTTCATCCTTGAAGCCAAAGACGCGGCAAACAGCAGGGGAGAGCCGCCTGGGGCACCACTTGGGAGGCTTGAATTTGGGAGCGGAGCGTGGAAACCGCTTCGGCTTTCGTCTGGGAAATCCGGAACAGTATCTTGTGGCGTTCAGGGTATGACTTCCAACTGTTTGATAAAAGGGACATTCCTGGCAGGTAGGGTCGTAGAATTTCATGGCATTGTCTCCCTTGGGCCCAGATACTGGCAGATAATCGGCGACTCCGGCTCCCCATACGGCTGGATAGTCGCATGAGGCTGGGTAGTCATCCGAGACTGTGCTGCTGCTATTACAAAAAGAATGAGAGCGGCCAGAGCAAAGAACCCGATGATGCTAAAGGCTTTTCTTATAATCCACCACCTCGACTTTCCATTCCACCGGGTGGCTTTCAGCCACCCCTGTCCAGTATCGCCGCGAAAGCTCCAGCCGTTCTATCACCGCCTGTTTTTTCAGGTCCTCGCGCCGTACCAACACCCGGACAGCCTGTTTTCCGTCTGTGTAGACCAGGTGAAAATCTGAAACCCAGGCCGTTTTGAAGTAGAGCGGACGGATGCCCCAGGGGTCTATCTGGTCTGTCAGTTCCAAGGGTACACAGGCTTCATAAGCGGCTACCCAAAGACGGCCCTCCAGATACCGAGCATAGGCAAGCGCCTGTTCGCTGTGAAGGCAGACCATCTTCTGGTTTTTCTGACTGAAAAAGCGATACTCGCGGGCTTTGGGATTTGCTTTCTCCATGAATCCTCCTCTGACGGTATCGGACTGCGGGACGCCGCATTGCCCACTTTTGGGGATTTCTCTTTTGCACAAAAGGAAAAGTCCCCGCTCTGTGCCGGTTATGCCCACTGCCCGATACTGCCCGGAATTAGAATTAGCTTGAGCTTTTTTGATTTACCTCGCGTTTTTTGAGTTTCATTTCCGCAGCTTTTAGAATTAGCTTGAGCTTTTTGCAGTTGGCTCGTCTAATTGCCACGGTCACATTTAGACTGCACATCCCCCCTATATACGTATTTTTGCTGGTTTTCAGTACAAATTTGCTGTTTTCCCCCCCCCCATAGAAGTGGAAGCTCGAATTAAATTGAGCTATTCCAAAAAGCTCATGTTAATTCCAATTAGTTTGAGCTACTCTGTTCTTCTCCCTTTTATTTCGCTCTCTTTCTCCCTCTTATCTTGGACGCGGCTGAAAGTCGCATAGTAGCCGCCAATCCCGACTCGGAACAGAGATGCGGCTTTCAGCCGTGAGGGGCCTTCGGCGCACGATTTTCAGCCGTATAGATAAGAGAAAAATCAGAAATCACGGTTTTCAGCCATGTAAACCGGAGTGTTTTCTCCCGGCAAGTACAGCAAACAGGCCTTTGGGCGTGGCTAAAAGTCATGCGGTGAAAAAGAAGAAAAAAGACGGAAATCAGGCCGTTTCAGCGGTTACTGCGGCTTTCCCGGCCAAAAACATAAAAAGAAAAGGCCCGAAGCAACAAGTCGTTGCCTCGGACCTTTGTGGCTGCACACAGCTTTCAGCTGCAAGCCATGTGCGGTTGAAAGCCGTATGATGAAAGCCGAATCCGGTCATTTTATTTGGAATACATTGTCCGTTTTGCGAGGGAGGGGGACAGGAGATCAGCCCTTCACCAGAGAGGCGATCTCGTCGGCAAAGTTTTCCTGCTTCTTCTCGATGCCCTCGCCCTTTTCAAAGCGCACGGCATTCTTGAAGGTGATGGTTCCGCCCAGCTCCTTGGCCGCGTGGGCGATATAGGCCTCCACGGTGCCCTCAAACACGTCGGCACGGACGGTGTCCTGCTGGAGCAGGCAGTTCTCGGCATAGAACTTGTTCAGCTTGCCCATGACAATCTTCTCCCGGACCTGAGCGGGCTTGTTGGCCATTTTGGGGTCGTTTTCCATCTGGGCCAGCATGACCTTCTTCTCCTCGTCCAGAACCTCCTGGGTGACCTGAGCCTTGTCCCAGAAGCGGGGATTCAGAGCGGCGATCTGCATGGCGATGTTCTTGCCCAGCTCGGTGACCTGCCCGGCAGAGAGGCTGGTCTCCAGGTTCACCAGCACGCCGATCTTGCCGCCGGCATGGACATAGGGAACGGACACGCCCTCGGTATAGAGCGCGAAGCGGCGGACCTTGATGTTCTCACCGATGACCAGAACCATCTCCTGCTGCTGCTGGGTGACGGTGAGGTCGGTGTCCAGATACTTGCAGGCCATCAGAGCGTCCAGATCGGCGGGCCTGGCCTTGGCGGCGGTGGCGGCCACGCCTTTTACAAAGTCCACGAATTTCTCGTTTTTGCCCACGAAGTCGGTTTCGGCGTTAACCTCGACCACGACGCCCACGCCGTCGATCACAGCCGCGTAGGCCATGCCCTCGGCGGCCACGCGGCCGGCCTTCTTCACGGAAGCGGCCATGCCCTTTTCACGCAGCCACTCCACGGCCTTGTCCATGTCGCCGTCGGTGGCCACCAGGGCCTTCTTGCAGTCCATCATGCCCACGCCGGTCATTTCGCGCAGGGTCTTCACATCAGTTGCGGTAAAAGCCATAATTGCTTTCCTCCAAATCTATATCGTATCGCTTATTCAGCGGCGGGTGCCTCAGCAGCGGGAGCCTCCTCGGTCTGCTCGCCTTGCCGGCCTTCCAGGACGGCGTTGGCCATAATGGAGGAGATCAGCTTGATGGCACGGATGGCGTCGTCGTTGCCGGGGATCACATAGTCGATTTCATCGGGGTCGCAGTTGGTGTCGGCAATGGCCACCACGGGGATGCCCAGCTTGTGGGCTTCGGCAATGGCGTTGCGCTCCTTGCGGGTGTCGACAATGAAGAGGGCGCCGGGGAGCTTCTTCATGTCCTTCACGCCGCCCAGGTATTTCTCCAGCTTGGCGATCTCGCCCAGGTGCTTCATGACTTCCTTCTTGGGCAGCATGTCAAAGGTGCCGTCCTCCTGCATGGCCTTCAGCTGGTTCAGCCGGTCCACGCGGGTGCGCATGGTTTTGAAGTTGGTCATCATGCCGCCCAGCCAGCGGGCGTTGACGAAGTACTGGCCGCAGCGGCCTGCCTCCTCGCGGATGGCGTCCTGAGCCTGCTTCTTGGTGCCTACAAACAGCAGGGACTGGCCGCTCTCGCTGAGCTGGCGGACGAAGCTATAGGCCTCTTCCAGCTTGCGGACGGTCTTCTGAAGGTCCACGATATAGATGCCGTTGCGCTCCGTGTAGATATAGGGAGCCATCTTGGGGTTCCACCGGCGGGTCTGGTGGCCGAAGTGGACGCCCGCCTCCAGCAGGGCCTTCATGGACACGACGCTTGAATTTGCCATAGTTTGAGTTCCTCCAATATGATTTAGTTTTGACCTCCGGCGGCTTCATCCTCTCCGCCAACCGTTTTCCCCAACGGGGGTGCGGCACAGACGGAAAGTCGACACACCGTGCGGAATGCTGAAATAGGATACCATATAAAAACTGCCAATGCAAGTATTTTTTCCAATTTTTTTGTTCTTTTTGTTCCGGCCATCAGGTTTGGACCCGAAACGGTCCTTCGGCAGGGGAGAAACCGGTTTCTCAGTGGGGCCGCACCAGCGTGACGGCGCACAGAGCCAGCGCCGCCGCGCAGGCCCGGTCCACCGCCTTGCGGTGGTTGACAAAGAGCTTTTGCAGCGCCGCTCCGGCAAAGAGCCACACCAGATTTGCCAGGGGACCGGTGAAGGGCATAAACAGGCCCACAGCCAGCAGCGCCCGGAGGGAACGGGTATAGGGCAGGACATAGGACGCCAGGGCCATGAGGCAGAAAATCATCACCTTGACGTTGGTGAGATTGACCAGCAGGCCCGACAAGAAGCCGGGAGCGCTGGAGACCTGCCCCTCCGGGCCGGAGGAGGCGCGCAGGGTGTGCCACGCCATCCACAAAAGATAGGCCGCGCCCACCCAGGACAGGGCCCCCACATACTGATTCAGCAGCGTGCCCATCAGCCATGTGGCCAGCACCGCCGCCATGGACACCAGGAAAAACCCAGTGAACAGGCCCCGCCACTGCCGGAGGGCCGGGCCCTTGCCGTAGCGCAGGGCGGTGGACAGGGAGCAGAGGTTGGCGGGGCCGGGGGTGATGGCGCCTACATAGCAGTAGAGCAGAAAAGAGGGCAGCAGGGAAGCCGGCATAGGGACCACATCCTTTTTCGAGATGGTTCCATCATACCAGCAAAAAATATATTTGAAAAGTGAAAGTTTTTCAAGTATGATATTTGTAAAATCAATGAAAGAGAGGCAGGACCGATGGAGCTGAAAAATCTGCGGACCTTTCAGACCGTGGTGGACCAGGGGAGCTATCAGCGGGCGGCGGAACGCCTGGGCTATACCCAGTCCACCATCACCGTCCAGATTCAGCAGCTGGAGGAGGAACTGGGGGTTCCGCTGCTTGAGCGGATGGGCCGCAGGATGGTGCTGACGGAGGCGGGGGAACAGGCGCTCTGCCAGGCCCGGGACCTGCTTCTGGCGGCGGACCGCCTGCTGGAGCTGGGCAGAGAGGACCGGGAGCCGTCCGGGACCCTCCGGGTGGATATGGCGGAAACATTGCTGTGCTATCAGATGCAGCCGGTGATCCGGGCCTTTCGGGAGCGGGCGCCTCAGGTGCGGCTGGTAATCCGCAGCCGGAACTGCGTGCGCATCGCGGAGAACGTCTGGACGGGGAACTGCGACCTGGGCGTGGGCTATGACATGGACTGGAACCGGGAGGCGCTGGAGGTGGAGTCTGTGGGGGCCTATGACATCGTTCTGCTGGCGTCTCCGGATTTTTCCTCTCCTGATTTTGTGACTCCCGGGCAGAAAAAGGCGGTATCCCTGGTGACCGACGAGCCGGACAGCAATTTCCGCCGCCGGCTGGAGGCCTATCTGCGGGACCGGGAAATCGAGCTGGATGTGACCCTGGAGCTCTGGAGCATTGAGACCATCAAGCGCTGCGTCATGAGCAACCTGGGCTTTACCTACCTGCCCCGCTTTGTGGCCCGGGAGGAGCTGGCGGACGGACGGCTGGTGGAGCTGAAGGCCCCCATTTCCGGCGTGCCGGCTCCGGCTCTGTGCGCCTGGCGGCGGGGGCGGTGGGTGACCCCGGCCATGGAGCTGTTTTTGAAGCTTTTGCGGGAGCATCTGCCTGCTTCGGACTGCTCAGCCGATACCTATAGCTGTACATCTCTGTAGGGGACGGCGCCTTTGCTGGGAATGCTGATGGCTGCTGTCATGGTGAAAGGGGAACCGCTTTCCATGTTTTTCCCAGGATGTGCAGTTCTTCGTCATGGGCGGAGAGTATCCAGTGGGTGAGGGACTCTCCACGGGTGCACAGGCAGGCCTTCAGAGGGGAGTCTTCGATCCGGTAAAAGCCCGGGTCCGGACAGATGCCGGTCTCGTCCCAGCGGGCGTGAAAAAGAGCGGTGTCCGGCAGGGCTTCGCTCCGGTCCTGCGGGAAGCGGGAGGGAAGTCCGCTGAAACAGAAGAATGCCGTGCCCTCAAAACGGAGCTCCAGCATCTGCCCCATGCTCCCGTTATACAGCTGGTCCGGCATGGCGGTTCCGTGCCGGGCTTCCCATGCCGCCACGGCTTCCCGGTGGGCCCGGCCGCTGACCATTGTATATACCGAGACGGAGAGACAGCCCTGTCCCCCCTGGTATTCAAAAATTTCGTCGCTGGCGCTGATTTTCCAGGGGACCTTTACGGGGATTCGTTTCATAAGACCATCGCCTCCGGGACTATGATAGAGTCAGCACGGTTGAACATCGGTACATACCGATTTTCAAACAGCGGAAAAGCCGCTGCCGGGTAAAATCCCTGTGCTGACTATAGCGCTGTCCCGAGGGGCTGTCAAGCTGCGGTCTTCTTCGGGGCGTGTCCGTTCACACATTTTGTCGGGAGGACGCGGCGTAAGGCGCGGACTCTGTTCCGTCCTGATGCTCGGAACGGCCAATTTTCCGGAAGACGGGACAATGTCCGGCCCCTGGCCGGTCCGCCTGTCTGGAATGATGACGTTTGCTGTAAAAACATTTGTAAGGAGGCACTGTTATGCCGGATGACTGCACATTGTGGTACGAGGAATGGGAAATGGCCTGCTGCGGGGGATGGTTTGCTCTTGGCAGCCGGGTCATATGGCCGGTTTCACGGTATGCCGTCCATGACGGCAGCTTTCTGCCTAAGGGAATGGAACAGGAAATCGGCAGGGTCGGCTATACCTATAATGCCCATGGCGACAGCTGGAAGGGGCTTTATACGCTGACGGGGACCGTGAAGCGGATCCGGGGCGTGTACTTCTGCTTCGAGCCTGACCCGGAAAAACCTGGGTATCTGCGCCGCGTGTCCGGCTTTTTAACGGAGATGGAGGACTGTGATTACTGGACCGCGGCCCGGAAGGCAGCGAAGAGGAAGGGGCCGCGGCCCCGGTTCGATGCCTATATCGTACACATAGAGCCTGTGGAGATAAGGCCTGCCATAAAAGGCGACCGGTCCCTATGGACCTAGGGGGCCGTCAGCGCCTCCGCTTCCGCTCCAGGTTCGGGTCCCGCCGCTGGAAATGCTTGTCGATGAGAATGATGTCGTCCCCGATGCGCTGGATGCAGTCCCAGGGGATGTAAAACTCCTCGCCCCTGCCGAAGAGGCCGAAGAAGCGGGCGGGGCCGTAGACCACAATAGCCGCCGTCTGTCCCTCGGGAATCTGGATGTCCACGTCCCCTACCAGCCCCAGCCGGCAGCCGTCGTGGATGTTGATGACCTCTTTCCGCCGCAAATCCCGGAATCTGCACTGCATGGCCTTCACCCCTTGTTTTGGTTCTATGGAAACCCTATGCGCCGTCCGGTCTGTCCAAGAACCTTTTTGCCCCGATGCCCCGTGACAGACCAGAAAGCGACAAAAGGTCTCAGTATAGGAAAAATGGCCTCCGGAAATACTTTCTTTGCGGCGGGGGGCAGAGGCATGGACCCGGTCCTCCCGCTGTGGAAGCATACACAAGGGGGCGGTTTTTGTGCAGGGAAAGGTCGAGATCGCGGGAGTCAATACCGCCAGGCTGAAAGTATTGAAAAATGAAGAGACCATGGCGCTGCTGCGCCGGACCAAGGAGGGAGACCAGGAGGCGCGCCGCCAGCTGATCGAGGGGAATCTCCGTTTGGTGCTCTCCGTGATTCAGCGCTTTTCCAACCGGGGGGAGAACGCGGACGACCTGTTTCAGGTGGGCTGTGTGGGACTGATTAAGGCCATCGACAATTTTGACGTCAACCAGCCTGTAAAGTTTTCCACCTATGGCGTGCCCATGATTATCGGCGAGATTCGCCGCTATCTGCGGGACAACAGCGCCATTCGGGTATCCCGCAGCATGCGGGACACCGCGTATAAGGTGCTTCAGGTCCGTGAACGCCTGCTGAACGAGACCCAGCGGGAGCCCACGGTGGAGCAGATTGCCAAGGAGCTGGACATCCCCCGGGAGGATGTGGTTTTCGCCATGGACGCCATTGTGGACCCGGTTTCCCTCTATGAGCCGGTATACTCCGACGGGGGGGACGCCATCTGCGTCATGGACCAGGTCAGCGACACCCAGAATACCGATGAGAACTGGACGGACCGCATTGCCTTAAAGGATGCGCTGAAGCGGCTGGACGACCGTGAGCGCCGGATTTTGTCCCTCCGCTTTTACGAGGGGAAGACCCAGATGGAGGTCTCCGCCGAAGTGGGCATCTCTCAGGCCCAGGTCTCCCGGCTAGAGAAGGGGGCCATCAATACCATTAAAAAGAACATCTGAACGCAGCCCGTTCCGGTCTTGGAATCAGCCGGGACGGGCCTTTGCCGTTTCAGAGATTGGGTGCGCCGGTACGTCTTCCTTTTTTCCGGTTTCAGCCGTTTTGGCGGTCTCCGGGGATTTTCCTTGTATTTTCCGCCGTAAACTGCTATAATGAACCATTATGACGGAAAAAGCCGGGGACCCGGCGGAACAGGAGGCGGATGGAAATGCGGCAGCTGATGCAGTCTCTGGATCTGGTCTGGCTGGAGAGCACCCTGATGCGGGCGGCCGCCGTTCTGCTGTGTCTGACGGTTCACGAAACCTGCCACGGTCTGGCGGCCCTGGCCCTGGGGGACCCCACAGCCAAGGCCAGACACCGTCTCAGCCTGAATCCCCTGCGGCACATTGACTGGCTGGGTCTGGCCATGATGCTGGCGGTGGGCTTCGGCTGGGCCAGGCCCGTGCCGGTGGACCCCCGTTATTTTCGGAATCCCAAGCGGGGCATGGCCGTTACCGCCCTGGCGGGACCGGTTTCCAACTTTCTGCTGGCTTTTTTGGCGATGGTGGCCTGCCTGGCGGTGTATCCCTTTATTACATCGGATACCTCGGCGGCTTACAGACTGTTCATCTTCTGCCGGATATATGTGGCGCCGCTGTCCATCGGTCTGGGGATTTTTAATTTGCTGCCCATTCCGCCGCTGGACGGGTCCAAGGTGCTGGGAGCCTTTTTGCCGGAGCGGACCTATTTCGGGCTGATGCGCTATGAGCGCTGCGGGATGCTCCTGCTACTGGCCCTCTCCTGGCTGGGGGTTACCGGGAATCTGATCCGGGAGGCCGTTGCTCAGGCCGACTGGGCGATGTGGTCCCTTGTGATGCAGTTTGCGTGAGGGACTGCAGGTTTGGTATATTTGATTCTATAAGGTGCGTCCGTCTCCGGCGGGCCAGGAGGTTTTTTTGGAAAGTCCCGTATTTAAATTGGAGAAGGTGGTCCACTCCCGGTCGGAGGAACTGCAGGATTTCGAGGGGCCCCTGGATTTGATTCTGTTTCTCCTGGGAAAGAACCGGATGGAGATTCAGAACATCTCCATCTCCCTGATCTGCGAGCAGTATCTGGAGTGGCTGGAGCGGCGGCAGAGCATGGACCTGGAGACGGCCAGCGAATTTGTGGCCATGGCCTCCCATCTGGTGTACATCAAGACCCGCATGCTGCTGTCCATAGAGGACGAGGAGACCAAAAGCGAGATGGAGGCCCTGATCCAGTCCCTGGAGGAGCGCCGGCGGGGGGAGAACTATGCCCAGGTCAAGGCGGCGGCGGCGAAGCTGTCCCTGCTGGAGGAATTCGGGCGGTGTATTTTCACCCGGAACCCGGAGCCGGTGGACCGGGGAAAGCAATACGAATACGACCATCTGCCCGGCGACCTGGTGCTGGCTATGGCGGAGATTCAGAACCGGGCGGAGCGCCGCCTGCCGCCGCCCCGGGCGGCCTTTCAGGATATCGTGCAGCATGAGCCCTACCCGGTGGAGAACAAGGCTCTGGAGATTCTGCGGAGCTTGAAGCGGAAGGGGCAGGCGTATTTCCGCCAGCTCTTCCGGGGCAGCCGCAGCCGCAGCGAGGTGGTGGCCACCTTTCTGGCGGTGCTGGAGCTGTGCCGGTCCCATGTGCTGCACCTGGCGGGCAGCGGCGACGAGTGCACAGTCCGTCAGGTGGGGGAGCTGCCGGAAAATCTGACTGCGGAGGAGCGGTAAGCAGAGATGGAGAGAAAGGAAATCGAGTCTGCTGTAGAGGCGATTTTGTTCGCCTCCGGCGAGCCAGTGCAGGAAAAGCGCATCTGTATGGCCCTGGACCTGGCCCGGCCGGCTGTGGAGCGGGCCCTGCATGACCTGCGGGACCTCTACGCCTATGAGCGCCGGGGCATCCGTCTGGTGCAGATGGAGGACAGCTGGCAGCTGTGCTCCGCGCCGGAGCACGCCGGCGCCATCCGCCGGGCCTTTGAGATTCGGAAGCCCGCCAAGCTCAGCCAGCCGGCGCTGGAGGTTTTGACCATCATCGCCTATTACCAGCCCGCCACCCGGGCGTATGTGGACCAGATCCGGGGAGTGGACAGCAGCTACACCGTCGGGCTTCTTCTGAACCGGAAGCTGATTGAGGAGTGCGGCCGGCTTCAGGTGCCGGGGCGGCCCCGTCTGTACCGCACCACCAAGGCCTTTCTGCGGGCCTTCCACCTGACCAACCTGGATGAGCTGCCGGAGCTGACCGGACTGGGCGGCGAGGAGCAGATGCGCCTGGACGGCAGCGGCGGGGCGGAGACCGGCGGAGAAGATGACGGCATTCCGGGAGGAAGCGAAGAGGAAAGCTGAAGAGAGCGGCGGGAAAAGCAGGAAGGGGGAAGCCTTATGTGGCGGTGGATTCTGCTGTCTGTGTGCGTGCTGCTGGCGCTGCTGTGCCTGACCCGGGTGGGGGTGGAAGCGGCCTTTGGCGGCGGAAGGCCGCTGCGGCTGGACGTCCGGCTGGGTCCTCTGCGTTTGCATATTCTGCCTGGGAAAAAGCGGGCGGGTCAGGAAAAGCCGAAGAAAGAGAAGAAAGCGCGGAAAGAAAAGAAGAAGCCTCCGGAGGAGCCTGAGAAGAAAAAAAGGAAAAAGCTCCCCTTTAAGCCGGAGGATGTCAAGGACGGCCTGCGCACCCTGTTCACCGCCCTGGGGCGGGCGCTGCGGCGCATTGGACGGGGCGTCCGGCTTCATCCCTTCCGTCTTTCCCTGACGCTGGGGGGACGGGAGGACCCCGCGGCGGCGGCGGAGAACTATGGCCGGGTGCAGACGGCTGTCTGGAACGGGATGCCCGTTCTGGAAAGGCTGATGGACATTCCCGAGCCCTCCATCCACACAGGGGTGGATTTTGACGCCGCCGGTACGGAGGCGGAGGGAGATGTGGGCGTCACCTTCCGGATTGGAACCCTGCTGGCCCTGGGCTTCGGCTTGATTGTCCCGGCCCTGGGCTGGCTCTGGCGCTTCTGGCAGCGGAGCCGAAAACGGGCCGCAGCGAAAGCTGCCGGCGAGGCGAAAAGCGCCAAGAGAGACAGAACGGAAAAACCGGCGGACGCCGCCTGAATCCGTTCCCGGCCTGGAACGGCCCGCAGAACCCCGGGACGCCTGCGGCGCGTCTCTGAACACAATCAGGGGCCGGGGGAGCGGGATTTCTCCGCGGGACGGACCGGGAGAGGGCATGGGGAGATCCCGGCGGTTGGGCGGATGAGCCGGTTCCCTTTGGAACGGACACGCAGACCATAAAAGCATCAAGCCAAGGCGGAAATCATCGGAAGTCTTTGAACAGGAAAGGATGGACAGCATGGACAATACTATGGACAACAGGGGAAAAGTCAATGACCTGATGCGCTCCACAATGGAAAAAATCCACGAGATGGTGGATACCAACACCATCGTGGGCCAGCCCATTACCACCCCCGACGGCGTGACCCTGATTCCCATTTCCAAGGTCAGCTTCGGATTCGGCACCGGCGGCGGGGATTATGGCAAGGCACAGCCCCACCAGTTCGGCGGCGGCGGCGCGGCGGGGGTGAAAATCGACCCGGTGGCCTTTCTGGTCATCAAGGACGGCGTGACCCGGGTTCTGCCGGTGGCGGCGCCGCCTGTGACCACGTTTGACCGGATTGTGGAGATGGTGCCGGACGTGATGGACAAGGTGGAGAACTATTTTGACAAAAAGGCGAAGGAGAAGGACCCGGAGCTGCTTTGACGCCGGGGGAGGAATTCCCCGGAGCCATGCCGCCGGGTGAAGGATGTCCGCCGCCTGTGCGTCCGGACACGGCTCTCCCCGGAGGAAAAGGGACCGCCGGAGGCGTCCCGGTATTTTTCAAACAGGGCTGAAGGCAGTCAAATACTTTGCCGGAGCTTTGGGCATACTATCATCACTTTTGACCGATTGAGGTGATGATCCTTGCCGAAACGTTTTTTCTCCTTCGCTCTGGCAGGTTTGGCGCTGCTGAGCCTGCTGCCCGGCCGGGCGGAGGGTGTAGGCACGTCCGCCGCTTCCGCCATTTTGATGGACGTGGACAGCGGCCGGGTGCTCTATGAGCAGAACGCCGATGCGAAAATGCTGATTGCCAGCACCACCAAGATTATGACGGCCCTGGTGGCGGTCCGGGACGGCAAACTGTCGGACACCGTGACGGTGAGCCGGGAGGCCGCCTATACCGAAGGGTCTTCCATGTACCTGAAGGAAGGGGAGGAGCTGACCCTGGAAACGCTGCTTTACGGGCTGATGCTCTGCTCCGGCAACGACGCCGCCGTGGCCGTCGCGGAGCATGTGGGGGGCAGCGTCCAGGGCTTTGTAAAGCGGATGAACGAGACCGCCGGGGATCTGGGAATGGACCACTCGTCCTTTGCCAATCCCAACGGCCTGGACGATGAGAAGCACTATTCCACCGCCCGGGACATGGCGGTGCTGGCCTGCGCGGCGCTGGAGAACGAAACCGTGCTCCGTATTGCCTCCACCCGCAGCATCACCATCGGCGGGCGGACCATGACGAATCACAATAAGCTGCTGAGCATGATGGACGGCTGCCTGGGTCTGAAAACCGGCTACACCAGAGCGGCGGGCCGGACCCTGGTGAGCTGCGCGGAGCGGAACGGCCAGCGGCTGGTAGCGGTGACGCTGCAGGACGGCAACGACTGGGCGGACCATCAGAGCCTCTTTGAGTATGGCTTTTCCGCCTATCCTGCCCGGCGTCCGGCGGTTCTGGGCCGTGAGCTGGGCCGGGCGGCGGTGGCCGGGGGCATGAGCGATTCCGTGCCTCTGGTGGCGGCGGACAGCTTTTCCTGGCCTTTGGCAGAGGGGGAGCAGCTGGAGACCTCCCTGGAGCTGTTCCGGGATCTGTCGGCCCCTGTGACAGCCGGAACCAGGGCTGGGCAGGCGGTATTTACCCTGAACGGCCAGGAGGTGGGCCGGGTGGACCTGCTCTGCGGCGAAACGGTGCTGCCGGTGGTGGCCTCCGCCATGGGCGTGCTGCGGGGCTTTCGTTAAACGGCATCAGAGACGGCGGGCGGCTGCGCCCCTGCTGTGAAAAGAGGAGAGTTATGGAAGAACGCCTGCAAAAGCTTCTCTCTGCCGCCGGGGTCTGTTCCCGGCGGGCGGCGGAGAGCCGCATTACAGCCGGGCGGGTGACGGTCAACGGAACTCCCGCCCGGCTGGGGGACCGGGCAGACCCGGAGCGGGACGATATCCGGCTGGACGGGAGGCCCCTTCCCAGGGAGCCGGAAAAGATCTGCCTGCTGCTGAACAAGCCCCGGGGCTATGTGACCACCCTCTCCGACGAAAAGGGCCGGAAGACGGCGGCGGACCTGGTGCGGGACTGCGGCGTGCGGGTCTATCCTGTGGGGCGGCTGGACCTGGATTCCGAAGGGCTGCTGCTGATGACCAACGATGGAGCGCTGGCCCAGCGGCTGACCCACCCCGGCAGAGAGGCGGAAAAAACCTACCATGTCCGGGTACGGGGAGAGCTGGACGGCGCGGCGGAGCGCCTGGCCGCTCTGCGGGACCTGGAGGGGGAGCCCATCCGCCCTGCCCGGGTGGAGGTTCTGCGCCGGAGCGGGGAGACGGCGGTGCTGGCCGTCACCATCCACGAGGGGAAGAACCGTCAGGTCCGCCGCATGTGCGCGGCCTGCGGGCTGACGGTGGAGCGGCTCCGCCGGGTGCGCGAGCACAGTCTGGAGCTGGGGAGCCTTCCCCCGGGAAAGTGGCGCCGCCTGACGGAGGCGGAACTGGAGTCCCTGCGGAGCTGAGGCGGAGACCGGCGTGTTTTCCGCGCAGCATGGACCGGGTACTTAGAATCTGTATTCACAACCGCTGAACGCTGCCTGAACGGTCGTTTTCCCGCCACACTGCGGCGATTTCCCTTGAATCCTGACGGATTGCAAGGGAAATCGCCTTGTCTGACAAAATAATTCCCGCTCATCCAGCATCCCCCGGCTATGAATACAGGTTCTTAATAAATATTCACAAAAAATTTATATGCGGTATATATTGTATATTCAGCGAAGATATGCTATACTGTCTTCGCTAAGCGGCGGCGCAGTATTCTAGTCAGATCTGCCGTTTCCGAAGGAGGGCCTAAAAATCCTCTGAAGGGCATACCGATGAAACCCGTGGTGCCTGCTTGATACGCCCAGTTTTGGGTGGGTGCTGGGGGGAAGCGCGTTCTTTGGGCGCGCTTGCGGATTCAGGGCGTTTTCCAATGGCATGGTCAATCCGACCCTGTTTTCGTGGAGACCTGTTCTTGTGCATGGACGTACTCCCACTGTGGTATTTTCGGCCCGTGTACGAAGCAGATTATGAACCTGCAATGCGGTGCATCGGTCCTTCGGGGCCGTAACGCTGTGTGCAGACGTAGCCTGCCTTGCGTGGGGCGGGTGGATGGGGGATCTACGTGGCGGTCCAGCTCCGGCCAGAGCGGGAGATCCACGATCGCCCCTTGAAACCCGTTCTGCAAAAGAGGCTAAAGAAACGGTTGGACTGTGGTGGAAAACACCTAGGCTGTCCTGACCGGGCAGAAAAGGGATTGCAGTGCGGACTAAGTGGCAATCGGGCAGCGCGGACAGGCGACGCCGCGCCGGAGCGCTGAAAGGGGAACCGCCTCCATCGGCAACGAGGGGTGTGCTCCGGGGAAATCCAGCCCGTACCTAAGCCGTAAGATTTACTTTTTCTGCCGCCGCCGGCTTAGCGCTTTTGTGAAGGCAAATATCCGGGGAAGGGGAGTCGGAGAAGCAGGCTCTTCTTCTGCTGGCGCGGTCTTTGCCGGTCTGTCTCCACGCTCAGAGAGAAGTCAGGAGACAGCGGACATCCCGAACCGGCGGAGGGCTTCTGAAATATCCGCGGTTCTTCGATTCCTGATTCACTGCGTTTTTCTGGAGGTCTTTTTGAGTTTGAAAAAGAAGCAGACTCCCAAAGGAGAGAAAAAAACGTCCGGCCAATACCGGTGGGCCTTTACGGTCTTTTTCATGGCGGTGGCCCTGTCCGCGGTGCTGAGCCTGGCGTCGGAAACGATGCTCAGCGGCGCCGGGATGGCCGCCGCGCTTTTGATTTTGGTTTTGTTTATCAGCGTGGGCATCCTGTTTGACATTGTGGGTGTGGCCGTCACCGCGGCGGACCCCAAGCCCTTTCACTCTATGGCCTCCCACAAGGAAAAGGGCGCCAGGGAGGCCCTGATGCTCCTGCGGAATGCGGGGCGGGTGTCCAGCGTCTGCAACGACGTGGTGGGCGATATCTGCGGCATTGTCAGCGGCGCGACGGGCGCGGTGATTGTGACCCAGCTTCAGCAGGCGCTGAATATGCGGACGGTGCTGTTTTCCGTAGGGGTCACGGCGCTGATTTCCGGCCTGACCATCGGCGGAAAGGCCCTGGGCAAAACGGTTGCCATCAAGAAGAGTACAAAGGTCGTTTACTGGGCCGGACGGTTATTACATGTGTTTCTCCGCAAATAGCAAATAGCGGGGCGTGAAGAAGAGGCCGCGCCCCGGAGCGATCGGGGCAGGATGAGCGGGGGCGGAAGGGCGCCCCCGGCAGGCCCTGCGGAATTTCTTCCAAGAGAGAGGAGGCGCGCCGTGCTGCTGGAGTCCATTCATTCTCCCGCCGATGTCCGGGCCCTGCCTGCCGGCCAGCTTCCCCAGCTCTGCCAGGAGCTGCGGGATTTTCTTGTGGGCGGCATTTCCGGGACCGGCGGACATCTGGCCTCCAACCTGGGGGCGGTTGAGCTGACGGTGGCGATTCACCGGGTGTTTGACACGGAGCGGGACCGGCTGGTTTTCGATGTGGGACACCAGTGCTATGTGCATAAGATTCTCACCGGACGGCGGGAGGCCTTTTCCACCCTCCGGCAGCTGGACGGCCTCTCGGGCTTTCCCAAGCCCTATGAGAGCGTCCATGACGCTTTTATCGCGGGCCACGCCTCCAACTCCGTGGCGGTGGCTCTGGGCATGGCCCGGGCCCGGACTCTGGCAAAAGAGGATTATAACGTTCTGGCCCTGATTGGCGATGGAGCCCTCACCGGCGGGCTGGCCTATGAGGGCCTGAACAATGCCGGAGCCTCCGGCGAACCGCTGGTTGTCATTCTGAACGACAACGGCATGTCCATCAACCAGAATGTGGGGGCCATGTCCTCTCATCTGGCGCGGCTGCGGTCCAAGCCGGTTTACTACCACTTTAAAAAGTGGTATCGGAGCCTCTTTGGACGGCGGCCCATGAAAAATCCCATATACCGGTTCAACCACCGGCTGAAGTCCTCTCTGAAAAAAGTCCTCTGGCCCGGCAGCACCCTGTTTGAGGATATGGGTTTCACCTATCTGGGCCCCATCGACGGCCACGACCTGCCCCGGCTGTGCGACGTGCTGGAGTGGGCCCGGGAGCTGCGCTGTCCGGTGGTGGTCCATGTGAACACCGTGAAGGGCAGGGGCTGCGCCTTTGCGGAGCGGAACCCGGATATGTACCACGGCGTGGGGCCCTTTGACCCCGAAACGGGGCTTTTGAAAAAGACGGGGGAGGAGAGTTTTTCCTCTGTGTTCGGACGGGCCCTGGCGGACTGTGCCGGGACGGACGGACGCATCTGCGCCGTCACCGCCGCCATGGCGGACGGTACGGGCCTCTCCGGCTTCGCCAAATCCTTTCCGGAGCGCTTTTTTGATGTGGGCATCGCTGAGGGCTGCGGCGTCTCCATGGCGGCGGGCCTGGCGGCTCAGGGGATGATTCCGGTGTTCGCGGTGTATTCCAGCTTTTTGCAGCGGGGCTATGATATGCTGATTCACGACGCGGCCCTGGAGAGGCTGCACGTGGTGCTGGGAGTGGACCGGGCGGGTCTGGTGGGAGCCGACGGCAAGACCCATCACGGCTGCTTCGACGCGCTGTTCCTGCCCCAGATTCCCGGCTTCACAGTTCTGTGCCCGGCCAGCTTCGCGGAGCTGCGGACCATGCTGCGCCAGGCGCTTTTTGAGCTTTCCGGCCCTGTGGCCATCCGCTACCCCAGAGGGGGAGAGGGGGCCTTTCAGGGGGATACGTCGGCGGAGCCCCTGGTCCGTCTTCGGACGGGGCGGGACGCGTCGCTGCTGACATACGGCGTTTTGGTAAACGAGGCCCTGGCGGCGGCGGAGCTGCTGGCGGCGGAGGGAATCGAGGCGGAGGTTTTGAAGCTGAACCGCATCGCGCCTCTGGACTTTGAGATGTTCAGGCCGTTTTTTGACACGGCGGAGGCGCCGGACATCCTGCTGGCTGCGGAGGACTCCTTTGGCGCGGGCTGTGTGGGCCAGCGGGTTGCCGCCCTTCTGGCGGAGGGCGGCAGGGCCCCGAAACAACTCATCCTGAAAAACCTGGGCAGGACCTTCGCACTGGAGGGAACGGTGGCCCAGCTGGAACACAGATTTGAACTGGACGCCGCCGGCATCGCCGCAGCGGTGCGGGAGGCAGCCGGCTATGGGCGTGGATGAAGGCATGATTGTGAATGGAAACAGGAAAAATGGGAAAAGCAATAAAATAAGGCTGGATGTGCTTCTGGTGGAGCGGGGCCTGGAGGAGACCCGCCAGCGGGCGCAGGCCGTGATTATGAGCGGTCAGGTCTTTGTGGAGCGCCGCCGGGCGGACAAGCCCGGCCAGTCCGTGTCCGCGGACGCGGCGGTGGAGGTGCGGGGCGGCCTGGCCTATGTGAGCCGGGGCGGCCTGAAGCTGGAGAAGGCCATGAAGGCCTTTCCCATCACATTGGAGGGCGCGGCCTGCGGGGACATCGGCGCTTCCACCGGGGGCTTTACGGACTGCATGCTGCAAAACGGAGCCCGGAGGGTCTACGCCGTGGACGTGGGCTATGGACAGCTGGCCTGGAAGCTTCGGAGCGATCCCAGAGTGGTCTGCCTGGAGCGGACCAATGCCCGGTATCTGAGCCGGGAGCAGGTGCCGGAGGCGCTGGATTTCGCCTCTGTGGACGTGAGTTTCATTTCCCTCAAGCTGATTCTGCCGCCTCTGGCGGCGCTGCTGCGGGAGGGAGGACAGATTGTTTCCCTGGTAAAGCCCCAGTTTGAGGCGGGCCGGGAGAGGGTGGGCAAAAAAGGCGTGGTCCGGGATCCCGCTGTTCACCTGGAGGTCCTGGAGCGGTATCTGGACCATGCCCGTGAGGCCGGACTGACGGTCCGGGGCCTGACCTGGTCCCCGATCCGGGGGCCGGAGGGAAACATCGAGTATCTGGGTTTTCTGGAGAAGGGGCCTGCGGAACAGGAGTCCTTTGATCTACGGGAGCTGGTGGATGCTTCCCACCAGGAATTAAAGGAGCACGGAGAGGGGAACGGCCAGTGAGCGGACATACGAAAAAAATCATTCTCTGTCCCAATCCCAACCGGGACCAGGGCATGAGGACCACACGGGCCGCGGAGAAGATTCTGCGGGAAATGGGCTTTCAGACGGTGGTTTGTTCTCCCTTCCGGGACCGGAAGGAGGGGGCTTTTGCCGACTATGACGTGCTGCCCCTGCCCCAGGAGCTGAAGGGGGCCGACCTGCTGATTACCTTTGGCGGAGACGGCACCATCCTGCACCTGGCCAAGCTGGCGGCCCTGCACAAGATGCCGGTGATGGGTATCAACATGGGGGGCCTGGGGTTCGTGGCCGAGCTGGAGGCCGGGGAGCTGGAGACCCTGCGGAAGCTGAAGGACTGGCAGTTTGAGACGGAGCAGCGGATGATGCTGGACGTCTCCGTCATCCGGGAGGGGCGGCAGATTTACACGAATCTGGGCCTTAACGAGGCGGTGATTCGGGAGGGGCCCATCTCCCATGTGATTCACCTGAAAATATCCTCCGACGGGCGGCATCTGGCGGATATCGCCGGGGACGGCGTGATTGTTGCTACCCCCACCGGCTCCACGGCCTACTCCCTGTCCGCCGGCGGGCCGGTGGTGGAGCCGGTGGCTCAGACCATTGTGGTCTGTCCCATCTGCATCCACAATATGCGTTTTTCCTCTTATGTCCTCTCTCCGGAGCACACCCTGACAGTGGAGCTGGAGCGAAACGGGAGAAAGCCGGTCTACCTCTTCGTGGACGAGAGCCGGGCCTTTGCGTTGAAGGCCGACGATAAGGTGCTGGTCCGGCGGTCCCGGTATGTGACCCGGCTGGTCCGCCTGTCGGAGCGCAGCTTCTGCGAGATTTTCGCGCAGAAGATGCTGCCCGCCGGTCTGGATGGCTGAGCGGGCCAAGGCACAGCACAGAAAATCTGCCGTGAAAGCGTGAAGGCGGAAGAACGGCATAAATCAAAAAAATCTGCCAGGAGGGATGGAACATGAAGGTCAACCGGCAGACGATGATATTGGAGATCATTTCCCAGGAAAATATCGAGACACAGGAACAGCTGCTCTCCCGTCTTCAGGAGCGGGGCATTCACAGCACCCAGGCCACCATTTCCAGGGATATCAAGCAGATGCACCTCATTAAGGAGCCCATGGGCCGGGGGCACTACAAATATGCCGTATCCGGCAACCGCACGAAGCTGAATGTGGCGGAAAAGCTCCAGACCATTTTCCGGGAGTGCATTGTCAGCATCGACTGCGCCCAGAATATCGTGGTCCTCAAGACCATGCCGGGACTGGCCAACGGGGCCTGTTCCGCCCTGGACAACATGGAGATGAACGACATTGTGGGTTCCCTTGCGGGGGATGATACGGCCTTTCTGTTGATGCGGGACAATGAGGCCGCCGCCGCCTTTTGCGAGGAGATTAAGGACATCCTGTAAGGGCGGCAAAAGAGGAGCTGGACGCAGTCCTGGAGCAGCACGGCGTCCAGCCGGTGGGCTGCGGGTATATCGACTGCATCTGCCCGAGGGAGGGGACAGGCCCGTTTCTGCGGGCGCTCCAGGCCGCCGGGGCCGCCGTTACGGACTACAGCCTCTGGCAGTATGTGGCGGCCTTTGAGGAACATGTCCACGGCATGGGCGGGCCCCTCTGCCGCTTCCGGGCGGGCTGGTACAGTGAGCTGAACGTTCTGCGCCGCTGGCGCGGCGCGGCAGAGCCGGAGGCCTTTTTGACGGTGGAAGAAGTCCGGCTGGGCTGTACGCTGGCCCCGGGCTTCTGGCTGGAGGTCTCGGAGGACTGGCGTTCTCCATGTTGAGTGTGGATTTCGGAGAGCTTGAGAGGGAGTTTTTGTTGTATGCTGGAGTTGCTGCACATAGAGAATATAGCCGTGATTGAGGAGGCGGATATCCAGTTCCGCCCCGGCTTCAACGCCCTCACCGGCGAGACCGGCGCAGGCAAATCCATCGTGATTGACGCCATGGGGGCGGTGCTGGGGGGCCGGACCTCTCGGGATTTAATCCGCACCGGCGCGGCCAAGGCCTTTGTCAGCGCCGAATTTTCCGGCGTGCCGGCGGACCTGCCGGGACTGGCGGAAAACGGCGTTGTGCCGGACGAGGACGGGAACCTGATGCTCCAGAGGGAAATTTCCGGCGAGGGAAAAAACGTCTGCCGGGTCAACGGACGGCCTGTCACCGTGGCCCAGCTGCGGCAGATCGGCGGGGAGCTTTTGAATATCCACGGCCAGCACGACGGGACCCAGCTCCTGGACGAGGAGCAGCACGGGGCCTATCTGGACCGCTTCGGCCGGACGGAGGAACCTCTGGAAACCTACCGGGCGGCCTATGGCGTGCTGGCGAAGCTCCGGGAGGAAATCCGGGCCCTTCAGATGGACGAGGCGGAGAAGGCCCGCCGGGTGGACAGTCTCCGTTTCCAGATCGACGAGCTGGAGCGGGCGGAGCTGCACCCCGGCGAGGAGGAGGAACTGACCCAGCGCCGGAACCTGCTGCGCAACGGCGAGAAATATCTCTCGGCTCTGGCGGGGGCGGACTACTGCCTCAGCGGCGACGACGACAGCGCCGGTGCGGTGAGCCAGCTGGGGGGGGCTGAGGATGCCCTGTCCTCGGTCCGGGGGCTGGACGAGGCTTTGAATGAGGCCTTCAACCGGCTGGAAGAACTGCGCAGTGAAGCATATGACCTTGCCGAGACCATTCGGGACCTGCGGGGGAATTTTGAGTTTTCGCCGGAGGAGCTGGACGCGGCGGAGAGCCGGGCAGATCAGCTGTACCGGCTGAAAAAGAAGTACGGAGCCACGGTGGAGGACATGCTGGAATATCTGGACCGCTGTCAAAAGGAGCTGGACGCCATTGAGACGGCGGACGACACCCTGATTCTGCTGGAGCGAAAGCGGGAGAAGGCGGAACAGGCGGTGATCGCCGCCGGCGGGGCGCTGACGGAGGCGAGAAGGGCCGCCGCCGGGGAGCTGGAGGCCCGGATTCAGAAGGAGCTGCGGGATCTGGACATGAACCGTGTGCGTTTTGCCATTGAGTTTACGGAAAAGGAGCCGGGACCCGACGGCTGCGACGTGGTGCGGTTCCTGATGTCCGCCAATGCCGGCGAGGACCTGAAGCCCATCTCGAAAATCGCCTCCGGCGGCGAGCTGGCCCGAATCATGCTGGCGCTGAAAAATGTGCTGGCGGAGCAGGAGGCCATTGGGACTTTGGTCTTTGACGAGGTGGACACCGGCGTGTCCGGCCGTGCGGCCCAGAAGGTTGCGGAGAAGCTGGCCCAGGTCAGCCGCCAAAAGCAGGTTCTATGCGTGACTCACCTGCCCCAGCTGGCGGCCATGGCGGATACCCATTTCTCTGTGGAGAAAGGGGAGAGCAAGGGAAGAACCTTTACACATGTTGTTCTGCTGGACCGGGAACGCCGGAAGGCAGAGCTGGCCCGGATTACCGGGGGGACCAAGGTGACGGATGCTCTGCTGGAGAGCGCCGGGGAGCTGCTGGATGAAGCGGAGGTCTACCGGAAAAAACTGAAGGCGTGAAGGTGGCTTTGCCGCCGCGCTGAGACAAAAAAGGGACCCGGACGGGTCCCTTTCAGGCTGTCAAAAAATATTTTTTTGACAGCCTGAGCAAGTTTCCAGAACCCGTGGCAAGTTCTGAAAACTTATGATTGAAAACGAGAGGACCCCCTCCTGGGTTCCTCTCCCTCTTCCTTCCCGTGATCCAAGTCTGTGCTGCTTTTTCGGCAAACTGATAGGGACCCGGTCCCATTCCCGTGTTTACAGCCTCAGACCGCGGATTTCCTTTTGGAGTGCCTCCAGGAATACCGGCGCGTGGCCTCCCGTCCATCTGAGTGTGATGGAACAGGAAGGAGGTGGGGAACAGGCGTTTGAACAGATGCTGTTCGATACCGGCCCCAGATGAGAAAGGGGTTGTTATAGAACCCGGCGCAGATGTTCACGGTTCCATCCAATTCCGTCTGAGCCAGGGCGGAGGTGCCGACGACCATATACGCCCCTCCCAAATCGTATGGCGCACCGGTATCCTGGAACTGCCGGGTCAGCGTCAAATCATTCCGTTCGAACTGTTCCAGCTCCTCATTGAAGGGAACGCCGCAGGTATTGATGCTGCCGTCCTGCGTGGAAACGACAGTGTTGACCGCGAGGCGGTCGAGCCGCATCAGCTTTTCACCCACAGGCAGCAGATAGAATTCCTGGGGCTCCGAGTCGGCCCTGCCAATGTACCAGCACATGAGCATGCTGAATTTGCGGCCATGCTTTCGGTTCTGCCTGACCAGATTGGCAACGTCCAGGGTCTTGAACAGTGTAATCATGGGCATGAGAACGTGCATCCAAAGTTCAAAGGACTCCGCCCGGCTGTTTTTCCCGGATCGACTTCTCTCATAATAGGTTCCCTCCTTGCCGGCTTGAATTTATGGAGATGTGCCGGACAGTATGCCACAGTGGGCAGGGAAGCGCAGGATATGATTTGATCTGTTTTGCAGCTTCTTACTTCCGACCGTTCGGTTCCAAGATAATAGCGTACAAAATTGGAGCTTCATTCTACTTTGAAAGGAAATGATTTTATGATGCGCGTTTTTCTGAAGCACCCCCGTTTTTGGGGCGATTTGTACATCATGATTGCCATGATCGGGTCTAACATCGGGTCGGCGTGGGCAGGGGCGGCGTATCATTCGCTGATTTCGGCTATCCCCGGCGAAAACAGCGCTCCGGCCAACGTTGGGTTCCAGGTTCTGACATGGACGGTGTATCCGCTGGCAATTGTTTTGCTGGTACTGGGTGTATATCTTAGGAGCAAATATAGACCGTCATAAAGTGATATCCTGGATTAATCTGCCCTGGATAACGGATCTTCGGTCATTTCGACGAGCCGAAAATTCATAGGGCGCTTGTCAACACGAAAGGAAAAAGGGATTTTCGTCCTTGCCTGTTGCACTTTTTAGGCTTCCGTGCTACAATGAACTGCGAAAATCTGCCGCCCAGATTCTGGGCGGATATTACATGATACGAGGTGCGGAATGGAACAGGAAAAGAATATGAACACCAGCGCGGAAAATACAAACCAGAAGCCCGCGAGGAAGCGGATGCTCAGCGGCATTCAGCCCAGCGGCGATCTGCATCTGGGCAATTACCTGGGGCCCCTGCGCCACTGGCCGGAGATGATCGAGGAATATGACTGCTATTTCTTTATGGCGGATCTCCATACGCTGACCGTACGGCAGGAGCCCGCAGCGCTCCGCCGCCGGGTGCTGACCCAGGTGGCACAGTATATTGCCTGCGGTTTGGACCCGGAGAAATGCACAATCTTTATCCAGTCCCATGTCCCCGCCCACGCTCAGCTGGGTTGGGTTCTGGACTGCTATACCATGTTTGGCGAGCTTTCCCGCATGACCCAATTTAAGGACAAAGCATCTAAACACAAGGACAATATCAACGCCGGCCTCTTTACCTATCCTGCCCTGATGGCGGCGGACATCCTGCTCTATCAGCCGGACTATGTGCCGGTGGGAGAGGATCAGAGGCAGCATGTGGAGATCTGCCGGGACATTGCCGAGCGCTTCAACGGCATTTACGGTCCGGTTTTTCGGGTGCCGGAGGCGTACATCGCCAAGGTGGGCGCCCGGATCATGAGCCTCAACGATCCCGGATCTAAAATGAGCAAGTCCAATCTGGAGGGCTGCGTCACCCTGGCGGATAAGCCGGAGGACATTATGCGCAAGTTCAAGCGGGCGATTACCGACAGCGACACCGAGCGCTGCGTCCGTTACGCCCCGGCGGAAAAGCCCGGCGTATCCAACCTGATTCAGATTTATGCTGCCGCCACCGGAAAGAGCTACGAGGACATCGAAAAGGAATTCGAGGGCATGGGCTACGGCAAGTTCAAGCCCGCCGTGGGCGAGGCCGTGGTGGAGCTGCTGCGTCCCATTCGGGAGGAGACGGAGCGGCTGCTGGCGGACAAGTCCTATCTGGAGAGCGTCTATCGTGCCGGCGCGGAAAAGGCCTCTTATTTCGCCAACAAGACCCTCGCCAAGGTCTATAAAAAAGTGGGCCTGGTGGCACGGTAAGGAGGGACGGCATGACCCTAGATAACCGGCTGACCGCCTTTGTGGCGCTGGCGCTGCTGACAGCGCTTGTGGTCAGCTTTTTGATGACGCCGGTGGTGAAGACCTTTGCCTATAAGGTGGGGGCGGTGGACGTGCCCAAGGACGCCCGCCGGATGCACAAGGTGCCCATTCCCCGGCTGGGCGGGCTGGCCATTTTCATCGGTTTTATGGTGAGTATCCTGCTGCTGGTGAATATTCGGGGCAACAGCCAGATGCAGAGCATCCTGCTGGGCTCCGTAATCATTGTGGTGCTGGGTGTGGTGGACGATATTATGGCGCTGCCCGCCATGCTGAAATTTGTGGTGCAGATCGTGGCGGCGCTGATCCCTGCCATGAGCGGCGTGGTGATCCAGGCCTTTTCCAACCCCAATATCTTTTCCGGCAATCTCTATTGGGTGCTGGGCCCTCTGTCCATTCCCTTTACGGTTCTCTGGATTGTGGCCATCACCAATTCGGTGAACCTGATCGACGGCCTGGACGGTCTGGCCAACGGCGTGTCCGCCATTTCAGCCACCACCATGCTGGTGATTGCCCTGCTGGCCTCCGAGGCACAGGTGGCCATAGTCATGGCAGCACTGGTGGGGGCCTGCGTGGGCTTCATGCCCTACAACCTCAACCCTGCCAAAATGTTCATGGGGGATACCGGAGCCACCTTCCTGGGCTATATTCTGGCCACCATGTCCATTCAGGGGCTGTTCAAGTTCTACGCGGTGATTTCCTTCGCTGTGCCCTTCCTGATTCTGGGACTGCCCATCTTTGACACAACATTTGCCTTTATCCGGCGCATCGCCCACGGCCAGAGCCCCATGCACGCCGACCGGGGCCACATCCATCACCGCCTCATCGACATGGGCCTGAACCAGAAGCAGGCGGTGGCTACGCTGTATGTGATTTCCGCCATTCTGGGTCTCTCCGCCGTGGTGCTGACCACCGGAGGCGAACAGAAGGCCATGGTGTTTTTCGCGGCACTGTGCATCGTGGCGGCGGTGGCCGCCCGGGTGGTGTTCCCCAGGGAGGTCCGGGCGGAGCTTCAGGAGGAGCTGGAGGAGCTGCGGGACCACGGACGCCATGAGGAGCACGGAACCGGCCCGGCGGAGGCCATGGAAAAAAAGACGGAGCAGCAGACCCCGCAGAAACAGGGCGCAAAGAAACAGCAGGGCGCAAAAAATCAGCAGGGCGCAAAGAAACAGCAGGGCGCAAAGAAACAGCAGGGCGCAAAAAATCAGCAGGGCGCAAAGAAACAGCAGGGCGCAAAGAAACAGCAGGGCGCAAAGAAACAGCAGAGCACAAAGAGAAAAAAGCGGCGGAAGAAGTCTGGAAAGGACAAGCTATGAAAAAGGAACAGCTGCGTATTATGAGCGTGTTCGGAACCCGGCCGGAGGCCATTAAAATGTGCCCTCTGGTGAAGGAGCTGGCCAGGCGGGAGGGGATAGAAAGCCTTTGCTGCGTCACCGCCCAGCACCGCCAGATGCTGGACAGCGTGCTGGAGGTCTTCCATGTTAAGCCGGACTGGGATCTGGACATCATGACCCCCCGGCAGAGCCTGTCCGCCATTACCAGCAGGTGTCTGCTGGGAATGGACGAGGCCATCGACGCGCTGAAACCGGACATGATTCTGGTCCACGGCGATACCTCCACCACCTTCGCCGGGGCCCTGTCCGCCTACTACCATCAGATCCCCGTGGGCCATGTGGAGGCCGGACTGCGGACCTATCACAAATACGCCCCGTTCCCCGAGGAGATGAACCGGGTGCTGGTCAGCGGCATTGCGGACATGTATTTCTGCCCCACGGTGGGAAACCGGGAAAACCTTGTGCGGGAAGGGCATCAGCGGAACCTGTTCGTTACCGGCAATACGGTGATCGACGCGCTGAAAACCACAGTTCGGGAAGGCTATCGTTTTTCGACGGAAGAGCTCAACCAGATTCCCTATGACACAAAAAAGGTAGTGCTGGTTACCTGCCACCGCCGGGAGAACTACGGCGAGCCCATGAAGAATATCATGTTGGCCCTGCGGCAGCTTGCCGAGGAGCACACGGATATAGAGCTGGTCTATCCTGTCCATCTGAGCCCGGTGGTGCGGGAGGCGGTGGATCTGTATCTGCGGGGCGCGCCCCGGGTCCACCTGACCGATCCGCTGCCGGCCGATGAAATGCACAATCTCATGTCCCGCTGCTATATGGTTCTGACGGATTCCGGCGGGCTTCAGGAGGAGGCCCCGGCCCTGGGCAAGCCGGTGCTGGTGCTCCGCCGGGAGACGGAACGGCCCGAGGCCGTGACTGCCGGCACGGTGAAGCTGGCCGGCGTGGTACAGGATGACATCGTTACCATGGGGAAGCGGCTGATCGTGGACCGGAGAGCCTATGAGGAAATGGCCCATGCCGTGAACCCCTACGGCGACGGCCAGGCCTGCCGCCGCATTGCCGATGCAATTGAATGGCGCTATGGCCTGCGTTCTGAGCCTCCTGCCGATTTTCAGACGGAGCCGCCCGGACAGAAGCGGTAGGCTGTTCCCGGCGGCTGCCGGCAAGGAGGTCAGTGTGTACAAACGAAACCTGAACTGGATTACATGGGGCTTTGTGGCGCTGGCCGTGGTCATCGTGGCGCTGATGCTGAGCCGGAGTCTTCACCGGAGCGCCCACATCACCCTGCCGGAGCCGGGAAGCGGGCCGGATGTCTCCGAAAACAGCGCCGGGGCTTCGGACGGACTGCTGACCCTGGTAGAGATTACGCCGGAGACCGTACAACTGGCCATTGCCAGCCTGGAGCGGCCGGAGCGCTACAGCCGGACGGTGACGGTGGAGCAGTTCTGGAAGGGCGGCAGCGGCCGCTATGACACCACCGTGACCGTCAGCGGGGCCTGGAGCCGGACGGACAGGGCCATGCCCGACGGACAGGTCCGGCACAGCCTCACCAACGGACAGGAGACGTATATCTGGTACAACCAGGAAGAGGCGGTCTATGCCGCCCCTGCCGGGGGCATTTCTGCCGACGACGAGCAGTCCATTCCCACCTATGAGGACATTCTGGACCTGCCGCCGGAGAGTATTACCGAGGCGGATTACCGGCTGCTTTTGAATGTGAGCTGTATTTATGTGGAGACGGCGGAGGACCCGGCGGGGTACGCCCTGCGGTACTGGGTCAGCGTAGACAGCGGGCTGCTGGTGGCGGCGGAAAAGCTGCTGAACGGCGAAACGGTGTACCGCATGGGGGCCCCTGACGGAGAGCAGGCAGACCTGCCGGCGCTGACCCTGCCGGACGGCAGTCCTCTGCCGGAGGACTGAGGGGGACGCGGCCTTTTTCGTCCGGAGCGGGAGCGAAGCCGCGAAATGAAACAAAAAATTAAAAAAGTCTCAATTTGACTTTATGCTCCTGTTGGAAAGACAAGCAGATTATGATAAACATAGAGAATTCCGGCTGTAAGAAAATCTGTTCGGCGCGATTTGGAAATGCTGGAAGGATTGGATATCAAAGATTCAATGCAACGTTCTAAGCTGATAGTGACCAAACCGGAGACATCAGGGGTACTGTCCAGGAACTGCTTTGGAGACGTTGAAGCTGCGGTTTGTCCCCATTGCGGGTCTATGGAAACCTATCTATCTGTCACATTTGGATAAAATTCACCGGTATAAGCAAAAAAGATGGATCCATCAAGATTTCTATCCCTGTCACCGGAAACACAAAAGCGAATTGGGAAAAACAAAAAAACCGCCTGTCGAAGAGACCGGCGGTTTCTTTTTGACGGACTTGCTATAAAATCAGCAGCAGTCCCAGGGCCACCAGAAGCTCCTCATCCGCGTCCTCGCGGAACAGGAAAAACAGCAGCACCAGAAGAAGCAGGTCCCCGGTGTCCACATGGTCCAGATGGAGCTGGTTCAGGATATGCTGGAGAAAGCCGGTCAGGCCGTCGGGGGTCCGGCCGTTTGTTTTTTTGCCCGGCCCGCCGAAGGACGGCCCACCGCCGGGGCCCCCTGACGAGGCGGAGTCATGATGCGGAGAGGGGCCGCCGTTTTCTCCGGAGGCGGAGCCGCCGGGAGACGGACCGGGAGGCGGGTCCGGAGGCGGAGGCCCGCCGGGACCCGGAGGGGGCGCGGACCGGGGCTCTTCCTCCGGAAGGCGGGTGTAGCTGCCGTTGTCGTTTCGGATATAACGGTTATACATCCCTCAGCCCTCCCATCCAGACAGAAATTTCTTGCCCAGGTGGAACAGCCGCGCCAATTGAAGTGCCCGCTCGATTTTCTCCTGCCGGTCGCTTTTCAGATAGGGCCGCAGGGCGTAAAGCAGATTGCGGGCATTGGAGTCCCGCTGGCCGCCCAGCTCCTGAATCAGCGGGAGGAGCCTAGAGAGGAGTTTGGGGTCCATTCCGCCGCCGGTCAGGGAGGAAAGCAGGTCGGCGCCCCCAAAGGGCGGAGGCGCCGGAGAGGGGGGCGGCGGGGCCGCCTGGGGAGCGGGTCCCTCCGCGGGTCCCGGTCCGCCGCCCAGAGACTGAGCCAGCTGCATGATCTGTGACATGGCGTCCGGATTGGACAGGATGCTGTTCAGTTTTTCGTCAAATTCCGCCATGGGGCCCGCCCTCCTTGCCGCCTGTTCTTAGAACCTGTATTCACAACCGCTGAACGCTGTCTGAGCGGTTTTTTGCTGTTTATGCGCCATACCGTGCCGATTTCCCCTGTAATCCGTCAGGATTGCCGCGGAAAATCTCCTTGTCTGGCAGGAAACATCCCCGTCTATCCGGTACCCCCAGCTATGAATACAGGTTCTGATGCTTCAGCCGGTTTGCGCTTTTTATTTCTGGACTGCCTTGTTGATGCGTTCCACCAGTTCCGCGCCGCCGGGGCTCTGCATAACCTGATTCATCATCTGCATGATGGCGCTGGTGTCGCCCTTGGCGGCGGACTGTACCGCCCGTTGTAAACCTGCGCCCCGGTCCCCCTGGGTGAGCATCTGCATGAGGGCCTGCCCGTCCCGGGACTGCATCAGGGATTTCAGCATGGCCGGGTTTTTCCTGAGCTGTTCGGCCATCCGGGCCGTCTTATCATCCATAAAATTGCCTCCTTTAAGCTCTTCATGGCAGTATATGAGGGAGGGGACAAAAAAGTTCCTGCGTATCCACGCAGGAACCGAAGGATTTTCTGTTTTAGTCCCAGACGCCGCAGGAGACCAGCAGCAACCAATTGTCCTTAACCGCCAGATATATATAATCCGCGCCATAGGAGCCGCCGATTTCCAGAACATCCGCACGCTCTAAATGGCTGGAACAGGCTTCCCAGATATCCGGCGGGCTTCCGCCGCCGAAAAAGGTGGCTTCTCCGGTGAGATACTCCCAGTCTCTCGTTTGCATCCGAGGGTTCCGGACGATAGCGTATCCCTCATATATGCTCCGGCCCAAGGTCAGGCGCCGTGTGCGCTCCTCCCGGGAAATCTGCCAAAAGTCCGGGTCCCATTCCTCTGAAAAGGCCATGGCGGAAAGAATGGCCCGGACATAGGCCTCAGCGGTGTCCCGCTGGAGATAATCCGGAGGAAAGCGGTACAGGTCCAGAATGAGCCCTAAAGCATTGGGCCCGAAATGGGATTCATGCCATTCCTCGATTTCCGGCCACGGAAGGACTTCGGCGATGGCTGAAAAGGCTTCGTAGCTCACCGCCGCTTGTTTCAGCGCGTTTGCCAGATCCATGCTCACACCGTTCCGGCTTTGGAGCAGTCCTTCGTCAGGGGACAGTCCTCACATTTGGGGGAGCGGGCGGTACAGGTGTCCCGGCCAAAGAGGACCATCCGGTGGCAGAAATCCGAGGACTCCCTGGGGGGCAGGACCTGGCGCAGCTGCCGTTCCACCTGGATGGGGTCCTTGGACCCGTCGGTGAGGCCCAGACGCCCGGTGATGCGGATGCAGTGGGTGTCGCAGACATAGGCGGGCTGCTTGTACACGTCGCCCAGAATCAAATTGGCGGTCTTCCGGCCCACGCCGGGGAGACTGGTCAGCTCCTCCATGGTGCCGGGAACCTTGCCGCCAAAGTCCGACAAAAGCCGCTGGGCACAGGCTACCAGGTCCCTGGCCTTGCCGTTGTAAAAGCCGCAGGAATGGATGTACTCGCCTACCTCCTTCGGGTCTGCCTCCGCGAAGCTCTCCAGCGTGGGGAAGCGGGCAAAGAGGGCGGGGGTGACCATGTTCACCCGGGCGTCGGTGCACTGGGCGGAGAGACGCACGGCGAACAGCAGCTCGTAGTCCTTTTCATATTGCAGGGAGCAGAGGGCGTCGGGGTAGATGCCCTTCAGGGTTTCAATGATGCGCTTTACGGCGGCTTTCGATTTCATAGTGCCTCACCTCTTGTCGATCTTGGCAACAGCATACCACAAAATTTGACCTTTGGCGAGAGGAAAATCGGAAAAGACGCAGACGGGCAGCCTGTTTTAGAAAAATGCTGGCAAGTCTCAGAAAACTATGGTATAATTCCTCTCGTACGTCATTTGAAGCATATGAAAGGAGGGACCGCCATGCAGCGCCCTCTGGCGGATGAAATCCGCCCCGAAACTCTGGAGGAAGTGGTGGGCCAGCGGCACCTGCTGGCTCCCGGCGCGGTGCTCCGGCGCCTGATTGAGAAGGAGGCCGAGGCCAACATGGTCTTTTATGGCCCCTCCGGTACAGGCAAAACCACCATCGCCAACATCATTGCCCGGAAAACCCACAAAACCCTCTACCGGCTCAACGCCACCACGGCGTCCCTTCAGGATATCAAGGATATCATTGCCGACGTGGGGACACTGCTGGCTCCCGGCGGGGTGCTGCTGTACCTGGATGAAATTCAGTACTTCAATAAGAAGCAGCAGCAGAGCCTGCTGGAATTCATGGAGAACGGCAAGCTGACCCTGATTGCCTCCACCACGGAAAACCCCTATTTTTACGTCTACAGCGCCCTGCTCTCCCGCAGCACGGTCTTCGAGTTCAAGGCCGTGCCCCCGGCGGAGGCGGAGCCCGCCGTCCTCCGGGCCCTGGAGATTCAGCGGGAGCGCGCGCCGCTGCCCCTGGACTGGGAGGAGGGCCTGCCGCTGCAGATTGCCACCGCCTGCGGCGGCGACGTGCGGAAGGCGGTCAACGCCGTGGAGCTTCTCTGCGGCGCGGCCCAGCCCCGGGACGGGACACTGTACCTGACAAGGGAAGACGCTTCCCAGCTGGCTCAGCGCAGCGCCATGCGCTATGACAAGGGAGGCGACGCCATGTATGACATCGCCTCCGCCCTGATGAAATCCCTCCGGGGCAGCGACCCCGACGCCGCCCTCCACTATCTGGCCCGCCTCCTGGAGGCGGGGGACCTGGTGACCCCCTGCCGCCGCCTGCTGTGCTCCGCCAGCGAGGACGTGGGCATGGCGTATCCCCAGGCCGTCGCCATTGTAAAGGCCTGCGTGGACACCGCCATGCAGCTGGGTCTGCCCGAAGCCCAGCTGCCTCTGGCCCAGGCGGCCATCCTGCTGGCCACTGCGCCCAAGTCCAACAGTGTGGTGGAGGGCATCGGGCAGGCCCGGGCGGACGTCCGGGCGGGCCGCACCGGGGACGTGCCCCGTCAGCTCCAGAACGTCCACGCCGACACCACCGGCTTCGACCATCAGCAGCACTACCTGTATCCCCATAATTTCCCCGGCCATTGGGTGGACCAGCAGTATCTGCCCGACGCACTGAAGGGCGTGAAGTATTACCAGTGGGGGGAGAACAAGACGGAGCAGGCGGCGAAAGCCTATTGGGAGAAGCTCAAGGGCAGGGACCTGTGAGGGGAGAACGTATGTACTGGATTGGAAACTGGTCAGGGACGCGGGAGAAGGTCTACACCGACGCCGCGGACTACGGCCTCCTCTGCAAACGGCAGGACCTGGAGGCCGTGGTGAAGGGGCTGGACAGGTATCTGAAAAAGACCAAAGTCCGGGGCGCGGGCCTGTGCAGGCGCTTCGGTGTTGGCTATGGCGTGGGAAGCGCCGGGGCGGTGGTCCGCTGCTGGACGGAGTGGATGATGGATGCCGGAGCCTCCAAAGCGCCTTTGTCCATGGAACAGGGCTTTGTCTGGCACTTCGAGCTGGTTCCCAACCGGCAGTTCCAGGTCAGTGAGGCGGGAGAGACCCGGGAGGCCTGGCGTTTTTCGGACCGAAAAGAGATTGCCTATATCGCAACGCTGCTGAAGCACCGCTGGTATTACCTCCGGGATGGCCGGACCGTTGATTCGGACAGTGTAGAGGACCGGGAAAAGCGGGAGGCGTTTTTTCAGGGCCTGCTGGACAGCGCGGGCGTTCCCATGGAGCCCCTCTATGCCTATGGCCCGGAGGAGGAAACCGGCAGAATCTTTTGCTGAGTCTGTTCAGGATTCCGGGGCAAACACCGTTTCCACCGGCTCCTTTTCGTAATTGGGCGGGGAGTAGACCCAGCGCTCCAGCACGCCGTCTGTGACCTGATACCGCAGGGGCAGGGGCTCCGGCGGCTGGGGCGGCAGCTTCTCGATGACCTGGAGCTTGATTTTCATGCGCTCGGGCCGGATGCTTTTGATGTACACGGAAACGGTGTTGCCGGGGGCCAGATCCTCATGGACGTCCGCCAGACCGGAGAGATTGGGGGACAGCTCAATGAAGCTGCCGTAGTCCTTCACGGTGCGGACGATGCCCCGGACCGTCTCGCCGGGACGGAAGCGGCTGGCATTCTCCATCCAGGTGCCCAGCAGCTCCCGGTGGGTCAGGGTGATCCGCCGGTTTTCCCGGTCTATGGCCCAGACCGCCGTCAGAATTTTCTGACCCGGCTGAAAGCGTTCCCTGGGGTGGGAGATGCGGGAGACGGAGATGTGCTCAATGGGCAGCATGGCCACAATGCCGCACCCGATATCCACGAAGGCCCCGAAGGGCTCCAGACGGGTGACCCGGCCTGTAAGCACCGCCCCCGGCGTCAGGTGCTCCAGGAAGAAGTTCATGGCCTGCTCCTGGGCTGCCCGGCGGGAGAGACAGGCCACAGGAGCGCCTTTTTCGTCGGCGTCCAGAGCGGTGATGACGAAGCAGGTGGGCTTTCCCACGCGGGAGAGCACGGAGATGTCCCGGTCCGCGCCGCTGATCCAGGGGGCCACCGCCTCCTGACGGGGGATGCGCCCCCGGACGCCCCCCAGGGAGAGCAGGAGGGTGTGGTCAGGGGTGCAGCGCTGGACGGACGCTTCCAGGATTTCACCCTGTTCCATAGCCTCCCGCAGATCGGAGAGGGAGCGGAGCAGAGGGGGACGGAGGCCTTCGGGAAGGAAGAGCTTGTTTTCCGGCATATTTGATCGCATCCTATCTGCCGCGAACGGCGGCATTGACTTTTGATACGCCTACTATATGCAGAAAACCGAATGGGATTGACAGGAGGAACTGAGATGGATCTGCGTCTGCATGATCTTGTGGAGCTGAAAAAGCCCCATCCCTGCGGAAGCACCCAATGGGAGATTCTCCGGGTGGGTATGGATATCAAGCTCCGCTGTCAGGGCTGCGGCCACGAGCTGATGCTGCCCCGGAGCAAGGCGGAAAAGAGCATCCGCAAAATTTTGACAAAGGAGGAACCGACATGAACGGCAAACTGAAGCGGGGGATTGCCCTGGCGCTGGTGGTGGTTTTGGTGCTGGCGCTGCTGGCTTCCATGATCCTGCCCTATATTGGCTGAGACGGGAGAGAGGTATGAAAACAGGCGCTTCCATATGGAAGCGCTTCAGCTTGCGGAACCGTTTTCCGGCTTTCCAACAGGAAGGCCCCGGCGTTTGAACGCCGGGGCCTTCAAAAAACAGCTGACCGCACATGAGAGATTTTGGACGGGGCTGTCCGCAAGGGGGCAAAGCCGCCGGCGGCCTTCCTCTCTGGAACCTGAGGCTCAACCGTTTTTTGGCCGTCTGGAGCGTTTCTGCGGGGAGCGCCTGTTTTTCAGAGATCCGGCAGCTTCTGGTCCAGGCGGTAGAAGGTGAAGGTCCCGGTTCCCAGCAGGACGCCCTCCGTCCCGGTAATTTGAACGTCCAGCACACAGAGTGATTTGCCGGCCTTCACCGTACGGGCCTCCGCTGTCAGCGTGTCGCCTACCTTGGCGCTGCGGAGATAGTGATAGGAGGCGTCTACGGTCACGGCCATGGTCCCGTAGCTGGCGGCGGCGGAACCGCAGGCGGTGTCTGCCAGGGTGAAATAGACGCCTCCGTGGGGAACGCCAAGGGGATTCACGTCGCCGGCCTCCACCGTTTTGACCACCCGGGCATAGCCGGGGCCGATTTCCTCCACCAGGACGCCCTGGCGCTGAGCATAAGGGTTGTTGGCATTGCGAAACGCTCTGATCTTTTCATAATCCATAGGGGCAGACCCTCCTTTTTCATGGGCCTATTGTATAACAGAGCTGCGCCGGTGTCAAATGGTTCGCCGTCCGCAGACCGGGACGGGACATGAGTGGAAAAAAGAGCAAACAGGAGGTTTTGGAAAGAAAATAGAAAATCTTTGAGAACCCCCTATGCAAAAGCGGAAAAATACGTTAAAATAGAAAAGCTGAAAACCCTGACAATTTTGAGACAGGAGGTCAAGCTATGGCGAACGAAAAGCCTGTGTACCGCCGGGTTCTGCTGAAAATCAGCGGCGAGGCCCTTGCGGGAGATCAGCACAGCGGCCTGGACTTTGAGATGATCGGGCAGGTCTGCGACGTGGTGAAGGAGTGTCTGGAGCTGGGCGTCCAGGTGGGACTGGTGGTCGGCGGCGGCAACTTCTGGCGGGGCGTCAAAGACGGCGGAGGCCGCATGGAGCGGACCAGAGCCGATCATATGGGAATGCTGGCCACGGTGATGAACTGTCTGGCGGTGGCCGACGTCTGCGAGCAGAAGGGCATCCCCGTCCGGGTCCAGACCGCCATTGAGATGCGTTCCATCGCGGAGCCCTACATCCGTTCCCGGGCAATCCGGCATCTGGAGAAGGGAAGAGTGGTCATTTTCGGCTGCGGCACCGGCAATCCCTATTTTTCCACCGATACCGCCGCCGTGCTCCGGGCCGCCGAGATCAGCGCGGACGTCATCCTGCTGGCCAAGAATGTGGACGGCGTTTATTCCGCCGACCCGGTCAAGGACCCCTCTGCCGTTAAATATGATTCCATCACGTATGACGAGGTTCTCTCCCGTCATCTGATGGTGATGGATTCCACCGCCACCTCTCTGTCCATGGATAACCACATTCCTGTCCTGCTTTTTGCCCTCAAGGACCCCCGGAACATCCTCCGGGCCCTCTGCGGCGAAAATGTGGGCACCATCGTCAGGGAATAACCTGCTGTTTCCGGTGAGACGAAGGGGACAGCCGAGGGGCTGTCTCCGGTTCGCGGACGAAAGCCGAGGCGGAGCCCCACAGGCTTGTCCGGACAAAAGCGGGGCCGCCCCACGGGTATGATTTTGAAATTCTGAAAGGAGCTTTTCGTGATGTTAAAGGATGAATACAAGGTTTATGAGGAAAAGATGAAGAAGAGTATTGACTCTGTGGCCGCCGACTTCGCCTCTGTCCGGGCAGGCCGGGCCAACGCCGCCGTGCTGGACCGCATCATGGTGGACTACTACGGCAGCCCCACCCCCATCCAGCAGATTGCCGCAATTTCCTCTCCGGATCCCCGTTCTCTGGTGATTTCTCCCTGGGATGGTTCCATTCTCAAGGCGATTGAGAAGGCCATTCAGAATTCCGACCTGGGCATCAATCCCCAGAATGACGGCAAGTGCATCCGCCTGTCCTTCCCCCAGCTGACGGAGGAGCGCCGTAAGGATCTGGTAAAGCAGATTCGCAAGTATGCCGAAAGCGGCAAGGTGGCGGTGCGGAACATCCGCCGGGACGCCATGGAAAATTTCAAGAAGCAGGAAAAGAAGTCCGAAATCACCGAGGACGAAATGAAGATGGTGGAAAAGGACCTCCAGAAGCTGACGGACGACAGCTGCAAAAAGCTGGATGAGCTTCTGGACAAAAAGGAAAAGGAATTGATGGCGGTCTGATGGCCGGGACGAAGAACGAAACGGGGCGGCTCACGCCGCCCCGCAGCTATGAAGCGGGGATGGCCGCATTATGAAAAAGCGGCACGGAAAGGAGACCCTGAGGCCGTGTGTGTTAAATCTGAATCGGGAACAGGCGGCGGGATGAAAAAAATGCCGGTGCATATCGCAGTCATCATGGACGGCAATGGCCGCTGGGCCACCCGCCGGGGTCTGCCCCGCACCGCCGGCCACAAGGCCGGGGCGGAGACGTTCCGCCGCATTGCCACCTACTGCAAGAATATAGGCGTGAAGTACCTGACGGTCTACGCCTTTTCCACGGAGAACTGGAAGCGTTCGGAGACCGAGGTGTCCGCTATTATGGGCCTGCTGAAAAAGTATCTGCTGGAGGCGGTGGACACCATGGAGCGGGACCACATCCGGCTCCATTTCTTCGGGGACATGACCCCCATTTCTCCGGAGATCCGCGCCCTGGCCCGGGAGACCGACGAGATTACAGAGCATCTTTCCAGCGATGATTTCCAGGCCAACGTCTGTCTGAATTACGGCGGGAGGGACGAGATTGTCCGGGCGGTCCGGCAGTTTGCCGAGGACTGCCGCGCCGGTATTCGGAATCCCTGGGACATGGATGAGGCGGAATTTTCAGACTATCTGGACTCCCGGGGCATCCCGGACCCGGAGCTGGTCATTCGCCCCAGCGGGGAGCTGCGGCTTTCCAATTTCCTGCTGTGGCAGTGCGCCTATTCGGAGTTTTATTTCACGGATACCCTGTGGCCGGACTTTGACGAGGCGGAGCTGGACCGGGCCATTGAGGCCTTTCGGAGCCGGGACCGGCGCTTTGGCGGCGTTTCTTTCTCCTGAACCGTCCTGATTCCGGCGGGCTGATATCGAAGGGAGCGCATAAGCGCGGGAGGAGGAATGATGGATCGAAAAGCGATGGCCCGGGAAACTCTGGAGATCATGGCCCGGGGCTTCTATACGCCGGAGGGCGGCGGACAGGACCGGATTTCCATTGGGGAGGATCTGAAGGAGTCCGTCCGGCGCAGCATCCTGATTACCCCCGAAGAGGGCGAAACCATACTGGGGGCCTACCACGGCCCCGGCGGGCGTCCGAATCCTGAGACGCGGGTGGAAAACCTCTCCACGGTGGAGGCCCTGCGGACTCTGGTATCGGAGGGAAAAACCGGCATCGGCGTGCTGAACTTCGCCAGCGCGAAGAACCCCGGCGGCGGCTTCCTCAACGGAGCCAATGCCCAGGAGGAGAGTCTGGCCGTCTCCAGCACCCTTTATCCCACCCTCACCGCCCATGAGGAATATTACAGGGAAAACCGTGCCCACCGCTCCATGATGTACCTGGACTACGCCATCTATTCCCCGGACGTGATATTCTTCCGGGACGGCGGGTTCCGGCTGACGCCCGCGCCGGTCAAGGCCTCCGTGCTGACGCTGCCCGCCGTCAACATGGGGCAGGTGCTTCTGAAGGGGGAGGACCCGGAGGAGGCCAGGCGGGTCATGCGGCGGAGAATGGGGCTGGCCCTGGGCATCTTCGCCCGGCAGCAGGCGCGCCATTTGATTCTGGGTGCCTTCGGCTGCGGCGTGTTCCGGAACGATCCCCGGGATATTGCGGCCTGGTGGAGGGAACTGCTGGAGGGGGACATGGGGCGGTCTTTTGACTCTGTGTTTCACGCCGTTTTTGACCGTTCCCGGGACCAGCGCTGTATCCGGGCTTTTCGGGAAGAACCGTCCGGCCTGACCGCGAAGGGGGTTTGATCTGTTGAAATCGAGAATTTTAGTGGCCGTGGTGGGCATGCCTGTGCTGCTCTATGTGGTGCTGGCCGCGCCCCCTGTGGTGATGGAGCTGGCTTTGTTCATTTTAGCGGGCATAGGCGGCGATGAGCTGCAAAAATGCGTCAGTGGAAAGGATCAGAGGACCCCGCTGCCGCTGAGCGGACTCTGCGCCGGCCTGACGGTGTTCTGGTATTACAATTCGCCGGAGTTTGTGGAGGACTTTTTTCTGCTGGCGGCCCTGGCTTTTTTTGGCTATGCCATTTTCAAGGGCGGCGAGGTGAAATTTAGCCAGATTATGGCGGGGCTCTTCGGGAGCATCGCCATCGGATATTCCTTTTCCGCCTTCCTCCGGCTGGAGGCCTCCGGCGTCCATCGGGCCTGGCTGCTGCTGCCCTTCATCCTCAGCTTCGCCTGCGATACCTTCGCCTTTTTCTCCGGCCTCACCCTGGGAAAGCACAAGCTGGCGCCCAGGGTCAGCCCGAAAAAGACCATCGAGGGCTCCATCGGCGGACTGCTGGGGAATGCGGCCTGCGGCCTGCTGTTCGTCTGGGTGATGGACCGCTTTTTCGGCGGCAGCGCCATCGGCTACGGCCCCATGGCCCTGCTGGCCCTGGCCTGCGGCGCGGTGGCCCAGATTGGCGACCTGAGCTTTTCCCTCATCAAGCGGGAATTCGGCATCAAGGACTACGGACACCTCTTCCTGGCCCACGGCGGCGTGCTGGACCGTTTTGACAGCGTTCTCTTTGTGGCCCCGGCAGTTGAGATTATTTTCAGCTTTCTGAAATAGAATAGGATTATGGATATGAGTAAGGCAAGCAGGAAGATTGTGGTCCTGGGCTCCACCGGCTCCATCGGCCGGCAGACTCTGGACGTGGCGGAACAGCTGGGGCTGCGGGTGTTGGCCCTCACCGCCGATAAAAGCGTGGACCGGATGGAGGCCCAGGCCCGGAAGTTCCGCCCCGGGCTGGTTATCATGACCAACCCGGAGGCGGCCCGGGACCTGAAAATCCGCCTGGCGGACACGGAGACCAGGGTGCTGTCGGGCCCCGCCGCTCTGGAGGAGGCCGCCGTTCTGCCGGAGGCGGACACGGTGGTCACTGCCGTGGTGGGCATGGTGGGCCTGCGGCCCACTCTCGCCGCCATTGCGGCGAACAAGCGCATTGCCCTGGCCAACAAGGAGACTCTGGTCTGCGCCGGGGAACTGGTGATGGATGCGGCGGAGAAGAGCGGCGCGGAGATCGTCCCGGTGGACTCTGAGCATTCCGCCATTTTCCAATGTCTCCAGGGCTGTGGGGACCGGCGGGAGATACGCCGGCTGATTCTGACCTGTTCCGGCGGGCCCTTTTACGGCATGAGCCGGGAAGAGGCGGGCAGAATGACAAGAGAGGACGCCCTGCGTCATCCCAATTGGACCATGGGCCCCAAGATTACGGTGGACTGCGCCACGCTGATGAACAAGGGGCTGGAGGTCATTGAGGCCATGCGGCTTTACCGTCTGCCGCTGGAACAGGTGGACGTGGTGATTCACCGGCAGAGCATCGTTCACTCCCTGGTGGAATTCCGGGACGGGGCGGTGCTGGCCCAGCTGGGGACGCCGGATATGCGCCTGCCCATCCGCTACGCCCTGACCTACCCGGCCCGGGGCGAGAATCCGGCGGAGCCGCTGGACCTTCTGCGCTGTCCGCCGCTGACTTTTGCCCAGCCGGATCGGGAGACGTTCCCCTGCCTTCGTCTGGCGGAGGTTGCGGCGGTCAAGGGCGGGACGGCATGTACCATACTGAATGCCGCCAATGAAGAGGTAGTCCGGCTGTTTCTGGCGGACCGCATCGGGTTTGACGGCATCTTCCGGCTGACCATTGGGGCCATGACGGACATCCCGGTGGTGCTGAATCCCTCCCTGGAGGATATCCTGGCGGCGGACGGGGCGGCTCGGGACTGGGTTCTGAGCCATTGGAAATCTTGATAGTAGGAGCGTTTTTGCGGCATGACTTTCATCTATGTTCTGGCGGCCATTTTGATTTTCGGTCTGCTGATTGCCCTCCATGAGCTGGGGCACTTCACGGCGGCGAAGCTCTGCGGCGTAAGGGTAAACGAGTTCTCCATCGGCATGGGGCCCCTGCTGTGGCACAGGGAAACGGAAGAGACCCAATATTCTTTTCGGCTTCTGCCTGTAGGCGGCTTCTGTGCTATGGAGGGAGAGGACGAGGATACGGGTGATGAACGCGCCTTTGCCCGCCAGGGCTTTTGGAAAAAGCTGGTCATCCTGACTGCCGGAGCCTTCATGAATTTCCTGACGGGGGTGCTGATTCTCCTGGTGCTCTACGCCGGAGAGTCCGCCTTTTATGTGGACCAGATTGCGGGCTTTGCCGACGGCTTCCCCCTGGAGGGGGAGGACGGCCTGATGGTGGGAGACGTCATCTATAAGATTGACGGCTACCGCACCTACATGCGCCGGGACTCGGAGCTCTTCCTCCGGTATAATGACGGTCAGGGCGTGGATTTGGTGGTGCTGCGGGACGGGGAGAAGGTGACGCTGAAGGACTTCCCCATGTACCGGGGCACCTACAACGGTCAGGAAGGCAAGTTTGGCCTGTCCATCGGCGGTCTGGAGATTCCGGCCACGGCCTGGACCAAGCTTCAGTTTGGCTGGTATCAGGCCCTGGACTTTGTGCAGCTGGTGTGGTTCAGTCTCGTGCAGCTGGTGACGGGCAACGCGGGCATGAACGATCTCAGCGGCCCGGTGGGCATTGTCACCACCATCACCGAGGTGGGGACGGCCTCCAAAACGGCCCTGATTGCGGTACAGAACATTGCCTATTTTGCCGCCCTCATTGCGGTGAACCTGGCGGTGATGAACCTGCTGCCCATTCCCGCCCTGGACGGGGGCCGGATTTTCTTCCTGGCCGTGGACGCGGTGACGATGGCCCTCTTTAAACGGAAGGTGCCGGAAAAGTATCAGGCGGCGGTGAACGCGGCAGGACTGGTGATGCTGCTGGGGTTTATGCTGCTGGTGACAGTTCACGACGTGTTTAAGCTGTTCCAATGAGAGCGGGACCGCAAAAGATTGCAGTGCGGAAGGAGAAAAGGGTATGGACTTTACACTGAGGCCCTGGCGTCCGGAGGACGCCGCCGCCATTGTGCCTCATGCTGATGACCTGGCAGTGGCGGAGAATCTGCGGGACGTGTTTCCTCATCCCTATACGCCGGCAGACGCGGAGTGGTTTGTTGGCGACTGTGTGGAGCACGAGGGCGAGGGAAGATTGTGCCGGGCCATCGTGATTGACGGCCAGGCGGCGGGAAGCGTCAGCCTGTTCCTGGGAAAAGACGTATACCGGAAGAGCGCGGAACTGGGTTACTGGCTGGGCCGCGCCTTCTGGGGAAGGGGCGTCATGACCCGGGCGGCGAGGCTGATCTGCTTCGAGGGCTTTCGGACCTGGGACGTCGCCCGGATTTATGCCGAGCCCTATGCCGTCAATACCGGCTCCCGGCGGGTGCTGGAGAAGGCAGGCTTCACTTGGGAGGGAACCTTGCGAAACAGTGTTTTTAAGAATGGAAGGCTGATGGATTCCTGTATTTACGGATTGCTGAGAGAGGAAGCGAAGGCATGACCAAACGCCTGATGGTGGGCAGGGTGCCGGTAGGCGGAGGCGCGCCGGTGAGCATCCAGTCCATGTGCAATACAAAAACCGACGACGTGGCTGCTACGGTGTCCCAGATCAGGGCGCTGGAGGACGCCGGGTGCGAGATCATCCGGGTGGCCATTCCGGACCAGGCGGCGGCGGAGGCGGTGGACCGCATCAAGGACCAGATTTCCATTCCGCTGGTGGCGGATATACATTTCAATTACAAATATGCCCTCATGTGCGCGGAGCGTGGCATCGACGCTATCCGTATCAATCCCGGAAACATCGGCGGAGAGGACCATGTAAAGGCGGTAGCCGATACATGCCGCATAAGGAAAATTCCCATTCGGGTGGGGGTTAACGGCGGATCCCTGGAAAAGGAGCTGCGGGCGAAATACGGAGGCGTCACCGCTGAGGCTCTGGCGGAGAGCGCTATGGGCCATGTGCGCCTGCTGAACAGGTTCGGCTTTGACGATATCTGCATCTCTGTCAAGTGCTCCGATGTGCCTCTGACCATGGCGGCCTACCGCATACTGAGCGAGGGGACGGACTACCCCCTGCATCTGGGTGTCACCGAGGCAGGCACCCCCTCCATGGGCATGGTGAAATCTGCCATGGGCATTGGGGGACTGCTCTGCTTGGGGATAGGCGATACCATCCGGGTCACACTCACCGCCGATCCCATAGAGGAAATTTATGCCGCCCGGAAGATTCTGCGGGCGGCGGGCCTTCGGAAAGAGGGGGTCAATCTCATCGCCTGCCCCACCTGCGGCCGGACCCGCATCGACCTGATCCCCATGGCGGAGGAGGTGGAGCGGCGGCTTGCGGGCTGCAAAAAGAACATTACGGTGGCGGTGATGGGCTGCGCTGTCAACGGCCCCGGTGAGGCCGCTGCGGCCGATATCGGCATTGCCGGCGGCAGGGGAGAAGGGCTGCTGTTCCGGAAAGGTGAAGTCCTTTACAAGGCGCCGCAGGAACAGCTTGTAGATGCTCTGATGAAGGAGATCGAACAGCTGTGACCTCCCTGTGGAAATGAGAAGTTAGGATTTGAGGATATGTCGAGAAACATTCCCTTTTTTGAAATGTTCGCGGAGCTTCAGGCGTCCCCGGAGCTTCGGCTCAGGCTGGTGGGAGCGCTGCTGACCTATGCCCAGATCAGCCAGAAGGACCTTTCCATAGAGCTGCGTCTGACCGTCAGGGACGCATTGACCCCGGAGGAGCTCCAGTCTCTGAAATCCATGATTGGAGCGGTTTACGGCTTCAGCCATGTGGAGATTGCGGCGGTCCTTGCGGAGCCGGAGCATGACGTCCGGCCCGGCGGCGGTCAGTCGGGACAGGCCGGCATGCGCGAGAAGCCGGAAAAACCGGGCGGCGGACCTGCCGCCCGGGGGAGCGCCGCCGGACAGCAGCCCCCCGGCGGAAAAGCGAAAAAGGCGGCGGGGTCCTGGAAGAATCTCACGGCGCTGCTGGGGAATCCCATCAAGGGCCGCCCCATTCCCATGAAGGAGCTCAACCTGAAAATGGGGGCCGCTGTGGTGGAGGGGAAGGTGTTTGCCTTTGAGTGCCGGGAGACCCGGCGGCCTGGAATGTGGCGGCTGAGCTTTGATATGACGGATTACACCAATTCCGTCACCGTCCAGAAGAATCTCACCGCCAAGGAGGCCCAGAGACTGGAGCGCTCCATCCACACCGGCATGTGGCTGCGGGTTCAGGGGAAAATGGAGCCCACCTGGGATGGAAAGGACATCCAGCTGAATCCGCTGCATATCAACGAGGCCGAGCATGACGCCCGGCAGGATACCGCCCCGGAGAAGCGGGTGGAGCTTCATCTGCACACCCAAATGAGCAATATGGACGCCCTCACCGATACCAAGGAGGCTGTGAAAACGGCTATCCGCTGGGGCCATCCCGCCATTGCCATTACGGATCATGGCTGCGCCCAGTCCTTCCCCGCGGCCTGGAAGGCGGCGGGAGATAAGATTAAAATTCTTTATGGCGTAGAAGGCTATTTCATCAACGATCTGGACGACCGGCTGGCGGTCCACGGCCAGGGAGACGGCCCCCTGGAATCGGAGATTGTCTGCTTTGACATTGAGACCACCGGCTTGAAGGCAAACCGGGACGCTATCATTGAGATCGGCGCGGTCGTGCTGCGGAACGGGGAGCCGGCGGAAGAATTCCAGACCTTTGTGGACCCGGAGCGCCGCCTGATGCCGGACACCATCGGCCTCACGGGCATCACCGAAGAAATGCTGAAGGGGGCTCCCTCTCTCAGGGAGGCGCTGGAGGCGTTTTTGAAGTTCGTAGACGGACGGCCTCTGGCGGGGCACAACGTGGAGTTCGACATCAGCTTCATCCGGGAGGGCTGCGCACGGGTGGGGCTGGCCTTCCGCCCCACGTATGTGGACTCTCTGATTCTGGCCCAGAATCTGCTGCCGGAGCTGAAGAAACACAAGCTGGATATTGTGGCGGAGCATCTCCAGCTGCCCGCCTTCAATCACCACCGGGCTTTGGCGGACGCCGGGGCGGTGGCCTATATGCTGCCCCATTTCTGGAAGCGGCTCCATGAGTCCGGGGTCCATACCATTCAGGCCGTCAACGCCGAGATGGAAAGGCTGCGGCCCCAGGGGAATCGGGTCAAGCGGAGACCCAAGCATATCATTCTTCTGGCCCGGAACAAGACGGGTCTGAAAAACCTCTACCAGATGATTTCCGCCTCCAACCTCAAATTTTTCCGCCAGAAGCCCCTGATACCCAAGAGCTTTCTGAACCAACACCGGGAGGGGATCATCGTCGGCTCCGCCTGCGAGGCGGGAGAGCTGTTCCAGGCGGTGAAGGATTTCAAGGACTGGGACGAGCTGAAGCGCATCGCCTCCTATTACGATTACCTGGAGATTCAGCCCATTTGCAACAACATGTTCATGCTCCGGAAGGGCGAGGTCCAGACGGAGGAGGACCTGCGGAATTTCAACCGCACCATTGTCCGCCTGGGGGAGGAGCTTCAAAAGCCCGTCTGCGCCACCGGAGACGTTCACTTTCTGGAGCCGGAGGACGAGGTATACCGCCACATCATTCTGGCCTCGAAAAAGTATCCGGACGCCAACGAGTCCCTGCCCATCTACTTCAAGACCACGCAGGAGATGCTGGAGGAATTCAGCTACCTGGGGGAGGAAAAGGCCTATGAGGTGGTGGTGGCCAATACCCGGCTGGTGGCGGACCAGATCGAGACCTTTGAGCTGCTGCCGGGGGACCTGTTTCCTCCCCGCCTGGAGAACTCCAGGGAGGACCTGAACCGTCTGGTCTGGGAGAAGGTGCACCGGCTCTACGGCGATGAGCCGCCCCAGCTGATTGTGGACCGGCTGAATGTGGAGCTGGGGGGCATTCTGGGAAAATACGACGTGGTGTATATGTCCGCTCAGAAGCTGGTGCAGCGGTCCCTGGAAAACGGATATCTGGTGGGCTCCCGGGGCTCCGTGGGCTCGTCCCTGGCGGCCTATATGTCCGGCATCACGGAGGTGAACTCCCTGCCGCCCCACTACCGATGCCCCCAATGCAGGAACAGCGAGTTCATTCAGGACGGCTCCTATGGCTGCGGGGCGGACATGCCGGATAAAACCTGCCCTGTCTGCGGGACGCTGTATGAAAAAGACGGCTTCGACATACCCTTTGAGACCTTTCTGGGCTTCGGCGGCGGCAAGGTACCGGATATCGACCTGAATTTCTCCGGCGAATACCAGGCCCGCGCCCATCGCCACGCCATTGAGATGTTCGGCGAGACCCAGGTTTTCCGTGCGGGCACCATCGGCACCCTGGCGGATAAGACCGCCTATGGCTTTGTTAAGAAGTATCTGGAGGAAAACGGCCTCACCGCCTGCCGGGCGGAGGAAAACCGGCTGACCCAGGGCTGCGTGGGAGCCCGCCGGACCACCGGCCAGCACCCCGGGGGACTGGTGGTGGTGCCGGACGACATGGACATGGAGGACTTCTGTCCCGTCCAGCACCCGGCGGACGCAGGGGAGTCCGACACCATCACGACCCATTTTGAATATCACTCCATGGAGGCCAACCTGCTGAAGCTGGATATGCTGGGACACGATGACCCCACCATGGTGCGGATGATGCAGGACATCACCGGCGTGGATCCCCAGAAGATTCCCCTGGACGACCCGGATACCATGTCCATTTTCACCTCCAGCAAAATCCTGGGCTATGAGAACGACGAGGTCCTGGGTCCCACCGGGGCGGTGGCCATTCCGGAGTTCAACACCAAGTTCACACGGCAGATGCTGGTGGACACCAAGCCCAGGGATTTCAATACCCTGGTGCGGCTGTCCGGCTTCTCCCACGGTACCGATGTGTGGGCGGGCAATGCCCGGGAACTGATTCTCAGCGGAACGGCCAGCGTTCTGGAGACGGTGGGCTGCCGGGACGACATCATGCTCTATCTGATTTCCAGGGGCCTGGACCCGAAGATGAGCTTCAAAATCATGGAGTCCGTCCGAAAGGGCAAGGTCAAAAAGGGCGGCTTCGAGGACGGATGGGTGGAGGCCATGAAGGAGCACGACGTACCGCCCTGGTATATTGATTCTCTGGCGAAGATCGGCTATCTGTTCCCCAAGGCCCACGCCGTGGCCTATGTCATGATGGCCTTCCGGATTGCCTGGTACAAGGTGCACAAGCCCCTGGCCTTTTACGCCACCTTCTTCTCCGTCCGGGCCAAGGCCTTTGACGCCGAGTTCTGCTGCGCCGGAAAGGACGCGGTGAAGCGGAAAATCCGGGAGATTGAGAACAATAAAAGCGCCACCGCCGTGGAACAGAACCTGATGACCACCCTGGAGGTCTGCTATGAGTTCTACCTTCGGGGCTTCCACTTCGACACCATCGACATCTACCGTTCCGATGCGACCAGGTTTGTCATTACGGACAACGGCCTTCTGCCGCCTTTTACCACGGTTCACGGCCTGGGCGAGGCGGCGGCGCTGGACACGGTGGAGAAGCGGAAGGGCAGGGAGTTTATCTCCATCGACGAGTTTTCCACCTGCTGCAATAAGCTCTCCAAGACCCACATTGAGCAGCTGAAGGCCCTGGGGGCCTTCGCGGGGATGCCGGAGACGAGTCAGATGACGCTTTTCTAAATGGACCAAAAAGGAGGCCGCGGGTGTGTGGATGCCGGTTTCGGCGCTGCTTCTGTCATGCGTTCTGGCAGTTCTTTTTGCCTGCCTGCTGCTTGGCTTCTGGACGCTGTTCGGGGCAGGCATCCTGCGCCTGCCGCTTTACCTTGCGCCCCGTCTGACGGCGGCATACCGGCTGAGGCGGTTCCTCCGCTCCGGCAAAAAGGTCCGGGTGGCCGGCTTCGGGGACCCGGAAGCGGGGGAGGAGCCCGGTTTTTATCTGGTGTTCGATGGGACGCCCCGGCAGGACAGCAGGCTGACGGCGCTCCTGTTTTCTGAAATCGAGCCCCGGAGTCTTGCTGAAAACGCGGCGGCTTTTCAGGGAATTCAGGGAAGGACGGCGGAGGCCTACTGTTACTTGAACAGCCTGACAGGGGTTCAGCTGACAGGAACGCTGGAGGCGGGGGATGACGGGCTTCGCCTCCTCGTCCGCAGAATCAGGCTCTCCGGCAGGAAAAAGGAAATTTTCCTCAAATGAGGACGCGGGAGAACAGCTTTGTGTATTTTCGTTATGGACTTCCGGAGGAAAAGGGTGTATACTTGGATGTCGAAAAAACGAAAGGAGCGTACCGTAATGCTGAGCGAAAAAGTTGCCGCCCTGCTGAATGAGCAGATCAACAAGGAGTTTTACTCCGCCTATCTCTATTTGGATTTTTCCAACTATTTTGAGGCCCGGGGTCTGGACGGTTTTGCCAACTGGTATAAGATCCAGGCCCAGGAGGAGCGGGATCATGCCATGCTCTTCTATCAGTACCTGCACAACAACAACGCCAAGGTGACCCTGGGAGCCATCGCACAGCCGGACAGGGAGCTGAGCAGCGATATGGCGGTGCTCCAGGCCGGTCTGGAACATGAGCTGTATGTGACCGGCCTGATTAACGAAATCTATGCCGCCGCCCATGAGGTGAAGGATTTCCGGACCATGCAGTTCCTGGACTGGTTTGTAAAGGAGCAGGGCGAGGAAGAGGACAACGCCAACGACCTGATTTCCAAGATGGAGCTTTTCGGTTCCGATCCCAGGAGCCTGTACATGCTCAACAGCGAACTGGCCGGTCGTACTTACAATGCGCCGTCCCTGGTGCTTTAAAACAGCAAGCCTGACGGCATAGCCACGAAGATGGCTGGGCTTCGCCCTGACGGGCGGGGAAGATATTACTTCCGAACTGAAAGGTCGGAAGTAATATGTGCCATGTTTGGCGGCTGCCGCCGTTTACGGCGGCGAGCAAAACGGCTCAAATCAAATGTCTTATTTCCGAATTTTTAATTCGGAAATAAGAACAGCTGACATGTCAGCCGGTTCATTGCAGCCCCATTTTCTCTCTTTCTGCGGCTCAGAAAGAGAGAAAACGGGCCGTGCGCGGTCCCAAAGAGAGAAAGACGCTGGGACGCGCAAGAGCTGCCAAGTCTTGATTCCGCAGGATTTCAGTCCGTGCCGCAGTGCGGGCGGGGGGTTGGCTGTCGCTGAAAGGCCGGCTCTTCTCTTTCCGCTGCCGCTCGTCAGGCGGTTCCGCCGGCCTACCCCTCTTATGCCCTCAGCGCTGGGAGCAGTGGGGGGAGCCGGAGACAATCGAATGAAAAGGCCGCCCGTCCGGGCGGCCTTTTGCGTAGTTGCTCCTATTCGTTTTGCAGTTTGGCGTTGCACTTTGCCAGGAATTTTTCACTCATAATGATGGCCCGGGTGTGGGTTCCGCCGCCGATGGGGCCTTTTTCGTCCCAGGCGCTGACCTTGAAGTCCACCATTTTGCCATTCTCCGAGACATTGATGATTTCCGCCTCGGCCCAGACCTTCATGCCCACAGGGGTGGGGGCGTCGTGGTTGATGTCCAGACGGGTGCCCACGCTGCCCTGCTCCTCAGTCAGAAAGGTCTGGAGGGCCGTCAGGGCGGCGTTTTCCATCATGGCCGCCATAAAGGGCGTACCAAACACCGGCAGGGTCCCGGAGCCTGCGGCGGCTGCGGTGAGCTGCTGGGTGACTGTCTGTTCCAGCTGGCATTTTGTTCCAATCATAATCATGGTGAATCTCCTTCCGTGCCGCAGGAAAGGGCGGCATTTGTTTCGTCAGATACCCAGCTCTGTCCAGAGCTCGTTGTACAGCTGCCGGGTCTCGAAGGGCAGAACCAGATAGGCCTCGCAGCGCTCCAGCACCTCCGGAGGGGCGGCGATGATGTCATAGTCCGCCGGGTCCAGCTCCTCGTCGTACAGCTCCTGATAGTAGGCGGGATACTGCTCCAGGGCCTCCTGGTTGGGGGAGCCGTACCAGAGGTAGTCCATGTTGGCAAGGTTTGCCTCTGTGGAGGCGATGAAGTTGATCCAGGCCATGGCCTCGTCATAGTGGGGGGCGTCCTTCAGCACGCACATGGCGTCCATGAACCAGTTGGAGCCCTCCTCCGGCACCGCAAAGCAGAGGTCCTCGTTATTTTCCCGCATGGTGAGGTAGTCCCCGGCGTAGTATACGCCGATGGCGGCGTTGCCGCCCTCCAGCTTCTGGAAAATCTCGTCCATGACGAAGGACTGATAGACGCCCCGGTTTTTCGCGTCCTTGAGAAGCTGGAAGGCTTCCCGCAGTTCCGTTTCGTCGGTGGTGTTCAGGGAATAGCCCAGATAGCTCAGGGCCGTAGCCATGGCGTCCCGGGAGTTGCGGAACATCAGCACGTTTCCGGCATACTGGTCGTCGAAGAGGACGGACCAGCTGGTAACGGGCTCGTTCACCATGGTTTCATTATAGATGATGCCCACGGTGCCCCAGGCATAGGGAACGGAATAGCGTTCCTCAGGGTCGTAGGTCAGGCCCTTAAAGCGGTCCGAGATGAGAGCGTAATTGGGAATCTGGCTGAAATCCAGCTCCGACAGCATGTCTTCCTCAATCAGCTGGGAAATCATGTAATCGGAGGGAACAATGACATCATAATCTCCCGCGCCGCTTTTCAGCAGGGAGTAGAGGGTTTCATTGCTCTCGGCGGTCTGGTAGTTGACGATGATGCCGGTTTCCTCTTCAAATTGGGTAATCAGATCCTCGTCGATATACTCGCCCCAGCTGCATACATTGACCACCGGCTGTGCGTTGGTGGCCCCGGTAAGGAGCACCACCGCCGCCAGGAAGCAGGCCGCCAGGGCCCCCGCCGCGCCCCGGCGGAGCCTCCTGCCGCGGGGCGTGTCAAAGAACTGGCTGAAACGGCTGGAGACGGGCCTGTGCTCCTCTCCTCTCCGCTCCGCCCGGGCCTCCCGAAGGTTGACCACCACCAGCAGAGCCAGCACCGTGATAAAGAGCAGAGTGGATATGGCGTTGATCTCCGGCGTCACCCGCTTTTTCGTCATGCCGTAGATGGTCATGGCCAGGGTGGAGGAGGAGGAACCGGCGGTGAAATAGCTGATGATGAAGTCGTCCACGCTCATGGTGAAGGCCGTCAGAGCACCGGAGGTGATGCCGGGCTTGATCTCCGGCAGGATGACCTTCCAGAAGGCCTGCATCCAGGTGCAGCCCAGGTCCATGGCGGCGTCCACCAGGTTTTTATCCATCTGCCGCAGCTTGGGGCCCACAGAGAGAATCACATAGGGGATGTTGAAGGTGACGTGGGCAATCAGAAGTGTGCCGAAGCCCAGAGTCAGCCGCTCCGGCAGGACAAGGAGATGCTGTATGCCGTTGAACCAGACGGCAAAATCACTCCAGAAGGTGAAGAAGGCCACGAAGAACAGGCACATGGCCACGCCGGTCACAATGTCGGCGTTCATCATGGGGATATTGTTCACCGTGTTCAGCAGGTTCCGGGACCGCCGCCGGAGGCTGTAGAAGCCGATGGCGGCGAAAGTGCCGGCCACGGTGGCGATGGCAGTGGCAAGCAGGGAGACCAGGAGCGTTGTGTAGACGCTGCGCATAATCAGCCGGTTGTGGAACAGCTCCCGGTACCAGTCCAGGGAAAAGCCGCTCCAGACGACGTTGCTGTTGCCGCTGTTGAAGGAGAAAACAATCAAAAGGAAAATGGGGGCGTAGAGAAAGAGGAACACCAGGGCGGTAAAGACCCGGCTGACAATCGAATTCCGGCGTTTCACAGCATCACCGCCTGTTCCTCGCCCTCACCGAAGCGATTCATCACCACCATGCAGACCACGACAATCAGCATCATTACCAGGGAGATGGCGGCGCCCAGCTGGGGGTTATAGGCTCCGCCCAGGAACTGCTGCTCAATCAGGTCCCCCAGAATCATCTCCGTGCCGCCGCCCAGCATTTTGCTGATGGCAAAGGTGGAGACCGAGGGGACGAAGACCATGGTGATGCCGGAGAGGACCCCCGGCAGGCTCAGGGGCAGAATGACCTTGCGGAAGACGCTGAGGGTGTCGGCCCCCAGGTCCCGGGCCGCCTCAATGAGGGACCCGTCCAGCTTGACGATGACGGAGTAGATGGGCAGAATCATGAAGGGCAGGTAGTTGTAAACCATGCCCAGAATCACAGCCCCCTGCGTGTTCATCATGGGGAAATAGCTCAGATCAGTTCCAAAGAGGCTGTTGTACAGGTGAATCAGGCCGGTTTTCTGAAACAGCCGGTTCAGAAGTCCGTTGTTTTCCAGAATGGACATCCATGAATAGGTCCGCAGCAGAAAGTTGATCCACATGGGCAGCATGATGAGCACCATGGCGGCCCGCTGGAAGCGGGGCCCCTCTTTGCTCATGACATAGGACACGGGGTAGCCGATCAGCAGGCAGATCAGCGTGGCAATCAGGGCCAGCTTGAAGGAGCGGCCGAATACCACGGCATAGGTGCCCATCCGGGCGAAATTGTCCAGAGTAAAGCCGCCGGCATCGCTGGTAAAGGCATAAATCACTACCAGGACAATGGGGGCCACCACGAACAGGGCCATCCAGACCACATAGGGGACGGCAAACCGGGAGAGCTTATGATTCATCCCCGCTGCCCTCCTCCGGCTCCACAACATCCAGCTCGTCGTATTCGTCCGAGAAGGAGGAATAATCGCCGAACATGCCGGAATACGGGCTCTTTTTCATGACATGGATGCCGTCCGGGTCAATCTTGATGCCGATGCGGGCGCCCACGGGAGAGTGGTCTGTGGTCTGGATCAGCCACTTGAAGCCCCGGAAATCCACAATGATGTCGTACTGCATTCCCTTGAAGGTGACATTGGTGACAGTGCCTGTCAGCTGACCCTGCTCCACGGGTACAATGTCGATGTCCTCCGGTCGGATGACCACATCCACCGGCTCGTTTTCAGCAAAGCCCCCGTCCAGACAGGGGAACTGACGGCCATACATCTGAACCAGGTGGTCACGGACCATCAGTCCGTCGATGATGTTGGACTCTCCGATAAAGTCTGCCACAAAGGCGTTTTTCGGCTCGTTGTAGATGTCTTCCGGTGTGCCGATCTGCTGGATGGAGCCCTTATCCATGACAACGATGGTGTCGGACATGGTGAGGGCTTCCTCCTGGTCATGGGTGACATATATAAATGTGATGCCCACCTGCTGCTGAATGCGCTTCAGCTCAATCTGCATATCCTTCCGGAGCTTGAGATCGAGGGCGCCTAGGGGCTCGTCCAGAAGCAGCACCTTCGGGCGGTTCACCAGAGCCCTGGCAATGGCCACCCGCTGCTGCTGGCCGCCGGAAAGGGCGTCAATGCGCCGGTTTTCAAAGCCCTTGAGGCTGACGGCTTCCAGCATCTCCATGACTCTGGAGCGGATTTCCTCCTCCGGAAGCCGGTTTCTCCGTTTTCCGGAGGCGTCCGGCAGACGCTGCATCCGAAGACCAAAAGCGATGTTCTCAAATACGTTCAGATGGGGAAACAGAGCGTATTTTTGGAACACCGTGTTGATCTGCCGCTTGTGAGGCGGGACATCATTGATCCTCACACCGCCGAACAGGACGTCTCCCGACGCAGGGGTCGTGAAGCCGCCGATAATCCGCAGCGTGGTGGTTTTGCCGCACCCGCTGGGTCCAAGCAGTGTGAGGAATTCTTTGTCATTGATGTAGAGATTTAAGTGATCGAGAACCAGCTCGTCGTCGTACGCCATGCAGAGATCCCGCAGGCGAATCAACTCTTTGGACATGTATCCTCCCCCGTTTCATTGTTTGTTTCGCCCCAAACCGAACGCGGTTCCGGCTGCTCTTGATGAAATTCAAAAACACGGGCCCTGCCGGGAACACAGGACCGGGATGGGACATTGATTTTCAGCCTCTTTCCTCTGTTGAGTTTTGGGAAACTTTCTCGTCGAAATTCAGCAATGACTGCATGATAACGAAAGTGCCGGGAAATGTCAAGAGAATATCTGTATTTTATGAACAAATTTTAACGTGCCGGGAAATACTTTTCCCGAAAGGGCACGTCCTCCACCGTGAAGGTCCTGTCCCGCAGGTAGTTCAGCATTCCGGCGTCCGTGGGCAGGGAGAAGGTCAGCCGATAGGCGTACAGGGCCTGACGGGTCTCCTGATAGCGGCGGTTCACCTCGCCCTTTCCATACTTTCCGTCTCCCAGCAGGGGACAGCCCAGGGCGGCCATGGAGACGCGGATCTGGTGGGTCCGGCCCGTCAGCAGCCGGCAGCGCACCAGGGACAATTCCCCGCGGGTTTCCAGAGTCTCATAGAGGGTGACGGCGGTTTTGCCGCCGGGGACGGGACGGCGGTGGAAGGTGACCAGCTTTTGCGACTCATCCTTGGTAAGGAAGCCCTCGATTTTTCCGGCGGCAGGCTGAGGACGGCCCACCGTGACGCAGAGATAGGATTTTTCCAGCTCGTGGTCCCGGATTTTTTCGTTGAGAATCCGCAGGGTTCCGGCGTTTTTGGCCGCGATGACAATGCCGCCTGTGTTCCGGTCGATGCGGTTGCACAGGGCGGGGGCAAAAGCGTGTTCCTGCCGGGGGTTCCACTCCCGTTTCTGGTAGAGATAGGCCTGGATGTGGTTGATGAGGGTGTTGACTTTTTCCGTCTCGTCTGCATGGACCACCAGACCGGGCCGCTTATCCGCCAAAAGCAGGTTTTCGTCCTCATAAACGATGGTCAGACGGGGCTGAAAAATGGAGAGAAAGAGATTTTCCTCTCGGGGCTTGTCAAAGAACTCGTCGTTGATATATAATTGAAGCACATCTCCGGCCTGGAGCCGGACATCCCGTTTGGAACCTCTGCCATTGACCTTTACCCGCTTGAGGCGGATGTACTTTTGCAGCAGGGCAGGGGGGAGAAGAGGCAGATTCTTGGCCACGAAGCGGTCCAGACGCTGCCCGGCGTCATTTTTTCCAATAGTAAACTCCCGCATGACGGACCTCCTGAGGTATTTTGTCCATCATACCTGTTTGGGGAGAAAATGTAAAGGAGGAAAGCGGAGATGTCCGCGGGGATTTTCAGCCGGGTTCTTCCGGCCGGCGGCGGGGCCTGTCCGCGGGAGCATGTATGGAAAGCGGTTAAGGCGGCGGGGGAGAAACCCCGCTGGAGAAGGGGGAATTACCATGAGCGAAGTAAAGGCGGAAGCCCTGCTGGCTGCTGTCCGGGAAGAGAAGCTCTGGATTGGGCGCTTTACCCAGACGGGCTACAAGGCCGCCTTTCAGGAGTACGAGGTCCGGTTCGGGCCTGCTTACCGGGAGGCGGTTCAGAGCGCCGGGGCGGAGGGACTTGGGTCCCTGACGGCGGCGCTGCTGGACGGCATGGAGGCGGACTGGGGCCGGCAGAGGCCCTGGAACCGCTCCCTGGCCAGGCTGAATACCCGGCAGATGCTGGTTCAGTACCTCTCGCCACTGCTGCTGAGTCTGGAGGAGCAGACGCCGGGCTGCCGGGCCCTGGCGGAGAGCCTGCGGGACGGATGGGCCGCCCGGTGGCCGAAGGAGACCTATCAGATGGCCACCTGGAAAGCTCTTCAGGGGGGATTCCGCAGGACGATTTTGGGTTTCCCGGTGCCGGAGGGCTTCGGCGGCGGGGGAAACAGAGATGAAATGTGAAAATCCCCGAAAAAACCGAAAAAATTATTTGACAACGGCGGAATCATCCCTTATAATACCATTTGTATCGTTACGAGGTAGCCTATGCTTTTTGATGTAAGACCAATTCTGCATACCCCCGGCAAACAGCTGGAGTTCCGGTTTGACATGGATCTTTCAGACGTGGATTTTGACGGCCGGCGTCCCATCAGCCGCCCTGTGGCGGTGGAGAGCCGGGTCCGGAACACCGCCGGCCTGCTGGAGCTTTCCATGACGGTCCGGACCACGCTGGATGCGGTCTGCGACCGCTGCGGGAAGGAATTCCTCCAGAACCGTGAGATTGCTTACAGCTGTCTTCTGGCGGAGGAGCTCCAGAATGAGGAGAACGACGAGATCGTTCTGCTGGAGGATGGGAAGGTGGACGGGGAGGATTTGGCCCGAACGGCGCTGATCCTCGGAATGGATACGAAAACATTGTGTTCAGAAGATTGCAAAGGACTGTGTCCCCGGTGCGGCGCCGACCTGAACCTCGGCCCCTGCTCCTGCAAAAAGGAGACGGACCCCCGGCTGGCGGCCCTGGCCAAGCTTTTGGAGAACAATCAAGAATAAAGAGGGCCGGTTTTCCTGCCTTTTGTATGGTTAAGGAGGTGTCATCATGGCAGTACCCAAGGGGAAAGTATCCAAAGCAAGACGGGACAAGCGGCGCAGCTCCACCTGGAAGCTGGCGGCTCCCAACCTCGTCGTGTGCCCGAAATGCGGTGCGCTGCACCTGCCTCACAGAATGTGCCAGGAGTGCGGTACTTACAACGGCCGGGAAATCAAGACCGTGAAGTCCGTTGTGGCGAAATAAGGCGTGTGCTTTGGAAGAGGGAAGAGTTTCTTCCCTCTTTTCTTTTTTTCTCAGACGCCCCTTGACATAGATAGATTACCGATATATAATGAACGGCGTAGTATATCGACAATCTATCTATGAAAGGAGACGCCTATGGAACTAGACAAGAGCCTGGTCAGCGGCAGTATGCCCCTGCTGGTACTGAAGCTGCTGGAGGGCGGCGACCTCTACGGCTACCAGATGATCGAGGAGCTGCGGAAGCGGAGCGAGGACGCCTTCCGCCTGAAGGCGGGGACGCTGTACCCCCTGCTTCACGGGCTGGAGGAAAAGGGGCTGGTCACCGCCTATGAGAGGACGGCGGAGAACGGCAAGGCCCGCCGGTACTACCACCTGACGGAGCGGGGGCGGGACGCCCTCCGGGAGAAGGAGGATGCCTGGAACACCTATGCCCGGGCTGTGGGCCGGGTGCTGAAGGGGGGTGTTTCCCTTGCGTGACAGTCAGACCGTGGCGGCCTATCTGGAGACGGTGGCAGAGCAGATCCGCTGGAAGCGGGCCCGACCTGTGCTGGTCCGGGAGCTGGAACAGCACCTGATGGACCAGCGGGACGCTTTTGTCAAAGCGGGGAAACCGGAGGACGAGGCGGAACAGCTGGCCGTAGAGGACATGGGGGACCCGGTGGAGGTGGGGGCGGCTCTGGATGCCGTGCACCGGCCCCGGCCTCAGTGGGGGCTGCTGGGGCTGACCATTGCGCTGGCGGCGGTCTGTACGGCGCTGCGGCTGGTCCTGACTGCGGGCTGGCGTTTCGATGGGGAATCGCTGCCTCTGGCCCTGCTGGCCCTGCTGCTTGGAACCGGGGCCATGGTGGGACTGTACCTTTTGGATATTTCCCGGCTGGCCCGCCATGCCGTGGCGATCTACATCGGGACGGTGGTCCTGGGAATCGGGTGCGTTTTTTTCAATTTGTCGCGCCTCAGCCCGCGGCTGAGCCATTTCACTTATTATCTCTCCCTGTTCCTTCCCGTGGTCTATGCCCTCTGGGTCTACGCCTGCCGGGGGAAGGGCTGGCTGGGACTGCTCGGTGCCATCGCCGGAGGCATTCCTCTGGTAATCGTGTCCGCTTGCTGGTATCCAAGCGTCACCACGCTGGAGGTGCTGGTGTGCAGCGGGTTCGTGCTGATGCTCTGCGCCGCCTGGTGGGACTGGTTTGGAGTCCGCCGGGGGACCGCCGCCGTCCTGGGCGTTTCGGCCCTGCTGGGCTGGGCCATCTGGACGCTGTGGCTGCGGCACATGGCCCGGTGGAGCATCATCTTCCACCCGGAGCAGGACCCCCTTGGGGCGGGCTGGTTCATCCTTAAGGTCCGGTCCTTCCTGCGGGATATCCCCCCGCTGCGGAGTGGAGCCGAGGGCGTGGACGCGAGTATCGGCTCCCGCGTCCATCCGCTTGGAGACCCGGGTGTTGAGGAGGCTTTGGGCCGGGACTTCCTTCCGTCGATCCTGGCGGCCCGCTGGGGATGGCTGCCGCTGGCGATGCTCACAGCAGCCATGGCGGCGCTGGTTCTCTGGCTGGCGGTCCGGGCCCTGAGGCAGAAGAACCGGGCGGGCCGTCTTGTGGCGCTGTCCGTCGCCCTGGCAATTGGACTGTGGACGGTTTTCAGCATGGTGCTGAACCTGGGCGTCCTCATTTTCGGCGCCAGCTACCCGCTGCTGGGCGGGAACACGTTCCTGGTGGCGGACATGACCCTCATCGGCCTAGCCCTGTCGGTGTTCCGGGGGGACTCCATCGCCCGTGAAGCGCCGGAGGAGCCCGTCCGGCGGCGGAAACGCCTGCGGATTCGGGTGGAATACCAGTAATTGGATACCAGAAAAAACCGCCCCGCGTCTTGACCAACCGGCGGTTTTCCTTTATAATGGTTGAATCGTGGAACCCGGCCCTCCAAACCGGAGGGCTGGGGCATTTTTTTGATATGGATTCGACAGATTCGGACAAAAGGAGACTGCCATGCGAAAAATTCGACTGCCCAAGAGGTTCATGACCGGCGCTCTGGCTGCGGCTCTGGCCCTGACGCCGGCCATGGCTTTTACAGATACCGGGGGACACTGGGCTGCCTCTGCCATTGACAAATGGAGCCAGAATTACGGCGTGCTCCAGGGCTACGAGGACGGAACCTTCCGCCCGGATCAGTCCATCACCCGGGGGGCCTTCGCCGGGATTCTGGACCGCTTTTTGCAGTTCCAGTCGATTTCCAACCCGGAGACCTTTTCCGACACGGCGGGGACCTATTGGGAGAGCTCCATTCTGAAGCTCAACGCCGCCGGGGTCTACCTGGGCAGCGAGGGGAAGGCCCTGCCGGGGAACACCATTACCCGCCAGCAGGGGGTTGCCATGGTGGCCCGGGCCTTCCACATCGACGCGGAGACCACCACCATTCCCTACAGCGATGCGGAACAGGTTGCCGGGTATGCCAGGCCCTATATTGCAGAGATGAGCGCCCGGGGCTGGTTCAGCGAGATTCAGGACGGGAATTTCCGCCCCACGGACCCCCTGACCCGGGCGGAGCTGGTGAGCCTGCTGAACCACATGATCGACGTGCTGGTCCAGGAAAGCGGTTCCCACAGCGGTGACACGGCGGGGAGTCTCCTCATCAGCGCCCCCGGCGGTGCGGCCCTGGAAAATATGACCGTCGCCGGAGACCTGATCATTGCCCCCGGCGTAACGGGGGAGGTGACCCTGAAAAATGTCACTGTTCAGGGCTCCGTCCGGAATTTCAGCTCTGTGACGCCCAGGGTGATCGAGGAGACGGACCCGGGCGGGACCACGGAACCCACAAACCCGGACGAGCCCTTTGACTGGGGCATTGTGGTGGTGCCTATAACCCCGGCGGAGGGGACGAATCCGGAGCAGCCCACCGTTCCCGGCATCCGGCCCAGCGAGGTCTATACCCCCGGCTTTACTACCGGCGGAACCATCGCCTATGACGGCAAGCAGATTCCCATTTATGCGGACCGGGAGGCAAGCCGTTTGGGCGAGGGGGACTTTTACTGGGAGGGGGACCGTCTGGTCTATCAGGGAAGTGAGTTCCGCACCCGCTTCGGCATCGATGTTTCCGCCTACCAGAACCGGGCCAGCGAGAACCAGACCATTGACTGGGAGGCCGTGGCCGGCGACGGTGTGGAATTTGCCATGGTGCGGGTGGGTCTCCGGGGTTACTCCACCGGGGCTATCAGCGAGGATGCCTTCTACCGCCAGAATATCCAGGGAGCCATGGACGCCGGCATTGAGACAGGCGTGTACTTCTTCGCCCAGGCCATTACGGTGGAGGAGGCCATTGAGGAGGCGGATTTTGTCATCGAGCGCCTCCGGGACCTGAATATCAACGGCCCCGTGGCTTACGACTGGGAGATGAGCAATTCCAGCTATCGGGTCTACGGAACGCCGCCGGAGATGGCCACTGCCTGCGCCGTGGCCTTCTGCCAGCGGATTGCCGAGGCGGGCTATCAGCCCATGGTCTATGCCGGAACCTATGTCAGCTACATCAAATACGACCAGGGCGCCCTGGCGCCTTACCTGAGCTGGTATCCGGAGTATAAAAGTGAGTCTTCCGAAAAGCTGTATCCCACGCTGTACTATCAGATGGACTACTGGCAGTATTCCAGCAAGTGCAGTGTCGCCGGCATTGGCGGCAATGTGGATGTCAATTTACAGTTTCTGCGCTGACACCACAGGAAAAGAGCGCCTGGACAGGCGCTCTTTTTTATGTTTGACATGGAAATATATCCCAGTTCCGTTGAATTTGGCGGAAACCACGGTTGACGGATTGGCCCGGAAGGCGGTATAATATGATTTCCGTATTGTACATTCGAAGACCATACATTTGATTTGAGCCGGCGGCCGCCGGCCAATGAAGGCGCATATTGCTTCCCGGCATTCGGCACGGAAGCAATATCCCGGTTGATTCTATCGCTGTCATGGAGGAGCAGATATGTGGATTGCGGATCAGTGGCGGGATTACGAGCTTTTGGACTGCGGCGGCGGCGAGCGTCTGGAGCGCTGGGACCGTCAGCTTCTGGTGCGCCCGGACCCTCAGGCGATCTGGGAAACGCCCAGGACCGACCCGGCCTGGGGCCGGGCGGACGCCCGGTATCACCGGTCCCGCAGCGGCGGCGGACACTGGGAGAAAAAGGTCCTGCCGGAGAGCTGGAAAATTCGGTACCGGGACCTGACTTTTCAGGTCAGGCCCATGAACTTCAAGCATACGGGCCTCTTTCCCGAGCAGGCGGTGAACTGGGATTTCTGCGCCGGGAAGATACAAAACGCAGGCCGTCCTATCCGGGTGCTGAACCTCTTCGCCTATACCGGCGGGGCCACAGTGGCCTGCGCCAAGGCCGGGGCCAGCGTCTGCCACGTGGACGCGGCGAAGGGCATGGTGGCCTGGGCACGGGAAAACGCCCGGCTGTCCGGCCTGGAGGAGGCCCCCATCCGCTGGATTGTGGACGACTGCGCCAAGTTCGTGGAGCGGGAGATCCGGCGGGGGAAGACCTATGACGCGATCATCATGGACCCTCCCAGCTATGGACGGGGACCGGGCGGCGAGGTGTGGAAGCTGGAGGAAAATCTCTATTCCTTTGTGAAGCTCTGCGTCGGCGTGCTGTCGGACAAGCCTCTGTTTATGCTGATCAATTCCTATACCACGGGCCTGGCCCCTTCGGTGCTGGGCTACCTGCTGAACCTGCTGGCGGGGGAAAAATACGGCGGAAAGTGTACCTGGGACGAGCTGGGCCTGCCTGTGCGGGCCACCGGCCTGGCCCTGCCCTGCGGGGCAACGGGAAGGTGGTTCAGCGAGTAACGGGACGGCGGCTTCCGGGCGGCCGGCCTCCGGTCCGGCGGAGACGCGCCCTGCGCGTAAGAATGAGGAACTTGGACATGAGTGAAATGATTAAAACGGAAAGCCTCCGATTTGCCTATCCGGTGAACGAGGGAGAGAAGCCGGTCTATGCGCTCCGGGGCGTGGACATCGCCATCGAGAAGGGCAGCTTTGTGGTGGTGCTGGGGCACAACGGGTCCGGCAAATCCACCCTGGCGAAGACCTTTAACGCCGTGCTGCTGCCCGCCGGGGGAAAGGTCTACGTGGAGGGGATGGACACCCTGGACGAAAGCCTGCTGCTGGATATCCGACAGAGGGTGGGCATGGTGTTCCAGAATCCGGACAACCAGATTGTCGCCAATGTGGTGGAGGAAGACGTGGCCTTTGCCCCGGAGAATCTGGGGGTTCCCACAGAGGAAATCCGCAGGAGGGTGGACGCTGCCCTGGAAGCGGTGGGCATGGAGGAATTTGTGACCCACGCGCCCCATCTGCTCTCCGGCGGCCAGAAGCAGCGCATTGCCATTGCCGGCGTCATCGCCATGGAGCCGGCCTGTGTGGTGCTGGACGAGGCCACCGCCATGCTGGACCCCACGGGCCGGCGGGAGGTGCTCTCCGCCGTCCACAGGCTGAACCGGGAAAAGGGCATCACCGTGGTGCTGATTACCCACCATATGAACGAGGCGGAGGACGCGGACCGTGTCATTGTGATGGATGACGGACGGGTGGCTATGGACGGCAGGCCCGGGGAAATATTCAGCCAGGTGGCGCGGCTCCGTCATTTGGGACTGACGGTGCCGGACACCGTGGACCTGCTGGACCGGCTCCGCCGGAACGGCTGGGATGTTCCGCTGGATGCCCTCGGCGTGGAGGACTGCGCGGACGCCATCGCCCGGGCGCTGGGAAAATCGTAACAGGGAGGAAGTTCCGGTTTGGAGAGCATACTGCAAGTAAAAAACCTGACTCATACCTATGGGATCGGCACTCCCTTCCAGCGCAGCGCGGTGGAGGATGTCAGCTTCGACGTGCAGCCGGGGGAATTCCTGGGCATCATCGGACATACCGGCTCGGGAAAATCCACCTTGATTCAGCATCTGAACGGGCTGCTCCGGCCCACGGCCGGGCAGGTGCTGCTGGATGGCAGGGACATCTGGGAAGCGCCCAAAAAAATCCGGGACATCCGGTTTCAGGTGGGCCTGGTGTTCCAGTATCCGGAATATCAGCTCTTTGAGGAAACGGTCTACAAGGACATCGCCTTTGGCCCCATGAATCAGGGAAGGACCGGCGACGAATTGGACCATGCCATCCGGGAGGCCGCCCGTCTGGCGGGTGTTCGGGACGAGCATCTGGAAAAATCCCCCTTTGAGCTCTCCGGCGGCCAGAAGCGCCGGGTGGCTCTGGCAGGGGTGCTGGCCATGGAGCCCAAGGTGCTGGTGCTGGACGAGCCCACGGCGGGCCTGGACCCGGCGGGCCGGGAAAATCTGATGGCCAACATCCGGGACTATCACCGGAACAAGGGGGCCACGGTGATTCTGGTGAGCCACAGCATGGATGAGATTGCCCGGAACGCGGACCGCATTCTGGTGCTGAAATCCGCACATGTTCTGATGAGCGGCCCGCCGGCGGAGGTCTTCGCCCGGTCGGAAGAGCTGCTCTCCGCCGGGCTGGATGTGCCCCAGGTGACGCGGGTGGCCATGGCCCTTCGGGCCCGGGGCGTGAACGTCGATTCCGCCGTTTACACGGCGGAGGCCCTGGAGCGGGAGCTGCTGGCCTTGAAGAGAGGGGGCGCGCCATGCTGAAGGACATCACCCTGGGTCAGTATTTTCCTGGAAATACCCCGGCCCATAAGCTGGACCCCCGCACAAAAATCCTGCTGGTGATGCTGTATATCATCGCACTGTTCTGCGCCGGGAGCTTTGTGGCCTACGGACTTATGGCCCTGACCCTGGCGGTCTGCGTCCGCATTTCCAGGGTGGGGCTGAGGGCCCTGGTGCGGGGCTTAAAGCCGGTGCTGTTCATCATCATTTTCACCGGCGTGCTGAACCTGTTTTTCACCCCGGGAGCCCGGGACCTCTGGGCCTGGGGACCCTTTCACATTACGGATACGGGCCTGCGGAACGCCGCGTTCATGGTGCTGCGGATTATGCTGCTGATTATGGGCACCTTCCTCATGACCTACACCACCAGCCCCATCGCCCTCACCGACGGGCTGGAACGGTTGCTGAACGGCTTGAAGCGCTTTCATGTGCCGGTTCACGAGCTGGCTATGATGATGTCTATTGCCCTGCGGTTCATTCCCACCCTGATTGAGGAGACGGACAAGATTATGTCCGCACAGAAGGCCCGGGGGGCGGATTTTGAGAGCGGGAACCTCCTCCAGAAGGCCAGAGCCATGATTCCCATTCTGGTGCCGCTGTTTATCAGCGCCTTCCGCCGGGCCGACGAGCTGGCTACGGCCATGGAGTGCCGCTGCTACCACGGCGGCGAGGGCCGGACGAAGCTCCATGTTTTAAAGTACGAGCGGCGGGATTATCTGGCGCTGACCTTCGGCGCCGTGATTCTGGCATTGGTGATCGCCCTGCGGGCCTTTGGGCTTTGAGGGAATCAGGTTTTTAAGGAGGCTGCGATGGAAAAAAACAGGGTGCAGATGCTGACGCTGGTTCTCTGCGCAGCTTTGCTGGGGCTGAACCTCTGGCAGGGGAAACACCTTAACAGACTGGAGGAACGTATCTCCGAGGCGCAGATGTATGTGATGGACGACATTCGGAGCCTGGAGGCCGCAGTCTCTTCCCAGGCCCGGGAGGCGGAGGAGCTGGTCCGGAGCTGGGAGGATACCCCTTCCGTGAATATGGAAAAGCGCTGCCTGGACGTGGAGGTTTCCGCCGCGCTGAAGGAGTGGCGGGAGGATACCGCCGCAGAGCTGGTCTGGGAGATTGAGAACGGCGGCAGCGGCAGCGGGTCCGTGCCCATGGCCGGCGACGGAGCGGGGACCTTTACAGCTACGTTGGAGCTGCCTCTGGACGAGCTTTGGACGGACTACGGCCTGTACACAGTCATCCGGAACGGCGAGACCCGGCATCGGCAATCCCTGGGCCTTCTGGGCAGCGCAGGGGAGCTTCTGCCGGTCCAATGCACGTCTCAGGCGGGGCGGACCCAGGCGGAGTACATGAAGGACGTCTTTACCGTATACGAGTGCGGCGCGGAGCTGTACACGGGTTCCTCGGAAACAGAGGGCCACATGTTCCGCCTCCGGCGCGGCGGAGAGATTGCGGCGGAACAGGCGGCGGAGCCGGGAGACCGTTCGGACAGCTATTTCTGCGGCAAGCTGTCCGCGGAGGTCCGGCCTGGGGATGAAATAGCCCTGACCTTCTTCTGCCGGGACAAAAACGGCCTGGGCTATGAATTCCTGCTTCGGAGCTGGATCGCCGTGGCGGAGCGGGACCTTTGGGACAACAGTACCGCCTGGGTGGACTGGCCCCGGCTCACCTGGGAATAACCGGAGAACGGGATTCCATCTTTTGAAGGAGAGGCTTTGTCAATGAATGCGTCCGACAAGTTTGCGAAGCTCCACAGCGGGGAAATCTACGACCCCATGGACAGCGAGATTTTTGATATTCAGGTTCAATGTCTGGAACTGCTCTATGAGTACAACCAGACCCGCCCCAGTGAAGGGGAGAAGCGGGCCGCCCTTTTGAAGAAGATGCTGGCCGAGGCGGGAGAGGGCTGCTACATTGAGCCGCCCTTCCACGCCAATTGGGGCGGGCGTCATGTACATCTGGGAAAACAGGTCTACGCCAATTTCGGCTTTACCTGTGTGGACGACACTCATATCTATGTGGGGGACTACGCCCTTTTCGGGCCCAATGTGGTGCTTGCCACGCCCAATCACCCCTTCCTGCCGGAGCTGCGGGCCAGGGGCTATCAGTACAATCTGTCCATTCATATTGGGACGGGCTGCTGGCTGGGGGCCGGGGTTGTGGTAGCCCCCGGCGTGACCATTGGAGACTGGAGCGTAATCGGAGCGGGCAGCGTGGTCACCCGGGACATTCCGGCAGGCGTGCTGGCGGCGGGGAATCCCTGCCGGGTGCTGCGGGAGCTGGATGAGCGGGACCGGAAGTATTATCACCGGGACATGGAAATCGACTGGGAGGCCATGGCGGAGCTGGACGCGGCCCAGGCGGAGAGAGGGATTTCAGCCGGGCAGTGACCGGCTGTGCGCCCGCCTTTTTTTGGGGTGCGCCTGCGGCGGCGGGAGACCAGTCCCGGCGCCGGAATCCATAAGCGTCCGGAGTGAGGAGAAACGATGCGCAATATTGCCTTGAAACTCGCCTATAACGGCACCGCCTATCACGGCTGGCAGGTGCAGAAAAACGCCGCCAGCGTCTGCGAGACGCTGGAAAAGGCCATTGGAAGAGTATGCGGCGGGCCGGTCCATCTCACCGGCTGCGGACGGACCGACGCCGGAGTACACGCGGAGCGGTATGTGGCAAATTTCCGCACGGACAGCCGCATTCCCATTGACCGGATGCCCTACGCCATCAACACCCACACCCCGGAGGATATCGCCATCCGGGAGGCGGTGGAGGTTCCGGAGGCGTTCAACGCCATCGGATCCTGTATCAAAAAGGAATATACCTACCGTATCTATAACTCCCGCTTTAAAAATCCCTTCTATGTCAACCGGGCTTATTTTTACCCGAAGCGGCTGGATGAGGACTTTTTGAACCGGGCGGCCCATATGTTTGTGGGGACCCATGATTTCCGGGCGGTCCGCTCCGTGGGCACGGAGACCCGGACCACCGTCCGGACTGTCTACTGGTGCGACGTGACCCGGAACGGCGACCTGCTGGAGCTGCGGGTCTGCGCCGACGGATTTTTGTACAACATGGTCCGGGCCATCACCGGCACGGTGCTCTATGCCGCCGAGGGAAAATTTGCCCCGGAGGATATTCCGGAGATTCTGGAACGGGGGGACCGGAGCCTGGCGGGACCCACCGCGCCCCCCGGCGGACTGTACCTGACAAGACTGTGGTATGAGGATGAACGGCTGAATGAGTGACGGGCGGAAGGATATCTGGAATGATGACGACGGGGAACGGGAGGCCCGGAGGGCTGAACGGGCCGAGAAAAACGGGAAGCTGAAAAGCTTTCTCACTTTTTTGCTGGCCCTAGCTCTGGTGCTGGCGGTGGTGGTGCTGGCGGCCTACCGGGACGGCACCGGCTTTGACATTCTCCGCCGCTATCTGAACTACGGCCGGCCGGAGCAGACAGGGGGAACGGCCCTCTACGCATATGACGCCTCACCGAAGAACCGTTTTGCTGCCGTTGAGGAGAATTTGGCGGTGTTGTCGGAGACGTCCCTGCGGCTGTTCGATAAAAACGGTCAGGAGCTCTGGTCCGTCGATGTGAACATGGGAGCGCCTGCCCTGACCGCCGGAGGCGGCCGGCTGGCGGCCTATGACGTGGGCGGAACCTCTCTGTATGTGGCAAACGCAGGCGGTATGCTGCTGGAGCTGACCGCCGCCGAGGGGGAGCCCTTCCTTGCCGCCTCGCTGAACGAAGACGGATGGCTGGCGGTGACGGCGGAGAAAAAGGGCTGCAAGGGCTGCGTCAGCGTCTATGACCCGGAAATGAAGCTGGCCTTCGCCTTTGACTCCCGGCGGCGTTTTGTGCTGGATGGCTGCGTGGTGGGAAAGCGCCTGGCGGCGGTGACCCTGGGACAGGAAAACGGCGTCTTTGTCAGCAATATCGTGCTCTATGAGCTGACGAAGGAGGAGCCCACGGCGGATTATGATATTTCCGGCGGGCTGGTGGCCGCCATCGGCCAGCAGAACGGAAAAATCGCCGCCATTTCCGATACCGGCCTGAGCTATGCCAAACCCGACGGGGAAATCGAGGCGTCCTATTCCTATGGCGGGGACTATCTGCGGGATTTTGACCTGGGGGGCGACGGCTTTACGGCACTGCTGCTGAACCGTTACCGTTCCGGCAGCGTGGGCCGTCTGGTGACAGTGGACAGCGATGGCGCAGAGCTGGGGATCCTGGAGGTGCGGGAGGAAATATTGAGCCTCTCCGCGGCCGGGCGCTATCTGGCGGTGCTTTACAGCGGCCGTCTGGAGGTCTATAATCAGGACCTGCAGACCTATGCCTCTCTGCGGGGGGTTGAGGATGTCCGGGAGGTTCTGATGCGGCCTGACGGGGCGGTGCTGATGCTGTCGGGCAGCTCCGCCAGTCTGTTCCTGCCATGAATGTGAAAAATTGATGGGCAAATTCACAAAACGTTTACAGGAAAAGAGGTAGGAAAGTTTGTCATCACCTGTTATAATAGATGCGGCTGCCGCGGCAGTGCTGCTGGGATTTACCGTGTGGGGGGCCAAAAAGGGTCTGATGAGGAGTCTTGCGGGTCTGGCGGTGGTGCTGGTGGCCCTGGTTGGCGCCAGCATGATTGCCTCGGCGCTCTCGGGTCCCGCGGCGAAGCTGCTGGCCCCCGTTATTGAGCGCCACATAGAAACCCGGGTGGAGGCGGAGATTCAGAAGAATCTGCCCCTGGGCCATATGCCCGGCGCCATGCCGGAGGAGCTGGAAGACCTGCTGGACCTGCTGGGTCTGGATGCGGAACGGCGGGAGGCTCTGGCCTCGGAGGCCGGGGAGACCATTCGGGAGACCGGCGTCTCCGCTGCCACGGCGGTGGTGGAGAGTCTGGCCCGTTCGTTTTTACACGGCCTGCTGTATACGGTCTCTTTCGCGGTGCTGACCGTGCTGCTCCATCTGCTGGTCCGGGCCCTGGACCTGGTGCTGCGCCTGCCGGGACTCCATGGGCTCAACGCCCTGGGCGGCGGAGCCCTGGGACTGCTGGAGGCAGCTCTGCTGCTGTTTCTGGCGGCATGGGCGCTGCGGACGCTGGGGGTTTCCGTGGGGGAAGAGGAGAGCCGTCTGTTCCGGTTTTTCGCCGTACATAGCCCTCTGGATGCCCTGAAGCTTTTCTTGCGCTAAAGCTTTTCTTGCGCTAAAGCTTTTCTTGCGCTAAAGCTTTTCTTGCGCTAAAGCTTTTTTTGTGCTAAAGCTATTTTCACGCTTCTCCCGGATGGAGGCGTTTCTCCCGAAGCTTCCGGGAAGACTGGAAAACGGACCAGAAGCCCGCCTGACACGGGCATCTACAATGTCTATTAAGTGCGCCGGTGGGCGCGTGGAGGTTTAAGAAAATGCAGCCGACACTTTGTTCAAGATGTAAAAAAAATGTTGCCGTGGTGTTCATTTCCAAGCTGGACGGTGACAAGACCATCAATGAGGGCCTGTGCCTGAAATGCGCCAAGGACCTGGGGCTTCCCCAGGTGGACGACATGATGAAACGTATGGGCATCTCCGACGAGGATTTGGAAACCCTCAACAGCGAAATGATGCAGGCGATGAACGGCGTGGAAAATATAGACGAGATTCCCAGCGAAGGGGAGGAAGAGGAGGAAGAGGGCAAGACCGCCACCTTCCCCTTCCTGAACCGGCTGTTTTCCGGCGGCGAAGCCAAGAAAGAGGACGCTCCCGACGAGGGCCGGGAAAAGGAGCGGAAGGAACGCAAGGAGCCCAAGAACGGAAAGCGGAAGTATCTGGAAAATTACTGTATTTCCCTGACTCAGAAGGCCAAGGATAACAAGCTGGACCCGGTGATTGGACGGACCCAGGAGATTGAGCGGGTGGTCCAGATTCTCAACCGCCGCCAGAAAAACAATCCCTGCCTGATCGGTGAGCCCGGCGTCGGAAAAACCGCCATCGCCGAGGGGCTGGCCCAGCGCATTGCCAAGGGTGACGTGCCCTTCAAGCTCCGGGAGAAGGAGGTCCACATCCTGGACCTGACGGCGCTGGTGGCCGGAACCCAGTTCCGGGGCCAGTTTGAGAGCCGCATGAAGGGCCTGATTGACGAGGTGAAGCGGCTGGGGAACATCATCCTGATGATTGACGAGGTCCACACCCTGGTGGGTGCCGGAGACGCCGAGGGGAGCATGAATGCCGCCAATATTCTCAAGCCTGCCCTTTCCCGGGGAGAGATTCAGGTGATTGGCGCCACAACCTTCAACGAATACCGCAAGTCCATTGAGAAGGACAGCGCTCTGGAGCGCCGGTTCCAGCCTGTCACTGTCAACGAGCCCTCCATTGAGGACTCCGTGGCCATTCTGAAAGGCCTGGCTCCCAACTATGAGAAGTTCCACGGCGTGAAAATGTCCGACGGCATCCTTCGTCAGGCGGTGCTGCTCAGCGAGCGCTATATTACCGACCGGTTCCTGCCGGATAAGGCCATTGACCTGATTGACGAGGCCTGCTCTGATCTGAATCTGAAGGACCCGGATATCTCCCGGCGGATGGAGATTCAGCGAGAGCTGGACGACTACGCCAAGGAACGCACCATGCTGGAGGAAAAGGAGGAGAAGACCGAAGAGGATTACGCCCGCATGGCTGAGCTGAAAAGCCGGGATCTCCAGCTCAGCACGGAGCAGGAAAGCCTGAAAGAGAAGGGTGATCCTCAGCTGTCCATGGAAAATCTGGCCCACGTGATTGAGCTGTGGACCAAGATTCCTGCCTCCCGCATCCGGGAACAGGAATTCCAGCGCCTCAGCCAGCTGGAAGCCCGGCTGAAGGAGCACATCATCGGTCAGGACGAGGCCATTGCCGCCGTGTCCGCCGCGGTCCGCCGGAACCGGGTAGGCATCTCCCCCAAGCATAAGCCCGTGAGCTTCATTTTCGTCGGCTCCACCGGCGTGGGCAAGACGGAGCTGGTAAAGCAGCTGGCCAGCGACCTGTTCAATACCCCCGACGCCCTGATCCGGCTGGATATGTCGGAATTCATGGAGAAGCACTCCGTTTCCCGAATCGTAGGCTCTCCGCCGGGCTACGTGGGCTATGACGAGGCGGGTCAGCTGACGGAGAAAATCCGCCGGAAGCCCTATGCCGTCATCCTCTTCGACGAGATTGAGAAGGCTCACCCGGATGTTCTGAATGTGCTGCTGCAAATTCTGGACGACGGAGAAATCACCGACGCCCACGGGCGGAAGGTAAACTTTGAAAATACCATCATCGTGATGACCTCCAACGCCGGCAGCGGAAACAAGGAAAGCGGCTCAGTGGGTTTTGACCGGAGCTTCAGCCAGCAGGACAGCGAGAAGGCCATGAAGGCGCTCCAGCAGTTCCTGCGGCCGGAGTTCATCAACCGGGTAGACGCCGTGATTACCTTCAATCGGCTCTCTGAGGAGAATTTCCAGGCCATTGCCCGGATTATGCTGGACGAGCTGCGGGACTCCCTGCGGGAGAAGGGCATCACCTTTACCTATGACAGCGCCCTGCTGGAACTGCTGACGAAAAAATCCTATTCCCGCACCTATGGCGCGCGAAATCTCCGGCGGACCATTCAGAAGGAGCTGGAGGACCCCATGGCCACCAAAATCATCGACAGCTACGAAGCGCCCATCGCCGGTATCAGCGCGGGGGTGGACCAGGATTCCGTGTGCCTGACGGCAAGGTAAGCGGAGAGAAAAGGAGGGCCCATGCTGTTTCGGAAGAATATTGATCCCCGCTGCGCCTATTGTCAGCGGGGACAGCAGCTCAACGAGCGCGAGGTGGCCTGCGTCAAGCGGGGCGTGGTGCCGGTGGAGCATTCCTGCCGGGCCTTTCGCTATGACCCGCTGAAGCGGGTTCCTCCCCGTCCGGCGGCGCTGGATACGAGGAGACTCAGCGAGCAGGACTTTTCCCTGTGATATTGGAGGGGACAGTATGGAAATTAAGCAGATTCACGCGCTTTGCTACAGCGGCGCCGGCGTGACGGAAAAGACGGTCCGTCTTTTGGCGGAGACTCTGGAAAAAGAGCTAGGACTGCCGCAGGCGGTTTTCCACGGGTTCCGAAAACCTGAGGAGCGGGCGAAGGATTACAGATTTGGCCCCGGGGATCTGGTGGTGGTAGGAACGCCCACATATGCGGGCCGGGTACCCAACAAAATCGCGCCGGATTTTCGGGCCCGGCTCCGGGGGAACGGAGCCCTTGCCGTGCCGGTGGTGACCTTTGGCAACCGGGCCTTTGACAACGCGCTGGCGGAACTCTGCGCCCTGCTGGAGGCAAACGGCTTCCGGACTGCGGCGGCTGGGGCCTTTGTGGGGCGTCATGCCTTTACAGACGTTCTGGGAGAAGGCCGCCCGGACTGGGACGACCAGCGGGAGCTGCGGGCGTTTGGAAAGCGGATTGCTGAAAAGCTTGGAGGGCTGGATGCCCCGCCCCCGCCGGTGGAGGTTCCGGGAGACCCGGAAGCGCCCTACTATGTGCCTAAGGGGCTGGACGGTCAGCCCGTACAATTTTTGAAGGCAAAGCCCCAGACGGACCTGTCCAAATGCTGCAGCTGCGGCGTCTGCGCCCGGCTGTGCCCCATGGGCGCTATCGATCCGGCCAATGTGGCCGCAGTGCCGGGGACCTGCATCAAGTGTCAGTGCTGTGTCCGGAAATGTACCCATCATGCCAAGTATTTTGACGATCCCGCATTCCTGTCTCACGTGGCCATGCTGGAAAAAAATTTTCAGGAGCCCGGGGAAAACGCGGTGTTTCTGTGAAAATGAGGACCGGGGACTTATGTCCCCGGTCCTTATTCTGTCCCTTCAATTGCTTGCGCCCAAAAGGCTGAATGGATTCAGCCGAACAGGTTTTCAGGCAGGCGAATGTCTGCCTGGGGCACCTTTTCCCAGGAAAAGTCCTGAAGCAGAGATTGGGCGCTCCTGGGTCTGCTGGAGGGATTGAAGCCTGCCAGCCAGGCCAGCCTTCCCAGGAGTTCCTCCGCGGAAACCCGGCCTTGCAGGGTATCCAGTCCCGCGTCCGCGTTTCGCTTGGACAGCCGCCGTCCGTCGGGGGCCAGCAGGAGAGGGAAGTGGAGAAAAAGGGGCGGCGTCAGGCCCAGCAGCTCATACAGATACAGCTGCCGGGGTGTGGAGGACAGCAGGTCCGCTCCCCGGACGACCTCCGTGACGCCCATGGCGGCGTCATCCACCACTACCGCCAGCTGATAGGCAAACATGCCGTCGGAGCGGCGCAGGAGGAAGTCCCCGCAGTCCCTGTCCAGGTGTTCCCCATAGAGACCCATGTGACCGTCCGTGAAACGATACTCCTTGTCAGGGACGCGCAGCCGGAGGGCCGGGGGCCGGAGTCTGGCCTTTTCCGCCGCCTGCGCAGGGGAGAGGCTCCGGCAGGTCCCGGCATAAACCACCTGCCCGTCCTCCCGGTGAGGGGCGCTGGAGGCGTGAAGCTCCGCCCGTGTGCAGAAGCAGGGATAGACCAGTCCCATGGCCTCCAGCCGTTTCAGCGCCGCCTGATAGAGGTCGGTCCGCTGACTTTGGAAAAAGGGACCGCCGCTGCCACCCGCTTCCGGGCCCTCATCCCAAAACAGGCCCAGCCACCGGAGGTCCTCAATCATCTGCTCCGCATACCGGCGGGGGCAGCGGGCGGTGTCCAGATCCTCAATGCGCAGAACCACTCTGCCGCCCTTCTGACGGGCGCTGAGCCAGGCCAGCAGGCAGCACAGGATGTTTCCCAGGTGAATGCGCCCGCTGGGGGAGGGGGCGAACCGGCCCACGGTCATAACAGAACCTCCTTTTACCGTAAAAGAGGGACCCGGACACAGGTCCGGGCCCGTCAGGTTATTCCATAGAGATGATATAATAGTATACGGGCTGACCTCCGGAGAGGACCATGACCTCCGCATCGGGACAGGCCTTCTGGAAAAACTGTCCGGCCAGCTGGGCGTCTTCCTCGCGGACATCCTGGCCGAAGTACAGGGAGATAAAGGAGGCGTCCCGCTCCGCGGCGTCCGCTGCCAATTGTTCCAGCAGCGCATCCAGGGAGTTGTCCGTGCCGAAGAGCTTGCCTTCTTCCAGGGCAAGATAGTCCCCTTCCTTGATGGCGAAGCCGTCAAAGTCCGAGTCCCGGGCGGCATAGGTGATCTGGGCCGTGGTGACGCCGGAGAGGCAGTCCGTCATGGCGTCGGTGATGGACTGGGCGTCGGCGGCCTCAAAATCCACATTCATCATGGCGGTGATGCCCTGGGGGACGGTCTTGGTGGGAATGACCACCACGTTTTTCTCCGTCAGCGCCCCGCACTGCTGGGCAGCCATGATGATGTTGCTGTTGTTGGGAAGAATGAACACGGTTTCGGCGGGAATCTGTTCCACACCCGCCAGAATGCTCTCCGTGGAGGGGTTCATGGTCTGCCCGCCGGACACCACGCCGTCAACGCCCAGGTCCTGGAACACCGTGGCCAGACCGTCGCCGGCGCAGACGGAGAGAAAGCCGTATTTTTTCTCGGGCGGGGCGGGGGAGCGGGATTCTGCATGATTTGCCTCGGAGGCGGCTTCCTCCATATCCAAATCGTCAACGCTCTGGGCCTTTTTGCCGGCGGCCACGTCCTCGTACTGGGTCCGCATGTTCTCAATCTTTGCCAGCTCCAGGGTGCCGTATTTCTGGGCTTCTGTCAGAGCGCTCCCGGGGATATTGGTATGGACGTGGACTTTAAAGGCCTCGTCATCCTCGCCGATGACCAGGCTGTCTCCAATGCTGTTCAGATAGGTCCGGAAGGGCTCCAGGTCCAGCTCCGCCTGCTTTTTCCGCACGATGAACACCGTGTCGAAGGCAAAGGTAATCTCCTCTGAGGCGAAGACATTGAAGTCGGCTTTGGCCTTCTGAGGCGCTTCCTCGTCGGGGATCTCCGGCAGAGGCTCGCCCCGGACGGCGGCCAGCATCCCTTCCAGAATCAGAAGGTAGCCCTTGCCGCCTGCGTCCACCACGCCGGCCTTTTTCAGAACCGGGTTCATCTCAATGGTCTGAGCCAGAGCGGCCTGCCCCTCCTCAAGGGCGGCGGACAGCATCGCTTCCACGCTGTTTCCGGCGGCGGCCTCCACCGCCCGTTTGGCGGCGAGACGGGAGACCGTCAGCACGGTGCCCTCGGCAGGCTTCATGACCGCCTTGTAGGCGGAGGAAACGCCCTCCTGCATGGCGGCGGCGAAGACCTCGGCGCCGGCGGTTTCACGCCCCTTCAGCCCCTTGGAGAGGCCCCGGAAGAGCAGGGAGAGAATTACGCCGGAGTTTCCCCGCGCTCCCCGCAGCAGGGCGGAGGCGGTGAGACTGGCCGCCTGGTCCACCGTGGCAGGCTCGGTTTTCCGCAGCTCCGTCACGGCGGTTCCGATGGTCATGGACATATTGGTGCCAGTGTCCCCGTCGGGGACGGGGAAAACGTTGAGGTCGTTGATGGGCTGCTTTTGGGCGGTAATGGCGGCGGCCCCGTGGAGGATCATTTCCTTGAAAAGGGCTCCGGTAATTTGTTCAGTCATGGCTTTTGCTCCTCCCTCACAGGGTCATGGAGTCGACGCATACGTCCACAGCTCTGACGGTTACGCCGGTATTTCTGGTCACCACATACTGCACTTCGTTCATGATGGAACGGCAGACCGCAGGGAGATTCACGCCGTTTTCCACAATGATGTGCAGCTCAATGGAGATCGAGTCGTCTTCGTGATAGGTGATGCTGACGCCCTTGCTCATAGCCTCCCGGCGCAGCAGGTGGACGAGTCCGTCGGTCATGGAGCGGTAGGCCATGCCCTTGACGCCGAAGCAGTTGGTGGCGGCCATGCCCGTGATGTTGGAAAACACGGCGCTGCTGACGGAGATCTCACCCTGTTCAGACTTGAATTGAATCATGAGAACGTCCTTTCTTTCCCGGTTCTTTTCCAGTATTGATCAGGAAGCGGCGGTCTGCCTCCCGCTGAATCAATAATCAAACTCATTATATACGATTCTTTTCAAAAGTACAAGTAAAACTTCGGCGGCGGCGCGGTCCTCCGGCGTATTTTATCAGGAGGAGGGGGGCGGTTCCCCGGCCTTCCTGCCTTCCGGGAGGCCGGCGGGTTCGGGGCGGGCCTCCCGGAGCACCGGCGGTTCCGATGGGACAGGCCGCCGGGGGCGGAGGCCCCTGCAAAAAAACCTTTGCCTGGACACGCTCCCGGCGGTCTCCTCCGCCCTCATTACAAGCAGTAATATTGCAGGATTTCCTTCAGCATTCCCTTGGGCAAATTGCTCACGCATCCGCTGCGCCCGGGCCTGGACATCTGAGAAGGCGGAAGGCATATTCGTCTATTCCGCCACGATTTCTGAAAAATCATGGAGGGTTCGACAAAACCGCTCAAACGTTCTTTCCAGTGGCCGCCGTGGCGCTGTCCTTAACATAAGTTTTTTGATAATTTGCGTCTACGAGGAGTTATTCACATTTTCCACGCCGTTTTCCACATGGGAATTTTCCTGTAATACCAATGGATTCCGATGAAATTTCCGTTTTTTTGAAGACGCTGGAATCCGATTTTCTCCACAGCGTGAAAATGGAAAATGATTTACATAAAATCGGACGCTCCGGAAAATTCTCTGTTTTCTTTTAAAAATTTTTCTGGACTAACTCCGTTTGAGCGCAAAAAATGAGGGGTTTTTCCGCAAATGCGGGAGACCGGGGCCGGTTTATGCAAAACCGTGCAAGTCCCCGTGACCGCCGTGGGGGCGCTCCGATTCCGCTCCGCAGGGCAGACATTGCTTTTCCGGCCCGTTCATGTTATAGTCAGCACAGAAGGCGGCGAAACCGCCAACCCTTTTCGGAGCGGCGTCCGCCTTAAATAAACAGGCTCCGGCATGACAGCGGAAAACCGGCGGTCTGCCGGTTTTGTGAATGACAGCGTTCCTGCCGGGAGAAAATAGAGATGGGAGAGTACAAACAACATGGATATAAAGGAAAAGGGCGCTCTGATTGCCATGAGCGGCGGCGTGGACAGCACGGTGGCGGCCTATCTGATGCTGAAGGCGGGGTACCGCTGTCTGGGCGTCAATATGTGCCTGCGTCCGGAGAAGGACGGCTGTACCCGCCGGGACGCGGAGGACGCGTCCGGGGCGGCGGCTCAGCTGGGGATTCCCTGCGAGGTCCTGAGCTTCACGAAGGACTTTCAGCGCCAGGTGATTGACAAGTTTATCCGGGTCTATGAGGAGGGGGGTACCCCCAATCCCTGCGTTGACTGCAACCGCTGTCTGAAATTCGGCCGCCTGCTTCAGGAGGCGGAGGCCCGGGGGCTGGACTGTGTCGTCACCGGCCACTATGCCCGCATCCAATATGATGAGGGCCGGGGCCGCTGGCTGCTGAAAAAGGCCCTGGATGCCGGAAAGGACCAGAGCTATGTGCTTTATATGCTGACCCAGGAGCAGCTGGCTCATGTCCAGTTCCCTCTGGGCGGCATGGAGAAGCGGCAGGTCCGGGCCCTGGCGGAGACGCTGGGTCTTGCCAACGCCGGAAGGCACGACAGTCAGGACATCTGCTTTGTGCCTGACGGTGATTACGCCGCCTTTATGGAGCGCGCTTCCGGCAAAACGTATCCCGCCGGGGACTTTCTGGACCGGACGGGACAGGTCGTGGGACGGCACCGGGGCGCGGTGCGCTATACGCTGGGCCAGCGGAAGGGGCTGGGTCTTGCCATGGGGGCTCCGGTCTACGTCTGCGGGAAGGACATGGCCCGCAATACCGTCACCGTGGGGCCGGAAGAGGCTCTTTACAGCCGCTTTGTCCGGGTGGAGCATCTGAATTGGATTTCCATTCCGGAGCCGGAGGACTGTGTGCGGGTGCAGGCAAAGCTGCGCTACCGGCAGCGGGAGCAGTGGGCCATGATCCGGCCCGCCGGGGACGGGGCGGTGGTTCTGGAGTTTGACGCGCCCCAGCGTGCGGTTACGCCGGGACAGGCGGCGGTGTTCTATGACGGAGATCTGGTTGTGGGCGGCGGCACCATCGTGTCTGCCTGGAACAGGGAAGAGGAGGCGGCGGAGTGAGCTGTCAGCACAATTGCGGAGCGTGTGGAAGCTGCGGAGGCGGGGAGCTGCTGCTGACCCCGGCGGAACTGAGTCTGCTGGAGCGGCTGGCCCAGACGCCCTTTCTCCCGGTGGGAAAAGGGGAGTATCCGGTCTTTCTGGAGGAGGCGGGCCGGAGCCCGGCAGAGTGGGGAGCGGCGCTGCTGGCGCTGGAGCAGAAGGGACTCATACGCCTGGACTATGACCTGCCGTTGAAGGGCTGTGACTATAAAGGCTATGAGGCCTGTTCCCTTCGGGGAAGCATGGCTCTCACCGCCAGGGGGCAGGATGTAGTGGAGCAGATCGAAATTCAGGGAATTGAGGGATGAGCATGGATGAGCGGTTTTCCAGAACGGCGCTCCTGCTGGGCAGGGCCGCCATGGAACGGCTCGGCCGGGCGCGGGTGGCGGTGTTTGGCCTTGGAGGCGTGGGAGGCCACGCGGCGGAGGTCCTGGTGCGCAGCGGCGTGGGGGCACTGGATCTGATTGACAGTGACCGGGTGTCCCCCAGCAATCTGAACCGCCAGCTCTTCGCCACCCGGAGCACCGTGGGCCGTTTAAAGGTGGACGCTGCCCGGGAGCGTCTGCTGGACATTGTTCCGGATGCAGATATCCGCACATACCCGGTCTTTTACGGGCCGGATACCGCCGGGGATTTTGAGCCCGCCCGGTATGACTACATCATCGACGCCATTGACACGGTCACCGGGAAGCTGCTTCTGATTCAGCAGGCCCAGGCGGCGGGAACGCCGGTCATCAGCTGCATGGGGGCGGGGAACAAGCTGGATCCCACCGCATTCCGGGTGGCGGATATCTATGAGACCAGTGCTTGCCCTCTGGCCCGGATTATGCGCAAGGAGCTGAAACGGCGGGGCGTGGACCGTTTAAAGGTGGTTTATTCCACCGAGACACCCCGTGAGCCGGACCCGGAGGTCTATGAGGCGCTGGGGCGGGAACTGGAGGAGAGCGGACGGCGGCAGCTTCCCGGCAGCTGCGCCTTCGTGCCTGCCGCCGCCGGACTGATTCTGGCAGGAGAGGTGGTGAAGGACCTGGCGCTCCGGAGAGACCGGCTGTAAGTTCAGGCAAAACGGGTTTGCCCTGCCTGAAGGAATATGCGCCGCGTTTCCCCCTGGAACCCGAAGAGCGCGATGGTCCGTCTAAAATTCCGGGGGACTGCAGCAGCACCCTGCCGGATGATGAAGCCTGCGGAGACGCGGGTCCCGCAGGTTTTGTCCTCCGGACTTTTTCGGGGACATCACTGCTTCCGCACAGGCCGGAGCGGCGGATTGCCCTTTGCGGCGCTGTTCCGGTTCGGCGGCGGAGACCAGGCGAAAAACCTTCATCAGGTCCGGCTGGAAGACCGGAACAGAATTTTGGAAAGATAACCCTTGACAATTGGGCCTCTTGCCGCTATAATACAATCTGCGTTCCAAAGACAGCAGGTGGGTTTTCTCAAAAGAGGCCTGTAAATCCTGCCGAGGGCGGCAAATGTTATGATTTGCTATCCGTCCTTGCGTCTTTATGCCGCAGGGACGGTTCCTTTTTTAGAACGCGCATTCTCATTCCTGTGGAGGTGAAAAACAACCATGCCTAACGCAAAAGTCTTATCTGAGAAGCAGGCCATCGTGGCTCAGCTGACTGAGAAGATTCAGAAGGCCACCGCTGGCGTCATCGTGGATTACAAGGGCATCACCGTGGAAGAGGATACCGCTCTGCGCCGTGAGTGCCGTGAAAACGCGGTGGATTATTCCGTTGTGAAAAACACCCTTCTGCGCTTCGCTTTCAACAACACCGGCCTTGGCGACTTGGACGATCTCCTGAACGGAACCACTTCTCTGGCCCTGTGCGACGATCCCGTGGCTCCCGCCCGGGTTATGAACAACTATGCCGAGAAGCTGAAAGACAAGTTCGAGATCAAGGGCGGCTTCATGGGCGGAAAGCCCGTGGACATGAATACCATCAAGTCCCTGGCGTCCATCCCCGCTCTGCCTGTGCTCCAGGCTCAGGTCCTGGGCACCATGCTGGCTCCCATCACCGGGCTGGCCGTGGTCCTCAAGCAGATTGCCGAGAAGCAGGGCGCGCCTGCCGAGGCTGCCGAGGAGGCTCCCGCCGCCGAGTAAGCGGCACGCATTCCAATTGACTGTTTTATTTACAATTAGGAGGTTTCATACAATGTCTGAGAAAGTGACCGCCATGATCGAAGAGATCAAGGGCCTGACCGTTCTGGAGCTCAGCGAGCTGGTACATGCTCTGGAGGAAGAGTTCGGCGTTTCCGCCGCCGCCATGGCCGCTCCCACCACCGCCACTGCCGCCCCTGCTGAGGAGAAGACCGAGTTTGACGTGGTCCTGACCGGCTTTGACGCCGCCGCCAAGATCAAGGTCATCAAGGTTGTCCGCGAGATCACCGGCCAGGGCCTGGCCGAGGCCAAGGCTACCGTCGAGGGTGCTCCCGCCACCATCAAGGAGGGTATCTCCAAGGATGATGCCGAGGCTCTGAAGAAGCAGATTGAGGAAGTCGGCGGCAAGGTCGAGCTGAAATAAGACCGGCAAAGCATTCCTGTGGAGTAATCAAAAAGGTCCGATAAAGTCCGGGGCGGCGGTTCGCTGCCCCGGGCTTTTCTTAACTTCGGATGAATGGCGCTTCATACAGCTAAAGACAGTTTCTTCTGACGGTTCCGTGTCGGATTCAGGCCGAATGGGCGTGCTTTCTTGGTAAAAGGGAAGAGGAAGCTTGTCACTGCGGAGCGCATTCGGCGGAGACTCCGGCGGAGGGAATCATTTTGCAGAAAAATGGAAAAGGCATTGACAAACCTGCCGGCTTGTGGTATCATTTCTTCAATCTAGGGAAGGAGTGTTGTTTGTCCGCTGAGAGGTCAGGCAAAAAGCTGAAAAAAGAATTTTGGATATGTGATATGTAATGGGATGTAGGTGACTGTGAAACGCAGGGGTACTATATCCTTTTTTGCGTGCTCACAGATCAACCAAAATTACTTTTGAAAGGCGGACACAATCATGAAAAATCAGAACACTTACAACCCCAATGGCTCCAGGAACACCGAGCGTCCCCAGATCCTCCCCCGTCAGTGCCTCCGGGAGCAGCTGCGGCAGAATGCCAACAGCTGCGCTGAGCGTCTGAGCCGTTCCGTGGGCCGCATGACCTCCTTTGATGCCCTGCCTTGCCCTGAGTATGGGGCCGAGGTGGACCAGGAGCGGGGTATCATTGATGAGCTCCTTTATATTCAGCACTGTCGTTCCGCTCTGGAGCGCTGCCTGGACCGGGGAAGCGCCCGCCTCCACTACCGTTGGGTGGATGGCCGTGTGACCACAACCAGCTTTCAGCGCATACGTCAGGGGCGGGTCCGGGTTTTCGGGCTTCAGGCCCCTCGGATGTGACACCGTCAAGGCGGAGGGCATTACCCTCCGCCTTTTTATATGCCCAAAAGTGCGGGCCGGCAGGCTGAGCGAAACACTTCAAGAAACTGGTTTGGCAAAGATCGTGACGAATCCTTTTGCCGTCCCGCAGGGAGACAGATAGAGAACGTCCGCTGTGCAGTGAGGGCCGGAGGCGGAAACCGGCATGATTTTGGTTGACAAGAGGGGAATCCTTTGATAAAATACCTCACGTACAGCGATGAAGAGGCCCAGTACCCGCCAGACCCTCCGCAAAGAGAGCCCCCGTCCGGTGAAAGGGGGAGGGAGGCAGGCGGCGAATACCCCTCGGAGCCGACGCCCGAACGGGATTGTTTTCATCCCCAGTAGGCGCGCACCGGGTGCGCCCGTTACCGCGCTGCCGTGTGCTGGCACGGCCTGAGGCCGCTTTCGCGAGGAGGCGGCGAAGCAGAGGTGGTACCGCGAATGCATTCGCCCTCTGTCCCTTGGGGCAGAGGGTTTTTTCTGTCCACAGATCGAATTTGGAAGGAGAAACTACCATGCAGATTTACGAAGAATTAAAGGCCCGGGGCCTGATTGCCCAGGTTACGGACGAGGAGGAAATCCGGGAGTTGGTGAACACTGGGAAAGCCGTGTTCTATATCGGTTTCGACCCCACGGCGGACAGTCTCCACGTGGGACATTTCATGGCGCTGTGCCTGATGAAGCGGCTGCAAATGGCCGGCAACCGGCCCATCGCCCTCATCGGCGGCGGTACCGGCATGGTGGGGGATCCCTCCGGCCGGTCCGACATGCGGCAGATGATGACCACAGAGACCATCGCTCACAATTGTGCCTGCTTCAAAAAACAGATGGAGCGGTTCATTGAGTTTGGAGACGACAAGGCCATCATGGTCAACAACGCCGACTGGCTGATGAAGCTGAACTATGTGGAGCTGCTGCGGGAGGTGGGTGCCTGCTTCTCCGTGAACAACATGCTCCGGGCGGAGTGCTACAGGCAGCGGATGGAAAAGGGCCTCAGCTTCCTGGAATTCAACTATATGATTATGCAGTCCTACGACTTTTATCATATGTTCCAGACTCTGGGCTGCAACATGCAGTTCGGCGGCGACGACCAGTGGAGCAATATGCTGGGGGGCACGGAGCTGATTCGCCGGAAGCTGGGGAAGGACGCCTATGCCATGACCATCACACTGCTCCTGAATTCCGAGGGCAAGAAGATGGGCAAGACCGCCAGCGGCGCGGTGTGGCTGGATCCCGGTAAGACCAGCCCCTTCGATTTCTACCAGTACTGGCGGAATGTGGGGGACGCCGACGTGCTCAAGTGCATTCGGATGCTGACCTTCCTGCCTCTGGAGGAGATCGACGCCATGGACAAGTGGGAGGGCAGCCAGCTGAACCGGGCCAAGGAAATCCTGGCCTTCGAGCTGACCAAGCTGGTCCACGGCACAGAGGAGGCGGAGAAGGCCCAGGAGACCGCCCGGGGTCTCTTTGCCGGTGCGGGCTCCACTGCCAATATGCCTTCTACTGAGCTGCCTGCCGCCAGGTTTGAGGACGGAAAAATCGGGGCGATTGCCCTGCTGACGGCCTGCGGCCTGTGTCCCTCCAACAGCGAGGCCCGGCGGCTGATCCAGCAGGGAGGCCTGACGGTGAATGAGAAGAAGATCACCGACCTGGAGGCCGCCTTTGACCAGGCGGATTTCCAGGGTGAGGGCGTTGTGATTAAAAAGGGCAAAAAAGTGTTCCACCGGGCCTATACCAAATAAGAGAAAGAAGAGGGCGGAAGCAGGAGAGTTTCCGCCCTCTTCCTTCTTTCACGAATATAATTGAACAAAAGATGTGTTTTGTGCAATTAATGGAATTTAAAAAAATATTTCCCTCTGTGGGATATTTTTGGATTTCTCCGGGTATTCCCTGTGAAAGGCCTTTCGGAGGAGAACTGCATATGCTGACAGAACAACAATTTACAGACGCCGCAGAGCGGTATTTGGACATGGTCTACCGCATTGCGCTGAACTGGTTCAGAAGCCCCGCCGATGCGGAGGACGCGGCCCAGAACGCCATGCTTCGTCTCTGGCAGACAGATACGGAGTTCCGGCGGGAGGAGCATCTGCGCTACTGGCTGGTGCGGGCGACCCTGAACGAGTGCAAACGAATCTCCGGCCACCCCTGGCGGAAACGGACGGTGCCTCTGGAGAACTGTCCGGAGCCGGTATTTTCGGACCCGGCCAGGCAGACCCTGTTTCAGGAGGTTATGGAGCTGCCCATGAAGTACCGCCTGCCGCTGTACCTCTATTATTATGAGGGCTACTCAGTGGACGAGGTGGGGGAGATGCTGCGCCTCAAGGCGTCTACAGTCCAGACCCGGCTGGCCAGGGGCCGGGCAAAGCTGAAAACACAATTGGAGGAGGTGTGAGCCGTGTTGTATCGAGAGATGTTTGACGAGGTTCATGCCCCCCAGGGATTGAAAGAGGAGGTTTTGAACATGACAAAACAGGATACGGCCCGCGTGGCCCGGAAGATCTCCGCCGCCTTTGTGATCGCGGCGGTGCTGGCAGTGGTGCTGGCCGGAACGGCGCTGGCGGCAGTGGCCGGCGTGCCCCAGACCCTGCGGGAGTGGTTCGATCAGCAGTGGACGGAGACCGCCGGCAGTGAGACCATGCCCAAGGAGCAGAGCGCGGTCATCGACAGCCTGATCCAGCCGGTAGGGGTTACCTGCGTCAACAAGGGGATCAGCGTCACACTGGATTCCGTCACCGCTGGAAAGAACAGCATCTGGCTGCTTCTCAAGGTCAAGGGGGAACCGCTGACCGGCGAATGGGAATTCGGGCGCATGAGCTTTGGCGGAAAGCTGATTGAGAAGGCCGAGGCGAAATCGCCGAATCAGGCCACCGTCAGCCAGCACAGCATGGATCTGCTGGGCACCATGGAGGACGGGACGGAGGTCTACCTGTTCAAGTACAGCGGCGGACCGGCGGGCGTCGATTACCTGGAGGGCGGCGAGCTGGAGCTGCGGCTGAAGGATTTCTACCTGGAGGCCTCTATAGACGCCGCCGTGCCGGCGGGCATCCACGAGGACCCCATCGAGGTGTTCCCCGATGTGGAGGGAAGATGGGTCCTGCCCTTTGATCTGGAGCCCATGAAGGAGCAGACGGCTCTGACGGCAAAGACAGCCCGTCTGAATGCGGAGGATTATGTGTGGAAAGAGGGGGAGAGCGAACCGGAAAAAATCAGCAAAACCTTCACGATTCAGGACATCAAAGTGACTGCTGTGGGTTTCAGCTATACGATTCCAAAGGACGCGGAAGGATTCTGGTTTGAGATGCCGAGCCTCCGGCTGAAAGGGGGCGTGACGGTTCAGGGAACGGAGGCCGCCCGCGACAGCTCGGAGCTGAAGCGGGAGGGCACCTGGGACCTGCCGGTGGACCTCTCCGAGGTGGAGGCCCTCCTCTTCGGAGACGTGGCGGTTCCTCTGGAACAGCTGAAAAAGTGAAGCGTTTGAAAAGAAGCGCCTGCCGTACGGCAGGCGCTTCTTTGTCACAGCTCCTTCTGAAACCGGCTGAGCAGAACCGCCTCCAGAACGCTTTTCGCCATGAACAGGCCCCCCGCTGCCGCCGTTACCCACAGCGGTGCGTCCAGTCCGACTGACAGCCAGAACAGCCCCAGCAAAGACCATTGCAGCAGGTCGCCGGACAGGGCCTTGGAGCGGTTCCGGAGGGCAGTGTTCCGCTCGTCCCCGCTCTCGATCCGGTTCCGCCGGGCCTCGGAGGGACTGGCCTCCTCGGACCAGAGGGCCAGCAGCCGGGGCACGCCAACGCAGGAAAGAGTGGCGGCCATGCCGAACAGGGCGGCGTTCACCCGGTAGGGGAGGCCGGAGTTTCTTAGAGCCTGTTTAAAATCCATTGAAACGCCGTCTCAGGGCATCTTTTTCCGCCGGTGCTGCGTTGGTTTGACTTGAAATCCGCCAGGATTCCTGCGTCAAACCGCCTTGCCCGGCAAAAAAATCCGCCCCAATCCGGCACTCCGCCGGATTTTAAACAGGCTCTTAGTAGAAACGCTGCACCCACAAGGCAGAGACTGGCCGCCAGCAGGAAGGTATACAATTTCTTTTTCGCAGACATGACATATCCTCCTTAAAGGTAAAGGCCTACATTTCCCGTTGATACCTGAGCAGCAAACACAACTCCAGAATACTCTTCGCCACAAAAGCAGCGGTTGTCAGCAGCGGAACCCACAACGGCGCATCCAGACCGATTGCCAGCCAGCCCGCCGCCATAACGGTCCATTGCAGGATGTCCCCGGCCAGAGCTTTGGCACGGCTCCGCAATGCGATGTTTCGTTCGTCATTTCGTGAAATTTCGTTTTGCCGGGCCAGGGCCGGGTTTTTGTACTCCTGCCGGAACAGCAGAAGCTGAGAAATACTCAGGCCGATCAAGCAGCTTCCAACGCCTGTCAACATCCCGCCAGCGCTGTCTGAGAGGCCGTAGTCCCTTAAAGCCAGCGCTGCTGCCACAAGGCACAGACCCACAACCAGCAGCACGATGTACAGCTTTTGTTTCCGCTTCATGTTATGTCCTCCTCGTAAATAAAAATTTCCTCAATGGTCAGCCCAAAATACCGGGCAATTTTAAAGGCCAACAGAATGGACGGGTTATACCGCCCGTTCTCCAGGGAGCCGATGGTCTGACGGGAGACCTCCAAAGCGTCGGCCAGCTCCTCCTGCCGCAGTCCCCTGGATTTTCGCAGCTCCTCTAAACGGTTTTTCATGGCAGCGCCCCTTTCTTTGATATGGAAAGTTTGCTTTCCATATTGGGAGCATAACACGGCTTTGAAAAAATGTCAAGTGTACTTTCCATAAAAATTCCGCTGCGGAAAGGGGCATAGAGTGGGACGGGCCGTCATAGAGTGGAGTAACCAAAGAAAGGGGGCCATGCCCTTGCGAAAAGATGTAAATATATTGCGATATGAAGAAGCCGCTGCCATTCTGCCCAGCCGCCTTCGAAAGATGGCCCTGACCCTGACCGGCGAGGAGAAGGCTGTGGCGGAGGAGCTGCGTCTGCGGGCCGGCCGGCCTTTGACCGTGCTGCTTCCTGCCGGTGAGGTCTCACTGGAGGTCCGGGTGGAACCGGAGGAGCTGGAGACCCTTTGTGATATTGCCACAGAGTTTTCCCGTTATGCGGCGGCGGAGACTCTGCGGGAGGGCTACCTGCCGGTTCGGGGCGGCTTCCGGGTGGGCCTGTGCGGCACGGCGGTGATGAAAGAGGGGAGATGCAACAATCTGAAAAACCTCTCCTCGGCTTCCATCCGCATTGCCAGAGAGAGGAAAGGCGTGGGGGACAAGCTGGCCCCGGCCCTTTTTCGGGACGGCGTGTTTCAAAATACCCTGATCCTCTCGCCGCCGGGAGGAGGCAAAACCACCCTCCTGCGGGACCTGATCCGGAACCTGTCTCAGGGGGCCGGGGACCAGGGGCCCCGGCGGGTGTCCCTCATCGACGAGCGGGGAGAGGTGGCGGTGATGCACCGGGGGGAGCCGCAGATGGACGTGGGTCCCTATACCGACGTGCTGGACGCCTGTCCCAAGGCCCTGGGCATCCCCATAGTCCTCAGGGCCATGAATCCCCAGATCATCGCCGTGGACGAGATTACCGTCCGGGAGGACCTGACCGCCATGAGCATGGCGGCGGGCTGCGGCGTGGGCCTGCTGGCCACCATTCATGCCGCCGGTACGGCGGAGCTGGTGCAAAAGCCCCTTTACCGCCAGCTGCTGGAATACGGTGTGTTCCGCCTGGCGGTGCGCATTGTCCGCAGCGAAGGGAGAAGGGCCTATGAGCTGGAGGAACTGCCGTGCTGACAAAGCTGCTGGGAGGCCTCTTCGTTTTGCTGGGCGGCGGTCTGGGCCGCTGGGCCCAGATGGCGGAGCGGCGGCGGAGAAGGGACACGCTTTCCGATTTCATCACCGCCCTCCGGCGGATGGGGGAGTCGGTGCGGATGACCAGAACGCCGCTGCCGGTTCTGCTGGAGCGCCTTTCGGCGGACTGCGGGCAGGATGCCGCCGTGTTTCTCCGGGGGGCGGCGGAGGCCGCCCGGCAGGGGGAGGACCTGCCTGCCCGGTGGCGGCGGCTGACGGAGACGCTGCCGCTTGCCGAGGGGGACCGGACGGCTCTGGCTGGACTGGGGCGCGACCTGCAAGGCGATGAGGAGAAGGTCTGTAAGGCTATTTTGCTTGTCAGTATCCGTCTGGAACAAAGCGCCACGGAGGCAGAGGGGACCCGCCGGGCGGAGGAACAGCGGGTATCCGCTCTGTGGTTTTCCGCCGCGGCGCTGCTGGTGATTTTACTGATTTGAGGACGACGGTATGGATGTAGATTTGATTTTCAAGATTGCCGCCATCGGAATTCTGGTGGCAGTGCTGAACCAGCTGCTGGTCCGCTCCGGCCGGGAGGAGCAGGCCATGATGACCACTCTGGCGGGGCTGGTGGTGGTGCTGATGATGATGGTCCGGGAAATCAGCGCCCTCTTTGACCTCATCAAAACGCTGTTCAACTTTTAGCAATGGAACAGGTGATTCAGGCGGCGGTTCTCTGTGTGGTGGCGGCGCTGCTGGCGCTGGTGCTGAAAAAGGGGACCCCGGAAGCGGCGCTGCTGCTGACGCTGGGAGCCACGACGGTGGTTCTGCTGTCTCTGTCCAGGGACCTGAAGGCTCTGCTGGGCTTTCTGGAGGAGCTGGTGGAGGAGAGCGGACTGTCCGGCGCGCTGTTTGTGCCTCTTTACAAAACGGTGGGCATTGCCCTGGTGGTGAAGGTGGGGGGGAACCTCTGCCGGGACGCCGGTGAATCCGCCTTGGCCTCGGCGGTGGAGACGGCGGGGGCGGTGTGCGCCCTGCTGGCGGCCCTGCCGCTGCTGCGGGCAGTGCTGACCCTCTTACTGGAGCTGATGCAATGAGATTTGTTTTTTTCCGTACCCGGCTTTTTTGCGCCCAGCTTTTTTGCGCCCGGCTTTTTTGCGTGCGGCTTCTTCGTGCGCGGCTGCTCTGCGTCCTGCTGGGTTGTCTGCTTCCGCTGGCGCTGACGGCGGAGGCCCACGGGTCCGAACCGCCCCGGGACCTGCTGGACGCCCTGCCGGAGGAGGCGGAGGACATTTTGGAGATTGGCGGCGCCGGGGCGGGGCCGGAAGGCTTTACCGATGGAATCCAGGCGATTCTGGACTCTGTGAGCGGTCGGGCCGCCGCCGTCTTCCGGCAGCGCATCCGGGGAGCGGCGTCGATTTTGCTGGTGGTGGTGGCCTGCGGAGCGGTGGAGGGCTTTGCCCAGGGGACTGCGGGGGACAAAGCCGCCCTCTTTCTGCCCATGGCGGGGGCTCTGGCCGTGACGCTGCTGACGGCAGGGAGTCTGGACGACCTCATTGGCCTGGGCGCGGAGACCATCAGGGAGCTGAACACCTTTTCAAAGCTGCTGCTGCCCACTCTGGCGGCGGCCACGGCGGCCTCCGGCGCGGTGACGACGGCCACCTTTCAGCAGGTGACTACCGTGTTTCTGGCGGACCTTCTGATGGAACTGATTGACGGACTGCTGATGCCCATGGTCTATCTGTACATCGGCGTGCTGGCTGCGTCCAGCTGCCTTCCGGAGAACCGTCTGGGGGGTCTGGCAGAGCTTCTAAAAAAGACGGTTACCTGGGTGCTGACCTCGGCGCTGCTGCTGTTCACGGTCTATCTCTCCGCCGTGCGGATTATCGCCGGAGCGGCGGACGGCACCACCGTGAAGGTGGCCAAGGCCGCCATCTCCGGCGCGGTTCCAGTGGTGGGGGGCATCATTGCCGAGGCCACGGAAACCGTGCTGGCCGGGGCGGGGATGCTGAAAAACACCATCGGCGTCGTGGGGATGCTGGCCATTCTGGCGGCCTGCGCCTATCCCTTTTTGCAGCTGGGGGTCCAATACCTGCTCTACAAGCTGTCGGCCTTTCTGGCTTCCGCCGTGGGGTCGCCCCACCTCTGCAAGCTCATCGACGGGCTGGGCGGGGCCTTCGGCCTGGTGCTGGGCATGACGGGGAGCTGCGCCCTGCTGCTGCTGATTTCTGTGCTGTCCTCTGTGGCGGCGGTGACGCCATGATCGGGGCGGTGGGAAGCTGGCTCCGCTCCGTGGCGGCGGTGACGCTGCTGCTGTCGGTTGTGCAGATTCTGATTCCGGAGGGGGCTTTGCGGAGGGTAGCCGGCTTTACCGGGGGTCTTCTTCTGCTGGCGGCGCTGCTCCAGCCGTTGCGGCGGGCGGACTTCGGCTGGCTGGGTCTGGACTTCACGGTGTACAGAGCGGAGATTGAGGCCCGGTCGGCGGAATTGTCCGCCTCGGAAAAAGAAGCCCTGGCGGACATCATAGAGGCGCGGACAGCCGCATATATATCGGACAAAGCGGACGCGCTGGGATCACCTGTGGCGGTCCGGGTGGAGACCAGGCCAGGGGAGGACGGCGTTCCCCTGCCCTGGTCGGCGGAGCTGGAGGGGCCCCGGTCCCAGGCGCTGGCGGCCTGGGTGGAAGGGGAGCTGGGCATTCCGGCAGAGAGGCAGGTATGGCATGAAGGAAAAACAGGACAGGAAATCGGTTGAAGGAGTGCGAAAGATATGGGACAGATACAAATACGCAATCCTGGTGGCGCTGATCGGCGCAGGATTGCTGCTGTGGCCCGGCGGGGGGCTGCCGGGTTCGGAGGATCAGGACCGGGCAGATACGGGGCAGGCCGCTTCGGAAAACGCGGAACGGGAGGTGCGGGAGCTCCAGAGGGAAATGGAGGAAATTATCGGGACCATGAGCGGCGTGGGGCAGGTTCGGGTGATGCTGACGGTGGACTCCGACGGGGAACGCCAGCTGGCCCAGGACTCTCAGCTGAGCTACAGCGGCGATACTGCCGCGCCGGAGGACTATTCCCGCAGCTCCGAGGTCGTGTTGACCGGTGGCTCCGGCGGCGGCGCAGTGATCGTCCGGACCCTGTATCCCACCTATCGGGGGGCTCTGGTGGTCTGCGAGGGAGGGGACCGGGCGGAGGTGCGCCTGGCGGTGACGGAGGCGGTGTCCGCCCTCACCGGGCTTCCCAGCGACCGCGTTACCGTGGCAAAATGGCAATAATTATCTGGAGGAGGAAAGGACCCATGAGCGCAAGATGGAAACGGAACACAGTGGTAGCGACAATGGCGGTGCTGGTCTGCGCGGCGGTGGCGCTGAACTGGCGCTACAGCGGCCAGGAGGCCCTGGACGCGGCGAAGGAGGCCGGAACCAAAATTCTGGGAGAGGCCACACTGGTCTCCAGCCAGCAGGAGACGGAAAGCGGAGACGCCGGAGAGGCCGCGCAGACCGGAGGAGAAGCGGAGGCCGGTCCGGCGGACGAGGCGGGCGTCTATGCCGGTTCGGATTATTTCGCCTCCGCCCGCCTGACCCGCCAGCAGGCCAGGGACAACGCCATCTCCCTGCTCCAGGAGGCGGCGGAGCAGGAGAACGCCGCCCAGGATGTGGCCAATGAGGCCTCCGAGGGCATTCAGGTGCTGGCATCCTATACGCTGAAGGAAGCCCAGATTGAAAACCTGGTCACCGCCAAGGGATATACCGACTGCGTGGCTTTTATGGGAGACAACAGCATCAGCGTGGTGGTATCCACCGAGAGCGGGGAGCTGACGGCGGAGGACGTGGCCAAGATCACCGACATCGCCATGTCCGAAACCGGCGTGTCCGCCAGCGGAATCAAAATCATGGCGGCAAATTAGTAGTTGTATTTTCCGGGCGGGTATGGTAAAATAAACAGGATTCCCCGGCATTGGGGCCGGCGGCGCACTAAGGAACAGAGAAGGAGAGTTGCAGAATGGCCGAGAGCAAGGAGTATATGACCCTGCCGGAGGAAAACGGCAGCATCAATATCGCGGAGGAGGTCATCGCGGCGATTGCTGTGGGGGCCGTCCGGGATGTAGAGGGCGTATCCGGCATGATGACCAACCTGGGCGGCAGCGTCACGGACCTGGTGACCAACCGGAAAAACGCGCAGAAGGGCGTCAGGGGCGTGAAGATTGACATGACCGGCGCGGCTCTGGTGCTGGACCTGTATCTGACAGTCCGGTACGGACACCCCATTCCGGAGGTGGCGGGCAATGCCCAAAAGGCGGTCGCGTCCTCGATTGAGGCCATGACCGGCTGCGCCGTGGAGGCTGTGAACATTCACGTGTGCGGCGTGAGTCTGGAGTAAGCGCCGGAAAAGACAGACGGGCCTGAAACCAAAAAGGGAACAAACACAAAGGACGGAAGCTGTATGGTACGGAATACCGCCCGAGAGATTGCCATTCATCTCTCCTATGAAATGAGTTTTACAGACAAGACCGCCGGGGAGCTGCTGGACCAGCGGCTGACGGCGGAGGCCTTTTCCGAGCTGGCCGGGGAGGACTCGATCTATGACGAGGTCCCCGGTCCCAAGCAGGCGGACTATATCCGCCGCCTGGTGGGGGGAACGGCGGAGCACGCCGCCGAGCTGGACGGGTACATTGCCAAGTATGCCAAGGGCTGGAAGTTTTCCCGCATTCCCCTGGTGGCCTCCGCCATTATGCGGGTGGCCATGTACGAGGTGCTTTACATGCCGGACATTCCCACCGGGGCCGCCATCAACGAGGCGGTGGAAATCGCCAAGAAATATGAAACGCCGGAGACGGTGAAGTTCATCAACGGCATCCTGGGCAGCTTTGCCCGGGAGGAGATCACGGAATAAATCGGAACGGCAGAGCGGAGGCGGCGCGGGAGCGCCGCCATTCCGGCTCTGCTTTTTCCCGTGGGCGGCCCTATTTCAGCGTCATGGAGAGACCTTCTCCGGTCCGCAGGCCCAGGAGAAAGGCCTGAATGGCCGTGAACTCCATGCACTTTTCCAGGGACCGCTGCTGCGCGGGCACAAGCTCGTTTTTCAGCAGGTCGAAATGGAAGCCGTAATCTCCCGCTTCGGCGGCCCGGAGCTTGGGGCGGATGTAGTTGGCGTAGAGCCACAGAGTAAAGTCTGACATAAAAACCACCTTTCTTTTGACGACTGTTCAGTCGCTGACTAATAATACCACGTCTAAATGGGCGCTGTCAAGGGTGAGGCTATGAATATTCACGAGAGAATCAAAGAATTACGAAAAGAGCTGAACGAATCGCAAGTGAAAGTTGCCGAGGCTGTCGGCATTACACCGCGCCAGTATCAGCGTTTTGAAGCAGGGGAGCAGAAACCCGGTTTTGATAACCTCTGCGCTCTGGCAGACCATTTCGGCGTCAGCCTGGACTATCTGGCGGGGCGCACCGACAGGAGGACATAATTGGAACGGCTGAAAAAGCTGCCGGCGTTTATGCCGCTGCTGGCCGGGAGTCTGTGGAGCGCGGCGGGCCGGACGGCTGGGCCATGCTGATGACACTGGCGGGCATTTTGATTCTGACGCTGTGGCTGCCGGGAAAGAGTGCCGGAATTCTGACGGCGGGGGGCCTGTCTCTTCTGGCGGCGGGGCTGCTGCTGGCCTGCTGCCTTTACGCATCGGAAGCGCCTGCGAAGCCCCAGGATCTGACGGAGGTCCGGGGGACGGTTTCCTCTGTGAGGGCCGTTTCCGCCAGCCGTTTCAGCCGTACGGACTACCAGGTCACGCTGGAGGGCGGCGGAGGGACCTGCCGGCTCTCCGGCGTCCGCTGGGGCGGGGGACGCCTCCCTCTGAAAGCCGGGGACCGGGTCCGGCTTTTGTGTGCGGGGGACCGGGGCTCTGTCTATGAGCTGGAAATCAATGGCGAGACCGTCATGTCCTATGAGACCGCCTGTGTCCGAACAGAGGAAAACCGGTCCCTTTTGTGGGCCGTGGGACTGCTGGTTCCGGGGGGACTGGGGCTGGGGGTTCTGAACGGGGCGGGAAAACGCGCAAAACAGAAGCAGCGGTAAGGAGGCCGGAGATGGAACAGCATATTTACGGCGTTACAGAGCTGAATCTGCTGGTCAAGCAGAAGCTGGACAGTGTTTCGGAGCTCCGTCGGGTCTTTGTCCGCGGGGAGCTGTCCAATTATAAAATTCACCCCACCGGACACCATTTTTTCAATCTGAAGGACCCTGACGGCGTGCTGAGCTGCATCATGTACGCCCAGAGTGCCGCCGGGCTGCGGTTCCGTCCGGAAAACGGAATGCGGGTTATTTTACAGGGCCGCGTCTCGGTTTTTCCGCGGAACGGCGCTTATCAGCTCTATTGTAATTCCATCACGCCGGAGGGGGCGGGGGAGCTGGCCCTGGGGCTGGAGCAGCTGAAGCGGCAGCTTTATGCCGAGGGTCTGTTTGACCCGGCCCACAAAAAGCCCCTGCCCCGGTTTCCGGAGAAAATTGCCGTCATTACCGCCGCCTCCGGCGACGCGGTCCGGGATATCATCCAGATTCTGAAACGCCGCTATCCCCTGGCAAAGGTGCTGGTTTTGTCTGTCCACGTCCAGGGAGACCGGGCGCCGGCAGAGATCGCCGGGGCCATTCGCTACGCCAACCGCTGGCAGGTGGCAGACCTGATTATCACCGGCCGGGGCGGAGGGTCTGCGGAGGATTTGTGGGCCTTCAACGATGAGCGGATTATTCGGGCGATCTATGAATCGGAGCTGCCGGTGATCTCCGCCGTGGGCCACGAGCCGGACGAGACCCTGGCAGACTTTGCCGCAGACGTCCGGGCCTCCACCCCATCCAACGCGGCGGAGGTGGCGGTCCCCAATCAGGTGGAGGTGCTGCGCTTCCTGCGGGATACCGGCAGCTGGCTGGAAAGGCAGGAGTCCGCCCGGCTGGCGATTCTGCGGCAGCAGCTGGACGCGCTGGCCTCCAAACGGGTGATGACGGACCATATGGCCTATATTCAGGACTGCCGCATGAGACTGGTCCATGTCCAGCAGCGGCTGGGAGATCTGGCCGGGGCGCTGGCAGAGCGGAAGCGCTTCCGGTTCGCCGCTCTGGCGGCGGCGTTGGACGCCATGAGTCCGCTGAAGGTTCTGAGCCGGGGCTACGCCATGGCCCAGGGGTCCGACGGGCAGATTCTTCGGAGCAGCCGGGACACCGAGCCGGGGGCTGATGTGAAGGTGACATTGGGAGACGGGGGCTTTACCTGCACCGTGAAGAGCCTTTTTGAGAAGGAGAGACCGATATGAGTGAACAGAAAACCATGACGTTTGAAGAGCAGATCAAGCGCCTGGAGGCCATTGTGGCGGCGCTGGAAAAGGGAGACGTCCAGCTGGCGGATTCCCTTGCGCTGTTTGAGGAGGGCACAAAGCTGATTGCCGCCTGTTCCAGAGAGCTGGACCAGGCGGAGCAGAGGGTGGTCCAGCTGGTAAAGGGCGCCGGCGGCGCTCCTCAGGAACTGCCCTTTGATGTGCTGGAGGACTGAGCCGTGGATTTTACTAAGGAGATGGAGGCGGCCCGAGCGCTGGCGGAGGCCCGTTTGACGGAATTTTTTTCCGGCGGAGGTCTGGAGAAGGCCATGCGCTACAGCCTCCTGGCTGGCGGCAAGCGTATCCGGCCCGTCCTGACCATGAAGTTCTGTGAGGCCGCCGGCGGAACCCTGGAAGAAGCGCTGGACTTTGGGTGTGCAGTAGAAATGCTTCACACATATTCCCTGATTCACGACGACCTGCCCTGCATGGATAACGACGATCTCCGCCGGGGCAGGCCCACCAGCCACAAGGTATTTGGCGAGTGCACGGCGACGCTGGCGGGAGACGCGCTTCAGGCGGCGGCGTTTCAAACCGTCCTGTCTGCGGAAGGCTCCTGGCGGCACGGCGGGGGAGCCTGTAAGGCCCTGGCGGCGAGGGTCCTGGCAGAGGCCGCAGGCGTTCAGGGTATGTGCGGCGGACAGTATTGGGACACCGCGGACGACGGCCGGCCCCGCACGGTTGAGGATCTGACCGCCATCAACGATCAGAAGACCGGAGCCCTCCTCCGGGCAGCCTGCATGATGGGCGTCGCCGCCTCCATGGGTCGGCGGACGGTGGAGGACGCCTGTATGGACGCCGCCCGGGACTACGCGTCAAATTTGGGCCTGGCCTTCCAGATCAGGGACGATATCCTGGACACCACCTCCACCGCCGGCGAGCTGGGAAAGCCCATCGGCTCCGATGCCGCCAACGGCAAGACCACCTTTGTGACGCTGCTGGGAGTCCGGGCCTGTGAGAGACAGGTGCTGGATTATACGGAGCGGGCCAAGGAAGCCCTGTGCCGCTGCGCCTGGCAGGGAGACACAGAATTCCTTCTGGAGCTGGCGGACAGCCTGGCCCGGCGGGATCACTAAAAACCTGATAGGCCGCCCCGGAATCGGGCGGGGGCAGGGGGAACGTACTGTGGCAAAATGCAAGAATATCATTCACGTCATCCAAAGCAATATGGACGGGTTTTCCAAGGGACAAAAGCGCATCGCGGCCTATATTCTGGAAAATTACGATAAGGCTGCCTTTATGACCGCCAGCCGTCTGGGGAGTCTGGCGGGGGTCAGCGAGTCCACGGTGGTCCGCTTCGCCTTTGAGCTGGGCTATGACGGCTATCCCAGCATGCAGCGGGCGCTTCAGGAGATGATCCGGAGCCGCCTGACCTCCACCCAGCGCATTCAGGCGGCGGAGGACATTTTTTCCGGACAGGACGTGCTGCCTGCCGTAATTCAGTCCGACATTGACAAGCTCCGGCTTATGAGCAGTCAGGCCAATCAGAGCGAGTTTGACCGGGTGGTTGACAAGCTGATGGGCTGCCGGCACATCTACATTTTCGGCGTCCGGTCCTCTTCCTTTGTGGCAGGCTATCTGAACTTTTACATGCACCTGCTGCGGGAAAACGTCACACTGGTGCAGTCCAGCGCAGCAGGGGAAATCTTTGAGCAGCTTCTGCGCATTGGGCCCGGAGATGTGATGCTGGCCATCAGCTTTCCGCGGTACTCCAAGGTCACCATCAACACGGTGAAATTTGCCCGGGACCGGGGAGCCAGTGTGGTGGCCATTACGGACAATGCTTCCTCTCCCATCTACCAGCTTTCGGACGCGGCGCTGCTGGCGCCCTGTGAGATGATTTCCTTTGTGGACTCCATGGTGGCCCCCCTGTCCCTGATGAACGCCCTGGTTGTGACCATCTCCAACCGGGTGGAAAAAGACATCTCCACCACCTTCTCGGAGCTGGAGACCATCTGGAACGAATACGGTGTCTTTGGAAGGATGGATGATGAATGAGGGTGCTTGTAGTGGGCGGAGGCGCCGCCGGGATGATGGCAGCCGTCTCCGCCGCGGAGGGGGGAGCCGACGTCACGCTGCTGGAGCCCAACGAACGCCTTGGCAAGAAGCTGAACATTACAGGCAAGGGGCGCTGCAACCTCACCAACAACACCGGTCTGGAAGAGCTGCTGGCCAATGTTCCCCGGAATGGGAAATTCCTTTACAGTGCCTTCTCCCGCTTCAATGCCCAGGATACTATGGCCTTTTTTGAGGAACTGGGCGTTCCACTGAAAACCGAGCGGGGGAACCGGGTGTTTCCGGTCAGCGGCCGTGCCTTTGACGTCAGTGCTGCTCTGGAACGCCGTCTGAAAAAGTTCCAGGTCCGTCTGGTCCGGGACCGGGCGAAGGCCCTGGAGACAGAGGACGGCATGGTCCGGGGCGTCTCGGGAGAACGGGACTGCTATCCGGCGGAGGCGGTGATTCTGGCCACCGGCGGCATCTCCTATCCCGCCACCGGCTCCACCGGAGAGGGCCACCGGCTGGCGGAGGCCGCCGGACACACTGTGACGCCCCTTCGGGGCTCTCTGGTGCCCCTTCGGGATTTCGGGCTTGGGAAGACCCTCCAGGGTCTCAGCCTGCGGAACGTGGGCCTTACGGTGTTTGAAAACAGCAAAAAAATCTACACGGATTTTGGTGAACTGGTCTTTACCCACTTCGGCGTCAGCGGGCCGCTGATTCTGTCGGCCTCCGCCCATATGCGGTATTTTGAGGAACGGGCCTATCATCTGGAGATTGACCTGAAGCCCGCCCTGGATGAGCAGGCCCTGGACCGGCGGCTGAGGATAGATTTCAAGAAGTACAGCAACCATGATTTCTGCAACGCTTTGAACGACCTGCTTCCTCAGAAGCTGATTCCGGAGATGGTCCGGGTTTCCGGCATCGACCCCAGGCAGAAGGTTCACGACATCACCAAGGAACAGCGCCGGGGCCTGCTCCAGCTGCTGAAGCACTTCCCGGTGGTCATCGCCGGGCCCTGCCCGGTGGAGGACGCCATCGTCACCTCCGGCGGCGTCAAGGTGGGTGAGGTGGACCCAAGGACCATGGAATCAAAGCTTGTAAAGGGTTTATACTTTGCGGGCGAAATTCTGGATGCGGACGCCTATACCGGCGGCTTCAATCTTCAGATCGCATGGTCCACCGGCCGTGCGGCGGGGCAGGCGGCGTCGGATTGCTCCGGGCCCCGGAAGCCGTAAGACCCGGATTACAAAAGATAAAAACAGGGAGGTTTCCTCTATGAGCACCATTCGCGTTGCCATTGACGGGCCCTCCGGCGCGGGAAAGAGCACCTTGGCCCGGTCCGCCGCCGGAAAGCTGGGCTTTGTCTACGTGGATACCGGAGCCATCTACCGCACCATCGGCCTGTATGTTTGTCAAAATCACATTGACCCGGAGGACGGGGAGGCGGTGCCGGCGGCGCTGGAGTCGATTTACGTGGACCTGCGCTATGACGGAGAGGGGCGGCAGCAGATGCTGCTGAACGGCCGGGATGTGTCTCAGGACATCCGCCTGCCGGAGATTTCCCGCTTTGCCTCCGCCGTTTCCGCTCTGCCGGCGGTGCGGGCCCATCTGCTGGAGCTGCAGCGGGCTTTGGGGCGGGTTCACAACGTCATTATGGATGGCCGGGACATCGGCACGGTGGTACTGCCGGACGCCGAGGTGAAGATTTACCTGACGGCGGCCCCTCGGGCCCGGGCGGAGCGCCGCTGCCGGGAGCTGGAGCGGCGGGGGACCCCCCAGCCCTTTGAGGAGGTCCTCAGGGATATCGAGGCCCGGGACTGGCGGGACATACATCGGGCGGCGGCCCCCCTCCGGATGGCGGAGGACGCGGTGCTGCTGGATACCACCGGGCTGGATTTTCAAGAGAGCGAGAAGGCTCTGCTGGACATTATTCGGGAAAGGACGGGCCTGTGAATGAAGCCATTTAACCGCGTGTTTGTCGTGATTTATTATGTTGTGGGCTTTATTGCCGGCATTCTGCACCCTGTCACGGTGGAGGGCATGGACCGCCTGCCGGACAGCGGCGTGCTGCTCTGCCCAAACCACGCCAGCAACTGGGACCCCATCCTGGTGGCTCTGAAGCTGCCCATCAACTACCGCCTTCACATTATGGCCAAGGAGGAGCTGTTCAAAAATCCCCTCCTGGGCTGGCTCCTCCGGAAGGTGGGGGCCTTTCCCGTCAGCCGGGGGAACAATGACATCAACACCATCCGAACGGCCATTCAATCCATCAAGGACGGCGATAATCTGCTGGTTTTCCCGGAGGGCACCACGATTCATGACGGCATCGGCTACACGGACGGCCTGCCGGCTCACGCCAAGGCCGGAGTGGCCATGATTGGCGTCCGCACCGGCGCAAAGCTGGTGCCGGTGTTTGTGGACGGGGAAAAGAAGCTGTTTCACCGGACCCGCATCATCTTCGGTGAGCCCTACCAGCCCCATTACACCGGCCGCCGGGGGACCTCCGACGAAATGCAGAAAATTGCCGACGATATTTTAGCGGCGGCCTATGCCCTGGGCGGCCAGGCTGTGGGAGGAAAGCCGCTGTGACCCCGGCGGGGGCCGGGCCGGGCCGGGGGACGCGGGAAAGGACGGGCGGACGGGTCCTGCTGGCGGAGAGCGCCGGATTCTGCTATGGCGTACGCCGTGCGGTGGAGCTGGCGCAGGGGACCGCTGCCGGCTCCGGCAGCTGCTGGATGCTGGGAGACCTGATTCATAATACATATGTCATAGAGGATCTTGCCCGCCGGGGGATCCGCCGGGCGGAGAGCCCCGACGCCATCGGGCCGGGAGACACCGTGCTGATCCGCGCCCACGGGGAGCGGAAGGAGGTTCTGGACCGTCTGAGGGCCCGGGGGGCCCGCTGTGTGGACGCCTCCTGCCCCAATGTCCGGCGCATCCAGACCCTGGCGGAGGAGGCGGAGGCGGAGGGCCGTCGGCCCGTCATCATCGGCGAGCCCCATCATCCGGAGGTGGCGGGCATTGCCAGCCGGTGCGTGAACCCGCTGATTTTCCAGAGGCCGGAGGCTGTGAGGGAATGGTTGGATCAGGCTCCTGAGCACCGGGAGACGCCTCTGACGGTGGTGGCGCAGACCACCTGTATTCGTGAACTTTTTGAAACTTCTTGGAAAATCATAAAAAAAGAGTGTACAAACGCAAAAAAATTTGATACAATATGCAATGCTACGCAAAAGCGTCAGTCCGAGGCGGCGGTCATCGCCTCTCAGGCGGACGTGATGGTTGTGGTGGGAGACCGTAAAAGCGCCAACACCAAACATTTGACAGAGATTTGCAGAAGGAGCTGCCCCAGGGTTATTCAGATTGAGACCGTGGACGAGCTCCCGCCGGATTTGTTCGATGATTGCGCTGTTGCCGGTCTTACGGCCGGCGCTTCCACGCCAGCGTGCATCATTAAGGAGGTATATGCAGCAATGAGTGAAGAAATCAAAGCGGTCGAGAGCAAAGAGGAGTCCTTTGAGGAACTGTTGAACCAGTCCTTCAAAACTTTAAATACAGGGGAGAAGGTAACCGGCATTGTCACCGCCATCACTCCGACGGAGGTGCAGGTGGATGTGGGCGCCAAGCAGGCGGCTTACATCAAGTTCAACGAACTCAGCGACGACCCCAGCGCAAAACCTGAGGACATTGTCAAGGTCGGGGATGAAATTGAGACCTACATTGTCCGTGTCAACGATGTGGAGGGCTACGCTGAGCTTTCCAAAAAGCGGCTGGACGCCGTGAAGGTCTGGGAGAATATCGAGCAGGCCGTCGAGGAGAAGACTGTGCTGGAGGGCACCGTCACCGAGGAGAACAAGGGCGGCATCGTGGTCTCCGTCAAGGGCGTGCGGGTGTTCGTCCCCGCTTCTCAGAGCGGCCAGCCCCGGGGCGCCGATCTCTCTGCCATGAAGGGGCAGAAGGTTCAGCTGCGGGTTACCGAGGTGAATCGTGCCCGCCGCCGCGTGGTGGGATCCATTCGTTCTGTATCCGACGAGGCCCGCCGCGCCGCTCAGGAGGAAATCTGGGCCAACATTGAGGCCGGCAAGCGTTATACCGGCACCGTGAAGTCCATGACCAGCTATGGCGTGTTTGTGGATATCGGCGGTGTGGACGGCATGGTACATATCTCCGAGCTGAGCTGGAGCCGGATTAAAACGCCCTCCGAGATCTGCAAGGTAGGGGACACCATGGAGGTTTATGTCATCTCCTATGATCCCGAGAAGCGCAAAATCTCCCTGGGCGTCAAGGACCACGACGTGGATCCCTGGCAGGTCTTCATGGACAAGTACGCCGTGGGTGATGTGGCCTCTGTCCGCGTTGTCAAGCTGATGACCTTCGGCGCCTTCGCCGAAGTGGTCCCCGGTGTGGATGGCCTGATTCACATTTCTCAGATTGCCGACCGCCGCATCGAGAAGCCCGAGGACGTGCTGTCCGAGGGCCAGATTGTGGACGCAAAGATCACCGCCGTGGACGAGGAGCGCAAGAAGATTTCCCTGTCCATCCGCGCCCTGCTGGTGCCCTCTGTGGAGGAGACCGGGGACGGCGGAGCGGAGGAGTAAGCCCTCCGAAGCGCACTCCGAATAGACAAAAGGGCAGGCCCTCCGGGCCTGTCTTTTTTTGAAAAACCTGTTATTTTTTTCACGTTTGCATTGCAAAGCCGGACAAAAGCTGTTATACTGAATGTGTATTGGAAAATATTTGGCATGATCCCCGCAGAACCGGAGAGGACCCGAAGCGATTCCCCTGAGGGAAGTACATCATTCACATTTAACATACTGGAGGAATTGAACATGAGCTATCAGCAGGAATACCGTCAGAAGCTGACCAGCGCTGAGGAGGCGGTGAAGGCCGTCAAATCCGGCGACTGGCTGGATTATGGCTGGAGCGTCTGCTCCCCGAACGCTCTGGATACAGCCCTGGCCGCCCGAATGGGGGAGCTGACGGACGTGAACATCCGGGGCGGCATCCTGACCCGCCGGCCCGCTATTTTCGACACAGCGGATCCCGCCGGTCATTTTGCCTGGAACTCCTGGCATATGAGCGGCGTGGAGCGCAAGGCCATTAAAGAGGGGTTCGCCTATTATATCCCTCTTCGTTATTCCGAACTGCCCGGCTATTACCGGAACTGCATCAAGACGCTGGATGTGGCCATGTTCCAGGTGGCCCCCATGGACGAACACGGCTGGTTCAACTTCGGACCCGGCGGGTCCCACCTGAAGGCAGTCTGCGAGTGCGCCAAGACCATCATTGTTGAGGTCAACAAAAATATGCCTGTGTGCCTGGGCGGCTTTGAGAACTGCGTCCACATCAGTGATGTGGCCATGATTGTGGAGGGGGAGAATCCCCCCATGGAGACTCTGGGCGGTGCGGGAACGGCATCCGAGGTGGATTTGGCCGTGGCCAATCTGGTGGTTCCGGAGATTGAGGACGGAGCCTGCCTCCAGCTGGGCATTGGCTCCATGCCCAGCGCCATCGGCAAGATGATTGCTGAGTCCGATTTGAAGAACCTGGGCGTTCATACGGAGATGTATGTGGACGCTTTTGTGGACATGTCCATGGCGGGCCGCATCACCGGGGCCTGCAAGCCCTTTGACCGGGGCCGGCAGACCTATGCTTTCGCCGCCGGCACCCAGAAGCTCTATGACTTCCTGAACAATAACCCCGAGTGCATGGCCGCTCCGGTGAGCTATGTAAACGATATTGCCCGGGTGTCTCAGATTGACAAATTTACATCCATCAACGGCGCGGTGGACATTGACCTCTACGGACAGGTGTCCTCCGAATCCTCCGGCATCAACCACATTTCCGGAGCCGGCGGCCAGCAGGATTTCGTTATGGGCGCGTACCTTGCCAGGGGCGGCAAGAGCTTTATCTGCTGCTCCTCCTCCTTCATGGACAAGAAGACCGGCCAGCTGAAATCCCGCATCCGCCCCACCCTGGTGGAGGGCTCCGTGGTCACGGCTACCCGGACGAATCTTCATTGGATTGTGACGGAGTACGGCAAGTTCAACGTCAAGGGCAAGTCCACCTGGGAGCGGGCCGAGGGACTGATCTCCATTGCCCATCCGCAGTTCCGGGACGAGCTTATTGCCGAGGCGGAGAAAATGCATATCTGGCGGCGCTCCAGCAAGCGCTGAGCAGTTTTCCGGTCCGGAGGCCGTGCCGGCAGCGGTTTTCCGGAGAATCCACATGAAGCAAACGCCTGTCCGCCTTTGAGGGCCGTGTATTCAGAATCCAGCCTCTCAGCCCCGCAGAGGCGGACAGGGGCGGTCAAGAAGCAAGCCCACGGAGTTTCCCCGGTATTTCTTTCCTGGTCTGGCAAAGCGCCCGCCGCACATTTTGCGGCGGGGGCACGCGAAATCTGTATCCCGGCATGTCCTGTGCGAGAAGCAGACGTCTATGGCGGCTAACAGCCGCAGCAGGGAAAGGGGGACCCATGTTTGGAATCGGCGACCTGATCGTGCACCCGATGCACGGCGCCGGCGTCATTGATGATGTCATTCAGGAAAAGGTGGCAGGCGCAATCAAGGAATACTATGTCTTTAAAATGCCTGTGGGCGGACTGATTTTGAAAATTCCCACCGCGAATTGTCAGGCCATAGGAATCCGCGCCATCATCTCCCATGAAGAGGCGGAGGCATTTTTTGAGGGCCTCGCCTCTCTGGAGGTGGAATCCAACTCCAACTGGAACAAGCGCTATCAGGAGAACCTGACGCGGCTGAAAAGCGGCGACCTCAACGAGGTGGCCCGCGTCGTCAAGGGGCTGATGCGGCGGGAGTCCCGCCGGGGCCTGTCCACAGGGGAGAGGAAAATGCTCCACAGCGCCAAGCAGATTATTATTTCGGAGATTGCATTGGTGGAGGGCGGCGACTACCAGTCGGTAGAAGCCCGGCTGGACCGCGCCATTATGCAGCCGGGCAAGCTCCGCCAGCCCTCCTGAGGCTGGGGGAAGGGACAAAAACTGATGGCGGAAAGGCGGGAGAAGCCCATATGATCCCATTTTGGAAGAAGATGCGGGAGACGAGCCGTCCCGGCTGTGCGGCACTGGTGGTTGCAGCGGGAAGCTCCCGGCGCATGGGCGGGGTCAATAAGCTGTTCCAGCCGCTGGACGGCGTGCCGGTCCTGGTCCGGACGCTGACGGCGCTGGAACGGGCCCGGCGGGTGGACGAGATTATTGTTGCCGCCCGGGAGGAAGACCTGCTGGAGATTTCCCGGCTTTGCAGGGAATACGGCATCAGTAAATGCGTCAGGGTGGTTCGGGGAGGAGAAACCCGGGTTCACTCTGCGCTTCAGGCGGCCCTGGCAGCCTCGCCGGATATGGAGCTTCTGGCGGTCCAGGACGGGGCCCGGCCTCTGGCAACGCCGGAGCTGATCGACCAGGTGATTGCCGCCGCCGTCCGGTGCGGCGCTGCTGCGCCTGCCGTTGCGGTGAAGGATACCGTGAAAGCTGTCCGGGAGGACGGCGGGGTGACGGAGACCCTGGACCGAGAGCGGCTGCGGGCGGTTCAGACCCCCCAGGTCTTTGATGCCGGCCTGCTGAAGGCGGCACTGCAATCCGCTCTGGAGCGGGGCAGTCCGGTGACGGATGACGCTTCCGCTGTGGAGGCGGTGGGGAAGGTCGTTTTCCTGGTGGAGGGCGACGAGGAGAATCTGAAGATCACCACCCCCATGGATTTGATTCTGGCAGAAGCGATTGTGAAGGCGCGGGAGGATAGGCAATGACAAACCTGCGGATTGGCCACGGCTATGACGTCCACCGCCTGACCGAAGGGCGGAAGCTGATTCTTGGCGGCGTGGAGATTTCCTGGGAAAAGGGCCTGCTGGGCCACTCCGATGCGGACGTGCTGACCCACGCCGTCATGGATGCCCTGACCGGCGCGGCCCGGCTGGGGGACATCGGGAAGCTGTTCCCGGACACAGATCCGGCCTATAAGGGTATTTCCAGCCTGAAGCTGCTGGAGGAGACGGGCCGCCTTTTGGAGAAAAGAGGCTGTGCCGTGGTGAACATCGACGCTGTGCTTCTGGCCCAGGCGCCGAAGGTAGCTCCCTACAAGGCCCGGATGGCGGAGAATATTGCCGCCGCCCTGGGGATAGACCCGGAGCAGGTTAACGTCAAGGCCACCACCGAGGAGGGTCTGGGCTTCACCGGCGACGGGTCCGGCATGGCGGCCCACGCCGTGGTGCTGGTGGAAAAAACAGGGGACGGCGGGAAATCATAAGGCTGCGAAAAAACTGCACAAAGATGTGATGAAGGCTCTGCCGCCCGGCAGGGCCTGTTTCCTTTCCCCTCCGCAGCTGCCGGCAGCTCCTGTGCGTCAGTGCCGGGCCAGAGGAACCGTCAGGTGAGCGGCAGCGGAAGGAGACGCGCCGTCCTTGCATTAACCGCCAGTCTTCAGCCCCTGGCGGGACTTTTTCTCTCTTCCGCCGTGCACGGCGTGCGCTCTCTTTTTCCGGGACAGGAGAGCATGGGAGTGCAGATGAACCCTTGGCTCCCCGCCCGTCAGGGCGAAGCAGGGCCATCTTCACGGGCCCTTGCCGGCAGCTCTGCCAGGTGCTTTCAGCGCTTTGCTTCTGACACCTTTTCCGGCCCTTCCCATAGAATGGGTAGAAAGGAGGAGTGTCTGTGGAGCACTATATCATCCTGGCCCGCTCTGTGACCTACGCCCAGCGGATGCAGAAATCCCTGAGCCGTGCGGGCATCCGCTGCCAGATTTTCCGGCCCCCCAGGGACCTGACGAATCTTGGCTGCGCCTACGCTTTGCGTGTCTCGGTCTCCGACCTGACAGCGGCTTTGACGGCCCTGCACAAGGACGGTATGGACCCTGTTCAAATATTTCTATACCAGCGGGGACTGTATCAGGAGGTGAGGTCATGATCTACTTTGACAGCGCGGCCACCACCTTTCAGAAGCCCCCGGCGGTGGCCGCCGCCGTCTGGGATGCCCTGGCGACCATGAGCTCCCCCGGCCGGGGGAGCTACGCCGCCGCGGCGCGGGCCGCCGACACGGCCTTTCAGTGCCGCTGTGAGCTGGCGGAGCTCTTTCATATGGGCAGTCCGGAACAGGTGGCGTTCACCATGAACGCCACACACGCCCTGAACATTGCTATTAAAAGCCTGGTGCCCCCCGGCGGGAGGGCGGTGATCTCTGGCTATGAGCACAATGCCGTCACCCGGCCCCTGGCGGCACTTGGGGCCGGCGTGACAGTGGCGGCTGCGCCGCTGTTTCAGCCGGACCGGGCAGCGGAGGCCTTTGAGAGACTGATTGTCCCCGGTGTGGATGCAGTGGTCTGCAACCATGTTTCCAATGTGTTCGGCTTCATTCAGCCGGTGGAGGCAGTAGCAGCCCTCTGCCGGAGTCGGGGCGTACCCCTGATTATCGACGCGTCCCAGTCTGCGGGAACTCTGCCCCTGGACATGACCGCTCTGGGGGCGGCGTTTGCCGCCATGCCGGGACATAAGGGGCTGTATGGCCCCCAAGGCACCGGTGTTCTGCTCTGCGGCGAGGGTACGCCGGTGCGTCCGCTGCTGGAGGGGGGGACCGGCAGCCTCTCCATTCAGCAGGAGATGCCGGATTTCCTGCCGGACCGTTTGGAAGCAGGCACCCACAATGTGCCGGGCATCGCCGGCCTGCTGGCGGGGGTGCGCTATGTCCGCCGCCGGGGATTGGAGAAAATCCTGGACCGGGAGCGCCGCCTGACCCGTCAGATGGCCGGAGGGCTGCGGGAAATACCCGGACTGCGGGTTTATGCCGCCGCCAGCCCCTGCCGGCAGGCCGGCGTTCTCTCCTTGACTGCGGAGGGCATGGACGCCGAAACCCTGGGAAGCGCTCTGGCGGAACGGGGAATCGCCGTCCGGGCGGGGCTTCACTGCGCGCCTCTGGCCCACAGAACCGTTGGAACGCTGGACACCGGCACCGTCCGGCTCAGTTTCTCCGATCTGAATACCCCGGAGGAAGTGGACCGCGTAATTTCAGTGCTCCGGGTCCTGCTGAAGGGGACGAATTGAGTCGTCTGTGAATTTTCCGGGAATTTTCCATTGGTTCGCCTTGCTTTTTAGCGCCGGATTCTATATAATCTAAAGTATTCATGGCCTGCCGTACCGCCCTGGGCGGATCAGGGGCGGCGGAAACGGCCTTTGCGTTTGGCGGAGCGGAGACAAAAAGCCGCCGGAGGATTGAAGGAATGGAGGCGTCGGAATGAATGTGTCGCTTTCCGAGCTGGCCGCCTGGGCCGGACGGTATCTGCTGACCATTGAGGTGGCGGACGTTTTGGACATCGCGATTATGGTGTTCGCGCTCTACAAGGTCCTGACCCTGGTGCAGACCGCCAAGTCTGCCAGTCTTTTAAAAGGGCTGTTCGTCTTTCTGGGCGTGCTGCTGCTGAGCTACCTGTTCCATCTCAACGGCATCTATTATCTGATGAGCAAGATGGTGGAGTGGGGCGTGCTGGCTCTGATTATTCTCTTTCAGCCGGAGCTGCGCCGGATTCTGGAAGAAATGGGAAGCCGCCGCATTCTGGCGTTCTTCACACATACGGAAAACGGCAGCGTACTGGAGCAGACCATCGGGCAGACGGTGCTGGCCTGTACGGAGATGTCCCAGTCCCGTACCGGGGCGCTGATTGTCTTCGAGCGGGAAATCCTGCTGGACGACATGGTTCGCAGCGGGACGGTGCTGGATGCCTCGGTGTCCAGTGAGCTTTTGAAAAATATCTTCTTTGTGAAAGCGCCCATGCACGACGGCGCAGTAATTATCCGCCACGGGCGGGTGCTGGGAGCGGGCTGCATGCTTCCCCTGAGCAAGAATGTCAATCTCTCCCGTGATCTGGGTATGCGGCACCGGGCCGGCATCGGCATGAGCGAGAATTCCGACGCGGTGGTGGTCATCGTGTCGGAGGAGACCGGGTCCATCTCTGTTGCCGCCGGCGGGATGCTGAAACGGCATTTGAAGGCCGAGACGTTGGAAAACCTCCTGCGGAACGAGCTGCTTCCGCAGGAGGAGGACGAGGCGGACAAGCAGAAATTCAGTTTTCTCAGCCTGCTGCGCCCCAGGAAGAACGGAGGTGCGTAAGGTGGAAACGAACAACAACAGCAGCCGGAAAATCATCTATTTTCTGCTGTCCGTCCTGGTGGCCTGCGGCATCTGGCTCTATGCCGACCTGACCAGCGGCCCCAACGGCGCCCCCCGTACCTGTATCCGTGAAATTACAGATATCCCCATTGAATACACCCGGGAAGCCACTCTGACGGACCGGGGGCTGATGCTGGTGGAGGATGGCAGCGATCTCACGGTGGACCTGGAGCTGGAGGGGACCCGGAGTCTGGTCACCAAGCTTGACCGGGAGCAGATTCGTTTTGTGGTGGACCTTTCCAATGTGACCAGCGCCGGCGTCCAGAATATCGGATACTCTGTGTCCTATACAGACAACGAATTCCGGAACGGAGCCATCAGCACCAAGAATGTCAGCATCGGAGGAGGGGCCACCGTCAATATCAGTGAGCTCTACCGCCGGACCATCGACGTCAGCTGCGAGCTGGTGGGCAATGTGGCGGAGACCTATACCGCCGGGCAGGTTCAGCTCTCCCATACGGAGATTGAGGTCCGGGGCCTTCAGGAAGATATCGACCCCATCAGCTATGCGAAAGTGACATTGGACATCGGTGACAGCGTGGAGGAGACGGTCTCCCAGGAACTGGAGCTCCAGTTTTACGATCAGGACGGCAATCTCCTGGATGACAGCCGTATTCACGCCACGGTGGAGACCATTCAGGCGACGCTGCCGGTGTTTGTCACCAAGGAGCTGCGTCTTGTTGTGAACTTCATCGAAGCGCCCGGTGCGCGGGTGCGGAACACGGACGCCCACATCGAGCCCGAGACCATTACGGTCTCCGGCGACGCGACCCAGCTCAAAAACGTGGAGACTCTGACCCTGGACAATCATTTCAATCTGCTGGATTTGGGCACTTCCGCCTCCAGCAATTACACCACCACCTACTATCCCATCATCCCGCCTGAGGGCTGCCAGAACCTCAGTGGCGTCACACGGGCGGCGCTGAAGATTCGCTTTGAGGACATGACCAGCGCCTCGGTGCCCACGGAGAACATTACCCTGGCCAATCTGTCGGAGGGCAGGACCGCCACGCTTCTGACCACGTCGCTGCCGGTACAGATCTACGGTACGGAGGCGGATGTGTCCGCCGTCACCGGAGAGGACATTGCCGTTACAGTGGACCTCAGCGATTATTCCTCTGCCTCCGGCACCTATACGATTCCGGCAGAGGTCCGGGTTTCCGGCGGCGATCTGGGCATCGCGGGCGAGTATCAGGTGCAGGTCACCATCCGGGAGAAGGCGGAGGAGCCGCCGGAGGAACCCGCGGAAAATCCTCAGGAACCGGAAGAGCCGGCGGAGGAGTAGCGGAAACACGTCCCTGGGGAAGGGACGGGGAGGAATTTATGACGCAGATTGCAACAGTTGAACGGATTCTGGACCCGGGACATGCGGAAATCTCCGTACCCCGGAAAAGCGCCTGCGGCCACGACTGCGAGGAATGCGCCGGCTGCGGCGTCACCGGGGCGGCGGTTCATGCCCGGGCGAAAAACCCCATCGGCGCCGCGCCGGGGCAGAAGGTGGTTGTGGAAAGCAGCACGAAAAAAATGCTTTGGATTATCACGCTGGCCTATATGGTGCCTGTGGCGCTGTTTCTGGCGGGCTATCTGGGGGGCGTGCTGCTCAGCGGCAGCATTGCCGTACAGTATGCCCTGGCCGTGGCGGGCTTCGCGCTGGGCCTTCTGATTGCGGTGGGTTATGACCGCCGGCTGCGGCGGCAGGGCGGGCTGTCCTTCACCATCGTGCGGCTGTTCTAGGTATGTTCGGCTATGTCAGGCCGGAGCTTCCGGAGGAGGAGATGGTCCGCTTCCGGCGGGCCTACTGCGGATTATGCCACACTCTGGGCAGGCGGTGCGGCCCGGCGGCTCAGTGTATTTTGAATTATGATTTTACGTTTCTTGCCATCCTTCTTTCCGATGGAGAGGAGGCGGCATGCCGGAGGGGCCGGTGCGCGGTCCATCCGGTTCATGGCCGGGACTACCTGCCTCCAAGCGCCGCTCTGGACCTGGCGGCGGACGAGAGCGTCATTCTCGCCTACTGGCAGCTGCGGGACGGCGTGGAGGACCACGACTGGTTCCGCGGTCTGAAATACCGGGGACTCTCCGGGATTTTAGAGCCCGCCTACCGGAGGGCCGCCGCGGCTCTGCCGGATTTTGACGGAAGCACCCGCCGGCAGCTGGCGCTGCTGGCAGAGCTGGAGCGGGAACGCTGCGATTCCATCGACCGTCCGGCGGACGCCTTCGCTGTGCTGCTGCGAGAGGCCGCGGGAGCGGTGGACAACCCGGTCCGCCGCCGGGTGCTGGAACAGCTGCTGTACCACCTGGGCCGCTGGATTTATCTGATTGACGCGGCGGATGACCTGAAGGCGGACGCCGCTTCCGGGAATTACAACCCCGTGGCCCTGCGCTTCGGCCTGAGAGACGGCCGGTGGACGGAGGAGAGCCGCCGGGCCTTCGCCCTGACCCTGGACCAGTCCGTCCACATGATGACGACGGCCTTTGAGCTGTGGGAGTTCGGGGTTTGGGAACCCATCCTGCGGGAAACCCTTTATGGGACCCTGTTCCGGGTGGGCCGGGCGGTGCTGGACGGGGACTTTCACAAATCAGGGCGCCGCCCTCCGGAGCCTTCCGGAGAGAAACGGAGGGGCGGAGGGTGATTCAAACGGTTTCCCAGGCCCTTTCACCGGGACAAATATTCCCGCAAAAACCTGCGGCACAGCAGAGAAGGCAGGAGAGAGATACACATGAACGATCCCTATCAGACACTGGGCGTCTCAGAAAACGCTACAGACGAAGAAATCAAGCGGGCCTACCGGGAGTTGGCGCGGAAGTATCATCCGGACAATTACCATGACAATCCTTTGGCGGATCTGGCCCAGGAGAAAATGAAGGAAATCAACGCCGCCTATGAGGAGATTAACAAGCGCCGGGGCGGCAGGCCTGTCGGAAGCCAAAACGGAGGCTATTACGGGGGCTATCAGCAGCAGTACTCCTCCTCGGTGCTCCAGCAGGTCCGGGCGGCCATCCAGGTAGGGGATATCGGCCGGGCGGAGGCGCTTCTGGCCAATTACGGCGACCATAACGCCGAGTGGAATTTCCTGAAGGGCGCGGTCTGCTACCGCCGGGGATTTATGGACGAGGCCCGGACCTATTATCAGACTGCCTGCCGGATGGACCCGGCCAATCCGGAGTACCGGCGGACGCTGGACATCATGGAGAACCGGCAGCCATACAGCCCGAACGGGGCGCCCTTCGGCACGCTGTGCGGAGGGAATCCCTGCCTGTCTCTGTGCTGCGCTTACACGCTGTGCAACGGGGGCTTTTTCTGCTGCTGAGCCGGCTTAAAGCCGTCAGACGGACCTGCGCGGCAGTTTTCACAGGCGGACTGCCGTCAAAAAAGGGAACACAGCGCCGTCCCGGCGGGAACAGACGCTCCGGGCCCGGCGTATGGGCATTTTTCAAACAAGGCCGAAAGATAGGGGGAAATGGATTTGATCAAAAGCATGACCGGCTATGGCCGGGCGAGACAAATGCGGAACAGTCGGGATATCACCGTAGAGGTCCGGGCCGTGAACAACCGGTATCTGGACTGCGGGGTGAAAATGCCCCGGCTGTATATCTTTGCGGAGGACGCCATCAAGCAGAGGGTCCAGCGGGCCGTTTCCAGGGGAAAGGTGGATGTGTTCATCACCGTGGATGCCAGCGCCGCCGACACGACGAAGGTGACGGTGAACCGGGATCTGGCGGCGCAGTATGCCTCCGCCCTGAACGAGCTGGCGGAGGTCTGCGGCCCCGTGGCCTACAAGGTTACGCCGGAGGTTCTGGCCCGGTTTCCGGACGTGCTCTCCGTCACCAAGGCGGACGAGGATCTGGAGGCGGTCAGCGCCGACCTCTGCGCCGTACTGGATGAGGCCCTGGAGGCCTTCAACGCCATGCGGGCGGTGGAGGGCCGGAAGCTGGCGGAGGATATCGGCGGCCGTCTGACGGCCATTGAGGCGTATACCGGTCAGGTGGAGCAGCGCTCTCCGGAGACGGTGGCGGAGTACCGCAGAAAGCTCACCGCCCGGATGCAGGAGGTTCTGCAAAGCAGCACCGTGGACCCCCAGCGCATCCTGACCGAGGCCGCTATTTATGCCGACAAGGTGGCTGTAGACGAAGAGACCGTCCGCCTTCGGAGTCATGTGGCCCAGCTTCGGAGCATGCTCCAGTCTGACGAGCCCATGGGCCGGAAGATGGACTTCCTGATTCAGGAGGTCAACCGGGAGGCCAATACCATCGGCTCCAAATGCGGCGATGTGACCATCGCTCAGGTGGCGGTCAATCTGAAGGCCGAGGTGGAGAAAATGCGGGAGCAGGTACAGAATATTGAGTGATATGGAATTTATTCACATCGGGTATGGGAGCATGGTTTCCCGGGCGCGCGTGGTAGCCATTGTGAGCCCCGATTCCGCACCCATCCGCCGCATGACCCAGGAAAGCCGGGAACGGGGGATGCTGATTGACGCTACGTATGGCCGGAAAACCGCCTCAATTTTCATTATGGACAGCGACCATGTGATTTTGTCGGCGCTGCCGCCGGAGAAGTTCGGCGGTCAGCTCTGTGATAAGGAGGACGCATGAAAAAGGGAAAGACTTTCATTATTTCCGGCCCGTCCGGCGTGGGCAAGGGCAGCGTGCTGAAAGTGCTTCTGGAGCGGCGGAAGGATGTGTATGTCTCCGTGTCCGCCACCACCCGGCAGCCCCGGGCAGGTGAGGAGAACGGCGTGCACTATCATTTCCTGGACGTCGATACCTTCCACGAGTGGATTGCCCAGGATGCCTTTCTGGAGTATGCGGAATACGTGGGCAATTTCTACGGGACACCCAAGCGCTTTGTGGATGAAGCTATGGCGGAGGGGCGTGACGTGATTCTGGAAATTGACGTGCAGGGAGCCCTGCAAATCGCCCAGAAGCGTCCGGAGGCCATTTTAATTTTTATTGCGCCCCCCAGCTGGTCGGAACTGGAGCGCCGTCTGACAGCCAGAGGCACCGACAGCACGGAGAAGATTCAAAAGCGCCTCCTGCGGGCCAAGGTGGAGTGTCAGACCGCCAGCGCGTATCACTATTTTGTAATCAATGATACTATTGAGAACGCCGCCGGGGAGCTGAACGCCATTATGACAGCGGAGCACTGCCGTTCCATGGACCGGATGGAGATTATCCGGGACTGACCGTGCGAACCGGGCCCCAATTCGGATACTTTCCGGACAGAGGGCTGATAAATGCTGTGTTTCGCGGCTGTTTTGAATTGATTGGAAATTATAAGAAGCCGTTTTGTGACGGCGAAGGGAGTCGATTGATTATGATGCTGTATCCTGCCATGAGTAAGCTCAACGCCTATATTCCCAACCGCTATATGCTGGTCAACGTGGTTGCCCGCCGGGCCCGGCAGATTGCCGAGGAGGCGGAGACCGCCGGCGTTCATCTGGACGACAAGCCCGTTACAATGGCCATTCACGAGGTGGCGGAGGGGCGTCTGGACACCGGCAGTCTGGCCTGGGAAACGGAAGAGGCCTGATTCCGGCTCTTCCCGCCGGGGCGGAAAGGAGGGCGGGACATGGAGACCGTGACAATCGTAAAGGCTGCGGTCAGCGCCGCGCCCTACTTCATTGACAAGCCCTATGACTATCTGGTGCCGGAGGCCATGCTGGAGGCAGCGCTCCCCGGCGTGCGGGTGACGGCGCCCTTTGGAAGAGGCAACCGTCTCTCCGAGGGAATCATTCTGGCCCGAGGGGAGGGGAAGAAGACGCCGGGGCTGAAACCGCTCTCCAGTCTGCTGGACCGGGAACCGGTGCTGGACAGCGCCGGGCTGTCTCTGGCAGCGTGGATGCGGCAGAGATATTTCTGCACCATGTTTGAGGCGGTTAAAACCATCCTGCCCGCCGGGCTGTGGTATCGGATTCAGGAAATCTGGCGTCTCACGGCGGAGCTGGACCCCGGCGCAGCCCGAGAAGCGGCCCGGGGACTGCGGCACGGACCGGAGCTGCTGGAATTTCTTCAGGAGGCCGGCGGCAGCGCCGAGCTGGAGCGAATGCGGGAGCTTTTTGGCTCTGAGACCGTTCCGGCGCTCAATGCCCTGCAAAATGCCGGTCTGGTCTGGCAGGAGACCGCCGCCGCCCGAAAAGTCTCCGACAAGACCCGCCGCATGGCGGATCTGGCCGTCAGTGCCGAGGAGGCTCTGGCAGCTGTTGAGGCAAAAAAGCGGTCTTCATCTGCCCGCTCCGAGGTGGTCCGGCTGCTGGCGGCCAACGGCAGAACCGCCTGTGCGGATGTTGCCTATTTCACCGGCGCGTCCATGCAGGTGCTGCGGAACATGGAAAAGGCGGGCCTTCTGACCTTTTCCGAAATAGAGGAGCTGCGGATTCCCAGGGCCGAGTCCCCGGGCGCAGGCGCGCCCATTGTGCTGAGCGATGAACAGCAGGCGGCCTATGAACAGATTCTGGCTCTGACGGAAACCGGACAGGCCTCCGGAGTGCTGCTCCAAGGCGTCACCGGCAGCGGAAAGACGCAGGTCTATTTGCGTCTGGTTCAGGAAATACTGACCAGAGGCAAAAACGCCATGGTTCTGGTGCCGGAAATTGTGCTGACGCCCCAGATGCTGCGGCTCTTTTCCTCCTACTTCGGTGAGGATGTGGCCATGCTCCACAGCGCCCTCCGGATGTCGGAGCGCTACGACCAGTGGAAGCGCATCCGCCGGGGAGAGGTCCGGGTGGTGCTGGGCACCCGTTCCGCCGTGTTTGCCCCTCTTCAAAACCTGGGGCTGCTGATTATGGACGAGGAGCAGGAAGGGAGCTATCAGTCGGAAAATTCCCCCCGGTATCACACCCGGGACATTGCGAAATACCTCTGCGGCCGGGATGGGGCGGTTCTGGTCATGGGGTCCGCCACGCCGTCTGTTGAAACGGCCTGGGCCGCGGAGACGGGGCGCTATCAAAAGGCGCTGCTGCGCTGCCGCTACAACGAGCGGGCCCTGCCGCAGGTGCTGATCTCCGATATGAGAGAGGAGATCAAGGCGGGAAATCCCGGGCTGATTGGCGGAGATCTCCGCCGGGAGCTGGCGGCCAACCTGGAGCGGGGGGAGCAGAGCATCCTCTTTTTAAACCGCCGGGGCAGCAGTCGGATGCTGCTCTGCGGGGAATGCGGCCTGGTTCCGGAATGTCCCCGGTGCAGCGCGGCGCTGACCTATCACTCGGTCAACGGCAGACTGATGTGCCACCACTGCGGCCACTCGCAGCGGAGCTTTGAGGCCTGTCCCGCCTGCGGCGGCATCATGAAGCAAGTCGGCGCAGGTACGCAGAAGGTGGAGGAGGAACTCCGCAGCCTGTTTCCGGAGGCGGACATACTGCGCATGGACGCGGACACCACCGCTATGGGACATGAACGGCTTCTGAGCCGTTTTGAAAAAGAACGCATTCCCATCCTCCTGGGCACCCAGATGGTGGCCAAGGGGCTGGACTTTGAAAACGTCACCCTGGTGGGGGTCCTGGCCGCCGACCTCTCCCTGTATGTGGAGAGCTTCCGGGCGGCGGAACGGACCTTCAGCCTGCTGACCCAGGTGGTTGGCCGGGCGGGCCGGGGCGGCAAGACCGGCCGGGCCGTGATTCAGACCTATACGCCGGGCAGCGACGTGATTCAGTGCGCCGCCTGTCAGGATTACGACCGCTTCTATGCCGGTGAGATTGAGATGCGCCGCTTGCGGCGCAGCCCGCCCTTCGCGGATATGTTCACTATCACGGTTTCCGGGGTGGAGGAGGGTGCGGTTTTCCGGGCGGCTCTGCACGTGCGGGACAGCCTGCGCCGCCTGTTCCCCGGGGGGGATATCCTGGGTCCCGCTCCGCCGCCGCTTTTGAAGCTGAATGAGCGCTACCGCTACCGGGTGCTGCTGACAGGCAGGAACGACCGGGAAACCAGGGAGCGGATCAGCCGCCTGCTCAGAGACTTTGCCGCCGCCCGCGAGAATCGGGGACTGCATATTTCCGCGGACTGTAATGCCGCAGACTAAGGGAGGTACACAAACAATGGCACTGCGTAAGATTGTGGAGATGGGTGAGGACTGCCTGACAAAGGTCTGCCGCCCGGTGACGGATTTTAATCAGCGTCTGCACACGCTGCTGGACGATATGACGGAAACGCTGGCGGAGGCCAACGGCGCGGGTCTTGCCGCGCCTCAGGTGGGCATCCTCCGGCGGCTTTGCATCGTCATGGACATGGAGTCGGAGGAGTATATTGAGCTGGTGAACCCTGAAATCATCGCCCAGAGCGGCGAGCAGACCGGTATGGAGGGCTGCCTCAGCGTGCCGGGGAAATGGGGGCTGGTCACCCGGCCCAGCTATGTCCGGGTGCGGGCTCAGGACCGGGACGGCCAGTGGTTTGAGGTGGAGGGCGAGGGCCTGACAGCCCGGTGCTTCTGCCATGAGCTGGAGCATCTGGACGGACGCCTGTACACGGACCATATCGACCGCTTCCTCACAGAGGAGGAAGTGGAGGAACTGATGAATCAGGAGGACGACTGATGCGCATTTTGTTCATGGGAACGCCGGAATTCGCTGTGGCCTCCCTCCGCCGGCTGGTGGAGGACGGCCACGAAATCTGCGGCGTGTTCACCCAGCCGGATAAGCCCAAAAACCGGGGGCATAAGCTGGCTTTCTCTCCTGTAAAGGAATATGCCTTAACAAAAAATCTGCCGGTTTTTCAGCCTGTCAGCCTGAAGGGCGGTGAGGCTTTGGAGCTGCTCCGGTCCCTGGCGCCGGAGCTGACGGTGGTGGCGGCCTATGGACAGCTTCTGCCTGACGATATTTTGAACGTGCCGCCTCTGGGCTCTGTCAATGTCCACTCGTCCCTGCTGCCCCGGTACCGGGGGGCTGCGCCAATCAGCTGGGCCATTCTGAACGGGGAGACGGAGACCGGCGTGACGATTATGTATATGGCCAGGGCGCTGGATGCGGGGGACATCATCCTGCAAAAGTCCACTCCCATTGGAGCGGAGGAGGACGCCCGGTCCCTGACGGAGCGTCTGGCGGAGCTGGGCGCGGAGGCGCTGTCCGAGACTGTCCGGGCCCTGGCGGCGGGGACGGCCTCCCGGACGCCCCAGGACGAGAGCCTGAGCACCTACGCCCCCAAGCTGGAAAAGGGGCTGTCTCCCATTGACTGGAGCCGGTCCGCTCATGAAATCGCCTGCCAGGTCCGGGGACTGATTCCCTGGCCCTGCGCCACCACAGATATCATCAGTGCAGACGAAAAACCCTTGAAGATTTACGCGGTGGAAGAATTGGGCCAGGATACCGCCCTGCAGCCGGGAGCCCGTGCGGCGGCTGGAAAGCAGGGAATCGACATCGCCTGCGGCGACGGGAAGCTGCTGCGTATCAAAGAGGTCCAGGCGCAGGGTGGAAAGCGAATGAGCGCCTACGCATATCGCTTGGGGCACCGAAAGGTCAAATAGTCTAAGCTTGAATGGTTGGGTGATTCTATGCCTTACTCTTACAATTACGGTCATTTCCTGGCAAACAATCTCTACTGCGTTCTGCTGATTCCGGTGATGGCTCTGTCGCTCTGGGCCCAGTTCCAGGTGAGCCACACCTTTCGGAAGTACAGCGGCGGGCGGAACCGGCGCAGTCTAACCGGAGCCAGGGCGGCGGAGGCCGTCCTGCGGACTCACGGCGTCTACAATGTGCCCGTCCGGCCCTGCCAAGGCAGTCTGACGGACCACTATGACCCCAGAAGCAACACCATCTATCTCTCCGAGCCGGTCTATGCCACCGCAACGGTGGCGGCGGTGGGCGTGGCGGCCCATGAGGCGGGCCATGCAGTACAGTATGCCAAGGGCTACGCCCCCGTCCGCCTGCGGAGCGCCATCGTGCCGCTGACCCAGCTGGGGTCCCGGTTTTCCTTCTTTTTGCTGTTGATTGGAATGCTGCTGTACAGCCAGAGCCTGTTTTTCCTGGGCATCCTGCTGTTTTCCCTCACCACGGTTTTCCAGCTGGTGACACTTCCGGTGGAGTTCAACGCGTCCCGCAGGGCGATGGAGACCATCGCGGGGGAGGCCCTTCTGGACGGCGACGAGCTGCGGGGAGCCCGGAAGGTGCTGCAGGCGGCGGCTCTGACCTATGTGGCGGCGCTGCTGATGTCGGCCCTTCAGCTGCTGCGCTATGTGCTCGTCTTTCTGGGCCGGAACAGCCGCCGGGGCGGAGGCCGCAGATGAGCCCCCGGGAGCGGGCCCTGAGGGTCCTGACCGTCTGCCGGACCCGGGGCGCCTGGGCGGATGCCGCCCTGGCCTATAATCTGGCGGGACTTACACCGGCTGACGCTGCTCTGTGCAGCCGCCTGGTCTATGGAGTTCTCCAGAATGAACTGCTGCTGGATTTCTACCTTTCCTCCTGCTGCACGCAGAAGCTGGACCATCTTCAGCCGCCTCTGGCGGACATCCTGCGGTTGGGCGGTTATCAGATTCTGTTTCTGGACCGGGTGCCGGACAACGCCGCCGTTCATACCTCAGTGGACCTGGCGAAAAGCGCCGGCCGGGGCGCGGCGTCGGGACTGGTGAACGCCGTCCTGCGAAAGCTGTGCCGGGAGCGGGAGACTCTGCCCGCCATTCCGGATCGGGACGAAGCAAAATACCTGTCCATTCGGTACAGTCACCCCAAGTGGATGGTGAAGCGGCTGCTTGGACTGCTGGGCAGGGAGGAGACGGAGGCGCTTCTGAGAGCCGGCAACAGCCAGCCTCCCATGGCGGCGCAGGTGAACACCCTCCGCTTTAACACGGACCAGGCGGCTGCCTCGCTGGAAGCCGGGGGCGTTGGAACGAAGGTCCATCCCTGGCTGCCGGACTGTTTGCTGCTGGAGCGTACAGGCGGGCTGGAGCGGCTGGAGGCCTTTCAGGCCGGAGCCTTTTATGTACAGGACCCGGCGGCCCGGCTGGCGGTGCTGGCAGCGGGTCTGAAGCCCGGAAGCCGGGTGCTGGACGTCTGCGCCGCTCCCGGCGGAAAATCCTTCGCCGCCGCCATTGCCATGAGGGACCGGGGGGAAATCATCTCCTGCGACCTCCATGAGAACAAACTCACGCGCATCCGGGCGGGGGCGGAACGGCTGGGTCTGACCTCTATCCGGACCGCCGCAGCCGACGGGAGCGTCTGCCGGGAGGAGTGGCGGAACGGCTATGACGCCGTGCTGGTAGACGCTCCCTGCTCCGGCCTGGGCATTTTGCGGAAAAAACCGGACATCCGCCGGAAGCGGGCGGATGACCTCTTTACGCTGCCGGTGATTCAGAGCGCCATTCTGGAAAATGCTGCCGGATACGTCCGGCCCGGCGGCGTGCTGATCTACTCCACATGCACCATCCTGCCGGAGGAAAACGAGGATGTGACGAGGGCCTTCCTGGGCGCACACCCTGACTTTTTCCAGGAGGGCTTCAGGCTGCCGGAGCCCATCGGGGAGACGGATGGCCAGGTGACTCTGTGGCCCCACCGCCACGGCACCGACGGCTTTTACATTTGCCGCATGACGCGGCGCGGTTGAATATGAGGCTCTGTATGATCGATTTAAAATCCATGACCCTCCCGGAGCTGACGGAGTTTCTGGGGGAGCTGGGGGAGCCGGCTTTTCGGGGGAAGCAGGTCTTCTCCTGGCTGAGCCGGGGCGCGGAGTCCTTTGGAGAGATGGCCAATATCCCCCTGACGCTGCGGCGGCGGCTGGAGGAGCTCTGTGTGCTGACGCCGCCTGAGGTGGCCCGGAAACAGGTCTCCGCCAGGGACGGCACCATCAAATATCTCTGGGAGCTGGGAGACGGCAACTGCGTGGAATCCGTCCTCATGCGCTACCGCCACGGAAACACCGTGTGCATTTCCTCTCAGGTGGGCTGCTGTATGGGCTGCTTCTTCTGCGCGTCCACCATTGCCGGAAAAGTCCGGGACCTGACGCCGGGGGAGATGCTGGACCAGGTGCTGTTCACACAGAAGGACTCGGGCGCGCCTGTCTCCAACATCGTACTGATGGGTATCGGCGAGCCCATGGACAACCTGGACAATGTGCTGAAATTTCTGGAGACTGTCAACCACCCCGACGGCATGAACATCGGGATGCGGCATATCTCCCTCTCCACCTGCGGCGTCATCTCCGGAATCAACCGCCTGGCAGAGCTGGGATTGCAGCTGACCCTGTCCGTGTCCCTCCACGCGCCGGACAGCCCCACACGTTCGCGGCTGATGCCTATTAACCGCGCCTATGGGGTGGAGGCGCTGTTTGCCGCCTGCCACGCGTATTTCAAAAAGACGGGCCGCCGGATTTCCTTTGAGTACGCCATGATTGACGGCGTGAACGACCACGACTGGCAGGCGGACCTGATTGCCAAGCGGCTGAAGGGGATGCCGGGCCATGTGAATCTGATCCCGCTGAACGATGTGGAGGAGCGGCCTTTCAAGCCCTCCCGGCGGACGGCGGCATTTCAGAAGCGGCTGGAGAGCCACGGCGTGACCGCCACGGTCCGCAGGAGCCTGGGCGGCGACATTGACGCCGCCTGCGGGCAGCTCCGCCGGAAGACACAGAAGGAGGGGAATCCTCAATGATCGACATTTTGGGCATGACGGACGTGGGTCTTGTCCGCCGGGAAAACCAGGACGCTTATGCGGTGCGGAAGCAGACGGAATCCGGACACAGCGTCTGCGTCGTCTGCGATGGAATGGGCGGCTATGCCGGGGGCAGGCTGGCCAGCAGCATCGCCGCGGAGACCTTTATGGCGGAGCTGGAAAAGCGGCTTCGGCCGGACATGACGGCGGAGGAGCTGCAAACGGCCTCGGCGCAGGCGATTTCCATGGCCGACGGGGCCATTTGTGAGGCCGCCGGCCGCCTGCCGGAGTACCAGAGCATGGGGACCACCCTGGTCTCCGCCATTGTCTTTGACGGCGGGGCGGTGGTGGCTAACGTGGGAGACAGCCGGGCCTATCACATCACGCCCCGGGGCATCACCCAGGTGACCCGGGACCACTCCCTGGTGGAGGACCTGATGGCCCGGGGAGACATCACCGCTGAGGAGGCCCGCCGCCACCCGAAACGGAAGTATGTTACCCGGGCCCTGGGGCCGGACGCAGACACCCAGTGCGACTGCTTCGTCTGCCCGTGGCTGCCGGGGGACTGCCTGCTGCTGTGCACCGATGGGCTGGTCAATACCGTGACAGATCAGGAGATGTGGGAGGAAGTCCTCCGCAGAGAACCGGAGACCTGTCTGGACCGTCTGCTGCATATCTCCAAAAGCCGGGGTGCCTCGGACAATGTAACCGTTGTCCTGATGCGGAATCTGTAAGGGAGGCGGGACTGTATGAACCAATACATCGGAAAAGTACTGGATAGCCGATATGAGATTCTGGAGTGTATCGGCACCGGCGGCATGGCGGTGGTCTATAAAACCAGGGACCAGCGGCTGAACCGTCTGGTGGCAGTCAAGGTCCTGAAGCCCGACCTGGCGCAGGACGCGGATTTCCGCCGCCGGTTCAACGCGGAGTCTCAGGCGGTGGCCCAGCTGTCCCACCCCAACATTGTTTCGGTCTATGATGTGAGCCGGCGGGGCGACACGGAATATATCGTCATGGAGCTGATTGACGGCATCACCCTCAAGCAGTATATGGAGAAGCGGGGTCAGCTGAACTGGCGGGAATCCCTCCATTTTATCACCCAGATCATGCGGGGACTCAGCCATGCCCACAGCCGGGGCATCGTCCACCGGGACATCAAGCCTCAGAATATCATGGTCCTGCGGGACGGCAGCGTGAAGGTGGCCGATTTCGGCATCGCGTGCCTTGAAAACTCCGCCCAGACCCTGACTCAGGAGGCGCTGGGCTCCGTCCACTATATTTCCCCGGAGCAGGCCAGAGGGGACCGCACCGACGCCCGCTCGGACATCTATTCCGCCGGCGTGGTGATGTACGAAATGCTGACGGGTCGGCTGCCCTTTGAGGGGGACTCCGCCGTCTCTGTGGCCATTCAGCACCTCAGTGCCGTGCCTCTGGCGCCCCGGGAGGTCAACCCCGAGATTCCGCCTCAGCTGGAGCTGATCTGCATGAAGGCCATGACGCCGGACCTGGACCGGCGTTACCCCTGTGCCGACGCCATGATTGCCGATCTGGAGAACTTCCGGAAAAATCCCAGCGTAGACCTGGACTTTTCTCTGGTGGATCTTCGCCCGGAGGAGCCCAACGATCCCACCCAGCGCATCCGCCCGGTCCGGGAGAGAGAGCCCCAGAAGCGCCGCCGGGAAGAGGTTTACGAGGACGATGACTATGGCCGGCCCTCCGGCGGCGCGGCTCAGAAGGTGCTGATTGCCGTGGCGCTGGTGCTGGCCGCCACGCTGGCGGTGGTGCTGTTCCGAACGGTCTCCGACTCCTTTGAGCCGGAGCCTGCGCCGGAATCCTATGTGGTTCCCACTGTTGTGGGCTATACGCTGGAGGATGCCGACAGGCTGGAGAGCGTCAACGGCATTTTCGAGCTGAGAAATATGGGCAATGAGTACAGCGACATGCCTGTGGGAACCATCGTCCGGCAGAACCCCAAGCCGGACGACCACCGCAAGGGGAACAACCTGTATATTGAGGTCTGGATCAGCGCCGGGGAGGAAACGGCCAATATGCCCGGAGTGGTAAATCATACCGTTTCCCAGGCGCGGTCCGCCCTGAAGAGCCTGATTGAAAAGTATGAGCTGGAGATCATCGCAGACGAGGCGGAACAGGAATTCAACGACCAGGTCACCAAGGGCTATATCATCCGCAGCGAGCCGGCAGAGGGCGAGCCTCTGAAGCAGGGTGACACCATCCGTCTGATTGTCAGCAAGGGGCCGGAGCTGAAGGAATTCCCCATGCCCCTGTGTGTCAACCAGAGCATCGACGTGATCCGGCCTCAGCTGGCGGAGACCTATAAGCTGGTCTGCACCGACGCCGACATCGAGTATGTGGAGAGCGAGGAGGAGCCGGGGACCATCCTCTGGCAGAGCATTGAGGCCACCACCATGGTCAAGGAGGGCGACACCGTCAAATTACGGGTCAGCAAAGGATTGACCAAAAATGAAATTATTATCGGCATCGAATTGCCTCAGGATGACCGCACCACGGTTGCGGTACAGGTCTATGTGGGTGACGAGGCAGAGCCGCAGTATGATGAACGGGTCAGCTGTGCGCCCGGTTCTTTGCAGGTCTCCTTGAAGGGAGCCGGCACGCAGAGCATCCGCGTGCTGTTTGACGGCGTGCTGGATCCTCTCCAGAGCGGCAGCCAGGACTTTAATCTGTCATGACGGGCCGGATTCAAAAAGCCCTCAGCGGCTTCTATTATGTGGACACCGGCGAAGCGGTCCTGACCTGCCGGGCCCGGGGCAAATTTCGGAAGGAAGGCGTTTCCCCTCTGGTGGGGGACCAGGTGGAAGTCCGGGAGCTGGGAAATGGTGAGGGGTTTGTAGAGCGTATTCTGCCCCGGCGAAATTCTTTTACGCGGCCCGCTGTGGCGAATATTGACCAGCTGGTGGTCATCGCCTCCGGCGCCATCCCCAAAACGGACCCCTTCCTCATCGACCGGGTGGCATCCATCGCCGCCCTGAAGGACTGCCGGGTGGTGGTGCTGCTGAACAAGTGCGATCTGGACCGGGCGGACGGACTCTATGCCATCTATCAGTCTTCCGGCTTTCCCACCCTCCGTGTCAGCGCGGAGACAGGGGAGGGGCTGGAGGAGCTGAAGGGGCTGATTGCCGGGAAGCTGTCTGCCTTTACAGGGAACTCAGGCGTTGGAAAATCCAGCATTTTAAATGCGCTGGACCCCGATTTTCAGCTCCAGGTGGGGGAGGTCAGCGCCGCCCTGGGACGGGGGCGGCATACCACCCGCCATGTGGAGCTCCACCGCCTGTCCTGCGGGGCGGAGGTGGTGGATACCCCCGGCTTCTCCTCCTTTGAGGCGGAGGAGCTGAACCTGGAGCTCAAGCGCCGTCTGCCTGAGACCTTTCTGGAATTCCGGCCCTATCTGGGACAGTGCAGATTTGCGGGCTGCGCCCACACCAGGGAGCAGGGCTGCGCCGTGCTGGAGGCGCTGAAACAGGGCGGTATCCAGAAGAGCCGCCATCAAAGCTATCTCCGCCTGTATGAGGAGCTGAAGCCTCTTCAGGACTGGCAGGAGAAAAAGAAATAGGACAGAAGAGTCCGCCCGTTGGGCGGACTTTTTCTGCACCAGGGACAATCACCGCTGTATATACTGAACCAGAGGGAAGGAGGTGTGGCGTCATGTGCCGGAGAGACTGGGGCGGCTGTCATCTGTTGGGGCTCTGCGCCGCGGCGCTGGGAATCGGGATTTTGATTACCGCGATTTTCCCGGTGGGGGCGCTGCTGTTCCTGGTGGCCTTTCTGCTGATCGCCTGCGGCTGCGCATGCTGCAGGCGGTGAATTCCTTTACTTAAAATTAGGAGGCGGCTTTATGAACATCGTGGTTTGGAAATCCCCCAAAATGCTTCGCGGAATTCTGCGGAAATTGTTCAAGGTGAAGGAATAAGCCTGCCGGGCGGTTCATAGAGTAGGACAGGAATACGATGGAACTGCCTGGAAAGGAAGGACGGAGTTCATGGAACTGGAACTGAAAAAAACGTCTCTGGATACCTATGAGACGGGGGGCGAGCTGACCCTGACCCAGGAGGAAACGGCGGAAACCATTGTGCCGGACTACTGCCCCGATATTGCCCGCATCATCGAAACCGTGGGGAAGGTCTATCTCCACAGCCGGGAGCTGCGGGACGGGAAGGCGGAGCTCTCCGGCACCGTGCGGGTGACGGTGCTCTACACCCCTGACGGAGAGCCGGGCGTCCGGACGCTGGAATTCGCCATGCCGTTTACCGTTGAGAGCGATAACCGGGGGCTGTCGGGCTGCCAGTACCTGACAGCGGAGACAGAACCGGAATTTCTGGAGGCCCGGATGCTGAACCCCCGCAAGGTTTTTACACACTGCAAGCTGGTCACACATATTACCGCCTATCAGCGGATGCCCCTCAGCTTCTGCACCGACGTGGAGGCCGAGGAGGGTTTCTGTGTGGAGAAGCGCCAGGAACAACAGCACGCAATTCTTTTGACCCACATTGCTGAAAAGGATTTTACGTTTACGGAGGAGATCAATCTCTCCCCGGGGCGGGAGGGAGCGGCGGAGCTGCTGACCAACCAGATTTCCAGCACTGTGACCGAGGCGAAAATCGTGGGGAGCAAGCTGATTTTCAAGGGGATTTTTTCCGTCAGCCTGCTCTACCGTGACAGCGAAGGGACCTGCGGCTCCATGGCGGCAGAACTGCCTTTTTCCCAAATCATGGAGGTGGAAGGCGTCACGGAGGGAGCTGCCGCGTCCATGCAGCTGCAATTGACGGGGACGGATTTCCAGATTGACGGAGACGACCCCGAGGGCCGGCAGATTGCCGTGACACTGTACCTGCATGCCACCGCCCTGATGAGGGAGGAACAGGACCTGACTCTGCTCAGCGATCTCTATTCCACGGCCTATGATATGACCTATGAGGCCGCGCCGCTGTCTCTCACCAGCTTCTGCGAGGCCATGAACCGCCGTCAGACGGTGCGGGAGGTGCTGGAGATTGGTGTGGTGGCCAATGCCATTCTGGCGCTGTCGGCCCAGTGCGGAGCGGTTTCCGTCAGCCGGGAGGGGAACATGGCCGTGCTGCGCACCGGCGTAACCGTCCGGGCCATGTATCTGGACGAGGGCGGCGTGCCCCTGGTGGCGGAGCGCTGCATCGACGCCAGCTGCCAGCTGGAGCTGCCGGAGGACTGCCGGATCACCGCACGGGCGGTCTGCCCGGAGGAGGTCCAGGGCGCCCTGGGAGACCGGGGGATCGAGGTCCGGTTCCCGGTGGACTTCCGGGTGGAAGCGGCCTCCCGGGTCAAAAAGGTCTGTGTCTCCGCCGCCAAGCTGGACACGGAGTCTCCCAAGGACCTGACAGGGGTGCCCTCTCTGGTGCTGCGCTGTATGGGACGGCAGGAGAGCGCCTGGGACCTGGCGAAGAAATACAATACCACCATCGACTCCATTCTTTCCGCCAACCAGCTGGAGGGAGAGGAGGACCTGCCCCGGGAAAAGCTGCTGCTGATTCCCAGGAAGCGGGTGTGATGAACGGATGAAAACAGCGGACGTTTCCCGACTTGGAAACGTCCGCTTGCTTTATTTCCATAATTCCTGATTCCTCATGCTCTCATAGCTGATACCAGGGGTGTGCGGATAGTCCTCCGGAGCCCGGCGGTGCTTTTTGGCCCAGGCGTTTGCGGGAAGATAGAGTACCGACTCAAATTCCAGGTCAGGATTCAGTCTGGTACTGCCGCTGCGAACAGCCTCATAATAGGCCTGCCCATTAACCACAGCCACGCACCGCTGGTAGAGGAACAGGTCAGCGGACATACTGTCTGTGTCTTTATAAAGGCTCTGAGCAATTTTTCGGCTGTCCAGGTTGTGCAGCAGCCGGGACATAGTGTCCTCAAAGGAAAAAATCTCCTCATCTGACCGCCGGACCAGAAAACGCAGCGCCGGCGCAAGAACCAGACTGTCGTCGCCTGCACAGTTCCAGTTCAGCAGATCCATGACTCTCCAGAAGAACGCTTCGTTCTCCACGGGATGCGCCTCCTAATTCTCCGTGTATCGAGCCAGGAACTGCCGGGTCCGTTCCTCCCTGGGGTGGTCGATAACCTCTCGGGGATCGCCCTGCTCCACGATGACGCCGCCGTCCATGAAAATCACCTGGTCCGCCACGTCCCGGGCAAAGGCCATCTCGTGGGTGACGATGATCATGGTCGTTTTCTGTTCCGCCAGGGAACGGATGACCCGCAGGACCTCGCCGGTGAGCTCCGGGTCTAGGGCGGAGGTGGGCTCGTCAAAGCACAGGATGTCCGGCTGTAAAGCCAATGCCCTTGCGATTGCTACCCGCTGCTGCTGTCCGCCGGAAAGCTGGTGAGGATAATGGTACGCCCGGTCCGCCAGACCCATCTGCGCCAGCAGCTCCCGGCCCGCCTTGACAATGGCATCTCTGTTCTCGCCGCCCCGTTCCCTGGCCAGCAGCTCCCGGGCCAGGGTGACGTTCTGCAGCGCCGTGTACTGGGGGAAGAGATTGAAATTCTGAAACACCAGACCGAAGTGGAGCCGCTTCTGCCGGATGTCCTTTTCCGACTGGGTGGAGGGGTCCGACGCGTCAAAAATCACGCCGCCCTTTACGGCAATGGAGCCGTGGTCCGGCCGCTCCAGAAAGTTCAGGCAGCGGAGCAGGGTGGTCTTTCCGGAGCCGGAGGAGCCGATAATGGACAGGGCCTGCCCCTCCTCCAGGGAAAAACTGATATCGCTGAGAACCTGGGTATTGCCGAAGTGCTTTTCAATATTCCGTACCTCTAAGATTGCCATACGTTTCTCCTTTAACGGAAATAGTCCAGCTTCCGTTCAAACCAGCCAAACAGCAAAGTCAGGACGCCCACAAACACCAGAAAGAAAATCGCCGTAGAAAACAGTGGCCAGATCAGGCCCTTGGCTGCGTATTCATTGGCGGTCATAATGATTTCCTTGTTGGAGATGATGCGGGCCAGGGAAGTATCCTTGACCAGGGTGATGATTTCGTTGCCCATGGGGGGAACGATGCGCTTCACCAGCTGAAGAAGCGTGACCTTGAAGAAAATCTGGGGCTTCGTCATGCCCAGCACCTGTCCGGCCTCATACTGTCCGCGGGGAACCGACTCAATGCCGCCCCGGAAAATTTCGGAGAAGTAGCAGGCGTAATTGATTACAAAGGCCACTACCGCCGCCATCAGCCGTCCGCTGTTTCCGGCGGGCCAGGGCGTTCCCCAGCCCAGGAGTCCCGGCCCCAGAAAGATAACCAGCAGCTGGAGCATCAGGGGAGTGCCCCGGATGATCCAGACAAAGGTCTTGACCAGCCAGGACAGGGGTTTGAAGCGGCTCATGGAGCCAAAGCAGACCAGAAGCCCCAGAGGGATCGAGAAGACCAGGGTCAATCCGAAAATCTGGCAGTTGATGATAAAGCCCTCACACAGGCGGCCCAGGATTACACTCATATGTTCACACCTCAAAAAACTCCCTGTGGGACAGGGGAAAAATTCCCCTGTCCCACGGAAGAGCGTATGTTTCTTATTCAGCCAGCTCCAGATTGTACTGGTCGGCCAGAGCTTTCAGGGAACCGTCAGCCACCATTTCCGCGAAGATATCATTGACGGCGTCCCGGATATCAGAGCCCTTGCGGAAGGCAACGCCATAGTTCTCAACGGCCAGCTCATCCACAATCTCCAGATCGGCATAGTCCGTACCCTCGCCGGTCATGGCGTTTGCCAGGGTCAGGTCCAGAACAGCGGCGTCGGCGGTGCCAGCTTTGACTTCCATCAGGCAGTCGGTCTGAACGCTTTTGCCCACATAATCCGCCTGGGCCAGGCCGGCGTCGGGCTCGGAGTCCTCCGTACCGATGATCTGTGCCTCACCGGCGGAACCGACCTCTGCCACCACGGTCTTCCCCGCCAGGGAAGAGGTGTCGGTATAGTCCGTGCCGGACTTGACCACCACCACCTGGGCGTTCTTCACATAGGGGACCGTGCAGTTCATGTTGGCTTCCCGCTCGGCATCCAGGGTCAGGCCGTTCCAGATGCAGTCAATGGACTTGCCGGCCAGCTCCACTTCCTTGGTCTCCCAGATAATTTCCTGGAATTCCGGATCCACGCCCAGCTTTTCACAGACAGCCCGGGCCAGCTCCGTGTCAAAGCCGGTGAAGTTTCCGTCGGCGTCGGTGTAGTTCATGGGCTCATAGACCGTGTAGCCAATCACCATTTTCCCGTTTCCCTGAACATAGGCCAGGTCGCTGTCTGTCTGACCGCTTCCGGCGTCTCCGGCGGGCTGGTTCTCCGGAGGGGCCGCAGGGGAGTCGCTGCCGGCGGTGCCGCCGGAGTCCTTGCCGCCGCAGGCCGCCAGGCTCAGGACCATCACAAGGGCCAGCAGAAGGGCCCGAAGTTTCTTGCTTTTCATCATGTTTTCATCCTCCAATTTTGAACGGGCTGTCCGCTCGTTTAATACACTAACAGTTTACCATATGAAAGAACGGCTGTAAAGCATGAATTCGACCAAATCACCCCTTTGACAGTGGAGGGTTCTTTGTGTGCTTTCTCCAAAATCAGACGGGCCGTCATACTTTGATGGGGACGGGCATAGATTGGAACATGAATATGGAGCGGAAAAAGGACGGGATGCTATGAACACGACCATCTATCAGAATATCGCCACCCGCACCGCGGGAGATATCTACATCGGCGTGGTGGGCCCGGTGCGGACCGGCAAGTCCACCTTTATCAAGCGCTTTATGGAGACCCAGGTGATTCCCAACATTGAAAATGTGTACCGCAAGGAGCGTGCCAGGGATGAACTGCCCCAGAGCGGTTCCGGCCGGACCATCATGACGGCGGAACCCAAATTTGTGCCGGAGGAAGCGGCTCAGGTTCAGCTGGAGGGCGGTGCGTCCTTCTCCGTGCGGCTGATTGACTGCGTGGGCTACATGGTCCGGGGGGCCATCGGCCAGTATGAGGACGACACGCCCAGGATGGTGACGACGCCCTGGTACGACCACGAAATTCCCATGACGGAAGCAGCGGAAATCGGCACGCGGAAGGTGATTTCCGAGCACTCCACCATCGGCATCGTCATTACCACAGACGGAACGGTGGCCGATATTCCCCGGGAGGATTATCTGGAGGCGGAGGAGCGGGTCATCCGGGAACTCCAGGAACTTGGGAAGCCCTTCATCGTCCTTCTGAATTCTGCTGACCCAAGGTCTGACCGGGCTGCGGCCATTGCCAGGGACATCGCCTCCCGCTATGAGGTGAACTGCGTTCCGGTGAACTGCCTGGAGCTGGGAGAGGAGGACGTGGCGGACATCCTCAAGGCTGTCCTCTATGAATTCCCCATGCAGGAGCTGGACCTGTTCCTGCCTCCCTGGGTGGACGCTCTGCCATCGGCGCACCCCATTAAGGCGAACCTTTATGAGGCGGTCCGGCAGAGCACCTCGCAGCTCCAGCACATCCGGGAGGTAGACGGCGTCATCGCCGCTCTGGGAAGCTGTGAGCATATCAGCGAGGCGGCCATCACAGCCATTGACCTGGGCACCGGCGTGGCCGCCGCCCGGCTGGGTCTGCCCCGTGAACTGTTTTACCGGACGCTGTCGGAGCAGTCGGGATTTGAGGTGGGGGACGACGGCGACCTCATGAGCCTGCTGACCCGGCTGGCGGCGGTGAAAGCGGAATACGACAAGGTGGCCGGGGCGCTGAAGGACGTGAAGGAAACGGGGTATGGCATCGTGGTTCCCGGTATTGACGAGCTGACACTGGAGGAGCCGGAAATCATGAAGCAGGGAGGCCGCTACGGCGTGAGACTGAAAGCCAGCGCCCCCAGCATTCATATGATCCGGGCGGATATTGAGACCGCCGTCTCGCCCATCGTGGGCAACGAGAAGCAGTCCGAGGATATGGTGAACTACCTGCTTCAGGAGTTCGAGGGAGACACAGGGAAAATCTGGCAATCCAATATTTTTGGCCGCAGCTTCCACGAGCTGGTCAGCGACGACCTTCAGGGCAAGCTGAAGCGGATGCCGGACGATGCCCGAAAAAAGCTCCAGGAAACCCTGACCCGCATCATCAACGAGGGCAGCGGGGGGCTGATCTGCATTATCCTGTGATAAAGACGGGCGGGCGTCGGGAACGGCGTCCGCCTGTCCCCATGCCGGCTGCGTCCCATCCCATTCGGAGTTTTTTTGCAGGGAAAGGGCTGTGTCCCGTTTTCCGGGAGCCTGGCACAATTGGGAGAACAGACACGCCCCGCGCTTCCATGTACTTGAAGCCCCTTCCGCGATGTGATATGATCGGTTCATCAGAATCAGCGCAGGGGAGGGGACGGCAGTGGAACGCGGCGGCTTTATTTCATACGGAACGAGCGAAAAAGAGATCATTCGGATGGGGCTTCCGGCTATCCGGGCCATTCTTCTGGGCCCTGATGCCGGCGCAAAAAGAAGACTGCTGCTGGCCCTGGACTGGTTCATGGACCCCTATTACAAGCAGGACATCTCGGACATTCACGACGGGCTGGTGGAGCTGCTGCAAAGGGTGGCGGTTTCCTCAGATGACATGGATGCGGCGGAGGACGCCCTGGGGCTTTTGGGCGATTATGAATGGCCGCCCTTTCCAATCCTGGAACAGAATTTCGACCACATACCGGACCCGTTAAAATCCTGCGCACGGTCCGTAATCAGCATGGACAGGGATTTGGACTGACAGGAGAAAGCCGCCACAGACCCTTCCGGCCGCGGCGGTTTTTTCCATTTTTCCTGTTTTTCCTGCGGCGCTTTCCTCAGGGGAGGGTTTTTCCGCTTTCTCTTGCGGTGTTTTTCTCAGGGGAGGGTTTTTTCCGCGTTCTCTTGCGGCGCTTTCCTCAGGGGAGGTTTTTTCCGCTCTCTCTCTTATGTGCCTGTCTCGGGAGGTCCGCATCCTCTTACGGAATTTCCTCCGGCAGGGGCTTCCGGGCATATTGCACCAGGTCCTCCCGAACGGCTCCCAATTTCTTATAGGCCGCCCGGCCCTCAGCCAGGGTCATCCCCCGGTTCTCGTCGCTGGGCTGGTCCTCACCGGGGACGAACACATCGTTTTCCCAGAAGCACACCGGACAGATGAAGGCCACGGCCTCCTCCTTCGGGACCGGAAACGTCTGACAGCCGCAGCAGGGGCAGGGAAATCTTCCTGGCACAGGCGGCTGCTCCGCCGGGGCCGGCGGGATTTGACCCGGCGCGGAGGCCTGTTCATTGACCGTCGCAGGATAGATCATCCGTTTCGCCCTCACAGCGCTGTCCCTTTTTTCGGCGGATGGAGCCGGGACAGGTCCGCGCCTTCCAGCTCCAGCAGGAAGCGCTTTTTCTCCACGCCGCCGGCGTAGCCCGTCAGACTGCCGTTGGTCCCCACAACCCGGTGGCAGGGAATGAGGATGGAGATGGGATTATGTCCCACCGCGCCGCCGACGGCCTGGGGAGAGGCGGGGACTCCGGCGGCTTTCAGCTTTTCCGCCAGCGCGCCGTAGGTGGACGTTTTTCCACAGGGGATTTCCGGCAGCAGCTTCCACACCGCCTGCCGGAACGCGCTCCCCTGAGGCGACAGAGGCGGAAGGGGAGGGAGAGGCTTTTTCGCGAAATAAGCCTCCAGCCAGACCGCTGTCTGATGGAACACCGGCAGGTCCGGACGTTCCTCCGTCTCAGCTTCCAGACCGGCGGCAAAATATTTCTGGCCCTCCAGCCACACTCCGGTGACCGCTTCCCCGCTGGAGGCCAGGGTCAGAGAACCCAGGGGGGAGGCCAGTTTCGTGAGATAAGTCATAGGCGACGCCTTCCTCTCATAGTGATGCTTTTATGATACCAGAACAAACGTATGATTTCAACCCCTGTCTGCGGGCGGAGTATCCATCCGCGCATTTTAAAACGGAGATACCCTGTAGGGGAAGGGCTCTGTCCCCTACAAAAAATCTGCGGAAGGGACACTCCCTCTGCGGGGGCGCGGTCTGCCCTTCCTGATTCGCGGCGGTGATTAGCCCCTTGTCAAACGGACCGGCTCATGTTAGGATACAGATAGTACCTGCCGGCGGCGGAGAGGGAAGGGAGTCCGGTGTTTGACACGATTCTTTTTTTGATGTTCGGGACCTTGCTGTACTGGGGCGTCTGCCAGATATTCACTGTGTACGAGCCCAGGACCCTCAGCCATAAGCTGTTTTTCACCGTCAAAAGCAGGCTCCTCTGGCTGCTGCTGGCGGGACGGTACCGGGGAAGGCGCAGGATGCCGGAGGAGAGCCGGTACAAGCTCAGCGGAGCGGGGATCGCCACTTACATCGCCCTGCTGCCGGTGCTGCTGGCGTGGTACTGACTGGTGCTGGAGCGCGTCCCGCCTTGGATGCCCTCCGGAATCTGCTGGGCCGTCTATTTTTTCGCCGTCGTTTTTCTCAACATCTTCGACGAGCTTCTTGGAAGCTGCATCAACCGATGATTTTTAAAAGGGGGGACCTTCCATGTTGCTGGCCATTGACGTAGGCAACTCAAACACCTCCGTGGGGCTGTTTGACAAGGACAGAAACCTGCGTTTTCTGGCGTCCCTGGACACGGACAGCCGAAAGACCGCCGACCAGATCAGCATTGACCTGATGAATCTCTTTACCCTGTATCATTTCAGCTATAAGGACGTCACCGGGGCCATTCTGTGCAGCGTGGTCCCGCCGCTGAATTTCATGATGGAGAAGGCCCTGACACGCCTGCTGGGCAGGCCCCCCATGGTGGTGGGACCCGGCGTGAAAACCGGACTGAACATCCGTTTGACGGTACAGACGCAGGTGGGGGCTGATATCGTGGCGGACGCGGTGGCGGCTCTGGAGAAGTTCACGCCGCCTATTATTACCATAGACATGGGCACGGCCACTACCATCGGCGTCATCTCCGAGGGCCGGACCTATGAGGGGGGACTCCTCCTGCCGGGGGTCAACGTCTCCCTGGAGGCGCTGAGCCGCCGGGCGGCCCAGCTGCCGGACATCTCCCTCCAGCACCCCAAGTCCCTGATTGGTAAGAATACCGAGGACTGCATGCGTTCCGGCATCGTCTACGGCACCGCCGGAATGCTGGACGGCATCATCGACCGCATCCGGGAGGAATTTCCGGGCCGTGAGGTCAGCGTGGTGGCCACGGGAGGAAACGCCCCGGTGATTGTGCGCTACTGCCGGAACCGGGTCACCTATGATAAGTTCCTGCTGATGGACGGACTCTGGACCATCTACCAGAAGAACCGCTGAGGGAAGAGACCCCAACAAGCGCCTAATCCCTCCGGATCCGGTGAAAAATCAGAGAGAAGCGCCTGCCGGAAAACCGGCGGGCGTTTTTAAATCTCACAAAGAAACCAAAAAATTTCAAAAAAATTGGATTGACCGGGAACGCCGGACCGCCGTTGCTGTCTATACCAGTGTGGGCCCACAACACGGAGAAAGGAGAGAGGCAGATGGAAGATCAATCCATTGTAGACTTGTACTGGCGGCGGGACCCGGAGTCCATCCGGCGGACCGATGAGAAATATGGGAATTACTGCCGGACCATCGTCCGAAACATTCTGCCGGATGGCCGGGACCAGGAGGAATGCATCAACGACACCTGGATGAAGGCCTGGAACGCCATGCCGGATCAAAGACCCAGCCTGCTGGCACCCTTCCTGGGGAAGATTGCCCGGAATCTGGCCTTCAACCGCTGGCGGGCAGGCCACGCGGAGAAACGGGGCGGGGGAGAGCTGCCCCTGATTCTGGAGGAGCTGGCAGAGTGCGTCTCGCCCGACGACACATCCCGGACCGTAGAGACGGCAGAGCTGGAGGAGGCGGTGAACCGCTTTCTCCGGGCTCTGCCGGAGCGGGACTGCAATGTGTTTCTGCGGCGCTTCTGGTTTTCGGAGCCTGCGGCGAACATCGCCCGGCGCTATGGAATGAAGGAGGCCACGGTGCGGACCAGCCTGTTCCGCAGCCGGGCGAAGCTGCGGAATTTTTTGGAAAAGGAGGATCTGTTATGAACAAGCAGGAACGGCTGTTCCTTGCCATCGGCGGAGCGGACCCGGAGCTGGTGGCCCGCAGTGAACAAAGAAGGCGGAACCACTGGCTCAGGTACGCTCCGGCCATCGCAGCCTGCCTGCTGATGGTGCTGACGGTATTCCAGATCAAACCGCTTTGGGCGGCACCCCCCGACGTCGTTTCTCCAGGAACACCGGGGCCCGGCCTATGGAATCCGCCAGAGGATGAGGAGCCGGGCGGGCAGGAGCTCATTCTGCCGGAGGGGGGCAGCGAAATCGGGACCCTGCGGCTGCTGAGCTGGGCGCCTCAGTCTCAGAAGGAGGCGGTGGATTTCCTGATTTATGTCAACGAAGAGCAGTTTTCTATCTGTGAAGAAAATGGACTTTACAGTATCAGAAGCATCAGCCCTCTGCCGGAAAACTTCCCGGTCTGTGGCCTGGATATCCGCCATCTTCCCGGAACAGCGCCCCAGGAGGCCAGGGAGTCGGCGGAGGCGGCTTTGGAGTATTCGGACATGACTCACGAGGAGCTCTCCGCCGCCCTGCCGGGCAGCCTCTATCTGCGGTCCGGCGGGGGGACGGACTGGGACTCGGAGCAGGCGGAGCTCTGGTTTGTGGAGGACGGACAGGGGGGGACCTTCGTCCTCATGGCCCGGTATTTTCTGGAGGCTGAGGAGGGATTGGGACAGCGCTTCCGGGACATGGTTTCCAGCTTCCGGGTGGTCTCTCTGAACGAGACCGTGCCCGAGTGGATGCGCTCTCTTTATGAGACAACAGAACGCCTGTTCCCGGCGCTGCTGTCCGGCGACCTCTCCGGCGTCTCCGATTTGCTGGCGGAGGATGCCGATGCGGACGCTTACGGGGAAAATGTCTGGGAGAACATCAGCATAGCTTCCGTGGACTACGCGCCGGATGACGACCGGGACCCCCATTCCGCGATTGTGTCCGTCAAGCACCGGCTGAATCTGGAGGACGGGGAAAGCTTCAGCTATCTGACCATGGAGCTGGTCCGTCAGGACGGACAGTGGCGGCTCTCCTGGTCCGGCATCGAGAAATAAAGGAGACCGTGCCCCGTTCTACAGAGCGGGGCACGGTTTCAGTTCAGATGTTCATCTCAATGCCCCGGTCCCGGAACGGGGCCAGAACATCGGGGGTGCACATGGAGCTCCAGAAAACCGAATACAGATTTTTCAGCCGTTCCCATCCCTGCACACTGGTGACGTCGAAAATGTCCTCCTCGCCGTCCCAGTCCGGCTTCAGCAGAAAATAGATACAATTTCCGCCGTCAAACTCCAGCTCCAAAACCTTGTCCAGGTCTTCCTCCGTGAGGCGCAGTTTCTGAAAGAAGTCCAGTGCCTCCGGAATGGGTTCTGTCCGGAAGGCAAAGGGGTCTGCCGGGTCTACATACTGCCGTTTCATCTCTGCCAGCTCCGATTCAAAGCTGGGACTTTTATCTAAAATGCTGTCAATGACCACCAGCTTGAAATTAAAGTCCGCAAACATGCCGCTTTCGTCTGTAAAATGGGACATCACAGTCCTCTCCCTTCATGGGAATGCCGGACAAACACGATCGGTCTGTCCGGCATTCCGTCCAAAGTACTTTATTTCGCCAGAACCTTTTTGAGCCTGGCAAAGCGGGGCAGGGAATCCTGCTTGGGCAGCTTGGGTTCGCCCTGAATCAGGGGCAGGGCATAGTCCACAAAGTCCCGGGTCACGTTGTCGTGGCTGGGGGTGATCCACTCCAGAGGCACCTTCTTCTCGGTGTTGGCCACGTCGGTCAGACCCAGCAGTCTGGTTTTGCAGACATATTTCCCGTCCTCATAGGTCCGCTCGAAGCCCACCATCTTGTCGGTGATGCCCGCCACGGCGTTTTCCACGGCGGCCTTGCCGGACATATAGGACTCCTCGATGTCGGTCTCAGAGGCCAGATGGGCGCCGCAGCGCTGGAGCAGGCTCAGCTCGATGCCCCGGACCTTGGCTCCGGTCTTCTGCTTGCAGGCCTCGGCCAGCAGAGCGGCCAAGCCGCCCAACTGGGCGTGACCGAAGCCGTCGGTGGCGGAGGTCTTCGCCTCGGAGACAAAGGAGCCGTCGGCATAGTGGATGCCCTCGGAGACGGCCACCATGCAGTTGCCCTTTTCCTTATAGATGCGGTCCACCTCGTTCAGGAACTGGTCCATGTCGAAGTCCACTTCGGGGAGGTATACCAGGTCGGGGCCCGCGCCGTAAGCGGAGGCCAGGGAGGCGGCGCCGGCCAGCCAGCCGGCGTGGCGGCCCATGATCTCGATGATGCAGACCATGCCGGTGTCATAGACCCGGGCGTCCTGATAGACCTCCATGCAGCTGGTGGCAATATACTTGGCGGCGGAGGCGAAGCCGGGGCAGTGGTCGGTTCCGAAAAGGTCGTTGTCGATGGTCTTGGGTACGCCCATCACCCGGCACTCATAGCCCACCTTCTGCATATACTTGGAAATCTTGTTGCAGGTGTCCATGGAGTCGTTTCCGCCGTTATAGAAGAAATAACGGACATCGTATTTCTTGAAGATTTCCAGGATGCGCTTGTAGTCGGTATCGTCCACATCGGGGTCCTTCATTTTGTAGCGGCAGGAGCCCAGGGCGGAAGAGGGGGTGTACTTCAGCAGCTCCAGCTCGGCGGGGTCCTCCTGGCCCATGTCAAACAACCGGTCGTTCAGCACGCCCTTGATGCCATGCTCAGCACCCAGAACTCGGGTGATATTGGGATTCTTCAGGGCGGTATCAATGACACCGTATACACTGGCATTGATGACAGAGGTGGGGCCGCCGGACTGGCCCACAATGCACGCGCCTTTCAATTCGCTCATATGAAAAGCCTCCTTTAAATACTATGTGGCGCCTCAGTTTGGACAAACCACGGTATTTCTATCATAGCATTCAAAAAAAGAATTGTAAATACTTGCATTTTATTTTTTTTGTGATATTATCATAGGAGAAAATCGTTTTCGTCTTCCTTCTGCGGCAAATCCACGCCGCAGAAGGACCGGCGGAACAAATAAACTGTCAGGAGATGATTGTTATGGCACTGGTCACTTCCACTGAGATGTTCAAAAAGGCCTATAACGGAGGCTACGCCATCGGAGCCTTCAACGTCAACAACATGGAGATTATCCAGGGCATCACCGAGGCCTGCCGCGAGGAAAAGGCGCCTGTGATCCTTCAGGTCTCCAAGGGCGCACGCGCTTATGCCAACCGCACCTATCTGGTGAAGCTGGTGGAAGCCGCTGTTATTGAGTGCCCTGAGATTCCCATTGTGCTCCACCTGGATCACGGCGACAGCTTCGAGACCTGCAAATCCTGCATTGACGACGGTTTTACCTCTGTCATGATCGACCTCTCCTCCAAGTCCTTCGCTGAAAACATTGAGGGTACGAAGAAGGTCGTCGAGTATGCCCACGACCATGGCGTGGTGGTTGAAGCCGAGCTGGGCGCTCTGGCCGGCGTGGAGGACGACGTCAACGTCTCCGCCGAGGAATCCCACTACACCCGTCCCGAGGAAGTGGAGGAGTTCGTCTCCAAGACCGGCTGCGACTCCCTGGCCATCGCCATCGGCACCAGCCACGGCGCTTACAAGTTCACCGCTGCACAGTGCACCCGCGACCCCGCCACCGGCGAGCTGGTTCCGCCTCCGCTGCGCTTTGACATTCTGGATGAGGTTGTCAAGCGCCTGCCCGGCTTCCCCATCGTGCTCCATGGGTCCTCTTCCGTGCCTCAGGAGTTCGTGAAGATGATCAATGCGAATGGCGGCAAGATGCCCGATGCCGTGGGTATCCCCGAAGCGCAGCTGCGCAAGGCCGCTGAGAGCGCTGTCTGCAAAATCAACATCGACTCCGACCTGCGGCTGGCCCTGACCGGCACCGTCCGGCAGTACTTCAATGAGCATCCCGACCATTTCGACCCCCGCCAGTATCTGAAGCCTGCCCGCGCCAACATCAAGGAGCTGGTTCGCCACAAGCTGGTGAACGTTCTGGGCTGCAACGGCAAGGCATAATCACAGGCAATCAAAAGGGAGCGCTTCGGCGCTCCCTTTCTCTCATCTTATGCATGAAAAAAGAGAGGATAAACGGAACGGTCTGTGTTATATTGTCAGCACACTTGAAATAGGACCATAGAATTTGAGCCGGGGAGGAAACATGATGGATTGGCTGAACAACTGGAACGCGGCGCTGGATGATCTGGAGCTGCATCTTGACGGAGAAATTGATCTGGAAAAAACAGGGCGGATTGCAGGCTGCACGGCCTACCATTTTCAGCGAATGTTTTCCTACCTGGCAGGTGTGCCTCTGAGCGAGTATGTCCGGCGGCGGCGAATGACCCGGGCGGCGGCAGATCTTCAAAAAGGGGATAAGGTGCTGGATGTGGCGCTTCGGTATGGCTATGAGTCGCCCACCGCCTTTAACAGAGCCTTTCGCGCCGTCCATGGCATCGCGCCCTCTGCCGCAAAACAGGAGTGTGTAAGGCTAAAAGCCTTTCCAAGGATACGCTTTAAATTGGTTCTGAAAGGAGATACTGAGATGGAATATCAGATTGTGAAAAAGGAGGCGTTCCGCATCGTGGGTTTTCGGACCCGCATCCCCAAAGACCAGGATGAGAGCTTTCGGGTGGTCCCTGAGTTCTGGGCGGAGACGGGTCCCCGGCTGGGGGAACTGATTCCCCTGATGAGCCCTGATATGGAAGGGGTGTTAGGCGTTTGTACTTGTCACCTGGAGGAAAACTTTTACTATATCGCCGTGGCCTCCTCCGAGCCTGTTCCGGCGGGACTGTGCGAGTGGACCGTGCCAGCCGCCACATGGGCGGTATTCTCCGGCTGCGGCAGACTGCCCATGGACATTCAAAATCTGCAAAAACGGATTGTGACAGAGTGGCTGCCCGATTCCGGATATGAGTGGGCACAGGCTCCCGACATTGAAATCTATCTGGACCCGCCGGGGGTGGAGAACGGACGCTTTCAGGTCTGGCTTCCCATTGTCAAAAACCAATAAAGAGAATGCCGGCCAATCCGCAGCTTTGCGAATGTATTCCGGCGGGGCGTTCCGGCAGGGCCTGTGAGACTTGACGGCGGGAAATAAGACGCACCCTTTTGTCGGCGCCGCATAAGCTGGACGGAGAGGGGGAGAGGCCATGATTCCTCAGCTGCGTCCATATGACCGGGAAGCCGTCGTTCTGTATGCCCATCAGTGGGCCTACGGACGAAATCCGCTCTTTTATGACTATGAATATCTGGGCGGCGACTGCACAAACTTTGCGTCTCAATGTCTCTATGCCGGAAGCGGCATCATGAATTACACGCCTACCTATGGATGGTATTATATCAGTCCCAACCAGAAAGCGCCGGCCTGGACCGGCGTACCGTACCTGTACAATTTCCTGACCCGGAACCAGCGCTCCGTCGGCCCGGCAGGGGAGCCCTGCGGCATAGAAGAGCTTCTGCCCGGGGACCTGATTCAGCTCTCTTTCAAGGGGGAGAGCTTCCAGCACTCGCCCATTGTCGTTTCGGTGGGTACTCCGGCGACGCCGGAAAATGTGCTGATTGCCGCCCATAGCTACGACGCCGACTACAGGCCTCTGTCGACCTATGAATACCGGGCCATCCGCATGCTGCATATCATCGGCGTTTTCCGTCCATAAAACAGCGGCGCACCCATGAAAGGGACGTGTTTTTCATCCTCCTGCCGCGTCAAAACCGTTTAAGCGTTTACTTGAAGGAACCCGTAAAGGGTTCCTTTTCCATGTCCCGGCGGAAGCGCGGCGCAGGAAGTCGGCATAAATCTGCTGGTATGCCTGCCGGTTTCAACTTTTGCCGGAACGACTGTGGGCGGTTATCCATGATGGATAACCGCCCTGCCTGCCTGAAGCTAGCTTACCAGTCCCGTTCCCGAATCGCCTCCTCCACGTCAATGGGAATGCCGAACCACTCCAGAATATAGCCGACGGTTTCCCCAATACAGTCCCGGGCCACCGTTTCAAGCTCACTGCCGTTCTCGTCAAATTCCTCCTGAAGGTCGTTGATGGCGCAGACCGCTCCGTCCAGCCTGGCCTGAATGGCCTCGGTATCGGTTTCGCCGGTCTCCAGCAGGTCAATCACCGTTTGAAGTGCGGCCTTCACCTTGTCCACCAGAAAATCGGGGTAGTACTCGTCCCGGTACATCTCGCTCAGCAGCTGATAGTCTCTGTCAAATGCTTTCATCCTGTGCTCCTCTCAAACTAATATTTGTTGAAATGAAGTGTATCACAGCCGGCGTCCGGATTCAAGCGGCTGCCGTCGCCGGGGCTGAAAAGAGGCAGGCACGTCCGTTCTGCCCCGGGGCATGAACAGGCCGCGGCCATGGGACAGACGCCGGCAGGCGGGGAAATCCCGCCGCTGCCTGAAAAGCCCCCGGCGCGTAAACGACTGGCGCAAAAAGTAAAAAAAAGAAGCTCCGATTTTGCGGTTGCGTATGACACCGAAATTTGATATACTAATAAAGATTGCAAAAATCAACACAGAAAACCGCCGAAAGGAGAGGGGCATGCGAATCTTAGGCATTGATCCCGGCTTTGCCACCATCGGTTTCGGCCTGGTGGAAGCCGAGCGGGGACAGGTACATATGAAAACCTACGGCACCGTCACCACCCCGGCGGGACTGCCCCTCAGCCGGCGGCTCTACCAGATCGGCACAGATATGGAGGACCTGATCGGCCAGCTGAAGCCCCATGTGATTTCCATCGAAGAGCTGTTTTTCAATACCAATATCACCACCGGCATCGCCGTGGCCCACGGGCGGGGCGTGATTCTCTACGCCGCGGAAAGATGCGGCGTCCCTCTGTACGAATATACGCCCTCGCAGGTAAAGCTGTCGGTGACGGGCTACGGCAAGGCGGAAAAACGGCAGGTGATGGACATGACACGGCGGCTGTTGAAGCTGAACGCCATTCCCCGGCCCGACGATGCCGCCGACGCCCTGGCCCTGGCAATCTGCCACGCCAGAAGTGCGACGTCCCGGCTTCCCAGGACGGGGGATGTGAAGGAGACCATTTGAAAATGAACAGGAAGTCCGGCTTTGCCGGGCAGAGAGAGGAGCTGCGATGTTTTACTATCTGGAGGGCACGGTGGCGGAGCTGCTGCCCTATCTGGCGGTGATTGACTGCGGCGGCGTGGGCTACGCCTGCAAAACCACGAACAATACCCTGTCGGCCCTGAAAAAGGGACAGAAGGGAAAGCTCTACACCCATTTGAACGTAGGCGACGGCATTTTTGAGCTGTATGGCTTCGCCACACAGAGAGAGCTGAACAGCTTCCGGCTGCTGATTGGCGTTTCCGGCGTGGGCCCCAAGGCTGCGCTGGCTATTTTGTCCGTGGGAACGCCGGAGACCCTGGCTATGGCCATTGTCACCGGCGATGAAAAGAGCCTGACGGCGGCCCCGGGCATCGGCAAGAAAATTGCCCAGCGAATCATTCTGGAGCTGAAGGACAAAATGGCTAAGGAGACCGGCGGCAGTCTGGATTTCTCCGGCGGCAAAGGCGGTCCCGCTCCCGCCATGTTCGCCAGCAAGGCTGCTGAAGCCGCTCAGGCGCTGGCGGTGCTGGGATATACCAGCCAGGAGGTTTCGGCAGCCCTGAAGGGGCTGGATGTGGAACATCTGCCCTTGGAGGAAATTGTCCGGCAGGGACTGAAACGGATGGCGAAGCTGTAAGCAGAACAGGGAAGGGAGCATCGAGAAATGAACCCATTGGACGTATTTCATGAACCCCCCAAACAGAGTGCCGGCCTGTCCGGCGGCGAGGAGATCTCCGCCCCCGGCTGGGACGCCATTACAGAGGCGTTCCGGAAGCTGTACCCCGGTCAGGAAAACCCCATTCATTTCGGCGCGCTGATTCCCTGGCGGCTGGGCGGCCCCAATCCTTTACAGGGCGTCAGCGCCTATGACGGCGGGGATTTTTTCCACCTCGTTACCTATGGGCTGACCGACCTCTACGAGAAGGAGGGAACGGACCCGGAATACAGTGGGTACGGCTATGAATTTACTCTGAAGCTCCGAAAGACAGGGCTGGGGGATGTTCACGCCGAGTTGGGCGGCATTGCGGGTATTTTGCAGGACCTGGCAAAGCTGACCTTCGAAAACGGGGAACAATTCTACCCCAACGAGTATATTTACACTGGCCAGAAGACCGGCATGGACCGAGCGGGAACATCCAGGCTCACAGGCTTCATCACCGCCCGGGACGAGGCGGGGACCATCGAGACCCCCAACGGGAAGGTGGACTTCGTGAAACTGATCGGCGCGACAGACGCGGAGCTGCGGGCCGTTATGGATGGAAAGCTCCGGGTCGCGGAGCTGGCGGAACGCCTGGGCGGCTGGACGGACTACACAAGAGACAGTACGGTTTGAGCCGCCGACTCCACAACAGGGAAGGGAGCGAACGCAGATGGCGAAATATGAGCGCAGGTTTCAGGGAGACTTTGACGGGGTTCTTCACCGGCTGCACGAGGGCATTTTAAGCGGGAGCGCGTCTGCCAGCTTCGAGAACGGCAGCGACTACGCCGCCGGAAACGTCCGCTGCGCGGTCCGGGTCTATGAGCGGTACAGCCTGGCCGGCGGCAACCGGCTCAGTGTCAGCGTGATGCTGGTGGGGCAGGACAGGAATCTGTTCCTGTCCGCCATTACAGCCGGCGGAAGTCAGGCTATGTTTTTCAAGCTCAATACATGGGGTGAAGAAGCCTTTCTGGAGAAGATCCGGAATATTGCCGAAACACTCTGAGAAAAAAGGGAGGGGAGAGCCTTGCTGCTTTCTTCACTGGCTGCCCTGGGGTTTCTCGGCAGCATCGTGATGATGTTCCGCTTTTCCAAATACTGCCGCCTGCTCAGCAAACGCTGGGCGCTGGACCAGGAGACGGCGGACCGCTATCAGGCGGGGGCCCAGCGCAGTCTGGCGGCTATGGGCGTACTGCTGGGCGGTTGTGTGGCCGCAATTATTCTAAAGGCTCTGATTTCCTGAACGGGCGTTCCCGGTTATAAAGAAGCCCCGGAGAGGGGGCAGGACGAGGAAGTGAGTATGTGAGCATCGACTTTGGAAACGATATCTATGAGGAGCCCATTGTGGCAAAGACCTTCCTCCAGGAGGACGCCCAGGAGGGCTCCCTGCGTCCCAGGACGCTCCGGGAGTACATCGGTCAGGAGAAGGCAAAGGAGAATCTCTCCATTTTCATTCAGGCCGCCCGGAAGCGGGAGGAATCCCTGGACCATGTGCTGCTCCACGGTCCTCCGGGCCTGGGCAAAACCACACTGGCGGGCATCATCGCCCAGGAGATGGGGGTGAACATCCGCATCACCTCCGGCCCTGCTATTGAGAAGCCCGGCGACCTGGCGGCCCTGCTGACAAATCTGAATGAGGGAGATATTCTCTTTGTGGATGAAATCCACCGGCTGAACCGCTCCGTGGAGGAAATCCTGTATCCCGCCATGGAGGACTACGTGCTGGACATTATTGTGGGCAAGGGACCCTCTGCCAACTCCATCCGGCTGGACCTGTCCCGGTTCACCCTGATCGGGGCCACCACCCGGGCGGGCCAGCTCTCCGCGCCCCTGCGGGACCGTTTCGGCGTGACGCTGCGTCTGGAGCTCTATACGCCGGAGGAGCTGTCCCATATTGTGACCCGCTCCGCCCGGATTCTGAATGTGGAGATTGTGGAGGAAGGAGCCATGGAGATTGCCAGGCGCTCCCGGGGTACGCCCCGCATTGCAAACCGGATGCTCCGCCGGGTCCGGGACTTCGCTCAGGTGAAGGCCGACGGCATCATCACCAAGGACGTGGCGGACCAGGCCCTCTGCGCGTTGGAAATCGACTACCTGGGCCTGGACCCGGTGGACCGGCGGATGATGGCGGCCATCATCGACAGCTACGGCGGCGGTCCCGTGGGGCTGGAGACCCTGGCGGCCACCATCGGAGAGGAGTCCGTGACGCTGGAAGACGTTTATGAGCCCTATCTGATGCAGCTGGGCTTTTTGACCCGGACCCCCCGGGGCCGCTGTGTGACGCAGAAGGCCTATCAGCATCTCCACAGGACCATCCCCGGCGGCGCGTCGGGGGATCTGATGGACCAGCTGACGCTGTGAGCGGTCCGGAGTATCTGGTGTCCGTCCGCCTCCGGCGGGCGCTGCCGGAGGGAAGCTGGCTCCAGCGGCTGGGTCCGGTGCGCTGGCTGACGGAGAGGCACGCGCTGGAATTTGACCGGCCCGTCACCTTCCTGGTGGGGGAGAACGGGACGGGGAAGTCCACACTGCTGGAGGGCATCGCCGTGGCCTGCGGCTTCAACCCAGAGGGCGGCACCCGGAATTTCAATTTCTCCACCCGGGCCACACCTGACCCCCGCCCGGAGGCGCTACGCAAGAGACGGCTTTTTCCTCCGTGCCGAGAGCTTTTACAACGTGGCTACCAACATTGACGAGATGGACGAAACCCTTGCCGCAAGCCCCAGGCTGATTGACAGCTACGGCGGCGTGTCCCTCCACTGCCAGTCCCATGGGGAGAGTTTTCTGGCGCTGGTCCAGAACCGCTTCGGCGGGGAAGGGCTGTACCTGCTGGACGAGCCGGAGGCGGCCCTGTCCCCCTCGCGCCTTCTGACGCTGCTGGGAGAGATGAATGCGCTGGTGAAGGCGGATTCTCAATTCATCGTGGCCACCCATTCGCCAATCCTGATGGCGTTCCCCGGGGCCCGGATTTACGAGCTCAGCGGAACGGGCATCCGGCCGGTGGAGTACCGGGAGACGGAGCACTACCAGCTGACAAAGCGTTTTTTGGATGACCCGGAACGGATGCTGCGGTATCTGCTGGAAGAATGAGGAGTATGCAATATGCTGGAGACGTACACCGCTTTCATAGAGAACGACCTTCATGACATCTGGACGCTGCTGGCGCAGAGGGAGTTTAAAGAGGCTTACCGGCGCTATGCCCCGGTGTGGGAAGATATGCTGTTTATCCGCGAGGAGGCGGAATGGATGGACTTCCTGGAGTGTGAAGGCCCGGATCTGGAGGAACGGCCCCTGCGGCTTCATCTGGCGGCGTGGGCGGACTGCTGTCTGGAAATTGGCTGCTATGAGGGAGATGTGACCGGAAAGCTGATGAACTTCCTTCGTCAGGATTTACCGGAAAAGGTGTTTGACAGCTTGGAACGCTTTCCGGTAAGGGTTGATATTGATGAATTGAACGGGGCGCTGGAGCCTCAGATAAAGCCTTATCAGGAACAGCTGAAGCCCTGGGGCTGTAAGCTAAAGGTGTTTTTCGACGATACCTACTGCGCAGGGGTCTATTTCGTGTTTCTGGAAGCGCCGCAGGACTGGTAGCGCTTCCGCCGGGAGGAGGGAGTCGGAAATGACAGAGTTTCTTTTCTGGCTCTTCACCCTGGCCACAGCCCTTCTGATTCCCGGGTGCATGATTGGCTTCGGACGGCACTTCCGGGACCATCCCCCCGGGGAAATCAACAGCTCCTTCGGCTACCGATCGGCCCGCTCCATGCGGAACCGGGAGACCTGGGACTTTGCCCATGCTTACAGCGGGCGGTTCTGGTACCGGGCGGGCCGGCCCATGCTGGGGGTTACGCTGGTGTGGATGCTGGCGCTGCTTGGGCGGGACATCGGCACGGTGGGGCGGTCCGGCATTATATTGACAGGCTTGCAGCTGGTTCCTCTTCTGGCGGTCATTCCCGCCACGGAACGGGCGCTGAAACGTGAATTTGACGATGACGATTTTGGAAGAAAGAGGTAATGGAATTTATGGGTAAGCTATTTGGAACCGACGGCATCCGGGGCGTGGTGGGCGAGAATCTGACGGCGGACATGGCCTTTCGTGTGGGGCAGGCGGTGGCCGAGGTCCTGAGAGAGGAAAAGAACGGGGAACGTCCCACCGTGGTCATCGGCAAGGACACCCGCATTTCCTCCGACATGCTGGAATCCGCTCTGATTGCGGGCATCTGCGACCAGGGGGGCGACGTGGAGCCGGTGGGGGACATTCCCACGCCTGCCGTGGCCTATCTGACCCGGCAGGAGAGGGCGGACGCCGGCATCGTCATTTCCGCCTCCCACAATCCCTATGAGCACAACGGCATCAAGGTTTTCAACAGCCAGGGGTACAAACTCCCCGACGAGCTGGAGAACCGCGTGGAGGAAAAGGTTCTGTCGGACCGGCCCATGGAGCACCGCACCCGGGGGGAGATCGGCCGCCGGCATCACGGCATGAAGCAGCTGAAACGGGATTACATCGACTTCGTGGCCTCTACCATCGAGTCGGACCTCTCGGGGCTCCGCATCCTGGTGGACTGCGCCAACGGCGCCGCCAGCGCCACCGCGCCGGAGCTCTTCGGGCGCTTCAAGGCCCACACGGTGTTCCTTCACCGGACCCCGGACGGCGTGAACATCAATGCCCGATGCGGCTCCACCCATCTGGAGGACCTGGCGGACCAGGTGAGGGCAGAGGGCTATGACATCGGCGTGGCCTTTGACGGCGACGCGGACCGCTGTCTGCTGGTGGATGAGACGGGCAGCGTCATTGACGGCGACAAGGTCATGGCTGTCTGCGCCCTGGACCTCAAGCGCCGGGGGCTGCTACGGGGCAACGCCATGGTGGCAACGGTCATGAGCAACCTGGGACTTCACGAATTCTGCCGGAATTACGGCATCGACCTGATCTGCACCGCCGTGGGCGACCGGAACGTTCTGGAAGAAATGCTCCGCCGGGATTACCGCGTCGGCGGGGAGCAGTCCGGGCACACCATTTTCACCGCCCTGGAGACCACCGGCGACGGCCAGGTGACCGCCCTTCAGTTCCTTCAGGTGCTGGCCCGGTCCGGAAAAAAGGCCTCGGAGCTGGCCTCCGTCTGCGCGTCCTATCCCCAAGTTCTGGTCAATCTGGAGGTTCCCCACAGCGGCGGCGTCAAGGAGAAAATCATGGCCTCGCCCCAGCTGGCCGAAGCGGTGCGCCGTGAGGAGGAGACTTTGGCAGGGGAGGGCCGCGTTCTGGTCCGGGCCTCCGGAACGGAGGCGCTGATTCGTGTGATGGTTGAGGCAAAGACCAGCCAGATTGCACAAAATACGGCGGACCGTTTAGTGAGCCTTGTGAAATCGCTGGATTTTTGAGCGAAACTTTTATAATCAGCAGCATCATTTCTGTCAAAACTATACAAAAATTTTGCTTTTTTTCGGATGAGTCAATAAAAATGCAAGATTTTCCAGAGATTTTTTGAAGATTTTGATAAAATACTTGACATTTTCAGGGACAGGCGGGTATAATACATCATGTGCACTACTTACAAAAACGAAATACTGGCGTTGGAGGATCAGTCGGACGAGGCGCTTTGTCTCCTGGCTGCTTCCGGGAACCGAAGGGCGGAGGAAACACTGGTAGCTCGATACAATCGTCTGGTGCGCACCTGTGCCCGTCCGTTCTTTCTGGCAGGCGGGGACAGTGAGGACCTGACCCAAGAGGGAATGGTCGGACTGATTACGGCAGTCCGGGAATATAACTCGGAAAAAGAAACGTCTTTCCGAACCTTCGCAGAGATCTGCATTCGCAGCCGGCTCTATTCTGTAATTCGTGCAGACCGGCGGGATAAGCAGCAGCCCTTGAATCAATCGGTATCTCTGGATACTCCATACTTTGAGTTTGAAAGCAATTCCATCGCTTCTGGTACCAGTAATTTGGCGCAGCGTAATCCTGAAGATTTCCTGATCGACAGAGAACACACGGCGGCCCTCTTATCCGGTGTCCGGAAACAGTTGTCCGAATTTGAAGCGAGGATCTTGGGGTATTATTTGGATGGTCTTTCTTGCAGGGAAATTGCCAAGGCAGTGAATAAGCCCCCAAAATCCGTGGACAACGCTGTGCAGCGCATTCGTCGCAAGGTGGCACGGCACTTACTTTCCGGCGATTTCAGCAGATGCTGAACGCAATATATTTTCTTTTCAAAGAGAGGGTAACATCATGTACGAAGACAAGACTTTAGTGTGCAAAGAGTGTGGTCAGGAGTTCGTGTTCACCGCCGGTGAGCAGGAGTTCTATGCTGAGCGCGGTTTCCAGAACGAGCCCCAGCGCTGCAAGTCCTGCCGCGACGCCCGCAAGAACGCCGCCCGCGGTCCCCGTGAGTACTTCACCGCTGTCTGCGCCGCCTGCGGCGGCGAGGCCCGCGTGCCCTTCGAGCCCCGGTCCGACCGTCCCGTTTATTGCAGCGAGTGCTTCGCGAAGATGCGGGAGCAGCAGAGATAAGGGAAGATTCGAAGAATATCGGACGTTTGCACTGAATGCAACAGGACAGCCTCACGCTTTCGCGTGGGGCTGTTTTGCGCCTCCGCTCCAACGGAGCCGCCTGCAGAAGAATCAAAATCAAAAGATATCCAAAAAATCTTTGACAGGAGGATTTTGAAATGGGACTGTTTGACAGATTCGCAGAGAAACGGAAGAACCGGAACCCGCCGGAGGGCCGGGAGATTCTTCTTGCGCCCTCGTCTCACCTGGCGGAAGAGGTCTTCTATGGGGAGGACAGTGAATACCGGATTTCTTTTCGGGTGAACGACGCTTTCAGGCCGGCAAAATCCCACGCCGGAGAGGTGGAGATGCTCCACACCTACGCGCCTGACAGCGAGTATGGGGTGGAGGGGGCCTGTCCGAGCCTTGCGGTGCAGTGCGACGATGAGGTATACTGCGCTGTGGAGGCGTATAAGGAGACGGGGACCGTTCCGGAGGCCCTGGCGCTGACGCCGCTGTCCGGGCCGTTTTACTTCAAGGCCAGAATCGAATATTATGGAAACCTGATGTATTTTTACGGAATGGACCTCTGCGGCGGGACCCTGGAACATCATGGCCTGTGCATGGTTTATCCCAAGGCGCTGGCGGGAACCGAAGCGGAAGGGAAGCTGACGGCGGTTCTGGACAAGGCGGCGGAGAGCTGGTCGGAGGAGAGGGAGGCATAAATTGCGTGGCCGGCTTTTCGGCTTTTGTGGGATTTTCTATTGAATTCAGACAAACAATAGGGTATAATACTCAGCGGTGATTTTTGGAGCGGCTTCGGCTCTGTTCAGGAGCAGGGCCGGACCGCAAATGAAAAATGGAGGTTTGTAAACAATGATTCAGATTACAAAAGACACCATCATTGGTGACATCCTGGACCTGGCGCCCCAGACCGCGCCCATCTTCCTGTCCATCGGCATGCACTGCCTGGGCTGTCCCTCTTCCCGGGGTGAGACGGTGGAGGAGGCCTGCATGGTCCACGGCATCGACGTGGAAAAGCTGCTGGCTCTGGTGAATGAAGAGGCCAACAAGGCCCAGTGAGGGTCCGGAGGCTTTCTGCAGCCGGAGCGGAAGGAGCGGGATGAAGCGCCTTGAACTGACGCCCCGGCTGCGCCTGCTGGCTGAATGGGTACCCCCCGGCGGACGGATCGCCGATGTTGGCACAGATCACGCCTATCTGCCCGTGTGGCTGCGGCTCCACGGGCGCGTGGTCTCTGCCATTGCCTGCGATCTGCGGAAGGGCCCTCTGGAACGGGCCAGGGAAACCGGCCGGATCTACGGTGCGGACTGTATCGACTACCGGTTGGGCAACGGGCTGTCGGTGGTGTCTCCGGAGGAGGCCGATACCATCGTCATCGCCGGCATGGGCGGCGAGAACATCGCCGCCATTCTGGAACGGGCCCCCTGGACGGCGGAGGGCGCACACACGCTGCTGCTTCAGCCCCAGTCCCGGGCGGAGGCGCTGCGGCGCTTTCTGATGGACCACGGCTATGCCATCCGCCGGGAGGCGCTGGCGCTGGACCGGGGAACCATCTATCCTGTGATGGAGGCCGGGGGAGGGGAGATGTCCCTGACCCTGGGCCAGCTCCATGGCGGCGCGGCCCTTGTTCACGACCCCCTGGGGGAACGGTACATCATCGAAAAGATTATCCGGCTGCAAGCCGCCGTGGCGGGCCTGAACCGCTCCGGCGCTGAAGCAGATCAGAAGCATGGAGATGAGCTGCGGGAAATCATCACCGCGCTGCTGTCCATGAGAGAGGAGTGGCGGAATGCCCAGAGTGGGTGAAATTGAGGCGGCCCTGTTTGAGATTGCCCCCAGAGACTGCGCCATGGACTGGGATAACGTGGGCCTGCTGGCGGGCAAGCCGGGGCGGGAGGTCCGGAAGGTGCTGGTGTCCCTGGACATCACCCTGGACGTGATTGAGGAGGCCGGGCGCTGGGGCGCGGACCTGATTGTGGCCCATCACCCCGTTATCTTCAACGGTCAGAAGACTGTGACGGACCGGGATGTAGTGGGACGGCGGATTCTCCAGCTTGTGGAGCGGGATATCTCCGCCATCTGTATGCACACGAACCTGGATACCGCCGGTGGCGGCGTCAACGACACCCTGGCGGAGTGGCTGGGCCTTCGAGATTTTTACTGTCTGGAGGAAACCGGCGTTCTCCGTGCTGGCGTCTTGGACGAACCTATGGCCCTGGGGGATTTTGCTGCCAGAGTAGGGAGGACCTTGGGCTGCAACGGCGTCCGCTATGCCGATGCCGGGCGGCGCGTCTTCCGGGTAGCGGTGGGCGGCGGGGCCTGCGGCGAGTTCGAGGACGCTGCCATCCGTGCCAATTGCGACACCTTCGTCACCGCTGACCTGAGCTACCACCAGTTCCTGGACGCGAAGGAAAACGGCATCAACCTCATTGATGCGGGGCATTTTCCCACGGAGGACCCCGTCTGTCACGAGCTGATCGGCTACCTGCAGACCCGGTTCCCCGGCCTTCAAATTCAAAAAGCGAACCATCGGGAAGTCATTCAATATTACGTGGAAGGAGAATAGACGCCATGTCCGGACATTCCAAATGGCATAATATTCAGAAAACAAAGGGTGCGGCTGACGCCAAGCGTTCCGCCGCCTTCACCAAGATTGCGCGGGAAATCATCGTTGCCGTCAAGGAAGGCGGCTCCGGAGACCCCAACAATAATTCCCGGCTGGCTACGGTAATTGCCAAGGCCAAGGCGGTGAACATGCCCAACGACAACATCAAGCGCACTATTGACAAGGCCCTGGGGGCGGGGAACACCGACAGCTATGAGGCCGTTACCTACGAGGGCTACGGCCCAGGCGGCGTGGCTGTCATTGTAGAGGCTTTGACAGACAACCGTCAGCGTACCGCGCCGGAGGTCCGCCACGCCTTTGATAAGTGCAACGGCAACCTGGGTGCTATTGGCTGCGTGTCCTGGTCCTTCGACAAAAAAGGCGTGATCGTCATTGACAATGAGGACGGCGAGCTGGACGAGGACACGGTTATGATGGACGCCCTGGAGGCCGGCGCCGCCGACTTCGAGGCCGACGGCCCGGCTCTGGAGATTACCTGTGATCCCGACGTTTTCAACGATGTGGTCAAGGCTCTGGAAGCAAAGGGATACAGCTTCGTCAATGCCGATGTTGAAATGGTGCCCCAGAACTACATCACCCTCAGCGGCGAGGGAGACGTAAAAAATATGCAGAAGCTCATTGACATGCTGGAGGACAGTGACGACGTCCAAAATGTCTGGCACAACTGGGACAACGACTGACCTGGAGCAATTGCCTGCAGCCTGATATGCGAAGCCCCCCGGTAAACCGGGGGGCTTATCTCATGACTTTTCAGAGGATTCGGCCTTGGCATCGCTGTTTTTCTTAGTTCTTTTAACACGTGACAAGGGCGTTGCCTTTGCAGCCGTCCGCAGGGACTCGTTGTCCACATGGGTATAAATTTCGGTGGTATTCAGGTGATCGTGCCCCAGAACCTCCTGAACGGCCCGGACGTCGACGCCGTTTTGCAGCATCAGCGTGGCTGCGGTGTGCCGCAGCTTATGGGAAGAGTACTGACTTTCGTCCAGCCCGGCGGCAGACAGCCGCTTTTTCACCATGGCATGGACCATGGAACGGCTGATGCGCTCGTTTCGGGAAGAGAGAAACAGCGCGTTGGCGTCCCGGCCGGTGATGGGACGGCGGACCGCCAGATAGCGCCGCAGGGCGTCCTGACAGGCGTCGTTCAGATAGATGACACGGATTTTATTGCCCTTGCCCAGGACGCGCAGGGCCTCGTCCTGGATGTCCCGCAGATTCAGCCCTACCAGCTCGGAAATCCGAAGGCCGCAGTTGAGGAACAGAGTCAAAATACAGTAGTCCCGTTCCTGGTTTTTGCCGTCCACAGACTCCAGCAGACGCAGGCTTTCGTCCAGCGTCAAGTATTTGGGCAGAGTTTTTTGCAGCTTGGGTGCGTCGATATCTTTGACAGGATTTTCACGAAGCAGGTGCATCTTATTGGTGAGATAATTGTAAAAGGAGCGGATGGTGGCAATTTTCCGGGCCCGGGACGCGGCGTTCAGCCCGTAGTCGGACACGGAGCTGTTTTGGTGGAGAATGCGGTCCCGGCTGAGATAGGTCATGTAGCCATAGATGTCTGTCAGCGTCACGCTGGCCACAAAGTCCAAATCCACATCCATGATGTCGATTTCATCCAGCGGCTTTCCGGCAAGCTCCGGATTACGAATCTGCTTCAAATAGCGGAAGAAATTCCGGAGGTCCAGAAAATATTCGTCTACCGTCCGTTTGGAATGGGCTTTGACGGTTTCATGGTATGCGAGAAAGTCCCGCAATATCTGCGGGGATTCCAGTCTATAATCATTCATAGCAAGCTTGGGGCATTAAAGACGCGGAGCAGGAAAAAGTGGATTTTGACTCCCCCCGAATTGAACAAAATTTGCATTTTGTTCAATTATGTATATACCCCTTAAACCTCCTTCAAGGATATGCCAGAGCGAAGCGGCTGGCATGTATGCCGCATCCCCCGTCCCGCCCCTGCGTCCGCTCTGGTTGCCGCTTTGGGCCCGTGCGGGTACTGGCTCCGGTAGATGATAACACAAACCCCCGCTTGATTGCAAGCGCCCCGCGCCCAGCTTCCGGGAGCTCCAGCGCTCCCGTCGGGGGTACTTGACTCCGTAACGTTTTTAGGAGGAGTTTCTTGTTATGGCTTATTTGAATCAAATTCAGCCTCTTTACACCGTTTATTATTACTCTGATTTTCTTTACCGAGTGGTCAAGTTCAAACGTTCCTCCGTTGGTGTTGCTGATCGGCGTCCTGGTGAGGCTCCCGCTGCACGTCTTTCTCAGAGTTATTCCCGTTCTCGCTCCCGGGTTTTGCAGTATGCTCTTTGTAACCATTGGGATCACTTTATTACCATTACGGTCTCCCCGCTTCTCTTTGACCGTTATGATCTTCATACCATCTATGTCGCTCTTTACGGCTTTTTTAAGTACTATCGTAACACCTTTGCACCTAATTTCCGTTTTTTGCTGGTGCCTGAGCTTCACAAGGACGGTGCCTGGCATTTTCATGGTCTCGTTTCGGGTGTGGTCCCCTCTCATCTTTCCAAGTTTATTCCCGGCATTCATCCGCGCGATCTGGTTGATCGGAATTATGACAACTGGGGAATGCTGGCCGGTGTTATCGGTTATGTGTCTCTTTCTGAGGTGGTCGACCCTGTCGCGTGCGGTTTTTATATTGCGAAGTACATCACCAAGGAGCATGCGAATGACGATTTTTATGAGCATCTTTATTATCATTCTCAGGGGTTGAAGACTGCCCATCCGATTTCCGATTGCTATTCCTACAATAGTACGCTGGAGGTCTGCCTGACTCATGAATTTGATTTCTGTTCCTGCGGCTGGGCAAAGTTTAACAAGCCTGACTTTGCTTTTCCTCTTCAATCTGGCTGTGTTCCCCGTGAAGAGGAAGATTTGGATGTTCCTGATTATACGCTTGATTTGATCGAGGCCCTGGAGCCGGAGGTTGTCGAGCCTGCTTTTGACCCTGTGCAGCTTACCCTTTCCGACATGCCTCCGTTAGATCGTTGGCAGCTGCGTCCGTCCCCCGCGCGTCAGCGCGATTAAATTGGGGGGCCGCAGCCCCCCTACAATTTTCCATGCTTTAGACCTGGCGCATCTCAGATTTTTTTATCCAGCTTTTTATGCATCCAGCTCCGATTAGGATAATTACTGTTATCAGCCCTTTTATTTGTTCTGGTGTCAGGGCTTTGAACCAGTTGATCAACTCCATATGTACACCTCCCTTCTTTTGGTGGTTCTGGGAAGGTGGTGTAGGAGGTCCTTTGTTTCGAGTCGCGCATCAATCCTTTCTGAGGTGCGTCAGGTCTAGGGCATGGTTAATCCTTCGGCTCCCGCGGCCAGTTTAGCTTTCTTTATTTTCATCTATTGCGTATTTCTCTAGCAGTTCTTGAAATCTTTTTTCTTCTTCTTCAATTTCTTCTTCTGTCTTTGGGTATTGTACTCTGTCTAAATCTCTTGCTACTCTTTCTGAGAAAAATGCCCATGGTGATTTTGTGCTGAACCAATATATGAATATTATGGTTATTATCATTAGTATTAGCTTTGTTTTCTTTTTCATCTTATTTTTCCATTTATGTTTATGGTTTCGTTGTTTTGGATTATAAAACTAATGCTTCCTCCGGTTTTATTTGTTTTTGATATCCAGTCTGATATTATTTTTTCGGCTAGTTTTCCTGTTGTCCATCCGACTTTTTTTGCTTCTTCTTGTAGTATTTTTTTTGTTTTTTCGGTTGTTCTGAATGTTATTACTTCGTTTTTCTTTTCTTCCATTTCCACCCTCCTTGTATTCAATGTATACTTTTGTTCTTGACTTCTCTACGATTACTTTGTATACTATGTATACATTTATTTTTTGGAGGTGCTCGTAATGGAAAGGATTGAAGTAGTAGGAACGCGGAATGTGGATTTTACGGATAAGCAAGGGCGGCCGGTTCAGGGGCTCTCTCTGTATTTCCTTCAGTATTCCGACAACGTGGACGGCAAGATTGCAGATAAGATGTTTGTCGGCTCCGGACGGCTGTCCACCGTGGGTTATCTGCCTAAGCCCGGCGATGTTGTCGACGTTCACTATGACCGCTTCGGCAAGCCGGTGGAGTTTGTGCCTGTTGGCTCCGCTGTGTGATCTCTCCTCTGTTCAGTGCGCTGTTGAATTGGCTGCACTCTCCGGAGGTACATATCACAGTTTCCTCTGCAGATGATGTGCAGCGGCTCGAGGCTCAGGTGGAGTTCTTGCAGTCTCAGGTGGATGATCTCATGGTTCAGCTCCAGCGCGCTCAGATGCTTTACGCTCAGGAATGCACGGTTAACATGTCTTTGCAGGACCAGCTCCGTTCTCTGGGTGTGAAGGTTCGGCGGTAGGGGCCCTCTCCCCTGCCGCCGCCTATGGCGGGATGGTGTAATTGGTAACATTGCGATTTCGTCTTTCGTTGCTGTCGGTTCGAGTCCGGCTCCCGCACCCATATCTTAGTTTCTTTCGGGGTGATGATGATGCAGCGTAGATCTTCCCTGAGTCGCTTCCTTCGGCGGATTCTGTGTGCGCTGCTGACGGTCTGCCTGATTAGCGGCTCAGCTTCTGCTGCCTCTACTGTTGTTGCAGGTACGCATTTTAATTATTCATCTGGTCTTGTGTCTACAATTGGCATGATATCTACTACAAATATGACTTGGTCTAAGGGCGGCTATTTCCTTATGAGAGCCCTTCAGAACCTGGAGGGCCAGATTGATACTGTAGAAGCTAAAGTGTCTACTGCCGTAACTGCTGACAGTCTTGATGCTGTTTTTCAGAAGTATTTTGCTGCTCAGTCTGATGGCTCGAAAAATATGTGGCAAAATCTCTATAACCTCTACAATCGGGTGGTTACTCTGAATTCTAATATGAATACCCGCTTGGATGCATTGAAGTCTACTATTACAACTACAAATGATCGGATTGGCAGTAATTTTTCTTATTACGAATTTTCCGGCGGGAAAATTCTGGCTTCTGCTTCTGATTTAGCATCAGTTCTGTCCGGTATTTCCAGTCTGATCTATGATGGGTCCTTCCTTCCCTCTAATACATTTTTGGATTCTGCCGGTCATGCCACTCATACCGGACCTATGAGTCTTCCGCTCCTGACGGCCAGTGGTTTTTTGGGGCTTTCTGCAAATTTGGCCGGTTCTGATAAATCTACGACGTTCTCATTGCTGGATGACGATTTAGTCTCTCAGGATAAAACGGTTTCTAATCTTCTTGATGCTCTTGGCCTTATAGGAACATCCCTTCAGAATCCACTTGCTAAGATTCAGTATGTCTTGGCTGATGAGGATGATATTGCTCTGAAAGATGCCTCCAAGGATAATCAGAATAGCTTTAAGGATAACTTCACCGGTGACGGTGATGCTGCTGTTAAACCCTCTGACATTGGCGATATGGCTGCTATCAGTGGCAGCGTGAAGGACTCCTTCGGCGGCGCTGGGTCTGCCGGAGACGCTTTCCTTGTTATCAACGATTCTGATTCCTATTCCTTCTTCTCGCAAGAGGTCGCAGATTCTTTGGATACTGTCGGGGCTCCGCAGGCCCGGACTGTTGCGGATGACGATTGGATGGACGCCTTTGAGGCTGACGAAGATGGATTCTACTCTCTGGCTGATACATCGGCGTTTGATGCTTCTGCGTTCCTTGGAGGGCTGCTGCAATGATTCCTTTTACAAATGCTTTTCAGTCCTTTATCTCGATCTTCTCTTTGCTGCCTCTTCCTTTTCGTGCTTTCATCACTACTTTTACAATTGTCATGCTTGCACTTGCTATTCTTCGTATCCTAACAACAAGGACGTGATTTCATGATTGCTACATTGAAGCTTGCAATATCTTTCATACCGGCTCCGATACAGGTTATGCTGCTGGCTATTATTGGTCTGCTGGTCGTGATTGCGGTTTTCCGGCTCATTGCAATGGTTCTCGACGCAATTCCTTTCTTGTGAGGTGATATCCCTTGACAGCTGATGCCCTGATGGTTGTTCAGTTCCTTTTCTCTTCCATTTGGTCCCTGTTTACATCCTGGCATTTTCCCGGCACAAATGTTTCTCCTGCTGCCATGGCCTTTTTCCTTCTGGCAGCTTCTGTGATACTGAAAATTGTAAAGGTTTATCTCTTTGGGGGTGGCGATGATGGATGAAATTTTCGAGGTTCCTTCAGAGGAAGTTCCGCCGGTGGTGGTCGATGTTCTGCCGGAGTCTTTTCCGTCTGTTTCGGAATCAGATGGTGATGCAGCTGCTTCTGATCCAGTGGAACCTGTTGAACCGGTCGAACCTGCCGCCCCTGATGTTGACTCTTCCGAACCGATTGAGGCGGACGGTGCGGTGCAGCTGCCGTCGTCTGATGAGGCGGATTCGTCGGAACCTTCGACTAGTGAGCTTTTGGACTCTTTTCTTGCTGGTGCTCTTGCTGGCGCTGCATCGCCTCTCTCCGAAGATGGCGCAGCTGATGTTCCCGCCGAACTGGTGGGAATTGAAACTTACGCTTTAAGCCCGATTACCGCTTCAACCGGCTTAAAGGGTGTCCTGCTGGGTGTGATTGGTCCCTATGATAATGTCGTTACTCAGTACAAGTATCAGCAGGGGAACAATTCTTATTATACCTATGTGAATGAAATTACGCCGGATTATCCTTGGATTGCCAGCGCGGTCCTTTTCATTGCTATGGTCCTGAGTTTGTTTGCTCTGCTTCGGAGGTCTTTGTCATGGTTGAAATGAAGGAATTTTGTATGTGGTTTTTGACTACAATGCCCGATGTCCTTCTCGAACCTCCTATTTCGGCGTTTGTCGGGCTGGCTCTTATCTCTTTTGTGGTCGGAGTCATCCGTCAGATGATACATTTATAGAAAGGAAGTGTTTTGACGACTCCTGCTGCTACATCTGTGGCCACCATTATTGGTCAGGCCGGTGACATCGTGACTGAGGCTCTCAGTTGGGTCACTGAGACGGTTACTACCATTACGGGGTCCCCGCTCATTATGACTTTTGTGCTGGTTGCCTTCGTTGGGCTCGGTGTCGGACTGATTCGACGGATGATTCGTCTGTGATCAGATTGAAAAAGGTGTGCGGGGGCGTCCTGATTATGCTCTTTGCATGCCTTTTTCTTTTGGCTGGACTTTTATATTTGAATTGGAAGTATCGCAATCCGTATAAGTGTACCTTTGTTTTTGGCAAAAAAGGTGCTGGAAAGTCCTGCTACATGGTCCGTCAGATGCACCGTTATCTCCGTAAAGGTTGGAACGTTTACACCGATATGGACGATATCAAAATCCCCGGTGTTCGTCTGATTAGGGTTAAAGACCTTTCTTCTTTCCGTCCTGAGCCCCATTCCCTTGTCTGTTTGGATGAGGTTGGTATCTCCATGGATAACCGCAGTTATAAGAGCTTCCCCCCTGGCCTTCGGGATTTCTTTAAGTATGCCCGGAAGATGCAGATTGTTATCATCATGAATTCCCAGGCTTTTGACGTTGACAAGAAGGTCCGGGATACAACTGATTCTATGCTGCTGCTCCAGAGCGTAGGGTCTCTGTTCTGCCTGGCTAGGCCTATCCGCCGGTCCATTACTTTGACGCAGCCTTCCGCCGAGGCTGAATCCCGGATTGCTGATGTACTTCGTTTTGCTTGGGTGTTTGATTGGAAGGTCTATTATATGCCGTCATACTTCCGCTATTTTGATTCTAAGGCCATGCCGCCCCGCGTTGATCTCCCCTATACTGTAGTCGAATCGGAACTGCGCTATACTCGCGGGCCGATCTATAATCTTTGTAAGGATGTGATTGACATTGTTAAAACTCGAGCTTGTTCCTTCCTCCCTCGCAAATAGGCTGTTGTTTTTCATGCTGGCCCGGCTGGTCAGCGGTGCCGCAGCCTTTATCGTCTTCTTGTTTATCAATATGATTTGGGGCGGTGTGCTGCTGGCTGTGTTCCTCTTGGTCTCTGTTGGCTACTATATGTATCTGCACCGGCTGGCCCTTACTATCTTTTTGCTTGCTCAGCAGGCACCGACAAAAAAACCGGAGGCGGAGGGGTAGCCCGTAGGGCACCCCCCGTCTCCGGGGCATATTGCGCAAAGCTTCCATTTTGTTCAATTGCCTGTATGCCCCTAAAACCTCCCTCCCGCCGGTATGCACGGCGGTTTATTCTGCAAAGCGGACGCCGTACCGGAACAACAGGTTTCATCCGCGGCTTGTGACATCGGCCCATATCAAAACGACATAAATCCTCCGCTTTGGGCCAAACTAGTTCTATCATAATCCATGGGGTGCAATTTCAATTCACAGAACGGAGGAATTCCTTTGATACCCTGTACCAGTCAATGTCTCTACCAGGCCGACGGCGTCTGTACACTGGAGAGCGCTGCGGCTGCCGGTCTGCCCGCTCTGGGCGGCGCCTGCGTTCACTTCATCCCCGCAAAGCAGCTCGGATCGCCTCACCGATATTCCGAACGGGCAGAAGCTCCAGCCCCGGAGGCGGCACCAGACCCCTATGGACGGGAAGCACACAACGGCTGAACCCCAGCCGCCGGACCTCTGATATCCGTTGGCTGAGCTGGCTGACACTCCGCAGCTCCCCGGTCAGGCCCACCTCTCCGATGGCCGTCAAATCACCGGGAACGGGCTTGTCCAGATAACTGGACGCCAGAGCCACAATGGCGGCCAGGTCCGCAGCGGGCTCGTCCAGCTGCAAGCCGCCGATGATGTTCAGATAGGCGTCACAGGCGGAGAGCTTCAGCCCGCCCCGCTTTTCCAGCACTGCCAGCAGCATGGCCGCCCGGTTATAGTCGAAGCCATTGCTGGTGCGCCGGGGATTATTGGCCGACGAGGTCACTACCAGCGCCTGTATCTCTGCCAGTACAGGCCTGGCCCCCTCCATTACACAGGTGACGCAGGTGCCAGGCGCATCCTCCGGACGGCCGGACAGCAGCATTTGCGAGGGGTTTTCCACCTCCTTCAGCCCACCGTCCCCCATCTCAAAGACGCCGATTTCATTGGTGGCGCCAAAGCGGTTCTTGGCCGCCCGGAGAATGCGGAAGGAGGTGTGCCGGTCCCCCTCAAAATAAAGCACACAGTCCACCATGTGCTCCAGAACCTTGGGACCGGCAATGGACCCCTCTTTATTCACATGGCCGATGACAAAAACAGTGATGTTCTCCCCCTTGGCCAGGCGCATCAGCGCCATGGTGCAGTCCTTGACCTGGCTGATGCTGCCTGCCGGGGAATCCAGAGCGTCGTTAAAAAGGGTCTGGATGGAGTCTACAATCAGTATGTCCGGTTTTTCCGCTGAAACCGCCTGAATCATTTCCTCCAGGCCGGTTTCCGACAGGACCAGGAGCTGTTCGCTCTCCACATGGAGCCGCCGGGCCCGGAGCTTCAGCTGATGCTGGGACTCCTCCCCGGATACATAGAGTACCTTGGAAAATTCGCAGAGCCGCCCGCAAATCTGGAGCATCAGTGTGGATTTTCCGATGCCGGGAGCGCCGCCCACCAGCACCAGGGAGCCCTTGACCGCCCCGCCGCCTAAAACCCGGTTCAGCTCGCTCATTCCGGTGGAAAAGCGAATCTCCTCGCTCTCCCCCAGCTCTGTTACCGGGCAGGCCCTGGGAACGGATATAATACGGGTCCCCCCTCTCCCCTTTCCCTTTACGGTTTCCGGAGGCCGTTCCACCACCGTGTTCCAGGACCCGCAGGCGGGACACCGGCCCGCCCACTTCGGCGTCTCATTTCCGCACTCTGTGCAGTAAAACATTGTTCTTTGCTTCATAAATCGTCTCCTTCTGTAAGGCCCCGCAGAAAACCGGCGGCAATGGCGGCGGCCAGCCGGGTCTGATATACGGGACTCTGGAGCCACTCGGTTTCCGCCGCGTTGGAGAGGAAACCGCACTCTACCAGAATTCCAGGCCCTGTCACATGCTTCATCAGGTAAATGCTGTCCGGTATCTGCCGGGGGTTTTTTTTGTTTCCGGCGTTGATGCCCATATTCAGAGCATCCTGCATCACAGCCGCCAGCGCCTGGGCCCCCTCCCCCTGGTTCCAGAACACCTGGGCCCCGTGGGTCACAGGGGAAGACGGCAGACTGTTCTGATGAATGCTCAGCAGCAGGCTGTTTTCCACGGCGTTTACCATGGCCACCCGGTTTTTCAGGTCCGAGGTCTTCCGCTGCCGCATAGTATCCAGGTTCCCGTCCCCTACGCTGATGTCCTCCTCCCGAATCAGCGCCGTCCGCTGCCCGGCAAAGCGCAGCAGGTCGCTGACCCGGAGGGACACCGCCAGATTGATAGCGCTTTCCGAGACGCCGCCGGGCGACACCGCGCCGCCGTCTTCCCCGCCGTGGCCCGGGTCAATGACCACGGTGAGGGGCGGGCCATCCTCCTCCCCGGCGGCAAAGGCCGGCACCGCATTCCCCTTCCACAGCACCGTACCCAGCCCGACGGCAAAGCAGCAGAACAGCAGGGATAAAAACAGGTCTCGTTTACGAAGCAGGATAATCACAGGCGCTTCCCCCTTGCGGAAAAATTCTGTATGCGCTATCAGACTATGTCCGCCTGCTTATCCCATATGCCGGTTTTTGCCCCGTCCCTCCTCCTCCAGCCGGTGAAGAATCTCGAGGTCGTGGAGATCTGTGGGCCGGGGCTCATAGCCGCTGTGAAAGACCAGCTGGCCCTTTAGGGAAATACAGGGAATCCGTCTCCCCCAAAACTCAGCCGTTCCGAAAAAATCCGACTCGAATTCGTACCAGCCGCCCTCCAGGTCTGCCTGCCGGGCAGTTCCCTCCCGGCACAGGACAAAGGGGTGGATATCCAGATACCCGAAGTCAGGGTGATGGAGTTCGATGCGCGCCGGACGCTGATCTGTTTCAATCACATAGCCCGCGGCTCCAAGTGCGGACAGAAGCTTGTCTGTATACCGGCTGTCGAAATCCAGGTCGATGTCCCGGTGCTCCCGCGTCTGTTTTCCGCCCAGAGCATCCACACCCCAGCCTCCGTCCAGCCAATAGGTAATTTGCAGGGACTCCATTCTATCCAGCACCTCAAAAAGGTCTGCTTTTGAAACGGTCTCCTTTTTCGTTTTTTTCATATCTGTTCCTCCTGGTGGTCAGCTTCTATTTTAACGGCATGACGCCTCCCCTGTCAAGGCGCAAATGGGAGTCGGGAGCGGCTGTTCACGCATTTCATCAGGGGCATGATGTACAGGGTGCAGGATCTGCCCTGCACCGTTATCCGGAAAAACCGTGCTCTCGGAAAACGGGACAGAGCCTGGCTTTCAGGAGTTGAAACAAGGCCTGTCCCCTGCCGCATAAAATCTCCGAATGGGACGCTGCCATGGAGGCGGGTAGCCGCCGGGCGTTAGTCCGCATAGAATGGGTCAGGCGCGGAATGATTCCCTGTTCCGCGTGAACCCCTTTTTAAAAGGAGGCTTTCCACCAATGGAAAAACCAATCCAAACACAAACCTGCGCCTGCGCCCCCGGCATGGGCGCTCTGCCCAACGGCTGCGCCTCTCTGGCGTTTCCCTATATCCCCATGCAGGAGAACAACCCGATCCGGTTCAGCCGGACGGAAGCGCTCCAGACCGGCACGCTCTTCCCGGGCCTGGACCTGCCCTTTAAGGCGGCCATTCAGGCCCAGACGCAGCTGCCCAACACCGCTCTGGTAGAGCTGATGGCTCTGGACTTTGCAATCAAGGAACTGAACCTTTATCTGGACACCCATGCGGGTGACCAGGAGGTTCTTCAGCTCTACTGGTCCTATCTCAATCTGGCCAAGGAGGGCCGTGAGAAATACGAAAAGATGTACGGCCCCCTGACCTCCACCACGCCGACGCCGGAAAATGGCTATGCCTGGCTAAAGGACCCGTGGCCCTGGGATGTAGGAGGGAACGACTGATGTTTGTCTATGAGAAAAAGCTGCAATACCCTGTCAAGGTCAAAAACACCAATCCCAAGCTGGCGTCGGTCATTATCTCCCAGTACGGCGGCCCCGACGGAGAGCTGGGGGCCTCCCTGCGCTATCTGAGCCAGCGGTTTTCCATGCCCTATCCGGAGCTGAAGGGACTTCTGACTGACATCGGCACTGAGGAGCTGGGACATCTGGAAATGATTGGCGCTCTGGTCCATCAGCTGACCCGGAACCTCACGGAGGAGCAGATCAGGTCCGCCGGTTTTGACACCTACTTTGTGGACCGCACCGCCGGCGTTTATCCTACCGCTGCCTCCGGCTTCCCCTACAGCGCTGCCAGTATGGCGTGTAAAGGGGATTTGGTTGCCGACCTGACAGAGGATTTGGCGGCAGATGGGGCGACCATACAAGAACAACATGGCTGGAAACCGTTGAAAACACTGGATTGTTAGTAGGACAAGCCTTTTCCGGCGGCGATGGTGTAAGGACAACCTGTTAAAATTTTTGATGGGACAAGCTGTTTCCAAACGCAAGCTGCAATAAAACTCTCCACTTTACCACCAGACTTTAGAAAAGAGGTACAATAGGACAATGGGGGGTGAATATTTTGACCACATATAAAACTGCCGAGGTTGCGGCGGTCATCGGAGTACACCCGAACACCGTCCGCCTGTATGAAAAATGGGGGCTGATCCCAGCGGCAAAGCGGCGGAAAAACGGCTATCGTGTTTTTACCGCTTTTCACATTCAACAATTTTGGCTGGCCCGGGCTGCTTTTCAAATCGAGGTGTTGCAGGGTGGTCTGCGAAAAAAGATTGTAGAGGTTGTGAAATTATCGGCCCAGGGAAATTTTGACGGAGCCATCCTTCTCACGCGGGAATATGTCGCTGATTTGAGAAAAGAGCGCAATCATGCGGAAGAGGCCATCTGTATTGTCCAGCATATCTTGTCCGGGGACAGCCCGGACACTCCGGTTTTCTTGAAACGAAAGGAAACCTCCGATTACCTGGGTATCTCAATGGACACGCTGCGGAATTGGGAAATGAACGGGTTGTTGACAATCAAGCGGAAACAGAATGGGTATCGCGTCTACTCGGAGCAGGATATAAGGCGGCTGAAAATCATTCGTTCTCTGCGGTGTGCAAATTACTCCCTGGAGGCAATTTTACGGATGCTCCAGCAGCTCTCTAAAAATCCAAACACCGATATTAAGCTGGCACTCAATACGCCGCGGCAGGACGAGGATATTATTTCCGTCTGTGACAAGCTGATTATCTCTCTTTCCTCGGCGGAGAAAAACGCAATAAAAATGCTGGATATGCTGCAAGAAATGAAGAAAAATTTTTGAAACCCTCCATCTTACCACCAGAGTTTCCTCTGGTGGTATTCTTATACCATGAAAAAAGGAGGTATCAATGTGGAAGAAGTTGTAAAAGTTGAAAGTTTGACCAAGGCGTATGGGGCACTCCCTGCGATAGACCATGTGAGCCTGTCGGTCAAACGCGGTACGGCCTTTGGACTGCTGGGGGCCAACGGAGCCGGGAAAAGTACGACCATTGAGTGCATCCTGGGGACGAAACGGGCGGACAGCGGAAATGTTTCTGTCCTCACCCTCGACCCCAGAAAAGACCGCCGCCGCTTATTCCAGAAGGTGGGCGTTCAATTCCAGGAGTGCGACTATCAGCCGGAAATAAAGGTTTCCGAATTGTGCGAGGAAACGGCCTGTCTTTACAAGTCCCCTGTTGATTGGAGAGAACTGTGTGAACAGTTTGGGATTGGGGATAAAACGGGATCACCCGTCAAGAGCTTATCCGACGGGGAACGCCAGCGGCTTTTTATTGTGCTGGCTCTTATCCCAAAGCCGCAAGTCGTTTTTCTGGACGAGCTGACAACCGGGCTTGACGCAAGGGCGCGGCGGGGCGTTTGGAAAATCCTGAAAGAGCTGAAAGACGGCGGATTGACAATTTTTCTGACCTCTCACTTCATGGACGAGGTGGAGGCCCTCTGTGACGAGATTTGTATTCTCCAAAAGGGCCGGGCCGTGTTTTATGGAACGGTGGCACAGGCGAAAGAGAAAAGCGGCTGTGAAAACTTTGAGGACGCCTATTTGAAACTTTCCGGGGAGGGGATTGAATGAAAACCTTTTGTGCTCTGCTGAAAAATGAACTGAAATTGAATATCCGCAATATGAACATGGTGATTTTCGCCATCATCCTGCCCCTGGTGGTGCTTGTGATCCTCGGCTTTTTGTACGGGACGAACCCGGCGGCGGGCGGAACGGACTACACATTTTTGGAACAGTCTATCAGCGCACAGTGCGCCATCTCCATCTGCGCTGGCGGGTTGATGGGCCTGCCGCTGGTGGTAGCGGAATACCGGGAGCGAAAAGTCCTGAAACGCTTTCAGGTCACACCCATCAGCCCTGGTATACTGCTTGCCGTGGAATTTCTGATCTATGTGCTTTATGCTCTGGTGTCCTTGATTGCCCTGCTCCTGGTTTCCGGGCTGGCCTGGGACGTTCACCTGCGCGGCACCTGGGTGAGCTTTGCTGGCAGTTGGCTTCTGACCGTACTTTCTACCTTGAGCATTGGCATGATGGTGGGCGGTATCGCCAAGAATACCAAGAGCGCAAGTGTTATCGCTTGCGTGCTGTATTTCCCCATGCTGATTTTTTCCGGGGCCACCCTGCCCTTTGAAGTGATGCCGGAGATCGTGCAAAAGGTTATCCGTGTGTTCCCCGTGACCCAGGGCATTCAGCTTATGAAATCGGCGTTCCTGGGCCTGTCAGTTGAACATTTCACACTACCCATTCTTGTGATGCTGGCCGTTGCTCTGGCCTGTTCTGGAATTGCGGTGAAATACTTTAAGTGGGAATAATGCGGCCGCATTTCGTTCTGCTGTTTATAACATAGCCTTGATCGTATTCCAAACCTATGATATGCTCGGTAACGGGAAACCAGAAAGGAGGAGCTGATTTGATTGCTTCTGGTCATCATGGGCAGTGGCAATCTGGAAATATTCTTTCTTTTACAAGTACGGTAAAATCCATAAACAGCGGAGGTTGAGCATGAAAAAATGGCTTGATGAAGAATATGAATTTGAAGTTGAAGTGATCGGCTTTTTGCGTGGCGATCACACGGAGCATTACTGTCGGAATGGTGAAGAAATCGGAGATAAATATACCTGCACCTATGGATGTCCTGTCAATACGGAGGGATATGGTATTTGCTCCAAAGTGATGATGGTACTTTATCCGATCATGGAGGCCATCAGGAGCGGCGGAGATTTAGAGAACATCGGCGGAGACGGAAAATACAGCAAGGTAGTTGTCTGCCCTGATGGATGCGTTATGTTTCGGATTACAGCGAAGCCTTTAGGCAATCCAAATCCCTTTAAGGGAAAATGTTTCGGCTGAACCCCTATTTCCCAGTAAACTTGAAAGTAATAAACGAGATTGAAATTGATATGAGGAATGTCATCCGCCCAACGGGATAATAAAAAACCGTTGTTTTGGCGGCTGGTGCGCCTGAACAAAGTACGAGTAGCTCTGCGGCGGTTTGAAATAACGAATTTCAAGGCCGCCGCTTTCTTTTGAAAAAATGGAAAACGGAGGGTGTGTTAAAGTCGCCCATTTTTAAGGACACGGCGGTATCCGGGAGGTATTGTCGTGTCTATTTTTGTAATCCCATTACCTGATTTACCGTCAAAAAAAGCCTGACCCTCGCAACGGCGTACTCCACCCAAGGTTGCGAAAATCGTCAGTTTCAAGTTAATCATGTCGTACCCAGCACCCGAACGGCTTTTAGCTGTCCGGGTGCTTTTGTATTCCCAAGCCAACCACCGTGGCCACGCTGCCGCTCTCCGCCCCCCTCCGTTCAGACCTCAAAAATCCGAAGGTCGTCAAGGACGATGGAAATCACCGTCAAAATCAACGGGCGGTTTGTGTCTGTCGAGGTCAGCGCCGAGGTTGCCGGCTGTCTGGAACAGGCCAGGCGGAACAACAGGAAACTTTACCGGGAGCGTCAGCGGCATTGGGACGGGCGCGAGTGTGACGAGTACATAATCAGCACCGAGGGCCGTTTGCCCTACTGTGCCACTCGGAGGAATTGGTCTGCCAGCAGGAAACCCTGGACGAAATTCTGGCGGTGCTGGCGCTCTGCACCCCCACCCAGCGGGAGCGGTTCTTGCTCTATGCGCTGTACGATTTCAGCTATGCGGAGATTGCCGAGATGGAGGACTGTACCAAGGCTGCTGTCCATTACAGCATTGAGGCCGTCCGCAAAAAGTTTATGAAATTCTTCAAAAAACCTACTTAACGATTGGTCTCCCAAGTGGGCTATAAGGTGAGGGGCAACACGCTCCATCACCGGGAGGGACAAGCGGTTTCGGCTGCTTGTCCCTCCTGTCATTTAGGAGGTCTTATGAAAATCATCAACCTACGGCTCCATTACCCCCACTGTCAGCAGGACAAGCTGGTGGAGGTCAGCGAAGAAGTCTTTGAAGTGCTGTACCAGTCCGTCAGGGAAATACGGAACTATGAGCGCCGCAAGCGGTATCACCGGGCCTACTACTCGCTGGACGCTTACGACTGGACGGAGAACTACGCCCTGGAACACAGCCCGTCCCCGGAGCAGCTTGTCATGCTGGCGGAGGAACGGGCCGAGCGTGACCGGCTGGCCGCTGCCTTGCGGGAGGCCCTGACCTACGCCACCCCCACCCTCGTCGGGACAAACTCCATATCTTTCGCTTCCGCCTGCGGCGAAAGCTCACTCATTCCGTTGTCCCTCCTCTCCCCGCGGTCACCGCTTCGCCGGGTGACCGCGGGGACCCCATATGCGTCCGTTTGTGGCCTGTGCAATCTGCGCCGCCAGGGAAAGTGAGGGTGGAATGGCAATCGTTAATCTACGCAAATTACCCGCTCTACACAAAGGACACGTTCATTGAAGTGCCGGACGAGGTTGCCGCCGTCATGGAGGAATGTCGGCTCTACGAGAACCGGCAGGAAGGCAGGAAAAGTTACTATCACGTTTACTCTATGGATTGCAGCCCCGGCATTGAAAACCACGCCATGTTCCTGGTGCAGTCCCCGGAAGATTTGATTATTCGGGAGATTGACGAGGTCGCTGAAGAACTGCTGTTGGAACATCTGGCGGAGGCCATCTCCCAGCTATCCCCCACCCAGGCGCGGCGGCTCCATGCCCGATATGCCCTGAAGAAAAAATTCAGGGAGATTGCGGCAGACGAGGGCATCAGCGGAAGTTGCGCCTGTGACAGTGTGACTGGCGCACTCAAAAAGTTGCAGAAGATTTTTGCCAAAAATGGCTGGCTGGAAAAGGAGGATTGACAGCTATGGACAAGCCCCAGGAGGAACAAGCGGTTGAGAAGAAAATCGGCCAGTTGCAGAACCGTCAGAAGATTTTGCTGAACCGAAAGCGCAGCGAGGAACACCGGGCCAGGACGCACCGGCTGATTGGACGAGGGGCCATTTTGGAGGGTGTTTTCCCCGCTGTCGTGGAAATGGAAGGTGAGGAAGTCAAAGCGTTCCTGATTGCCCTGTCCCGTTTGCCGGGGGCGTGGGAGTTGACAGAAAACCTGCCGGAAA
>CAJTFK010000007.1 GCA_910575505.1 Oscillospiraceae bacterium
CCCCGCCAGGGCGGACACGTCTCCGTCGTTAATCACGCAGCAGGGAACCTCCCCGAAGGTGTCGCGGATGGCCCGGATATAGATGTCCTTGACCTTTTTGTCATAGAGCTCCTTGGGCACCTTGAGGAACAATGAGGCGTTCATGGTGCGGTTGTTGATGAACACGCCGGCAGAGCTGACGCCCACTGCGTCTACCCGGGGCATGTGCTCCGCGGCGGATTTCAGGGCGGAGACGATGCCGTCATAGTGATAGTCCGGATCGGCATTGGTCTTGGGGAACCAGACCACCTCCTCGGAGTAGACCGTCTCGCCGTCGATGACGGCGGAGACCTTCCGGTCGGACCCGCCGGCGTCAAAGCCGATGCGGCAGCCCTCCAGATGGCCGCCGATGGCCTTGGGGGAGTCCTTCGCCTCGGGAATGTCGTCCACCAGAACCACCTCGAAGGGGTGCTCGAACACGTTGGCCATGTAGTCCCAGTCGAATTCCTGCTGTCCGCCGGGGCCGTACACGGATTTCAGATAGCCGTAAATGCCCTCGTCGCCGCTGACATAGACCTTGAAGCCGCCCTTCATCCACAAAATGGTCTTCACCAGACGCTCGATATAATAGCGGTCGGCCTCCCGCATCTCCGGGGTGCCGTGGATGAAGGTGCGGCAGGCGGCCATCTGGCCGTTGGAACGCTCCACGGCGATGCCGACGGGCTTTTTTGCGCCGGCCAGGAAGGCGCGGTTGAAGCGCATGAGGGGGATAAAGTCCGGGTCCAGAGAGGGGACATGCCTGAGTTCCACTTGGATGCCAAATCGGTTCATAGCAATTCTCCTTTATCTTTATCGCCTGTATTCACAACCCTTGAACGCTGTCTGAGCAGTCTTTTTTCCGCCATACCGCGCCGGGGTCTGCGAAAGATCTCCCTGCCCGGCAGGAAGTATCCCCGCTTACCCGGCATCCCCCGGCTGTGAATACAGATTCCTGATCTGGGCGTTCCACAGCCGGCACGGCTGAAAAAATCCGGAGGATTTTCTTCAGAAGAGCGCCGTATCGCGGCGCTCCGGGCGCGTGACCCCGCGGGGGAGGCGGACTGCGGTGACTCCACAACCAATATACCATGATTCTGCCAAAATTACAATTAAATCAAATAGTAATTTTGTACGAACTATACAACGAAAGGGTACGGACAGGGAGCGGATACAGGGACGCCGCGTTCAGAACCGGAGCGGCGGCGGGAATTTCGGGCTGGGGAGAGCCCTGCTTGGAGATTCTTTGCAGAGCCTGCCCTGCACCACATTCTCCAGATAAAATGCGTGCACAGACACTGTCAGAAAAGATACGTGCATTAGCCCGTAACCCCTGTCCCGATACCGCCGCGAACCCAACAGAGCGGTTCGCGGCGGAAAGCGAAGAAATTCCCACCGCAGTGCAGTTTTCGGCGGAGCCGGAAACGGAACGAAGGCGGGAATTTCTGAGCTGCAATAAGTGGGTAAAATCGATTTTATTTCGAGATTGCGCCCAAAACCAAATCGAAGCCCAGCGAAGCGGGTTCGATTTGGAAAGGAGGAGCAGCGCAATGAGCGCGCTCTGACTTTTGAAAAAGTCGGAGCAAGCGATATGCAGCTTGCTCCGACGTGGTGCGCGAGGCGGGACTTGAACCCGCACGTCCGTAAAGGACACTAGAACCTGAATCTAGCGAGTCTGCCAATTCCACCACTCGCGCGCATCGTATGAACTTGGACCGGCGGAAAGAACTTGGACCGGCGAAAAAAACCGGCGCGGGGGAGAGAAAGAGAGGGGCCCCGCTCCGCCGGAGCGGAGCCCTCTGGTGCGCGAGGCGGGACTTGAACCCGCACGTCCGTAAAGGACACTAGAACCTGAATCTAGCGAGTCTGCCAATTCCACCACTCGCGCATGGCATGGCGCCCTTCCGGGAAGGGACTTTGGTGCGGCTGACGGGACTTGAACCCACACGTCGATACGACACCAGCACCTCAAGCTGGCCTGTCTACCAGTTCCAGCACAGCCGCAAATTGCATTGTTCCCCGGAAAAGACTGCTTGATCATTATAGCCAGAACCGGCCCGGTTGTCAACCCAATTTTTGATTTTCTCCAAAATTTTTTCTTTTGCGGCTTTACCGCCCGGAAGCCGGCGGCGTCCTTTCCGCGTACCGGAATTTGCCGCGCCGCCGGAGCCTTGCCCTGCCCGAAGGGCGGACCCTTCGGGCAGGGGGCGTTCAGCGCATTTCCAGGGGCACATAGGAGCGGTGTTCCTCCACGCACTCGTAGCGGGGGCGGATCAGCTTGCCGCCGGCGCTGAGCTCCTCCATGCGGTGGGCGCTCCAGCCGGCGATCCGGGCCACGGCAAAGAGCGGCGTGTACAGCTCCATGGGCAGGCCCAGCATCTCATAGACAAAGCCGCTGTAAAAATCAATATTGGTGGAAACGGCGTCCTTGTGCCGCCGCTGCATCAAAAGCTCCTTGCCGATGCGCTCCACGCTGGCGTACAGGTTCAGCTCCGGCTGGCGGCCCTTTTCCGCGGCCAGGCGGGTGACATAGTCCCGGAAGACCTCGCACCGGGGGTCGCTGCGGGTGTAGACGGCGTGGCCCAGACCGTAGATCAGGCCGCTGCCGTCGAAGGCCTCCTTGTCCAGAAGCCTGGTGAGATAGTGCCTGACACAGTCCTCGTCGGCCCAGTCCCGGACGTGCTCCTTGATATTGGCCATCATTTCCATGACCTTGCTGTTGGCGCCCCCGTGGCGGGGGCCCTTCAGGGAGGCCATGGCCGCCGCGATGGCGGAATAGGTGTCCGTGCCGGAGGAGGTGACCACGTGGTTGGTGAAGGTGGAGTTGTTTCCGCCGCCGTGGTCCGCATGGAGCACCAGAGCCACGTCCAGGGTCCGGGCCTCCAGCTCGGAATAGCCCCGGTCCTCCCGGAGAAGGCGGAGAAAGTTCTCCGCCGTGGACAGGCTGGGCTGGGGCACGTGGATGAAAAGGCTCTCGCCGTTGTTGTACCGCCAGGCCTGATAGGCGTAGATGGCCAGCACCGGCATGTTTGCCGTCAGCTGGAGGCACTGGCGCAGCACGTTTTCAAGGCCGGTGTCGTTGGGCTTGTCGTCGTAGCAGAACAGGGTCAGAATGCCCCGCTGCATGGTGTTCATCAAATCCTTGGGGGGCGTTTTCATGATGACGTCCCGGAAGAAGTTGGTGGGCAGGGTCCGGTAGGAGGCCAGCTGGATGCAGAAGTCCTTCAGCTGCTCTTCTGTGGGCAGCTCGCCGAAGAGCAGGAGATAGGCCGCTTCCTCAAAGGCGAAGCGCCCCCGCTGGGCGGAGCCCCGGACCAGCTCCCGGCAGTCGATGCCCCGGTAGTACAGCACGCCGTCGGCGGGGGTGATGTGCTCCCCCTCCGGGTCCTCCACCACGTTGTAGGACTGGATTTCCGCCACCCGGGTCAGCCCCGTCAGCACGCCCCGTCCGTCCTCGTCCCGAAGGCCCCTCTTTACATTGTACTCCCGGTACAGCCGGGGGTCGATATAGTTTTTCTTCTCCCACTGCTCCTTCAGAGCCAGAATGGCGGGGGTGATCTCGCAATAGGCGTTTTCCCGGTTTTCGGTCCAAATCATGGCGGAGCTCCTTTCCCGTTGGCCTTTATTTTTGATAATACTGCAATTCTACCACGACGGACTTTCATTTTCAATGGCAATTTGCCGGAAAAAGCGGGATGGGAAGAAAAAATTTGCATAATCCGCACAACATCCTGCATTTTCTGCCCGTTCCGGTCCCGTTTGGCCCCGGCTCCGCCGGCTGGGGCCGCCGGATGGTCCGCTTTCGCTCCGGGCTCCGGAGAACGCCGCGCCCCCCGGGCCCTGAAGGCCACGGGGGACAGCGGTTTTTTTGAGGGGTGTGCTTGTCAGGGTAACGGCGGCGGCTGGGAGTGTCCGTTCACGCATTTTATCGGGATAAGGAGGCGGGGAATACGCCTGCCGGGGGAGCGGGGGCGGCTCAGGGAGTCCCGTCGTAGACCAGCCGCCAGGAGCCGTATTCCTGGTCTGCCCGGAGACGGACGGCGGTTCCCTCCCCAAGGATGTCGGCAAAGGATTCACTGACGGTTTCCCCGTCCTCCGTCTGGAAGGAAACCGTATAGACCAGGTTTTCCTCCTCCGGCAGGGTGAAGCTGCAGAGCTGGGTGTCTGAGATGGCCGCCTCCGAGGAAAGGGTTTCTTCGCCGCAGACCACCGTGATGTGTGAGATGGATTCGGAGCTGTAATTGGTGAGAATCAGGTTTCCCTCCACCGTCTCCTCCCGTCCGCCGCAGGCGGAGAGGAGGAGCAGGAGGACCATTGCCATGCAAAGCCGTTTCATCCTTCCGCCTCCCGCAAACGCTCCACAATGGTGTGCTTCTCCACGGACCGGCAGACGCACAGGGGAACCGTAATCCCCAGAACCAGGAACACCGGCAGGATGACCGCAAGGGGCAGGAGGGTCAGCCGGTAGGAGAAGAACCAGAACAGGTCGTTGAGGGTATCGCCCAGCAGAGGCCCGGCGCAGACCGTCATCACAAGGGAGGCCAGCAGGGCCAGGAGCGTGTAGTAAAGACCCTCGAACACCAGCATGGTTTTCAGCTGCTTTCCTGTCATGCCCACGGACTGGAGCACCGCCAGCTCCCGTTTCCGGGTGAGGATGCCCGTGAGGACGGCGTTGACGAAGTTCAGCACGCCCACCAGGCCGATGATGAAGCTCAAAGTCCCGCCCAGAATATAGAACATGTTCCGGAAGCCCTCGAACTCGGCAATATAGCTGGACCGGCCCTCGTAGTCATAAAGGGGCTGGACGTTTTCCGTGTAGTCCGCCAGAAAGGCCTCCATCTCCGGTTCCAGCTCATCGGTGGTGTTGAAGCACCAGTGCATAATGGAGTCCGTGCCGGTAAACTGCTTGAAGACCTCCGCGTTCATTACATACTGGTTCGCGCCGTAGAACCGGTAGTTGACGGTCTGCCGGACCACCACCCGGGCGCAGACGGTAAAGGTCCGGTCCTCGTAGACCTTGGGGATGGAAAGATAGCGGCCTCCGGTTTCATAGAAGGCGTCGATGTCCTCGATGATCTCGCCGGTACCGGCGTCGCGGTATTCATATTCCGCCACACTCCGCAGAGTGACCTGGTCGCCTACCCTGGCCCAGTGGGAATCCGGGTATGGCTCGCTGTAGTCGTTTTCCATCAGCACGGCGGCGACGGCGTTCTGACCGGGGTCGTAGAGGGCGGAGATATCCCCCTCCACCACGGTGAGAAGATCCAGGGGCAGGTCCTCCATGCCGTAGACCATGGTCCGGTCCATCAGGAAGCCCCGGTCGTCCCGGACGGCCTCCTTCACCGACAGCTCCACGATCTCCGGCGGGTTCCAGGCTCCGATGCTCAGACGGTACCAGTCTTCCGGAACGAACTGCTGCACGTCCGTTACCTGGCCATAGGTCCGGCCGCTCTCCGTGATGCCCGCGCCGCCTTTTTCCGCCACATCCGCAATGATCTCTTCCGGCAGGGCGTCGCCGGCGGAGCGGAACATTCTGTTGACATTGAAGTAGCTGCCGTCTCCCAGGATGAAGTCCACGTCGGCATTCCGGGTCAGGTACTTGTCCATGTCGAAGCCGGTGGCAAAGGTGTAGGTCATGGTGGCCAGCACCACCGCCAGGCTCAGGGAGAGGACCGTCACCACGGTCTTGCTCCTGCTGCGGCCCAGGTTGGCCCAGGCCATACGGGGCAGTGACGCGCCGCCCCGGACCCGGCGGACCTTCTCCCGCCTGCCGGGCTTTTTCGGCGTGCCGCCCTCGGTGTAGCGCACCGCCTCCACCGGGGAGACCCTGGCCGCCATGCGGCTGGGCCGGGCACAGGAGAGAAAGACTGTGACCAGGGCAAACAGGGCCGCCCCAAGGAAAATCAGGGGGTTGAAGGTGACGAAGGCGCGCTTGTAGCTCAGCTGGGCCATGATGATGGGGGTGAGCCTGTTGCCGGTGACGAAGCCCAGCAGGAGGCCGATGGGGATGCCGATGAGGCTCAAAAGCAGGGCCTGCTGGCGGACAATGCGCTTCAGCTGCTTTCCGGTGGTGCCGATGGTTTTCAGCAGGCCGTAGAACCGGATGTCGTTGGTGACGGAAATCTGGAAGACGTTGTAGATAATGAGATACCCGGTAAAAATCACCAGGAGGGCCAGAACTGCCACCGTCAGAACCGCGCTGATATCCATAGCCTGGGCAAACTTGGCCCCGGTGTAGCCCCAGTTGACGCCGATGTCGATATAGTTGTCCGCTGCGGCGTCCTCGGACTGATACCCATGGGCTTCCAGAATGGCGTTCAGGTTTTCCTCAATGTGCATGGCGTCCCTGAACATCACATCCAGATTCCACTTGCCGGTCATGGAATAGGGGTCCCCGCTGCTCAGGGCGCAGAGCTCCTCCGCGGCGGAGCGGGGCAGGAGCACGTTGCTGGCCACCACGGCGCTGTCGTACTCCCACCAGCCGGAGAGGGTGAAGGTTCGGGTGACGGGGATGGGATGGCCTGTGAGATCGTCCAGATTGAAGGTGATGGTGAATTCCGCGCCGATTTCCGGCTCTACCCCCAGCAGAGACAGCACCCGGATATCCGTTGCCGCCTGATTGGTCCCCTCCTCCGGCAGGGTCCCCGCCACGGGGTCGCAGAAGTAATGGGGGGCGGCGGCGGGCTCCAGGTAGGAGACCTCTACATGGGACTTGCTGAAGGGGGGCTCGGAGGGCATACCCACAAAGAGGCGGGTGAAATGCTCCGCGATCAGGGGATGGGTTTGCAGCTCCTCCACCTGCGCCAGGGACAGCTCCTTGAAGGTGCCGTGATAGTCGCCGCCGGCCTGGCGGAAATTCTCCTGCTGGTAGGAGGCGTTGATGGACCCGGCGATGGTGAACAGGGATGTGAACAGCAGCGTGGTCAGGGCGATGGCGAGAACCGCCACGATGTTGCGGGTCCGGGCGGCTGCCATGGAGCGCAGCCCCAGGCGGCGGATACAGCCATTGTTGGGAACGTTCAGCATGGCTCTCACTCCCTTCCGCCGGTCTCGCGGGAGGAGCGGATGGTGCCGTCCTCGATGCGGATGATGCGGTCCGCCAGCTGGGCGATTTCCTCGTTGTGGGTAATCATAACAATGGTCTGGGCGAATTTTTCGCTGGTGATTTTCAGAAGGCCCATGACGTCCTGGCTGGTTTTGCTGTCCAGGTTGCCGGTGGGCTCGTCGGCCAGGACGATGGCGGGCTTGGCCGCCAGGGCCCGGGCGATGGCCACCCGCTGCTGCTGGCCGCCGGAGAGCTGGCCGGGCAGGTTCCGCAGCTTTTTTTCCAGACCCAGGGTCTCCACGATCTGGTCCACATAGGCGGTGTCGGGCTTCCGGCCGTCCAGCTGGATGGGCAGGACGATGTTCTCATAGACGCTGAGTACCGGCACCAGGTTGTAGTTCTGGAAGATGAAGCCCACCTTGCGGCGGCGGAAGATGGTCAGGGCCTCGTCCTTCAGGGAGAAAATCTCCTGCCCGTCCACGGTGACGGACCCCGAGGTGGGCCGGTCCAGTCCGCCCAGCATGTGAAGCAGGGTGGACTTGCCGGAACCGGAGGTGCCCACCACCGCCACGAACTCGCCTCTTTCCACCGACAGGTCCACGCCGTCCAGGGCCCGGACCTCGGTGTCCCCTGCGCCGTAAATTTTCCGCAGGCTGTTTGTCTTCAATACGGTCATTTCTGATTACCTCCACAGGAAAAGTCTGTACTGCCTTTCGACAGTACAGACTTTATCACGGGAATCTGTCCAGAATCTTTCTGGAATCTAACAGTTCTGAAAGATTCGTGGTTTCTGCCCCTGACAGGGCGGCGGCGGAAAAAACCTCAGCCCCGGGTGTGCTCGTGGGCGAAGATATGGTCCTGGCAGTAGCAGTGATAGCCCTCGCACTTGGAGCAGTAGCGGAATTCCAGGTCCGGCCACTCGGTGTCCGTCCGGCCGCAGACCTCGCACCTGTAGCGGTAGCCCTGCCGGGCTTCCTTCTTCCTCTGCCGGCGGGCGGCGGACTGGAACTGGATGGTCTGGCGGGAATTCCTGTGCCGGGAGAGGGACCGCTGGCGGCCGAACAGGTCCGCGATCTCGCACCAGAAGAACACCGCGACGTTCAGCAGAGCCACCACGGGCAGCAGGGCCTTCAGGTAGTTCCCCGCAAAGAGAGACCCCAGCATGTCCACAGCGAAGAGGGCCAGGTCCGCGATGGCCAGCCATTTGGCCTTGACGGGAATGATGTACAGCAGCATCAGCCGGGCATCGGGGTACAGGGCGGCGAAGGCCAGAAACATGGACATGCCCACATAATAGGCGCCCAGGATGGTCCCGCCGCCGAAGGCGTAGTAGCCGATGACGCCGGTGAGGACGGTCAGGGCCGCGCCGGAGAGGTAAAAGAGATTGAACTTCGGCGTGCCCCACTCCCGTTCCAGCATGGAGCCGATGAAGTACATGAAATACAGGGACAGAATCAGCGTAAAGGGTTCGGTGCTGTCAGGCACGAACAGGAAGGTCGCCAGCCGCCAGACCTCCCCGTGGAGCACCTGCCCCCAGTTGAAGCCCAGATAGCTCAGGGCCGCGAACCGGGTCAGCCGCAGCAGAAAGAACACAATGACATTGCCGGCGACGATGTACCGCATGAGATTTGGAATTCCGAAGCGGGGATGGGTCAGGGCAAAACGCTCCATGGCGCTGTTCAGCTTTCTCAAAAAAATCCCTCCTAAAGATTGGGGTGGCTTCCGTTCAAATGTATTATACCCTCTTTGGAGGAAAAAGTCACCCATATTTTTGCCCTCCGCCTGGATCGGAAAACCGGAAAAATAGTCCGGAGCCCTTGACAAACGCGCAGGACCTGTTAAAATGAACTTACCCGGATACAATTACATATCCTTATCAAGAGTGGCGGAGGGAACGGCCCAATGAAGCCACGGCAACCTGCTTTGTAAGGTGCCAATTCCGACGGAGACCGACAGATGAGGAGCGAGCGAGATGTTTCTCCGCACGTTTCGACGTCGAAACGCGCGGTTTTTTGCATCCGCTTCCGCCTGTCCGTCCCCCCGGAAAACCCGGCTTCATCCGGTACTCCGCCCGTTTTCAAAGAGACTCCGGCGGTCAGATTCAGCAAAACACGCACATTATCCCCCCGCGCCGGGAACAGCAGGCGCGGCGCTTCCAGACGGAAGCCGCAAAGGAGAACGCCATGGCAAGACATTATCTCTTTACGTCCGAGTCCGTCACCGAGGGACATCCCGACAAAATCTGCGACCAGATTTCCGACGCCGTCCTGGACGCCATTCTGACCCAGGACCCCCAGGGCCGCGTGGCCTGTGAGACCACGGCCTGCACCGGTCTGATTCACGTCATGGGCGAGATTTCCACCACCTGTTATGTGGACATCGACAGAATTGTCCGGGAGGTGGTCCGGGAAATCGGCTATGACCGGGGCAAATACGGCTTTGACTGCGAGACCTGCGGCGTCATCACCTCCATTGACGAGCAGTCCGCCGACATCGCCATGGGCGTGGACAAGTCCCTGGAGAACAAAACCAATGAGGAAACCGAGCTGAACCACGGCGCAGGGGATCAGGGCATGATGTTCGGCTATGCCTGCGACGAGACCCCGGAGCTGATGCCCCTGCCCCTGGCCCTGGCCCAGAGGCTCTGCAAGCAGATGACCCTGGTCCGCAAGAGCGGCCTGGTCTCCTACATGCGGCCCGACGGCAAGAGCCAGGTCACCGTGGAATACGACGAGAACAACCGCCCCGTCCGCATCGACACCGTGGTCATCTCCACCCAGCACAACCCCGACGTCAGCCTGGAGCAGATCCGCCGGGACATGATTAATCTGGTGGCCAAGGAGGTTCTGCCCGCCGGTATGCTGGATGAGCGCACCAAGTATTATGTCAACCCCACCGGCCGCTTTGTCAAGGGCGGTCCCGCCGCCGACGCGGGGCTGACGGGCCGGAAAATCATTGTGGATACATACGGCGGCAGCGCCCCCCACGGCGGCGGCTGCTTCTCCGGCAAGGACCCCACCAAGGTGGACCGCTCCGCCGCCTACGCCGCCCGCTGGGTAGCCAAGAACATCGTGGCGGCAGGCCTGGCCCGGCGCTGTCAGATCGAGCTGGCCTATGCCATCGGCGTGGCCCGGCCTGTGAGCATCATGGTGGACACCTTCGGCACCGGCACGGTCAGCGACGCCAGGCTGGAGGAGGCCGTCGGCAAGGTCTTCGACCTGCGGCCCAGCGCCATCATCCGGGACCTGGACCTGCGCAGGCCCATCTACCGGAAGCTGGCCGCCTATGGACACATGGGCCGGGAGGACCTGGGCGTGGCCTGGGAGAAAACCGACCGGGTGGAGGCCCTGAAGGCCGCCGTGGCGGAATAAACAGACGGCGCGCCCTGGAAGGGGCGCGCTTTTTCTAAGGAGCGGGGGAGCGAATGGCACTGTTTTCAGAAGTGTTTTATGATGCCACAAAAGAGGGGTGCAAAATCCACCAAGGGTACTATTTATCAAAGGGCTTATACCCGATTATGGACCAGGGGCGGAGGCATATTTCAGGATACACAAATGAGTCAAGCGGCCTGTTCTGCGACGTTCCGGCCATTATTTTCGGCGATCATACAAGGTGCCTGAAATATGCGGACACACCCTTTTTCCTCGGTGCCGACGGCGTAAAGCTGCTGAAGGCAAGAGACCCGGACGCAAATTACAAATACTTGTATTATGCTCTCAGCTGCGCAAAAATACCAAATACAGGCTATAACCGGCACTTTAAGTGGCTCAAAGAAGTGGATATTCCGCTGCCCGACCGGGAAACGCAGAGCCATATCGTCGCAGTGCTGGATAGACTCAACACGCTTGCGCGTCTGCGGAAACATCAGCTTGAAAAGTTGGACGAGTTGGTGAAGGTACGGTTTATTGAGCTTTTCGGCGACATGGAGCTAAATCAGAAAGGATGGGCGCAAGCCCCTCTTGACAATTTGGCAGATATTGTTTCCGGAATCACGAAAGGCCGAAAAATTCAAGAAAGTTCCCTGCTGGAAGTTCCTTATATGGCTGTGTCAAATGTTAAGGATGGATACATAGATTGTACAAACATTAAAACGATTATGGCCGCAAAAGCAGAGGTTGACCGGTATCGCATTTTATCCAATGATGTGCTTATGACGGAGGGCGGCGATCCGGACAAGCTGGGCCGCGGCGCTGTCATTCAGGAACCACCGGAGAATTGTATTCACCAAAATCATATTTTTCGGGTACGCCTGAATCAAAGTATCATTTTACCTGTTTTTTTTGCCGAGTATTTGCAGCATCAAAAGGCAAAGCGGTATTTTTTAGGGTGCGCCAAGCAGACAACAGGAATCGCGAGCATCAATATGAAACAACTTCGGGCACTGCCTGTGCTGGCACCGCCTATCGACCAGCAAAATCTATTTTCTGATTTTGTTAAAAAGATAGACTGGCAAAAATCGGCCATCCGGCAGAGCTTGGATAAACTGGAAGTGCTGAAAAAGTCTCTGATGCAGGAGTATTTCGCGCCATGAACAAGGACCGTCTCTCTAAAATTTTCAAGGGCCTGGCCGTTTGCGCCGGATACGCCGCCGCCATCTTCGGCGTGCTGGCGGTGAAGGCCGTCCTCATTATCCTGCTCTGCATGGCTCTGCTGGCGGGAAGCCTCCGGGCCTGCCTGACGGAGCACGCCTCCCCCCACAGCCGCCGGGAGGTGCAGGAGTATCTGGAACAGGCCTATCCCGGTCAGGACTTCACCGTGGCCAGAAAATATTACGAGCTGCCCAACGAGGAGGCCAGCCTCACCACGATTCGGGTGTGGGACTGCTGGTTTGAGGACATGCCGGAGCTGGTGTTCCATGTGGAGAGCGCCTGGTGGGGCGGGGGCCATTTCCCGGCCAAGGCGGGCTATGACCTGTCCAACGACGTCAAGACGACCCTGTGGGACTACTATCTGAACCGGTATCCGGGTTCTCTGGACGCCTGGACCGTGGAGGACGGGCGGCTGACCATGGAATTCACCTCCATGGCGGAGGCGGAGCCGGCGGCGGCGCAGCTCCAGGACCTTCTGGACTGGTATGACGCCCAGCCCCACGCCCTGCGGGCCATGTCCGCCGTCTGTGAGCTGGGGGAGATGCCCCTGCCCACGGACCCCCTCTGGCGGATGGACGACTGGTTTTTTATCGAGCATAACCTGCCGGAGGACAACGTGGTGGGCTGGACCAACTCCTATGACCACATGATGGGCCGGTGCCGGTGGGTGCTGATGTACTATTACGGCTTTTACAACGTCCCCGGCCCGGATTTCACGGCGGAGTCCCTGGCGGACTTCGGTTGGCGGACCTGGGTCTGGTCCTGCGACCCCACACATCGGGACTACCCCAATTTCATCACGCCCATGGGGGAGCAGACCGCCCTGCCCTATGAGGAGTGGGGGCCCCTGCTCCGGGGGGTGGGGGTCTTTGACCGCCGGGTCAGCTTCGGCGGGCTCTATGAAATATTGGTCCGGCTGGACCGGGCCCCGGAGGGAACGCCGGAGCGCTTCGCCGTCCGGGGAGAGGACGGCTGCCTTTACGAGTTTTCCTATGAATTCCGGGAGCCGGAGGGGGAGGAAGAAGTCTGGTACTATCTCAGGGACGGGGAGCGCTGTGGGCTGAAGGACCCCATTCTGGAGCTGAAGAGCGGTCCGGTGTCCCAGACCACGGGGCTGTGGTTCCAATACCCGTAAGGACGTCCCCATTCGCTCTCGTGTCCCCGATGGGGCGCGCCGCGATCGTCTGAGCGGGCCGGGAGCAGAAGCGAAGCGGAGGGAGCCTTGAACGGTCCCTCCGCTTCCTGTTTCCGTGTTTCTACAGCTCCATAGACAGCATCACCATATCCGTCAGCTGCCGGCCGGCCTCGAAAATGGGGTGGTCGTAGTGTTTCAGAAAGAAATCCTTGACCCGCCCGCATTCCCGGAAGCCGCAGGCCTCATAAAAGGGAAGCGTCAGAGGACTGTCCCCGGTGCCCACGAGAAGACGCCGGCCCCGGCACTGCCGGACCGTGTGCTCCACCATGGCCCGGCCATAGCCTCGCTGCTGGCTCTCCGGGGCCACGGCGAGGTTTTTGATTTCAAAATCTCCGTGTCCCTCCCCGGTTACCACGCACACGGCCCGAAGGAGGCCGCCGTCATAGAGGGCGGTGAGGGTTCCCCGGTCCAGATAGCGGAGAATCATGTCCTCCTGCTCGTCCCCCAGGAGGAGCAGAGGGAGGAAGTCCCGTTTGCTGTCAAAAATTGTTCGGAATTCCATAACACGCTCCTTTCAAAACCGGGCATGATATAACCGGAGGTGATTGGAATGAATCACGAGAACGGAAACTATCTCTGCCTGTCGGACCTGCTGGATCAGGACCTGTCCGCCTATGAGTTCTATCAGACCCTGTCGCCGGAGGAACGGCGCCAGCTGGAGCGGGAGGAGGACGGCGTCACGTCCTTTTCCAATCTTCTCTCCCGGCTGGAGCGAATCCGGGATGCCGGCATTGTCCCGGATTGAGAGAGTCCGCGCCGGCGGAATTTTCCGCCGGCGCGGACTTTTGTTTTCAGTATGAGCCGGACTCAGCTCCGCTTGAGGCGGAACTTCTTCGTCTCGGTCTCCAGGGCGTGGACCTGGTCGAAGAGCTCGGAGCTGACGGCGGCGGATTCCTCGCTGCTGGCGGAGTTGGTCTGCACCACGGAGGAGATCTGACCGATGCCCTCGCTGACCTGGGCGATGGATTCGGCCTCGTGCTCCACGGCCTGGGCAATCTCGCTGATGGCCGTGTTGGACTGCATGACCAGCTCCAGGGCCTTCTGCAGGGACACGGAGACCTCGCCCACAATGCGGCTGCCCTGCTCCGTGGCTTGGACAGAGTTTTCAATCAGGTCCTTGGTGGCCTTGGCGGCCTCGTCGGAGCGGACGGACAGGCTGCGCACCTCGTCGGCCACCACGGCAAAGCCCTTGCCGGCGGTGCCGGCCCGGGCGGCCTCCACGGCGGCGTTCAGAGCCAGAATGTTGGTCTGGAAGGCGATGTCCTCGATGGTCTTGATAATCCGCCCGATTTCCTGGGAGGAGGTGGAGATATTGGCCATGGCGGCCACCATCTCCTCCATCTGATGGCTGGAGATGGTGACCTGCTCGCCGGTCTGGCGGGCGTTCTCCTGGGCGGCGGCGGCGACCTTTACGTTCTGGGCCGCGCTCTTGGAAAGGTCGTCCACGGTGGCGTAAATCTCCTGCACCGCACTGGCCTGCTCAGTCGCGCCCTGGGCCAGCGCCTGGGCGCCGCTGGAGAGCTGCTCGGCGTGGCCGGAAACCCGGCTCTGCGTCTGAACAATGCTGGAAAGGGTGCTGGAAATGGTGGCGGTAAAGGTGTTCAGGGACTCCTCAATGCTGCGGAAATCACCGATGTAGTTCACAGAGGGAGACACGTTGAAATTGCCCTGGGCCAGCTCACCCATCAGCCGGTTCAGGTCCTCCACATAGCTGTGAATGGCCTGGAGCGAGGTCCGCAGAGTCCCGGCCAGATCGCCCAGCTCGTTGTCGGCCTGGTAGTCGATTCTCAGATCCAGACGGCCCTCCTGAAGAGGCTGGGCCTGCTCTGTGATGCGGAGAATGGGCTTTACCACGTGCTTGGCCACAAAGGTCACCAGGCTGGTCAGGCTGACCAGGGCGAGAATCAGGCAGATGAAGCAGACCAGCTGCATCTGGAGAATCATGGAGTGCAGGCGGGCCTGCCCCTCCTCGCTGGCCTGGGTTTCGTGCTCCACCACCTGATCCAGGTGGTTCACCAGGGAGTTGATGTTGCTCAGGATGGTCTCCTGATAGTAGTCCTGGGCCTGCCTGGGGTTCCGCTCCAGCAGGTCCAGCACATAGGTGGCGGACTCATGGACGGCCTTGTGAATGGGCTCCATCTGGCTCCGCAGCTCCAGAACGGCGGCGTTGTCCGTCTCCGCATCGCCGTAGAGCCACTTGCCCAGCACGCAGCTGGTGGGGTCGATGCTGCCGGTGAAGTCCATTCCGGCATAGAGGGCGTTGCTGAGATTGCTGGCCCATTTGTAGTGGGCGGCTTCCGCCGTCACCGCCCGCTGAAGCAGAGCGGCGGCCTGGGTATTGCTGGCCTGGACCGACTGGATGCGAAGGATGTTGGCTGTGGTGACGAAGCTGAACAGCAGAATGGAGGCCAGCGCCGCCACCGCACGGATCAGTACCATTTTCTTGATGCTTTTTCGCATAACTATGTATCCTCCCTCTTTTTGCGCTCCCGTCTGCCGGGGCAGACGGTTCCCATGGAAATGAAGATATGGACTCATTATATCATATTCCCGCCGCAATGCAACAAAAACCAATTTTTGGTTTCTGGATTTTTGGAAAGAGCCCCGGCCCTGCCGTCAGGGGGGACCGCCGGACGCCGGCGCGGCTCAGGCGGGCGCTTTCTGAGGGCCGTCCGCGCCTCCCTCTTTATCCCTCCGCGGGAAACAGCTCCTGCCAGAGATACCGGAAATCCACGGAGGCGCCCCACAGCTTCCGGCCCTCCGGGCCCTCCAGGGCCTGCTTCAGATCCCGCCGGGCTCCCTCGTCGTCGCCGGTCCAGTGAAGCCGGTAGGCCCGGCTGACCAGGTACTCCCTGGCGTGGGCGGGGTCCAGCTCCATCAGCCGGGTCAGGTCCCCCACGTGCCGCTGGTAGCGGGTTCGGGTGGACACCGTGGGACACCGGGCCCGGAGTATGAGCACGTTGTCCGGATCCAGCTCCAGGGCGGCGGTGAGGCAGCGGTCCATCTCCGGCGTTTTCCGAAGCCCCTTGAAGCACCAGGCCCGCAGCACCTGGAGCCGCCAGTCCGGCGCCTCCTCAAAGCGCCGGGCGCACCACTCCGCCGCCTCCTTGTACGCGCTTTTATCCAGCAGGGCGAAGGCCTCCGGGTACGCCTCCCGGCAGAGCTGGCCGGCATGGCTGAGGGCGTTGTCCTCCAGGATGTCCGGGAGATCCAGCAGGGGAGAAGGGGCCGCCTGGCCCGCCGCGCCGCTGGAGCTGTTCCCTTTTTTTGTTTCCGGCTTTTTTGCTTCCGGCTTCGCCGGTTTTTTTGCTTCCGGCTCCGCCAGCGCCTTCTCTTCGGGCTTTGCCGGTTTTTTTGCTCCCGGCTTCGCCGGTTTTTTTGCTTCCGGCTTTGCCGGCTTTTTGGTTTCCGGCGGCGCGGTGTATTCCGGCGCGTCGAACTGGGGGTCGAAGGCCCCGATGAGGCCCTCCATCACATCCGACTGTTTCCCGCAGGCGGGACAGACATAGCCGCCGTAATAGCAGGCCAGCAGCTCTTCTCCCTCCCAGTCTCCCATCTGGTGAAGGATGCGGCGGAAGCGTGTGAACGCCGCCGGTTTTTTCTGCCAGAAGCGGAGGGGCCGGAGCTTCCGCCGCTGCTTTCCGTCGATGAGCTCCAGGTCCTCGTCCAGATAGCCGCAGTGCGTGCAGTGGACATAGCAGGTTTCCCACTGGTTCATCACCAGGGCGAAGGCCTCCCGCCGGTCCCCCAGCAGGCCGTACAGCCCCAGGCAGAGCCGCCGCCGCTCAAAGGTTCCCTCCCGGCGGAGCTTTTTCCTGTTTTCCTTTAAAAAGCGCTCCGCCCGCTCCGCCAGAATGGCGGCGGCCTCCCGGCAGCTCTCCGTGATGTCCTCCGGCAGCCTGGGGGCAGGTTCGTTCTCCCAGGTTACGTCGGTGGCGAGGCAGATTCCGATTTCCGAGAAAATCAGCAGCTGCCAGTCGTAGTCCCCGGCCTTTTGGCCCAGCAGCTTTACCATGTAGGGCAGGGCCAGGTACAGCGCCGGGTAGAAGCTCATCTGGTGGGACAGGTTTTCACACAGGTTGTCAAAGGCGACGCGCTCCTGGTCCTTCTCCTCCGGGTCCAGCCGCCGCAGCTTCACCCGGGGAGCCGTGGATTCCCCCATTAAAAACGCAATCTCCCCGGAAACGCTGCCATACGCGCCGGGGTACTGCTCCCAGAGCGCAGAATCCAGCGGAATGAATTTCATGGCCTTCAGCCTCCTTGTTCAGAATCAGGGCGTTCACTGGACCAGGAACACCAGGTTGGAATCCGTGATGAAATTTGGCACGCTGTACACCGCCGCGATGCTGTCAATGCCGTTTTCCTCCGCGTACTGGGCCGCGGACCGCCGGTAATACCGGAGGTCCATCAGGTGCACCTCCTCGAAATGCAGGGCCAGGAAGGGGGCCAGGGCGTCGGAATAGGAGTCCCGGAGCAGCAGCAGCTTTCCCGTTCCCTCCGGGTTCCGGATGACGCACAGGGGCTGGTTCCCGCCGAGAAAGGCCGAATATTTGTCCTTGGTCTCCAGACGGGACCAGTCATACAGCGTCCCGGGCTCCGGTGTGCCGTTCCGCCAGGAGGTGACCTCAAAGGCATCCGCCGTCCGGAACTCAATGGTGTCCGGCTCCAGCCAGTGGACGCCGGACTGGGAATACAGCGTCCCCTGGAATGCCTCACTGGCGGTTATCAGGGGAAGCTCTGCCCTGGGCCGCGGGTCCCGGCCCAGGGCTTCCATCAGGGCGGTATAGCCATAGTAGGCCCCCAGGGTGGTCCAATGGTGGTCCGTGCGGTAGTAGATGGGTTCGCCCCCATGGGCGGCCAGGGCGGTCTGGAAATCAACGGGCTCCACGCCCTCCGCTTCCGCCGCCCGGCTGATAAAGGCCGTCTGATCCCAGCTCTCCGCCCCCTCCGGAAGACGGTCCCGCCAGATCTCCGCCGCCGAGGGGATGAGCCCCAGGTACACCGGAATGTCCGTCCGCTCCGCCAGCCGGGCGATATAGCTGAGATTCTTCTCCTCCAGGCCCTCCCGGGGGGGCTCCACCTTGGAGATCAGGGCGTCCCCGCAGAGGTAGACCCCGTGAAATTCCCGCTTGCCCAGGGCCTGTTCCGTCCGGGCCTTGAGGCCGGTCCACTGGTCCCGGAGGGGGAACTGGTCGGCAAAATACTCCTCCACGGACCTGGTAAAGCTGCCGTCCCGCAGCCCCGCCCAGGAGAAGGAGGGCGTCTGGGCCAGGGTCCTGTTCTCCGCCTCGGAGCGCTCCCGGTCCGGCAGAAGGATGTGCCAGGCCAGCAGTCCCCCCAGAAAAAGGCAGAACAGCGCCGCCGTCAGACGGCTGTATGCGTGTGCTGTCATGGTCCCGCCTCCTTCTTAAAACCGGAAATACAGAAAGGGATTATAGCTGCCGTCCACCAGATAGGCGGTGGAGAGAATCAGTCCCAGCAGCATCAGAACCGGCGTCAGAGCCCGCCGGACCCGCTCCGGCCGCCGCCTCCAGAGCCTCAGCGGCCAGGGGGTGGAGCCCAGGACCATCAACAAAAGCAGCAGTCCATAGCTCCGCAGCCGCCAGCCGTCGGCGGCGCTCCAGGCGGGCCCGCCGCCGAAGCACACCGAGAGGTAGGACCCGCAGATTCCCAGGTCCTCAATGGCAAAGAGGCCCCAGCCCACAAACACTACCGCCAGCGTGTACAGCCGTTTTACCCAGACCGGCGTCCGGGTAAGGAGGTCCCGGAGCACGAAGCGCTCCAGAATCAGCCACAGGCCGAAGTACAGCCCCCAGAGGATGAAATTCCAGCTGGCCCCGTGCCACAGCCCTGTGCAGAGCCAGACAATCAGCAGATTCCGCAGGGTCCTCCGGGTTCCGGCCCGGCTGCCCCCCAGGGGGAAATAGAGGTATTCCCGGAACCAGGAGGTCAGGGACATGTGCCACCGCCGCCAGAACTCCCCCACGGAGACGGCGCAGTAGGGATGGTCAAAGTTTTCATCGAAGCGGAAGCCCAGCATCCGCCCCAGGCCGATGGCCATGTCGGAATAGCCGGAGAAGTCGAAATAGAGCTGAAGGCCGAAGGCCGCAAGGCCCATCCAGCCCCCTGCCGCCGTCAGGGCTCCGGCGGCCTGGGCATCCCGGCAGCTCTGCCACAGCTCCCCCGCCGGGTTGGCCAGAAGACACTTTTTAGCCAGGCCCGCCGTGAAGCGGCAGGCCCCCTGAGCGAAGTCCCCAGAGGTTACGGACCGCTTGGCCAGATCCGCCGCCACGGTCTTGTATTTGACAATGGGCCCGGCGATCAGCTGGGGAAAGAGGGTGACGAAGGCCCCGAAATCCACGATGTTTCGCTGCACCGGCGCGTCCCGGCGGTAGACGTCGATGGTATAGCTCATGGTCTGAAAGGTGAAAAAGGAAATGCCCAGAGGCAGAGGCAGCCCCAGCACCGGCAGGGAGAGCCCCGGAATCCGGGAGAGATTGGCTGCCAGAAAGTCCCAGTATTTGAAAAAGGCCAGCAGCAGCAGGTTGAACACCACCGACTCCCCCACGAACCACCGGGCCAGCCGGTCCCGGCCCCGGCTCAGGGCCCGCTCCACCAGGAAGCCGTGGGTGTAGTCAATAAGAATGGAGAGTATCATGATGCTGACATACACCGGCTCGCCCCAGCCATAAAAAAAGAGGCTGACCGCCAGAAGCGTCAGATTCCTCAGCCTCCGGGGCGCCAAAAAATACGCCGCCAGCGTCAGCGGCAGAAATCCGTATAAAAAGGTGAGACTGCTGAAAACCATGAAAGAACCGTCCTTTATGTGGGGATAGGGGGAACCCCGGCGGCAGAACGGTCCTGCCGTCCCGCCGCTGTTTTGCAGCCGAAACGCAGTCCGGACTCCTTTTCAACCGCTGAGATTCGCCCGTTAAACTCAGAAGCTGTATTCATAACCGCTGAACGCTGCCTGAACGGGCTTTTTCCCGCCATGCCGCGCCGGTTTCCCCAGCAATCCGTCAGGATTGCTGGGGGGCGCGAACGATTTCCCTGTCTGACAGGAAAAATTCCCGCCCATCCGGCATTCCCCGGCTATGAATACAGGTCATCAGTTTGATAGCGTCTGCCGGACGCCGCCGTCACGAAAGCGCGGCGGAAACCTGCTCCTCCAGCTCCGTCTGACAGGCCCCGGAGGCAATCAGGACCGCGTAGGTTCCCTGCCGCAGCACGGCGGCCTTCTCCCAGGCCGCCAGGGTTTCCGGGTACCAGGCCCCGCCCTCGATCTGGCTGTCGATCCGGGCCTGAAAAATGGCGGCGGCGCTCTCCGCGTCCTCCTCCGTCTCCCCCTGGAAGAGGACAATCTCGTTGACGTCGGAGCTCATGGCGGGGACCATGGCAACCAGCTGCTTCGCGGGGAGCCCGGAGAGTCCCGGGTAGTAGCCCTCCAGCAGGTCGCCCTCCAGGGCGGTCATGTAATCCTCTCCCCAGCCGCAGGCCGCCTCCATGCCGGCGTACAGGCTGCTCAGGGCCACATCCGCATCCTCCGCCCCGCCTGCGTCCGCCTGCCCGCCGCAGCCCGTCAGAAACGCCAGCGCCAGCGCCGCCAGCAGCATCCCCTTTTTCATCCGCCATCCTCCCGTTTTCCCCAAAAATCCAAAGCTGTCAATTCATTCCTTGCCTTTATACAAAAACCGAGTTATAATTTCAACATCAAAACTGTAACATTCCGTAACAATTCCACAGGCGGTTTGTTACTTTCTGGAGGTTGAAGCATGATGTACAGTTTTCGCAACGACTACAGCGAGGGCGCCCACCCCAGGGTGCTCCAGGCCCTGACGGACACCAACCTGGAACAGACCGACGGCTATGGCACGGACCCCCGCTGCCTGGCGGCGGCGGACCTGGTCCGGCAGCTCTGCCAGGCTCCGGAGGCGGACGTCCATTTCCTGGTGGGGGGCACCCAGACCAATCTGGTGGTCATCGAGTCCGTCCTGAAGCCCTTTGAGGCGGTGATTGCCGCCGGCACCGGACACGTCAACGTCCACGAGACCGGGGCCATCGAGGCCACCGGCCACAAGGTCTGCGCCGTCCCCGCGCCGGACGGGAAGCTGACCCCCGCCCTGATTGAGTCCGTGGCCCTGGGACATACCGGCGAGCACATGGTGTTCCCCCGGCTGGTCTATATCTCCAATACCACGGAGGTGGGCACCGTTTACTCCAGAGAAGAGCTTGCCGCCCTTCACGGCTGCTGCCGGGAGCGGGACCTGTTCCTCTACCTGGACGGGGCACGGCTGGGCTCCTCTCTGGCGGCGGGGGATCTGACTCTGCCGGACCTGGTCCGCCTCACCGACGCCTTTACCATCGGCGGCACAAAAAACGGCCTGCTCTTCGGCGAGGCCCTGCTCTTCGCCCAGGCCCGGCCGGACTTCCGCTGGTACATGAAGCGCCGGGGCGCCATGCTGGCCAAGGGCCGTCTGCTGGGGGTCCAGTTCCAGGCCCTTCTGGAGGACGGCCTCCTGCTGGAGACGGCCCGCCACGCCAACGCCCTGGCCCTCCGCCTCCGGGACGGAATCGCCGCCCTGGGCTATCCCTTCTGGGTGGACTCCCCCTCTAACCAGCAGTTCCCCATCCTGCCCAACGACGTGATGGAGTCCCTTCTGGCCATGGGATACCGGTTTGAGGCCCAGCACAGCCCGGACCAGGGCCATACCTGCGTCCGCCTGGTCACCAGCTGGGCCACCCCGGAACAGGCGGTGGAGGACTTCCTGTGGGATCTCTCCCTCTCCTCCGGAGCGGGGAAGGAAACACTCTGATTGTTCTGGCTGCCGCCCGCCGCAAGGCGGGCGGCTCTTTTTTCGGTTTCCGCACCCCGCAGGGGCCAGGCGCTGTCCCGGTCCGCTTCACCTTGCCGGAGTATGTCCGGCGGCCCGGACGGCACTGGAATCTTTTTTGCTCCCGCCTGCCTTGCGGCGGGCGGTTCCCTTTTTATGGGGGCGGGGAAGAATCCCCCGCCCCTTTTTCGCCGTTACTCGATGTGCTCCTCGCAGAAATTGTCCAGCACCCGGAACCCCATTTCTTCCGATGTTGCCAGCGGATACTTGTAAATGCTGTCCGGGTCCACAATGGGACACATCCGCTTTTCCGGCTCCAGCCGGAGACAGGGCATGCCGTCGTGCCGGCTGTTGACCGACCTGCGGTCCTTTTGATTCTGAGACGTCAATCTATCACCCCGGTGTGAAGTATGTGCCGTTCCCGGGGGATTATGCCTGTTCCGCCGCCCTCAGCCCCTGACGGCCTTCACCAGCAGCATCATGGGCCGGCGCATCTCGTCGGGCAGCTCTGCCTGCATGGTCTCCGGCGGCATGGCCTCCTCCACCGCCGTGAGGCGGAAGCCCAGCTGCGGCAGCGGATTGAGAATCTGCGTCAGGGTGTGGTGCCGCTTCGTCACCTCCCGGCCCAGAAACCGCGTCTGCCGGGGACCCGGCCTGTAATATGATTTCCGAATTAAAAATTCGGAAATCATACATTTGATTTAAGCCGTTTTGCTCGCCGCCTTAAACGGCGGCAACCGCAAAACATGGCACCTATTACTTCCGACCTTTCAGTTCGGAAGTAATAGCCGTCCACCGGCCAATACAGGGCGTTTCCCGCTCCGTCATAGACCCAGTCCTGACCCACGCCGGCGGTGAAAACCGGATGCTCGATGTTGAAGAGGAAGCAGCCGCCCGGTCTCAGAGCGCGGAAGACCGTCCGGTAGACCGCCGTCAGGTCCTCCACATAGTGCAGGGCCAGGTTGGACAGCACCAGATCGTAGTTCTCCGGCGGACAGCTGTAAGACGCCAGGTCCCCGACCTCATAGCGGATGGTCGGGGCGCTGTGTTCCGCCCTGGCCTTTCCGATCATTTTTTCGCTGATGTCCAGTCCCAGGACAAAGGCCGCCCCCATCCGGGCGGCATAGGCGCAGTGCCAGCCGTAGCCGCAGCCCAGGTCCAGCACCCGTTTTCCCTCCAGGCGGGGAAACAGCAGGCGGAGCCGGCTTCACTCCCCGGCGGCGCTCAGTCCCTCCCGGCTTCGGGGCATCTCCCCGTAGGCGGCGAAAAAGGCTTCGTTGTCATAGATGCCCGGCACGGTTTTCCTCCCTCACGCCTCGGTGTTCATCAGGCGGATGCCCGACTCCTTGTCCCCGGCGATAATCAGATGGGCGTCGGCCTGGAAGCGGTATTTGGGGTCCAGCAGGGGGACCACCGTGTCCCCCACCTTCACGCCCAGAATGTTCACGTTGTACCGGCGGCGGACGTCCATTTCCAGCACCGTTTTCCCCTCCCATTCCACGGGGGTCTCAATCTCGAAGACGGCGAACTTGGGCGTCAGCTCGAAGTAGTCAAAGGCATTCCGGGCGGAAAAGCGCATGGCCGCCCGGGCGGCCATGTCCATCTCCGTGTGAATCACGAAGTCCGCCCCGATCTTCCTCAGAAACTTGATCTGCTTCTCCTGGTCCGCCCGGGCCACCACGTACCGGGCGCCCAGCTCCTTCAGGGTGGAGGTGACCTCCAGAGAGCACTGGAAGTCGTCCCGGACGCAGACGAAGCACACGTCGAAATTCCGCACGCCCAGGGATTCCAGAACCTGCTCGTCCTGGCAGTCCCCCACGCAGGCGGCGGTGACGGCGCTGGCCATCCGGGCCACCAGCTCCTCGTCCTGGTCCACCACCATGACCTCGTTGCCCAGCTCTGTGAGCTTTCTGGCCAGGTGCCGCCCGAAGCGGCCCAGGCCGATCACTAAAAATGATTTCATCTTGTTCCTCCTGTTCCGTCACAGACACGCCTGCACATACTCCAGCGGTACGTCCATCCGGCGGGCCGTCTCCTCCACAGTCATTCCGCCGTTCATAAACCGACGGCAGACGCTGTTCATCGTCTCTCCCACCTCGACGATGTGCCGGTCCGGGTCGTAAAGGCGCACCACCCGCTGTCCCCAGGCGTGTTCTTTCACCGGGTGGACATAAGCGACGTCCAACGTTTCCAGTCTCGCGGCGAAGGCGTCAAAATCATCCTCCTCAAAATAGATCTCGGTACTGTTGGAGTCGAAGGACACCCTGTCGGTTCCAATGAATTCCCGCCAGCTCTCCAGGGTCTGGAGGGCCAGACCGCCGGTCAGGGTTTTGTTCGCCCCGAAGTCCAGTTCCACCCGAAGACCCAGGACCTCTCGATAGAAATTCAGCGTCCGGTCCATATCCGTCACTACCAGCATGGGATTTTTCAGCTGCATAGGCGTTTTCCTCCTCACAGGTCAGCCGATCAGGATCTTCTCCGGCACGTTCCGCCGCTTGGGCTGGGGCTTATCCTTGGTCACCGCCATGGCCACCGACATGCTGCCCACCCGCCCGGCGAACATCATCAGCAGCACGGTCCACTGGGACAGAAGGGGCAGGCTCCCGGTGACGCCCCGGGAGAGGCCCACGGTGCCGATGGCGGAAATGGCCTCAAACAGGGCGTCGTCCAGGGCGATTCCCTGAATGCAGAGCACCATGCACCCGGCGAGACACGCCATCAGGTACAAACTGACGGAGGAATAGGCCTTTTGAATAGTGCCGCCGTCCAGACGGCGCCGGAAGATGTTCACGTCCTCCTGCCGCCGGACCTGGGCGAAGGCGCTGAGCAGCAGCACGGCGAAGGTGTTCACCTTGACGCCGCCGCCGGTGGACCCGGAGCCCGCCCCCACGAACATCAAAAGGAACATCAGCAGGGTGCTGCTCTGGCTCAGGGCGGCCTGGTCCACGGTGGCAAAGCCCGCCGTCCGGGCGGTGACGGACTGGAAGGCGGACATCAGCAGCTGCTGGGACAGGGGCAGGCCCGCAAAGGCCCGGTCCCGCTCCAGCAGGTAAAAGGCCAGCCCGCCCCCCAGGAAGAGGACGGCGGTGAACACCGCCACAATTTTGGAGTGCAGCCGCCAGCGGCGGAACTGGGAGCCGTGGGTCAGGATGTCGTCCCACACCAGAAAGCCCAGGCCGCCGCAGATAATCAGGGCCATGATGACGAGGTTCAGCAGGGGTTCCCCCGCCTCCGATGTCAGGGAGGACCCGGTACCCAGCAGATCGAAGCCGGCGTTGCAGTAGGCGGAAACGGCGTGGAACACGGCCATCCAGAGCCCCCGGCCCAGGCCGTACCGGGGACAGAACCACAGCGCCAGCAGCGCCGCGCCGCCCCCCTCGCAGACGGCCGTCACCCGCAGGCCCCGGCGGACCAGACGGACGATGCCCCCCAGCTGGAGGGCCCCCACGGTATCCATCAGCACCGCCCGGCGGTGGAGCCCCACCCGCTGGCGCAGCAGGACGGAGACCAGAATGGACACCGTCATGAAGCCCAGGCCGCCAATCTGAATCAGCAGCAGGATGACCGCCTGGCCGAAGAGGCTGAAGCGGCTGGCGGTGTCGAAGAGGGAGAGGCCCGTCACGCAGGAGGCGGAGGTGGCGGTAAACAGGGCGTCCTCAAAGGCCACCGCCTGCCCGTTCCGGGCGGCCAGGGGAAAGGACAGCAGCGCGCCGCCAATGAGAATCAGCAGCGCGAAACCGGCGGTCAGGGTCTGTACGGCGTTGAGCCGGACGCGGCGAGGCATGTTCGTCCACCTTCCTCCAAGTGAATCGCGGAAAACCGCGCCGTCCGCCCCCGAAACCCGGAGGCGTCCGATGATAAAAACCATTATACCCTCTTTTTTCCCGCCGCGCAAGTCCGGCCTGTCCCGGGGCGTGTCCATCCGCGCAATTTATAACGGGGATGCCATGCAGGGGAGGGGCTCTGTCCCCTCCCGTTTTTCTCTCCATGCTTTCGGGGGACGGGACAGAGCCCGGCCCCCGCAGCGGAAGACAAAAGGGCGGGCACAAGGCCCGCCCCGCAGATGCCTGGGGAATACAGATGTGAGCTTGTGAATCCGACTCAGCCCGCCGGGGGCTGCCCATGAAGATCAGGGCCCTCATCCCAGAGCGCCGGCCCGCCGGGGCCGTGCCGTCAGAACCGGCTCGTTGGCCGCCGGAGCCGCCTCCGGAGCCCCGCCGTCTCCGCCGGTCCGCTCCGTCAGACGCTCCCGGGCCACCGCCAGCATCAGCTTGATGCGGTTTTCCTGGTTCACACGGGTGGCGCTGGGGTCGTAGTCAATGGGGGTGATGTTGGCCTGGGGATAGAGCTCCCGGATTTTGTTGATCATGCCCTTGCCGCAGATGTGGTTCGGCAGACACCCGAAGGGCTGGGCGCAGACGATGTTCTCATATCCCGCCCGGACCAGCTCGATCATCTCGGCGGTGAGAAGCCAGCCTTCACCCATCTTGTCCCCGGTGCTGATGATGCCGTCCGTCAGGCGGATCAGCTCCCTGAAGGGCAGGGGCGCATGATAGCCATGGTCCTTCAGCGCCTTGATGAGGACGCTTTCCATGCCCTCAATGTAGCCCAGAACCAGGTCGGAAATATGCTTTTCCAGAAAGCTCCCGCCGTAGAGCCGGGCGGTTTCCGAAGGGTTGTAGGCGCAGTACTGGACAAAGCCCATCAGCCCCGGCAGATTCACCTCGCAGTCCTGGGAGCGGAGGAAGTCCTCCAGGCCGTTGTTCCCCAGGGGAGAGTATTTCACGTAGATTTCGCCAACCACGCCCACCTTCACCTTGGGGACCCGGCGGACGGGAATGGCGGCGAAGTCTGCCGCAATCTCCGGCATGGCGGCCTTCATCTCCCGCTGGCTGTAGCCCCGGTCCTCCCGGACCCAGCCGCAGACGGTGTCCAGCCACTTGTCCTGCATGGCCCGGGCCGCGCCCTTTTCCGTCTCATAGGGCTCCGTCTGGGCTTTCAGCGCCGCCAGCAGGTCGCCGTAGCAGACCACCGCCAGGAGCCTGCGGAGGAAGGGCAGGGTCATGGGCAGGCCGGAGTCCTTCTCCAAACCGGAGAAGTTCAGGCTCACCACGGGGACCTGGGGATAGCCCGCCTTCACCAGGGCCTTGCGCAGAAGGTGGATGTAGTTGGAGGCCCGGCAGCCCCCGCCGGTCTGGGTGATGATGAGGGCGGTGCGGTCCAGGTCGTATTTCCCGGATCCCAGAGCGTCCAGGAACTGGCCGATGACCAGCAGGGCGGGGTAACAGGTGTCGTTGTGCACGTACTTCAGGCCCAGCTCGCTGACCTGGCTGCCGCAGTTCTCCAGCAGCTCGCAGGTATAGCCCGCCTGTTCCATCACCGCCGCCAGGATCCGGAACTGTACCGGGGCCATGTTGGGTATGAGGATCTTATGGGTCTTTTTCATCTCCGGCGTAAACCTGGGGTATTCAGGAGTCAGCAGCTCCATGTCCTCACGCCTCCTTTCCCTTGCCGTCTTGTTCGTCCAGGGCGGCGAAGAGGCTCCGCAGGCGGATGCGCACCGCGCCCAGGTTGGTAATCTCGTCGATTTTCAGCTCCGTGTACAGCTTCCCCCCGGCCTGCAGAATGGCCTGGGTCTCGTCGGTGGTAATGGCGTCCACGCCGCAGCCGAAGCTGACCAGCTGCACCAGGTCGCAGTCCCGGTGCTCCACGCAATACCGGGCGGCGGCGTAGAGCCGGGAGTGATAGGTCCACTGGTTGAGCACCGTGGTGGGGAACTTTTCCACCCGGTTGGAAATGGAATCCTCTGTCACCACCGCCGCCCCGGAGCGGGTAATCAGGGTGTCGATGCCGTGGTTGATCTCCGGGTCCGCGTGATAGGGCCGTCCCGCCAGAACGATGATGCGGCGGCCCTCCGTCCGGGCCTGGTCCATGATGCGCCCGCCCTCTCTGCGGATCTGGGCCATGTGGTGGGCGTACTCGGCATAGGCCGCGTCGGTGGCGTCCCGGACCTCTTTCCGGGTGAGGTCCGGGAAGTGCCTGCGGAGGATGTCGAAAATCTTTCTGGTGAAATCCTTGGGCCGGTGGAGGCCCACATAGTCATAGATGAATTTCGTGTCCCTGATTTCCGGGCAGTTCCCGGCGATGACCTCCGGGTAATAGGCCACCACGGGGCAGTTGTAGTGATTGTCCCCCAGGCCCTCGTCGATGTTGTAGGTCATGCAGGGGTAAAAAATGGCGTCCAGCCCCAGCCTGGAGAGGAACTGAATGTGCCCGTGGGCCAGCTTGGCGGGGAAGCAGGCGGTGTCGCTGGGAATGGTGGCCTGTCCCTTTAAATAGAGGTCCCGGCTGGAGAGGGGACTGTGGTACACGGCGAAGCCCAGCCTGGTGAAAAAGGCGTGCCAGAAGGGCAGCAGCTCCCACATGTTCAGGCACAGGGGAATCCCGATTTTTCCCCGCTTCCCCGGGACGGGCCTGTAGTCCAGAAGCAGCTTCCGCTTATAGGCGTACAGGTTCCGCTCGCCGGTGTCCGCCTTTCCCGTTACGGGCCGGTCGCAGCGGTTGCCGCTGATGAAGGTCTCGCCGGTTCCAAAGGTGTTCACGGTGAGCTGGCAGTTGTTGCCGCACAGGCCGCAGAGCCGGTTTTCCGTTTCCTGGGAGAAATTCCGCAGGTCCTCCCGGCCCAGCAGGGCGCTGGTTTGCCCCGGGGCGGCCTTCCCCCTGCCGTAAAGGGCCGCGCCGAAGGCCCCCATGAGCCCGGCGATGTCCGGGCGGATGACCTCCACCCCCATCTCCTTCTCAAAGGCCCGGAGGACGGCCTCGTTGTAAAACGTCCCTCCCTGGACCACCACGTTCCTGCCCAGCTCCTCGGGGCTGGCGGCCCGGATGACCTTGTAAATGGCGTTTTTCACCACGGAGATGGACAGGCCCGCCGAGATGTTCTCCACGGTGGCCCCGTCCTTCTGGGCCTGCTTCACGCTGGAGTTCATGAACACGGTGCACCGGCTCCCCAGGTCCACGGGGCGGCCGGCGAACAGGCCCAGCCCGGCGAAGTCCCGCACGTCGTACCCCAGGGCCTGGGCAAAGGTCTGCAAAAAGCTGCCGCAGCCGGAGGAGCAGGCCTCGTTCAGAAAGATATTGCTGATGGCCCCGTCCTCAATCTTGAAGCACTTCATGTCCTGTCCGCCGATGTCGATGATGAAATCCACGTTGGGCAGGAAGTGCCGGGCGGCGGTGAAGTGGGCCACGGTTTCCACCACGCCGTAATCCGCGTGGAAGGCGTTTTTCGCCAGCTCCTCACCGTAGCCCGTGGTGGTGACGGAGGCCACGGCCAGGGCCGGGTGTTCGTCATAGAGCTGCTGCAAAACGCCCCGGATCAGGGGGACGGGATTGCCCAGGTTGGGCCGGTAGTCGGTGAAGAGCAGCCGGGCGTCCTGGTCGATGACCGCCACCTTGACGGTGGTGGACCCGGAGTCGATGCCGATATGGACCGGGGCGGCGTAGTCCGGGCCGAAGGGGGCCCGGTCCACCCTGGCCCTGGCGTGGCGGGCCTGGAAGGCGGCGTATTCCTCCTGTGTCTCAAACAGGGGCGGCTGGGAACGGTAGGTCTCCGAGGCCCCCCGCTCCCGGAGGCGGTCCGCCACCTCTCTCAGGTCAAAGCTCCGGTCGGAGTAGAAGGCGGCCCCCAGGGCCACGAACAGAAGGCTGTGGTCCGGGCAGGTCCCGGCCACGCCCAGGGTTTTGTCAAAGCTCCGGCGCAGGCACCGGGAGAAGGTCAGGGGTCCCCCCAGATATAAAACGTTTCCCTTGATGGGCCGGCCCTGGGCCAGGCCTGCGATGGTCTGGTTCACCACCGCCTGATAGATGCTGGCGGCGATGTCCTCGGCCTTCGCCCCCTGATTGATGAGGGGCTGGACGTCGCTCTTGGCGAAGACGCCGCAGCGGGAGGCGATGGTGTAGGTTTTTTCCGCCTTCCCCGCCGCCTCGTCCATCTCGTCGGCGGTCATTTTCAGCAGGGTGGCCATCTGGTCGATGAAGGCGCCGGTGCCTCCGGCGCAGGAGCCGTTCATCCGGACCTCCATGCCGCCGGTGAGGAAGAGGATCTTGGCGTCCTCGCCCCCCAGCTCAATGACCACGTCGGTGCCGGGGGCCAGCCTGTTGGCGGCCACACGGGTGGCGAACACCTCCTGCACAAAGGGGACCCCCACGCTCTCCGCCATGCCCATCCCCGCGGACCCGGAGATGGCCAGCTCCGCCCTGCCGGCGGGAATGTGCCGCTCCGCCACCCGGCGGAGAAGCTCCTCGGATTTTTCAAGAATGTGGCTGAAGTGCCGTTCATATGTACTGTATACGATCTGTTCCGCGTTGTCCAGCACCACGCATTTGATGGTGGTGGAGCCAACATCGAGACCTACCTTCAACGTCCGTTCCTCCTTTAGGCAATCGGTTGCGCCGCCATGTTCCGGCACCGAACCGCAGATTAACATATTCGATGGTATCATACACGGTTTCGACGGCATTTTCAATCGGCAATCTTTTGAAAGACTGTAAAGAATCCGTTAAAATTGGACAGCAAACCTCACAAATTCCCGGGGCTTTGCCAGGGGACCGGGGCTTGTCTTTTTCGGAATCAATGCTATACTAAGCTTATTCAAACGAAAAGCGAGGCATACCTATGAGCTCTGTTTTGCTTCACTGCTGCTGCGCTCCCTGCTCCCTCAGCTGCATTGACCCTCTCCGGGCCGAGGGCATTGAGCCCACCGCCTTCTGGTACAATCCCAATATCCACCCCTGGAAGGAGTATCAGGCCCGGCGGGACTGTCTGCTGGAGTATGCTCCCACCATCGGCATGGAAATCCGGGTACAGGAGGACTATGGCCTGAAGGAATTCTGCCGCCAGGTGGCGGGGGACATTGAGCACCGCTGCGGCTACTGCTATGAGCACCGTCTTGCGGGAACGGCGCAATACGCCGCGGAACACGGCTTTTCCGCCTTCACCACCACTCTGCTGGCAAGCCTGTACCAGGACCACGAGGGCATCGCCCGGGCGGCGGAACGGTACGCCGGGCAGTACGGCGTGGAATTTCTCTACCGGGATTTCCGGCCCAATTTCCGGGCGGGGAACCAGCGGGCCCGGGAACTGGGCCTGTACATGCAGAAATACTGCGGCTGCGTCTTCTCCGAGCAGGACCGCTACCAAAAGCAGATTGACCGGGACCGGCTGAAATTCGCGGAGAGCGGGACGTGACGGCCTCCGGGGCCGGACGTACCGGTTTTCCGGGGATTTCTGCCGCCCGGGGAACCAAAACGGCTGCGGCCGTGCCGGGGCCCGTCAGGCGGACGTTCCGGGACAGCGCTTTGAGGCTCTGAGATCGCCCTTCGGGCTGGCGGCTTTTGGGGAGGCGGGCCGTTTCCGCCGGTACAAATCAGTTTTGAGGGCATTCCGAATATTGACATAGAAGCTCAACGTTGATAGAATGGAACGGAATAGGGGGTTGGCGTCTGGAGAGCCGGCCCCTGAAGGCAGCGGGAGGGCTACATATGTATCATTGTCAAACGCATATCTATCTGACCGGGCGGCAGCGCGGCCCACTGGAGTTTTTAAAGGACTTACCCCCGCTTGCGTGCTTCAGCCACCAGTTCACCGAGAGCGAGGAGCCGGACAGCGCCCTGGCCGCCGCCGCGGACGTAACCTTTGCCGACCTCCGGGGTCTGGACCCGGCGGAGGCCGCGGCGGTTCTGACGGCGGGCAAGCTGGACGCCGCCGATCTGATTCTGCTGATGGAGGCGGGCCAGCCCCTGCCCCCGGAGGCGTTTCTGGGCCAGATCACAGATATCTGGAGGCTGCCCCTGTCCGAAACGGAGCTGCGTTTCCGCTTTGCCCGCTGGCAGCAGGACTGGAAGCTGCGCCAGGATCTTTGGGAGGCCCGGCAGTACCTGGACGCCGTCATCAACAGTTCTCCCAGCCTTGTCTGGTACAAGACCAAAGACGGCGTCCACGAGAAGGTGAACGACAGCTTCTGCCAGACGGTGGGCAAGACCCAGGAGCAGGTCCAGGGCCAGCGGCACGCCTATATCTGGGACGTGGAGCAGGACGATCCCGCCTGCGTCGAATCGGAGCGCATCGTCATGGAGAGCCGGGAAACCTGCGTCTCCGAGGAGGTTGTCCAGACCGGCGAGGGCAAGCGGCTGCTGACCACCTATAAATCCCCCCTGTACGACCTGGACGGCAGCGTCATGGGCACCGTGGGCGTGGCCATCGACGTGACCCAGGAACGGGCCTATGAGCAGGAGATCATTCAGAAGAACATCATGCTGGAGACCATGTTCACCACCATGGACTGCGGCGTGCTGTGCCACTCCCTGGACGGGACCCGCATCCTGAGCATCAACCGGGCGGCCCTCCAGATTCTGGGCTATGAGACCGAGGAGGAGCTGATGGCCGGCGGCTTTGACATGGTGGCCCCCTCTGTGGTGGAGGAGGATAAGCCGCTGCTGCGGGAGTGCATCGAGGCGCTGAAAAAGGTCGGAGACAGCGAGAGCATCGAGTACCGGGTGCAGCACCCGGACGGCAAAGTGATCCACGTCATGGGCAACGTCAAGCTGGCGGAGGAGAACGGAGAGCCCTTCTATCAGCGCTTCCTTCTGGACTGCACCGTTCAGAAGCTCCGGGCCCAGCAGGAGCGGGACGAGAGCGAGCGGCGGCAGATGGAGCTGATTCACGCGCTGTGTATTGACTACAGCCTGGTCTGCGTCTTTGACCTGAGCACCGGCCAGGGCGGCGCCCTGCGGACCAGCGGCTGCGAGTACGGCGTGCTGAACGAGCTCTTTTCCGGCATGCTGTCCCTGGACGAGTGCATGGAGCGCTACATCGGCCGCTGCGTCTATGCCGAGGACAGGGAGCTGGTGCGTCAGGCCTGCTCCGTACAGCACCTGAAAAGGGAGCTGGAGGAGAAAAATCAGAGCTACATCAATTACCGCACCCTCTGCGGCGGCAATATGCGCTATTTCCAGATGAAGATTGTCCGGGCCGGCGACTGGGAAAACAACCACACCGCCGTGCTGGGCGTGCGCAACGTGGATGAAGAGACCCAGATGGAGATGGAGAAAAAGAGCCTGCTGGAGGACGCCCTGTTCCAGGCCAAGCGGGCCAACCGGGCCAAGAGCACCTTCCTCTCCAATATGTCCCACGATATCCGCACCCCCATGAACGCCATTGTGGGCTTTACCGCCCTGGCCATCAGCCACATCGACCGGAAGGAGCAGGTGGAGGAGTATCTGAAAAAAATCCTCACCTCCGGAAACCACCTGGTCAGCCTCATCAACGACATTCTGGACATGAGCCGCATTGAAAGCGGAAAAATGCGGCTGGACGAAACCCTCTGCAACCTGCCCGATATTCTCCACGGACTCCAGAGCATCCTCCAGGCCGATATCCGGGCCAAGCAGCTGGAGCTTTACATCGACACGGTGGACGTCCTGGATGAGGACATCTACTGCGACAAGCTCCGGCTGAACCAGGTGCTTCTGAACCTTCTGAGCAACGCGGTGAAATATACCGGGTCCGGCGGCACCATCAGCATGCGCATCACGGAAAAGCCCGGCGCGCCGGAGGGCTGCGCCAACTACGTGTTCCAGGTCAAGGATTCCGGCATCGGCATGAGCAAGGAATTCGTCTCCCACATCTTCGAGCCCTTCGAGCGGGAGCGGAACACCACCATCAGCGGCATCCAGGGAACCGGACTGGGCATGGCCATCACCAAGAACATCGTCGACATGATGCACGGCTCCATCTCGGTGGAGAGCGAGCAGGGCGTGGGCACGGAGTTCACCGCCTCCTTCACCTTCCGCCTGCCCACAGGGCCCAAGGAGGTGCGGACCATTCCGGCGCTGTCGGGCTGCCGGGCCCTGGTGGTGGATGACGATTTCAACACCTGCGACAGCGTCTCCTACATGCTCCAGCAGGTGGGCATGCGGGCGGAATGGACCATGTCGGGCCGGGAAGCCGTGCTGCGCACCCGGCAGGCGGTGATGCGGAAGGACACCTACAGCGTCTATGTCATCGACTGGCTGATGCCGGATATGAACGGCGTGGAGGTGGCCCGGCGCATCCGGCAGGTGGCGGGGGACAACGCCCCCATCATCGTTCTCACGGCCTATGACTGGACCGACATTGAGGACGAGGCCAGAGAGGCCGGCGTCACCGCCTTCTGTGAAAAGCCTCTGTTTCTCTCGGAGCTCAGGAGCTGCCTGAACAATGTGGTGGGCACGGAGGAGGCGGCACCCCGGAAGGACGGTTCTCCCATCCGCAAGACCCACTCGGGCCGCATTCTGCTGGCGGAGGACAACGAGCTGAACCAGGAAATCGCCATGGCCATTCTGGACGAGGCGGGCCTGACCACGGAGGTGGCCCAGAACGGCCAGATCGCCGTGGATATGCTGAAGGCCTCCGAGCCCGGCTACTACCGTCTGATTCTGATGGATGTGCAGATGCCGGTGATGGACGGCTACGCTGCCACCAAGCTCATCCGGGAGCTGGAGGACCCCGGGCTGGCCCAGATTCCCATTCTGGCCATGACGGCCAACGCCTTTGAGGAGGACCGGCAGGAGGCTCTGAAATGCGGCATGAACGGCCACATTGCGAAACCCATTGACATCGACGAGCTGATGGATACTCTGGATCAGATCCTCGAATAATAAAATCATGCAGGAGGGCCGGGCTCTGTCCCGGCCCTCTTTCCGCACCGCTCCGGTCTCCTCCGCATAGGATGGCTCAGCACCATCAGAAAGGAGGACGCCGGAAGCCACCTTCCGGCTGATCGTATATGGAACAAACAACTGCAAACCGCTTCGCCTCTCCCCGGCGGGCCGGCGGCGGACGCACCGCCGCGGAGCCCGTGATCCCTCTGCCCAATCCCGGCGAGGGCGGGCCCGTCTATCCCGGCAGCCCTGATCCCGGCCAGATTCCCGTAATTCCTCTGCCCAATCCCGGCGAGGGCGGGCCCGTCTACCCCGGCAACTCTGATCCCGGTCAGATTCCCGTGATTCCCCTGCCCAATCCCGGTGAGGGCGGCCCGGTCTATCCCGGCGACGACGGCTCTGTGGTGGAGCCCGTGATCCCTCTGCCCAATCCCGGCGAGGGCGGGCCCGTCTATCCCGGCAACAACTGGAGCTGCCCCAGCGGCATCTGCGGGGGCATCACCATCCTGCCGGGCATCATCGGCACGGTCTGGCCCGGCGCGTCCAAGGTCCGCTTCCTCAACGCCGCCTTCGGATACCCCAATTTCCGCATCTTCGTGAACAACAACCGCTTTGTGAATCTGCTGAATTACGCCTCTGTCACCGGCTACGGCCGGGTGGCCGCAGGCTATCAGACGGTCACGGTGGCCGGTCCGGACGGCTATATCTACATTCAGAAGACTCTGCCCTTCCAGGTGGGTGCGGCCACCACCGTTGCCATCATCAACACCGCCGGAGGCATGGACCTGCTGCAGATTGCCGACAGCTGCTGCCCGCCCACCAACGGATTTTCCAATTTCCGCATCGGCAACCTGGCCTTTAACAGCGGACCCCTGGACGTCATCATGAGCGACGGACGGGTGGTTTACGGCGACCTGCGCTTCAAGGAGATCGGCGCCTTCAAGCGCATCATGCCCGGAACCTATCAGTTCTTCTACGCGGAGACGGACCTGGTGCCCATGCCTGCCTCCGTGGACATCGAGACCCTGGACTCCGCGTGGCTGGGGGTTTACCCGCCTCACGAGACCTTCGGCTCCCTGTATCTGAATGTCACCAGCAACGCCATTTACAGCGTCTACCTGCTCCAGAGCGGCTCGGGCCGGAACAATATTCAGAATTTGATTCTGATGGACCGCTGAGGCCCGTCTCCCTCCTCTTCCGCGTCTGTTCTGCAAAAGGAACCGCGGGGCGGCCCCAATGGGACCGCCCCGCGGTGCTTTTTCGCCTTTTCGCACTTTTTTGCGCGTTCCGGCTCTTTCGAGCGTTTCGAACCCTTCGAGCCTTTTCCGGTTTTTGCAAAAGTGCCGCTGTCCTTAGAAAAGCTTCTTCAGATCCTCCAGCCTGCCGCCAATACCGGCGGCCATCAGACTGGCCTTCACGCCGGACACCAGGGGCTGAAGCCTGCCGCCGGGAAGGTCCGCGCCCGGCAGCTGTTCCGCCGTCCCGACAGGGTCCTTCTGAAGGCTCCGGAGAAGGGCGGGGTTCCCCTGGATTTTCCGACCAGCTCCTCAACGGTTTCCCTGATGCCGGCGTTCGTGCTCTCTGCTCCTTTTCTGGTGTTCCTCCGCGGCCCGGGCCGCTGTTTCCTGGTCTTACCGGCTCCCCGCCGCTTTGTCATCGGGATTCCCCGCAGGGGAACCGCTGTTTGCGCGTTTCATCGGGAGACGGGCCCGCTATCCGGTCCCGGTCATTTGGGGAAGGGGGCGCAAAGAGTTTCCGGCGGGAGGGCTTCCAACAGGCATTTCCCGGGAGAACGCGGCCTGTCACTCCGGAAGCCGGGAGACGATATCCCGGGTCATCCGGGCGGTCATGCCCCAGACGGCGTGACCCTGCCAGTACCACACCGGCACCTCCACCCGGCCCCTGGACCAGCGGTAGTCCCTGGGGATGCCTACCGGCCCATAGGGGAAGTCCTCCGGCACGCTGGGCAGAAGCTCATAGGCCCAGGGCTCCGGCGGCGTCTCCCGGAAGAAGGCCAGCGGCGCGGTGAATACCTCCGCCACCTCCGCCGGAGAGGGCCGCAGGGCCGCGAAGCCCGCCTGAGACACCAGTCCCAGAACGGGCCGCAGCAGAAAACCGGCCTGATTGGCGATGAAATCCGGTGTGCCCAGCAGGCGGATTTCCGCCCGGGGAATGGACAGCTCCTCCTGCGTCTCCCGGAGGGCGCAGTCCTCCGGCGTCTCGCCGGGCTCCATCCGCCCGCCGGGAAAGCACACCTCGCCTCCCTGGCTCAGCTGGGCTGCCCGGACCTCAAAAATCAGGTGGAGCCCGTCGGGCCGCTCCACCAGGGGGCAGAGCACGGCGTAACAGTGCCGGGCCCCCAGCAGGCCTGGCTCATGGCCCCGAAAACTGCGCTCCAGGGCCTCCAGCGCCCGGCCCCTCACAGCAGCATGGCCAGGCCCTGGCGGATGTTGCGCAGCTCCACCGCCGGGACGCCGGGGGCATATTCCCCGTCCAGAGACCAGGGCAGGTCCCCCTCCGTCTCAACCCGGACGGAGGAAACATGGCGGAAGACGAGGCCCTGGCTGTCATACTGCTGGTTCAAAAGCGCGTGAACCAGACTCTGAAGCTCGGCGGCGGTTTTGGGGCTGGGAATCAACAGCAGTTCGAACAGGCCGTCGTCCAGGACCACGCGCTCCGGGTTCAGCTTCATCAGCCCGCCGATGGAGGTGGAATTGCACACGGCGCCAAAGAGATATTCCCCGTCCAGCAGCTCCCCGCCGGCGTCCACCCGGATGTGATAGGGCCGGAGGGTGTTCAGGTCCTTCATGCCCTCCAGGATGTAGGCAAAGTGCCCCAGGGCGTTCTTCTGGCTCTGGGCCGCGGCGTAGGACGTGCGGGTAAAGGCCCCGAAGGAAGCCACATACATAAAATACCGCTCGTTCCAGCGGCCTACGTCCAGCTGCCGGGGCACGTTCCGGGTAATGGACGCCGCCGCCCGGACAGGGTCGCCGGGGATTTTCAGACTGGCGGCGAAGTCGTTGGTGCTGCCCTGGGGCAGATAGCCCAGCAGGGGCCGCTTTTCCAGCTTCATCAGGCCGGAAGCCACCTCGTTCAGGGTGCCGTCTCCGCCTACGGCCACCACAACGTCGTACCGTCCGCCCTCCCGGGCGGCGGTTTCTGCCCCGTCGCCGGGGGCGGAAGTCATATGAATTGAAATCAGGTATCCGGCCCCGGAGAGGGCCGCCGCCGCGTCGAACAGCGGCCCCCGGGACTTGCTCCGGCCCGCCCGGGGATTTACAATCATCAGAAGCTTCCGTTGTTTCATGCCGCTCCTCCTGCTCTGTCAAGAAATCGTTTGAACACAGGTTCTCAGTATACCATGGGAAAATGAGGATTGCAATTCCCGGCGGCTTTGTGTAAAATAGATTTAACGAAAGAGGTGACGCGGGATGCGGGACAATAAATATTTTCAAATGGGTCTGACGGCCTTCGCTGCGGCGGCGGCCATTCTGCTGTTTTACGATACGCTTTTCGGCGGGAAGGCCATTCTGGCCCTGGCGGCGGCGATGGGACCCATTCTTATGGGGGCCTTCATCGCCTATATGCTGGCCCCCATGGTGAACTTTTTTGAGCGGCGCCTGTTTCCCCTCCAGCCGGGCCGGGAACGCCGGCGCTCCGCTGCGGCGGCGGTGCGAACCGCCGGGATTCTTCTGAGCTGGCTGGTAATCTGCTTCTTTTTCTATCTGCTGGCCTCGGTGCTGCTGCCGGAGCTGTACAAAAGCGTGTTACAGCTGATTGACAACGCTGACAACTACTACCGGACCATCAGCGGATGGGTGATTCACCTGCTGGAAACCAATCCGGCGGTGGCCGACTGGGTGGCCCAGCAGATGGCCTCCTACTTCCAGGACATCGACAAGTGGCTCACCAGCGGCGTCCTGCCCCAGCTTCAGACGGTGATGTCCACCGTCTCCGGCGGCGTTCTCAGCCTGCTGAACTTCCTGAAAAACCTGCTGGTGGGCCTGATTGTCTCCATCTATCTGCTGGCCACCAAGGAGCGCTGCGCCGCCTATGGGCGGAAGCTGGCCTGCGCCCTCTTCTCCCGGGAAAACGTCCGCTGGGTCCTCCGGGGGGCGGCCAAGGCGGACCAGATTTTTTCCGGCTTCGTCCGGGGCAAGCTGCTGGACTCCATCATCATCGGTATTCTCTGCTTCGTCTGCTGTTCTATTCTGAAATTCCCCTATACCCCCCTGGTGTCCGTCATTGTGGGCATCACCAACATCATCCCCTTCTTCGGTCCCTTCCTGGGAGCCGTCCCCAGCACCTTCCTGATTCTGCTGGTGTCCCCCATGAAAGCTCTGTATTTCGTCATCTTCGTTCTGGCGCTCCAGCAGCTGGACGGCAACGTGATCGGACCCAAGATTCTGGGGGACAAGACGGGCCTCTCCAGCCTCTGGGTCATCATCGCCATTCTGGTGGGCGGCAGCTTCTTCGGCATCATCGGCATGTTCTTCGGTGTGCCGGTGTGTGCCTGCATCCACTGCGCCGTGAACTTTTTCCTGGACGCGGCCCTGCGGAAAAAGGGCCTGCCGGAGGACCCCGCCGCCTATTTCACCGGTCCCTCGGACGGGGAGAACTGGGAGGGGCCGCCTGAGGCGCGGCACCGGTGAGCGGGGCTGCGGGATTCGGGAGAGTTCCAGCCGGGCGGGGCCGTTTTCCGGAGGCGCGGCGCTTCCGAAGGACGGGGCGGGACAGAGCCCGCCCCCTACAGGGCTTCTTCCTGATAAAGTGCGTGAGCGGGTATGCCTCGTGATACCGGCGAATGGAGGCACGAGATTCGGGAGAGTTCCAGCCGTGTGGGGCCGGCCTCCTCATTCTACCTGACCCCAGGCGCGGCACTAGTGAATAGGGCTGCAAGTTTCGGAAGATTCCCATCCGCGTGGGGCTATCTTCCGCATTCCGCCTGACTCCAGGCGCGGCCCAGATGAACAGAGTTTCAAGTTTCGGAAGACTCCCATCTGCGTGCTTCTATTTTCCGCTTTCCGCCTGACCCCAGGCGCGGCCTCAAAAAGAAGTTTTGGAAAGGCCTTGCAATTTAGAGACGCTTCGTGTACAATACAGCCTTGCGGACGGTCTCCGACAAAGATCTTCCGCAGGGCTTTATTGGGTTTGCCGGGCTGATTCGGGGGCGTTTCCCCGGACTTTGCCCAGCCGAAACCGCCCGGACAACTGAATAGAGCCGGCCATTCTGTCAGGGCGGGACAGTTCCCGTCCAACACTGACCCGAAGCGGCAGTGATGAAAAGGAGACATTATGAAGCGTAAACTCTTGGCCCTCCTTCTTCTGGCCAGCCTCCTGGGCGCCGTACTCAGCGGATGCGGAGACGGCAGCGCGGCGCAGGCCCCCGAAGACGGACAGACGAACGGCTCCACCGCTGGCGCGGCGTCCCCGGAGACTCTGAAGAACGAGATCACCGTGGGCATCGCCCAGGACCTGGACAACAGTCTTGACCCTCATAAAACCATGAAGGCAGGAACTCGCGAGGTCATGTTCAACGTATTCGAGGGGCTGGTCAAGCCCGCCCCCAACGGAGATTTGATCCCTGCCATCGCCGAGGACTACACGGTTTCCGAGGATCACCGGACCTACACCTTTACCCTGCGGGAGGGGGTGAGGTTCCACAACGGCGACACGGTGACGGCAGAGGATGTGGTATATTCCATCCAGCGCTGCGCTTCCGCCGACGAGACAGGCATTGTCCCGGTGGAGGCGTTTTCTTCTATCACGGAGCTGACGGCGGCGGATGAGCGGACCGTCGCCATCACCATCAGCGAACCCAGCAATGAATTTCTGTCCTATCTGACCACCGCCGTCATCCCGGCGGACTACACGGAGCAGGATACCGCCCCTGTGGGCACCGGCCCCTTCAAATTCATCTCCCGGGCCGCCCAGGACAACATCGTCCTGGAGCGCTTCGAGGACTACTGGGGTGAGCCTGCCAAGCTGGACCGGGTAACCCTGAAAATCATGGAGAACGCCGACAGCATCCTCATGAGCCTCCAGAGCGGGGCTGTGGACCTCTGCGCCCACCTCACCAGCATTCAGACCGCCCAGCTGGGAGACGATTTCTACATTGCCGAGGGCACCATGAATCTGGTGCAGGCTCTGTATCTCAACAACGCCGAAAAGCCCTTTGACGACGTGCGGGTCCGTCAGGCCCTGTGCTATGCCGTGGACCGGGAACAGATTCTGGATCTGGCCTTTGACGGCTACGGCGCACTGATCGGCTCCAGCATGTACCCTGCGTTCAGCAAATATTTCGACGAGAGCCTCACAAACTACTACCCCCACGACGTGGAGAAGGCCAAGGCCCTGCTGGCGGACGCCGGCTATCCCGACGGCTTCTCCATGACCATCACCGTCCCCTCCAACTACCAGCCCCACATGGACACCGCCCAGGTCATCGTGGAACAGCTGCGGGAGGCGGGCGTCAGCGCCGAGATTGTCCCCATTGAGTGGGAGAGCTGGGTGAACGACGTGTATGTGGGCCGGCAGTTCCAGTCCACCGTGGTGGGCGTGGACGCCTCCAACATGACCGCCCGGGCCCTGCTGGAGCGGTTTACCTCCGACTATGGCAAAAATTTCATCAACTACAACAGCCCGGCCTATGACGCGTTGTTCCAGCAGGCCATTGCCAGCTATGACGACGCCGAGCAGACCGCCCTCTATAAGGAGATGGAGGCGGACCTGACCCAGAACGCCGCCAATGTGTACATCCAGGACCTGGCGGACCTGGTTGCCGTGCGGAAGGGACTGGAGGGCGTGACCTTCTATCCCATCTATGTGCTGGATCTGGCCAACGTCCACTTCAGCTGAGTGAGACAGGAGAGTGGAGAGTGAGGAGTGGAGATGTTTTTGACAACCGTATCTCAGCTCTCCACTCTCCGCTCTCATCTCAGACATCTCAGATTTCGGCTTTCAACTAAACGGAGAATTTATTATGAGGTATATACTGCGGCGTATGGCGGCTCTGCTGGCCACCATGCTTCTGGTGTCCCTGCTGGCCTTCATCGCCTTCGACCTGATTTCTGGCGACGCCGCCACCGCCATGCTGGGCACTGAGGCCACCGAGGAGTCCCTGGCGGCTCTGCGGGCGGAGCTGGGGCTGGACAGGCCTCTTCCCGTGCGCTACGGCGAGTGGCTGGCGGGCTTTTTTACCGGGGACATGGGGACCTCCCAGAACTATCATCAGCCGGTGTGGGAGCTACTGGCCCCCAAGGTGGGGGTGACGCTGCGGCTGAGCCTGCTCAGCTTCCTTTTAATCACAGCCGTGTCCATCCCCATGGGGCTCTGGTCCGCCGGGCGGACCCGGGGCGAGGGGCTGCGGACGGGGCTCAATCAGCTCTGCATGGCGGTGCCCCCCTTTTTCACAGGCATTCTGCTGTCCTGGGTGTTCGGCATCGTCCTGAAATGGTTCACGCCGGGGCAGCTGCCCGACAGGGCCGCGGACCCCGCCGGGGCTTTCCGCTATCTGCTGTTTGCCGCCGGGGCCATCGCCCTGCCCCGCGTCGCCATGACGGTGCGGATGCTCCGGGGAGTGGTCAACGACGAAATGCGGAAGGACTATGTCCGCACCGCCATCTCCCGGGGCAACGACCGCGCCGGCGTCCTCCGCCGCCATGTGCTGAAAAACGCTCTGGCTCCGGTGGTGACCTTCCTGGCCCAGACCATGGCGGAGATTGTGGCGGGGAGCATTGTGGTGGAGCAGGTGTTTGCCATTCCCGGCCTGGGCCGGATGCTGGTGACCTCCATCTCCAACCGGGACTATCCGGTGGTTCAGGCCATCGTTGTCATCCTGGCCTTCTGGGTGGTGCTGGCGGGCACGGCGGCGGACCTCATCAACGCCCGGATCGATCCCCGCCTGCGGCTGGGAGACGGGGCGTGAACAGGAGTGTGCCCATGAAAAGAACGAAAAGAGCGAAAAGAGCGAAAAGAGCGAAAAACAGCTGTCTGACGGCAGGCCTGGTTCTGACCGGCATTCTGGCGGCGCTGATCCTGCTGGGCTTTTTCTGGACGCCCCACGACCCCAACGCCATGGCCGCCGGGCCCAAGTTCGACCCGCCGTCCCTCCGGCATCTGCTGGGAACCGACAGCTTCGGACGCGACATCTTCAGCCGGGTGCTTCAGGGGGCCGGGGCCACCGCCTCCATCGCCCTGACCACCCTGGCCATCGGCGCCGGCGGCGGCATCCTGCTGGGGGCCCTGACGGGGTACTTCGGCGGCCTGGCCGACGAGATTTTGACCCGGGTGGGGGACGTGCTGACGGCCTTCCCCAGTATCCTGCTGGCTCTTGTGGTCATTTCCATCCTGGGACCCGGCAGCCGGCTCAACGTCATGCTGTCCCTGGGGCTGGTGTTCATCCCCAGCTTTGCCCGGGTGACCCGGACGGCCTTCGCCGCCCTCCGGGACGTGAACTATGTGAAAAGCGCCCGGCTCATGGGGGCGGGCAGCGGGCGCATCCTGGCGGTGCACATCCTGCCCAACACCGCGCCGGTGCTGCTGCCGGCCCTGACCATCGGGTTCAACAACGCCGTGCTGGCAGAGGCCTCCATGAGCTTTCTGGGCATCGGCGTTACGCCGCCGGACGCCTCTCTGGGCTATATGCTCTCCGAGGCCCAGGGAATGCTGCTGGCGGCCCCCTGGTACGCCGGGGCCACCGGCCTTGTGATTGTGCTGCTGGTGTTCGGCGTGGGCCTCATTGGCGAGGGACTGCGCCGGGATGAGAGGGGGGTGCTGTGATGCTGGAGATCCGGGATCTCCGGGTCCGCTTCCATAACCGGGACCGGGACGCGGTGGCCGGAATCAGCCTCTCCATTCAGGACGGGGAAATCCTGGGCCTGGTGGGGGAATCCGGCTCCGGCAAGTCCGTCACCGCCATGAGCGTGGCGGGCCTGCTGCCCCGGAAGCAGTGCGATTACTCCGGGCAGGTGCTTCTGGACGGCAGGGAGCTGCTCCACGCGGACCGGGCCGTCCTGCGGACCGTTCAGGGCCGGGACATCGGCGTGGTGTTCCAGGAGCCCCAGAGCGCCCTGGACCCCCTGACCCGCATCGGGCCCCAGGTGGAGGAGTCCCTGCGCGTCCATACGGATCAGAACCGGGCCCAACGGCGGGCCCTGGCCCTGGAGGCCCTGGAGGCGGTGGAGCTGCCCCGGCCTGAGGAGGTCTACCGCAAATATCCCCACGAGCTTTCCGGGGGCATGCTCCAGCGGGTCTGCATCGCCGCCGCCGTCATCACACGGCCCCGGCTGCTGCTGCTGGACGAGCCCACCACCGCCCTGGACGTGACCATTCAGGCCCAGATTCTGGAGCTGCTGAAAAAGCTGAACCGGGAGTCCGGCGTATCCATGCTCTTCATCTCCCACAACCTGAACGTGGTGCGGAAGCTCTGCGGACGGGTGGCGGTGATGCAGCGGGGAACGCTGGTGGAGGAGGGCCTCTCCGGCGAGGTGTTCCGCTGCCCCCGGCATCCCTACACGCAGCGTCTGGTTGCCGCCATCCCCACCCGAACCCGAAGGGAGGCCCGGCCATGACGGAAGGGCGCAGACAGGGCGTCTGCCTCCGGGACGCGCCTCAAAAAACGGAAGGAGGAGCCCCTATGAGCGAGCAGAGGCCTCTGGTGCTGTCCCTGCGGCATGTGGACAGCGGCTATAACCGGCGGGGCGGCCTCTTCCGCCGGCGGGAACGGCAGGAGGTCCTTCACGACGTGACCTTTGACGTGTACCACGGGGAAATTCTGGGTCTGGTGGGGGAGTCCGGCACCGGCAAATCCACCCTGGCCCGGACCATTCTGGGGCTGGTGGAGCCGGACCGGGGGCAGGTCATCCACTACACCAGGCGGCCCCAGATGATTTTTCAGGACCCCTACAGCTCCCTGAATCCCGCCTACAGTGTGGCCTGGATTCTGGAGGAGCCCCTGCGGGTTTACGGAAAATACGGCGCGGCGGAGCGGAAGCGCCGGGTCCGGGAGATGCTGGAGCGGGTGGAGCTGCCCCCCGAGTGCCTGGCCGCCCGGCCCGACGAGCTCTCCGGCGGACAGCGGCAGCGGGTCAGCATTGCCGCCGCCCTGATCCGGCGGCCCCGGTTCCTCATTGCCGACGAGCCGGTGTCCGCCCTGGACGTCACCATCCAGGCCCAGATTCTGGCCCTGCTCCAGGACCTGCGGCGGGATCTGGAGCTGAGCTTCCTCTTCATCTCCCACGACCTGAACGTGGTTTACCAGCTCTGCGACCGGGTATTGGTGATGAAGGAGGGGCGCATCGTGGAGCAGGGAACGGCGGACGAGATTTTTGACCGCCCGAAGGAGGACTACACGAAACAGCTGCTGGCGGCGGCGGACTAAAGCCTGCCCGCATAAACCGGATGTGCGGATTTCCGAGCAGATTTTTGCCGGATGCAAGGCAGAAATTTACAGGCGTACTGACGCACGTCAAGGGTTTTTAACGAAGCAGACGGCAAAATTTGCCGGAGAGACGTGCGTGTGGGCTTATGTAAACAGGCCCTGAGCCCGGGAAAGTGAGACATGAACGTGAAAGCCTTTTTCCTGTCCCATAAAAAACTGCATATCTGGCTGCTGGCGGACCTGGTTCTGCTGTTCCTCTTCCCTCTGGTCCGCCGCCGGAGGAGCTGGATGAACGCCCTGAACGACCGGTTTACCGGCCCCCTCCGGCGGGCCCTGGGGCGGCTGAGCTACCGGACCGAGGTCTCCGTCATGGAGGTCCTCTGGGTTCTGCTGGTTCTGACGGCGGCGGTGTATCTCATCTGGAGTATCCGGGCCGCGGTCCGGGCGGGCAGAGGGCACAGGGCCCGGCGGGTCTATGCCGCGGCGCTGGGGGCGGTCTGCGCCGGGCTGTCCGTCTGGGCGCTGTTCTGCCTGCTCTGGGGGGTGAACCACTGGACCGACGGCTTTCAGGACCGGTCCGGCATTTATGCACAGCCTGTGGCCCTGGAGGACCTGCGGGCGGTGACGGAGCTCTTTGCCCGGCGGGCGGCGGAGACGGCGGACGCCGTGGAGCGGGACGAAAACGGCCTGTTTGCCGTCCCCCGGGAGGAGATTCTGGCGGACAGCGTCCATGCCTATGACGGGCTCACCGAGGACTTCCCCTTTCTGGCCTTCGACGACCCGGGAGTAAAGGCCATGCGCTTCTCCCGGCTTATGAGCGCCCTGGATTTTACCGGGGTCTACTCCTCCTATACTGGAGAGTCCAACGTCAATGTGGACAGCCCCGCCTGCTTCCTCCCCGCCACCATCGCCCATGAGCTGGGGCATCAGCGGGGCTTTGCCTCGGAACAGGAGTGCAATTTCCTGTCCGTTCTGGCCTCCACCACCTGCGGCAATCCCGCCTATGTCTATTCCGGCTGGCTGATCGGCTATGTATACCTGGGCAATGCCCTGTATCCCCAGGACCCGGAGGCCTATTGGGCCATCCGGGAGCTTGTGCCGGAGACGGTCCGGGCGGACCTGCGGTTTAATAACGCCTATTGGGCTCAGTTCCAGAACACGCCGGCCCAGCAGGTCTCCAACAAACTCTATGACGGGATGCTGAAAAGCTTCGGAGACCAGCGGGGCATACAGTCCTATGGGACGGTGGTGGATTTGCTGGTGGCCTACTATGCCTGACAGCGTCCTTTGTCCCGCCCGACAGGGCGGGGCTTTTTCTTGCCCTGACGGGCAGGAACCACTGCTGTGGGGGCCCAAAGGGGCCAGCCCCTTTGGAATCCCCGTCAGGGGGGACATCTCCCTGCATCCCCCCGATGACGGGGGTTTTTGAAATGAGGTACGGGCTGCTTTTTCCGCCCATAAAATCCCCCGTTATGGGGGAGTTCCAGAGGGGGGTTCCACCTCTGGTGGAAAGTCCGGAGAGGCAAAGCCTCTCTGGTTCCCCGCGAAAGCGGTCCACGCGGCAGCGTCCCCCGCCGGGAAGCAGGTTAGTCCCCAATCACCATGCCCACCAGCACCCCCAGCACCGCGGACAGGGCGGGGACCCTGCTGCTCCACAGCCCTGCCGACTCCGGCAGGAGCTCCCCGAACACCACATACAGCATGGCCCCAGCGGCAAAGCTCAGGGTCGCCGTCAGCGCCGCCGGGCCCAGGGTTCCCAGGGTGAACCCCAGCGCCGCCCCCAGCACCGTAGGCGCTCCGGTGAGGGCCGCCAGGGCCGCCGCCTTCCGCCGCCTCTGGCCTCCGGCCACCAGCGGCGCGGCCACGGCCATGCCCTCCGGCAGATTGTGCAGGCCGATGACCGCGGCCATGGTCCAGCCCTGGCGGACGGTCTCGCCGCCGGCAAAGGAGGCCCCGATGACCATGCCCTCCGGCACGTTGTGAAGCGCGATGGCCGCCGCCATGACCAGCCCCGCCAGAGCCAGCCCGTTGGAGGTCCGGCGGCGCTCCAGAACGCTGTTCAGCGCCGCCGTCACGGCACAGCCCCCCAGCACCCCCAGGCCCACCGCCCAAAGGGGCTCCCCGGCGGCGGCCGCGTCCGTCAGAAGCCCGAAGCACACCACCGACACCATCACGCCCCCGGCGAAGCTCAGCAGCAGGCTGGTGCTCCGCCCCGAGTCCCGCCGGAGCACACAGGCCCCGCAGCCTCCCAGGCCGGTGCCGCCGATTCCCGCCCCGGCGGTAATCAATAAGGTCTCCCACAGTCCCATTCGCATCCCCCCGGTAGTAGTGTTATATTTCCGGAATCATCCTATTCTCCGGGGGAGACAAACATGCCGGACCGCAGTGTTAAGCGCCGGAAGAAAAGGAGCCCGGCTGTTCAGACGGGCTCCTTTTCCTTCTGCCATTCCCTTAAATTTTGACACTTTTCTGTAAAGTGTCAAAAAACAACTCTCCTTTGTTACAGTTATATAGCAAATAATTTGAACTGTTTTGGAAAATGCTGCACGTCGGCGTGCAACTTCCCGGGTTTGGGCCCCTCCTTCGAGGTCTTTGTTACGTTTATGTATCTCATTTTCAGAAGGAGGATTTTGCCAAATGGAAAAGACCCCTCGTTATCAGCTCTCCCAGTGGGAGAAAACCGACCGCATTCTCATGGAGGACTTCAACGCCGACAACGCCAACCTGGAGGCCGCCCTCACCGCCCTGAACACAGGAAAAGCCGATCTTGCCGCCTTCAACAGCGCAAAAAGCGCCCTCCAGACGGAGGACGCACGGCTGAACAGCGTCAAGCTTCAGTTGGTGGACCTGGGAAGCGTCACCCTCAATGTGCCTGGCGGAACCCGGATGGAGCAGACCGCCATCAACGGGGCCCTGCTGGGGCAATGCGCCGTCGCGTTCCTTGATGTGACGGCCAGCAGGGCCCTTGGCGACTCGGTGGGCGTTCTGGCCAACGGCAGCGGGAGCATGGTCTTCCGAAACACCAGCGACTACTACCGGGGCCTCACCCTGCTCCGCTCCAATTTCACCAGCCGCCTGATTTTCTTTCCTCTGGGAGACCTGGACAGCCGGGTGACCAGTCTTTGCCTGTCCATGGCCCCCAGTGTCGCCTATTCGGACTGTACCTTCCGCGGCTTTACGAACGTCGGGATTTACGCCAACGGCAGCGGGTCCCCTACGCTCTTAGAGGGAACGGTCCAGTTCCACATGTGGGGGCTGAAAGGCATGTAAAACGCCGGAAATAAACGAAAGAGGACCCCGCCTCCATAGGAGGCGGGGTCCTCCCCGCTTAGACTTGATTCAAATCACAGAAGAGTGGTCAATCAAATCTTACTTAACGTCGGTGATGGCGACGGTCGTAGCGGTAGCGGGCATCTCGAAGGTGATGGTCAGAACGGCCTTCACCGCAGCCACAGCGTCGTTGTTGCCGGTACGGGTGTAATAGGTGTTGCCGCTGATGTTGTTATTCGCAGAGAATGTGGCCTCGGTACCGGTCTGGTCGGAATAAAGGTCCATGGCGTTCAGCGCAGCTGCCTCGTCGGCGGTGATGTTGGTGTTGTCAGTCACAGTCGGGGTATACTGAGTATAGGTGTAGGTCTCAGCAGAGGCAGTCACACCCGTGGTGTTGCTGTAAGTCGCGCCAGCGGGGATGCCGGTCTCGCCAGCCAGGCTGGGGATGGAGTCGGCGGCCAGAGTGGCGCCGGTCACCTGGGTCAGGCTGATGGTCACGGTCGCGCCGGGAGTAACATCGTCACCGGAAGTAATGGCGGTTCCATCAGCGGTGATGGTCAGGTTCTCCCAAGCCGCGTCGTTGTTGGAAACGGTCAGCGCTACGGGAGCCACATACAGGTCGATGGTGATGGTCAGAGTGGTGTCGCCGGAAGTGGCGGGAGTCACCAGAATCTGATTGCCGACCTTGGTGGCAGAAGCGCCGGTGCCGGTGCAGGAGATGCTGACAACATCGTCACCGTTGGCAACATTCAGGGGGATGGCAACAGCAGAGCCGCGGGAAGCGGTAAAGCTGCCGGTGCTGCTGATGATCTTGGTGCTGTCGCCGTTGGGAACGGTCACATAGCCGGTGGAAGTGCCGTTAACGGTGACGTTCACGGTGCCCTCAGCAGAGGGAGGAGGCACCACAGGGCCAGCGCCGACGCGGGTCGCTTCCTCAATGATGATCATGGCAACATCGCGGAAGCCGTCGGACTCGACGTTATCGTTGACGACCATGGCCACGGTCAGGGGCTTGGTGTTGTCGCCCAGGATGAAGTCCTTCATGTCCTTGGGAGAAGCGATGTGGTTGCCGGTCAGGTCGACCCACTGGGTCTTGCCGCTGACGCGGACACGGTCCACCAGCTCGCCGATCAGCTTGTCTTCAGTGCCGTCATAGTCGATGGTGCTGATGGCGGGAAGGTCGGTACGGGTACCGCCGGACTGACCGGGAGTGGTGCCGGTGGCAGTGCCAACGCTGGTGCCACGGTCCTCGGGCACAACGTAGGTGCTGGGATCGAGGATCAGGATGTTGTTGTTGCTCTCCAGAACCTGAGCCACGTTGACCACGAAGGAAGTGGTGGTCTTATCGACGCGGTTGGTGTGCTGGCGCAGCTTGTAGAAGTCGGAAACCTGATCGTTCTGGACCTCGGCGTAGCTGGCGAAGGAGCCCACGCTCAGGTTCTCATAGGAGTAGATGGTCTTCGCCTCGCCGGCCAGGCCGTCGGAGGTGTTCATCACCACGGTGTAACCGTAGATGATCTTGTTGCTGCTGTCGGTCTTCTGAGCAGAACCCAGATAGTCGCGGATGTACAGCAGGTTGCTGGAGATGGCGGTGTTGCTCTCGCGCTTGATGACAACGGCCTTGACGGCGACGTCGCCGTCAGCAGTCTTGCCGCTGACATAAGCCTCGGCAGTGTTCCAGTTGTTCTTCACATACTCGGTGGTGATGGTAGCGGGGTCATTGCAGGCCTTCAGCTCCGCGTTGGAGGCAGCCTGGACGCCCTTGCGGATTTCAACGCTCTCGACCTCGTTGTCGTCGTTGAACTCCACATAGATGAACTTGATGCCGCTGGCAAAGTCAACCGTGGTGGGAGTGCCGGGAGTGCTGCTGATGGTCACGTCGCCGTTGGCAGTAGCACCGCCGGTGGTATCCTGAACCAGGGCGACCTTGGTGTTGTAAGCGGTGATCTGATAGCCGTTGCTGTTGGCGGTGTGGTCAACCGCATAGATCTTGCCGGGGTTGCCGGGAGTTCTGGCGTCCTGCAGCTTCCACTCGGCGGAGCCGGTGGTGTTGCTGATGTAGCGGACCAGATCGCCGGGCTTCATCGCGCTATCCTTGCCGTCACGGCCCAGGTTCAGGTCAATCTCGTTGCCGTCCACATCCCAGCCGTGGACATAGTCGACCAGACGGCCGTTCTCCAGGGACTGGTAGTAGTTGCCAATGATCATGTAATCCTTGGTGGCACCCACATCCTCGGCCAGCAGGGCGTTGCCGTACTTGTCCATGGTCAGGGTGACATCCTTCTTGGTGGCCTTGATGTCCTCGCCGGAGATGCCGATGATGTCCTTGCTCCACTCAGCGGCCTTGTAAGCAGTGCCGCCGACGGTCAGGCCGATGGTGCCGCGGTTGCTGGAGCTGGAACCGTAGGTGTCAACGCGGGTCAGAGAGCCGGTCACGGTCTCGGGAACATAAGCTTCCCAAACGTCGAAGCGGGCGTTGCTGCCGTCCTCGGACACGGGGACAACCACAACCTTGTCGCCAGCCTTCAGGCCGGAGAGCACGCCATAGCCGCGGTCCTCAACCTGAACGTCGTTGAAGCTCTTGGAGGCAGCCAGGCCGCCGTCGCTCACCAGGTCGAACGCGTTGCGGTTGAAGCCTTCCTTGGCCTGGTTGTCGTCAGCGCCGTCGGTGTCATACTTGCCCAGGGTGACATAGTCGGAGCCAACGCGCTTGACTTCCACCAGAGCGGACTGGATGACAACAACGTCGGTGATCAGGTCGGCGTTGGTCTCGGAAACATAAACCTCAACCACGGTGCCGTTGTCGGTGTAGTTGGCAATGTTGGCAACCTTGCCCAGGTCGATGTTGCTCTCATAGCCGTTCAGCCAGACCTGAGTGCTGCCGTCCACCTCATAGCCGTTCAGCTTCAGAGCGCGGACCTTGCTGGCGTCGGTGCTGGACTTGTCGTTGTGAGCGACCAGCTCGGTGTAGCGGAAGTCGGGCTCCAGGGCATAGGTGCCGATGGTGACCTTCTTGTAGCTCCACTCAGCGGAGGGCTGGCCCAGGTCGTTGGGGGTGGGGTTCTTCTTGTCGTGCTCCAGACGCAGGTCAACGAAGTGCTCCTCACCGAACTCAACGGTGTAGTACTCGCTGCTGTTGGCGGCGGTCTTGGCGTTGATGTTGGTGGCGAAGTCCTGGTTGCTGGTCTTGTAGCTGCGGTTGGGGTTCACAACCACGGTCTGATTGCCATTGGTGACGTTCATGCCGCCGCTGTACTCAACCAGAGTGGCCTTCAGGGTGTTCAGAGCCAGCTGGCAGGCCTGCTCGCGGTTGACGGTCTCGTTGCCCTTGAAGCTCAGGCGGTCGAACAGGCCGGCCTCGTTGCCCAGGGCGGCAACCTTCATGTTCCAGCCGGCGCCGGTGAAGCCCTCAAGCTCGCCCTTGTAGCCCAGAGCGCCCAGCAGCATCTTCGCGAAGGCATAGCCGCTCAGGGTTCCCTCGGGCTTGAAGGAGCCGTCCTGATAGCCGTTGATGATCTTGCTGGTCTTGCAGTAGCTGATCACGCCCGCGAAGGTGTGATTCACAGGAACATCGGTATACGGAGCGGTGGAGGCCACCAGGTTAGAGGCGGCGTCGGTGCCGATCAGCAGGGACACGATGATCTTGGCGGCAGCGCCGCGGGTCAGCTCCTTCTTGGGCTGGAAGCTGCCATCGGTGTAGCCGGTGATGATGCCGAGACGGTTCAGAACCGCAACGGCTTCCTCGTACTGAATCTCATCCTTGTCGGTGAGATCCTTGTACTCGGCGGCGCCGGCGCTGATGGTGACCAGGGACATGGTCATAACCAGTGCAAGCACCAGGGACAGGAATTTCTTCATGGATGTTCATCCTCCTTATGTAGGCGGTGAAGAACCCGCCGTATTTTGCGGAACGGAGTCGTCCGGTCTTTGGCCCGGCGCACATACAGTGGCTAGCCGTTCCCGTATCTACTCCGGGAGGACCGCCTTGATCCGTGCCGCATGATGAATATAACACAGCGATTTTCGAAAAGCAATACGTTATACATAGTTGTAACATAACAGTAACAAAGTGTCCTGCGGCTTCCATCCCTGCCTGTAAGGAGGAAATAACGCCAGTATACCGGTGTTCCGGCGGTTTTGCAAGGGTTTTGGTGTACCGTATGAAGACGGTTTTGCGGATTGCTTTTATTATATATGTGTAACGGAGCATTTGGCCGCCGGGGGGGAGTCCCCGGCGGCTTTCCGCTTTGTTTTTTGACATTTTATAATAAAATGTCAAAAAAGCGCTGTGCGCCGTCTTTGAAATCCCGGATTGACTTACAGACTCCTTTTAAGGTATCATAGATGAAACAGCGGTCCGCAAACGTTTGAGCAAATCTGACGGGGAGGAGGGACCCATCTGTGAAAACGGTTTTAGGCTATCTGCGGCCCCATGCCCGGCGGGTGGCCGTGGGAATCAGCATCAAGTTCACCGCCGCCATGTTGGAGCTTGCCCTGCCGCTGCTGCTGGCCCATATCATCGACGACTGCGTTCCCGCGGGGGAACTGGGGGCCATCCGGCGGGCGGGGCTGGGCATGATGGTCCTGGCCTTCGGCGCGGCGTTCTGCAACGTCACCGCCAACCGCATGGCGGCCCGGGTCTCCATGGAGATGACCCGGGACCTGCGCCGGGATTTGTACCGCCGGGCCCAGAGCCTGTCCTGCGCCCAGGCGGACCGGATATCCCTGTCCTCTCTGGTCTCCCGGCTGACCAACGACACCTACAATGTGCATCAGATGTTCGACAAAATCCAGCGGGGGGGCATCCGGGCCCCCATGCTGGTGCTGGGGGGCCTGACGCTGACGTTTCTCCAGGCGCCGCTTCTGGGGCTGGTGCAGCTGGGGGCCTGCGGCCTGACCTTCCTGGCCATCGCCCTGGTGACCCGCCGGGGCATCCCCCACTATACCAGGGCCCAGGAGGCCGTGGACACGGTGGTGCGCATTCTGCGGGAAAACGCCTCCGGCGTCCGGGTCATCAAGGCCATGGCCTGCCAGGGCCGGGAGCGGGCGCGGTTTGAGGAGGCCAACCGGGCCGCCCGGCGGGCGGAGGAAACCGCCGGCGGCATCATGGCTGCGGCCAATCCTCTGTCCGACTTCCTGCTGAATACCGGTCTGGTGCTGGTGGTGGCGGCGGGAGCGGTTCTGGTGAATGCCGGGTGGCTGGCCTCCGGACAGATTGTGGCCTTTCTCTCCTGCTTCACATTGATTCAAACCGCCACCCTGGGCCTGGCCAAGCTCTTCGTCAAGCTCAGCAAGGGCGTGGCCTCCGCCCGGCGGATTGAGGAGATTCTCCTGGCCCCTGAGGACCAGCCCGCCCGCCCCGGCGCGGGGCGGAACGGCCCGGAGCTGGGAATGGAGAAGGTCTCCTTTTCCTACCTGGGCATGGAACAGGACCTGGAGGACGCCTCCTTCACCTTAAATAAAGGGGAGACCCTGGGCATCCTGGGCCCCACCGGCGCGGGAAAGACCACCCTGATATCCCTGCTGCTCCGGCTCTACGACGCCGGCGAGGGGGTGGTCTGGGTGGGAGGCCGGGATGCTGCCGGCCTGGACCGGACGGACCTGGGCAGCCGCTTCGGCGTGGTGTTTCAGAATGAAGCCCTTCTGAACGACAGCATTTATGAAAACATCTCCTTCCTTCGGAGTCTTCCCCGCGAGGATGTGGAGGCGGCGGCCGGAACCGCCCAGATCGGGGACTTCATCCGGTCCCTGCCGGAGGGGCTGGACACCCGTGTGGACATCCGGGGAGCCAATCTCTCCGGCGGCCAGCGCCAGCGGCTGCTGATTGCCCGGGCCCTGGCGGCCCGGCCCGGCGTTCTGATTCTGGACAGCGCCGACAGCGCCCTGGACTACCGCACCGCCGCCGGCCTGTATGCCGCCCTCCGGCGGGACTATCCCGGCGTGACGCTGGTGGTGATTTCCGAGCGGGTGGCCGCTCTTCAGGAGGCGGACCACATCCTCGTGCTGGAGGAGGGACGCATTGCCGCCCAGGGGAGCCACGCCCAACTGCTGAAAACCAATCAACGCTACCGCAAAATGGCGGAGCTCCAGATGGGAGGCGGTCTGACATGAGTAAGCGGCTGCTTCCTTTCCTGCGGCCATACGCCGTCCGGTTCCTGACGCTGCTGGGCCTGCTGCTGGCAGGGAATCTGCTGGCCCTGGCTGCGCCCCTGCTGTCCGGCCGGGCGGTGGACGCCGTCGGCGTAAGGGCCGGCGGGGTGGACTTTCCCGGCGTGCTGCGGAACTGCGCCGGGATGCTGGCCTGTTATGCCCTCTCGGCCCTTCTGAACTATTTCACGGCCTCACGGCTGATCCGGCTGGGTCAGGCGGTGTCCCACGACCTGCGGAAGGCCGCCTTCGACCGGGTCAGCGAGCTGCCGGTGGAGTATTTTGACACCCATCCGGCAGGGGACCTGATCAGCCGGGTCTGCTATGATGTGGACACCGTCAACGCCGCCATCTCCACGGACCTGCTCCAGCTGGGCACCAGCGCCCTGACGGTGGCGGGCTCCTTCCTGATGCTGCTGCTGATTTCCCCCCGGCTGACCCTGGTGTTTTTTGTCACCGTGCCCCTGTCCACGCTGCTGACCCGGTTCCAGATGAAGCGGATTCACCCCCTGTTCCGCCAACGCTCCCAGGCGCTGGGGGCTCTGAACGGCTTCACGGAGGAGCGGATGAACTGCCGCCGCAGCCTCCGGGTCTACGGGGTGGAGGACGAGGACCTGTCCCGCTTTCAGGTCTGCAACGAGGCGGCCTCCCGGGCCTATTACGAGGCGGACCGGGCCAGCGCCGCCCTGGGGCCCTCGGTGAACTTCATCAACAACCTGTCCCTGGCGTGCATCAGCATGTTCGGTGCGCTGCTGTACCTGAGGGGCGGCCTGACGCTGGGCAATCTCTCCTCCTTTGTTCTGTACTCCCGGAAATTCTCCGGCCCCATCCGGGAGGCCGCCAATCTGCTCAGCGAGCTCCAGTCCAGCGCGGCGGCTGCGGAACGGGTGCTGGACCTGCTGGAGGAAGCGCCGGAGCCCCCCGACGCGCCGGAGGCCGCCGAAGCGGACCGCCTGCGGGGGGACATCCGCTTTGAGAGCGTCACCTTCGGCTATGATTCTGCCCGGCCCGTCCTGCGGGACTTTACCGTCCACATCCCCGCGGGGAGTCTGGTGGCGGTGGTGGGTCCCACCGGCGCGGGAAAAACCACCCTGGTTTCCCTGCTCCTCCGGTTCTATGAGCCCCAGTCCGGCGGCATCAGCGTGGACGGCGTCCCCATCGGGGCCTACCGCCGGGACGGTCTCCGCCGCCGCCTGGGCCTGGTGCTTCAGGATACCTGGCTCTTCGGCGGCACCATTGCGGAGAACATCGCCTACGGCTCTCCCAATGCCGGCAGGGAGGACGTCATTGCCGCCGCGAAGGCCGCCCGCATCCACCGCTTCATCTCCTCCCTGCCAGAGGGCTACGACACCGTCCTCACCGACGAGGGCGCGGGCATCTCCAAGGGCCAGCGGCAGCTGCTGGCCATTGCCCGGTGCCTCCTCAGCGACGCGGACATTGTCATCCTGGACGAGGCCACCAGCAGCGTGGACACCGAGACGGAGGAGGCCGTCGGCGCCGCCTTCCAGCGCCTGCGCCAGGGCCGGACCTGCTTTGTCATCGCCCACCGCCTTTCCACCATTCAGGGAGCGGACCGTATTCTGGTGCTGGACCAGGGCGGCGCGGCGGAGCAGGGCACCCACGGGGAGCTCCTGGCGGCAGGCGGAATTTACGCCGGCCTCTATGCCGCCCAGACCTGGAAGCACGGCTGAATCCCGCCGGGGAACAGGGGAAATTTTACGAAAACGTATTCTTAAATTCTGGGTAATTTCCCAGGAAACTGCCGAAAAAAACTTCCTTATTTTTTGGATGTTCCGGCTGATAATTGTGAAATTGAATAAAAATCTCCTTCGAAAATGGCTAACTATATCAATTGACAAACCCGACAGCAATTCTTTATAATAAAAGCAGGAAATCGCAAACGTTTGCGCAAACTGGCCTTAAAACGGCCGTGCAAACAGCCTTTGGCAGGGCCGTTTTCAAAGAGGAACAGAGGGAAGTGGTTCTGTCTGAGCAAGCTCCGGCAGTATTCAGAAAGAGGTGTTATCGTGTCAAATGTAACCGTAGTGAAGAAGGAACCTCCGGCAAAGGAACGTCCCCCGCGGAAAAAGATGACGGGGAAGCGGCTGAAGAACCTGATCCTGAACGTACTGAAGAATCCCTTCAACATGGTCGTGCTGGTCAGCCTGGTGGTGCTGTTCTGCCTGATTGTCATTCCCCTGCTGACCATGATCAAGTCCACCTTCACCCTGGCCCAGGGCGAGCTGCGCCGGGTGGACGGCAAGGTGGGCGACTTCACGCTCTATTACTGGCAGTACATGATTGCCAGCAACATGTCCAAGGCCGTGCTGTGGGAACCTCTGATGCACTCCTTCGTCTGCGGCTTCTTCACCACGCTGATTTCCGTGCCTCTGGGCTCGGTGCTGGCCTGGCTGATGATCCGCACGGACCTCCCCGGAAAGAAAATCCTGGGCATTCTCATCACCGTGCCCTACATGATTCCCTCCTGGACCAAGGCCATCGCCTGGCTGGCGGTGTTCCGGACGCCCACCAGCGGCGCAAACGGATTCCTCACAGGCATGGGCATTCCGATTCCCGACTGGCTGGCCTACGGGCCCACGGCCATTGTGCTGTGCATGTCCATGCACTATTATGCGTTCTCGTACATCCAGGTCTCCGGCGCTCTCCGCTCCATCAATTCGGAGCTGGAGGAAATGGGCGAGATCCAGGGCGCCAACAAGGCCCAGATCCTCCGCTACATCACCCTGCCGCTGATCCTGCCCTCCGTGCTCTCCGCCCTGGTCATGACCGTCTCCAAGTCCATCGGCACTTACGGCGTGGCGGCCAACCTGGGAAACCGCATCGGCTACTATACGCTGGCCACCCGCATGCGCGTTTACATCGACCAGGGTCCCCGGGGCGTGGGCTATGCCATGTCCATCGTTCTGGTGGGTCTGGCGGCTCTGATTCTGATGAGCAACCAGAAGGCCATCGGCGTCCGCAAGTCCTATGCCACCGTGGGCGGCAAGGGCGGACGCAGCACCCTGATGCCTCTGGGCGCGGCCAAGAAGCCCATGATGGCGTTCCTGGGCGTCTTCCTGTTCCTGGCCATGGTGATGCCCTTCTTCGTGCTGATTATGGAGACCTTCCAGATCACCACCGGCGCGGGCTACGGCGCGGACAATCTGACCCTTTACAACTGGATCGGCCAGGCCGGCGAGGCGGAGAGATACACCAACTATGAGGGCATTTTCCGCAATCCCGAGTTCTTCAGCGCCCTGTGGAACACGGTCCGCCTGACCATCATCACCTCCCTCATCACCGCCTTCTGCGGCCAGTTCCTGGGCTACATCAGTTCCCGGGGCCGGGGCAAGTGGTACGGCAACCTTACCGAGCAGCTGGTGTTCGTGCCCTATCTGATGAGCGGTGTGGCCTTCTCTACCATGTACTTCTCCATGTTCAGCGTGCCCCACTTCGGCGGCCTGCTGCCCTCCCTGTACGGCACCTTTACCCTGATCGTTCTGACCTCCGTGGTGAAGCACTTCCCCTTTGCCAGCCGCTCCGGCACGGCAAATATGCTCTCCATCAGCGTGGAGCTGGAGGAGGCGGCGGACATCGCCGGCGCCAGCTTCTGGAAGCGCATGGCCACCATCATCGTCCCCCTGGCAAAGAACGGCTTCGTCTCCGGCCTGATGCTGGTCTTCATTTCCATCGCCAAGGAGCTGGACCTGATCATCATCATGATGACCCCCACCACCCGGACCATGTCCTATCTGGCCTTCACCTATTCCCAGGAGGGTTACGCCCAGATGTCCGACGCCATTTCCGTGTGCGTGCTGCTGTTCATTCTGTTCTGCTACATCTTCGCCAACAAGGTTGCCGGCGCGGATATTGGCAAGAGCTGGTAAGACGTCGCTGCAAGCTCCACATCCCCCGCCCCGCCGGACCCGCTCCGGCGGGGGGCCGGGGGTGAGAAACGCTCCCCTGCTCCGCCTCCCTTCAGGGGGGGAACCCTTCTCCCTGCGGGGGGATGGGAGATGGGGCCGCCGACGCACGGCGGGCTGTATCGGGATTCTATGTTTAAGAACCTGTATTCATAGCCGGGGGATGCTGGATGGGCGGGAATTTTTCCTGTCAGACAGGGAGATCTTTCGTGCCCGCAGCAATCCTGACGGATTGCAGGGGAAACCGACGCAGTATGGCAGGAAAAAGGCCGTTCAGACAGCGTTCGGCGGTTGTGAATACAGGTTCTAAGATAAGATCAGAAAGGAAATGTGCCATATGAGCCGCATTGAACTGAAAAATATTGATAAATTCTATGGGAACAACCATGTCCTGCGCAACATCAATCTGACCATTGAAGACGGCGACTTCATGACCCTGCTGGGCCCCTCCGGCTGCGGCAAGACCACCACCCTCCGCGTCGTCTCCGGTCTGGAGAAGCCCCAGAACGGCATCATGACCATTGACGGGGTGGAAATGATCAATGCCGACGACGCCTACTATGCCGAGCCCAGCAAGCGCGGGCTGAACCTGGTGTTCCAGTCCTATGCGCTGTGGCCCCATATGACGGTGTACAACAACATCTCATTCGGCCTGAAAATTCAGAAAATGAGCCACGAGGAGATTGACCGCCGGGTCATGGACTCCCTGCGGATGATGCGCATTGACATGTACAAGGACCGCTATCCCACCGAGCTCTCCGGCGGCCAGCAGCAGCGCGTGGCCATTGCCCGTGCCGTGGCCTCCAGCCCCAAGCTGCTGCTGCTCGACGAGCCCCTGTCCAACCTGGACGCCAAGCTCCGCATCGACATGCGTTCCGAGCTCCAGCGCCTCCACAAGGAGCTGGGCACCACGATTATCTATGTCACCCATGACCAGGTGGAGGCCCTGACCATGTCCACCAAGATCGCCCTGTTCAAGGCCGGCGAGCTGAACCAGGTGGCCACCCCCATGGAGCTGTACAACAACCCCATCGACCTGGAGGCCGCCGACTTCATCGGCAACCCCCGGATCAACCTGGTCCCCGGCCGGGCCGAGATGAAGAACGGCCAGCTGGTGGTCAAGAGCGAGCTGGGCGGCCACACCTTTGCCTCCGAGTTCCTCACGGAGGAGAAGAGGCCCGCCAGCGGCGAGTTCGACTGTGTGCTGGCCGTCCGTCCCGAGCAGATTCTGATTTCCCGGGAGCCCGTGGAGGGCGCTCTGCCTGTCACCGTGTACGCCAGCCAGCCCGCCGGTTCCGAGACCATCGTCACCCTGAAGGCCGGCGAGGACGAATTCCTCTCCAAGGAAATCGGCCAGGCCCACTATGACATCGACCAGAAGGTCTGGGCCATCATTGACCAGGACAAAATCAACGTGTACAATAAAGAAACCACCCGGCTTATCAAGCGCGCGGTCTGAGCGGCACTCCAGTGAATTAAGCCGCGTTTCCTCCGGGGCGCAGAGAGAGACAGTCCCCGGAGGCGGCTTAATCAAATATTCTGAAATCGCCCAAAATGAAAGGAGAAGATTTCTGATGAAAAAGAAGCTCTTTGCACTGCTGCTGGCCCTGTCCATGGTCCTCAGCATGGCCGCCTGCGGCGGCGGCAAGGACGGCGGCGCCTCCTCCAACGGCGGAGATGCTGCCGGCGGCGACGCCTCCGGTTCTGCCGAATCCACTCTGCACGTTGGCTATGACATGGCCACCGATACCAACAACTACGGCCCCTATTATGACGAGTGGAGCGACATGACCGACGAGGAGCTCTACGAAATGGCCAAGGAAGAAGCGGCGAACGGCGCAAAGGAAATCACCGTCTATGCCACCTCCTCCAAGATGCTGAAGGCCGAGGAGCCCTTTGAAGACCTGTACCCCGAGCTGGACCTGGTTGTGGCCGACCTGGACTCCGACGAGGTTCTGAGCAAGGCCGAAATCGAAAATCAGACCAACAATATTACGGCGGACGTGCTCCAGACCAAGGACGTCAACGGCGAGGTCTTCCATGAGTACTATGCCAACGGGGTTATCGAGCCCTTCTATCCCCGGGACATCTGCACCCACATCTCCGAGGAGAACCTGAAGTACAGCTATCCTCTGTACTCCTCTCAGGCCTTCTGGTACTACAATACCGAGGCCTTCCCTGACGGCCAGCCTATCACCAGCTGGTGGCAGATCATTGAGAAGGACGACGCCGGCAATCAGCACTATCAGCTCTTCACCAAGGAGATTGGTCAGGAAACCGCCTACCTCTCCCTGTTTGCCAGCTTCATCAACAATGCCGACGAAATGGCCCAGTCCTACAAGGACATCTACGGCAAGGATCTGGAATACACCTATGATGCGTCCAGCTTCAATTTTGAGGTTCCCGAGAACAACGCCGGCGTGGAATATCTGTGGCGCTTCACCCAGGCCAAGATGACCTTCATCGGTGACGGCGACGAGCTGGTTCTGGCCGTGCACAACTCCACCAAGGATAAGCCCGCCCTGGCTCTGGCCTCCGCCGGCAAGATTGAGAACCGGGAGGAATCCGGCTACAACATTGGCTGGTGCATCAACCTCAGTCCCTACACCGCTCTTCTGAACACCGAGTCCATGTTCGTGGTTCAGGGCTGCGACAACCCCGCCGGCGCCCGTCTCTTCATCCGCTACATCACCGGCGGCGCGGACTGCCAGAGCGGCGGCCTGAAGCCCTTCACCAAGACCGGCAACTGGCCCCTCCGCGACGACTTCGTGGACGAGAAGAACCCCGCCAAGCTCTCTGAGCTGGGCGCCCGGGCCAACGACCTGGTTTCCATTTACGATATTTATCCCGACGTTCAGGATATGTGGCTGTACTGGCTGAGCCAGAGCCCCAACAAGTAAGCGTCCGCTGCATCCATGTTCAGGCGGGCGGCCAGCGGGCCGCCCGCCCTTTTTAAAAAGGAGGCCTCTATGCTCAGCAACAGCAACCCCATCCGGCAAAAAGAGATCGACGAACGAATCGGCAGATTTGCCGACAGCTTCTGGGGCGCGTTCCAGATGACGGAAAACGGGAAGGTGAAAAGCACCCTCCTGCTCTATTCCTTCTGCCTCTGCTGGGTCTTCATCGCCGTATACTGCGGCTGCTATGCCCTGCTGAATCCTCCGCTGGACCGGCTGCTTGCCGGCGCTCCGGTACCGCTGGTCAGCCTCATAGAGGCCCTGGTTCCCTCCGCTCTGGGAACGGCGCTCTGCTGTCTGGTCTGGCTGCTTCCCGGCGACAAGCGGCTGCTGCCCGCCGGTTATCTCTGGATGGCGCTGCTGCTGCTGGCCTGTCTGGCGGCGCTGATGGTTCTCATGGGCTGGGAGAATGTCCCCTGGATTCTTCAATTCTTTGGAATGTTTGCGCTGGCTCCTATTCTGCTGGGCGGAGGGCTGTCGCTGCTGCTGTACTACCGCTACTGGAAGAAGCATCCCCCCCGCCGTAAAACCGGCAACGCTTAAAGAAGGCAGTGATATTATGATCAATACCGTATTGTTTGACATGGGCGGAACGCTGGAAGACATCTATATTGACGAGACCAGCAAACAGGAGTCCGCTCAGGGCGTTCTCCGCATCCTCCGGGCCCATGGGCTGGGCCTGGATCTGGATACTCCTGCGGCGGTCCGCCTTCTGGCGGAGGGCTGGGACCGCTACGCCGCCTACCGGGGCCCCACCAACCGGGAGCTGAAGCCCGAGGAAATCTGGGGCAATTATGTTCTGACGGAAACGGGGCTGGACTTTGACGCCGTCAGGCCCTTTGCTGAGGAGCTGGCCCACATGTGGGAGGTCACCCATTACCACCGCCGTCTCCGCCCCCGCGTCAAGGAGATGCTGGAGGGGCTGAAGGGCCTTGGCATGAAGCTGGGCGTCATCAGCAACACCGCCGCCCTCTATCAGGTCTTCCGCACCCTGGAGGACTATGGCATCCGGGACTATTTCCAGGACGTCACCCTCTCCTCCGTCACCGGCTACCGCAAGCCGGACCCCAACATCTTCCTGGTTGCTCTGAATCAGGTCCGCTCCACCCCGGCAGAATGCGCCTATGTAGGGGACACCTATTCCCGGGATGTGATTGGCCCGCAGAAGCTGGGCTTCGGAGCCACGTTCCACATCCATTCCTTCCTCACCCAGTCCCGGGACGGGGACGTGCCCAAGGAGGTGCGGGCGACCTATACCATTCAGGACATCTACGAGGTCTATACCATCCTCCGGGACCAGGCGCTTCAGGGCGCCTGCTGAGCCCGTTTGGAAGGCTGAAACACACCGGCCGTCTCCGGCCCTGACGCCGGAACCGCGGCCTACAAGGAGGATTTATGCCAACCTTCAACCATTTTAATTTCAATGTCACAGATCTGGACCGTTCCATCCGCTTCTACAAGGACGCCCTGGGCCTGGAGCCCATCCGCCGGAAGGAGGCGGACGATGGCAGCTTTGTACTGGTCTTTCTGGGAGACCGCCGGACCACCTTCCGTCTGGAGCTGACCTGGCTCCGGGACCACCCCCAGAAATACGACCTGGGCGAGTGCGAGTTCCATCTTGCCATGAAGGCGGAGGACTACGAGGCCTCCTATGCCAGGCACAAGGAAATGGGCTGCATCTGCTTTGAGAACCCCGCCATGGGGATTTACTTCATCAGCGACCCGGACGGGTACTGGATTGAGATTGTCCCATGACCCACGAGGGGTCATGGGATGCCCTGCGGCCTGCAGGCCGCAGGGCTGTTTGATTGAAAACGAAAGGAACCCCTGATGGGTTCCTTTCGTAGCTATCTTCCTTTCCGACACTTTTACAATACTGTTTTTTGACAAGCTGAGGGGGAACCAGAGGTTCCCCCTCAAACGCCCCTTCCATTCCGAAACGAAGGAAAATACCCGTGTTTTCGGATGGTCCTTATCCAATGACAGCGCCAACTGTCAAAAACACGATGGTCAGCAGCAGAAAATACAGAATCAGCTTCCAGACATATTTCACCCAGCGGTCATAGGGCACGTGGCCCAGGGCCAGGGCGCCCATGACCACCGCCGCCGTGGGGGTGATGATGTTCACAAGGCCGGAGGCGGACTGAAAGGCCGTCACCACCAGGTCGCCTCCCACCCCGGCGAAGCGGCCCAGGGGGGCCATGATGGGCACCGACAGGGTGGCCAGTCCCGAGGACGAGGGAATCAGAATGGTCAGCGGCAGGTAAATCAGGTACACCAGCAGAACGAAGCTGACAGGTCCCGCGCCGGTCAGAGCCGTCTCGCCCCAGTGGAGAACGGTGTCGGTGATCTGCCCGTCGTTCATCAGCACCGTGATGCCCCGGCTGATGCCGATGATGAGGGCCACCCCCAGCAGGTCGGCGCAGCCCGCCACGAAGGTCTCGGCAATCTCGTCCTCCCGCTGGCGGTCGATGAGGCCGATGACCACGCCCGCCGCCAGGAACAGGGCGCTGAGCTCCGGGAACCACCAGTTCAAAACCGGCAGGGGCAGGCCCATTTCGTCAAAGGGAATCACGCCGTAGACCATCACCAGAAAGGTCAGGGTGAACAGGGCCATGATGACCTTCCGCCGGGGTGTAAATTCCACGGTTTCCTCCATATTGGCCTGAATCTTTCCCGCGCCTACGCCGACAACGGACCGGGCGGGATTTTTTTTGACCCTGGCGGCGTAGGCCATGACATACCAGATGGCGGCGCTCTCAAACACGACCCACTGGAGGGCCCGGAGCAGGATGCCCTCCCCCAGGGATACCCCGGCAAAGCCCGCCGCGATACCCGTGGCGAAGGGGTTGACGGTGGAGCCGATGATTCCGGCTCCGGCCCCCAGCAAAATCACGGAGATGCCCACCACCGCGTCATAGCCCGCCGCCAGGAACACGGGGATCAGCAGGGGATAGAAGGCCATGGTCTCCTCCCACATGCCGTAGGTGGTGCCCCCCAGGCCAAAGGCCAGCATCAGAATGGGAATCAGCCATTTTTCCCGGCCCCCCAGCCTCTGGATGATGCGGCCCACCCCGGCGTCCACCGCGCCGGTTTTCATCACCACGCCCAGAAAGCCGCCCACCATCAGGATGAACACGCACACGTCCACCGCGTCGTAGAAGCCGGAGAAAGCCGCCTTCAGCACGGCCCCCGCCCCCTGGGGGCTGGGGTCCACCGTGTGATAGGTCCCGGCTGCCGGAACGTCTCCGTCGTAGTCGTAGGACCCCGCCGGAATCAGCCAGGTGGAGAGGGCCACCAGGACAATCAGCAGAAACAATATGGTGTAGGCCGTGGGCATACGGAATTTTTTCTTTTCCAAAGAAAGCCCCTTTCCAAATGAGGAATTTTTGCAGCAATCTTCAAAATTTCGGGCAGGAGGCCGCCGGAGGCGGCGGCTGCAGGTCCGCCCGCAGGGGCCGGCCTGCCCTATCATTCCTCATTCCTGATTCCTCATCATTTTCCAATCGTGGCCACCAGGACGGCCTTGATGGAGTGCATCCGGTTTTCTGCCTCGTCGAATACGACGCTGTGGCGGCCCCGGAATACCTCGTCGGTGACCTCCCGGATGTCCACGCCCTTGTCCTGCCACTCCTTGGCCAGCTTGGTTTCAAAGTCGTGGAAGGAGGGCAGGCAGTGCATATAGAGAACGTCCGGGTTTTCTGTGGCCTTGAGGGTTTCTTCCGTCACCCGGTAGGGGGAGAGCAGGGCGGCCCGCTTGGGAATCAGGTCCTCCTCGCCCATGGAGGCCCAGATGTCGCCGTAGATCATGTCCGCGCCCTTCAAAGACCCGCAGTCGTCGGTGATTTCAATAAGGCCCCCGTTTTTCCGGGCCTCGGCAAAGACCCGCTTCACAAGCTCCTGGTCCATCTGCTGGGCCAGCTCCTGGGGGCCCAGGCCCACAAAGTGCATGCCCATTTTCGCCGCGCCCATCATCCAGGCATAGCACATGTTGTTCCGCACGTCGCCGGGGAAAACCACCTTCATTTTGTTCAGGGGCTTGGCGCAGTGCTCCTCCAGGGTCATCATGTCCGCCAGAATCTGGGTGGGATGGTCCCAGTCGGTGAGGCCGTTCCAGACGGGCACGCCGGAGTATTTCGCCAGGTCCTCCACGGCCTTCTGCTCATAGCCCCGGTATTCGATACCGTCGAAAAAGCGGCCCAGCACCCTGGCGGAGTCCTCCAGGGATTCCTTTTTGCCCATCTGGGAGCTGCCGGCGTCCAGATAGGTGACATGGGCCCCCTCCTGGGTGGCCGCCACCTCAAAGGAGCAGCGGGTCCGGGTGGAGGTCTTCTCGAAGAGCAGCACAATGTGCTTGCCCTTCAGGGCGGGCTCGCAGACGCCGGAACGGCGCTTGGCCTTCAGGTCGTGGCCCAGGTCCAGCAGATAGCGGATCTCGCCGGGGGTAAAATCCTCCAGAGTCAGAAAGCTTCTTCCCTTTAAATTCAGTGCCATATGATGGATGTCCTTTCAAATATCATAGATTTTCCAAGCATCAGGAATTGGGAGTTTGGAATGACTGGAATGAAGGGACAATTCCCCATTCCTGATTTCTCATTCCTCATTCCTGATTTATGGGTTCTCCCGCCACAGGGGCATGCTCATACACCGGGGGCCTCCCCGGCCCCGGGAGAGCTCCGCGCTGGGGATGGTGTGAATTTTCACCCCCGCCTCCTCCAGGGAGCGGTTGGTCACGTAGTTCCGGGAGTAAACCACCACCTCGCCGGGGGCGATGGCCAGAGTGTTGCTGCCGTCGCTCCACTGTTCCCGGGCGGCGTCGATTTCGCTGCCCCGGCCGCACTCAATGAGGGTCACATGGTCCAAGCCTAGGTGCTCCTTCAGGATGTCCTCCAGCCTGCCGTCCTCCTGCTCAATCTTCATCGTCCGGTTCTCGTCCAGCTCCATCACGTAGACCGTGATGCTGGAAAGAATGTTGGGATGGACGGTGAACTTGTCCCGGTCCACCATGGTAAACACCGTGTCCAGGTGCATGAAGGAGCGGCTTTTCGGGATATTAAAGGCCAGAATCTTCTTGAAATTTGTCTTCTCATAGGTGAGGATGGTCTCCGCCAGAGTGTCGATGGAATCCCCCTTTGTCCGCTGGGAGATGCCCACCGCCAGCACCTCCGGCGACAGAATCAAGATGTCCCCGCCCTCCAGAGAGGAGACCTCCCCCCGGTCGTACCACCGGGGCGCGTGCCTGTACTCCGGATTGTGCTCAAAGATGAATTTGCCGAAGAGGGTTTCCCGGTTCCGGGTCTCGGTGTGCATTTTGTGGATGGATACGCCGGTGCCGATGGTGGCGAAGGGGTCACGGGTGAAATAGAGGTTGGGCATGGGGTCCACCACAAAGGGATATCCGTCCCCGGCAGCGGAGAGGAGATCCGCCAGCTTCTCGCTCTCGCCCCGGAGCTGGCTCTTCCGTACGCCGGCCATCATGGCAGACACCATCTGCTTGTCCGGCATTTTCCCCAGATACTCCCCCAGAAGAACCCGGCTCCGTTGGTCCTTGACGCCCGCCTCGTCCAGGAACTGGACCACCAGCTCCTTCCGGACCTCCTCGCCGGTGATGGAATTCACCACCAGATCCGTGAGGTATACCACCTCCACGCCCTGCTGGCGGAGGCAGTCGGCAAAGGCGTCGTGTTCCTTCTGGGCCTCCCGGAGGTAGGGAATATCGTCGAACAAAAGCCGCTCCAGATACTCCGGCATCAGGTTTTCCAGCTCCTGGCCGGGGCGGTGGAGCAGGACCTTTTTCAGCCGCCCGATCTCGGAGGTGTTATGGATCCCTGTTTCCAAATGGGCTCACTCCTTCTGTGTTCAAAATAGGGTGTCCGTACTGGCATAGGGTCTCTGGTTTTTGGGATTTCATGCGCGGGTACAGAATTTTCCAGCGTCTGGCGCCTGAATCATCCCTCCAAAATCAGAAGAGGCCGCTGTCCCTTTCGGGAAAGCGGCCTCCCAGCTTGTCAAAAAGTAGTACAGACCTGGACAACGGAAAGGAAGAGAAATCATACATTTGATTTGAGCCGTTTTGCGGCTGCCGTCTGCGGCGGCGGGCGGAACGGCTGGAATCATATCATCCCGACAAGAAAAAGTCTGCCTCCGGGCAGACTTTTTCGACAGGCTGGGACGTACCTGTTCAGGCATGTCCTTTCTTATGGCAGCATTCACTTCATCAGCTCATACATCACGGCTTTGATGGTGTGCATCCGGTTCTCCGCCTCGTCGAAGACGATGGACCGCTCCGATTCAAACACCTCGTCGGTGACCTCCATGGCCTCCCGTTTGAAGCGCTCTCCCATTTCCTTACCCACCCGGGTCCTGTGGTCGTGATAAGCCGGCAGGCAGTGCATGAACCGGCACTGCGGTCCGGCAGCGTCCATCAGGGCCTGCGTGACCTGATAGGGGCCCAGGGCGGCGATCCGTTCCTCCCAGACCTCCACCGGCTCACCCATGGATACCCACACATCGGTATACAGCACATCGGCGCCCTTCACGGCCTCCATGGGATCCTCGCTGAATTCCAGCACTGCCCCGGTCTCCTTGGCGATGGCCTGGCAGGTGTCGATAAGTCCCTGCTCCGGCCAATAGCTCTTGGGGGCGCAAGCCGTGAAGCGCATCCCCATTTTGGCGCAGCCCACCATCAGGGAGTTGCCCATGTTATACCGGGCGTCTCCCAGGTATACCAGCTTGACGCCTCCGAGCTTCCCGAAGTGCTCCTGAATGGTCAGGAAATCCGCCAGAATCTGGGTGGGGTGGAACTCATTGGTCAGCCCGTTGAACACGGGGACCCCGGCGTATTTTGCCAGCTCCTCCACCAGGTCCTGCCCGAATCCCCGGTACTCGATGCCGTCGTACATTCTCCTCAGCACCCGGGCCGTGTCGGGGATGGACTCCTTCACGCCGATCTGAGAGCCGGTGGGCCCCAGATAGGTGCTGCCCATTCCCAGGTCCTGGGCCGCCACCTCAAAGGCGCAGCGGGTCCGGGTGGAGGTTTTTTCAAAGATCAGAGCAACATTTTTCCCCTCCAGATATTTATGGGGAACCCCGGCCTTTTTCTTGGCCTTCAGGTCCGCCGCCGTGTCCAAAAATTGCTGAATTTCCGCCGGGGTAAAGTCCAGCAGCTTCAAAAAGTGCTTTTGATTCATACAAACAAACCCTCCTGAAAAATTAGGAATGAGGAATCAGGAATTTTTTAGAGCGGGATCCATTCCTAACTCCTCATTCCTAATTCCTAATCGGATATGCTATGCCAGAACCTTCTTCATGATGGCAAGGCCCTTGTCCATCTCCTCTTTCGTGATGACCAGCGGCGGCAGCAACCGCATCCCCGGCCCGGCGGTGAGGACCAGCAGGCCGTTATCAATCAGCCGGCCCGCGATATCCTTGTTGGTCCAGCCTTCTTTCACCTCAATGCCGATCATCAGGCCCATGCCCCGGGTCTTTCCGAAGCAGGGCAGGTCCAGGGCCTCGATGCCCTTCCGGAGGTAATCGCCCCTGGCCCTGACCTCCTCCAGGAATTCATCGCTGAGGATCTCCTGCACCGCCAGACCCGCGGCGGCGCAGACGGGGTTGCCGCCGAAGGTGGTGGCGTGGGTCCCCGGGCCCAGCACGTTCCGGCATTTCTCATTGGCCAGGATGCCGCTCATGGGCAGTCCTCCGGCGATGCCCTTGGCGAAGGACACGACGTCCGGCAGGATGTCATACTGCTGGAAGGCAAACAGGGAGCCCGTCCGGCCCACGCCGGTCTGGACCTCGTCGGCCAGCAGCAGCCAGTCCTTTTCAGCGCAGAGTGCCTCCACCGCCTTGACATACTCTTTGTCAAGAGGCAGCACGCCGCCCTCGCCCTGGACCAGCTCCAGCATCACCGCGCACACGTCGCCCCCCGCCTGGGCCTTCAGGTCCTCCAGGTCGTTGGCCGCGGCGTAGCGGAAGCCCTCGGTGAAGGGGAAGAAGAAGTTGTGGAACACGTCCTGGCCCGTAGCCTTCAGCGTGGTGATGGTCCGGCCGTGGAAGGAGTTTTTCAGGGTGATGATGGTGGACCGGCCCTGGCCGTATTTGTCGAAACTGTACTTTCGGGCCAGTTTAATCATGCCTTCGTTGGCCTCTCCGCCGCCGTTGGCAAAGAAGACGCAGCTCTCCCCGGTGCGCTTGCAGAGGATCTCCGCCAGTTTTGCAGGCGGCTCGGTGTAAAAGAGGTTGGACACGTGGACCAGCTTTTTCGCCTGCTCCGCCACGGCCTCCGCCCAGGGGGCGTTTCCGTAGCCCAGAGCCGTCACGCCGATGCCGCTGGTAAAGTCGATGTATTCCCGGCCCTCCGGGTCGTAGAGCCGGGCCCCCTCGCCGCGGTCCACGGCCACGGGGAACCGGCCATAGGTGCCCATGATATAGCTCTGGGTCAGATTCTTGATGGTCTCAGAAGTCATGTCATATCCTCCCTTTTCAGCATGGTGCCGATGCCCCGGTCGGACAGCAGCTCAATCAGAATGGAGTGGGGAATCCGGCCGTCCAGGATGTGGACCCGCTCCACGCCGCCGGCAATGGCGTCCACGCAGCACTCCATTTTCGGAATCATGCCCCCGGTGATGATCCCCTGTTCCACCAGCTCCGGCACCTCCTGTGTCCGGACCACGTGAATCAGGGTATCCTCGTCTCCAGGGTCCCGGAGCAGTCCCCGGACGTCGGTGAGCAGAATCAGCTTTTCCGCCTTCAGGGCCTCGGCCAGCCTGGCCGCGGCGGTGTCGGCGTTGATGTTATAGGCGGTGTCTGCGTCCATGCCCTGGGCCACCGTGGCTACAATGGGGATGCGCCCGCTCTGAATGGCGTCCTCCACCGGCGTGGGGTCCACGCCGGTGATGCGGCCCACCAGACCGTATTTCTCGTCCAGCCGCACTGCCTGGAACAGCTGCCCGTCCATGCCGCACAGGCCGATGGCCCGGCCCCCCAGCCGGTTCAGCTGGGCCACCAGATCCTTGTTCACCTTGCCGCAGAGGACGGACTGGACGATGTCCATGGTGGTGGCGTCGGTATAGCGCAGGCCGTCCACAAATTTGGACTCATGGCCGATCATTTTCAGCATGGCGGAAATTTCCGGCCCGCCGCCGTGGACCACCACCACCCGGATGCCCACCAGGTTCAAAAGGACGATGTCGCTCATGACGGAGCGGCGGAGGGTGTCGGAAACCATGGCGTTGCCGCCGTATTTCACCACAATGGTTTTTCCGGTAAATTTCTGAATATAAGGCAGGGCCTCCACCAGGGTCTGGGCCTGCTGTTCATGTGATGACATATGAATCACGTCTTTTCTTCAATTTGAGCGCCTGAGGAATCGCCGCCCCTATTCCGCCTGGGGAGCAGGGCGGCGGCTGTGCCCGCAAAAGTCCCACCAAAAAGAACGAGGAACCGGACGCCGTCATCCCGCCAGGAGGCGTCGAAAAAGTCCACGGACCAGGTGTGGCCGCTGGGGAAAACGATGACCCCACTTAAGCGCAGGAGGCCATAGACGCTTCCGGACCCCAGGGCGGCCAAGACAAGATATACCGGGAGGTTCAGCCGCCTGTTCAGGAGCCGCACAGAAATATGAAAGGCCAAAATGCTCAGAAGTGCGGCGGCAGAAACCAGGAAACCTGTAATTAAAATCACGTGGGCCTCCTCTTACGTTCGGTAGTCGCCGTTGATTTTAATATAGTCGTAGGTGATGTCACAGCCCCAGCAGGTGCAGGACGCGCCGCCCTCTTCCATGTCGATCAGGATCTCCACGTCGTGCTCCGTGAGGATCTTCTTGGCCAGCTCCTCGTCGAAGTCCAGTCCCCGGCCCTTCCCGCAGACCTGAATCTCACCGGCGGCGCTGGCGAAGCGCACCGTCACCCGGTCGGGGTCGAATTCCTCCCCGGAGTAGCCCATGGCGCAGAGCACCCGGCCCCAGTTGGCGTCGGCGCCGAAGACGGCGGCCTTGGTCAGGGTGGAGGAGATGACGGACTTGGCGACGGTCTCGGCGCTCTCTTCACTCTTCGCTCCGTTCACCGTGCAAGTGATGAGGTGCCGGGCCCCTTCGCCGTCGGAGGCCATTTTCCGTGCTAGGCTGACGCACAGGGCTTTCAGCGCCGTTACGAAAGCGTCGTAGTCCGGCCCCTTTTCCGTGATCTCCGGGTTTCCAGCCAGACCGTTGGCCAGGACGCAGCAGGTGTCGTTGGTGGAGGTGTCCCCGTCCACGCTGATGCGGTTGAAGCTGACCCGCACGGTCTCCAGCAGGGCGGCTTTAATCATGGCGGGGGAAATGGCGCAGTCGGTGGTGATGAAGCAGAGCATGGTGCCCATGTTGGGGTGAATCATGCCGCTGCCCTTGGCGATGCCTCCCAGGCGGACGGTCCTGCCGCCCACGGCGGTCTCCACCGCCGCCTCTTTTTTCTCCAGATCCGTGGTCATGATGGCGTGGGCCGCCGCATCGCTGGCGGCGCCGGACCGCTCCAGGGCGGCGTACAGCTCCGGCACGCCGGCCTCAATGGCCTCCACGTTGATGCGCTGGCCGATGACGCCGGTGGAGCTCACCACCACGTCTTCGGCCTCGCAGCCGATGGCCCTGGCCGCCGCCGCGCACATCCGCCGGGCGTTCTCCTCCCCCTGGGGGGCGCAGGCATTGGCGTTGCCGCTGTTGGCGATGACGGCCCGGGCCTTTCCGTCCGCCAGATGCCGCAGGTCCACATGGATGGGCGCGGCCTTGACCACGTTTTTGGTAAATACCGCCGCCGCCGCACAGTCCGTGTCGGAGACAATCAGAGCCACGTCCTTTTTCCAGGCCGCGTGGGTCTTCACCCCCACATGGATGCCGGCTGCCCGGAAGCCCTGAGCGGCGCACACGCCGCCGTCGATAAAGTTTAACATCATAGTTCACCCTTCCCAAAAGAGTGGAGAGTTGAGAGTCGAGAGTGAAGATTCCGCCTTTCCGCATATCTCCACTCTTCACTCTCCACTTTTCACTCTAGATTCAATCCGGCTGTTTCCTCAAAGCCCAGCATCAGATTCATATTCTGCACCGCCGCGCCGCTGGCGCCCTTGCCCAGGTTGTCGAACTGAGCCGCAATCAAGGTCTGCTCGTGGTTCCCGGATACCGTGATCAGCAGACGGTCACTCCCCGCCAGACGGCTGGTGTAAAGGCGGGCGGGATTCTTCCCGTAAGGGGCGGTCTGTACCATCGGCTCGCCGCCGTAGTGGAACGTCAGCAAATCGCAGATTTTCTCCGCGTCCAAATCGGGATTGCTCAGCATCCGATTGTGGAGCATTACTGTGGTACACATTCCCTTATAGACATCCCCCAGCACCGGGAGAAAGGCGGGGGGATGGTCAAGTCCGGCAATTTTCTGTATCTCCGGCAGGTGCTTGTGGGCCATGCCCAGAGCGTAGGGAGCCGGAGCCGCCAGAAGGGGGTCACGGTCCGCGGCCTCGTACTCCCCAATCATTTTCTTTCCGCCGCCGGAGTAGCCGGTGAGGGACCAGCAGGTCAGGGGATAGTCCGCTGGGATTATGCCGGACTGGACCAGCGGAGTCACACAGGCCAAAAACCCCGTGGCGTGACACCCTGGGTTGGCCACCCGCTTTGCGGTTCGAATGGCTTCCCGCTGTCCCTTTTTCAGCTCCGGAAACCCGTAAGTCCAGCCTTCCGCTGTCCGGTGGGCGGTGGAGCAGTCGATGATGCGGGTCTCAGGGTTCGTCACCAGTCCCACGGCCTCGATGGCGGCGGCGTCCGGCAGGCACAGAAACACCAGGTCCGCCTGATTCATCAGATTTCCCCGCTCTTGGGGGTCCTTCCGTTTGTCCCCGTCAATCAGCAGCAGTTCAATATCCTCCCGCGCCGCCAGACGGTCATAGATCTGGAGGCCGGTGGTGCCCTCTTTTCCGTCGATGTATACAACAGGCTTTCCCATATGCTCAGCTCCTTTTTTAGAACCTGTCCTGATAACCGGGGGATGCTGGTAAAAAGACCGGTCGGACGGCGTTCGACGGTTGTGAAGACAGGTTTTTATTCAAACCCGGCGAAGCCGCAGCCCTGAACGGCGTTGTAAATGCCCCAGCAGCCCAGGGCCCCTGCCTCGTCCGGCTCCCAGCTCCAGGGCATGCGCAGCCAGTTCAAAAAATCCTCCGGCAGGCTCTCCGCCGGGGTCCGGGGCGAATAAACCAAAAGCTCCTCCGCGTCCTCCAGGCCGTAGGGCTCGGAATAGACGTAGCGCACGCCGTCGGCGTACTCCTCCGTCCCGTCGGCGGGGTGCTCCAGCTCCATGGACTCAATTTCCATGGACCAGGTGGTTTCATCCACCGGCTCCGGCTGGCTGAACTTTCCGCTGAAGGCGCAGACATACCGGGTCCCGTCGGGGTAGCCCTCGCCGGCAACCCCCATGTCGGAGTCCACGAACAGTCCGGTAAAAGCGCCGTCCGTCTCAATGGTCAGCTCCGTACCCCAGGCCCCCGCCCCGCTGGTAAACTGAAAATATGAGGGCATGACCTCGAAGGGGTTTTCGATTTCGTCATACGCCGCTCCGGCCTCCGGCTGTTCCGCCGGGCCCGCCTCCGGAGCGCCCTCCTGTCCCTGTTCGTCCCTCGATTCCTGTCCGCCCGCCGGCTCCGGACCGGCCGGCTCTTCCGGCAGACCGGCGGCGTCCTCCGCCGGAGCATGCTCTTCCGTTCCGCCGCCGGTGGTCACCACCGCCGTGCTGAACTGCGCCCCCTGCTTTCCGCAGGCCGTCAGAAGCAGCAGACACAGCGCCAGCGCCAATATGCTCGCTCTCATCCGGCCTTAATCGTGTTCCCTGGCCGCCACAAAGGCCTCAATCTCCTCGATCTGCCTTGTGGTCTCACTGACCGCGGGCCCGCCGTAGCTGCTGCGCAGGGCCATGCAGTTCTCCAGCTTCAGCGCCTCGTACACGTCCGCCTCGAAGAGGTCCGAAACGGCCCGCAGCTCCTCCAAAGTCAGCTCCTCCAACGTCTGGCCCTGTTCCGTGCAGGCGGCCACCAGCTTCCCCACGGCGGTATAGGCGTCCCGGAAGGGCATTCCTTTTTTCGTCAGGTAGTCGGCGCAGTCCGTGGCGTTGATGAAGCCCCGGCCCGCCGCCTTCCGCATGTTTGACCGCAGGACCGTCATGGTGTCCAGCATGGCCGTGAACACCGGCAGGCACAGCTCCACGGTGTCCAGGGCGTCAAAAACCGGCTCCTTGTCCTCCTGCATGTCCTTGTTATAGGCCAGAGGCAGGCCCTTCATCACCGTCAGCAGACCCATGAGACTGCCATACACCCGTCCGGTCTTGCCCCGGACCAGCTCGGCCACATCCGGGTTCTTCTTCTGGGGCATGATGCTGGACCCGGTGGCATAGGCGTCGTCCAGCTCAATGAATTTGAACTCCCAGCTGCACCAGAGAATGATCTCCTCGGCAAAGCGGCTCAGGTGAGTCATGAGAATGGACAGGTCCGACAGCAGCTCCAGGGCATAGTCCCGGTCGGATACGCCGTCCAGGGAGTTGCCCACGGGCCGGTCAAAGGCCAGGGCCCTGGCCGTCCGCCAGCGGTCAATGGGGTAGGTGGTCCCCGCCAGGGCCCCGCAGCCCAGGGGGCACTCGTTGAGCCGGGCCCGGCAGTCCTCCAGACGGGTCACGTCCCGGCGGAACATGGCGGCATAGGCCAGCAGGTGCTGGGCGAAGGAAATGGGCTGGGCCCGCTGGAGGTGGGTATAGCCCGGCATGACGGTATTCTGATGCTCCCGGGCCCGGCGGCACAGAACCGTCTCCAGCTCCAGAAGCCGGCCCACCACCGTGCCGATCTCATTCCGGACGTACATCCGGAAGTCCAGGGCCACCTGGTCGTTCCGGGAGCGGGCGGTGTGGAGCCGTTTCCCGGCGTCTCCAATGCGGCTTGTCAGCAGGGCTTCCACATTCATATGGATGTCCTCGTTGTCGGCGGTAAAGGCAACCGTGCCCGCCTCGATATCCGCCAGAATGCCCTGAAGGCCCTGGATGATAGCCTCGGCGTCCTCCCGGGAAATCACACCGCACTGCATCAGCATCTCCGCGTGGGCCATGGACCCCCGGATATCCTCCCCATACAGCCGCTGGTCGAACTGGATGGACGCGTTGAACTCGTTCACAAGGGCGTCGGTGTCCTTCCCGAATCGCCCGCCCCAAAGCTTCATATGGCTTTCTCCTTTTAAAGGGGTCCAGGGGGCCGAGGCCCCCTGGTTTCTCCGCAGAGCGGAGAAAATAAATTTCAATCATTTTCGCGGCGGCACGATGATGCCTCTCCCCGCGGCATAGCCGCTGCGGCGTCACGAAAATTCCAATACCTCAGCCGCCTGGGGCGGCGTCACCAGTGAGCGGACCTCACTGGCGGGGGGATCTCTGCGCAGCCGTCGGCGGCTTCGCCGCCTTACGGATGCGGCGTCCCTCTTGCGGGGAAAAGGGGGGACGAAGTCCTCTCTTTATTAGAGTTTTCCCTGCTCCCGCAGCGCCAGCACGGTATCCGGCAGGCCCCACAGGTTGATGAAGCCCGTGGCGTTGGTCTGGTCATAGGCGCTCTCGTTGAAGGTCACCAGCTCCTCGGAATACAGGCTTTCGGGAGAGGTGAGGGAGGCCGTGATGATGTTCCCCTTGTAAAGCTTCAGCTTCACGGAGCCCGTAACGTGCTCCTGGGTCTTGTCGGCAAAGGCGCTGAGGGCCTCCCGCAGGGGGGTGAACCACTTGCCGTTATAGACCAGGTCCGCGAAGTCCACCGCCAGCTTGCTCTTCATGTGGGCGGTGTCCTTATCAATGGTAATCATCTCCAGGCACTGGTGGGCCTTATAGAGGATGGTGCCGCCCGGGGTCTCGTACACGCCCCGGTCCTTCATGCCCACCAGCCGGTTTTCCACGATGTCCAGCAGGCCGATGCCGTTCTCTCCGCCCAGCTTGTTCAGCTTCCGGATGATGTCGCTGGCCTTCATCTTCTCTCCGTCCACAGCCACAGGCACGCCCTTTTCAAAATCAATGGTCACATAGGCGGGCTTGTCGGGAGCGGTGACGGGGCTGACGCCCATCTCCAGGAAGCCGGGCTTCTCATACTGGGGTTCGTTGGCGGGGTCCTCCAGGTCCAGGCCCTCGTGGCTCAGGTGCCAGAGGTTCTTGTCCTTGGAGTAGTTGGTTTCCCGGGAGATTTTCAGGGGCACATTGTGGGCCTCGGCATAGTCGATCTCCTCGTCCCGGCCCTTGATTTCCCACTCCCGCCAGGGGGCGATGATGGTCATGTCCGGGGCAAAGCGCTTGATGGCCAGCTCAAAGCGGACCTGGTCGTTGCCCTTGCCGGTGCAGCCGTGGGCAATGGCGTCGGCCCCTTCCTTCTTGGCGATCTCCACCAGGCTCCTGGCGATGATGGGCCGGGCGAAGGCGGTGCCCAGCAGATACTGCTCATAGCTGGCGCCCATTTTCATGGAGGGGATGATGACCTCATCCACCATCTCGTCGGTGAGGTCGGCAATGTACAGCTTGGACGCGCCGGTTTTGATGGCCTTTTCCTCCAGGCCCTCCAGCTCGTCGTTCTGTCCCACGTCGCCGGCCACGGCGATGATCTCCGGGTTGCCATAGTTCTCCTTCAGCCAGGGAATAATGATGGATGTATCCAGTCCTCCGGAATAGGCCAAAACGATTTTCCGGATCTCTTTTTTCTCTTTCATATCAATCACGCCTCCGAATGATTTCTCTCTGTCAGATGATGGATGGATTATACACCCAATATGAATATTTATGCAACCGTCAAACTGCACAATTTTTTTGTTTCCAATGTTCTCACAGCCGTAAAGTATGGCTGTGAGAACATTGGCCCATAACCGATGCCGCTCCATTCACGATGGACGGCGGCACGGCGCTCCTCTTATCTCCTTCCCTCTTCTTCTCACAGCCGTAGAGTATGGCTGTGAGAACATTGGCCCATGACCGATGCCGCTCCATTCACGATGGACGGCGGCACGGCGCATCCTCTTATCTCCTTCCCTCTTCTTACAGCTGTAGAGTATGGCTGTGAGAACATTGGCCCATAACCGATGCCGCTCCATTCACGATGGACGGCGGCACGGCGCATCCTCTTTTCCCCTCCCGCTCCCCCCCGGCCGTCCCCCTATGGACGCCGGCATGGCGGTGCCTCGCCCGACGAAAACCGGCCAATCTTACAGAAATGTAAGATACTGCCCCAAACTGTAAGATGAATCCATGGATTCCTGTCCCGGGGTCTGCTACAATGGTCCCAGAATCCAACAGGAGGAACAACATCATGTCTTTACTGCAAGTACAGCATCTGCAAAAAATCTATACCACCCGCTTCGGCGGCAGTCAGGTCACGGCCCTGGCAGACGTGAATTTCTCCGTGGAGCCCGGGGAATATGTGGCCATCATGGGCGAATCCGGCTCCGGCAAGACCACCTTATTAAATATCCTGGCGGCCCTGGACCGGCCCACCGCCGGAGAGGTCTTCCTCAACAGCAAGGCCCTTTCCGACATCCGGGAGAGGGACCTGGCGGCGTTCCGCCGGTCCCACCTGGGCTTTGTATTCCAGGACTTCAATCTGCTGGACACCTTTTCTCTCCAGGACAACATCTTCCTGCCTCTGGTCCTGGCGGGGACGGACTACCGGGAGATGAAAAAGACCCTTCAGCCCATCGCCCGGCAGCTGGGCATTGAGCAGATCCTGTCCAAATATCCCTATGAGGTTTCCGGCGGCCAGAAGCAGCGGGCGGCGGTGGCCCGGGCCCTCATCACCCGGCCCCAGATCATTCTGGCCGACGAGCCCACCGGCGCCCTGGACTCCCGGGCCTCGGACAATCTGCTGGAGCTCTTCGGGGAGATCAACGCCGGGGGCCAGACCATCGTCATGGTCACGCACTCGGTCAAGGCCGCCAGCCACGCCGGGCGGGTCCTCTTCCTCCGGGACGGGCAGGTGTACCACCAGCTCTACCGGGCGGGCCAGTCCCCCGAGGCGCAGTTCGCCAAAATTTCCGACACCCTGACGGTGCTGACGCAAGGCGGTGAGCCCCGTGCGTAAATCCGGTTTCTTTCCCCGGCTGGCTCTGGTGAATCTGGCTCGGAACGGGCGGTTCTACGGGCCTTATATCCTCTCCTGCATGGTGACGGCAGGGATGTACTACATCCTGAAATTCCTGGAGCACAACGAGGGTCTGGACACCGTCCGGGGAGCCATGTACCTCAAAAGCTTCGCCAACGTGGGCTGTCTGGTGGCGGCGGGCCTGTCGGCGGTGATCCTGCTCTACGCCAACAGCTTCGTCATGAAGCGCCGCCAGCGGGAGCTGGGCCTGTACAATGTCCTGGGCCTTGAAAAGCGGCACATCGCCCGGATGTGCCTGTGGGAAACCCTGTTCTGCGCCGTCTCCTCCATTCTGGGCGGCATCCTTCTGGGCATTTTATTCAGCAAGCTCACTCTGCTGGTGCTGCTGAAGCTGGCCCGGGTCCCTGTTCAGTTCGGCATGGAAATCTCCCTTCCGGGCATTCTGGAGACGGCGAAGCTCTTCGGCGTTCTGTTTCTGCTGACCTTGGGGCAGAACCTGTTCCGTCTGGGCCGGTCCCGGCCCATGGAGCTGCTCCGCAGCGCCTCCGCCGGAGAGCGGGAGCCCCGGACCCGCTGGCTGCTGGTGCTTCTCGGCGTGCTGACCCTGGGGGGCGGCTATTTTCTTGCCGTGGCCACGAAAAACCCCATCGATGCCATGCTGCTGTTTTTCATCGCGGTGTTCCTGGTCATCATCGGCACCTACTGCCTCTTCACCGCCGGCTCTGTCGCTCTTTTGAAGCGCCTCCGGGCCAATCCGAAGTTCTATTACCAGACCCGGCACTTCACCGCCGTCTCCGGCCTGCTCTACCGGATGAAGCAGAACGCCGTGGGTCTGGCCAGCATCTGCATCCTCTCCACCATGGTGCTGGTGACGGTTTCCACCACCATTGCCATGAACATCGGCCTGGAAAACAGCCTGAATGAGATGTTCCCCTATGACATTGAGTTCATTCAGGACCTGGAGAACCAGCCCGGTGACCCCATGGAGAACATGAGGCAGATTCATGCCGCCGTTGAGGGCTCCGGGGGCTTTACGGACTCCCGGTACTACACCCGCTACTGGTGCTACTGCGGCGTTCGGGGCAATGAGATCGCCCTGAATCTGGACCAGGACTGCGTCCGGATCATGGTGGAGGTGGTGACGGCGGAGGACTACGCCCGCCTCACCGGCAAAAGCGTCATCCTGGCCCCGGACGAGGTGCTGGCCTGCCCCCAGCATCTGGGAGACTTTCCGGCAGACTTCACCGTCTCCGCCCGCTTTGGCGAACCGGGCCTGTCCTTACACGTCCGGGAGACGGTGACGGAGACCGTTCGCTATGGCAGCACCATCCTGCTGGGCAGCGACGAGGCCCGCCTGTTTCTGGTGGCGGCGGACCAGGCGGCGGCGGAGCGCATCATGGACCTGGATACCTCCCGCAGCGCCCGGCAGTTCCGGATTCAGATGAATTTGGCCGGAAACGGCTTTGAGGAAAAGATGGACCAGACGGAGCGGCTTGTGTTCGAGCTGAGCAAGCGGGACGATGGCGTGAGCTTCACCAGCAAGCAGGACAATGCCCAGGAGTTCTACGCCATGTACGGCGGGTTCCTGTTCCTGGGGGTCTTCCTGGGGCTCCTCTTCCTGCTGGCCACGGTGCTTATCATCTACTACAAGCAGATTTCCGAGGGCTACGAGGATCAGAAGCGCTTCCAGATTCTCCGGCAGGTGGGCATGACGGAGCAGGAAATCCAGGGCTCCATCCACGCCCAGATTCTTCTGGTGTTCTTCCTGCCCCTGGGGGCGGCGGGGCTCCATATCCTGATGGCCTTCCCCATGCTCTCGAAAATGCTGGAGCTGTTCAACCTCTTCGACGTGAAGCTCTTCGCCCTCTGCACGGCGGGGACCCTGGCGGTGTTCTGCCTGATCTACGCCCTGGTCTTCGTCCTGACGGCCCGGACCTACAGCCGCATCGTAGGGAGTACGGACCGCCGCTGAAGCCATGCCCAGCCTGCCGGAAAATCTCTCCGGCAGGCTGGGCGGGTTTTCAAGGTCCCCAAAAGGGAAGTCCCGTCTCCCGAAAACCCATTATCATTGGAAGAACGGGCGGGCACAGAGGCCGGCCCCTGCAGGCGTTCTTGCAGGGCTCAGCGTAAACCCCGGCAAAAACCCCGGCGGACCGCCGGCGGCAATTTTGAAGCCTGCGGTCCGGGAATCTTACAAAACTGTCAGATTTCAGAACGGCTTTCGCCCGATTACCCTGTCCGCATCCTATTCGGCATGGGATTCTTGGATATTCCGGAGGATTTCAATGATTTTTCTCACAAAATGAAACACTCCGCCTTTTTGAACCGTCTTATCAATGGGGGGTTGACAGGCCGTATTAACTGTATTATAATACCTAATACGGTAATACAATATTCGGGCTTTTGAAAAATCTCCTTGTATTTTTGAAGAAATCCGGCAGGCTGTCCCGTATGATACACAGACACGCAGGGACGAGCAGAAATGAGGTAGCTATGAAAATCCTGATGACATCCGACTGGTACAGCCCCGCCGTCAACGGCGTGGTGACCTCTGTCAAGAACTTAAAGAAGGAGCTGGAGCGCCGGGGCCACGAGGTCCGGGTGCTGACCCTTTCCCAAAACCGCCATACTTATGAGCGGGACGGCGTAACCTATCTGGGATCCGTGGCGGCGGGCCTGATTTATCCCGGCGCACGCCTGCGGACGGCCCTGGCGGGGAAATGGGTCCGGGAGCTGGTGGCCTGGGGGCCCGACGTGGTCCACTCCCAGTGCGAATTCTCCACCTTCTTCCTGGCCCGGCGCATCGCCCAGGAGCTGGGTATTCCCCTGGTCCATACGTATCACACAGTCTATGAGGACTACACCCATTATTTTTCCCCCAGCGTGCATTTCGGCAAAAAGGCCGCCGCCGTCTTTACCCGCTGGGCGGCCTCCCACACCGACTGTCTGATAGCCCCCACCGGCAAGGTGCGGATGCTCCTTCAGAGCTACGGCGTGGAGAAGCCCGTCTTCGTGGTGCCCTCGGGCATCGACCTGCGGCCCTTCCAGAGCGAGGCGGACCCTCTGCGGTCGGCGGTGCTCCGGTCCAGCCTGGATATTCCCAAGGACCGGACGGTGCTGGTATGCGTGGGCCGTCTGGCGGAGGAGAAAAATATTGAGGAGCTCCTCCGCTTCCGGGCCAACCTGGGCCCCGGCAGATACACGCTGCTGCTGGTGGGAGACGGCCCCCACCGCCGGGAACTGGAGGAGACCGCCGCCGGTCTGGGCCTGACGGCGCCCGACGCAATTTTTGCCGGCATGGTGCCGGCGGACCAGGTGGCGGACTGGTACCGGCTGGGGGACCTGTTTGTCAGCGCCTCTACCAGCGAAACCCAGGGTCTGACCTATGCCGAGGCCCTGGCCGCCGGGGTGCCGGTGCTGTGCCGGGCGGACCCCTGCCTCGCCGGCGTGGTCCGGGAGGGGGAAAACGGCTGGCAGTACCGGGACGAGGCGGATTTTCGGAAGAAGCTGGACGCCTTCCTGGCCGCGCCCCATCACCGGGACCGGCTGAGCCGCCAGGCCCGGCAGTCGGCGGAGGAGTTTTCCGCCCAGCTCTTCGGGGAGCGGGCCGAGGCCATCTATCTGGACCGGATTGAGCGTTGCGCGGCAAGGAGGATTCCGGCATGAATCAACCGATTGAGAAGAAAGCTTTGCAGGCCGTCTCTCTGGCCGGATTCATCATCTGTGTGGCAGTGGCGGTCTGGGGCTGGCAGACGGGCGTCCTGACCTCCCAGGAAAAGCTTCAGGCGCTGGTGACCCAATGGGGGCCCGCCGGGGCGCTGCTGTTTACCGTGTTCCAGGCGGTGCAGGTGGTGGTGCCCATCCTGCCGGGTGGCCTGGGCTGTCTGGTGGGGGTGATCCTCTTCGGGCCTGTCTGGGGCTTCGCCTATAACTACGCGGGCATCTGCGTGGGGTCCCTCATGGCCTTCGCCGTGGCCCGGAGCTGCGGGAAGCCCCTGCTGAGCCTGCTGTTCTCCGAGGAGCTCATTGCCAAATACCGCCACTGGACCGAGGAGCGGAACCGCTTCGCCCGGCTCTTCGCCCTGGCCATTTTTCTGCCGGTGGCGCCGGACGACTTCCTGTGCTATCTGGCGGGCACCACCGATATGAGCTGGCGGCGCTACACCGCCATTATCCTCCTGGGCAAGCCCTTCGCCATTGCCCTGTACAGCCTGGGTCTCACCGCCGTCTGGCAGATGATCGTCCATTGACGGGAACCTGTCTTCGGCAGTGCCAGGTGTTGAGAAAACGGACCGGGACAGAGCCCGGCCCCTGCTGAAAAACTCCAGATGGAGCAGTTCCTTTTACTACTTTGAAGATTTTTCCGTCATGATTTGACGGTTTTTGTGAAAAACTGAACGCAGAACGAAAAGAAGGGGAAAATCCCTCGAAAACTTCCCGGGTCCCAGCCGCGTGGAACCGGCTCCCGTAAGCGCCGATCTGAAACGCGGAGCAAAAAAGAGGGGGACCGGGGATTCCTCCCCCGGCGCGGCACAAAGAAGAGAGGACTTCTCGGAAGCCTTGGACCTCAGCCGCGTGGAACCAACCCCTGCAAGCGCCAGTCCGAAACGCGGAGCAAAAAAGGGGGACTTTCCGGAAGCCCCCAGATTCCAACCGCATGGGTCTGGCTTCCGCAACCACCAATCCAAAACGCGGCACTAAAAAGAGGCATTTTCCGGAAGCTCCCAGGTCTCGACCGCGTGGAACCAGCTCCCGCAAGCGCCAGTCCGAAACGCGGAACTAAAAAGAGGGGGCCCGGGGGATTCCTCCCCCGGCGCTTGGATTTATGCGCCCCAAATCAGGCCGTATCGACAAAAACAGGCGGGCCGCACACCTGGAACCAAAGCGGCAGCCGCAGCGTGAAACCGCTGGGGCGTGGAGGCTGTATGAGCATTTACATTTACAGCGGCGGGGAAAAGCTCGTCGGCAAAAGCGGCGTGGGACAGGCCATCCGCCAGCAGCGGGAATGCCTGCGGCGCTCCGGCATCCCCACCACGGACCACTGGACCAGAGACGCCGCCGCCGTCCACGTCAACACCATCCTGCCGGACTCCGTGCTGGCGGCCCTGGGGGCCAGGCTCCGGGGCCGGAAGGTGGTCTGGTACGGCCATTCCACCATGGAGGACTTCCGTTCCTCCTTCCGGGGCTCCGACGCCCTGGCGCCGCTGTTCCGCCGCTGGATCACCTTCTGCTACGGACTGGGGGACGTGGTGCTGACCCCCACGGACTACTCCCGCCACCTCCTGGTGGGCTACGGCCTCACCAAGCCGGTCTACAGCCTTTCCAACGGCGTGGACACCGGCTTCTTCCGCCCCGACCCCTCGGGCCGGGCCCGTGAGCGCTTCCGGACCCGCTGGGGTCTGGGCCCGGAGGAGCGGACGGTGGTCTCCGTGGGCCACACCATCGCCCGGAAGGGCCTGCCGGAATTCCTGGACCTGGCCCGCAGCCTTCCCGATGTCCGCTTCCTCTGGTTCGGCTGGACCAGCCCCAAGCTGATTCCGCCGGAGATCACCCGGGCCATGGACTGCGCACCGGCCAACGTCCTCTTCCCCGGCTTCGTGGACCGTGAAGCCCTGCGGGAGGCCTATCAGGGCGCGGATGTCTTCGCCTTCCTCAGCCATGAGGAAACCGAGGGCATCGTGGTGCTGGAAGCCCTGGCCTGCGGCATTCCCGCCGTCCTCCGGGACATTCCGGTGTATGACGGCTGGCTGACCCATGGCGAAAATGTCTACAAAGCGTCTAATCACGACGAATTTCTACAGACCGTATCCGGCCTGCTGGCGGGAACTCTGCCGGACCTCACCGCCGGCGGGCTTGCCGTGGCGGAGTCCCGGAGTCTGGAACAGGTGGGCCGGGAGCTCCGTGAGATTTACCGCCGGGAGCGCATTCTGCCGCCTCTGCCGGCGGCCCTGCCTCAGAAGCAGGCCAAGGCCTGAACGAAGGGTGCAGAGTAAATACAGAGCGGATTGTCCGGGATGGGCAACCCGCTCTGTATTTTTATGTTTCCGGAACCGGCCTGTCAGGCAGGATATCCTGATTCATGTGCGCTTCTTCACCGTCCCGAAGGGCCTCCAGGAGCACCTGCATCCCCCGGATGCCCTGTCCCGCCTCGAAGGCGTCCACTGCATCCTCCACCACGCCGAATAAATGAAAATAGAGCTCCCGATAGGTCATGACGATCACCTCATGGATATTCTAGCGAAATTTTCGCTAGAATGCAATAGCGAATTTTTCGCTGCCGTAAGCTTTTCCGTGAGGTGAGTGCATGAAACCCTATTCCCGCATTCGGGCATTTCGAGAAGACAAGGATCTGACGCAGGTGCAGATCGCCAAAATACTGCTGTGCAGCCAGCGGGTTTACAGCAACTATGAACGGGGAGATATCGACATTCCCACGGACGTCCTGAAAAAACTGGCCCAGCTCCACCACACCAGCGTAGACTACCTCCTGGAGCTCACCGACGACCCCAGGCCCTACCCCCGCAGGCGAGCCAGCCGGTAAGCGGCCACGCCTGCGGATTTTCGGGAGGGTCCTTTCCTGCATTTTATCAGGAGGCAGGCGCTGCCCCGTTTTGCGGGAGAGCCAAGCTCATAGGAGACAGGCCCCTGCATGAAATTTCCGAATGGAACACGCCCGGATTTTCTCCCGTCCCGGCATACGCGTCCGAAAAACAGGAGGGCTCCCGATGGATGAAAACAGCCTGAAGACCCCGGGGCGGGCGCTTCAGGCTCATGGGCTATGGGACGGGTCCGGCGTTTTACATCCGCCGCCGGGACGCCGGCGGACACTCTCCGAGGCCTGCGCCGGCGCGTCCGTTCATACGCGGCAGACGGAGGCACTCCGCCCGGGCGGGGCACAGGTCAAAGCCGCCCTTCATCCCCCGGTCCCCCGGACGGATTCAGCTCAGATCCAGCCTGATCTGCTCCCCGCCGGGGAGCAGCGCCGGGTTTTGTTCCTCCGCCAGCTCCCGGATTTTGCTGGGGAACAGGACCCTGACCCCAGGCTCATCCCGCAGGAGGTCCTGATTGAGGCCAAAGAGGGGATTCCCGCAGTCCTGTTCTTTGTTGTACATCACGTAGCGTCCGGTCCGGTACTTCCTCGCCGACTCCATGGCATGCCGGGAACCGCTGTCCCCCTCGCCCCGGCGGTGGCTGGCGATGAGGATGACCGCCTTGGAAAACAGGGCCTGGAGCCGGTCCCGGTCCGTGAAGCGCTTGACGGACTCGCTTCTGCCGGCGGCTTCCTTGGCGTACTCCGTCAGCAGAAGCCCGTCCGCCTCCACAATCTGCTCCGCCAAAGGCCGGTTCTGGGCGGGGTAAATCTTTCCCAGCTGGCTGGGCAGGATGGCAATGGTCTTCCCGTTTTTCTCCAGACACATCTGATGGGCGGCGTCGTCGCAGCCCTTTGCCAGGCCGCTGACGATGGTCAGGCCCTCCTCCGTCAGGCGGCCGACAATGGCCCGCTCCCGGTCCCTCACGGCCCCGTCCGGGTCGACGGCCCCGATAACCGCCACATTCCGGTTCAGGTCCCCCAGCAGAGAGACGTTCCCCCGGTAAAACAGCAGGAAGGGACGTTCCCCCATAGGGGCGGCGGGGTTGAGGACGGGAAACGCTTCATCAAAGGGGCAGATCATGCCGTCCGCCCCGGGGAGGGGTGCGCCGGAAGTGAACAGGTCCGCCAGCGCCTCCAGCGTTTCCCCGTGCGCCCGGGCCTCCTGCTCCAGGTCCCCCGGCATCGGGAAGCGCTTCCAGCACTGGGCATTGGACATATGCAGGACCTCTTTGGCCAGATAGGCGTACAAAGCGGCGTTGGAGAAGTTCAGGCTCATATTCAGGTGATCTCCTTCCTGGGCGCCGTGCAGGAGAGGGTGAAGAGAATGACCCTTGCCGCTCCCGCGTCAAAGAGGGCCTGGATGCAGTCCTCATCAATATAGACGCCGCCGGTATAGATATCGTCCACCAGCAGAATTTCCCGCCCGCAGATCAGGCCGGCGTCGATCTCACAGGTTCTTCTGGTAATGCCGGGGTAGGGCATATCTCCGCTGTTGGACTCCCGGTCTCCGACGGCGGTGATCCGCTCCGTCCGCTCCGGCAGATGGGTGGTCCTGGTGCTGACCACCCGGCGGACGGCGCCGGCGCCGTCGGTCACGCCATGGCCCGCCAGGACCCGGGCCGCCTCGGACACGGCCTTCAGCAGATACATCTGGGTGTCCAGGTAGGTGTCGAAGGCCTTGGCCCTGGGGACGCAGACCATGGTGCAGGCCTGCATATTCATCCGGCGCATCACCTCCGGGACCCACCGCACCAGGATGTCCCTGGCGGTCTCCCTGGCGGCGTTCAGTGTTTCGGGGGACTCGTTGCCGAAGGTATTTTTCAGGTCCAGAATAAACTGCGGGTTGTCCGGGTCGTCAAAACGGAGATAGTCCAGGACATAGAAGCAGACGGAGTTTCTTTTGAGAAAGCTGCCGGGCCACAGCTCGCGCAGTCTCAGATTTTCAGGATTACTCATTATCAATACCTCCCTGAGAGTCGTCGCGGTTCTCCACAGATACTGTCAGTTTAGCACGGTTTCCGCCGCAATGCAAGGGGCCGAAGGCCTCGGGGCAGGGAAATCAATGCTGCTTCAAAAATTCCCAAATCTCTGCCGGAGCAAATGCAGCGCAATTCGGTTGACATAATTCCTGCCGGGGCCGAAAACACGCCCAAGCATATGCCGGGGAAGCAGAACAGTTTCTAAATTCAGGAAATTGATTTTCGTGGGGTGGGGCGTGTCCGCTCACTCATTTTGCAGCCGGCTTCGGGCCGCATTGCGGCCTGTTGTGCCAGACTTCACAGGAAACGCATACGCGCCCTGCGCACTGGCGGACCGTGAGTCCGCCGCTTGAAAAGGTGCAAAGCTCCTTGTCAACTGCGGTGACTATATCAGGAGGATAAGGTGCAGGCGGCAGGCTCTGTCCTGCCCCGATTTTCAGAACGGCCAGGCTTCCAGGAAACGGGCCGGGACAGGCCTCTGCATAAAATCTCTAAAAACTTCCAAAAATCTCCAGAAAATCTCCGGACAGGACACTCGTGGGGGTCAGCCCAGGACCCGCAGAAGATTCTCACGGGCAATCCCCTCCCGCTCCCGGGCGCTCATGCCCAGCCGCTCCAGCTCCCGGAAGAAGGCCGGGATGCCGGAGCAGTCCTCCAGGCCCCGGGCCCCGTCGTTCCCCGGGCCCATAAACTCGCAGAAGTCAAAGCCGCAGGCCACGTGCTCCGCCCCCATGACCTCCGCCATATGGGCGGCGTGGCGGGCCAGCATTTCTGCCGTCTGCCCCTCCGGGCCGGTGTGAACGAAGCCGTGATAGACGTTCAGTCCTACAATGCCGCCCCGGTCCCGGATGGCCCGAAGCTGTTCGTCCGTCAGATTCCGGGGCACGCCACAGAGGCGGCGGCAGTTGGAGTGGGAGGCGATCACCGTGCCCCCGGCGGCGTCCAGCAGGTCCCAGAAGCCCGCCTCGTTCAGGTGGGACGCATCAGGCAGGACGCCCAGGTCCTCCATCCGCCGGACCGTCCGCCGCCCCAGGTCCGTCAGGCCCTTCCGGGGGTCCTGGGCCGCCCCGGCGGCAAAGCGGTTTTCCTCGTTCCAGGTCAGCATTCCCATCCGGAGCCCCAGGTCCGCCAGGGGCGCCAGGTCCTCCGGACCCTCCAGGGCCTCCATGCCCTCTATGCAGAGAAAGGCGTAAAGCTTCCCGGCGGCTCTCGCGGCCTCCGCTTCCTTTCGGGTGCGGACAGCCGCCAGCCAGGGGCATTCCGCCAGCTCCGCCCGGGCGCAGTCCAGCATTATGCTCAGACGCTTTGCGGCGCTGCCGGCCTCCGGCACATCCTTCCAGAAGGTCTCGTTATGGGGCCCCGTGCCGTACCACAGGGCCAGCACCAGCCCCTCCGTGCCGCCCCGGCGGAGGCGGTCCAGGTGCCGCCGCTCCAGCACCCGGGTCTCCCCCGCCAGACGGCGGCGGGTCACGTCATACAGAAGATCGGAATGTCCGTCCAATACTGTCAAGTGAAAAACCCCTTTCGGCCCCTGTGCGGGGCGCTGTTCTCCCCCAGTATAGCACGCCGGACCGGCGGCGGGAAGGGGAATTTTGCGCCGGAGGCGGATCCGCCCACCTGATCTAAATCTGTATTCATAGCCGGGGGATGCCGGATGGGCGAGGATTTTTCCCGTCAGACAGGGAAGCCGGCGCGGCATGGAGGGAAAAGACCGGCCAGACGGTGTGCGGCAGTTGTGAATACAGGTTCTTATCGTCACCGCAGTTGAAAAGAAGCGTCTGCTTCTTTTCAGAGAGTGCGGCGATCATTTGCCGCACAGACCGCAAAACGGCTCGAATCATATATCGGAAGGAAGCGGTGGCGCAGGGAGCGGGCTCTGCCCCGCTCCGATTTTCGGAACGGGCGGGCTTTCGGGAAACGGGCCGGGGCAGGGCAAAGCTTTTGGGAGACAGACCGGGACAGAACCCGGCCCCTGCATGAAGCCTCCGAATGGGACGCTCCCGCGTGTCGGAACTTGCAATGGGATGGGGCCCGTGGTAGAATGAGAATGCGTTTATGAACGCAGAAGAAGGAGGACAGAACAGAATGAAACAGTTCGAGTATAAGGTTGCCGTCATTGCGACCCATGTGCCTTTGACCACAAAAGGGTACGAAGGTGCTGCTCAGGAGTTTGAAACCCGGCTGAACGCGCTGGGAGACCAGGGCTGGGAGCTGGTCCAGCGAGCCGACGGCTTCTTTTTCTTCAGGCGGGAGAAGCCGGAGTCCGGCGGAGAGACGCAGACAGCCGGCGGCGGACAGTGAGCGGAAGGCGCACAGCTCCATGCCCACAGACGGCGGGGAATCTGATGACAGAAAGTCGGCACTGAGGCCGGGGCGCAAACCCGGCGGAACGGGAGGCACGCATGAATATTCAATGGGACGCGGAGAAATACGGCTCGGACTTCTCTTTTGTACAGCAGTACGGCGGCGGCGTGGCGGATCTGGTGGACCCCGTGGCCGGGGGAACGCTGCTGGACCTGGGCTGCGGAAACGGGGCTCTGACGGCTCTGCTGCGGGACAGGGGCTTTCGGGTCATGGGTCTGGAGGCCTCGCCGGAGCAGCTGGCCTTGGCCCGGAGGAGCTGGCCGGACATCCCCTTTTTCCAGGGGGACGCGGCGGATTTCTCCCTGCCGGAGCCGGTGGACGCCGTGTTTTCCAATGCGGTGTTCCACTGGATTGACGCCGCCCGCCAGCCGGACCTGCTGCGCTGCGTCCACGCTGCCCTGAAGCCCGGCGGGCAGTTCGTGTTCGAGTTCGGCGGGGCCGGGAACAACCGGCTGATTCACGGGGCCCTGGCGGAGACCTTCGCCCGGCGGGGGCTGCCCTATCGGAACCCCTTCTACTTCCCCACCGTGGGGGAATACGCCGGGCGGCTGGAGGCGGCGGGCTTCCAGGTCCGCTATGCCGTCCTCTTCGACCGGCCCACCCGGCTGACCGGGGAACGCGGTCTGGAGGAGTGGATGGACATGTTTCTGAAAACCCCTCTTTCCGCCTTCGAGACGGAGGTGGAGCGGCGGGCCGTGCTGAGGGAGACGGCGGAGGCCCTCCGGGAAGAGCTGTTCCGGGACGGGGCGTGGTACGCCGACTATGTGCGGCTGCGGATGAAGGCCATACGGCTGTGAATGCGAAAGGGGGAAGCGCTGTGAAAAACCACTCCTACAGGCAGAGCCTGAAGCTGAAAAGCAGGACGGCGGACCCGGCGGCGCTGAAGCTGCTGCGGAAATGATTTCCGGACCTGTCCCTGCTGGAGCTGAGACGGAGGATACAGGCGCATGAAGCCGTCTATCTCACCGACGCGGAACCATTCCTCCGGGACGGAACCCGGAAGCTGGCGAGGCTGTTGAAGGAGTGCGACGGGGCCGGCATCGGGACGGAGCTCTATGAGGAGGTCCGGAGCGGCGGCGTCTGGCGGGCCCGGCCCATGAGCCGGGACTGCCTGCGCAACGCCCTCCGGCGGTCCCGTGAGATCGAGCGGGAGACGCTGATAGACATTGAGCGGGAGACAGAGGGCTTCGTCAGCCCGGAGGCTCTGGCGGACATTGAGGCGGAGACGGCGGCGCATTGGGACGGGGCGGACCTGGAGGTCTGATGGCTGCCTCCGGGGCGTCCGGAGGCGGCGAGCCCTCCCGGAGAAAGAGGTCCCCTCTTTGACGGGCCTTCCGCCGGGAGGGCGCGAAAACCGGGTATGTAAAGGAAAATATTTTTACAATCCCGGCGTTTTCCCCTTGACTTTTCGGCGGGGATGCTGTAAACTGAAATCACTTTGTAAAGGCGCATGGCTTTACATGAAAGGGGGAGCGGGTTCATGAAGAACCAGACCTACCGCATGACGATGCTCTTCGACTTCTACGGCGAGATTCTGACGGAGCGGCAGAGGGAGTTTTTCGACCTCTACTACAATGAGGACCTGTCTCTGGCGGAAATCGCCGAAAACGCCGGCATCTCCCGGCAGGGGGTCCGGGACGTCATCGTCCGGGCCGAGGCCGCCATGCAGGAGGTGGAGGACCGCACCGGCATCATCCGGCGGTTCGAGGCCCAGCGGCCCCACCTGGACGCGATTCTGAGAGCCGCCGCCGAAATAAAAACCATCAACTACCGCCAGTATGACAACGCCCGGCTCACGGAGCTGGCGGATTTGATCCGCGGAGAGGCCTCCGCGCTGAGGGAATGAGCTTATGGCATTTGAAGGATTAACCGAAAAACTGAACGCCGCGTTCAAGCGCCTCCGGGGCAAGGGACGCCTGACGGAAAACGACGTCCGGGAGGCCATGCGGGAGGTCCGCCTGGCCCTGCTGGAGGCCGACGTCAGCTACAAGGTGGTCAAGGAGTTCGTCGCCACGGTGACCGAGCGGGCCGTGGGCAGCGACGTGCTGGACAGCCTTACCCCGGCGCAGCAGGTGGTGAAAATCGTCAACGAGGAATTGACGAAGCTGATGGGCGGGGCCAACGCCCGGATTACCATGGCAAACTCCGGTCCCACCGTTGTGATGATGGTGGGTCTCCAGGGCGCGGGCAAAACCACCACCACGGCAAAGCTGGGCGGGCTGATGCGCCGGCAGTACCAGAAGCGGCCCCTGCTGGCCGCCTGCGACGTGTACCGTCCCGCCGCCATCGAGCAGCTGAAGGTGGTGGGCGGCCAGATGGACCTGCCGGTTTTTGAACAGGGCCAGGGCGACCCGGTGAAGATCGCCGAGAACGCCATCCGCCACGCCAGAGACCACGGCAGCGACATGGTGTTCCTGGACACCGCGGGCCGGCTCCATGTGGACGAGAATCTGATGGACGAGCTCAGGCGGATGAAGGCCGCCGTCCATCCCAACGAAATTCTGCTGGTGGTGGACGCCATGACCGGTCAGGACGCGGTGAACGCCGCCGCGGCCTTTGACGAGGCTCTGGGCGTCGACGGCGTGATTCTCACGAAGCTGGACGGCGACGCCCGGGGCGGCGCGGCCCTGTCCATCCGGGCGGCCACGGGGAAGCCCGTCAAGTTCGCCGGCACCGGCGAGAAGCTGGACATGATCGAGCCCTTCCACCCGGACCGCATGGCCTCCCGCATTCTGGGGATGGGCGACATGCTCTCCTTCATCGAGAAGGCCGAGCAGGCCTATGACGAAAAGCAGGCCGCCAAGCTGGAGGAAAAACTGCGGAAAAACCGCTTCACCCTTCAGGACTACTACGACCAGCTCCAGCAGCTCAAGGGCATGGGCGATCTGAGCCAGCTGCTGGGCATGATGCCGGGGGGGCTGGGCAAGCAGATGCAGGGGGCGTCCATCGACGAGAAAATGATGTCCCGCACCGAGGCCATCATCCTCTCCATGACCCCCCTGGAGCGGGAAAACCCCCAGATTCTGAACGCCAGCCGGAAAAAGCGCATTGCCGCCGGCTGCGGTCTGGAGGTGGTGGACGTAAACCGCCTGCTGAAGCAGTTCGACATGATGCAGCAGCTCACCAGGCAGATGAGCAAGAGCCGGATGCCCCAGCTGGGGGGCTTCGGCGGAATGAAAAACCCCAGGCTTCACGGCTTCGGCCGGAAGAAGCGGTTCCGTTAATAAGAACCTGTACGCACAACCCTTGAACGCTGGCTGAGCGGTCTTTTTCCCGCCGTACCGCGTCGGATTCCCTTGTAACCCGTCAGGATTGCCGCGAAAAACCGCCTTGCCTGACAGGGAAAATCCCCGCCCATCCAGCATCCCCCGGCTGTGAATACAGGTTCAAAGAGCTATAAGTGCGGAGCACCGGAAGGCTTTCAGCATTTATAATAAATCAACAACTATTTTAAATTTTGGAGGTACACACGTTATGGTCAAAATCAGACTGCGCCGCATGGGCGCGAAGAAGGCTCCCTTCTACCGGGTCGTCGTCGCCGACTCCCGCTTCCCCCGGGACGGCCGTTTCATCGAGGAAATCGGCACGTACAATCCCTGCGTCTCCCCCGCTGAAATCAAAATCGACACCGAGCGGGCCCAGGCCTGGATCAAGTCCGGCGCCCAGCCCACCGACACCGTCAGAGCGCTTCTGAAAAAGCTGGAAGTCCTCTGATCCGGAGGACGGCGCATGAAGGACTTGCTGCTCTACATCGCCAGGAACCTGGTGGACAATCCCGACGCGGTCTCCGTCACGGAGGTCCCCGGAGCGCAGGAGCTGACTCTGGAGCTGCGGGTGGCCCCCGAGGACATGGGCAAGGTCATCGGCCGGCAGGGCCGCATCGCCAAGGAAATCCGGACGGTCATCCGGTCCTGCGCCCAGCGTACCGGCACGAGGGTTTCTGTGGACATTGTGGACTGAAAACGAAAAACCGGAAAAACCAGGAACGGCTGTCCGTTCCTGGTTTTTTTGGAGGTATCCGCTTACGCATTCAATCAAAAGGACGAGGCGCAGAGGACAGGCCCTTGCATAAAATCTCCGGATGGGACACATCCGTTCTTTCCTGGCTTTTCCTGATTTCCTGCGTTTCATGCAGGATGGGATGACCGGACTCAATTCAGGTCACATGGGACGGCGCCCAGAAAGGCCACCGGCGCGCCGGGATTGGGAGCGCTTTCCTCCGGGTCATACCTGTAGGAATAGACCAGAATCGCGGCATTGCAGGGCCGTTCCAAGCCCCGCGGAAACAGCTTTTTCAGCTCCGGACCGATGGCCGTGCCTTCGGAATAATGGCGGACCAGCGCTTCCGGGTCCGCAGTCCGTTCGTGCACGCTGCGCTCCGAAAAATCCGTGTCAAAGGGGTAGATATCGCACCCGCCGAAAAAATCCCGGCTGAAAGCAGGGATGTCACACCCGGCCATACCGTCAAAATAGTCCCGTAACGCCTGCTCCGTTTCAAAAACGCCTGCCCACACAGACACAATGCCTTCCTGCTCCATTGACCGTGCTCCTTTCAAAAACCTGCATTCACAACCGCTGAATGCTGTCTGGACGGCCTTTTTCCCGCCATGCCGGGGTTTCCCCTGCAATCCGTCAGGATTGCTGCGGGCCGCGGAAAATCTTCTTGTCCGGCAGGAAAAATTCCCGCCCATCCGGCATCCCACAGCTATGAATACAGGTTCCAGGATGCCGGGGCCGAAAAGGTCCCGGTTTCGTCATCATAGGTTTCTCCTGTGCAGACCAGCCGCAGGAAGTCATGAAAATCCCGGCAAAGCACAGAAGCCTCGTTCTCCATAAAACGCCGGATGCCCGCAGGGTCATTCCAGCAGGCGCACACATCGGAGGATTCGTTGATATCCTCGTTGTGGATATAGAGGACCCTGCCGGAAACGAGGTCATAAAAAACAAAGTAATCCTCCATATAAAAATCGGCTGTGCAGAGAAAGCCCGCTTTCAGCCAGGAGGTCATTTCACCGGCGCGGCGCCGGAAACAGTCTATGTAATCAGAAACGCAGCGCCCCGACAGACCGTACCAGTTCAGGTCGATCAGACAGGGACCGCCGTCCTCTGTGTCCGCATATTCCCCGGAGGCCGGGGAAAGCGTCTGCCAGAAGAAGAGCCCGCCGCCGGACAGGCAGATCCGCAGCTTCAAATCCGGAAGCCGGACAGTCAGCAGAAACTCCCGATACTGCTCCGGCAGGGGATAGCCCAGTTTTTTCTCCAGCACGGCCATATCGTCCTCTTTGAGAAGGGACGGAGGAAAAGGCGGGAGCTTTTCCCGCTCCCGCAGTTGATTCAGGTAATGCCCGGTCAGATTCACGGCCTTACTTCCCTGTGGGGTCCTCCTCAGTGGGGCTGGGGACGGGGTGCTCCTTGTGCTCCACCATGGCCCGGATCAGCTCCACCGTGCCCCCCAGACCCAGGAAGCTGCTGTTGAGACAGCAGTCGTAGCTGTCCACCGCGCCCCACCTCTGAGAGGAATAATACTCATAGTAGGAGGCCCGGCGCTTGTCGGTCTTGAGAATCAGCGCCCTGGCCTTCTCCGGCGTCAGGCTCTGCCGCTTCGCCACCCGGCGGATGCGGTCCTCCAGAGGCGCGTGGATGAAGAGGCTCAGGTGGTTGGGGTCGCTGGCCAGGGCATAGTCCGCGCAGCGTCCGATGATGACGCAGGGGCCCTGCTCCGCAATCTGGCGGATGGTGTTGAAGGTGGCCAGATAGACCTGCTGCTCCAGGGACTCCCCCGCCCCGGCCCCCGGCAGGGAAAACATATAGGAATCCATGGCGATGGAGTACAGAAGGCTCTTGGGCCGCTCGTCGAAGTTTTCCAGAATCCTTTCACACAGACCGCTTTTCCTGGCGGCCTCCCGCAGGATTTCCTTATCATAAAAGGGGATGCCCAGCTCCTTCGCAACGCGGATGCCCACTTCCTTGCCGCCGCTGCCGAACTGCCGGCCAATGGTGATGATGGTTTTCATAGGGGGACCCTCCTTTCCTTGGCAGTTCTATTATATTCCAAAATGCAGGCACCGTCAAATAAAACTTCGCGCGCCGCCGCCAATCAGGCCTTCTGTCCGGCCCCGGGGCTTCCGTTCGTCAGGATGCCAAATTTTAGGACAAAAATTTGGCAGCCCCGGACCGCCGCTTTGGCTTGCCAGGCCTTTCAGGCTGTGGTATCGTAGAACAATCAAGATTCCGGTCCGAAGAGAACGAGAACCGCTGAAAATAAAAACAGGGGGCGCGGCTATGCTGGTTTTGGATTTTATCAATGTGGGCAACGGAGATTCCATTCTGGTCCGGGAGCTAGAGGGAGGGGCGCTTCGCTTCTCCATGCTGGTGGACTGCGGGCACGACAACCTGATCCGGGACGACCACCCCGCCCCCACAGACCCCCGTTCCCGGCGCATTTACGCCGGGGACTTCCTGAAAAAAGCGGGAGTGGACCGTCTGGACGTCCTTCTGGCCACCCATTACCACCGGGACCACATCGGCGGCCTGGGCCGGGTGCTGGAGGCCGCCGCGGTGGGGCAGTTCATCGCCAGCTACATCCCGCCGGAGGGAAACAGCCCCCTGGACCCCGACGGGGACAACGGCCTGCCCAAGGCCGCCCGGAACCTGCTGCGCTGTGTGGACATGTACGCCCGGGCCCTCCGGGAGCACCCGGGCCGGGTGGAGGAGTTCATTGAATTTCCGGGGGAGGAGGTGGTGCGACTCCAGCTGACGGAGGACCTGTCCATGGACCTCATCGCCGGGGAGCCGGCCCTGTATCCCCGGCAGAAGGCAATCTACGACGCCGCCTTCCGGGGGGAGCGGAACGCCTTTGACCTGATGCGCTGGACAAAATCCATGAACATCTCCAGCCTCCGCCAGCGGCTCTATTACCACGGGAAGGAAATCGTCCTGGGAGGCGACGCCTACGGCGTGGTCTGGGACAACGACACCCTGTCCCCCTGCGACATTCTGAAGGTCCCCCATCACGCCTCTCTGGCCTCCATCAACCGCAAGGTCCTCAGCCGTCTGACCCCCAGGACGGCGGTGGTCTGCGTGGCGGCGGGCCGGCCCGACGAGCGTCCCCATCCCTGCATCATCTCCCTGCTCCGGGAGTGCGTCCCGGAACTCCATTTCACCGATGCCGTGGACATCCCCGGTCTGGTGGAACCGGTGTTCCACGAGTCGGTCCATATTGAAGTGGACTAGACGCAGCACGGCCAACATGCAGGGAAGCATAAAATCCCGGAGCGGTCCGCTCCGGGATTTTTTTGCGTGCTCCTGGATGTTCGGCTGAATGCGGTTCCTCAGACCGCCTGCCCCTGATGAAGCCGGGCGGCATACAGCACGCTGCGCATCAGCATGGCCCGGGTCATGGGGCCTACGCCGCCGGGCACCGGGGTGATAAAGGAGGCTTTTTTCTCCACCGCCTCAAAGTCCACGTCGCCCCGGAGCTTTCCGTCCTCTCCCCGGTTGATGGCCACGTCGATCACCGCGGCCCCCTCCTTCACCATGTCCCCGGTGACCAGTCCGGGGCGGCCCACGGCGGACACCAGAATGTCCGCCTGACGGGTGTGCTCTGCCAGGTTTTCCGTCCGGGAGTGGCAGAGGGTGACGGTGCCGTCGGCCTGGGTCAGCAGAGACGCCAGAGGCTGGCCCACCAGACTGCTCCGGCCAATAACCACGCAGCGCTTCCCCTGGACGGGGATGTCATAGGCCTTCAGCATCTCCATGACGCCGGCGGGGGTGCAGGGCCGGAAGCCCTCCCGGCCCAGAGTCATCTTGCCCACGTTGAGGGGGTGGAAGCAGTCCACGTCCTTGTCGGGGCGGATGGCCTCCAGAACCGGCCGCTGATCCAGCCCCCGGGGCAGGGGGAGCTGGACCAGGATGCCGTCTGCCGCCGGGTCGTTGTTCAGGGCTTGAATAAGGGCCATCAGGTCCTCCTGGCGGGTGTCCGCCGGAAGCCGGTGGGCAAGACTGCGGATGCCGCACTCGGCGCAGTCCCGCTCCTTGCCCCGTACGTAAATTTGAGAGGCCGGGTCCTCACCCACCAGAACCACCGCCAGAACCGGCCGCAGAGGCAGCGCCGCCGCCTCCTCCCGGACCTGGGCCTTGATGCCGGCCGCCAGGGCCTTTCCGTCAATCCATACCGCCATTGGGTTTGTCCTCCTTTGGTTTTTCGTTCTCCGGTTTCTCACCCTCCGGTTCCTCGCCCTCGGGTTCTTTGCCCTCGGGTTCCTCCGGCGGGGGGCAGGCTTCTCTCTGCTCCTCCCCGCTGCTCAGGCTCTCCGCCGCCGGGGCGGCGGAGAGGACCCCGGCCTCCAGCCGGGCGTCCGCCTGCATCCGTGCGGCGGCTTCCGCCGCCTCGGCCTCCGCCCGGGCCTCCGCCTCCGCCGCCAGCCGGTTTACCAGCAGATTTTCCGGCAGGGCCTTCCGGACGCGGATGTTGTAGAACAGCATTGCGGCAGCCACGCAGGCCATGACCAGGCTCAGGGCCTGGGAGACCCGAATGGGCTGGCCAAGGAAGGTCCAGTCGAAGAGATACAGGCTGTCGGTGCGCAGGCCCTCGATCCAGGACCGGCCCAGGCCGTACCACAGAAAGTAAAACCAGGTGTTTTCCCCGTCGAACCGCCGCCCCTTGGAGACGATGAACAGAATCAGACACAGGCCGGCCAGGTTCCAAAGGCTCTCATACAAAAAGGTGGGATGGACCTCCACAAACTGATACTGGCTGACCCACAGCCGCATCCGCCAGGGCAGCTCCGTAGGGCCGCCGAAGGCCTCCCGGTTGATGAAGTTGGCCCAGCGGCCAATGATCTGGCCCAGCAGCAGGCCCATCACCGCCAGGTCCGCCATGGCCCCGAAGCGGATTTTCTTCCGCCGGGTGTAGAGAAAGGCCACCAGCGCCCCGGCAATCACGGTGCCGTAAATGGCCAGGCCGCCGTCCCAAATGGCGATGATCCGGCCCCAGTCCAGGCCCCCGGCTGCATTCCGGTACAGGTCCAGGTAAAACACCACATAATAGATTCGGGACCCCAGGATACAGCAGGGCACCGCCCAGAGCACCAGGTCCAGCACGTTGTCCTCCGTCAGGCCGTACCGGGGGGCCAGCTTCATGCACAGCAGCATCCCCGCCAGAGAGGCCAGGGCCAGGATGATGCCGTACCAGTAAATCCCGTGGCCCACGTGCAGGGCCACCGGGTCCGGGTTGAACTCCCAGCCGCCGAACAGGCCGGGAAAGGAAATGGGCATATCTTTCAGCGCAGTCAAAGCAATTGCTCCTTCTTTCTTGATTGGAATGCCGGAGATCAGCCCTCTTTGGGGACAATCTCGCTGAGGACCGACCGCTCCTCTGTGATGTTTTCCTTCAGAAAGGCCAGCAGGTCATCGGGGCCGATGGAGTCGAAGGTCTCCGGGAAGCGCAGGGGGTCGTAGCTGTTGAAACAGCCCTCGGTCATGGTGACGGCGATGTTTTCAAAGGAGTCCAGGCCCCGCAGGCTGGCGCCGAAGGCGGCCCGGCGAATCTGCTGGTAGAAATCCGGGTCCACGCCCTCCCGGACCAGACGGCGGGCCTCCTGGCAGACGGCGGCGGACACGGCCCGGGGGTCCTTGCTGTCGCCTCCGGCGGAGAAATAGGCCGCGCCGGGCAGCATCTCATAGGCCCCGCCGAAGCTGGCGTTAATCAGCCCCTGACTGTAGAGCCGCTGGTAGAGGGGGCTGGACTCACCCAGGAGCAGGTCGCAGGCCAGGTCGCCCACAATCAGGCTCCGGAAATAGTTCTCCCCCTCCCACACCGGGCGGCACTTGAAGCCCAGCAGGAACTGGGGCAGGGAAACCTCCATGGCAATACGGCTCTCCCGCTTCGCCACGGTCTCCGGCTCCTCCTCCCACACCCGGGAGATGGGCGCGCCGCTCTCCCGGGGGAGCACCCGGCGGGCCAGGTCGGAGATGTGGACAGGGTCCACGTCCCCCACCACCGTCAAAGTCATGTTGGCGGGGGTGTAGAAGGCCTTGTGGCAGGCATAGAGCGTGTCCGCCGTGATGTGGGAAATGCTCTCCACCGTGCCGGCGATGGAAACCCGGGCGGGATTCACGCTGTAGAGGCACTGGAGCATCTGGTGATAGACCTGCCAGTCGGGATTGTCCTCAATCATGCGGATCTCCTGGCCGATGATGCCCTGCTCCTTGGCCACGCTCTCCTCGGTGAACCAGGGGATGGAGACGAAGGAGAGGAGAATTTCCAGGTTCTCCTCGAAATGCTCCGTGGAGCTGAAATAATAGCCGGTGAGGGCATTGGCGGTGAAGGCGTTGGGCTCGGCCCCGTTCTGGGCCAGGCGCTGGAGGGCGTTGCCCTCCTCGGTGTCGAACATCTTGTGCTCCAGATAGTGGGCGATGCCGGCGGGGGTGTCCCGCAGCCGGCCGTCCAGGGTGAAGCGGGTGTCCATGCCGCCGTAATTGGCGGCGAAAAAGGCGTACTTCTTGGCATAGCCCGGCTTGGACACAATCCGGAGCTCCAGCCCGTTGGGCAGAGTCTCCAGGCAGACAGACTCCCCAATCCGTTCATAAAAGCGCTGCTTCATGCCTCCGCCTCCTTTCCCTGCAGGAAGTATACCGTGTCCAGCTTCACCGTCTCCATGGCCCGGCAGATGCGCTCCAACGAGACATCCCGGACCATGGCGGCCAGCAGCTCCGGCGTCTCGTTCCGGCCCACGGCGGCCTGACTGATGAAAAAGTGCTCCAGACGGCCCTGGGAATCCCCCATGGAGGCGTATGCGTTCAGCAGCGTGCTCCGGGCCCCCTCCAGCTCCCAGTCCTCCAGCTCGCCCTTCCGGACGGCCTCCAGCTGGGCCAGAATCTCGTCATAGGCCTTCCGGCAGTTCTCAAATTCGATGCCGGAGGAAACGGTAATCAGCCCCTTCTGCCGGTGGAAGAGGGAAGAGGCGTAGTAGCACAGGGAGAGCTTTTCCCGCACGTTCAGGAAGAGTCTGGAATTGCTGCTGCCGCCGAAGAGGGTGTTGCCCAGCAGCAGGGCGGGAACGTCCTCGCTGCCGCAGGAGAAGCCCATGCCCAGCTTGCCCTGAACCACGTCCAGAGACTCGGTGACGGTCCGGACCGTCTCCGGGGCGGCGTGGGAAACCGTGGGGGGAACCTGGTCCCGGACGTTCTTCCGGGGCAGGGTGGCGAAGGCGGCGCGGAGGGCCTCCTCCACCCGCTCCAGACCGGCGCTGCCGCTGTAGAACAGTTCCAGCCGGGCGGAGGCAGTCAGCTCTTGATAGAGGGCGTAGAGCTTCCGGGGCTGGATGGCCTCCGCCGACTCCACGCTGCCCAGCCGGGAAACGCCATAGGGCTCCCCGGCGCACATCTCCTGAAGCAGCCGCCAGTCGGCGTAGCTGCGCTTGTCGTTGAGCACGCTGCGGATGGCGTCGGCCAGGTTCACCTGCTCGCTCTCGAAATAATCCGTCACAAAGCGGCCTCCCTCGGTGACGGGGTCGCAGATCAGCTCGCCCAGCAGCGCTGCCGCGGGCTCCAGCAGCCGTTCGCCGCCGGGGGCATACCGGTCGTCGATAAAGCCGGCCACAAAGCCCACGCATTGGCTCTCTCCGCATTTGCGGACGGTGCTGTCAATGCGGGCCCCATACAGCCGGTCCAGCCTGGCGGACAGGCTGCTCATGTCCGGGCAGGTGACGGTGCCCCGCCGCAGCAGGCTGGGCAGCAGCGCGCAGGCGGAGGCGGTCTCCTGCCGGAGGGGGGTGATGAATTGAGCGGACAGAATACTTGTTTTGAATTTATTCGCCGGCAGATGGGTGAGATACATCCCGTCCGCCAGGCGGCGTCTGGTCATTTCCAAGTTCTCAGCTCCTTTTGTAAGGTTCGGGTGTGGGTGGAGAACGCCGGAAAGGCGTCCAATGTGTCAATTTATATCCAAGTATATACCGAACAGGCCGGGAATGCAAGATGGCCGCATGAAAAACCGGGGCGGGAGAACAGGCATAATCACGGCCCTGCCAGCATAGGTTGTCCAAGAGGTGAGGGCTTATGAAAGAAACCCGCAGAGGGACGGGCCTGCTCCGCCGCCTGGAGGCGGCTCTGCTGGCCGCCGGGACGCTGTGGATGGCGGCGGTCACAGCCGGCAGCGACACTGCCTCCGCCGCCTTCGGGGCTCTGCGCGAGGCGCTGCCGCTCCAGGCGCTGCGCTGGGAGCTGGGGGATCTGTGGCGGGAGGACGGACTTTCCCCGGCGGCGGCGCTGACCATTGGGGAATCGCCGCTGCTGCTGGCGGCCCGGCCGGCCGTGGCGGAGCGCCGGGCGCTGGAGCGGCAGGAGGCGCCGGAGGAGGACGGAGAGACGGACACGCCCATGGTTCTCCCGGTGGAGGAAACGCCCCTGGAGCCGGAGACCCCGGACCCGGCGGCGGACAACGGCGTTCCCGCCAAGACCCTGGTGCCCACGGACCCCAGCGGATACACCGTCTGCGGGCGGGTGTATATCAGCAACTCCACCAGCCACGCGCTGACGGTTCCGGAGCTTCAGCAGCCCTTCGCGGCGGAGCTGTCGGAGGCGTCCCCTCAGATTCTGATTCTCCACACCCACGGCAGCGAGGGCTATACCCCCGTTCCCGGCACGGAGGTGGTCTGGTCCGGGGACTACCGGACCACGGACTACCGCTATAACGTGGTGCGTGTGGGGGACGAGATGGCGGAGGCCTTCATCGAGGCGGGCCTCTCCGTCCTCCACGACCGGACGCTCTACGATTACCCCTCCTATTCCGGGGCCTATGACCGTTCCCTGGCGGCCATTCAGAGCTATCTGGTCCAGTACCCCTCCATCCGCTTCATTCTGGACGTCCACCGGGACGCCATTGAGGACGGACAGGGGAACCAGTACAAGGCCGTGTCGGAGATCGAGGGACTGGGTACCGCCGCCCAGATGTCCCTGGTTCTCGGCAGCGACGGCAGCGGCCTGGAGCACCCCGGCTGGATGGAGAATCTGCGGCTGGCGGCGTCCATTCAGCAGGACATTCTGGAGCGGTATCCCACACTGATGCGGCCGGTGCTGCTGCGGAACTCCCGGTACAACCAGCACGCCACCGCGGGGTCCCTTCTGGTGGAGGTGGGGGCCGCCGGGAACTCTCCGGAGGAGGCGGTCCTGGCAGGGCGGCTCTTCGCGGAGCGGATGGCGGCGGTCATCCGGAAGGAGGAATGAGAGAGCAGGAATTGGGAAAGGGTTTGGAAACGGAGAAAGGCGGCTTCGTAAGAAGCCGCCTTTTGGCGTTAAGCAGAGGTTGCAGCCCACCGTCCCGGTCCTGATAGGTCGCGCCGCTGAACCCCCGGCGGGCTGGCGCGGAGGACCCGGTCCCGGCAGCGCCGGAGGACCCACATCTCCGGGCGGTCACAGGGGCCGTATACGGAGGCGGCGATGCAGCAGCCGCCGGATCTGGCGGGGGGCTGGGACTGCGGGGGCGGTTGGACAGGCTCCGGCTTTTGCCCGCTCCGGCCAGGAGCCGGAAAACCTGATGCCAGAGTATCCGGAGCGGCTTCTGTCCGACAATATCCCCTGCCTCCGGAAGGACCGGAAGGAAGACGGCGCCTTTGCCGGCTGCCTCAGCTTTTTGATTTTCCTCTTTCAATGCTTTGCGGCAGGCAGGGACGTACCTGAACAGGTACGTCCTTTCTTTGCGGCTTTTTGGGGGCGGAGAGGGCCAGCCTGTTTTTTGGAAGTGTCAGAGTTCCGGGAGACGGGCCGGGACGGGGCCCGGACCCTGCTCAGGCGAAGGTGACAGTGGTGCCGGTCTTGCCGTCCAGGGCGTCCAGGCACTTGTCCAGGCTGGTGATAATGGCCCGGCGGCCGGGGTGGTTCCGGGCAAAGCGCATGGCCGCCTCCACCTTGGGAAGCATACTGCCCGCGCCGAACTGGCCCTCTTCCACATAGCGGGCGGCATCGGCCAGGCTCATATGGTCCAGGTCCTGCTGGTCCGGCTGGCCGAAGCGGATGGCCACCTTCTCCACCTCGGTGAGAATCAGAAGGGCGTCGGCATCCACCTCCTCCGCCAGGAGGCCGGCGGCAAAGTCCTTGTCGATGACGGCGGCCACGCCCTCCAGAGTGCCGTCGGGATTCTCCGCCACCGGGACGCCGCCGCCTCCGCAGGTGACAACTATGGCGTGGTCCCAGAGAAGGCGGATGGAGCCAATCTCCACAATTTTCCGCGGCAGGGGAGAGGGCACCACCCGCCTCCAGCCCCGCCCGGCGTCCTCACGCATGGCATAGCCCTTTTCCTGCTCCAGACGGCGGGCCTCCTCCTCCGTGTAAAAGGGGCCGATGGGCTTGGTGGGATTCTGAAAGGCGGGGTCCCGGCGGTCCACCACCACCTGAGTGGTCAGGGAGACCACAGGGACGCTGCGGCCCCGAACGCTGAGGGCATAGCGCAGGGCCTGCTGAATGTGATAGCCGATATAACCCTGGCTCATGGCCCCGCAGACATCGAAGGGCATGGGGGGCACCACATCCCGGGCGGTTTCGCCGGCAAGAAGAATGCGGCCCACCTGGGGGCCGTTGCCATGGACCACCGCCAGCTCATAGCCCCGGCGGCTGATCTCCGCAATCTGCTCCGCCGTGCGGCGGACCACCTCCAGCTGCGCTTCGGCGGTGGGGGCGCTGTCCCTGGACTGAAGGGCGTTCCCGCCCAGAGCGACGACAATTTTTTCCTTTTTTTCGGACATAAAAGGGCGCTTCCTTTCCGTACGGTGTTCCCTGTCCAAAATCGCGGACAGCGGGCCTGGGCGGCTGTCCGGAACTTTGGCATCCGCTGTAGTCTGCGCGGAGGGCACAGAATTTATGCGCCGGACGGGCCTGTGACTGGGAGCGTCTGGAAATCGCGGCCAGGGTGTGAAGGAGCGGAGCCTGGGCGGCCTCGGGACGGGGTCCGGGGGCCTGGGGGATGGGCCGCCGGGGGCGGAAAAAAATTTTTTTTGCGGGAAGGTGCACAGGGATATGCAACAACGGGGCCGGGGCGGGCACGGGTATAGTAAATAAACCTGAAAAGCATCCGGCATGCTTTTCGCCGGCGGGTTCCGCCGGGGCTGCTGAAAGCGGCCGGTTTATTTGACCTCATAGTTCAGTAAAGTGAACAAAGGTGAAAATGTGCAAATTGCACGTTTTCGACCAGCGGACATGGGTCCGCTGACGTGTGAAACACGCTTTATTCTCTTTATTCTCTATGAAGTCCAAACCATGGCCGCAAATGCGGCCATCTGCGGCGGCGTTTCGCCGCAGAGCTGAAAAGAACCGGCCGACTCTTTTCAACCTGTTTGACTATAAATGTGCGCTTTGCGCACCGGCAGGCCAAGGGCCGCCGGTTGAAAACCGGCCAACTGCCAGTTTTCAACTTTACTGACTACATAAGGAGGGTGAGAGCATGAAGGGGAGAGACGGGGCCTTTTGCAGGGCCTATCTCCGGACCATGGACCCGGAGCGGGCGGCGGCGGAGAGCGGCCAGACCGACGGCTACGGCGCTCTGGAGCGGGAGCCGGTACGGGACCGGCTGGAGCAGATGCGGGAGACCGCCGCGGGACAGCTCCGGCGGGAGGATGTGGTGCGGCGGCTGGCGCAGCTGGCCTTCGGACGGGCCAACGACGCCGCTTTGCTGGCGCTGCACCCCCAGGAGGCCGATCCGGCGGCATTGGACCTCTCCGCCGTGACGGAGCTGCGGGTGACGGACAAGGGGGGCGTGGAAGTGAAGCTGGCGGACCGGGTGCGGGCCCTTGAAAGCCTGTACAATCTGCTGGACACCGGCGGGGAGGAGGCCCAGGCGCTTTACAGCGCTCTGGAGAGCGCCGGGAGAGAACTGGGAGAGGAGTGGGACAACGGGTAAGGGAACAACCATCCGGTTCTCCCGGCAGCAGCTGCGGGTGATGACCTGGTGGCGGTCGGGACAGTGGGATGCTGTTATCTGCGACGGAGCGGTGCGGAGCGGGAAAACCTTTGCGATGGGTTTGTCCTTCTTCCTCTGGGCCCAGGCCAGATTCAGCGGAAGACAGTTCGGGCTGTGCGGCAAGACCATCGCCTCGCTGCGGCGGAATCTGCTGGCGGAACTGACGCCCTGCCTCGAGAGGCTGGGAATGCGGATTCAGGAAAAACGGTCGGAAAATCTGCTGACCGTCCGCTACAACGGACACGAGAACCGCTTTCTGCTCTTCGGGGGCCGGGACGAGTCCAGCGCGGACCTGATTCAGGGCAGCACCCTGGCGGGGGTGCTGCTGGACGAGGCGGCACTGATGCCCAGGTCCTTTGTGGAGCAGGCCATTGCCCGGTGCAGCGTGGAGGGAAGCCGGCTCTGGTTCAGCTGTAATCCGGAAGGACCGGGACACTGGTTCTATCAGGAGTGGATTTTGAAGGCGGAGGAGCGCCGGGCCCTGCGGCTCCACTTCACCATGGAGGACAACCCCTCTCTGTCGGACCGGGTGCGCCGGCGCTATCAGCGGGCCTATTCCGGGACCTTCTACCGGCGGTTTGTGCTGGGGGAGTGGTGCGCCGCCCAGGGGCTTGTCTACGGCTTCTTCAACCCGGCGCGGGACGCGGAGGACCCGCCGGAAGGGCCCTTTGAGGAGTGGCGCATCTCCGTGGACTACGGGACGGTGAATCCCGCGTCCTTCGGACTGTGGGGACTGCGGGACGGCGTGTGGTACCGGACGGCGGAATACTATTACGATTCCCGGAGGGCCGGACAGCAGAAGACCGATGAGGAATATGCCGACGAGCTCCAGAAGCTGGCGGCGGGGCGGAGCATCCGGCGGGTCATTGCGGACCCCTCGGCGGCCAGCTTCATCGAGACGCTGCGGCGGCGGGGCTTCACCGTGGTCCGGGCCAGCAACGACGTGGCCGACGGCATCCGGGTGACGGCGGACCTTCTGAGACGGCGGCGGCTGGTCATCTGCCGGGGCTGCCGGGACTGTCTGCGGGAAATCAGCCTGTACAGCTGGGACGAGCGGGGGGACCGGGACACCCCCCGGAAGCGGGACGACCACGCCATGGACGAGCTGCGCTACTTCGCCATGGACATGGCGGGAGAGGGCCGGGGCGGCTTCGCCGCCGCCAGCGTGGAGCGGGCGGGAGAGGAAGCCCGGTGGTTCGTGTGAGGGAGAACAGAAAGGAGATGAGAAAACGGTGCGCTGGCTGAAAAAACGGCAGGATCCAAGGGCCGCCGCCGCTCAGCTGCGGGAGAGCAGCCGCCACCCCTTTGGGCTGCTGCGGGACTGCGGGCCCCTGAGCCGGGGGGAAATCCGCCTCTACCGGGCGGTGCGGGAGGCGGTGCCGGCGGTGGACGCCGCCATCTACAAGCTTATCCGCATGACCGGCGGCGTGACGGCGGCCTGCGGCGACCGGCAGGCGGAAGCGGAGCTGAACGAGTTTCTGCGGACTGTGCCGGCGGGACGGGGACAGGCGGGAATCAACGCCTTTTTGGACTGCTACCTGGATGCTCTGCTGACCTGCGGGCGGGCCATCGGGGAAATCGTGCCGGCGGCGGGAAACCGGGACATCGCCGCCCTGGTCTGCGGGCGGGTGGAGGACATCGAGATTCGGGAGGGGGACAGCCCCCTGGACTTCACCATCTACGGCCCCGGCGAGACGGGACAGATGGAGGCGCTGCCCTATCAGGAGCTGCTGCTGTTCACGCCGCTGAACCCGGAGACGGGGAACCCCTGCGGCGTGTCGCTGCTGCGGTCCCTGCCCTTCATGGCGGATATCCTGATGAAAATCTACCACACCATCGGCGTCAACTGGGAGCGCTGCGGAAACATGCGCTTTGCCGTGACGTGCAGAAACAGCGAGGGCGACGCCGCCCAGCGGGGGCGGATGCTGGCCGGGGAGTGGTCCCGGGCCATGGAGGACACCAGAAACGGCAGCGTCCGGGATTTCGTGGCCGTGGGAGACGTGGACATCAAGGTCATCGGCGCAGACGCGCCCCTGCTGGACAGTCAGGTACCGGTGCGGCAGATTCTGGAGCAGATCGTGTCCAAAACCGGCATCCCGCCCTTTATGCTGGGGCTGAGCTGGAATTCCACCGAGCGCATGAGCGCCCAGCAGGCGGATCTGCTGACCACGGAAATCACCGCCATCCGCAGGACCCTGACGCCGGCGGTGGAACGGGTCTGCCGGCTGTGGCTGCGGATGCACGGCTATGCCTGCGGATTTGAGGCGGTATGGGACGACATCAATCTGCAGGACCAGGTGGAGGAGGCCCGGGCGGCGCTCTACCGGGAGCAGGCCAGAAAGCTGAAGCTGGAGAACGACCGGGCGGAGGAGTCTTGAGACTCCGGACGGAAGAGGCCGGACAGCTGAAAGGGGAAACCGGGAAAAATGTGAGAAAGAGGAGACGGATATGGCGGACGTGACAAGAGAGGACATGGAGCAGATCAACCGCCTGGCCAGGGCGGAGCTGAAGCCGGAACAGGTTTACACCTTCACCCTGCGCCTGTGTGACAACGAGGTGGACCGGGATTATGAGCGCTTCGACGGGGAGGCCCTGGAAGGACTGGGGCGGCTGCTGCTGGGAAAGAGCGGCATCTTTGACCACCAGTGGACCGCCCGGGGCCAGGCGGCCCGTATCTACCGGACCGAGGTGGTGGAGGAACCGGCCAGGACCACGGCGGCGGGCGACGGCTGCCGCTGGCTGAAGGGCTGGGCCTATCTGCTGCGGACGGAGAAAAACGCGGACCTCATCGCTGAAATCGAGGGGGGCATCAAAAAGGAGGTCAGCGTTGGATGCAGCATGGGCAGAAGCGTCTGTTCCGTCTGCGGCGCTGAAGACGGAAGCTGCCGGCACGTGCGGGGGCAGGTCTACGGCGGGAAGCTGTGCTACTTCGAGCTGAGAGAGCCCAGGGACGCCTATGAGTGGTCTTTCGTGGCGGTGCCTGCTCAGAGAGGCGCGGGGGTGCTGAAGCGCTTCCGTCAGGCGGGGGAGGGGGACCTCCTTCTGCAAAAGCAGGCGGAGCTGGGACGGAAATACCTCCGGGAGCTGCGGCGGGAGGTGGCGCGCCTGGCCATGCTGGCGGACGACGGGCCGGAGGGCCGGGTCTTCGCCGGGGCGGCGGAGCGAATGGAGGAACCGGAGCTGCTGGAGCTGAAAAAGGCCTTTGAGATACGGGCGGCCCGGCGCTTCCCCGTACCCCCTCAGCTGCGGCGGCGGGAGCCGGCGGAGCGGGAGAGGGACGAGGCGTTTCTGGTTTAATCGGAGGGGAAGCGGCGGCGGGAAGGGGGATTTTGCGTCGGGGCGGGAAATGGCCTGGTCAGGGGACCAGGACCCACAGGGTGTTCTGGCGGTATCGTCAGCACAGTTGAAAATCGGTAGATACCGATTTTCAAACAGCGGCGGGGCCGCCGGCGGGTAAGGCAAAAACCCCTTGTGCCGGCTATGAAGTCCACTGCACTTGTTGAAAAGAAGCTGATGCTTCTTTTCAACTGCGGTGACTATAGATCAGAGAAGACGGAAAAGGAGGACGAGCATGAGCGGAAATCATTCATTTGAGGGAATCGGGCAGTGGTCGGCCACCTTCGCCTGCGACGGCGTGCAGGCGGGGCAGGTGGTGAAAATCAGCGGCGGCGGCACCGTGGCGCCCTGCGCCGCCGGGGAGGACTTCTGCGGCGTGGCCCTGACGGCGGGCCGGGACGGCAGGGCCTGCGCCGTGGCCCTGGGGGGCATGGTGACGGCGGCCTTTACGGGAACCGCGCCGGCCCTGGGCTGGACCGGTCTGGCCGCCGACGGCAGGGGCGGCGTCCAGGCCGCGGACAGCGGACGGAAGTATCTGGTGGCGGACACGGACGGCGAAACCGTGACCTTTGTACTGTGAGGAGGGACGCATATATGAGCTATCATTATGAGAACGTGAGACTGGAAAAGGGCATGTATGGCCGCAGCGGATGCAGCTTTGCCCGGACGCTGGAGGAGCTGGACCCCAGCGAGGCCTATCAGGGCACCCCGCTGGAGGGAATGGACGCCTTTCAGCGGCAGCTGAAGCGCTTTGACATCCATGTGAAGGGGCCGGGGAGCGACCAGGTGGAAAAGTTTTTCCACACCACCGAGTCCGCCGTGCTGTTCCCCGAGTTCGTGTCCCGCGTGGTGCGCCAGGGACTGGAGGAGGAGGGCATCCTGCCCCACATCACCGCCGTGACCACCCGGTTTGACGGGATGGATTACCGGTCCATCGCCTCCGTCCCCACCGAGGAGGAAAAACAGCTCCGCCGGGTGGAGGAGGGGGCCCAGATTCCCAGGACCACTCTGCGGACCCAGGAGAACCTGGTGCGGCTCCACAAGCGGGGGCGGATGCTGGTGGCCTCCTATGAGGCCATCCGCTTCCAGCGGCTGGACCTCTTCTCCGTGATGCTGCGGCAGATCGGCGCTTACATCGGGCGGATGCATCTCCAGGACGCCATTGAGGTGCTGCGGAACGGCGACGGCAACCAGAACCCGGCGGAGGTGATTCGCCCGGCGGGCAAGGCGCTGAGCTATGAGGCGCTTCTGGATTTCTGGAGCCGCTTCGACCCCTATTCCATGAACACGCTGCTGGTGAGCGGGGACATGATGCTGGCCATGCTGAAGCTGCCGGAGTTCCAGAACCCCCTGACGGGGCTGAACTTCCAGGGCACCGGCGCGCTGACCACCCCCCTGGGGGCCCGGCTGCTGCGCTCCTCCGCCATGCCGGCGGGCACCCTCATCGGTCTGGACAAGCACTATGCTCTGGAGCAGGTTTCGGGCAGCGAGATTCTGGTGGAATACGACAAGCTCATTGACCGGCAGCTGGAGCGGGCGGCCATTACCTCCATCTCCGGCTTCGCCAAGCTGTTTCCCGGGGCCTCCAAGGTGCTGGTGCTGTCCTGATGGAGGAGCGTATTCTGGAAATGGCCCGGACACTGTCCGGGGCCGGGGAGGCGGATCTGCCGGCGCTGGCGCTGCTCTGCGCCGCGGCCCAGGCCTGCTGGGAGAGCCGCCTGCCCCGGGAGACAACGGCGGAGGACTGCGGCCCTGCCTTTCTCTGCGCCGCCGCCTGCACCGCCGCCGCCGACTTTATGGCGGGACAGGGGACCGCAGCATCCTTCACCGCCGGGGACATCTCCGTCAAGGGCCCGGGGGGAGGGGAGCGGCAGGCCGCCGCCCGGAGTCTGGAGCGGACGGCGGAACGGCTGATGTCCCCCTGCGTTTTGCCGGGAGACCTGTTTTTGAAGGGGGTCCGGGGATGACGGGACAGGTGGAGGCCATTCTGGAGCGATGGGGCCAGACGGCGGAGCTGTGCCGGGAGGGGCGGCGGCAGACCGTCCGGGCCTTTATCCAGCCGGTGCGGGAGCGGGACGAGGTCTGCCCGGAGGCAGAAACCCCTCTGGGACGGCTGGACGGGCGGCTGTGGCTCTATCTGGGCCGGGCGGCGGCGGAGACCGGGGACACGGTGGTCTGGAACGGGACGGCGTTCCGGGTCCGGAGCGGACGGCCCCTGTACATCGGCGGGGCGCTGAGCCACTGGCGGGCCGTGCTGGAGCGGGAGAGGGAAACGGTATGCGGGAACTGACACAAATCCGGGACGCGGTGATAGAAGCGCTGCGGCAGGCGGGACTGACGGCGGAGGCCGCTTTTCCCGACCGGGCGGCGGGGAAGTATCCGGGGGCTGTGGCCACGGTGGCCGTAGGCGCCGCCGAGGGAAAGGCCCTGGGCTTCTGCGGCTATCTGGGAGAGCTGCGGGACGGCAGCGGCAGGACCCATGAGCTCTACGGAAAGCGCCTGACAGGCGCTGTCACCGTGGAGCTCCGGGCGGAGCGGGCGGCGGACTGCGAGGCGGGAACGGAAGCCGCCTCCGCCGCTCTGCTGGAGGGTCTGCCTGAGGGCATCCGGCCCGGCGAGCTCCGCTGGGAGGGCCTGGCCTGGGAGAGGACGACGGGAATGTTCCTCCGGCGGGGACAGCTTGGCTGTGAGGCGCTGTTCCTGGCCCAGGCGGAGGAGGACGGAGGGGTATTTTTGGACTTTCAGCTGAAAGGGGTTTTGAGAGCTTGAAGGAAATGGTGCATGAGAGGCCGGGGGTTTATTCCGTGTATGACACCTCGGCGGCGGTCTCCGGGGGCCGGGCGGCCAGAATCGTCGGCGTGGCGGCCCGGGCCGCCCGGGGAGACGTGGGCGTGCCGGTGACGGTGACGGGCTATGCCGCAGGCGTGTCCGTCTTCGGCGAGGACCAGAGCATGAGCGCCCTGCTGCGGCTGCTGTTCACTGCCGGGGCCGGAGCGGTGACGGCGGTCCGGGTAGCGGACGGAGGGAGTCTTGAGGACTATCAGGAGGCCTTTGACGCCCTGGAGAAGAAGGACGTTCAGATTGTCGTCTGCGACAGCGCCCAGACAGAGGTGCAGCAGGCGCTGCGGACGGCGGTGGAGAGCGCCTCCGCCGTCCGGCGGGAGCGCATCGCCGTGGTGGGCGGCGACGGCGACAGCGTGGAGGAGCTGATCCGGCGGGCAAAGGAGCTGAACAGCGAGCGGGTGGTTCTGGTGGGGCCCGACGCCCTGGACAGCGGGGGAAACCGGCTCCCCGGCGTGTTCGCCGCGGCGGCGGCAGCGGCGGTGATCGCCGCGTCGGGGGACCCGGCGGTCCCCCTGAACGGCGCGGAAATCCGGGGGCTCTGCGGCCTCAGCGAGGACTATGACGACAACCAGATTGACCTGCTGGTCCGGGGCGGCGTAACCCCGCTGGAGTGCGTGGGGGGCACGGTGTCCCCGGTGCGGGGCATTACCACCCGGACCGTCAGCGGCGGCGGGCCCGACGCCTCCTGGAGGGAGCTGACCACCATTCTGGTGGCGGACGACGTGATTCCGGCAGTGCGGGCGGCTCTGCGAAGCAAGTTCGTCCGGGGCAAGAACAACGCCAGGGGCCGGGCGGCCATCCGCTCCCAGGTCATCGTGGAGCTGGAACGGAAGCTGGCGGCGGAAATCATTGACGGCTATGACGAGGTGACGGTGCGTCCCTCGGAGGAGGACCCCACGGTGTGCCTGGTGGAGTTCGGTTTTTCCGTGGCCCACGGGCTGAATCAAATCCACCTGACGGTACACATCACGATTTAAGGAGGACGGACTATGACGGGATTTCCCACCAGCGCGGACATCTATCTGGAGATGGACGGGAAAAAGGTGGCGGTGGTGCAGAGCTACACCGCCCGGGCCACAAAATCCTCCCAGAGCGTGGAGGCCTTCGGCGAGAGCGAGCCGGTGGCCACCATCGAGGGGCAGAAGCAGTACACCCTGGAGCTGACCCGGCTCTACGCCACAGACAGCGCCGTTTCCGACGGCATCAACTTCCATGACCTGGCGGATTTCTCCCTGGTCATCTGCAAGCCGGACCGGCGCGTCATCTACAGCGGCTGCCAGTGGAGCGCCGTGCGGGAGGAAGGCCAGCTCAACGCCATGGTGGCGGAGAAGGTCACCGTGGTGGCGGCGAAGCGGATCGAGACCTCGGCATGAGAGAGATCGACGAGCTGAGAGGGCTGACGGCAGGCCGGCTGCTGGAGCTGTGGAGAGAGGCCAGGGGCATTGGGGACCCCCTGGAACGGGTGCTGCTGTGCAACGTGCGCATCCTCATGGAGGCCTGCCGCTTCCAGGGGAAGCGGGTCTACGGCAGCGAGGCCGAGGCCCTGGCGGACCTGACGGGCCGGGAGATGGAACGGCTGCTGCGGCGTCTGTCGGAGGGGGGCGGGGCCCCCGGGCCGGAGATGGAGGCAGAGGCCAAAAACCCCGGATTTGACCCGGCGCGCTTCCGGGTGCTGGAAGGAGCGTGAGGACCATGGACTACGCGGGCTGGGAGCTGGAGCGGCAGCGGGCCGCCCTGGCGGCGCTGCTGCTGGGGGAGACAGCGGAGGAGGGGAGGGAGGCGGAAGCCTCCCTCCGGTCCCCCGGCGGCGGCAGGCGGGGACTAGGGGCGGTCCGGGAGCGCGGAGGCCGGCAGGCCGGGATGCTCCGGGTTCCGGCGGCTGAGGAGGAGACCGCAGTCCGGAGGGCGGTGGAAGGATCGTTTTTTCTCCGGACGGAGTCCGGGACGGGGGGCGGAGGGACAGGCGTTCCCCTAACGGAGGAGGCGGAGAACGGTACGGAGGAGAACGGGACGGCAGGGCGCGGGGCAGCAAGGAAGGAGACGGCGAGGAACGGGGCGGCGGAGAACGGGACGGCGGAGAACGGGACGGCGAGGAACGGGGAGGCAGGGAGCGGGACGGAGACGGGACAGGCCGTCCTGCTCCGGCCGGAGGAGTCCGGCCCGGCGGAGGCGGGGGACGTCCGGTTTTTTTCCGCCGGGCTCCGGTCCTCCGCCGGGCCCTGGACGGATGGGGAACTCCGGTTTTCTCCCGTGCTCCGGGCGGAGGAGGGATGTCTCTCTGGAGGCGGGGAGGCGGAGCGGGAGGCGGCAAAGGCCCTCTCTCTGGCCGTCCAGCGGGACGCCCGGCGCTATGACGGCGGCTTTGCCATTTATTGATATGAGTTCCGAGGTTTTCGTTCGGAAGTTATATCATTGGATTCAGAACCTGTGTTCATGTCTGCGGGATGCCGGATGGGCGGGAATTTTTCCTGTCAGACAAGAAGATTTTCCGCGGCCCGCAGCCATCCTGACGGACGGCAGGGGAGACCGGCGCGGTATGGCGGGAAAAAGGCCGTTCAGCGGTTGTGAATACAGGCGCCGTTTTGCCCGCCGCCATAAACGGCGGCAGCCGCAAAACATGGCATCAACTACTTCCGGCTGTTCGGCCCGGAAGCAATATCCGAAGATGATCTGACAGAAAAGGGGGGAGGGGCGTGCGGCTGACGCCCATGCGGTTTAAGGACTTCACCTGGCCCCACAATCCGGAGGTCTATACGGTGGAGTACCGGCGGCGGATCGCCGTCCATCAGGCGCCCTTCGGGGGCTGCGTTTTACAGGACCTGGGCAGGGCCTGCCGGGTGCTGCGGGGAGAGGGGACCTTTGCCGGGCCGGGGGCCTACGAGCGGTTTCGGGAGCTGGCGGCGGTGTTCCGCCAGGAGGGGCCGGGACTGCTGGTCCATCCGGTGTGGCAGACGGAACGGGCCTATTTCACAGCGCTGGAGGCGGCGGAAAAGCCTCTGCCAGACTATGTGCGCTACCGCTTTGAGTTCTGGGAGGACTGGGGCGGATACGACGGGGGACTGCGGGAGATTCAGGAGAGCGGCGCGACGGAGAGCGGCCAGGCCGGGGAGGCGGCCTCACTCCGGCATACCGTGAAGAAAGGGGACACCCTGTGGGGCATTGCCCGGCGCTACGGCGTGACCCTGGCGGCGCTGAAAGCGGCCAATCCCCAGATCAAGAACCCGAATCTGATTTATCCGGGGGAGGAGGTGGTGATTCCGTGACGGGAACCATCTACACGGCGGACCACCATGTCTATGAGCTGCCGGCTCTGCTCCGCGGGAACGTTGTCCGCACCGGCTCCGTGCCCTGCGACAGCTTTTCCGTGACCTTTCTCTATGAAAAGGACATGCTGCCGGTGCTGGAAAAGGCCGCGGGCTTCACGGCCCGGGAGGGCGGCAGGGTGATGCTGCGGGGGGTGGCGGACGAATACACCGTGGAGCTGGGGCCGGCCGGCCTCACCGCCTCCCTGACAGGCCGGGGCTACGCCGCCCGACTGCTGGATAATGAGTCCCGGCCCGTCACCTATGAGCACGCCACTCTGGAGGAGATCGTGCGGCGGCACGTGACCCCCTACGGCGTGAAGAGCGGGGAGATTGCCCCTCTGCGGGCGGACTCGGTTTACACCGTGGCGACGGGAACCAGCCAGTGGAAGGCTCTGGAGGGCTTCTGCCGGACCTATGGGGACTTCTCGCCCCGGTTCAGCGGGGAGGGCCTTCTGCTGGCGGCTCCGGAGCGGCCCGGGCGGCGGCTGGCCATCGGAGACGGGGACCCGGTGCTGCGGTGCGTCCTGCGGGAAGACCACTACGGCGTGCTGACGGAGGCCCTGGTCATTGACAAGACCCGGAACGCCTCCTACTCCGTGAAAAATCCGGAGCTGATCGCCAAGGGCGGCCAGTGCCGCCGGGTCATCTACACGCCGGGACAGAGCACCTGGGACGCCATGCGCTACACCGGGGACTATCAGATCCGGCGGTCTCAGGAGGAGGAATGGAGCGCGGTGGTGACGCTGCCGGGGAGCTTTCCGGCGGAGCCGGGGGACCGGGTGGAGCTGGACCTGGGGCGGCTGGGGCTCCGGGGGACCTTCCGGGTGGCGGAGACGGAGGACTCTTTTTCCGCCCGGGACGGGGCGGTGTCGGCACTGACGCTGAAAAAGGAAGGAGTGGGAGCATGTGGCTATCGAAACAGATGAAGCCGGAGACGGCCACCACCGACGCGGATCTGGGGGTCACCACCATCGCGGGGAACAGCGTGGGTGTTGTGACCCGGGGAGAGGTCCGGTCCCTGCCGGTCTACGGCCCCGGCGGCTATGCCTGGCTGCCGGGAAACGGGGCGGAGGTGCTGGTCATCAAGGGCGGCCCCGGCGGAGAGGAGCAGTGCGTAGCAGGGGCCAGGCAGTCGCCTCCCGTCGGACTGCTGCCCGGCGAGGTCTGCGTTTACGGCCCCGGCGATACTCAGGTCTGCCTGCGGCGGGACGGGACTCTGGAGCTCCGGGGCGGAACCGTGTCTATCCACGGGCGGCTGCTGATTAACGGCGAGCCTTACCGGCCCTGCTACTGCTGATAAGGGGGGAGCGGGATATGGAGCTGAAGCTGAAAGACGGGGACTATGTCCCCGACGGCGCAGGGGGTCTGTGCCGCCTGGAGGGGCGGGAGGCGCTTTTGCAGCGGGTGCTGTTCCGGCTGACGGCCCGGCGGGGAAGCTTCCCCTTCTGGGAGACCCTTGGGAGCCGCCTGGGAGAGCTGGGACGGCTGCCCGCCGCCGCCCGCCCCGCCGCCGCCCGGCAGTATGCCGCCGAGGCCCTGGAGGAGGAGGCAGTGACGGTGGAAAACGTGACGCTGGGGCCCGGGGGACAGGTGACGGCAGAGCTGAGGTACGAGGGCGGCATCCTGCCGGTGACGGTGGAGGTGCTGCCGTGAGGGGGGGAGGACGGATGAGAAGCACAGAGGAAATCTATGAATCGCTTCTGGCGGCCTTTGGAGAGCGGGCGGGCTTCCGGCCGGAGGCGGGCTGTGATCTGGCGGTGCGGCTGTGGGCTGCGGCGGCGGAGCTCCAGGCGCTGGAGATGCAGGCGGACTGGGTGCTCGACCAGAGCTTTCCCCAGACGGCTCAGGGAATCTATCTGGACCGGCACGGGGACATGCGGGGGCTGAGGCGGGTGCCCGCCGCCCGGGCGGCGGGGGTGCTGCGGTTCTCTGTGGAGAGCCCGCCTATGGCGGACGTGGCCATTCCGGCGGGGACGGTGTGCATGACGGCGGGAGAGGTCCGCTTTCAGACCACCGGGGCCGTCACACTGAGGGCGGGGGAGCGGTACGCCGACGCGGCGGCGGAGGCCCTGGAGCCCGGAACAGGCGGCAATGCCGCGCCGGGAGCGGTGCGGTTTTTGACGGCCTGCCCCATGGCCGTCACAGCGGTGACCAATCCCGACGCTTTCACCGGCGGCGCAGATGAGGAGAGCGACGGGGCCTTCCGGGCCCGGATTCTGGAGAGCTACCGGCGGCTGCCCAACGGGGCCAATGCCGCCTGGTATGAGGAGACGGCCATGAGCCGGCCCGGGGTGACGGCGGCCCGGGCCGTGGGCCGGGCCCGGGGCGTCGGGACTGTGGACGTCTACGTTGCCGGAGAAAACGGACTGCCCTCTCAGGAGCTGCTGGAGGAGCTGAACGGGGTGTTCCGGGAAAAGCGGGAGATCGCCGTGGACGTGGAAGTGAAAGCGCCCCGGGTCCGGACGGTGGACGTCTGCGTGTCCGCGGCCCCCAGGGAGGGGGCGGACCGGGAGGCGGTTCTGGAGGCGGTGAGCAAGGCGGCGGCGGACTATTTCGGCGGCCGCCTCCTGGGCCGGCCGGTGCGCCTGGCGGACCTGGGAAACCGCATCTATGCTCTGGAGGACGTGGAGAACTACCGCATCACCGCGCCCGGGGAGGACCTGGCGGCGGACGACGCCGTGCTGCCGGTGCTGGGGACGCTGACGGTGACGGCCATGGAGGACGGGGCGGATGTATGAGGCGTGCCTGAAAAGACTGCTGGAGCCACTGGGGGTCTATGACCTGTCGCCAAGGTCCGTCAGCGGGGCGGAGCTTTGCGCCCTGGGCCTGGGACTGGACGCCGCCGCCGGGCGCTTGGACCGGGCGGAGCGGGAGGGCCTGGCCGCCACGGCGGAGGACGAGGGTCTCCGCCGCCGGGAAGCCCTCTTTGCCCGCAGGCCGGCGGCATTTACGCCGGAGACCCGGCGGGCGGCCATTGCCGCCCTCATGGGCATCGACGGGGACAGCCTGACCCCCGGGGCCATCGACAGTGCCATCCGGGGCTGCGGCATCCGGGCCAGGGCCATTGAGATGGGAGGACAGAAGCTGCGGGTAATCTTCCCGGAGACGGCGGGGGAGCCCCCGGAGTTCGGACAGATTCAAAAAATCATTTTGGACATCCTGCCCTGCCACCTGGAGGTGGAATTCTATTTCCGCTATCTCACCTGGGCGGAGTGCGAGCGGGCCGGCCATACCTGGGCGGCGGTGGAGGAGCACACCTGGGAGAGCTTTCAGCTGGCGGTGCCGCCGGAGGACTGAAAGGGACGAGGACGGAAAAACACCCTGCCGGGGATATCCCGGCAGGGTGCTTTTTGCTGCTTCGGACCGGGCACTGGCACTTCCAAAAAACGGGGCGGGACAGCGCCCCCTGCGCCTCGGCCTCCTGACAAAATGCGTGGGCGGACACGGCCAAAACGGAAAAAGGACTTGACTTGGAGGGGACTCCAGGGAGTATGCTGGAGAAAAGGAGGCGTGACCATGGAAAATGCCGGCTTTGGCCGCGTCCTGAGAAAGAAGCGCCGGCGTCCGGATGAAGCCGGAGACCCGTCTCCGGCTCTTCTGTGAGGCGGCGGGAAGGGGAAAGGAATCGGAGCCATGACCATCAAGGAAGTAAGCGAGAAATACGGACTGACGCCGGACACGCTGCGGTACTATGAGCGGGTGGGCATCATTCCCCCAGTGCCCCGGAAGAAAAGCGGCGTCCGGGACTACGACGAGGCCGCCTGCGGCTGGGTGGAGCTGATGAAGTGCATGCGCTCCGCCGGGGTGCGCATCGAGGCCCTGATTGAGTACAGCAGTCTCTTTCAGCAGGGAGACGGGACGGCGGAGGCCCGGAAGGAGCTGCTGATTGACCAGCGGCGGCAGCTGATGGAGCGGATGGAGGATATGCGGCGCTCCCTGGACCGGCTCAACCGGAAGATTGAGCACTATGAACGCCTGACCGGGAAGGCGGAGAGCTGAGAACCTGTATTCACAATCGCTGAACGCCGTCTGAGCGGTCTTTTCCCCGTCATACTGCGTCGTTTTCCCTTGCCATACGTCAGTATGGCCGCGGAAAATCTCCTTGTCTGACGGGAAAAATCCTCGACCATCCGACATTCTCCGGTTATGAATAGGTTCTGAGCCGGGGGCCGCAAAAGAGGCCGCCCGGAGGATGGCCGGAAAAACGAAGGCCGCGAGAGAAACCCGCCGGGGTTTCTCTCTTTTTTCGGCTGTCCTGTTGGGAGAGCCTGCGGGGTTTGCCGGGGTCCCGAATCCCCGGACCCGGCGGACACCCTGGGACGGGCGAAGGGACAGGGAGTGTCTGACCGGCAGATTTTATTTTGCAGGGGCTGCCCCCCCGGGCGGCCCGATGTGAGGCCCGGGCCTTGTATGATTTGAGCTGTTTTGCGGCTGCCGCCGTTTACGGCGGCCCCTGCATCACGGTCCTGTTATAGTCACCGCAGTTGAAAAGAAGCATCAGCTTCTTTTCAACGAGTGCGGCGGTGATTCGCTGCACAGGCTGAAAAACGGCCCTGTGCCGGCCATATAAAATGCGTGAACGGACGCGCCCGGGGACACGGGAGATCAATCTTGCTCCATAAATTTCCGAATCTCTGCCGGAGCAGATGCGGCGCAGCACCATTCGGTTGACATAATTCTTGCCGGAAGCCGAAAAACACGCCCAGGCATATGCCGAGGAAGCAAGAACAATTTCCAAATTCAAGAAATTGATTTCCCTGCCGGGGAATGTCCCGCTTGTGTTTTTTCCGCCGCAGGCGTATGATGAAGAAAAACGCCCCATGGGGCGGCGGGGAGGATCATTGTGGAAGCTGTCAGACGGGGGTATGAGCCCAGGGACGCGGAGGCCTTCGGCCCCAGGGGGCAGGCGGTTCTGCGGGGCGCAATGGAGGAGCTGCGTTTTCTTCTGAACCGGGGCTACGAGCTGAAATCCGCCTCCACATTCATCTGCAACCACTATCTTCTCAGCGAGCGCCAGCGGATGGCCCTGGCCCGCGTGGTCTCCGCAGACGCCGCGCTGGAGGCCCGGCGGGGCAGGGAGCTGGCGGAGCCGCCGGAGGTCCTGATTCTGGACGGGTTCAACACCATCATCACTCTGGAGGTGGCCCTGTCCGGCTCCCTTCTGCTGGAGGGCATGGACGGTACGGTCCGGGACCTGGCGGGGCTTCGGGGGACCTACCGCGTTGTGGACAAGACGCTGAGGGCGGCGGACCTGCTGCTGGACCGGCTGGAGCGGCTGGAGGTCCGGAGGGCGGAGTTCCTTCTGGACCGGCAGGTTTCCAATTCCGGACGGCTCCGGACGCTGCTGCTGGAGCGGGCCGAAGGCCGGAACACAGAGGTGCGGGTGGAGCTGGACCCCCAGGTGGACCGCCGCCTCTACGGACTGCCCGGCGTGGTTACCGCCGACGCCGTCATTCTGGACAGGTGCGAAAGCTGGTACAACCTGAACCGGCGGATTATCCGGGAGAGCGTGCCGGAGGCGTGGGTGGTCCGGCTGTTCTGAACCAAAAAAGACAGGGGACGCCGGATGTCCGGCGTCCCCTGATTTTCTGCGGAAGGGGCTGCGGGGAGGAGGCGGCGGCTCACAGCAGGCCCATCACCAGGATTGCCAGCACCAGCACCGGCAGAACAAACTGGAAGTAGGGCTTCAGCCCTCTGGGCATGTTCAGGCCCCGGCCGGCGTTGGCCTCCGCCAGGTAATTGTCCCAGCCCCAGCCCCACCTGGTGACGCAGAACAGCACGTACACCAGAGAGCCCAGAGGCAGGAGGAGATTGCTGACAATGAAGTCCTCGATGTCCAGCACCTGACCCACGCTGCCGTTGGGCAGGGCGAGTTCGAAGTACCAAAGGTTATAGCCCAGAACGCAGGGCATACTGGCCAGCAGCATGAATACGCCGTTGAACAGGGCGGCCTTCCTTCGGGACCAGCCGAAATTGTCGATGCAGCTGGCCTGGAGGTTCTCAAACACGGCGATGACCGTGGAGAAGCTGGCGAAGGTCATGAACAGGAAGAACAGCGCTCCCCACAGGCGGCCGCCGGCCATGTTGATGAATACCTTGGGCAGGATCATGAAGATCAGGGTGGGCCCCTGGTCCGGCTCCACACCGAAGGCGAAGCAGGCGGGGAAGATGATAAGGCCCGACATCAGAGCCACGAAGGTGTCCAGGGAGCAGATGCGCACCGCCTCGCTGGTCAGGGTGTTGTCCCGGCTCATGTAGCTGCCGAAGATCTCCATGGCGGCTATTCCCAAGCTCAGTGTGAAGAAGGCCTGATTCATAGCCGCGGTGGCCACATGGCCCAAGCCCGCCTCTGCCGCCCGCTGGAAGTCCGGCAGAAGATAGAACTTCACGCCCTCCAGGCCGCCGGGCAGCATCAGGCTGTGGACCGCCAACACGGCGATGAGGACCAGCAGGCCCAGCATCATCACCTTCGTGATACGCTCCAGGCCTTTCTGCAGGCCGAAGCTCACCACCAGGAAGCCCACGACGACCGTCAGCGCCATCCAGGCGGTCATCTCCCAGGGGTTTGCCAGCATGTCGAAGAAAACCGCGTCCACGGCGTCCCCTGCCAGATGGGTAAAGGAGCCTGCGGCGAACTTGAAGAAATAGCCCAGCATCCAGCCGGAGACGGTGGTGTAGAACATCATCAGCAGGCAGCAGCCCGCGATGCAGAACCAGCCGTGAATGTGCCATTTGCTGCCGGCGGGCTCCAGGGCCTTGTACCCCGGCACGGCGCTTTTCCGGCTGGCCCGGCCCACCGCCAGCTCCATGGTCAGCACCGGCACGCCCATGACGATTAAAAACAGCAGATAAAACAGCACAAAGACGCCGCCGCCGTTGGCCCCCGCCACATAGGGGAATTTCCACACGTTGCCGATGCCCACGGCGCAGCCGGCGCTTACCAGCAGGAAGCCCAGCCGGGATTGAAAGCGCTCCCGTTTTTTCGAATCCATACGATTGTTTTTCTCTCCTCTTCTTGTTCTTCTTGTAAAATAAAGGTTCAGGTCCGGAGCATGGCCGCCCCGGGCCGAAAGTATCCTTTATCATAGCGGACCGGAGGGAGAAAGTCAATCCTTTCCGCCTGAAAGAGGGCATTTTTGCTGTTCCGCTGTAGAATCACCGGGGCGGAAAGACGCTTTTGCGCGTTTCCGCCAGCGGGCCCGCCGGCGGGGGCGGCCTCCCCCGCCTATAATTTCCGACCGAACGTGCATACTGACCGTCAGGAGGTGATCTGGATGGAACAGACTTCCATCTGGCAAAGGGAAGGGGCTCTGCCCCGGTTTCCGTCCCTGGAGGGGGATACGGCGGCGGAGGCGGTCATCGTCGGCGGCGGAATCACCGGAATCCTGTGCGCCTGGTATCTGAAGCAGGCGGGGGTGGACACGGTGCTGCTGGAGGCGGCGTCCCTCTGCGGGGGAACCACCGGGAACACCACCGCCAAGCTCACAGCCCAGCACGGCCTGCTCTATGACCGGCTGATCCGGACCCGGGGGCCTGACGCCGCCCGGCTCTATCTGGAGGCCCAGCAGGGGGCCCTGGAGGAATACCGCCGGCTCTGCCGGGATATCGACTGCGGCTTCCAGGAGCGGGACGCCTGTGTCTATTCCATGGACCGCCGGGACCTGCTGGAGCGGGAGGCGGCGGCGCTGAACCAGCTGGGGGTTCCGGCAGAGGTGACGGAGACGCCGGAGCTGCCGGTTCCCACGGCAGGGGCGGTGCGCTTCCCCCGGCAGGCCCAGTTCCACCCGCTGAAATTTCTGGCGGCAATGGCCCGGGACCTGCGGATTTACGAGCAGACCAGGGTTCTGGAGCTGGTTCCCGGCTCCGTCAGGACCCGCCGGGGCACGGTCCGGGGAGAGAACATCATCATTGCCACCCATTTCCCCGTGCTGAACAAGCACGGCGGGTATTTCCTGAAGCTGTACCAGCAGCGTTCCTATGTGCTGGCCCTGAAAGGCGCGCCGCTCCCCGGCGGCATGTACGTGGACGCGGCGGAGGGGGGCCTCTCCCTCCGGAGCCGGGGAGACCTCCTGCTGCTGGGCGGCGGCGGAGGCCGCCCCGGAAAGACAGAGGGCTGGGACGTGCTGGAGGACTTCGCCCGGACCCATTATCCCGGGGCCCGGGAGGTGTGCCGCTGGGCGGCTCAGGACTGCATGACCCTGGACGGCATGCCCTATATCGGGCCCTATTCCAAGAGAACGCGGGGGCTTTTTGTGGCCACGGGCTTCAACAAGTGGGGCATGACCTCCGCCATGACGGCGGCGCGGCTGCTGGCGGACCTGGTGCAGGGCCGGGAAAATCCCTGTGCCGCCCTGTTCTCCCCCTCCCGCCGGATGCCGGGGCTCCCTCTGGCGTCCAACCTTCTGGAGGCCGGATCCAGTCTGCTGACGCCCACGGTACCCCGCTGCCCCCACATGGGCTGCGCCCTGAAATACAACGCCCGGGAGCACAGCTGGGACTGTCCCTGCCACGGCTCCCGCTTCGAGACGGACGGCAGGCTCATTGAGGGTCCCGCCGCCGGCGGACTGAAGAGGCATTAGGAATCATTAGGAATCAGGAATCAGGAATCAGGAGTCAGGAATGAGGAATGATTGGGGCCATTCCTCATTCCCCGTAAAATCCGGCCCGCGCCCTTGACCGGTCTTCCGGTTTATAGTACAATAAATTCATATTCCGGAGGATATTCCTAATAGTCAGTACTATCATTTCTTCACTTTCCGGCGGGAGAGGCCTACAATAAAAAGTAAAATAAAGGAACAGGCCGGGAAAGACCGGAAGAGATTTTCGGCGAATTTGAAAGGAGCGGTTTTTATGTCGATTCTTGTGACCGGAGGCGCGGGCTACATCGGGAGCCATGCCTGTGTGGAGCTGATCCAGGCGGGCTATGACATCGTGGCGGCGGACAACCTCTGCAACGCCAGCGAGGAGGCCCTGCGCCGGGTGGAGACCATCACGGGGAAGAAGGTCCCCTTTGTCAAGGCGGAGCTCTGCGACGAGGCCCAGGTGGAGGCCCTGTTTGCCCAGCACCCGGACATCGACGCGGTGATTCACTTCGCCGGTCTGAAGGCCGTGGGCGAGAGCGTGGCCAAGCCCCTGGAGTACTATTACAACAACCTCACCAGCACCCTGCTGCTGACGGCGGCCATGCGGCGTCACGGCGTGAAGAAGCTGGTCTTCTCCTCCTCCGCCACGGTTTACGGCGACCCCGCCACCGTGCCCATCCGGGAGGATTTCCCCACCGGCGGCACCACCAATCCCTACGGCACCACCAAGCTTTTCATCGAGCGCATCCTGACGGACATCTGCAAGGCGGACCCCAGCCTGAACGTGGCCCTGCTGCGCTACTTCAACCCCATCGGCGCCCACGAGTCCGGCCTTATTGGCGAGGACCCCAACGGCATCCCCAACAACCTGGTGCCCTACATCGCCCAGGTGGCCGTGGGCAAGCGGGAGAAGCTCCATGTCTTCGGCGACGACTACAAGACCCCCGACGGCACCGGCGTCCGGGACTACATCCACGTGGTGGACCTGGCGCGGGGCCACGTGGCGGCGCTGAAAAAGCTGGACACCAACTGCGGCCTCTTCATCTGCAACCTGGGCACCGGCAAGGGCTACAGCGTGCTGGACGTGCTCCACGCCTATGAGAAGGCCTGCGGCAGGACGCTGCCCTACGCCATCGAGGCCCGCCGCCCCGGCGACATTGCCGTCTGCTACGCCGACCCCGCCAAGGCCCGGGACGAGCTGGGCTGGGAAGCCCGGTACGGCATCGAGGAGATGTGCGCCTCCTCCTGGAAGTGGCAGTCCATGAACCCCGACGGATATAACGATAAGGGATAAAACTGTGAAGGCCCCCTGGCAGTCCGGGCCTGCGGTCTCTGCTTTTCCGCTGTGTGGAATATGAGCCCCGAATTAAAAATCCGGAGATCATACATCCGATTTCAGCCGATTGGTCCGCCGCAGGCGGCAGCCGCAAAATATGGCAGATTTAGAAGCTGTACCAATAGGCGGCAGCACGTGTCTGGACGGAAAATTTTCCGGCTGGACTGCGTCAGAAACGCTTGAAATCCGTCAGGATTCCTGCGCGCCTCTTCCTTGCCAGCCCAAAAATTTTCTCGCCTATACGCGCACTTCGCCTATTGGTACAGCTTCTTAGAACCTGCATCCACAACCCCTGAACGCTGACTGAGCGGTCTTTTTCCCGCCATGCCGCGCCGGTTTTCCCTGCAATCTGTCAGGATTGCCGCGAAAAGCCTTTCTGTCTGACGGGAAAATCCCCGCCCATCCAGCATTTCCCGGCTATGAATGCAGGTTCTTACTCCCGGACTTTCAGTTCGGAAGTAATATATGGAAAGGGAGCATCATCATGAACAAACCGGTTCTTGTCATTATGGCCGCCGGCATGGGCAGCCGGTACGGCGGTCTCAAGCAGCTGGACCCCGTGGGGAACCACGGCCAGCTCATCATTGATTATTCCATTTACGACGCCCGCCGGGCGGGCTTTGAGACCGTGGTCTTTGTCATCAAACCGGAGATCGAGGCGGATTTCAAGTCCGCCATCGGCGGCCGGGTGTCCAGGGTGATGGACGTGAAGTATGCCTATCAGCTGAAGGAGGACCTGCCGGAGGGCTATTCCGTTCCCGAGGAGCGGACAAAGCCCTGGGGCACCGCCCATGCGGCGCTGTCCGTGCGGGAGCTTGTGGACGGCCCCTTTGCCGTCATCAACGCCGACGACTACTACGGGCCCGAGGCCTTCCGGGAGATTTACACCTATCTCTCCCGGCATCCCGACGGGGCGCTGTACGAGTATGTCATGGTGGGTTACCTGCTGAAAAACACGGTGACGGAAAACGGCACCGTGGCCCGGGGCGTGTGCGAGGAGACGGCGGACCGCTTCCTCACCCAGGTCACCGAGCGCACCAAGATTGAAAAGGGCGAGCCTCCCCGCTTCACCGAGGACGACGGGAGGACCTGGACGGAGCTGCCCGGGGACACCATCGTGTCCATGAATATGTGGGGCTTCAACCGCAGCTTCCTGGAGGAGGCCTGGAAGCGGTTTCCCGCTTTTCTGGACAGGGCCCTGGCCGAAAACCCCGCCAAGGCGGAGTATTTCCTGCCCACTGTGGTCAGCCAGCTGATTGACGAGGGCAGGGCCCGGGTGAAGGTTCTGCGGAGCGAGGACAAATGGTATGGCGTCACCTACCGGGAGGACAAGCCCGCCGTGGTGGCCGCCATCGCGGAGAAGACTGCCGCCGGACTCTATCCGGACAGTCTGTGGGGGGAGGCGTAACATGGGCGCTGCGGAGGAGAGACTGAGCGAGGTCCTGGAGGCCTTTGACTTCGGGGCGCCGGTGGTGGGCGCCATCCGGTACGGCCAGGGACATATCAACGACACCTTTTGCGTACACACCCAGCCGGAGGATGCCTGCTGCCGCCGCTTCATCCTCCAGCGGATGAGCGCCGCGGCCTTCAAGCGGCCGGACCAGCTGATGGAAAACATCATCGGCGTGACGGAGTACCTGGGGCGGAAAATCCGGGAGAACGGCGGCGACCGGAGCCGGGAGGCCATGGAGGTTCTGCGGCCCCGGAACGGCGGGGCCTTTTACACCGACGCCTCCGGCGGGGCCTGGCGGGTGTACCCCTTTGTGGAGGGAACCGTCTGCCATCAGTCGGCGGACACGCCGGAGCTGTTCGCCGCCTCGGGACGGGCCTTCGGCCGCTTCCAGCGGCTGCTGGGGGACTATCCGGCGGAGACCCTTCACGAGACCATTCCCAATTTCCACAACACCGAAGACCGGCTGAACAAATTCAGAGCCGCCGTGGAAGCCGACGCCCTGGGCAGGGCGAAGGACTGCGGGCCGGAAATCCGCTTTGTCCTGGACCGGGCGCAGGACTGCTCCGCGGCCCTGGACGCCCAGCGGGCGGGAAAGCTGCCCCTGCGGGTGACCCACAACGACACGAAGCTGAACAATGTCCTGATGGACGGGACCACCGGCGAGGGCATCTGCGTCATCGACCTGGACACGGTGATGCCCGGCCTGGTGATTTACGACTTCGGGGATTCCATCCGCTTCGGAGCCAACCACAGCGCTGAGGACGAACGGGACCTCAGCCGGGTCAATCTGGACCTGGGTCTGTTCGAGGCCTATGCCGCCGCCTTCCTGGAGGGCGTGGGCGGCGCGCTGACGGAGGACGAGATTGCCTATCTCCCCTGGGGGGCCAAGCTGATGACGCTGGAGTGCGGCATGCGCTTCCTGACGGACTACCTGGAGGGGGACCACTATTTCCACACCAGCCGGCCGGGCCAGAATCTGGACCGCTGCCGCACGCAGTTCAAGCTGGTGGAGGACATGGAACGCTGCTGGGCGGAGCTGGGGGCCATTGTGGCCCGCTGCCGGGCGTGACAAAATGACGCGGTTCATACGAATCCTGTTCCGCGGGACTCCAGAGAGGGGGCGGCGCTTTGCCTGAGATGAATACGCTGTTTGACGAGGAGCGTCTGCGCAGGCTGATTGCCAATCTCAATTTCCTCACCGGCCTGCCTGCCAATATTCTGGACCCCAAGGGCAGGGACATCAACCTGTTCAGAGGACACCCGCCCTTCTGCCGGATGATGAACGATCTTCCGGAGGGACACCGGCGCTGTGTGGCCTGCGACGAGTGCAAAATCCGCCGCTACACCGCCGACAGGGGCTTTCAGTTCTACCGCTGCCACGTGGGCATCTGCGAGGCCGTTATGCCGCTGTTCGACAGAAAACGGCCCCTGGCCTATCTGGCCTTCGGCTGCTATCTGGACGAGACCCCCATAGAAGAGCAGTGGGAATACAGCCGGTCCCTGCTGGACTGGTATCCCGGCGGGCCGGATGTTCTGAAGGATGCCTTTTTCCAGTTCCGCCAGTATTCCCAAAAGGAGATTCAGGCCTATGCCGAGATTCTGGAGGCCCTTTCCGCCTACATCCAGATTCAGGGCATGATCCTGTCCACGGAGCAGACGGATCTTCAGCGCCTGGACCTCTATCTGGAACAGCACTATATGGAGCACCTCTCCCTGGCCTCCATCTCCCGGGAGCTGCACATGGGCCGGACGAAGCTCTGCACCCTGGCCAAGCAGCTTTCAGGAGGGCGCACGCTGTCCTATCTCATCGCCCGGCGGCGCATCACCGCCGCCAAGAAGCTGCTGCTTCAGACCAGTCTTCCCATCTCCGAGGTGGGCGAGGCGGTGGGCGTCAGCGACTATAACTATTTTTCCAAGGTTTTCCGCTCCGTGGCGGGGATGACGCCCAGCGCGTTCCGCAAGCAGGGGCAGAACGGCGGAGACGGGCGGGGACAGCGCCCCCGTGAGGCGGAAGAGGACTGAGCGCAGCACCGAAAAGAGTATACGGGGCCCCCGTTTGCAGGCGACTGGAAACGGGGGCCCGGTCTGTCTTCCGGGAGCCCGGGAGCCTCGGGAAGGAGGCGGAAAATTCTCCGGCCGAGGCCCCGGCATTTTTTGAGCAGGGCCTAGACGGGGACTTTGTTTTGTGCTAGAATCATGCCAGATATATCTGCCATGTGGGTCCGGGGCCCGGGAGCGCACGGAGCACAGGCGAAGGAGGATTCTGAGATGGAAAACCATTTTGAATGGCGGGACGAGTTCAACATCGGGGTAGACGTCATTGACCGGGAACACCAACGGCTGTTCAAGATCATCAACAAGATCGTGACCCTGAAGGAGGAGGAGGGCAATGGCCAGTGGGCCTGTCAGGAGGGCGTCAAGTTCTTCAAGGGCCACACCGTGAAGCACTTCGCGGATGAGGAGGCCTATATGGCGTCCATCCAGTACGGGGGGCTGGAGCAGCACCGGCAGATTCACAGGAGCTTTCGGGAACATACGCTGCCCGCCCTGGAACAGGAGCTGGAGCGGACCGGTTATGCGACTGACGCGGTGGACCACTTCCTTGGGGTCTGCGCCGGGTGGCTGATTGGCCACACGCTGACGGAGGACCAGGCCATCACCGGGGAGCAGGTGAGCAAATGGGAGCACCTTCTGCCCAGCGAGGAGGTGGCGGCCCTGAAAAAGGTCATCATTCAGCTGGTGTTCGACATGTTCCAGCTGGAGTCCCAGATGGTCAGCGACGCCTATGGCGGCGAGAAGTTCGGCAGAGGCGTCTACTGCCGCCTGGTCTACGGGGCCGGCGGGGAAAAGCGGCAGGAGATCCTCATGGTCTTTGAGGAAAAGCTGCTGATTAACACCGTGGGCAAGGTCCTGGGACTCCAGACCAACAAGCTGGACACCATGCTGGTCAATGCCGCCCGGTATACCGTCCGGCAGTTCGTGGGCCGGGTGATGGAGCACTATCCCGACGGGGAGGACTACGAGCTGAAAGAGGAAAACCTCCTGACCTATGGCCAGTTCCGGAAGATTTTCCAGCGGGAGAAGCCCCAGGTCAGCCTGCTGTTCAATACCGGCGGCGCGGGCTATTTCTCCTACTGCGTCATTGCCCCCCATCTGCTGGAGCAGGGGGAGAGCGCCACGCCTCTGGAGCCGGAGAACGCCATGGAAGAAGTGGAAAAATATCTGGCGAAGCGGGAGAAGAAGGAGGCCCAGGAGGAGGCCAACCCCAGAAAGAAGATTCTGGTGGTGGACGACTCCGCCACCATCCGCCAGGCCATGAAGAAGCTGCTGGGAGAGGAATACAGGGTTGACATGGCGGAGTCCGGCGTGGCGGCCATCCGGGCCATCACCTTGAACCGGCCGGACCTGGTGCTGCTGGACTATGAGATGCCGGTCTGCGACGGGAAACAGACCCTGGAAATGCTCCGCTCCGAGGGGGCCTTCGCGGATATCCCGGTGATTTTCCTCACGGGCCGGAGCGACCCGGAGCTGGTGCGGACGCTGCTGTCCCTGAAGCCGGCGGGCTACCTGCTGAAATACCTGAAGCCCGACGACATCAAGCAGAAAATCGGCCGGTTTTTTGAGACGGGCAGAATGACGGACCGGAGCTGAGAAATCATGGAGGACCGTGCGGGAGGGACCCATCCGGGCCCCTCCCGCATTGCCAAAAACCCCTTCCGGACAAAGGCCCGGGGGAGCGGGGCCTGAGAGAGGCGCTCATCTCCCTGTTCGGGGGCGGAAAAGATTCCCGCCTGTCCGGCATCCCCTGGCGGTGAAGACAGGTTCTTAGTTTTTTCATAGATTTTCCAAGATTTTTCTATCGTTTTTTCGGCCGTTCCCCGTTAAAATAAGAAACGGTGTGGGGCACGGCCCTTTCCGCCCCACAAAAAGAATGAGGAGGAACTACGATGAAAAAGACTCTTGCCTTGCTTCTTGCCGCTGTGATGATGCTGGCTCTGCTGACCGCCTGCGGCGGCGGGGACAAGCCCGCCGATACCACCGGCGGCGGCCAGCAGCAGACTCAGGAACCCGCCGGCACCCCCGAACCCGCCCCCGAGGCTCCCGCCGAGGCCGGCACCATCGGCGTGTGCATCTACCAGTTCACCGACGCCTTCATGACCACCTACCGCAACGCCCTCCAGGAGATTCTGGAAGGCAAGGGCTATAAGGTCAGCACGGCGGACGGCGCCAACGACCAGGCCAAGCAGAACGAGCAGATCAACACCTTTATCACCCAGGGTGTGGACGCTCTGATTATCAACCCGGTCATGACCTCCGCGGCGGACCAGATCATCGCCACCGTGCAGGCCGCCGGCATCCCCACCGTGCTCATCAACCGGGAGCCCACTCCCGAGCAGATGGCCGTGTATGACAAGCTTGTCTACGTGGGCTGCGACGCCCGCCAGTCCGGCACCATGCAGGGTGAGCTGATTCTGGACACCCCCAACAAGGGCGACATCAACGGCGACGGAAAAATCTCCTATATCATGGTTCAGGGCGACCCCGAGAACGTGGACGCTCAGTACCGCACCGAGTACTCCGTCAAGGCTCTGACCGACGCCGGTATGGAGGTCGAGGAGCTGAACCTGACCCGCGGCGACTGGATGCGTGAGCGCGGCCAGGAGATCGTGGCAAACGACCTGGCTCAGTTTGCCGATCAGATTGAGGTTGTCTTCTGCAACAACGACGACATGGCCATCGGCGCCCTCCAGTCCATCCAGGCCGCCGACCGGAAGGTCAACGAGGACATCTACCTGGTGGGCGTGGACGCTCTGGACGCCGCTCTGAACGAGGTCAAGAACGGCAACATGACCGGCACCGTGCTGAACGACGCCGTGGGCCAGGCGACCGCGGCTGTGGAGCAGATGGAGCTGCTGCTGGGCGGCAAGACCTATGCCTCCGGTGAGCAGAGCGTGTATGTCGACTATGTGAAGGTCACTCCCGACAACGTGGACGACTTCATGGGCTGATTTCCGGCAGGCATCGAACTGAAATGTGAGTCCGGGGTGCGTGTGCGCAGGCGCACGCACCCCCTTTTCCATAGCTGACGGAGGGCGCGGCCCCGCCGCCGGTTATGGAAAAGGGATATAACAATCAAGGGGGGAACAGTAAATTGTCAGAATATCGTTTGGAAATGACCGGCGTGGTGAAGACGTTCCCCGGCGTGAAAGCGCTGGACCACGCGCAGCTGAAGCTCCGGCCCGGCTCCGTCCACGCCTTGATGGGAGAGAACGGCGCGGGCAAGTCCACACTGATGAAGTGCATGTTCGGCATCTACCACATGGACGAGGGCGAGGTTGTCTATGAGGGGGAAAAGGTCCAGATCAAGGGCCCCCTGGACGCCCTGAACCGGGGCATCGCCATGGTGCACCAGGAGCTTCAGCCCATTCCGGAGCGGAGCATCGGAGAGAACATCTATGTGGGCCGCTATCCCATGAAGCACGGCATTATGGTGGACCACGAAAAAATGTACGCGGACGCCGCCAAGGTTCTGGAGGAGGTTCACCTGAACTACGACCCCAGGGCCAAGCTGGGCAGCCTCAGCGTGTCTCAGATGCAGCTGGTGGAGATTGCCAAGGCCGTGTCCGCCGACTGCAGGGTCCTGATTCTGGATGAGCCCACCAGCTCCCTCACCGCCGCCGAGGTGGAGGCCCTGTTCACCATCGTAAACGAGCTGCGGGAGAAAGGCGTCTCCATCGTCTACATCAGCCACAAAATGGACGAGATTCTCCGCATCAGCGACGAGGTCACCATCATGCGGGACGGCCAGTATATCGGCACCTGGGACGCCAAGGGCCTGACCACCGACTTCATCATCACCAAGATGGTGGGCCGGGAGCTCTCCAACCTCTTCCCCAAGCGGGAGAATGTCCCCGGCGAGGTGGTATTCGAAGTGGAGGACTTCACCTCCATCAATCCCAAGAGCTTCCGCCACGTGAATTTCCAGGTCCGCAAGGGCGAGATTCTGGGCGTGGCCGGTCTGGTGGGCGCCCAGCGGACGGAGCTGATGGAGGGCCTGTTCGGCCTCCGGAGCCACACCACAGGCAGGATTACCTATCAGGGCCGGGAGCTGAAAATCAGCCAGCCCAAGGACGCCATCAACGCCGGCATCGCCATGCTGACGGAGGACCGCCGGGCCACCGGCATCCTGGGCGTTCTCTCCATTGCGGACAATGTATCCATCGCCTCGCTGAACCAGTACCTCATCGGCGGAATTATGCTGGACGACGGGAAGATTGAGAAGCTGGTGCAGGACAATGTGGCCAAGCTCTCCATCAAAACCCCCTCCTCCAAGACGCAGATTCAGTCCCTCTCCGGCGGCAATCAGCAGAAGGTGCTGATCAGCCGGTGGCTGGCCAACGACCCGGATGTGTTCATTCTGGACGAGCCCACCCGGGGCATCGATGTGGGCGCGAAATACGAAATCTACTGCATCATCGCGGAGCTGGCCAAGCAGGGCAAGAGCGTCATCATGATTTCCTCGGAGATGAGCGAGCTCATCGGCATGTCCGACCGGGTCATGGTCATGTGCGACGGCCGGGTCACCGGCTTCATCGACGGGGCGGAGGCCAACCAGGAGAACATCATGGCTCTGGCCACCCAGTTTGAATAAGGAGGAGAGAACAACATGGGAGAGACGAAAGGAAGAGCCCTGAGCACAAAAACAGTGCTGAAATTCATTTCTGACAATGCGATCATTTTCCTGATTATCCTGCTGGCCATTATCACCTGGGCCAACAGCCAGAACTTTGCCAGCCCGGACAACTTGGGCAACCTGATTTCCAACGTGGCCCCCCGGTTCATCATCGCCTGCGGCGTGTCCGGGTGCCTGATTACCAAGGGCACGGACCTGTCCGCCGGCCGTCAGGTGGGTCTGGCCGCCTGCTTCGCCGCCATGATGCAGCAGACCCTGGACTACAGCGCCCGGGTGTTCCCCTGGATGCCCGATATGCCCTGGGTCGCCGCTCTGCTGATCACCGTGGCTATCATGGCCTGCTTCGGCGCGATCAACGGCTGCGTCATCGCCTTCTTGAAGGTCCCCCCCTTCATTGCCACGCTGGGTATGCAGACCCTGGTCTACGGCATCTGCCAGATCATCACCGGCAACCAGCCCATCGGCGGTTTTAAGGAGAGCTACCGGGCCCTGGCCAGCGGCAACTTCCTGGCAGACCAGCTGGGCCGCTGGAGCCGCCTCCTCCCCTATCTGCTGCTCCCCGCCCTGCTGGTAGGCCTGTTCATGTGGTTCCTGTACAACAAGACCCGCCACGGCAAATATATGTATGCCATCGGCGGAAATGAAAACGCCGCTCAGGTGGCGGGCGTCAACGTCCCCGCCACCCTGATCCGCATCTACGTGCTGGCCGCCGTCATGTACGCCCTGGCGGGCTTCCTGATCGGCTCCAAGGCCGGCGGCGCTTCCACCGCCACCGGCACCGGCTATGAGCTGGAAGCCATCGCGGCCTGCACCATCGGCGGCGTGTCCGTCAACGGCGGCGTGGGCAAGGTCTCCGGCATCCTCATCGGCGTGCTGGTGTTCGAGGTTCTGAAAATCTGCCTCCAGTTCCTCCGCTTCGACCCCGCCTACACCTTCATCGCTCAGGGCCTGGTCATCATCGTGGCTGTCGCTCTGGACCTGCGGAAGTATCTGGCCAAGAAGTAAGAAGAACATATCCGACAGATCGGGAAAAGGGGCCGGCGCACGCCGGCCCCTCAGCCTGTCGAAACAGTATTTCGACAGGCTGAGCAGGTTTTCAAAACACAGAAAAGCAGAAAAGCAGAAAAGCTTTCAAAACCTGTTGCTTGAATATGAAAGACAGTCCTGATGGGCTTGCCCGCAAGGGGGCGCGCCGCATCCCTAAGCGGCAGAGCCGCCAGGGGCCGCGCTGTCTTTCACACGATTTTCCCTTCCGACAGAAAAAACCGTTTTTCCCATTTAAAATCCAATGCCGCAGGCTGAAAGGAGGCGCTTTTCATGGGAATATACCGGGTGCTGCTGGCTGACGACGAGGCGGAGATCCGCACCGGCATCAGCCGGAAAATCGACTGGGCCTCTCTGGGCTTTTCCCTGGTGGGGGAGGCCGCCAACGGAGAGGATGCCCTGGAGCTGGCGGAGCAGCTGCGGCCCGACGTGGTGCTGACCGACATCAAGATGCCCTTTATGGACGGTCTGGAGCTGTGCCGCCGGCTGCGGATGTCCCTGCCCGGGGCGGGGCTGGTGGTGTTCTCCGGCTTTGACGACTTTGAGTATGCCCGGCAGGCGGTGGGCATGGGGGTCTTCGAGTACATCCTCAAGCCCATCAACGCCCCGGAGCTGGGAGAGGTCCTCACCCGCCTTCGGGAGCACCTGGACCGCCAGCGCATGGAGCGGCGGGACATGGAGAGCCTCCGCCGCCGCTATGAGGAGAGCCTGCCGGTTCTCCGGGAAATCTTCTATACCCGGCTTCTGAGCGGACAGCTCCAGCCGGACCAGGTCCGGGAGAAAGCCGCCCGGTATGAGATCGACCTGCCGGAGGGCCTGTGGACCGCCGCGCTGGTCCATGTGGACATTCTGGGGCGGGACGAGCTGCTTTTGCTGTCGGTCCAGTCCTTCCTCAGCGAGCATTTCAGTCTGGAGGGCGGACAGGGCCGGGTGGTGCTCTACGGGGACATGCCAGCGCTGCTGGTGCGCCTGGAGGGGGAGGACCGCCTCTACCACCTGCTGGAGGAGCTGGAGCGGCTGAGCTGGCTGTCCCAGAGCTATCTGGGCATCCCCCTGACCACCGGCGTGGGTCTGCTCTGCCGGGGGGCGGAGGAGCTCCACCGCAGCATGGAGGGAGCCCGGTCCGCCCTGGACTATCGGGTGCTGATGGGAAGCAGCCGGGTCATCTACATCGGAGACCTGGAGCCCAAGGCCACCGCCGCCCTGTCCTTTGGAGAGGAGGACCAGCGGGCCCTGTCCTCCGCTGTCAAGATGGGGACCCCGGAGCAGGTGAGGCAGATGGTGCGGGTCCTGACAGGGCGCATCCCCCAGGCGGGTCTGGCGCTGCATCAGGGGCAGCTGTTTCTGCTGGAGCTGGTGACCTGCCTGCTGCGGCTGGCCCGGGCGGCAGGCGTGGAGGTGGACGAGGTGTTCGGCCCCAGCTTCACCGGCGCGGTATCCATCAGCGACTTTTCCAATCTGGAGGAGCTGGAGGGCTGGCTGGAGGAGCGCTGCCTGCGGCTTCACGAGCAGCTGGGCCGCCGGAGAACGGACATGGCCTGGCGGCTGGTGGACCGGGCCAAGGACTACATCGCCGGGCACTACGCCGACGAGAATCTGAGTGTGGAGTCCCTCTGCGCCCACATCCACCTCTCACCCACCTATTTCTCCACACTGTTCAAGAGGGAGGTGGGCATCTCCTTCACCGCCTACGTGACCCAGGTCCGCATGGAGGAGGCGGCCCGCCTGCTCCGGGAGACCGGCGAGAAGACCTATCAGGTGGCGGAGCGGACGGGGTACTCCGACCCCAATTATTTCAGCTATGTCTTTAAGAAGAGCTTCGGCGTCTCCCCGTCAAAATTCCGGGCAGGGCTGAACCCATAAGGAGACCGCCATCATGCGCCTGACCTGCAAATGCGGCTGTATACTGTAGAGACGGCCAGATTCCCAACAACATTGAATTCGCGGTCTTTTCCGGTTCCCGTATCTGCGAGGCGGAGGATTGCCCGTCCCCGTTTCAAAACGACCGGCTGTATTTCACCTGCGATTTGATGGGACGGTCGGATTATGAGATCTGGCGGTGTCCCGCCTTGCAGGCGTCTGCACATATTTGAAAACGGCCGGGACCCCAAGCAGGTCCGGTATGTCTATAAGCTGGAAGAAGAATAACCGTTTCAAAGGGAGGCATTCTGTGACATTTTTCCGCAGTCTGGCGGCCCAGTGGGCCCAGCGGTACCGCAAAATGAGCATCCAGATGGTCCTCTCCCTGTCCTTCACAGCGGCGGCGGCTGTGGGCATTCTGCTGATGGGCGTCAGCTTCATCTGGCGCTTTTCCGCCGTGAACGAGCAGATTGTGGCGGAGAACAGCCAGAAAATTCTGGCCCAGGCCAACCTGAATCTGGACAGCTATCTCCGGCGGATGATGCGCATTGCCGACACGGTCTACTACCGGGTCATCAAAAACACCGATCTGGCCCAGGGCAGCTATACGGAGGCGCTGGGACTGCTCTACGAGGAGAACCGGGACGACCTGGTGTCCCTCTCCGTGTTCGACAGCCGGGGAGGTCTGGTGTCCTCCGTGCCCCTGGCGGGGCTGAAGGCCGGGGCCGACCCGGCGGAGAGCGAATGGTTTCAGGCGGCCAGCCAGAACATGGAGAATCTGCACTTTTCCACGCCCCATGTCCAGAACATCTTTGAGGACCCGGAAACGCCATACCGCTGGGTGGTCTCCCTGAGCCACCATGTGGAGCTGACCCGGGACGGTGTGACGGAGGCCGGCGTGCTGCTGGTGGACATGGGCTTCAGCGGCATCGAGCAGGTCTGCCGGGACGTGACTCTGGGCCGGGGCGGGTATCTCTACCTGATTGACGGGGACGGCGAGCTGATTTATCACCCCCGGCAGCAGCTGATTTACGCGGGACTGCTGGAGGAGAACAACCAGACCGCCGCCGGCTACCGGGACGGCAGCCATAACGAGCGCTTTCAGGGCCAGTCCCGGCAGGTCACGGTGAAGACCGTGGGCTATACCGGCTGGAAGCTGGTGGGCGTGGCCCCGGCGGACAGCTGGGACACCTCCGTACAGCTGCCGGTGTTCGGGTGCTTCCTGCTGTGCTTCGCCATTTTCCTCATGGCCTTTCTGAACATCCTGATTTCCGCCCGCATCTCCGACCCCATCCGCCGCCTGGACCAGGCCGTCAAGGCCCTGGACCGGGGAGAGGCGGCGGAGATCGAGGTGGGGGGCTGCTATGAGCTCCAGCACCTCAGCCGGTCTGTGCGCTCCATGGTCTCCACCATGCGCCATCTGATGGACGACATCATCCGCCAGGAGGAGCAGAAGCGCCGCAGCGAGCTGGAGGTCCTTCAGTCCCAGATCAACCCCCACTTTCTCTACAACACTCTGGACTCGGTGATTTGGATGACGGAGTCCGGCCAGCAGCAGGAGGCCATTCAGATGGTCACCTCCCTGGCCCGGTTCTTCCGCATCTCCCTGAGCAGAGGGAAGAACATCATCCCCCTGTCCGACGAGCTGGAGCACGCCCGGCACTACATGAACATCCAGCAGATTCGCTACAAAAACCAGTTCGGCACCCGAATCGAGGCCCGGGAGGGCGCCGAAGGGCTGTACACCCTGAAGCTGATTGTTCAGCCTATTCTGGAAAACGCCATTTACCACGGCATGGCCGGGGGAGAGGACGACGGGCTTATCTCCGTCACCGCCTATCGGGAGGGGGAGGACCTGGTGATTGACGTGGAGGACAACGGACTGGGCATGCGGCCTGAGACGGCGGCGTCCCTCCTCAGCGGGGAGGGGGAGGTCCAGACCAGCGGCTCCGGCACCGGGGTCCGGAATGTCCACCAGCGCATCCGTCTGGCCTTTGGACAGAGCTACGGCCTGACCATTTTCAGCGAGCCCGACGAGGGCACCCTGGTCCGTATCCGCCTGCCGGCGCTGACGGAGGGGGAGGCCGCCCGGTTCCGGCAGGGGGAGGAATGAGAATGAAGAAAACAGGCCTTCCGGCCATTGCGGTGCTGAGCCTGCTGGGCCTTCTGGCGGTTCTCACGCTGCTGGCCCCCCAGCTGCTGCGGGAGCGGGAGGACGGCAGGCTGCTGGCCCTGTCCGTGCTGCTGCGGGACACGGACAGCTCCGGCTGGAACGCGGCCCGCCAGGGGATGGAGCAGGCGGCGGACGAGCTGGGGGCGGAGCTGCGCTGGCTCACCCTCACCGTGCCCAACGACACCAGAGAGCAGGAGGAGCTGCTGCGGCGTGAGGCGGAGGGCGGCGCAGACGCCGTGATTGCCGTCCCCGCCGACCCGGAGGCCCTGCGGTCCGCCTTGGACCGGCTGGCGGCTCCGTGCCCGGTGGTGACGCTGGAGTGCGCCATGGAGGGCTCCGCCGGTACGGCGGCGCCGGACAACGGCGAGGTGGGCCGCCGGCTGGCGGAAGCCCTGCTGGAGGACTGGAGCGGCGGAGACGTGCTGCTGCTGGACAACAGCGGGGACTGCCCCGAGACGGCCCCCCGGCTGGAGGCGGCTCTGGAGGCTTTGACGGCGGCAGGCGTCCCGGCGGTCCGGGGGACGGCTCTGCCGGAGGACGCGCCGCCGGCGTGGGTCATGACCTTTGAGGACGGGGCCACCCGGCGGGCCGCCGCCGGGAAGGAGGGGGCGGAGGGCTTTGCCCTCTACGGCGTGGGGGCCTCCACCGCCGTCACCGCCCAGCTGGAGCGGGGGGCCATTGCCGCCGTCGCCGCCTGGAGCGATTACGCCGCCGGGTATCTGGCCGTCCGGCAGGCGGTGCAGGCCCTTCGGGAGCGCTCCCGGCCGCTGGACCCGCTGCCCTTTTCCATTGTTCGAGGGGAGGATATCTATGCGCCTGAGAATCAAAAGCTGCTGTTTCCCGTCACGTCCTGAGGGGGTCCGCCGCTGGGCGGCGCTGGCGCTGGCGCTGGCGCTGCTGTCCGGCTGCGGAGGCAAAAGGCGCGAGGACAGCAGCCTGCGGCTGGGGGTGGCCCTTTACTCCCAGGACGACACCTTTATCTCCATCATGGCCAAGGACCTGGAGCAGCTGGTCCAGGAGGAGGAGAGCCGCATCGGACAGAAAATTACGCTGCTGGTCTCCGACAGCCGCCACAACCAGACCACCCAGATGGGCCAGGTGGACCGCTTCCTGGCCAGGGGCTGCGACGTGCTGTGCATCAATATGGTGGACCGGACAGGGGCGGCGGTGATTGTGGACAAGGCGGAGGCCGAGGGCACGCCTGTGATTTTCTTCAACCGCCAGCCGGTGGACGAGGATATCCGGCGGTGGGAGAAGTCCTTCTATGTGGGGGCCAGCGCCCAGGAGAGCGGCGCCCTTCAGGGGCAGCTGGTGCTGGACGCCTGGCAGGCGGACCCGGCCCGCTGGGACCGCAGCGGCGACGGCGTGCTCCAGTACGTCATGCTGGAGGGGGAGCCGGGGCATCAGGACTCCCTGCTGCGGACGGAGTACAGCATCATGGCCATTACCAACGGCGGCGTGGAGGTGGAGCGTCTGGCCCGGGATACCGCCAATTGGAACCGGGCCCAGGCCGCCGCCCGGATGATGCAGTGGATAGAGACCTTCGGAGATCAGATTGAGGTCATCCTCTCCAACAATGACGACATGGCCCTGGGGGCCATCGACGCCCTCAGCGAGACGGGGCGGCCCCTGGAGGACTGGCCCATGATTGTGGGCATCGACGCCACCGCCCCGGCTCTGGAGGCGGTGGAGGCCGGGCAGCTGTACGGCACCGTCCTCAATGACAGCCGGGGCCAGGCCCAGGCCATTTTGAAGCTGGCATTGGCCCTGTACAACGGAGAGGACCCCGCCGGGGCGGTGGAGCTGGAGGAAAGCCATTATGTGTGGCTACCCTACCGCCAGGTGACCCGGGAGAACCTCAGCGGCTTTCTGGAGACATCCTGAAAAAGAGCCCCGGACCCGGCGAGAAAGCGCCGGGCCCGGGGTTCCTTATTTTCCCTGCCGAAGTGCCGATAAAACTAATATACAGCCGGTGCGGCTGAAAACCGGTACATACCGGTTTTCAAACAGCGGCGGCTGGGAAAGAAAGCGGAAGTTCTGGCGAAGGAGGCGTGTTCAATGAGCGAGCTGAGGATACAGAGAAACCGGGGATTTGCGGTGGCCCGGCGGCAGACCGCCGGACGGGCGGAAAAAACCGCCGGCAGCCAGCCGGTCCGGGAGAAAACGGGGCTGAATGTTTCGGAGACTCTGCGGCAGCTGCTGACCAGGGCCGGACAGGCGGAGCAGCAGATTCGGGAGAGCCGCCGGACGCTTCAGACCGGGGAGAGCGCCCTGGCGGCGGCGGGGGACAGTCTGGAGCGAATGGCCGAGACGGCCCGGCAGGCCGCCGCCGGAGGGGACCCCGCTGCCCTTCAGACGGAGTTTCATCGGCTGGCGGAGGAGATCGACCGCATTTTGAGCAGCGCCGTGTCCGGCGGGACCCAGCTGTTTCTGGATGGCGAGGGGGACGGAGCCGACGGCCTTCTGGCCGCCATCGCGGAGGCGTCCTCCGGCGGACAGCCGGAAAAGCCCCTGCCGGACTGGCTGGCGGAGGCCCTGGGGCAGAAGGACCTGACCCCGGAGAAGATTTTGTCCGCCCTGGGGCTGGACCAGAGCGCCGGCGCGGCGGACATCCTGGCGGCGCTGATGGACCGGCCTTTGGAAAACGGCGGAGCCGCCGCCTATCTGGCGGCGCTGTATCTGGGGTCCGTCATCGCCGGAGCGCCGGAGGACCCGGCGGCGGCGCTGGAGGGCCTGGGGCGTCTGCTGGAGAAAATAGGCGAGGGCCTGCCGGTGGACGAGGCCGTGGAGGAGCTGACCCATGGGACCTTTACCAGTCTGGAGGACTTTCAGACCCAGTTCACCGGCGGCACGGCGCCGGGGATGGAGGCTTTTTTGACGAATCTGCTGCTGACGGGGGAGACCGTGACCCTGATGGACCTGGAAGCCCTGCTGGCCCTCCTGTCCCAGATGGGACGCATGGATCTGGACATGGCTCTGCTGAGCCTGCTGGATCAGCTGGAGCTTCACCAGACCCTTGGGGCCGGGCCGGAGCCGGAGCCCATGAACGGGCGGTCGAACCCGGCGGCGGCAGAGGAGGCCGCAGGCGGCGGAAAGACCGCCGTCCTGGACTGCGGCCCGGTCCGGGTGCTGGGCCGGGATCTCTCCGCCGTGTCCTGGGAAGAGGGAACAGGGGTGCTGACCGTGAGAGGAACGGCGGCGCTGCTGGGAACCGGGGAGGAGCTGCCCGTCCTCCGGCTGGCCGGAGGCGGAACGGTGACTCTCCAGAACGTGCGGGCGGCGGTGCTGCATACGGATGGTCAGTCTCAGGCGGCGGTCTTCGGCAGGAATGTGCTGGGAGAAATCCGCATGGGGCCGGGGGCCGGACTGACGCTGGAGGGCGGCGGCTTTGTCCGTATCGGCGGGCTGCGGGGCGGCGCCTCCAACACGCTGCGCCTGACCGGCGGCGGCATAGTGCTGGCGGAGAATCCGGAGAAGGAAACGCCGCCGGTCCACGTGGTTCTGGAGGGCCCCGTGTCACTGGCGGCGGGAAGCGGGGCTGTTGTCAGCGGGCCCAAAGGGGCCGCGCTGAAGCCCTTTGACGTGATTTGGAAGACCCTGCTTCCGGGCTGGGCCGCGGTCACCTCCATGGAGGCCGGCGGGCGGCAGGTGAAAACGGCTCTGCTGAACGGCGACCCCGCGCGGCTGTGGCTGGACCGGGGAGACCGGGGCGCTCCGGTCCACGTTCTGGTTCTGCGGGGCAGGGACGCCAACGGGCAGCCGAAAACCCGGTATGCCTATCTGCACTGGAACCAGCACACCGGGTGCTTTGAGGAGTGCTCCATGTACCCCAACCCCTTCGCGGTGACCGGCGGCGAGGCGGGCCGGGACTGGACCTATGAGGAGCACACCCACACGCTGTGCATCCGCTCCAGCCGGGTGACGGGCATCTCCGGCGGACGGGGGACGGACAGCAATCAGACCCCCTTCAGCGGCAGAATTGCCCTGGACGACGGCATCGGGACCCTGGCGCTGGCCCTGGGGGGCGTGGTGTGCCGGGTGTCCCAGGGCCGGGCCTTCAGTCTGGGCCGGGGGAACGACGTGACGCTGACCCTGGAGAGCGGAAGCCGGAATCTCTTTGAGAGCGGCGAGGGCTGCGCGGGCCTGTCCCTGGGGGAGGGCACCTCCCTTCGGATTGACCGGGGCGAATCCGCCGGCGGCGGCAGAACGCCGGAGGGGAGCCTCACCGCCATCGGCAGGGGCGGCGGGGCCGGCATCGGACGGGACAGCGGCGGCAGCCGGGACCAGACCAGCCGGATTCTGATTCGGGGCGGCGCAGTGACCGCCGCCGGACACGGAGGCGGTGCGGGCATCGGCGCGGGAAAGAACGGAACCATGGGCCCGGTGACCATACTGGGGGGCACGGTGGAGTCCACCGGAGAGAAGGGCGGCGGGGCCGGCATCGGCGGAGGCCTGGGGGCCGCTGTGGGCAGCATCAGCATCCAGGGCGGAAAGATTACCGCCATGGCCGCCGGACACGCCGCCGCCATCGGCGCAGGCGTCCAGGGGGCCTGCGGCGACATCCGGATTGCCGGAACCGCCCGGATTGTCAAGGCTCTGGGAGGCGACCCCGGGGCGGACATCGGGGCCTGTCTGTTCGGCGGCTGCGGAATGGTGCAGGTGTCCGCCGATATCGGAAACGCCCGGCTGCGGACCCGGAGCGGCATTTCCCTGAAGGCAGGGGAGCACACCGTGACGCTGCCCCAGTTCCGCCTTTCCGCCGCGGCGCTGGGGCTGGACCGGCTGTCCCTGGCCACCCGGGAAGAGGCCCGGGCCGCTCAGGCGGCCATTGACGCGGGACGCCGCTGGGTAGCCGGGGTGCAGTCCGCCTACGGCGCACTGTACGGCCAGCTGGGCGGCTCCGGCAGTCTCTGGCCCTCCGCCGGCGGTGGGCTGCTGCGGAACACGGTGGATGCCGGGGCGTTGCTGCGGGAGCTGAGAGAGGCCATTGCCCTCCAGACCCCCGGGCTGACAGGCGGGGAACGGGAGCAGGTGCGGCAGCTGCTGCGGTGACGGATTTCCGGGCCCTGTGTCCCGCTGGTGAACCGTAGAGAAAAAAGAACCCGGGTTTTCCCGGGAGAGCGGAAAAAGGGACGCGCCCCAGCGGGCGCGTCCGCTTGTCAAAAACAGTACATGTAAAAGCATCGGAAAGGAAGATGGAAAGGAACCCTTCAGGGGGTTCCTTTACCCGCAAGGGGTACGCGACAGCTCTAAGCGGCAAAGCCGCTAAGAGCTGTCCGGTCGTTTTCAATCATAAGTTTTCAGAACTTCCCACGGGTTCTGAAAACTTGTTCAGGCTGTCGAATGGTCAAAAAGTCTTTTTCGACAGCCTGACGCGCCCCAGCGGGCGCGTCCTTCGTCTGGCCGGAGGGGATTTTCCGCCGGACCGGCTTCATATGGCGGCTTTCCGGATGCGCTCCAGAGCCTGGTTCACCGCCGGAATTTTCAGCACGGCCACGGTGACGGCCCCCTCCGCCAGCAGATAGCTGTAGTTATAAACAATGGGATAGAGGTCCCGCAGGGCCTGGGGGAAGTTCTCCGGCATGTAGTCCATCCAGTAGAGATAGCCGCCGATGGAGTGGAAGACGCCCCGGGCCAGCACGGCCATGAGATAGCCCGCCGGGAGGCTGTTTTTCCCCTTCCGGAACAGTCCCGCCAGCCCCAGCGCCGCGAAGGCCAGCACATAGTCGCAGCAGACCTGGAACAGGGACAGGAAATAGGGCTCTTGAAGAAATTGCAGGATGCCGTAGGCAAAGCCTACCAGAACGCCGGTCCTGACGCCGTACCAATGGGCAATCAGCACGATAAACAGCATGCTCATCAGGGTGACGGAACCGCCGTAGGGCAGCTTGAAAACCTTGATGTAGCTGGTTACATAGGCCAGGGCCAGAGCCATGGCGCAGTATGCCAGGTGCTTGACGTCCCGTTTTTTTGTCCCCCGGTTTTCTGTCCCCCGGTTTTCTGCCCACCGGTTTTCTGTTCCCTGGTTTTCCGCCAGGGCGAAGCCCGCCAGCAGGCAGAGAATCAGAATGCCCAGACACAGGGCGTAGCCCGCGGCGGTTAGACCCCCCTCGCTGCTGACAAACAGGTTCCCCATAGAAAACTCCTCCTTTGACCGGATCGCGGACCCGGGTCTGCCTGATGCGGGGAACAAAAAACCTCCCGAAAGCGGGAGGGCAGTCTCTGGACGCGCGGCGGCGCGCCGTGATCTGTGACGGCTCCCTACGTTGGCATTACCCAAATCAGGTTGCGGGTCGAAGCACTCCCGGCGCGGGGCTCTCTGAGCCTGCGCGGGTCCCTGCTTCCTCTCAGCCTGCCTGCGCAGGCTCCCCGGTTCACGACCTTATAAAATTGATACATTCATCATAGCACGGCTTCGGGCGGAATGCAAGCTTTTTCTGCCGGAGGCCACGGCCTGCATGTGTTCTATTTGAAGAGTTTAAACAGGGGCCGGACTCTGTCCCGGCCCGTCTTCCGAGAGTCTGGTATTTTCAAAGGACAGGGCGGGACGGCGCGGCTCCCGGCTGACGGGGGAGGGCCCGGGGGGATACCGGAAGCTCCGGGAAGAGATTTGAAACCTGTCAGAGGATGCCAGAGCGTCTGGCCGGCAGCCCGTTTCGGTCTGTTTTTGGAAAAGCGTCCTGACGGCATACAGGGCTGGTTGGATTGGCAGGACAGCTGCTTTATTGCCGCAGGCCGAAAGGCGGGACCGGATTTGATGATTCTGCCGGGGGCCGTGGCAGGCGGCGACATGTTCGGTGACAGCCTGACCATGATTTCCGATACCGCCATCGCCGCCGCCCTGGGCCAGGGGGTGGAGATGAAGGACAAATTCCGCCTCAACCTCCTCGTTGCCCTGCCTGCGGCGCTGGTGCCCCTGGTGCTGCTGGGCGTCTTCGGCGTGATCTCCGTGTCCATGGCCTATGCCGGCGGGGCCTGCCCCAGTGCCCTCTGGAACCGGGAGTATGACTGCCCCGCCTCCAGAGCGGAGGAGAGAAACGCGATGCTGTCCGCGGAACATGCCGGCTGAGCGCCGGTCTGCTTCAAAACCGGCGGTTTTCCCGCCGCTTCGCCGGGGTGAGCACAGCTCCGGACGGCTGACCGCGGACGGAGCTGCCTCTGCCGATCCTGCCCGGGCAGGACCGGCGGGCTCTTTATGGCACGGGGTTCAGCAGTGCTCCCGAACGCTGCCGGCCTTGGGCGGCGGGCTGTCCTGAAGGGCCTCCCGGAGCTTTTCCAGGGCGCGCTTTTCAATGCGGGATACATCGCGCCCCGGGTATTGTAAACGATGCGGTTCGTGATTTTGTGTCGGTTTTATGCGGTTTCCAGCTGGTTGAAGCGAAATTTGATGATGATTTGTTTATCTGCTGTCAGCTCGATTCGTTCGATGAGGCTGACAAGCAGCTCCCGATTGGTGGATGCGGTATCCAAGAACCGCTCCACCAGTTTTTTTGCCAAGTCCACCTGCTCCGCTGGAGAGTAGTCTGGACGGTCCAGCTGGCTGAGGCGCTGCTCCAGGGCGGCGCGGTCGGCCTTGACCTTGGTGTAAATGCGTTGGAAGTCGGCCTCGTCCAGTATGCCGCTGAGTTTATCCATGTAGACCTTGTCCAGATGGATGGTCAAACTCTCGATTTTGGCTTTCAGCGATGCAATCTCCTTTTCGTTGCTGGCCTCCGCCAGGGCCTTTGCTACCTCCCGCTTGGCTGTGGGCAGCAGCTGGTCAGCACGTAAATAGTCCTGGCAGACCTCTTGCACCTTTTCAATCACCGCCTGGGTTACCGCCTGCTCTTTGATTGTGTGGCTGGTGCAGACACCCGCTTTCGTAAACCGCTGGTAGGTTCGGCAGACGAAATACAGCTTATCCTCCCCCGCTGCGTTCTTGCGGTTGAGCACCGCCAGCGGATATCCGCATTCGTGGCAGAAAATTAGCCCCTTGAGCAGGAAGTCGTAAGTCCGGCTGCGGGTGTGCCTGCGGCTGTTGACCAGCGCCCGCACCTTGTCGAAGGTTTCCCGGTCAATGATCGGCTCGTGAGTGCCCTCTACAACAACCCAGTCCCGGCGGTCCTGCTTGATACATTTTTTAGACTTGTAGTTAATTTTTCGAGTGCGTCCCTGAACCATACTCCCGATATAGGTTTCGTTTTGCAGCATATCCGAGATACGCTCACTGCTCCATAGGCCGGTGTAGGGGCCAGGATTGGCAACCGGCAGGCCGGCGTAGGTGGCGGGGGTGGGGACACCCTCCTCATTAAGTTGAGTGGCGATTTTTCGGCAGCTTATGCCGTCCAGAGCCATAGCGAAAATCCGCCGCACCATAGAGGCTGCGTCCTCATCAATGACGATTCTGTTTTTCTCTGTCGGGTGCATTTTGTAGCCATAGACCGGTTTGCCGCCGATAAACAGGCCCTTGCGCTGTTTGTCATGCTTGACGCTGGAAATCTTCTTGGAGATGTCCTTGGCGTACATATCGTTCATAATGGCGCGGAAGGGTGTAATGTCGTTGGCGGTGGAGTCTACCCCAGTGTCGATGCCGTCCAGCAAGGAAATATAACGCACACGGTGCTCCGGGAAGTATCGCTCCATGTAGTGGCCGGTCAGAATGTAGTCGCGGCCCAGGCGGCTCAGGTCCTTGGTAATGACCATGTTGACCTTTTTGGCCTCAATGTCTGCAATCATGCGCTGGAAATTTGGCCGGTCAAAGTTAGCTCCGCTCCATCCATCATCAATATAGGTGTCGAAAACGGTCAAACGGTGCTGTTGGACAAATTCATTGAGCAGGGATTGCTGGTTGTTGACGCTTTCAGATGGTCCCTCGTTCTCATCCTCCTTTGATAATCTGATGTATAGTGCTGCATGGTAGTCCATAGGGTTGCTTATCTCTAAGTACATGTTATGCCTCCTGAGATAAGCGGCCATTCATCGTATGTATCATACAATATGGCACAAGAAACTTGCAATGTTGTGAAGCTCCTTTTTGAGAAAAAGTTCTAAGGAATTTAGGATGATTTGCTCGACATCGGGTGCATCTTTTGTACAGAGGGTGGTTACAGTCAACTCTTGCGGTTTCACGGAAACACCTCCTGATCTGAGATGTTAAACTATATTCACAGTACGCGAGAAATAGCCTTGGAGATACATATGCAGATATTTTTGTAAGGAAACGCAGAATTCATAAAAAAGCGTCGGATCGACCATGTGTTGAATGATCGCATAGGGCGGGAATCGTCCGGTCCATTCGTAAGCAGTATAAATCCAAGCCATGACGGAGGTGCGTTCTTCCTTGTCCAAATTTTCTGCAATCGTCCAGAGGAAAATGTCCCGGCACCGGTCTGAGATGCTTTCCTGTGATGCAAACTGTATGAGCGACAACGCTCCAGCCTGAGCATTTTGCTCAACGGCATCCGCACTCCAGCCACCACGTTTCACATCAATCCCGCTCAGTCGAAGCGAGTCAATAAAGTCAGCGCGGTTCTCTTGCAAAATTTTCTGAATCCTTGATTCCATCAAATTCATGGAATCACCGCCTTTCATAAAAATTTGAGTATAAGAAAAGGCCCGCTCTTAATTGAGCAGACCTTAGAAGCCATTTGCAGCATCAGCATATGTATGTTGGCACCTTCACTTTCCCCCTTAGAAATTCGTTCAAGAACAAACGCTGTTTGGGAGGGGGAACAACGAAAGGTGGCTTTATGAATTTTCAAATGGATAAACTCCAGGTTCTACTACATACTGCTTTTACTCGACCAGACCGACAAAGCGGTAAAACACTTTGATGTCCTGCCTGCGTTGCCCGTCTACAACGGTGCGCTCACCGACCTCAATATGGTCTATCAGTTCATCAATGGTGGTCCGATCAAGGTCCTGCAAGTTCAAATACTTTCGGATGATCGCCGTCCAGTTTTGAATGGCGGCGGTTTTCTGCTGTGCCTTATCTACCTTGGACAGAAGCGCATCCAGGCGTTCCGCCTTGGCAAGCCGCTCCTGTTCGTTTTTTTGCGTCAGCACCATGAATGTGCTTTCGCTGACCGCGCCGCTGTACTTGTCCTCATAAAGTTTCGCGGTCATGGTCTCCAACTCCTGCACCCTGCGGCGCAGCTTGCTGATCTCCTGCTTGGCATCGGCCAGACGCTGCTCGTCATAATCCGCGATCTTGCGTTTGAGCTTGTCCACCACAGCGGCCTCATCCAGTATCACCGCCTGGGCCTGGGTCCTGATTTCCGCAATCACGATTTGCGTCAGCGTCTGCTCATAAATCCTGTGCCATGAACATACGCTCCGGCCCGACTTGCCGTATGTCCCACAGAAATAGGAAACATAGCGTTTTTTCGTGCCGTTCTTGCGATGCTGTGTTTCCGCATTGGCACATAAAGGAGTTTTGCAATCGGCGCATACCAGCTTGCCAGTAAACAATTTCGCAGTAGGCTCCTGCCTGCCAACAGAATGAAGGCTTGCCGCCTCGTTGATCTTCTGAACGGCCTCCCACTCCTCTGCGGTAACAATGGCCTCATGCAGCGCCTCATGGCGAATCCACTCAGTTTCCGGCTTGCTGATCTGTGCATGATCCTTATAGGAACGGGTGCCGGTGTGATTCATTACCAGCGTCCCTTTATAGACCTCATTGTGGAGAATGATTTTTACTGTTGCATAGGTCCAGAGCTGGGCGGCTTTGCAGCCGTCCTTGCCGTTGATCTGGCTCCAGTAGACACGCGGCGAGGTAATGCCCTCCCGGTTGAGGGCGGCGGCGATCTGACCGTAGGCCGTACCCGCCAGCCGCATATCATATATCCGGCGCACGATACCGGCAGCGTACTCATCAATGACCAGTTTGTGCTTGTCCCCGGCGCTCTTGCGGTAGCCGTAGGGGGCATATGCGGAAATGAACTGACCGCTGGCCTTTTTGCTGTGCAGCACTGATTTGATTTTACTGCTCAGGTCCCGCAAATGGTAATCGTTCATCAGACTGCGGAAGTGGAGCATATCCGTGTTATCGCCCTCGCTGTCCAAACAGTCCAGAACAGAAACAAACCGGCATCCCAGGCTGGGAAACACAACGTCTGTGTACCGGCCTACCTCCACAAAGTCCCGTCCCAGGCGGGAGAGGTCTTTGACGAGAATCAGGTTGATAACGCCGTTTCGGGCGTCCTCCAGCATTTCCAGAAATCCGGGCCGCTGAAAGTTGCCCCCGCTGTACCCATCATCACAATAGGTCTTGGTCTCCACCCAGCCGTTGAGCATGGCGAACTTGGAAAGAAGCTCTCGCTGATTTTCGATGCTGACGGATTCATCAGCGGGGATGTAGTTTCTGGCCTTGGCGGAGTTGGAGGCATCGTCCACGCTCAAACGGCAGTAGATACCCACCTTATACAGCTTGTTCATACCGCCGCCCGCCTTTCCTGGGACAACGCATCATCCACACAGCCAACGTAACGATAAAACACCTTTACGTCCTGGACGCGGGTATTGCCGCACTTTTGGGCCTCGCCAACCTCGATACGGTCCACCAGCTCAAACAGGATGGTCTCGTCCAGCTCGGTGATCTCCGTATAGCGCCGGATGATCTCGGCCCACTGGTCGGCGTCATGGCGGTTCTCCAACTGCGTCCTGACCTTCTGCTCCAACTCCGGGAGGGCGGCGGCTTTCTGCGCCCGCTCCGTCTCGTACTTCTTCATCAGCGTCTGGAACACCGTGGGCGGAACAACGCCAGCGCATTTATCCTCATAGAGATTCTGCATCAGCTTTTCCAGCTCCGCGACACGGGCGGCGGTCACTCTCAACTCCTGCTCATAAGATGCCGCACGGCTGTGCTGCTCCTTATCCTTCATGCGGATGATCTGCGTCAGCAGCCGCTCCCGGTCATGGGCGGCATATCGGGCCTTTTCCCGAATGTCCTCCAGCACGATCTGCGTCAGCACATTCTCATAGATGGTATGGATGGTGCAGGCACTTTTCCCGCTGCGGGAATAACTCCCGCACATGAAGGAGCTGTACCGTCCTGGACTTCCATCTTTATAGGTAAACCGCTCTACCTGGTTTCGCATTTTGAATCCACAGTCCGCGCAGTAGACCAAGCCAGTGAAAATGCTCTTAATACCGTCCGAGGTTTCAGACTTCCGCACCTTCTTCTGGTCGATGCTGACCACCGTATCCCATATCTCGCGGGAGATGATCGGCTCATGGGTCCCCTCCACGCGAATCCACTGGTCTTTGGGTTTCGCTACCAGCTTTTTGGATTTGTAGGAGAGAGTGCCGCATTTGCCCTGGACCATGTTGCCGATATAGGCTTCGTTGCGGATCATCACCTTAACAGTGCTTTCGTTCCACAGGTGGTTGACACGGCGGGGGTCGGTGCGGCCCTGGCGCTGATAGTACAGCTCACCGGGCGGCTGGACACCCTCGGCGTTCAAGGTGGTGGCGATCTTTCGGAACGCCATGCCGGAGGCCCGCATAGCAAAAATACGGCGGACCAACGGCGCGGTTTCCTCGTCGATGATGAAATGGTGCTTGTCCAGCGGGTCACGCTTGTAGCCGATGGGCGGATATGTACCCATGTACTTCCCGTTCTCGGCGCAGGCTTTTTTGACCGCTTTCACCTTTTTACTTGTGTCCCGGCTGTAAAACTCGTTAAATAGGTTCAAAAAGCACATGACATCGGTACTGCCGTCATTACTCATGGTGTCGATGCCGTTGTTCAGAGCGATAAACCGGCACCCGATGGACGGGAACAGGTAATCGGTGTACTGGCCGAACTCGATGTAGTTTCTGCCGAACCGGGACAGGTCCTTGACGAGAATGACATTGATACGTCCGGCCTTTGCGTCAGCAATCAGGCGCTGAACGCCGGGGCGCTGGAAGTTTGTTCCAGAGTAGCCGTCATCCACATAGGTGTCCACTTCATTCCAGCCCCGCTCCCGCACATACCGCTGAAGCAGCAGCTTTTGATTTTCGATGCTGACGGATTCCCCGTCCCGTTCATCGTCATTACTCAGTCTGCAATAGATGCCGACATTGTATGCTTTCTCGATCATTGTTTTACCTCCCGATCAGCCAGATTCATACCCTGTGCGGCGAATGGCTCCTGCCGGATTGCTCCAGCAACACCTATTATAGAATAGGGAGCGCATGACGCGCAAGGATGCGGCCAGCCGCGAGGAAATGTTGGGTATGGTTTAGGTGGTAGCGTGGCAGGGCGTCAGCTCCGCCATAGCGCGGCGGACCGCCAACTGCTCCAGGGTCTCGCCCAGGTCTTTCTCGCCGGTGAAAACGCTGGTCACGCGGTACAGCGTCTTACCGATCTTAATTTCTTTGTACGAAGTGTTGATGCTGGGATTGGTCTGATCTTTCATATTGACGCACCTCCGTCCGATAACAGACCGATGCTTAAACTGCAAAATGCAGATAACTTCCGTTAAGAAAACAGCCGCGCCGGACATTGGCGGTGCCGCATGACTATCGCGGCGCAGTTCCGGCGCGGCTGCTGGTTTATTTCCGTTTCGATGCAGTTTCACCGTATTTGCCACGCACCCCCGGCGAAAGGGGATATTGCAAGCCGCCCCTGGCGGGGCTGTCATAACTCCGCAGCATCGTTCCGAACGTGTGCCGCAGGGTTCCGTCTCAAGTCTGTGGACGGGCGTGAGCAAGTGTCATTATCCCCCGCGCAGTCATTGCGCCCGGTGTGCCAAACCGGGTCCAGGACTTACGTTGATCGCTCGGTCAGCTTGTCCATCACCTCCGAAAGCTGGCGGTCTTGGCGGCGCGTCCTGTGCCGCTGGTACGCGGGTTTTGTGCTTGCAATACCGTGTATTCAATTTTCGATGTACGAGTGAAGGTGAGGGAAAATGCGTCCTTCACCTACCGTCCTCAAAACGGGGTTTTGGTAGGGAGATCAGACCATTCTTTTCAAATATTCCAAAAGTTTTTTCTTTGCAGCCGCCAAACACTCAACAATGCTTGGATGCTGAACACCCTCGGCCTCTGCAATCTGCCGCACTGTCAGGCCGTCTACAAAATACAGCCAAAGACGGCGGCGCTGGGCTGAGGTCAGGCAGTTATCAAGCCCCTCCATGAGCAGGCGGCGCATTTCTTCGCGCTCTTGCTGTTTTAGGGCCTCCATCAGCGTGTCCTCCGGCGATTGGACAGCGGTAGCCTTTTCAGACAGGCCATGCAGGGACAAAGTACGCTTGGAGAGCGCGATGGCTGCGTTCTCAATCTGGTGGTAACTCTCGTCAGACCATGCTTTCCACCGTTGAAATTCCTCCAGGCTGGAGAAATCCGCCAGAGTGAGCCGTGTCAGCGTTCCAGCGGCGTCTATGTAAACAATGGCGTCCGGGTCTTTCTTGTTCAGCGCATAATCGCTTTTGGGGTCAAACATTGTGTTTCCTCCGTTTCGTATGTTGATGGCGTTGCTGGGGTAGGCGCATCGAAACGGAGGCGGCGGGCCGCGACACCCGCAGGGGCTGACTTTTTTCCCTAAGATTCGACAAAGCAGAGGGCCGGGTACTTCCATTGAGTACCCGGCCCTCCGCCGTGTTTCAGAATGATAATTCTTGCTTATATGTCGCTGTAGTTCCGATTGATAAGTAGAACGAGGCATAGCCGCCACAAGGATTTTTTTAACGGATCACCTATCAGGAGCAATCGGAACAGCCCCGTCATATAAAACAAAAGCACCATAGCCATCTCCTTAAACGGTGGCTATGGTGTTCGAGCGCACGAAAGCGTTCCGCAAAGCTGCCGTTTTTTTAACAGCCTCGCAGAATCGGTTTTTCTTGAAAGATTCAGCGAAAATCGGAATTATATTGCATGGTAGTCAGAATTGCGCGGGTATTCAAATTGCGCTTTCTGAACTATACAATACAGTTGAGGTGAAGAATTATGCCGAATGAAGTCTTGGTAGAAGGTGGAGCGCGGTTAAGGGCGGTCCGAAAAGAGCGGGGTTATACACAGGAGCGGTTGGCGGAATTGACAAAGCTCTCCACCCGCCATATCGCAGGCATTGAAAAAGGAGAGGCGAATCCGTCATTTGAAGTGCTTTATACCATCACAAGTGTACTTGGTGTTTCTTTTGACGCGATTTTCAATCCGGCAGATGAACAGATGGAGCGCGAAATCCAGGAAATCACAGGGCTTTACCGAGCCTGTCCGGAGCAGGGACGGCAGATGGTCTTGGCGGCGATCCGCGCTATGGTGAATAAAATGATGGATACGAGCGGCGAAAACTAAATAATAAGGTGTGAGCCAGTGGGTAAGGACCGCCTTGCCCACTGGCTGTTTTTCTATGGGCAAAGCATTACTTAATCAAATCCTGTTTTGTGTGGAACTATTCACATAGGGAAACAATGGGGATTGCATTTTTCTTTTCTGCCGCTGGGCAGATTATTTCAGTTATTATGCCGATTGCCCTTTTTCCTTAAAGGGAAGTCCGCTAAAGAAGATAATTGCTGCACCGCTCTCCAACAGCAACAAACCTTGATAAACGCTAATGCCGTTTGAAACGGATTTGAAGGTAGCACCAAAGTTCTCTATTTGCAGGACGCAGTACCAGCAAAACGATAACAAAAATCCAACTGTAAGTTCACTTCATTCCACAAAGAACAGCACCCGCCGGATTAGCTCCGGGATATTTACCGGGGCGGTTATATAGTCGTTCACGCCCTCATGCCGGTATTCATATTCCGTGGCAAGGTCGTTGTTCTCGGTGAGGATAAAGAACGGCAGAAGCCGGACAGGGGGATTCTTCATTTGGAACATCCCTGCCACCCGCCGCAGCGTATGAAACAGCTCCATTGCTGTGCCATCCGGCAGTTCCAGATCGCACAAGATCAGGTCTATTTCCTTATCCTCAAAAATCCGGCGCTTGGCCTCCCCAATCGAGGAAACCAGAATCAGGTCAAAGCCCTTTTGCAGCATAGCAGCCCGCAGCACTCCGGCGCTAGTATCTTCCGCATGGACAAAGAGCAGCTTGTGAAAAGTCGGGGCCTTTTCGCCGGATAACTGCCGGTAGGCGTATTCCACCAGCTTATCTTGCAGCAGTAGCCCTTTCATTTTGTCCATGCACAGCATCGCGCCCCGTTGCTTGGCCTCCTGTTCGTAGTCCTCTTTATCATGGCAGGACGCCAGAATAAAAGGCAGCTCCTTGTCTGCGACTTGCACCTCGTCCAGAAAGTCCATGCCAGAACCGTCCGGCAGGTCGAGATCACAGCAGATTACCAGAGGCATTTCCTCTTGGATGGCTGTCCGAGCTTCTTTCAGTGTGGAAGCCGTTTCTATCGGGTAGCCTCGCCGTTGTAAATATTTTTGCAGACGCCATATATAGGTGTCGCTGTCATCGATCAGCAGTATCTTTTTCATGTGTTCGCACCCCCAATATTGATTTACTATAAGCATAAACTACAAATGTTACACAAATGTCCGAGGTGCCTTTGATTTCGACAGAAAAACAGGCTGAATTGTTACAAAGCTCGGACATTTCAAAATATTTTGTCAAGGGATAGCAAAAATCAGTGGAGCGGCTAATGAACCGCCCCACTGATTTTCCCAAATTCCAATTTATAGATTTTTACGTTTCAGTTCTTTTTCTGTTAATTTTCTTTTATCGTCAGCCATAGATAATTCCTCCAAATTTTATACGCTTATTCCATTTCCCTGATTTGCTCAACAAGAGATTGCTTTTTCAGATTTCCAGTTGTGTAAGAAATCAAGGTAAACTGCACAATCAGCAGGATCGCTAAATATATCAATACGATCAGCCGCGGAAATGAATAATAAAAGTATGGATTCATCGTTTTCACAACTACCTGTACGGATAGGAAGCCCAATCCAGTTCCCAAAACCACTGTTACAAGCGTAGCAAAAACTGAATAAATCAACCCCTCATAACACAGCATTTTGATAAGTTGCTTTTTACTCAAACCAATCGCCTGTAACATTCCAATTTCCTGCCTGCGGGACAGAAAGTTTGTGATTGTCGTATTGACAAGGTTGATGAAAGAAAAGCATACAACAATAACAGCCATGATCAACATTACCCCGAAAGAAAATTGTTGAAGCCCGCTATAATAAGTGATACTTTCTTTTATGGTTTCCATAACCAAATCGCTATTTCCGTCTATCCGTTGATTTAATGCGGCTTCAACCGTATCAAATTTTTCCATATCGGTAATTACGGAAATCGTACCTGTGCAATCTATCCCGGTCGCTTCATTCATAAGCTGCTCTGGAAGCGTAAAGCACTTTGAGAAGCCGGAGTAAGAATATTCGTTTACAATGCCCATGACTGTATAGGTCTTTGTGCGAATTTGCCCGGATTCGGTTTTATAGTCCACTTCGACGGTATCACCCAACGAAGCCTCAATATCATAGAGATCGGCACGCTCTTGAAGCAAGACAATTCCATTGCCTGCCACCAGTTCATCATAATCAATCGTTCCCGCAATTCGCTCTTTCTCCAAATTCTGCTGCTCATCCCGGCAAAAGCCCTGAATCCATTTTCCAGAATTGCCATTTACAAGATATTCTGCGTCTGTGTAATACCAGCGCTTGATTCCTGTAACGCCATCAATAGATTCTACTGCATTTACAAAATCGGCATTTAGAAAATTCTTTTGCTGCAATCCAGACAAAGAAATACCGGCAGTGTCCCACGATTGATTTGCGTTGAGCTGGATGTTAAATTCACCGACAGGAAAAGCCCTGCCTCGCGCCTCTGAAACGCCATCATAGGAAACTAACATTGTCGAAATCAATACAACCAATACTCCGCCGAGTGAAAGAGAAAGTATTGTTAAAGTGGACTTTACCTTTTGTCTGGACAGATTCATTTTAGCAAGTGAAGCAGGCGTTATTTTACGGTGCAACACGGAACTTTCTTTCATTTTCCCCTGATAATCGGAATATCGCAATGCTTCCAGCGGAGATACTGCCGCAGCTCTTTTTACAGGAGTATAAATAGCAATCATCACAATAATAAATGCAAAAAGGCCAACCCCGGCCGTCACACATAAAGCAGTCAGCCAGTACCAACCGGCAGGAACCAGAAAGTACCCAATCACATTTCCAATAACCAGACCAATCGGGATAGCAATGGCCGCAAGTAATTTTCCCTCGCGGTAAACCATCTTTTTGATCTGTCGTTTTGTTGTTCCGATTGTGCGAAGCTGTCCATAGTTACGGATACTGCTTGCTACTGAAATATAAAAAATCGAATAGATCACAATGCCGGAACCAATGAACGTTATAAAACCGATCAAGAAGTAGAACAACATATCACTTCCACGATTTTCGTCCTTTATGTTGAAATAAGTAGAACGGACAATCACATTATCATCGGAAATTTCTAATTGCTGTGCCAAAGTATTTGCATAGTTGGCGGCTTCTTCCTCGCTCATATTTTGAGCGTCTTTCAGCCCAATGTAAAAATCAATCATGCCCTCGTCGCCATACTGCTGTCTTACTAATTCTTTCGATATAATAGCTGTATAGCGTCCAATATCACCGGTTTTCACATTTAAGATTCCCGTCAATTTGAAATCATGGGTAGTGCCGTCAGAAAAGGGGATTTGAATTGTCTGTCCCAATTCATTTGAATAGCCCAAACTATCCAAAAAGGATTCCTGTACTACAATTTCATCCTCCGAAGCTGGTAAATCTCCCGAATAGGGCATACTTTGGGATATTAGCATATCTGCATTTGCATAAGTAAAATTCACGGTTGAATGGTTTACCTGTTCAGAAAATGCGTTAAAAAATTCCCCAACCCACGCAATTTCTTCTTGCTTGTATAGTTCCTGTCCCTGTTGTTCAGAAATCGCATGATACATAATCTGCGCTGTTTTTTGGTTGCGGTTCTGCGTTTCCTGCATAACCCCAAAGCCATAGAGGACAATAGCAGACAGCCATGCGCTGGCAAGTGCAATCGTCAAAACAATAAAGATATTTCTTTTTCGATTCGCCGATATACTGCGATTTGATATGCGCTTTACTATGCCACTGGTATCATTTTCAAAAGGCCAAGTCATAGCCTGCCACCTCCTTATTCCACAATTTGTTCCTATTTCTCAAAAACTACAAAATTCCTCCAAATTTTATACGCTTATTCCATCGCCCGCATTTGTTCAATCAGGGATTGCTTTTTCTGTCTGCGAATTGTCCATACAGACAAGATTATCTCCATTCCGAACAACACCAGAATGAACAGGCCCATTTCCAAAACAGGGAATTTATAAGGTACTACATTTCCTGCAAAAGCACCTATGCTCATTTTTCTGCAAGCAAAGATGGAAGCCGGAAGCCCAACGATCAGCGTCGCCAATGTTGCAAAGAGCGCATAGCACAGCCCCTCGCAGATGTTCATTTTACATAGCTGCTTTTGGGTCAGACCGATGGAACGCAAAACACTGTTTTCTTGCTTTCGGGCTATCTGGTTAGAGAGTGTCGTGTTAATCAGGTTGATAACGCCAAAGAGGAATACCAGCCATGAAAGTACCTCCATGCTGCCAAATGCAAAGGAATTTGTCATTTCTTCATATTCAATCACTGTATTGATTTCATCTAAGGCAATATTACTATGGCTGGCAACAATATTTTTCAATTCAGCCCCCACATAGTCCGTTTTTTTCGGGTCGTTCACGATGCTCCATGAATAATCGAAAGAAGCGATTTCCGGGTGCAGTTCATGGAACAACGCTTCTGGTGCAAAAAGAGTCGCTCCATCTAAGTGCATCCTGTCATGTCCTGAATATGCCTTTGCGGGAGCATATAACCCCGATATAGTAACAGAAACAGATGGCTGTCCCTCTCCAAAAGAAATTTCAACCATTGAGCCAACCCCCATATCTTCATTCTTCTTTACCACATTATAGTCAATTACAATACTACGAGAATCTGTTGGCATGGTTCCCGCTGTCAGAGCTGCTTCAACGGTCGCATAATTCTGGTCGGTCAGCATATCACACATACCACCAGCTTGATGAATCTCCGTTTTATAAGTTGCATGGAGAGATTGCCTGCTTGGAATTATATCAGTAATGCCATCAATAGATAAGATTTCCTGCTTTAATTCCTCATTCAAAGGATTTCCCGCTGCCATAGTTTTTTCTTCTGTTACTTCGGAATCCAAATAAATTTTATAGTCACCGTCTGGGAAAAACTGTCTTGCAAGCGTCTCTGGGGAGCGCAGCAAAACAACGGAGGATACCACAAGCAGGATAATTCCACCCAAACTCAAAGACGCTATAATAGAGATTGTCTTTTTGCGGTCACGCTTAAAATTCGCAATTCCCATTGAAACAGGATTGAGCTTAATATTCTTTTTCCGACTGCGGATGTCCTTTTGCGCCGGGGTAAAACGGACGGCTTCAATCGGGGAAATCCCTGCTGCAATCTTTACTGGCTTACGGATGGAAACAGATACCATGATCCAACTGCTTATGAGTGTCAAAATAACCGTTGTCACATAGGAAACAGCGTTAAATCCCTTGGAAAACAGGAGAAAACCGCCGCATACGCCCAGCACTGTACCAATCAGAATCCCGATACTGCCGAGTTTGTGTCCCTCCTGTTTTACAATCCGCTTGATTTGCTTTGGCGTCGCGCCAATCGTCCGAAGCTGCCCGTAGCTCTGGATTTTGTCATTGATGGAGATACGGAAGATACTCTGGATCACAATATAGCCGCCGATCAGAACAATAGCAATCACACCAACAATCGGTAAAAAATCAAAGGATTTAGAAGCATAAGCAAAATATTTGCTGTTCATTTTGGGCATAGAAAGCTGATATTCCTCCGCAACCTCCCTGCAATAAGAGGTCATCAGTTCTTCGTCCAACTGAACGCTGTTTTTGAAATGGGCATAGGCGCGATACCCAGCGGGGTTAAACCCGTCCCATTCTTTCAGGGCAGCTTTGGAAAGAATGATGGCACAGGTATTCGCTTCTTTTTCATTTACGCTGTCCAGAATGCCGGTAACGACATAATCGCCATGAAAACTCTCTGTATCTAAGGTCACAGTGTCCCCGATCTTGGCATTGTGTCCATAGGTGGAAAGAAAGTATTCGCTTACGACAACTTCATTTGCTTTTTCAGGAACCCGACCCTCTAACAACTCCATCTGCGCCTTGGTAATCTCCATCATTTGCGCGTCACAATACACATAGGACGTATGATAGCCCTGTTCCGAAAGTTCCTCACCGAGCATATAGTAGCCGCCTACGCGCTCAAACTCCGGCACTCCTTTTAGGGTTTCAATGTCGTTTTCCTCTACGCCCAGCCAAACCACCTCATAAGTATCGACAACCTGATTGCGCTGCATTTGTGTCAGGGAAGTAGACACAATTCCCGTAAAGCAGATCAGAAACGCCGCCAGCGCAACGGCGATCACCACCATCAGATTCCGGCGCTTCTCGCTTTGTAAACTTTTCTTTGCCAGCTTCTTTGTAATGGCGCTGGTATCATTCTCAAAAGGCCATGTCATAGCCTGCCACCTCCTTATTCCACAATCTTTCCGTCCTCAATGCGGACAATCCGATCTGCAAGGCGGGCTATATCGTCATTGTGGGTAATCATCACTACGGTTTGCCGGAACTCCGCGCTGGTGCGTTTGATAAGCCCCAGCACCTCGGCGCTGGTCTTGCTGTCAAGGTTGCCGGTCGGCTCGTCGGCCAGCACGATAGCCGGTTTGGTAATCAGGGCGCGGGCAATCGCCACACGCTGCTGCTGGCCGCCGGAGAGATTGTTCGGCATATTTTTCAGTTTATCTTCCAGCCCCAGCAGGTGAACAATCTCGTCCAAAAACTTCTGATCCACCGTGTCCCCGTCCAGCTCCACCGGCAGGACGATGTTCTCATACACATTCAGGATCGGAACAAGGTTATAGTTCTGGAAGATAAAGCCGATGTTGCGGCGGCGGAAGATGGTGAGCTGTTCGTCGTTCTTCTTTGCCAGTTCTTCGCCACGGACAATCACGGTTCCGCTGGTGGGAGTGTCCAGCCCGCCCATCATGTGAAGCAAGGTAGACTTGCCGCTGCCGGAGGTTCCCACAACGGCCACAAATTCGCCCTCGTCTACGGAAAAGTTCACGCCGTCAAGGGCGCGGGTAATGTTCGGCTCTGCGCCGTAATGCTTTTTCAGGTCAATCGTCTGTAAAACGCTCATATTCAAAACTCCTTTCAAGGCTTTCTGCCTGTTGATAAGGGTATTGTAAAACCCAAATGTCCGCGAAATGTTACAGCGGCCCAAAAAATTCATTGAAAATCGGGGTGAAATGTTACAACGCTCGGACATTTCAAAAATTTCTATGATAATTCCCGTATTTGATCTACCAGAGATTGTTTTTTTATCTGCCGGATTGCCAAATACGAGAAAAGCATTTGGACAGCAAGCATCAGTATAAAATAACTGAACATTTCAACTGTCGGAAAATGATAGCTTACTTTTCCAAAAATACTCATTGCACTAAAGACGGTGCAGAGAAGATATCCGACAAGAGTTCCGCATGATATGGAAAGAAGCAGTACCCCTAATGTATAGAACAGTCCCTCTATCAATAACATTTTTGAAAGCTGTTTACTGCTCAAACCAACCGCTTGCAAAACACCCAGTTCTCGCTTCCGGGTCAAGATGTTTGTTATCAGTGTGTTTAGCAGATTGATAATGCCAAAAACCCCAATAAACATAACAAAAATGTAGACTGGCATACGATAGTTCAATAGTTTTTCGTTGTATGCCTCTACCCAATCATTCAAGGTACTAACATAGAGGCTGGAAGTCGGTGGAATTATCTTTTGGATTTCATCTTTTGCGGCTGTCCATTTACTGTCATCTGTATCTACAATAAATTGATAATTGAGGTTTTCAATAGGAACGATCTTTGACAGTATTTCTAAAGGAATAAATAGCGTATCATATCCGCCATACGGGATATCAGCGTCCACAATTCCCATTACTTTTACTTCCAATGTTTGTCCGCCAACTTCAATCAGAAGTTCGTCCCCAATCGCTGCATCCCACCCAAAAGTTTCTTTCCACTGTGGGCCATTTTCAATAATAATGCCATTATTATTGAGTAGTTCCTGCAAATCTGCTGTACCATCAATCAAATATTCTTCAAGCAATTTTTGAGAGCTTGGCATATATGCGTCTGAAACAACCGGTTCAATATCTCCCGTTGGCATACGGACATTCAAAACGGTGCCCTGGTATTCTTTTATTTCTTCCACACCATCTATGTCCAAAATGGATTCTCTAAAATCTTCTGTGAGCAGATTTGATTTTTGGAGTTCTGAATATTGTTCGCTGTTATGTGCCTGCGGCCCGTAATCGCCTAATTCAAGGCGAATTTCTCCGTAAGGAAAACTCCTGCGCGCCATCGCTAAAGGATCAATGGAATTAAAATATGCAGAGCTTGCCATCAGCAAAATTCCACATACCCCTAACGACAGGATCGTTAAAGCGGTTTTCTTTCTGTTCCTTGCAAAATTAAGGAAAGCTAAATTTTTCGCGGATAGAGAACGATGCAACACTTTTGTACTGTTGGACATTACATCATTATTGCCCGCCATATAACGGACTGCTTCAATAGGCGTAACATGAGCAGCAGTTTTGGCTGGCTTAATTACAGCAATCATAACGCATAGATACACAAACAGAGCTGTGACAGCGGCAATTACAAATACCATTAAAGTGTTCCAGCCTTGTGGGACAAGGACATACCCCGCTATTGCACCGGCTAATATTCCAATCGGAATACCAATTCCGGAAAGATGGAATCCCTCTCTAAAAACGATTTTTTTCATCTGTTTTCCAGTTGTCCCTATTGTCCGCAGTTTCCCATATTCTTTTGTTTTTCTGGCTATGGACACATAGAACAGACTGTAAATAACAAGGGTACAAGCCAAAGCGATAATAAAACTGATAAATGCTATTACAGCGATATATTGACTGCTTCTCTGTTCAATGAGAGAAAAATAATATGTTGAAAACTGCATTTGCTCCGGCTGTATTTCCAATTCTCTGCACAATGTTGATAATTCAGCTTGTATAGCGGCCTTAGACCAACCATCAGATTCATTCAAACGGATATAAGCGGAGTATGCCGGTTCGCTAATCTTGTTTTCAATATAGGACTGCGGCACGAATACGGAATAATTTGAATTTTCGACAGGCAAAATACCACATAAGGTATAATCTTTTTCTCCATCTCCCAGATTTAACGATATAGTATCGCCTATGGATTTGGACAATCCAGCTCTATCAAGAAACGCCTTTGTGATAGCAATTTCATTTGTAGATTTGGGCAATTCTCCCTCTAAATCAGGATATTTTGCTAATTTCATCAGCGTTTCGTCCATTGAACGAACGGTTAATTTGTAGTCCCCATAAGATACTAAACCCAACAAATGACTTACACCCACTTGAACCCTATCGTCATTTACTAGAGCAATTCTCAAAATAAACAATAGCCAGCGCAACAGAACCAGCCAACGCAATCGGCAGCAGAAACACAGTTGAGAGCAAAGCGAATTGCATCATCAAGAGCATCGGGAGAACGGACGCGAAGCTTTCTCAAAATAGCCTTCACTTTAGACCAGAGCTTTTCAATCGGATTCAAATCCGGACTGTATGGAGGCAAATAAAGGACCTCTGCTCCAGCACCATGCAGCAGTTCACCCACCGCTTGGATATGATGGGTCCTGAGATTGTCCATTACCACGATATCCCCTGGATGGAGAGTAGGGATCAGAACATCTTTCAGATAAGTCAGGAATTTATCTCCTGTTGTTCCACCTTGAAAAATCGTAAAGGCCACTTCTCCATCCAGTCGAACGGAAGACAAAATGGTAGTGGATTGCGGCGTGTTCAGCGGCGCATGATCTACCACGCGCCGGCCCCCTTTTCCCCGGCCATAACGTCTGGCCATATCGATATTCACACCACTTTCATCCAGGAAAACCAGATGAGATGCCTGGACTGTCTTCGCAAACCCACTCCATTGTTCTCTCTTGGCCTGCACATCGGGGACGCTCCTGTTCTGAAGCGTGGATCATCTTCTTTTTGCGCCGGTACCCCATTGCCTGGATCGCCCGCCGCACCGTTTCTATTCCAACTGGCAGTTCCAATTTCTCTATGATTTCTGCCAGCGTGATATCCGGCCGGGCGTCTATCGTTTTCGCTATTTTTTCTAAAGCGTCCTGCCCCAGTACACGCTTGCGCCCTCTTTTGCTGACCCGCAGATCCACACTTCCGGTTTTGGCCTTTTGTTCGGCCAGTCGGTATACTGTCGGCACCGATACTCCGTATGCCAATGCGATTCCTTTTGCGTCATGTGTTTTTTCATATGCTTCTACCAGCAAATTCCTCGCTTCGTTATGCAGCATCTTTCTCACCTCGATGCTATTTTACCTTATTTGCTCCTTTGTTGCTATTTCTGAGAACCGCTCTAATTTCGTAATGGTATCATTATCGACTTCATTGATGATTGCTTGATAACGCCCAGCCGCATCATTTAATGATTTTCGCTGCGAAGCAAAAAAATACAAGGTCGTTGTCATTATCAAACAGGTAGCTAAGGCAATCGTAATGATAATGAGGATGTTTCTGCTTTTATCTGCTTTTAAGTTTCGTTTTGCCAACTTTTTTGTAATGGCGCTTGTATCGTTTTCAAAAGGCCATGTCATAGTTGTATCACCTCCATATTTGATAAGGCTATTGTAAAACCCAAATGTCCGCGAAATGTTACAGCGGCCAAAAAATTTCATTGAAAATCGGGGTGAAATGTTACAAAGCTCGGACATTTCAAAAAAATTTGCGGCGATCCGCCGGAAATGGCCGTCCGCCGCGTTCTATTTTGTCGGCAGCATAATGGAAAATTCCGAACCCTTTCCCAGCTCCGAAACTACTCTGATATAGCCGCCCTGCCGCGTTATGATCTCGCGGGCCAGATACAGGCCAATGCCAACGCCCTGCTGTTCGTGTACTTCTTCCTCACGATAGAAGCGCCGGAAGATGGCGGCCTGATTGCTTTCAGAAATGCCCTTGCCGGTGTCGGCTACTTTGATCTCCACATACATTTCCCACAGCACCACTGACACAGCGATTTTCCCGCCTGCCGGGGTGTACTTCACCGCATTGTCCAGCAGGTTAAAAAGGGCTTCGGATGTCCATTTGCTGTCATGGGAAACGGCCAAATCCTCCGGGCAGTCCACAGACACGGCGATTTCCTTTTTCTCCGCTGCATACACAATCCCACTCATAGCCTGCGCCACGGTATCAAAGAGGCGGCCCGGTTTCTTATCCAACTGGATCACGCCCGTTTCCAGCCGGGAGGTTTTCACAAGGGCTTGAAAGAGAAAGTCCAGCTTATCCGTCTGGCTGCGGATTCCCCGGATAAAGTCGGTTCGCTCCGCCTCGGTCATGGGCTTTTCCAAAAGGGTGTCCGCTGCCATTTTCAGATTGCTTACCGGCGTTTTCACTTGATGGGAAATATCCGATACAAGGGCCTGTAACTCCTGCCGTTCCTCGTCCACAAGACGACGGTTCTCCTGCATGATCTGATAAAGCCTTGCCAGCCGGTGTCCGATTCTGGCAAGCTGGGTTTCGCTGTCCTCTGGTCGCTGGGGCGCTTCATTCCCGGCGATCATGTGGTCTAAAGTCTGGCACAGGTCAGCGGTAAACTGTGACAGCCGCTTTCCAAACGCTTGCGTCAGTACAAAAATCCCCACAAGGGCACACAGCAGCAGCGCCCCGCCAGTCAGCAGCACCGCTGCCTGTTTTGTCACAAAAAACAGGGCTATGGTAATCCCGGACATGGAGAGGACAAGTCCTATTGCTACCCGGCCAAACAGCCGCTTTACCGAGAGGTTCTTAAACTTCATTTCGCCTCGCCTCCCGTCCACTGATAGCCCATGCCGTAAACGGTCTTGATGTAGGGCGTGCCACCGTCGGATTCAATCTTGCTGCGAATCCGGCTGATGGAGGTTGTCAAGGTGTGTTCATCCACAAACTTCTCGTCTATATCCCACAGCTTTTCCAGAAGCTGCCCACGGGTCAGCACTTGCCGGGGATTTTTACGGAACAGGTTCAGCATTTTGTATTCCATCGGGGATAGGGTCAGGGGCTTGCCGTTTAAGGAAGCTGTCTGCTCCGAGAAGTCCAGAAACAGCCGCCCGTCGTTGTAAATATCCCTGGCCGGTTTGTGGTGTTCCAGCATGGCGAACATGGCTTTGATTTTCCGCTGCAAGGCCCCGATCACAAAGGGCTTTGTGATGTAATCCACCGCGCCCACTTCATAGCCCCGTATCTGGTCGCTCTCCTGATCGTTGGCGGTCAGGAAGATTACAATGGTGTCCGGGTGCTGGGGCTTTATCAGCCTGCACAGTTCAAAACCATTCCCATCCGGCAGGTTGATGTCCAGCAGCACTAAATCAAATTCCCGCTGGCGCAGGACATCAGCTGCGGTCCTGGCATTCAGGGCAGAAGTCACGCCGTATCCGTCTGCGGTCAGGTTGTAGGCCAACATCTTATTCAAAAAACTGTCGTCCTCGACAATTAAAATCTGCTTCATATCCTCACTTCCTTTGCTTTTTGCAGATAGTATAACAGGCAAATGTCCGCGAAATGTTACAGCGGACAGATTTTTTCAAAAAATATCCACCTCTATTATAATTTGATTTGGTTAGTGATACAAGGATAGCGTTTATATCTCACTAGCAACGCTTAACAAGGGCACACAAGCCATAGTATAAAGCGCAGAGAGAAAAGTTTTCAGATTTTCCACTCAAACGAAACGTAGTCGCTGGTGGCCTGGACCTGAGAGAGAATAATGTCTGTCACCTGCCGTCGGTCATCAAAGTCAATCGTGTTCCAGTTCTCCAGATGGGCAGACAGAAACTCGATTTTCTGCGGGGAAATTGTTTCCGCATTCAATGCGGCAATCTCCTTTATCAGCCGTTGACGGCTGGCGTCCAGCTCCTCGATTTTCCCGTTGGCATAGGACAGCAGAACCGCATTAGCCCCGGTCAAAGTATTCAGTAGCTTTTCAATCTCGTCCTCCACCTGGGCCAGTTCCACATTTAAGGTGGTCAGTTTGAGATTGACGGTCGTTGCTTTTACGGTCAGGGTTTGAAATTCGGAGAGCTTCTTCACCATCTCCCCATAGACAAATTGCTCAAACTCCGCCGTCCGCAACGTCCGCAGCCCTCACAGCTTTTGTTGTCCGCCCGCTTGGAACACCGAAGATACTGCGTCCCTGCCGGGTTGCCCACGCTCATTAAGGCATATGTAACCTCCATTTCGGTATTGGTGGAAAGGGACAGATCGAAATGGAGGAGGCGGGGAACGGCACCCAGGAGCGCCGCACCGGACTTCTGGACACTGTGGAGCTGTTGACAAAGTCGGTTTTCTAAAAATGTACTCCACAAAAGTTTTGAAATGTGGATGTTTCTCTGTGATACCGTCATAATCGGGACACAAAAATTTGCTCAATTTTTCAGAACTGGACTTTGTCAACAGGTCCACTGTGACCAGAAGTGAGGGGATATAAAAACATCCGCACAGCGCAAGGCCATACGGACGTGTCGGGGCGATAGGATATTACAATTTTCGCAGTTGCGGTCAGGGCTACCCTTTAGAGGGGGAGGGCTTTTTTTGACAGCAAACTACGAGAAAAGGACATGACAATACCTCCCGGATACCGCCGTGTCCTCAAAAATGGGCGACTTTAACACGCCCTCCGTTTTCCATTTTTTCAAAAGAAAGCGGCGGCTTGAAATTTGTTATTTCAAAACCGCCGCTGGGCTGCTTGTATTTTGTTCAGACGTGTAGATACCAACCGCCGAACAACGGTTTTTGTTTTTTATCAGGGAATTTTCAAATCAAATTCATTTTTTAATCAAAGCTGTTTCCCATCAAAAAGTATCGTTGCAAACCAAAGGCCAATGATTGTAATAGCAATAGAAATGACGGTTGGCATTAAAAATTCTGATACAGAAGCTGCGCCGGAGATCAAATCCACGTTCTTTGATGTCAAAAGGAACGGATTGAATCTAGCCAGTGGATCAACGATCCCCAGCAGGGATATAACTGCTACAATGCCACCAGTAAAAAGGATACTGGTGAAAGTCTGTTTGAAAATAACGCAGCCAAGGAGTAGGATGCTTAGGTACAAAAAGCCAATCAGCCACAGATAAAACGCAGCGGTAAAGACATGGGAAAGCATTGTACCGGGCCATAAATAGGCCGTATAGCAGTAGGTCGCAATAAATCCGGCCCAGTAGCAGGCTGTCATAAGGATAGCCGCCACGGTATATTTTGCAAAGATGACCGCCCGGCGCGGCAGGCCCTTTGTTACCAGCAGTACCAAAGTACCCTTGGAATATTCACTAGACATACAACTGCCAAACAGGATAATAAACGCACTGAACCCAACGCCGGAGATGTTCTTATAAAACTGCTCCCACGCATCCAGAGCAACAGGGGCCGACCCCATCTGCATATCCGCCGCCACCGCAGAGAGGATTTCCGGCATAAACTTGGCAAGGAAAGGACTGGCCAGCCCAAAAATTAGAAAAACAGCGAACAGGATAAGAAAGCGGTAGTTTTTCATGTTTTCAGTCAGTTCTTTCTTCAAAAAAGCAGCATAGCCGTTCATTTTATCACCTCCAAAAACAGGCTTTCAAGGGACGGCTCCATAATCTCGATTTTGATAGGGCATAGCGCCGTCTCCGCTAAAACATGGAATACCGTATGCTGGACCTTTTCCATCTCCTGGCTGTGCAGTATAATTTCTTTCCCGTTTGCCTCCGCTGTGTCCAGCAAAGGCTGTATCGCCTCTTGGCTTTTGAAGGTATGCAAGGCATCATCCGTGGGAAATTCCAGGAGTAGACTTTCGTGACCATGAAGGGCTTTTATTTCCGAAAGCGTTCCCCCGACAACGATTTTTCCCTGGTTGAGCAGGGCCGCATGGTCGCAGATTCGCTCCACATCAGACAAAATGTGCGTGGAAAACAAGACCGTTGTTGTGCTGCTGATTTTGCGAAGAATATCCAGGATTTCTTTTCTACCCACCGGGTCAAGGGCGCTGGTTGGCTCGTCACAAATCAACAGCTTGGGCCGGGTGAGTAAAGCCTGCGCGATTCCCAGCCGCTGCTTCATGCCACGCGAAAAGCCGCCAATCGTCTTTTTGACGTTTCCCAGACCCACCAAAGAAAGAAGTTCCTCACCCCTTTGATATGTTTCCGCCTTTGACAGTCCAATAATTTCCCCACATAACGCAAGGTATCTGATCGGGGTCATGTAATCGTAAAACTCCGGGACATCTGGCAAATAGCCAATATACTGATTTGTTTTCGTCTGCCCAAAGTGAACAGGCTCATTGCAGACAATAATCTCCCCTTGATTGGGCCGCAGCAAGCCGAGTACCATTTTCATGGTCGTTGTTTTTCCGGCTCCGTTTTGGCCGATGAAGCCGAAAACACTTCCCTCCGGTACGGTCATATTCAAATTGTCAATGATTTTCTGCCCGCCGAAGGCTTTTGACAAGCCCTGTATTGTCAGTACATTCATTGTTCCTCACCCCTCCCAATAACAAAGTAAGTGATCGGGCCAATGAGCAGGAACACGACAACCACGACTAGCCAAAACGCCTTGTTGCCAAACCGATAATGTGGATGCCGCAGCACATGAAGCGCCGCAACCACAGCAAGAACAGCATCCAGCACTAAAATTGGAATGAGCAACGGCAGCATTTCCAATAAAGCGTCCATTTGTAAATACCTCCCATAAATGATTTGATTGTGGATACTCGCATATCCAAAAGGAACCTCCTTTATATTTCCCTATCGGTTATATTACCATAGTGGAAATATAAAATCAAGAGGTTGGAGCAGGTGATTGACTTTTTATTTTCATCATGGTAATATTCCCAGGGGAAGGAGCGTGTTCTTCATGGATAAGCAGCACCTGAATCTTAAAATTATGGAATGTGTTTCAAATCCAATCAAGTGCCGGTTGCTGATCGAGATATTGAAAAGCGGGGAGACAACTGCAAAACTACTCGCTGAAAAGTGTATGGATATTCCCCAAACTACACTATATCGAAACTTAAAGCGTATGACCGAAGATGGGGTTCTCAAAGTGGTAAGTGAAACGCAGATTAGAGGAACCGTTGAAAAGACGTATGCTGCGACCTTTGATCTGAATGACGCCAATGCGATGATTGGTGAAAACTCAGGGAAAATGTATATGCAGATGTTTTTGCAGTACATTTTGACCTTTGCGAAACAATTCCAGACTTATTGTGATAGTCCGGGTATTGATATTAAGAATGATAAATCAGGCTTTTCGCTGTCCTATGTTTATCTTACAGATGAAGAACTGGAAAATACCGTTGCCGCCATTTCAAAAATTTTGACCCCGCTCCAAAATAATAATCCTGCTCCTGATCGGAAATTGCGGACAATCGGAGTGATTATTTCTCCAGATCAGCTCAATACGAAGTAAAGTACTGCTAAAATACCATTATTATAGAGACTACCGCAAAGAGCACCAAAAAAGTGCCGTCCCCGCTTTGGGTGCAGTTTCTGGGGTGGAGAAACCGGCAAGCAGGGCATGATGGTCCCATCATGCGAAAAATGAACGTCCCGCCTCCCGGCGAGACGTTCATTTTGCTTGTTGGTGGCAGCGCCCCCAAGCCCCCTTGAACAGCCCCGTGCCGGGGCTGGCTGCGCGTCCCTTCGGGACGCTTTTTGTCGGGCCTGCGGCCCTCCGGGATGATAGAAACGGTCAGCGTTCTTCCTGGCGTTCCACTTCCATATCCGTTTCCGATTTGTCATAGCCCATCAAGCGGTCCACGTTGGCCTTGACCGTCAGCAGCTCCTTCATCTCGTCCCTTGCCCTGCGGTAATCAGCATAGGCGGATTTTTTCTCGGCCAGAAGCGCGGCATACTCCGCTTGCAAACTCTTGACCGTGGGGAGTTTTTTCAGCCCCAGCTCGTCAAACGCTTTTTTTGCCGCCTGATGCAGCAGAATCTCGCTCTCATGCTCGGCCTTGAATTTTTTCGAGTACCCGGCCTTGCGGTAGGCCACATACACATCGCGGGTCTTGGAGTAGTTGATGATGTGCGTTTTCAACACGGCGATCTCGGCCATGCGCCGCTCCGCCGCCTTGATTTTTTCAGACAGGCCGTTGTAACGCTCGGTGGCCGCAGCCGCTTTTGCCGCGAGGTCGGCATAGTCCAACAGTCCATGCTCCGTCAGATAATTCATGGTCTGCGCCATCTGTTTTAAGGAAACGCTGATTTAATTCCCCGAAATGATAGAAGATGTGATAAAATAAGGAAAAGGGGGCGCGGGGTATGAAACAGGAAAGTTTTAGCGATATGGAATACAGATGCCGGAAAAAGAAAACAAAACGGGAAGAATTTCTGGAAATCATGGACGA
>CAJTFK010000008.1 GCA_910575505.1 Oscillospiraceae bacterium
CCGTTTACCGGGGTCTGAGAAAAAATCTTAACCGATTACACGTTCTCTTTGCCAGCGCAAATCTGTACATGCTTGCCAGGGCGGGCGGTTCCCTATGCCCCGCCTAAGGTTTTTGCGCCCTTCGACCGGGCTGGGACTGGAATAGCGAGGAATTCATCCCTAAATATGGCCCTTTATTGGACGTTTTTATTACCTTCGTTTGTTTGCCTGGCTTTTACCTGCTTTAATCAGTGCTTCCCTAATTAAATCAGAGGTGGTGGTCCCTCAGCAGCCGCCTGGCCTGCTCCCACAGCTCGTCGCTGACGGTCTGAATCACGGCCACCTTCTCCACCAGCTCCGGCAGGGCGGCCTTCAGCTCCGCCTCCACCAGGGTCTCATTGGTCAAGTCCGCCGAGGGGCACCCGGCGCACTGGCCCAGCAGCTTGACATACAGAACCCCGTTTTCCAGGCGGTCCGTCTCAATCTCCCCGCCGTGGGCCCGAAGGGCGGGGCGGACCTTTTCATCCAGAACGGCCTCGATGCGTTTCATATCTTCTGTCATGGCGGTTTCTCCTTCGTGATATATTCAGCACACTTGGAAATCGGTATACACCGATTTCCCGTCAGCGGCAAAGCCGCTGACGGGTAAAAGCCCTGTGCCGGCTATGAAGTCTGCCGCGTGGTTGCTTCTTTTCGACTGCGGTGGCTATAGCAGGCTTCAAAATTGCCGGCAGCGGGCCGACCTGCTTGTCAGGGATTTTCTGCCGCCGCTTTGGCGGCGGCAATTTCCTCCTGGAGCTTCCGGCGTGTGTCGTCAAACAGCAGCTCCTGATTGTGGCGGAAATAGGCGTCGCAGCCGAAGGTCTCAATAAACCAGCTGGTGTCCGGGCCGGCGGTGAGCTCCGTGACAAACAGGACCAGCTCCTGTCCCTGGCCAAAGGCCTCCTCCAGGAAGCGGAACGCGCTGTCCAGCTGCCGCCCGGCCAGCTCCCCCAGCAGGGCGCGCTTGTCCGTCTCGCCGCCGAACCAGTCCCGCACCGCTTCCAGGGCGTCCTCCGGGCGGCTCCGGTTCTCCTGGATCAGGCGGAGGCGGTACTCGTCCAGAAGACCGATGATCCGCAGGCTGAGGGTTTCCCGCTCCCGGTCCAGCTGGCCCGCCTCCCGGGCCCGCTTCAGGGCCGTCCGCCGCTCCTGAATGAGACAGGGCAGAATGTCCGGCTCTGTGGGCAGGGCGTCCCGGAATTCCGTCAGGGCGGCGTGGAGCCCCTGGCACAGGGCATCCTGCCGCCGGACCTCTCCGGTCTCCTCCGTCAGCCGGGAGAGAAGCAGCCCCATCACCGACAGCTTCTCGTCAAAGGGGGCGGCCCGGAGCTCCGAGACGGTGACGGCGGGCCACCGGCCGTGGAGCACGTCGTCCACATGGTAGATGTTCCTGTATTTGTTGTAGAGCTCCAGATAGTTGGCGAAGTCCCCGGCCACGGCGGGCAGCTGGATATACTGCTCCGCCACCTGCCGCCCCACCGGCAGGCCCAGCCTCTCATAGGCCAGTATCAGCTCGCTCAGATCCTCCCAGCCCCGGGCGGTGGCGAACTGGAGGCCCTCCGCCCCGGACTCCATCCGGTAGAAGTTTTCCTTTTTGATGTCCAGATAGGAGATCACCGCTCCGTGAAGGCGCCTCTGCCGGGCGTACTCCTTCCAGACGCCGAAGTCCTCCCGGACCTCGATGCGCTTTACCCGGTCCAGGGTCACCACGTCGAAGTCCCGGACGGAACGGTTGTATTCCGGCGGGTTTCCGGCGGCGGCAATCAGCCAGCCCTGTGGGAGGCGCTGGTTGCCGAAGGTCTTGCACTGGAGGAATTGCAGCATCATGGGGGCCAGGGTCTCGGACACGCAGTTGATCTCGTCCAGGAAGAGGATGCCCTCCCGGATGCCCGTCCGCTCCATCAGCTGGTAGACCGAGGCCAGAATTTCACTCATGGTGTATTCCGTCACCGAATATTCCGTGCCGTCAAAGACCCGCTTCTCGATGAAGGGCAGGCCCACGGCGCTCTGCCGGGTGTGGTGGGTGATGGTGTAGGACACCAGGCCCACCCCGGCCTCGGCGGCGGCCTGCTCCATAATCTGGGTCTTGCCGATGCCCGGCGGGCCCATCAGCAGAATGGGCCGCTGGCGGACCGGGGGGATGAGGTAGTTCCCCAGCTCGTCCCTGGCCAGATACGCTTTCAGGGTGTTGGCAATTTCCTGTTTGGCTTCTTTGATGTTCATAGTGTTTTCCTGTCCCTGCCTGTCCTTCTATTTATGGAGTCATTTGCGGAGACCGCGGGCGGGATGCCGTGCGCCGTCAGAGCGGTGTGCACCGCGCCGGCGCGGCCCGGGGCCGCCGGTTCCGCTTGTGTGTTCCTCTGCCGCCAATCCGTTCCTTCTCTGCCTGGGGATGCGCCCTCACAGCTCCGGCAGCTCGCCGGGGTCCGTTTCGTCCTCCAGGGCTTCCAGGGTCCGCTCCGGCTCCGGCAGCACCAGCCGGATGGCCCAGGGGGGGATGTCCGCCGCCACCGTGGCCGGAGGCTCCCCCAGCAGGACGAAGGCTGTTTCATAGGGGGTGCGCTTCTTGGGAAAAACGCCCATGCCGTCGGTGAAGTACACCAGGCCCCGGAGACCGGAGAAGGCCCCCGCCTCCAGAAGCTTCGCCACATGGGCAAACACCGGGCGGAAGTCCGTGGCGCCGCCTCCGGCAAGCTGGAAATGCTCCATATAGTCCCGCAGGTCCTCCAGGTCCCGGATGGGCACATCGGATTGAATTTGGCTGTCGCATTGGAGAATCCGGATATTCACCTTCCGGGTAAAGGTTCCGGTGCTGCGGAGTATGGCGTAGGTACAGGCCAGGAACCGCCGCACCAGGTCCCCGGAGGTGGACATGGAGGTGTCGATGGCGATGACGAAATCCTCAATGCGCTTTTCCTCCCGGGTTTCCGGAGGCTCCACCAGGGGCATGTTGCCGTAGAGCCGGAGGCCGTAGCTGTAAAAGCCGTAGTCAAAGGCGTCCCCGTCCGCCGCCAGCACCTCTCTGGGGGCGGCGAAGCGCCGGAGAAAGGCCCGGTAATCCACATCGTCCCGCACCGCCGCCCGGACCTGCTCCAGCACCGTTGCGCCGCCCTCCGCCTGACCGGCCCGGACGGTTTCCATGCCGGTCCGGGTTTTCTCCGAGAGAGCTTTCCACTGCCGGTCCTGCCGCTGGCTCTGCTCCTTCCCGTCCTGCTGTTCGGGGTCCCAGAGACCGTGATCGTCCACCAGGAACAGCCGCTGAAGCGCTGCCAGCTCGTATTCCGGCAGATTCAGCCGCAGCAGGCGGCGGTAGATTCCCTCCGCCGTCAGCACCGGCATCTCCCGGCGGCACTCACCGTAGAAGATTCGCTTCGCCGGGGGGACCGTCTCTCTGAGACAGGGGTAATCCAGGTCGTCCAGCACGCTTTCCGCCGCCGCGTCGCAGGCCAGATCCCACAATTCCGGAACCCGGCCCCGCTTTTTCGCCAGGTGGCGGAACATGCAGTGAAGGATGACGTGGAGATAGGCCCGGTTTGTCAAAACGCCGCTCCGGAGGAACCGGTCCGCCAGCCAGGCCCCGTTATAGTAGAGCCCCTCGCCGTCGGTGGCCAGGGAGACGGTGACGCCGCCGCCGGGCCGGAACTCCAGGCCGCAGAGGGCCGCGTCCAGATAGGGCAGGCTCATGTACAGCTGGTTCCGGGCGGCGCTTAAAATTTTTTGGCCAATTTGCCCAACTTCGGATGAGTCTTTCATGCCGGCGTCCCCCCTTCGTTTAATTATAGCAATCTTCAGAATTACGGGCAAGAGGCCGCCGAAGTCGCCGGCCCCTGCAAGTCCGCCCGCAAGGGCCGGCCCGCCTGTCGGGAATGATGATGCTTGCCACAGGAACCAGAAGTCAGGAATTTCCTGTGCCGGAAGCATTCCTGATTTCTGCCTCCGCAGTTCTCATCAAAGAGAAAAGCGATTGGAGGCTGCCGCCGGAAACCTCCTATGCTGCTCCTCCAGCAGCAGCGCCACCAGAGCCGGGGCCTCCCGGGCCCGGGCCCGGGCGCAGGCGGCGCTGAGGGCGGCCCGGTCCGGCTCCGCCCGGTCCAGCAGGAAGCGGAGTCCGGCGCTGTCCCCCTGTCCGGCCAGCCAGACCAGGATCTCCGACAGGCGGGACCGGAGGTGATCCAGATAGGCGGTTTCCGCCTCTGCTCCCAGCTCCATGGGCCAGCGCAGACGGTACCAGGCCAGCCGGAGGGCGGTTTCCCCGTCGTGCTCCATGGACAGGAAGCCGGGCCACAGGGCGTCATAGTCCTTGAAATTCAGTTTTTTCTGGTGGAAGCAGTGGTGATAGGGATAGCCCGCCCCGGAAATGAAATAGTCAAAATGATGGGCGGGGCAGTTCTCCTCGTAGAGCTCCGTGTACTCCGGAAACAGCAGCCGGGCAGTTCCGCCGGGGCCTTCCACTGTTACATCCAGCTCCCGGCTCAGCTCCCCGGCAAACCAGGCCAGAGTCTCCCCCTGCTCCGGCCCCGTCCGGGTCAGATGGAGGGTGTCCAGACTCCGGCAGTTCATCAGGACGGCGCCGCCCCAGAAAACCGGACCGCCGTGAAGCCGGAGGGTTTTCAGAGCCCCGCAGTTCAGCAGCGCGTAATCGCCCACCCGGCCCAGAGAGGAGGGGAGGGCCAGGTCCTCCAGATTCCGGTTGTCCCAGTCCCCCGTCTGGGGCCCCCAGGTGACCAGAACCTCTTCCCCCCGGGGCCAGGGCCGCCCGGGCGTCAGGGCGTGATGCCCCAGCGCCGTCACCGGCAGGCCGAAAAGCGTCTCCGGCAGGACGGCCCGGCGGTCACAGGTGACGGCGCCCAGAATGACAATGCCGTCCCGCTCCCGCCGGACAGACAGCCGCCAGTTTCCCGGCCCGCTGACAGTTTCCATGCAATCCGCCTCCTTCGCGCTTCTTCCCTTCGCGCCTCTTCCCTTCGCGCCTCTTTCGTATGGGGGATAGTATACCACAGTTTTCCGAAATTTCCTAGAGCCTGTTTTGAGAAGGGAGTCCGTTTCCGCATTTTTATGGTAAATAAACATGAAAAGCATCAAGTATGCTTTTCACTGGCGGTTTCCGCCGGAGCCGCTGAAAGCGGCCGGTTTATTTGACTTCATAGTTCAGTAAATGTGCGCTTTGCGCACTGGCGGGCCAAGAGCCGCCGGTTGAAAACCGGCGTTTTGCCAGTTTTCAGCTTTACTGACTATATCAGGCGGCGGCCCTCGTGCAAAAGCCCTTCATGGGCCGCTTCCGTTCAGGGACGGAGGCGGGAGCGAAAAATTTTTTGCCTGAAACTCTTGACAAGACTGTTCATACTGTGTATACTGTTCATGTACAGTACAAACGGAGGAACATCCATGGAAATCATCATCCGTAATACCGTGAATCAACCCATCTACGAGCAGATTTACACCCAGCTGAAAAACCAGATCATCGCAGGGACCTTACAGCCCGGAGAGGCCCTCCCCTCCATCCGGGCGCTGGCCAAGGACCTGAAGATTTCCGTCATTACCACCAAGCGGGCCTATGACGAGCTGGAGGCACAGGGCTTTTTGTACACCGTGGCGGGCAAGGGCTGCTTTGTGGCTGAGAAGAACATGGACCTGATCCGGGAGCAGCGGCTCCGGGAGCTGGAGGAGCATCTGACCCGGGCGGCGGAGCTTGCAAAGAGCTGCAATCTCAGCCGGCGGGAGCTGGAAGAAATGCTGGAAGCGTTACTCGAGGAGGAATCTGTATGAACGCCATTGAACTGTCCCATATCCATAAATCCTTCGGCAGCTTTGCCATCCAGGACCTGAGCCTGACGGTGCCCGGCGGCACCATCTGCGGGCTGGTAGGCGAGAACGGCGCGGGGAAATCCACCACCATCCGTCTTTTGATGAACGCCCTCCGGCCTGACAGCGGAAGCGCCAGGGTCCTGGGGGTGGATGCGGCCTCTCCGGAGTTTCGGGAGGTGAAGGAGGACGTGGGCGTCGTGCTGGACGAGGCCTATTTTCCCGAGACTCTCACCGCCGTCCAGGTGGGGAAGGTCATGGCGGCGACCTACCGGCGCTGGGAGCAGAAGACCTATGACGGGTTCCTGGACCGGTTTGAGCTGCCCCGTAAAAAGCAGTTCAAGGATTTTTCCAGGGGCATGAAGATGAAGCTGGCCATTGCCGCCGCCCTGAGCCACCAGTCCAGACTTCTGGTGCTGGACGAAGCAACCTCCGGTCTGGACCCCATCGTCCGGGACGAGGTGCTGGAGATTTTCAACGAGTTCACACGGGAGGAGGACCACTCCATTCTGATTTCCTCCCACATCCTCAGCGACCTGGAGAAGATCTGCGACTATATCGCCTTTCTCCATCAGGGGCGGCTGCTGTTCTGTGACGAGAAGGACCAGCTCCTGGAGACCTACGGCCTGTTCGCAGGCACGGCGGAACAGGCGGAAAGCCTGCGGCCCGAGGCGGTCATTGGCCGGGAGTCCAGCGGCTTCGGCGGCATCCGGGCCCTGGTGCGGCGCAGTGAGGTCCCGGCGGGGCTGGAGCTGGAGCGTGCGAGCGTGGAGGATATTATCCTGTTCATGGTGAAAGGAGCAAAGAAATGAAAGCGCTGCTTTTAAAGGATGTTTATGTGATCTGGAAACAGATGCGGCTGTTCCTTCTGGTGGTCCTGGTTATGTGCGTGGTCAACACCACCTTCAACAGCATCTTTTTGATAGTCTGGTGCTCCATGCTGCCCTACACGGCCATGGCCTACGACGACCGGAGCCACTGGAGCCAGATGGCGGCCATGATGCCCTATTCCAAAAAAGACATCGTGCTGAGCAAGTATGTGCTGGGCTGGCTGTGTATGGGCGCGATGGGGCTGATCTCCCTGGTGATGCAGGCGGTGGTCGGCGGCTTTTCCGGCGGCGGAGCCGGCAGGTCCCTCGTTCTGGTCAGCCTCTGCCTGGGAGCCGTCACCCTGGCCGTTACCCTGCCCGCCATCCTGCGCTTCGGCGTGGAGCGGGGCCGGATGCTCTTCATGCTCGTGATCTTCGGCGTGGCCATCGGGGCGGGCATCCTGCTGGACACCTCGGACCTCCACATCAGCCTTCCCCTGCCTCTGGAGGTGCTGGCGCCCCTGGCGGCGGTTGCCGCCACGGCGGTGTCCATTCCGCTGTCCATGAAGCTCTACAGGGTGGACTGAAAGGAGGATTCAAATGCCTCATATTCCCCATCATCTGGTCCTGCTGCTTCTGCTGCTGCCGATTCTGGACCGGCTTCTGAAGCTGTGGAGGGGGCGAAGATAAATGATGAATATGAAACGCTGTCCCGTCTGTGATTCCACGGATGTCGTCCGAGTGCCTGACGATGCCCACCGCTATCTTGCCAACAGCATCTGTATCACGAAATTTGCCATGGTGAAGCGGATCCCCGTGGCCCGGTATGTCTGCTGCGCCTGCGGCTATGTGGAGAACTGGGTGGAGACTCCCCGGGAGCGGGAGGAGATTCGGAAAGCCTTCGGGTAAATTAGTAATTAGGAATGCGGAATTAGGAATAAAGCATCCGGCAGAGGCATCTGAAAGATTCAGGCGCCCTTGCCGGATGTTTGGGTTTCGCTGTGGTTTTCCAGTCTGCTGAATTCCTAATTCCTAACTCCTAATGCCTCATTGGTTTTGCAGGCTCCGCTCCAGCAGGCTCATCAGCGTCTCCGCGTGCCGGTAGGAATCCTCGCTGAGGCTGTTCAGCAGCCTCGCAAGGCAGGGGTCGGCGGTGTCGTCGGCGGAACGGGCGTAGTTCAGCCCCGCGCAGGCGGCGGCGTGATAGCGCTCCCGCAGGGCGGGGCACCACCGGCCAACATAGAGCCGCTCTGTGCTGACGCTGGAGCGGTAGCAGGTTCCGGTAATCAGATAGTGGGCCGCCATCAGGGACCGGGCGTGGGCCGCCTGATCGGCGGCGATGTCCCGCAGCCGCTGCCGGGCCCAGGAGGGAGCCTGCCGCGCCAGAGACAGGATGGCCCGGCGGTCCGCCAGCTCCATTTCGATGTAGCCCGTCAGCACGTTCAGCAGCTCCGCCGCCGCGCTGCCCATACAGCAGGGATTCTGAGACGCGCCGGGGAGCTGGCTTTCCGCCGGGACGGAGGGGGCGGCGGGGACGCTGGGGGGCACCGGCACGGCGGGGATTTCCGGCTGGGAGGGCAGGGGCGCGCCCTGGGCCGGGGGGGCGGGGGGCGGCGACTGCCGGGCAGGGTAGGGCTCCAGGGTGGGCGCCACCCGCTGCCAGATGCGGTCATACTGGCGGAAGTCATAGAATTCGGGGGTATGTACGGTTTGTTCCATAAAAAGTCCCTCCTTTTTTCACAGTCTATGCGCCGGGGGAAATTTTTGTACCTGTTGCCATTGCCACAGGTATATATCCGGCAGCTGGGTAAAATAGAATGAAATCCGTCTGAATACTGCCGGGCCGGTATGAGAGCCTGTTTAAAATCTCCCCGCACACGTCTTGACCGTGTATTTTCCGCCCTGACTGCGTTAAAAATCCTTGCCATCCGTCAGGATGCCTGCGGATTTTTGCCTTGCAGGACAAAAAATCCCCTCGCCAATACGCACACGTTGAGATTTTAAACAGGCTCTGAGACGGATTTGAGGAAGGAAGAAATTTTCGGCGCTGTGTTGCGTTCTTTTGTCAAATCTGTTACAATGCAGTCAAAAAGGCCCGGATCCGCGCCGGGCGTCTGGAACTCCAAAGGAGGACTTTCCGCTATGCTGGAACTGAAATCCCTCAGCTACACCGTCCATGAGAGCGGCGGCGAGCTGGGTATTCTGAATGACATCTCTCTCTCCATCGGTGACGGGAAGCTGGTGGTGTTCACCGGCCCCAACGGCGGCGGCAAGACCACGCTGGCCAAGAGCATCATGGGCCTGGTTACCCCCACAGCCGGTCAGATTCTCTGGAACGGGCAGGACATCACCGGCCTGGGCATCACGGAACGGGCAAAGCTGGGCATCAGCTACGGATTCCAGCAGCCCCCCCGGTTCAAGGGTTTGACGGTCCGGGACCTGCTGACGCTGGCCAGCGGGGACCAGAAGCTGAGCAAGGACCGCTGCTGCCAGTACCTGACCCGGGTGGGTCTGTGTGCCAACGACTATCTGGACCGGGAGGTGGACGCCTCTCTCTCCGGCGGCGAGGTCAAGCGCATCGAGATTGCCTCGATTCTGGCCCGGCAGGGGAAGCTGATGATTTTCGACGAGCCGGAGGCGGGCATCGACCTGTGGTCCTTCGCCCGACTGACGGAGACCTTTGAACAGCTCCACGCCGCCGGCGGGGCTACCATGATTATTATTTCCCATCAGGAGCGGATCATCTCTCTGGCGGACGAGGTGATCGTGGTGGGAGACGGACGGCTGCGCCACCGGGGAACGCCGGGGGAGATTCTGCCTCAGATTCTGGCGGATACCCTGGGCGGATGCCCGGTGCTGAGAAAGGAGGCGATGGCGCAGTGATGGAGACTGTGATTGACCGCGAGCTGCTGGAAAAGATCGCGGACCTCACCGGAAAGCCCGTGGGGGCCTTCAATATCCGCAAGGACTCCGGCTGTGACGGCCGCCAGTCCACGGAGCATATTAAAATCACCTCCAAGGAGGACAAGCCCGGCATTGATATCCGCGTTCTGGACGGCACCAAAGGGGAGACCTGCCACATCCCCGTCATCATCACGCAGACCGGACTGAGCGAGCTGGTCTATAACGATTTCTATATCGGAGAGGACTGCGACGTGGATATTGTGGCGGGCTGCGGCATCCACAACTGCGGAGAGCAGGAGTCCCGCCACGACGGCGTGCACACCTTCTACGTGGGGAAAAACTCCAGGGTCCGGTATACGGAAAAGCACTACGGAGAGGGCCCCGGTACCGGCAGCCGGGTCATGAACCCCCAGACCGTTGTATATCTGGAGGAAGGGGCCTCCATTCAGATGGAGACCGTTCAGATTCGGGGCATCGACTCCACCAGGCGGGACACGAAAATAGTCTGCGGCAGGGGGGCGGAGGCGGTTGTCACCGAACGCCTGCTGACCCACGGGGACCAGACGGCGGAGAGCGACATGGAAATCATTCTGGAGGGCGAGGGCTCCAGGGGCCGGGTGATTTCCCGGTCGGTGGCGCAGGACCGGTCCAGTCAGGTGTTCTATCCCCGGATGGTGGGGAACGCGGCGTGCTTCGGACATGTCCAGTGCGATTCCATCATCATGGGGGAGGCAAAGATCAAGTCCATCCCCGCCATCACCGCCAACTGCACCGAAGCCCAGCTGATTCACGAGGCGGCCATCGGCAAGATTGCCGGGGACCAGCTCCTGAAGCTGGAAACCCTGGGCCTCACCGAGGAGGAGGCCGAGGACTGCATCCTCAGGGGCTTCCTGGCGTAAAGAAGAAAACAGCGGAGGACCGCCGGCCCTCCGCTGTTTTTTGCTTTTTTGCTCCAGTTTTTTGCTCCTTCAGTCCTTTTCCAGCTGTTTGGCCAGCCGGTACAGCATCGTACAGAACTGCTGCCGGGTGACGGTCTCCGTCAGCTTCAGGTCTCCGGCGCTGTCGCCGGTGAGAATGCCGTTTTTCACGGCCCAATCAACGCCCTCCTTGTGGGCGGGGCTGGGAGTGTTGTCCAAGGGAAGTTCCTCCTTCGTTTCATAGAGGGGGCGCACCGCCCCCACAATCTGACTGTTGGGCCGCCGCTTCCGGCAGACCTGGCCGCCGTCGCTCTGGCTTCCGGCCTCGCTGGTGTTGCCCTCAATGGCGGTTATGCCGGTTTTGGTGACAGATTCGACGATGCCCGTGTGGTCCGTGGCGGCTCCGCCGGGGAAGTCGTAAATCACCACGTCGCCGGGGCAATAGCCGCCGGTGACCCACTGGCCCGCCGCCTGCGCCGCCCGCATCAGGGCCCCGCAGGAGGCGGTTTTCAGCGGAAGGGGCACGCCGGTTTTGTCGAATACCCACTGGACAAAGACCATGCACCAGGGGTAAGCGGCGCCGGAGACTTCCCGGCCATAGAACCACGTGTTGTATTTGACCCGGTTGGAGTTGGCGGGGCTCTCCTTCACGCCCAGCTCCGCCCGAGCGGCGGCAAGAATGGTTTCAGCGTTTGGCATCAGTACCTCCTTTTCCGGCCGCTCGGGGGTGTTCCCCCGAAGGCGGCGGATGTCTCTGCCGTTTGTTTTCATTCTATGCGCTGCCCCCGGTTCAGGTTCCGTCCTGCTCCTGGCCGGGAAGCCGGTGGATAGCCTCCTGGAGCTTCTGGGACTGACTTCCGAAGTAGAAGGCGATGACCACGGTGTATACCGTCATGAAATCCTGGGAGATGGTCTGGTGCAGGGCCATGACGGCGAATACCGCCGTCAGCGTCAGGGTCACCAGGGATTTGACGCTGAGAAGATTTCCCAGCCGCTTGAATATGTATTCGTTCATTTCGTGTCCTCCCTGTTGCTGCCGCGGCCGGACAGGACCGCGCTCACCTTGATGCCCGCCAGCAGGAACGCCTCCAGACCCCCGGCCCCCAGGGTGTACTGGATCAGCGTGTCCGGTACCGCCCCCTTGACGCAGAAAACGATGGTCATGGCCGTGATGAAGGCCAGGGCAAAGCCCCCCAGGGCCAGCAGGATGATGTTGGATGTTTTCATTTCTTTACGCTCCTCTCTCCACTCTTCACTCTCCACTCTCCTCTCTCTCACAGTCCCAGCCGGCCCAGCAGGAAGGCGGTCACCGCCGCCGCCGCTGTCCAGAGGGATTTTTCCGCCAGGGTTTCCCAGCGCTTCCCGGGCTTCTCGCGCTGGGTCTCCTGCCATTCCACCAGCTTGTCCAGCTTCTCGTCCATGGCGGAGATTTTTACCTCCAGCTCCGCGTCGTGCCTGATGCGGATTCTCTGGTCGGCGTAGTAGCTTTCCCGGAATTCCGACTCCTTCTGCTGGCCGGTCTCCAGGGCCCGGATCCGTTCCTCCAGCAGGGCCAGCCGAGTGCCGGGGTCCTGCCCCGGGTTTCGTGTCTCTGACATGCCGAATCCTCCTTTCCCTGTATTTATGAAGGGCCGCCCGCGCCCCCTTTGTTGCACGCCGCCGTGCGTCCGTCTGAAAAAAGTCCGCTCCCCCGCCTGGGGCGGCCCGTCCCCCGAAAGCATGGAGAGGAGAACGGGCGGGGACAGAGCCCCTCCCCTACAGGCGTGATTGCGGGGTTGCAGGCGTAAAGCCTACTCCCATCTTCTGATAAAATGCCTGAATAGACACTCCCGGGAGACGGCGGCACTTGCCAACTGACGCCGGGCGTGATAAACTGGAAAAGAAAGCCGCCCGGCGTTTGTCCGAAGAGGCGGCTGAAGGAGGTTTTGCGTGATGTTTGAAATGATTAACCGCGGAGAGCGCAAGCGGGAGGCGGCGGAGCTGCTGCGGACCGCCCAGATGCCCGCCAGGCTGATGACGGCGCTGTATCTGGCCCTGCTGATGCTCTTGAATCTCATCGACAGCTTTGCAGATATCGGCTTTCTGGGGACCTTCATCTCCATTATGACCGGGCTGCTGGCCTCGGTGCTGGGGGCGGGGTTCGTCCTGTACTGCATGGCCGTCCGCCGGGGAGAGCGGGCGGAGTATCTGACGCTGTTTGACGGGTTCTCCTTTGTGGGGAAGATCATCTGTCTGGAGATTGTGGAATTCTTCTTTATTTTCCTATGGTCTCTGCTGTTCATCATCCCCGGCTTCATCGCCGGCTACCGCTACAGCTTCGCCCTGTACAACCTCTGTGAGAATCCCGGCATCGGCGTCATGGAGGCCCTGGACATGAGCAAGCGCCAGACTCTGGGCTACAAGAGCCAGCTCTTCACCCTGGATTTGAGCTATCTGGGCTGGTCGCTGCTGTCTGCCCTGCCGGCCTATATCATGTCGTTGGTGGTGTACTACAGGGTGCTCCAGAATGTGGGCCTCAGCGTGCAGGACGTGCTGATGAGCCCCGGCGTCCTGAGCCCCGTGACCTATCTGGGCTTCCCCGTCTGGGCCTGGGTGCTGATTCAGTCCCTCTGGACTCTGGCGGTGTCCCTGTTCTACCTGCCCAATTTCTACTGCGTGCAGCTCAGCTACTTCGAAACCGCCAAAACCACCTCCGGCGTCGGCCTGGGCGCACAGCCCCGAAACGGCGGAGGATTCGGCGGCGGGGACGGCGGCTGGCAGGACATGGGTCCCGACGGCCTGGGACCCTTCTAGGGCCAGCTGAGAGCCGCCATCCCCGTGTTTTGCGGAGCGGTTCCCGGCGGGGGTGCGGTCCGGCTGCCCGGACACCAAAATCAGATGAGACCACAGCGGGCGGCAGCCGCGTTCTCCGGAAAATGGGGGCGCGGCTGCCGCTTCGTCCGGCAGAATTCCGTAACAAAGTAGGAAATGGGACAGGAAATAAAGTGGAAACTGTCAAAAATGTCAATTGCGGCGGCGGCCGGAAACCGATACAATGCAGGTATGACCTTTTGAGGTATGACCTTTTGCGCCGGGAGAGCCGGCGCGGTTCCCACTGACGGTGATGAAGGGAGAACACGATATGAAAAAAGTCGCCATTATAATGGGCTCCGACTCCGACTGGCCGGTGGTTCAGGGGGCCTGCTCCCAGCTGAAGGAATGGGGCGTTCCCTATGAGGCCCGCATCATGAGCGCCCACAGGACCCCCGCTCAGGCGGCGGAGTTTGCCGGCAGCGCCCGGAAAAACGGTTTTGGCGTCATCATCTGCGCCGCCGGCATGGCCGCCCATCTGGCCGGAGCCGTTGCGGCCAACACCACCCTGCCCGTCATCGGCATCCCCATGAGGGGAGGCGCCCTGGACGGGCTGGACGCTTTATTGTCCACCGTTCAGATGCCCTCCGGCGTCCCTGTGGCGGCGGTGACCCTGAACGGCGCGAAAAACGCCGCCATTCTGGCGGTCCAGATTCTGGCGGTGTCCGACGAGGCGCTGGCTGCAAAGCTGGACGCCGCCCGGGAGGACATGGCCGCTCAGATCGCGGAGAAGGACGCACGGCTCCAGGCGGAGCTGGACGGCTGAGGAGGGATTGCGGATGTTCCGGGAATTGTCCAGGGAGGAGCTTACGGAGCTGGTGAAGGCCATCCAGACCGTCCGGGATCAAAAGACCGGGCGGACGCTGACCGAGGCGGAGCACGCCGCGCTGGTGGTGAAGTTCAAAAAAAGCATCCGCCACCCCGGCGGCAGCGATCTGATCTATTACCCTCAGCTGATTGACGGGTTTCCCAATGACCGGGAGCCCACCGTTGATGAAATCGTTGATATGGCGATGAAGGAACTTTAACAGACTATTTTAAAATAAGGAGAGGTCGATTTACCATGGAGAAGAGAGAGCAGCTCTACGAGGGCAAGGCCAAGAAGGTATTTGCCACCGACGACCCCAATCTGTACATCGTGGACTACAAGGACGACGCCACGGCCTTCAACGGGGTGAAAAAAGGCACCATTTCAGGCAAGGGGGTCATCAACAACCAGATGACCAACCGCTTCATGGCGAAGCTGGAGCAGGCCGGGGTGCCCACCCACTTCGTGAAGGAATTGAGCCAGCGGGAGACCCTGGTGAAAAAGGTCTCCATCGTTCCCCTGGAGGTGATTATCCGCAACATCTCCGCCGGGTCCTTTGCCAAGCACTACGGCGTGGAGGAGGGCATCGTCTTCGACGCCCCCACCATCGAGTTCTCCTATAAAAACGACGATCTGGGAGATCCCCTGCTGAACGAGTACCATGCCCTGGCCCTGAAGCTGGCCACGCCGGAGGAGATTGAGACCATCAAGAGGTATGCCTTCCAGGTCAATGATTTCCTCAAGGCCTTCTGGGCCTCCTGCGGCGTGACCCTGGTGGACTTCAAGCTGGAGTTCGGCCGCCTGGAGGATGGGACCATCGTCCTGGCCGATGAGATCAGCCCCGACACCTGCCGCCTGTGGGACGCCGAGACCCATGAAAAGCTGGACAAGGACCGCTTCCGCCGGGACCTGGGCGGCGTGGAAGACGCCTATGCCGAGGTCATGCGCCGGATGAACGAGGCGCTGTAATGGGCGTCATCGGAGGACCGGACGGCCCCACTGTGATTTTTGTCTCTACCACCCCCGCCGGAATCGCCTGTTTGGTACTGCTGGCGGCGGCGCTGGGGGCCGGGCTCTGGTTTGCTTTCCGCAGGCGCAACAAATAAAGGAGGCTGCAATGGGCGGTTTTTTTGGCGCGATATCCAAACGGGACGTGGTGCTGGACGTGTTTTTCGGCACCGATTATCACTCGCATCTGGGCACCCGCCGGGGCGGCATGGCCCTCTATGACCGGGAAGGCGGCTTTCGCCGTCAGATTCACAACATTGAAAATACCCCCTTCCGCACCAAGTTTGAGAAGGACCTGGGCTCCTTCTGCGGTCAGGCGGGCATCGGCTGCATCAGCGACACGGACCCTCAGCCCCTTCTGATGCGTTCCCATCTGGGAATCTATGCCATTTCCACCGTGGGCATCATCAACAATGCCGAGGCCCTGGTGGAGCAGTATTTTTCCGACCATGGACATCAGTTCATGGCCATGAGCTCCGGAAAGGTCAATTCAACGGAGCTGGTGGCCTCCCTTATCAATCAGAAGGACAACCTGGTTTCCGGCATCCGCTATGCCCAGGAACAGATCGAGGGCTCCATGACGATTCTGATTCTCACGCCCCAGGGTATCTACGCTGCCCGGGACCGGCTGGGCCGTCTGCCGGTGCTGATCGGCCAGAGCGATGAGGGGTGCTGTGTGTCCTTCGAGTCCTTCGCCTATCAGAAACTGGGCTATCAGGACGCCTATGAGCTGGGCCCCCAGGAGATTGTCCGCATCACCCCGGAGGGCTGGGAGACCCTGGCCCCCGCCGGAAAGGACATGCGCATCTGCGCCTTTCTCTGGACCTACTACGGTTATCCCAACTCCACCTATGAGGGCGTCAACGTGGAGGTCATGCGCTGCCGCAACGGGGAGATCATGGCCCGGGACGAGGTCCAGCGGGGTCAGCTGCCCAAGGTGGATTATGTGGCGGGGGTGCCGGACTCCGGCGTGCCCCACGCCATCGGCTTTGCCAACCGCAGCGGCAAGCCCTTTGCCCGGCCCTTTGTGAAGTACACGCCCACCTGGCCCCGGTCCTTCATGCCCGCGGACCAGGGGGTTCGGAACCAGGTGGCCAAGATGAAGCAGATTCCCGTGACGGAGCTCATCAAGGGCAAGAAGCTCTTGTTTGTGGACGATTCCATCGTCCGGGGCACCCAGCTCCGGGAGACGGTGGAGTTCCTCTATGCGTCCGGGGCACAGGAGGTCCACATGCGGTCCGCCTGCCCGCCCATCATGTACGGCTGCAAGTATCTGAACTTTTCCCGCAGCAACTCCGACATGGAGCTCCTCTCCCGAAAGACCATCCAGCGCCTGGAGGGGGACGAGGGACAGGCTCATCTGGAGGAATACGCCGGCGCTTCTACGGAGCGGGGCCAGTGCATGCTGAAGGCCATCTGCGAGGAAATGGGCTTCGACTCCCTGGGCTATCAGTCCCTGGAAGGACTGCTGGAGGCCGTGGGCATCGACCGGGAGAAAATCTGCACCTATTGCTGGACAGGAAAGGAATAGACAGGAGATGGATCGGAGACGGCAAAGAGGGCCTTCGCAAATGACAGGCTGTCTCCTGCATCAGAATCAAGGAGGTTGTTATGGAACATTCCCATTCCTCTGCCTATGCCGCCGCCGGGGTGGACATCACCGCCGGTTACGAGGGTGTGCGGCTGATGAAGCCCTTTGTGGAGCGGACGAGGATTCCCGGCGTGGTTTCCGGCATCGGGGGCTTCGGCGGACTGTTCGCCCCGGATCTCTCGGGCATGACGGAACCGGTGTTTGTATCCGGCACCGACGGCGTGGGCACCAAGCTCCGGCTGGCCCAGCTGCTGGACCGGCACGACACCGTCGGAATCGACTGCGTGGCCATGTGCGTCAACGACATCATCTGCTGCGGAGCGAAGCCCCTCTTTTTCCTGGACTACATTGCCATCGGCAAAAACGACGCGGAAAAGGTGGCCTCCATCGTCTCCGGCGTGGCGGAGGGCTGCGTCCAGTCCGGCTGCGCCCTCATCGGCGGCGAGACGGCGGAGCACCCCGGCGTCATGGCCCCGGATGACTACGATATTGCGGGCTTTGCCGTGGGCGTGGTGGACAGGCCGAAAATCATCGACCCCGCCAGGGTCCGGGAGGGGGACGCGCTGATCGGCCTGCCCTCCTCCGGCGTCCACTCCAACGGCTTTTCCCTGGTGCGGAAGGTGTTTGACATTGAGCACGCTGACCTGACCGCCCCTCTGGAGGAGCTGGAGGGGAAAAGTCTGGGTGAGGTTCTGCTGGCCCCCACAAAAATCTATGTCAAAGCCGTTCTGGCCCTGCTGGAAGCGGGAATCGACCTCCACGGCACGTCCCACATCACCGGCGGCGGGTTCTACGAGAATGTCCCCCGGATGCTGCCCCAGGGACTGGAGGCGCGGTTTTACGCGGCCCGGCTGCCCCGGCTTCCTATTTTTGAGCTGATCGCAAAGCGGGGGAACATCTCTGAGCGGGACATGTTCAACACCTTCAACATGGGCCTGGGCATGGTGCTGGCGGTTCCGCAGGACCAGACGGAAAAGGCTCTGGAGCTTCTGCATGCCGCCGGAGAGACGGACGCGGAGGAGGTGGGCTGCGTGGCCCGGGGGGACGCCGGCGTTTCCTTCTGCGAGGTCTGCCCCCCGGTGGTGTGAGTATGGGCAGGGCGAGAATTGCCGTCCTGGTCTCCGGCGGCGGAACGAATCTGGAGGCCCTTCTGAACGCTCAGGAGCGGGGAGAGATTCCCCATGGCGAGATCGTCGTGGTGCTGTCCAGCGCTGCCGGGGCCTATGCCCTGGAGCGGGCGAAAAACCACGGCGTCCCCGGCTTCGCCGTCCCCCGGAGGGGACGGACCCAGGGGGAGTTTGAAGCCGGGCTGACGGAAAAGCTGACCGAATATGGGGCGGAGGTTATTATTCTGGCAGGCTTTCTCTCCATTTTGTCGGAGGCGTTTGTGAAATGCTGGCCGGACCGGATCCTGAACGTCCACCCGGCCCTGATTCCCTCCTTCTGCGGCAGGGGGATGTACGGACTGAAGGTTCACGAGGCCGCCCTTGAGAAGGGCGTCAAGGTCACCGGGGCCACGGTGCACCTGGTCAACGAGATACCCGACGGCGGAACCATCCTGCTGCAAAAGGCGGTGGAGGTCCTCCCCGGCGACACGCCGGAGGTTTTGCAGCGCCGGGTGATGGAGCAGGCGGAGTGGGTCCTCCTGCCCCAGGCGGCGGAGCTGGTATGCCGCCGGGCGGCGGAAGAAGAGAGAGTCTGACCCCAACGGCTTTTCAGTTTTCAGAAAGGAGTGGTACCGTGAAGCGCGGACTTGACAGCGCCTCCTGAAAAATCAAATTTTTTAGGAGGCTGTTATGCATTTTCGAAAACTGGATATGGAGACCTGGGAACGGGCTCCTATTTACCGGCACTTCATAGACGATCTCCGCTGCGTCATGAGCCTGACGGTGGAAATCGACGTTACCGATTTTCTGCGGACCCTCCAGGGAAGAGACTGCCACTTTTATCCCTCCATGATCTGGGTAGTCAGCGCCGCCGTAAACTGCCGGGAGGAACTGCGGATGGGCCGTGACGGGAACGGTGAACCGGGAATCTGGGACGCCGTATCCCCCTACTACGCCCATTTTCATCAAACGGACCGGCGCTTTTCCAAGCTGGTGACCCCATATGACCCGGATTTCCGGACCTTTTACCGCCAGTATCTGGAGGATCAGTCCCGCCTGGAAAGCTGCCGGGGCTTTGACCAGCAGGATATCCCGCCCAATATTTTTGACGTCTCCTGCTTGCCCTGGGTCCATTATAAGAGCTTTGACATGCACATTTTTGATTCCGGCACATGGCTGGCCCCGGTGGTCACCTGGGGCCGCTATGCGGAGAACCGGGACGGCAGAATGACCCTGCCCCTCTCCCTGAATCTCCACCATGCCGCCGGAGACGGCTATCACCTCTGCCGGTTCTTCTCCGACGTGGAGGATTGGATGAAACAAATTGACTGATAAGGAGCGCACTATGACGGAACTGGAACTGAAATACGGCTGCAACCCCAATCAGAAGCCCTCCCGCATTTTTATGAGGGATGGCGGCGATCTGCCCATTACGGTCCTGAACGGCAGGCCGGGCTATATCAATTTTCTGGACGCCCTGAACTCCTGGCAGCTGGCCCGGGAGCTGAAAGAGGCCACTGGCCTCCCCGCCGCCGCCAGCTTCAAGCATGTGTCCCCCGCCGGCGCCGCCGTAGGCCTGCCCCTCAGCGAGACCGAGCGGAGGATGTACTTTGTGGAGGAGTCCGGGGACCTCTCTCCCATTGCCTGCGCCTATATCCGGGCCCGGGGGGCGGACCGGCTGTGCTCCTACGGCGACTGGGCGGCCCTCTCCGACGTGTGCGACGCCGACACCGCCCGGTATCTCAAGGCCGAGGTCTCCGACGGCATCATCGCCCCCGGCTACACGGACGAGGCCCTGGAGATTCTTAAACGTAAGAAGAAGGGCGGCTATAACGTGGTCCGGATTGACCCGGACTACAGGCCCGCCCCCCAGGAGTACAAGGACGTCTTCGGCGTCACCTTCCAGCAGGGCCGGAACGAATACCGGATTGACGAGAGTCTTCTGAGCAATATCGTGACGGAGTGTCACGACCTGCCCCGGCAGGCAAAGACCGATATGCTTGTGGCCCTCATTACCCTGAAATACACCCAGTCCAATTCCGTCTGCTACGTAAAGGACGGCCAGGCCATCGGCGTGGGAGCGGGCCAGCAGAGCCGCATCCACTGCACCCGTCTTGCGGGGACCAAGGCGGACGGCTGGCGGCTGCGGCAGCACCCCCAGGTGCTGGCCCTGCCCTTTATTGAGGGCATCCGCCGTCCGGACCGGGACAACGCCATTGACGTGTACCTCTCCGACGAGTGGGAGGACCTTCTGGCGGACGGCGCGTGGCAGCGGGTGTTCACGGAGCGGCCCCGGCCCCTGAGCCCGGAGGAGAAAAAGGACTGGATTGCCGGGCTGACCGGCGTCACCTGCGGCTCCGACGCCTTCTTCCCCTTCGGGGACAACGTGGAGCGGGCGCGAAAGAGCGGCGTGCGGTACATCGTTCAGCCCGGCGGGAGCATCCGGGACGACAACGTCATCGAAACCGCCGACAAATACAATATGGTTATGGCTTTCACCGGTATGAGACTTTTCCACCACTGATTTCAGAGTGGAGAGTAGAGAGTAGAGAGTGGAGAGATGCCTTCTGAGAGTATTGCGTATCGGAAAAGTCTGGAGTTTTCCAAGAGAATTGTGGGCCTATACCGTTATCTGAATTCTGAACATAAGGAATATGTGCTGTCAAAACAGATACTTCGTAGCGGGACCAGCATTGGAGCGAACATTGCAGAGGCGAGATATGGCATCAGCAGAAAGGATTTTGTCTCAAAAATATATATTGCACTTAAAGAGTGCGCGGAAACGATTTATTGGCTGGAATTGCTGTATTCCTGTTCATTTATTGGCGAAATGGAATATAAATCCCTTCTTGCGGACTGTGAGGAGCTTCGCAAAATGCTGTCTGCCACGACACGGACGGCTAAGTAGCATCTCCACTCTCCACTCTTCACTCTCCACTCTCACATAGAAAGGTTGTGCTTAGATGAATCTTCTTGTCGTCGGCGGCGGCGGCCGCGAACACGCCATCATCAAGAAATTGAAGGAAAACCCCTCGGTGGAAACCATCTACGCCCTGCCCGGAAACGGCGGCATCGCCCGGGACGCGGTCTGTGTCCCGGAGATCGGGGCGACAGACATGGACCGCATTGTGGACTTTGCCAGGTCCCATTCCATCGGCTTCGCCGTGGTGGCCCCGGACGACCCTCTGGCCCTGGGCTGCGTGGACCGGCTCCACGAGGCGGGGATTCCCTGCTTCGGCCCTGACGCCAAAGCGGCCCGCATTGAGGCCAGCAAGGTCTTTTCCAAGAACCTGATGAAAAAATACGGCATTCCCACCGCCCGTTACGAGGTCTTTGACGACCCCGCCAAGGCTCTGGCCTATCTGCGGCAGGCGGATTTCCCCATTGTGGTCAAGGCCGACGGTCTGGCCCTGGGCAAGGGCGTGCTGATTCCTCAGAACCTGGAAGAGGCCGAGGCGGCGGTGAAGACCATCATGGAGGACAAGGCCTTCGGTGACTCCGGAAACGAGATCGTCATTGAGGAATTCCTGACGGGCCCGGAGGTCAGCGTCCTGGCGTTTACCGACGGCACGGCCATTGCGCCCATGGTCTCCTCCATGGACCACAAGCGGGCGGGGGACGGAGACACCGGGCCGAACACCGGCGGCATGGGCACCGTGGCCCCCAATCCCTGCTATACCCCGGAGATTGCGGCGGTGTGCATGGAGACCATTTTCCTGCCCACTCTGGGGGCCATGCGGGCGGAGGGCTGTCCCTTCAAGGGCTGTCTGTACTTCGGACTGATGCTCACCCCCGACGGACCAAAGGTCATTGAATACAACTGCCGTTTCGGCGACCCGGAGACCCAGGTGGTGCTTCCTCTGCTGAAAACCGACCTGCTGACCGTCATGCAGGCCGTGGAAAACGAAACCCTGTCCGATTTGCAGGTAGAGTGGTCCGGCGGAGCTGCCGCCTGCGTCATCCTGGCGTCCGGCGGCTACCCCGGCAGCTATCCCAAGGGGAAGGAAATCACGGTTCCCCAGGATCTGCCCGCCAATGTCACCGTCTACCACGCCGGGGACAGGCTGACGGAGGACGGGAGACTCGTCACCGGCGGCGGCCGGGTGCTGGGGGTCACCGCCACAGGCGATACCCTGGCACAGGCCCTGAAGGACGCCTATGCCGCCGCGGACGCCATCCGGTTTGAAGGGAAGTACATGCGCCGCGACATCGGACAGAGGGCCCTGCGGGCCCTGGAGGGATAACTATGGTACGGAGACTGTATGTGGAAAAGCGTCCGGGACTCAGTCCCGAAGCCGGCGGCCTGCTGGCGGACCTCCGGGACTTCCTGGGCATTCAGGGCATCACCGGCGTCCGGATTCTCCACCGCTATGACGTGGAGCATCTGGAGGACGCCGCCTTTGCCGAGGCCCGGCGGACGGTGTTCTCCGAGCCCCAGGCAGACGTGGTATGGGACGAGACGGTTCCCGTGGCCGGGGACTGCCCGAAGTGGTCCCTGGCGGTGGAGGCCCTGCCGGGGCAGTTTGACCAGCGGGCGGACTCCGCCGCCCAGTGCGTCCAGCTCATGACCGGCGGGGAGCGGCCTTTGGTCCGGGCCGCCACGGAATACCTCTTTGAGAGCGCCGGAGAGGGCCCCTTCCCCTTTACGGAGGAAAACCTGGAGAAGATCCGGCGGCACCTCATCAACCCTGTGGAGTGCCGGGAGGCCTCTTTAGAGAAGCCGGACACCCTGGTCCGGAAGCACCCGGTCCCGGACCGTGTGGAGACCGTCTCCGGCTTTACCGCCATGGATGGGGATGCCCTGTCCGCCCTGCTGGACCGGCTGGGACTGGCCATGGACCTGGACGACCTGAAATTCCTGCAAACCTACTTCCGGGATACGGAGAAGCGGGACCCCACTGTCACCGAGGTGCGGGTGGTGGACACCTACTGGTCCGACCACTGCCGTCACACCACCTTCTCCACCCACATTCTGGAGGCAAATATTGAAAACGAGGCCGTAAAGACCGCCTACGCCCACTATCAGGAGCTGCGCCGGGAGGTCTACGGCGAGAGGGCCAAGGACCGCCCGGAGACCCTGATGGACATTGCCACCATTGCCGCCAAGGCCCTGAAAAAGCGGGGCCTGCTCCCGGAGCTGGACGAGAGCGAGGAGATCAACGCCTGTTCCATCCACGTCCCCGCCGAGGTGGACGGGGAGACTCAGGACTGGCTGCTGATGTTCAAAAACGAGACCCACAACCACCCCACGGAAATTGAGCCCTTCGGCGGCGCGGCCACCTGCATCGGCGGCTGCATCCGGGATCCCCTGTCCGGCCGGGCCTATGTCCACCAGGCCATGCGCCTCACCGGCTGCGGCGACCCCCGAACCCCTGTGGAGCAGACCCTGCCGGGGAAGCTCCCCCAGCGGAAAATCTGCCAGACGGCGGCGGCGGGCTATTCCTCCTACGGCAACCAGATCGGCCTGGCCACCGGCCATGTGGCGGAGCTCTATCACCCGGGATATGTCGCCAAGCACATGGAAGTGGGGGCGGTTGTCGGCGCGGCCCCGGCGGCGAACGTCCGCCGGGAGCGGCCCGCCCCCGGGGACGTGGTGATTCTTCTGGGAGGCCGCACAGGCCGGGACGGCATCGGCGGAGCCACGGGCTCCTCCAAGAGCCACAATCAGAAATCCCTCCAGACCATGGCCAGCGAGGTACAGAAGGGCAACGCCCCGGAGGAGCGGAAGATTCAGCGCCTCTTCCGGAACGGGGAGGTCACCCGCCTCATCAAGCGCTGCAACGACTTCGGCGCGGGAGGCGTGTCCGTGGCCATCGGCGAGCTGGCCGACGGCCTCACCATCGACCTGGACGCGGTGCGCAAAAAATACGACGGCCTGGACGGCACGGAGCTGGCTATTTCCGAGAGCCAGGAGCGCATGGCGGTGGTGGTGGCCCCCCAGGACGCGGAAGCCTTCATCGTCGCCGCCCGGGCGGAGAATCTGGAGGCGTATCAGGTGGCCGTGGTGACGGCGGAGCCCCGGATGGTCATGCGGTGGCAAGGGGAAACCATTGTCAGTCTCAGCCGGGAATTCCTGAACTCCAACGGTGCGGTGAAGCGGGCCACCGTTTACGTGCCTCCCCATGATGACAATGCGGGCTTCCATCTGAGAGAGGAGCGATTCGACTCCTTCGAGGATATGGCCGCAAGCCTCACCTGCGCCTCCCGCCGGGGATTGGTGGAACGCTTTGACGGCTCCATCGGCGCGGGCAGTTTGCTGATGCCCTTCGGCGGCAAATTCCAGAGGACCCCCGCCCAGGTCATGGCGGCGCTGCTGCCGGTTCTGCCGGGGCAGGAGACGGAGCAGGCCAGCGTCATGTCCTGGGCCTGCGATCCCGAGGAGATGTCCGTTGACCCGTTCTGCGGCGCTTATACCGCCGTGGAGGAGTCCATCACAAAGCTGGTGGCCGCAGGGGCGGACTACCGGAAGGTCTACCTCACCCTCCAGGAATATTTTGAAAAGCTCCGCACGAACCCGGCCAGCTGGGGCAAGCCCTTTGCCGCCCTGCTGGGGGCCATGGAGGCCCAGATGGACTACGGCGCGGCGGCCATTGGCGGCAAGGATTCCATGTCCGGGTCCTTCCTGGATATGGACGTGCCCCCGACGCTGGTCTCCTTCGCCATCGCCCCCATCAGGGCCCATGAGCTCATCACGCCGGAGTTCAAGGAGCCGGGACATCCCGTGTACTTCTTCTGCGGCGGCGGAAAGACCGAGGACATCAAGGCGTGCTGGGACCGGTACCACGCCCTGTGCCAGGCGGGCAAGGTGAAAGCCGCCTGGGCCCTGACGGAGGGCGCGGCGGCGGAAGCGGTGATGAAGATGTCCTTCGGCAACCGCATCGGCTTCGACGTGAAAAATGTCAAACAGAAGGTTGAGAACTATTTCTGGTCCATCAGCAATCCCCACTCCATCATTGCCGAGCTGTCCGAGGAGGTTCCCGAGGAATGGGGAATTTCCAAAATCGGCGAGACCGTGGCGGAACACACCATCACGCTGAAGCACCGCCGGTTCGGAAAGCCGGAGCGCTACTCCGTTGATAAGCTGTTGGACCTGAACGAGTCCGTACTGGCGGACGTGTATCCCACCCGGGCCTTTGTTTCCGGCGAGACCCCTGAGCTGCCCTGCCCCGCCTTCACCCGGCCCGTCCCCAGGATTGGCGCGGCCAGGCCCAGGGTCCTCATCCCCGTTTTCCCCGGCACCAATTGCGAGTACGACAGCGCCCGGGCCGCTCAGAGGGCGGGGCTGGAGGCGGAAATCTTCGTCATCAACAACCAGTCCGCCGCCGACGTGGCGGAGTCCGCCGCCGCCTTCGCGCAAAAGCTGCGGCAGAGTCAGATTCTCTTCCTGCCCGGCGGCTTCTCCGGCGGCGACGAGCCCGACGGCTCCGGCAAGTTCATCACGGCCTTCCTCCGGGGTCCGGAGACCTCCGAGGCGGTGATGGACCTGCTGAAGAACCGGGACGGCCTGGCCCTGGGCATCTGCAACGGCTTTCAGGCCCTGGTCAAGCTGGGTCTGGCGCCCTACGGTGAGATTGTGGACTGCGGAGAGCAGGACCCCACCCTGACCTTTAACGTCATCGGGCGGCACCAGTCCAGAATCGTCCGCACCCGCATTGTCTCCAACCGCTCCCCCTGGCTGGCCCGGGTAAAGCCCGGCGAGATTTACGCCGTTCCTGTCTCCCACGGCGAAGGGCGGTTCCTCTGCCCGCCGGATCTGCTGCAAAAACTGGCGGACAACGGCCAGATTGCCACCCAGTACGCGGACCTCAACGGAAGTCCTTCCATGGCCCCGGATTTCAACCCCAACGGCTCTGTCTGGGCGGTGGAGGGCATCACCTCCCCCGACGGGCGGGTCTTCGGCAAGATGGGCCACGCCGAACGGGTGGGCCCCGGCCTGTACCGGAATGTTCCCGGCAATTATGACCTGGGCCTGTTCCAGTCGGCCAGGGACTATTTCAGCCTGTGAGCCCGGACCCTGCCGGATCGGATGCAAAACGTCCCATTCAGCCTCATGTATCCGGATGGATGCAATACCTGAATCGTACGTCCAGTGATGTAAAGTCCGGTTCAGCACAACAGAGGTGAATCACAAAAATGGTATGGCTGAATCCCGATGATTACAAAAGCCAGGAATATGTGGAATTAAGGTTAAACGCGCCAAAAACCGAACAAATATGTCTGGACTTTAACCCTCTCAGAATGTCCTGCAGCCCTGATTGGAATCCATTGTGGGAAGAGTGGCATTGCTACAGGTCGCCGTTAAGAATCTATAAGCAGGATTATGGGCTGTTGCTTGGCTTCTTCGACGAGATATATCCCATTCAAGATGCGCTTGACGGAACATCAGAACCGGTTTTTGACATATGTTCTTATAATTGGATTGGAAAAAGTGATTGGTTCAGGCTTATTGATGTGATAGAACGGGATTTAGAACGGGTTCATGGCGGTAAAAAAGTATTTCTTACGGATTTCCTTGCATGGGTAAAAGAGGCGCTTAAACATACGTCTATCATTGTAGTTGAGGGTAATTTATAAAGATTCGTCTGTTTTCATCTCAGGACTTTGGGAATACAAGATCGGGAGACACGAAAAAGCCAGGACCCTTTCAGGTCCTGGCTTTTGTCCGCAGATTATAGTCACCGCAGTTGAAAAGAAGCATTTGCTTCTTTTCAACCTGTGCGGCGAATCATGGCAGCACAGGCCGAAAAGCGGACTTGCGGTGGTCTTCATAGTCAGCACAGGGTTTTACCCGGCAGCAGCTTTGCCGCTGTTTGAAAATCGGTATGCACCGAATTTCAACTGTGTTGACTATATAGTTTTTTCTCGTAGCAGTTCAGAAGCTCGTGGATGTAGCCATGGAAAAAGAACTCCGTGGCTCCGGCCAGCCGGTAGCCGAGAGAGGGATACAGGCAGTTTGCGGGGACGTTGCCCTCCCAGGTGTCCAGACGGATGACAGTTTTACCCTGGGCTCTGGCGGTCTCCTCACAGAAGGCCACCATCTGCTTGGCATACCCCCTGCCGGACCGGGCGGGATGGATGCAGAGGGTGTGGATGACGCCCACCTGGTCCGCCTCCGCCGGAATGGACCAGGGAATCCGGTCGTACTCCGGCAGCTGCTGGCCATTGAGATTCACCACGCCCCAGAGAGCGCCGTCCTCCTCTCCCACATAAAGCGTCCCGGCGTCCAGTGCCTGCCGTGCATCCCCTGTTGTAGGGTAGCTCCCCCGAAGCCAGTTGGTGTAGACGGGGCCCTGGTCCTCCCGGTCGAAAATGGCCTCGTAGATTTCGCCGATCTGTGTCAAATCAGCAGCTTCAGCAAGTCGAAACATAATGGTACCTCTTTCTCTTCCGGGGGAGGAATCCCCCGGACCCCCTCTTTTTTCTCCCGCGTTTCGGTCAGGTGCTCACGGATATCTGGAGCACGCGGCTGGGACCTGGGATTTCCGGTGGAAGAATCCCCTTTTTTGCTTCCGCGTTTTGGCGGGGCGTTCACGGGTGCCCGAAGCACGCGGCTGGGACTCCGGAGTGTCTGAGGGAGGCAGTTCCCGGACGTTCAGTTTCCGCCCCGGATGGGCGCTCAGTGTCCGGCGGGGTCTTTGGGCTCCTCGCCATCCGCGTTTCTCTTGCCGCTGTCCCCGGTTTCAGCCGGTTCCTCCGGCGCACCGGCCTCGTCCTTCTCCAGAAGATCCGCCGGGGGCTCAATCTTCTGAGAAATCATGTGGACCTTTTGGGCCGGGGCCTCAATCTCCGCCGGGCGGGTGGAGGCATAGGGGTTTTCCACCTGCTCCGGGTCCCGGCCCTCGATAATGGCCACCATCTCGCCGCCGGTGATGGTTTCCTTTTCCAGCAGGTAGGCCACCACCTTGTCCATGTCCTCCCGGCAGCTCTTGATGATGTCCACGGCACTGGCATAGCACTCGTCCAGCAGCACCTTCACCGCCTTGTCCATGGCGGCGGCGGTGTCCTGGGCGCAGTCCATGCCATAGCCCCCGTCCAGGTACTGGTTCCGCCGGGAGGCCAGGGCCATCATGCCGAATTCCTCGCTCATGCCGAACATGGCCACCATGTTCCGGGCCACGCTGGTGGCGTCCTGAATGTCCTGGGAGGCCCCGTTGGTCATGGTGTCCATCACCACCTCCTCGGCGGCCCGCCCGCCCATGGAGACGGTGATTTTTGCCATCAGCTCGTCTTTGGTGCGCAGCTCGGTCTTGTCCTCCTCGGGCATCAGCAGCGTGTAGCCCAGAGAACCCTGTGTGTGGGGAACAATGGTGATTTTCTGCACCGGCTCGGTGTTCTTCTGCTTATAGGCCACCATGGCGTGGCCCACCTCGTGATAGGCCACCAGTTTTTTCTCGAATTCCGTCAGGACGCTGCCCTTCTTCTCCGTGCCGGCGATGACCAGCTCGAAGGCGGCCAGCATGTCTTCCTGCGTCACCAGCTTCCGGCCCTTCCGGACGGCCCGGAGGGCGGCCTCGTTGACCAGATTGGCAAGGTCCGCGCCTACGCAGCCGGCAGTGGCCAGGGCGACCTTTTTGAGGTTCACGTCCTCCGCCAGCTTGATGTTCCGGGTGTGAACCTGGAGTGTGGCGATGCGGCCCGCCAGATTGGGACGGTCAATGGTGATGCGCCGGTCGAAGCGGCCGGGACGCAGCAGGGCCTGGTCCAGCACCTCCGGGCGGTTGGTGGCCGCCAGAAGGATGACGCCCTTGGTGGGGTCGAAGCCGTCCATCTCCGCCAGCAGCTGGTTCAGGGTCTGCTCCCGCTCGTCGTTGCCGCCCATGCGGTTGTCCCGGGATTTGCCGATGGTGTCGATCTCGTCGATGAAGACGATGCAGGGGGCCACCTTGCTGGCCTCCTTGAAGAGGTCCCGGACCCGGGACGCGCCCACGCCCACGAACATCTCCACAAAGTCGGAACCGGAGATGGAGAAGAAGGGCACGCTGGCCTCTCCGGCCACGGCCTTGGCCAGCAGGGTTTTGCCGGTGCCCGGAGGGCCCACCAGCAGAGCGCCCTTGGGGAGCTTGGCGCCGATTTCCGTGTACTTCCCGGGATTGTGGAGGAAGTCGATGATTTCCGTCAGGGATTCCTTGGCCTCATCCTGACCGGCCACGTCCTTGAAGGTGACGCCGGTGGACTTTTCCATATAGACCTTGGCGTTGGACTTGCCCACGCCGCCGATGCCGCCCATGCCCCCCATGCCTTTCTTTGCCATCCAGCTCATGCCGAAGGACAGCACCAGCATGATGACCAGGAAGGGCAGCAGGTTGATGAGGAACAGCAGAATGGGGCTGATGGGAGCCTGATAGTCCTCATTGACCCGGACGCCCTGCTCCAGCAGCATGTCCACTGTGGCGTCGTTGGACTGAATCTGAACGGTGAAGAGCTCCAGGGTGACCCGCTGCTCCTGGCCCAGGACGTCCTGATAGACATAGCCGTCAAAGCCGGGGTCCGTTTCGGTCTTCTCAACGATGGTCCGGGTATAGACAACGCCCTGGGGGTCGGTGTAGGTTTTGCCCTCCTTCAGCGTAATCAGGAGGATGGCCTCGTCAGTGTCAAAGTCCACCGCGTCCACATCGCCGCTTTCCACCATATCCAGGAACTGGCTGTATTCCATCTCGACGGAGGAAGCCCGGTGTCCGGCGCTGGTCATGTAGTTGGTGGCGTAGCTGACGACGGCGGTCAGCAGCAGGGCCCAGCAGATCAGGTGAATAAAGCCCCGCCAGTTGTTATTGGTGTTTTTGCCGTCTCCCGGCTTGTTGTTTTTGTTGTTCTGGTCCATGTATGGAAGACTCCTTTCAGAGAAACGCGAAATGAGCAGAAGATAGCCGCCGCGGCTGATAAAAAAGCGAAGCACCTGTTTCCCCGGAGGGACGCCGTGCCTCTAAGGGGCAGAGCCCCGTAAAAAAAGAGACGTGCGGTCAACTCAGAGAGCCGCACGCGTCCCTGATGGCCGTGAAACGGTTCTGCGTTTGGAGAATGACCGGCGGTTTTTGCCGGACCTGAAAGCCGCCTGCCGGTTTGGAAGTTCTGACCGGTATGGCTGACGCGGCTGAAAAGAAGTGAGGTATAGAGTGCTTCCGAACCGAACGGCCGGAAGCAGGAACCTGTTTTCACAGCCGGGGAATGCCGGGCGGGGACCTTTCCTGCCAAGCGGGGGGATGTTCCTCCCTTTTGCCGTTTGCGCTGACATCAGGCTGTTTCCTGGTCTTTTATCAGAATAACGATGTGAACAGTTATCTGGCATGAATAACTGCCCGGTCAGGTATCGTTTGGATCATTCTTACATCTTCCCCATATAGAGAATTTGAGCGAATGACCTGAACTGAATGGCATTCCGCTTTATATCATTTGCGGGAGAGACGGAATAGTCCTCTACCCGGGCTGCCATTTGCTCAGGAAATGACGGAGTCGTTTTATTTTCCCATTCATCGGGATTTTGTTCAAAATCCTTCGACAGCAGATTCAGGAAATAAACAAAATCGGCTTTGCTTTCTATTTTGTCGATTAGGTCAATCATATAACTTTTACCATGCAGCCTCCGATTGATTACTCTGGTCTGGCCATATTATGGTCGGTTTTCAGCTTCAGCCGGTAATTCGTCAAATTGCCGGAGCTTCTGGCAGACAGCACGAAAGGCAAAAGGGACAGATTTTCTGCGGCATTCCTGACAGATTGCAGGGGGAACCGGCGCGGCATGGCGGGGAAAAGACCGCTCAGACGGCGGCTGTGAATACAGGCTTCAGGATATCTGACGTTTGTCTGCCGCCGCCGTTCCGGAACCGGCCTGCCGGTTTTGGGCTGTGCCGAGTGTATAGTGCAGTATAACACAGAAACACGGCGGTCACAAGGACAAACACATCTTTTTTCATGAAATTTCTGTGAATTCACCTGGAGCGCCTCCTGTTCCCTCTGACGGCAGAGCCCGGGAGGGGCTTCGGTGTCTTTTGGTCCGGGCATAAACCCTGTGCAAATTCCCACTTTATTGCCGCGCCGCTTTATGGTATACTGTTCCATAACAACCGGCTGAATAACCGACAGAGAGGGAAGCGACCATGGAAGACTGGAAGACGAGAAACGAAGAGGCCGACGGCGTCATTGAGGGCCGCAACGCGGTGATCGAGGCCCTGCGGGCCGGGACCGCCATTGACAAGATTTATCTCCAGAAGGGAGAGACGGACAAGACCCTGGGCCACATTGCCGCCAAGGCCCGTGCGGCCGGCACGGTGGTGGTGGAGGCGGACCGGCGGAAGCTGGACGCCATGAGCCGCACCCATGCCCATCAGGGCGTCATCGCCCTGGCGGCGGTGCGGGCCTATGCCTCGGTGGAGGAGATTCTCCGGTCGGCGGCGGACAAAGGGGAGCCTCCCCTGATTGTGGTCTGCGACGAGCTCAGCGATCCCCACAACCTGGGGGCGGTGATCCGGACGGCGGAGTGCGCCGGAGCCCATGGGGTGGTGATTCCCAAGCGGCGCAGCGCCGGACTGACGGCGGTGGTGGCCAAGACCTCCGCCGGGGCGGTGGCCCATGTGCCGGTGGCCCGGGTGCCGAACCTGCCCGCTCTGCTGGAGGAGCTGAAAAAACAGGGCCTTTGGGTTTTCGGTACGGCGGCGGACGGAGCCACCCGGCTCTATGACGCCGATCTGAAGGGCCCAGCCGCCATTGTCATCGGCAGCGAGGGGGAGGGCATGGGCCGTCTGGTGCGGGAGCACTGCGACGTGCTGGTGAGCATTCCCATGCGGGGAAAGCTGAACTCCCTGAACGCCTCGGCGGCGGCGGCCATTCTCCTGTATGAGGCGGTCCGCCAGCGGATGGAATGAAAAGCGAGGGGGAGACATGGCGGAAGAGCACAGCATCAAAAATCTGGATCATACCCTGACCCATACCGACGTGCCTGCCTCGGACGAGGAGTTTTCCCTGGAGGAGATTCTGGCGGAGTACGGCGGGAGCCTGGAACAGCAGCTGCTGCGCCAGGCGGAAGCGGAGGCGGAGCCTCCGGAGGAAGCGGAACCCCGGCAGGCGGAGCCCCCGGAGGAAGCGGAACCCCGGCAGGCGGAGCCACCGAAGGAAGCGGAACCCCGGCAGGCAGAGCCTCCGGAGGAAGCGGAACCCCGGCAGGCGGAGCCTCCGGAGGAAGCGGAACCCCGGCAGGCAGAGCCTCCAAAGGAAACGGAACCCACAACGGCAGAGCCTCCGGAAGAAATGCCGCCGGAGGCCGGGGAAACGGACATTACACTTGAGCAGATTCTGCTGGAGGCCGCCCGGATGAAGGAGGAAGCCCCGCCGGAGACCGAAACGGAGAGAGCTCCGGAGATCAAAACGGCAGAGCCTTCCAGGGAAATGCCGCCAAAGCACAGAACGGAGGAACTTTTCAGGGAAGCGCCGCCGAAGGCGGAAACAAAAAAGGCGGAAACAAAAAGAGTGCCGGAGACGGAGACCGGGATGCCGGGAATTTCCCGGGAGGACACGGATGTGCTGCGGGAACCTCTGTCCGCCCGGTCCATCTCCATAGAGGAGATGGTGAACAGCACCGTGGAGGCGGTGATGGAGGAGCAGGCGGAGGAGCCCATCCTGTCTCCGCGCCGGGGTCTGTTCTCCCGGAGACGGGTTGAGGACACGGAGGAGCTGCCGGGGCCGCCGGAGCCGGAACCGGAGTATGTTCCGGAGCCCATCGGTCCGGAGCCGGACCTGCGGGATGTGGCTCAGGACTGCCGGGAGCGGTATCTGTCCCGGAAAAGGTCCCTGCTGCCGCCGCTGCTGGCGGCGCTGCCGCCCACGGCGGCGCTGCTGGCGGAGCGGAGAGGGCTGACGGTGCCCCTCTGGTCCGGGGACCCCCATTTTCAGAGCCTGGCGCTGCTGGCCTGCCTGGGCGTAACGGCGCTGCTGTGCCGCTATGTGTTTTTGAAGGCGGCGGTGATGCTGGCCCGGCGGCGCTGCGTCAGTGAGCTGCTGATTGCCGTTTCCGTTCTGGCGGCGGCGGCGGACTGCGTGGTCCGCCTGCGGCTGGAGGAGCGGAGCGCCGTGATGCCCTACGCCGCCATTCCCTGCCTGGCCCTGGTGTTCGCCCAGTGGGGCGTCCGGAGAGAGAGCCGGGGAGATTACGACATGTTCCGCACCGCCGCCATGGACGACGACCCGCCCTATCTGGTGACGGACACCCAGAGGGGGGCCTGCAAGCAGCGGGGCTCCGTCCCCGGCTTCTATACCACGGCGGCCCGGGACAACGCGGCGGTGCTGTGGCAGACGGCGCTGCTGCCGGTGTTCGGCACGGCGGCCTTTGTGTTCGCGGGGCTCAGCTCCTTCGGTCAGGGGCGGAAGGCGGACTTCTTCCTGAACCTGTCTGCCATTTTATCCGCGGCGGGCACCTTCTCTCTGGCCCTGTGCTGGGCCCTGCCCTGGTCCAGGCTTGCCGGGCACCTGCAAAAGTCCGGGTCCGCTGTGGCGGGCTGGTCCGGAGCCCAGAAAATCAGCCGGAAGCGTTGCATGATTGTGACGGACGGCGACCTCTTCCCGCCGGGCACCATCCAGCTCAAGGCCCACAGGCTCTATGGCGAGGAGCTGGGCAGGGCCGCCTCCCACGCCGCCTCCGTGGCCCGGGCCGCCGGCTGCGGACTGGAGCGCTTTTTTGACGGCCTGCTCCGGGCTGAGGGCGGGTCCTATGAGGAGGTGGAGGATTTCAGCTTTTACGAGGAAGGCGGGTATTCCGGCATGATCCGCGGGGAATCTGTGCTCATGGGCACCGGACCCTTCCTGCGGAAGATGGGCGTCCGGCTGCCCGGAGACGTGAATCTGCGGACCGGCGTCTTTCTGGCGGTGGACAAAACCCTGATTGCCGTGTTCGCTGTGAAGTATAACCCGTCGGACAATGTGGATTTCGCCCTGAATATGATGCGCCGCAGCCGCATTCTGCCCATTCTGGCCTCCCGGGACCCCAACATCACACCGGCCCTGCTCCGGCGGAAGTTCAGCAGAGGCATCCGGCTGGAGTACCCGGACCTGTCGGAGCGGGTGGCCCTCAGCGAGGCGGAGAACGACCGGGATCTGCCCCGCGCCCTGCTGCTCCGGGAGGGCCTTCTGCCCTACGCCGAGACGGTGGCGGGGAGCCTGCGGCTGTGCAGGGCTGTCCGCTGGTCGGCGGCGCTGTCCCTGCTGGGGAGCTGGGCGGGGACTCTGCTGAGCTTTTACCTGGTGTCCCTGGGGGCCTATGACCTGCTGAATCCCCTGGCTCTGGAGATATTCCTGCTGCTGTGGACCCTGCCGGTGCTGCTGGTGTCGGACTGGTCGGGGCGGTACTGACCGGCGGCGTGGCGCGGAGAAGAGGGGAGAGACGTCCCGGGCGGCCGGACAGAGACAAGGGCTTCAGCCGCAGAACAGGATACATGAAAAGGCCCCCTTCCCGTGCGGGAAGGGGGCCTTTTGCAGCAACGGGGAACCACCGGAATCAGACGGAGAACAGCAGCTGGCTGTACACGGGCATGGGCCAGTATTCGGCGGCGGTGAGAACCTCCAGAGCGTCCGCAGAGGCCCGGGCATTGACCATGTCGGGGAGAAGGGTGTCGTGGCAATAGCGCATGGCAGTCTCCGGGCCGGCGGGCAGCTCTTCCAGGTCCGAGGCCAGGATGCGGCACTGCTCCATCAGATCGTCGGCGATCTTGGCCACGCCTTTGGCGGTGTTGATCTCATAGGCGCAGGGGACGTCCATGCGCTTTTTGCTGTCTGCCCGGGTGCAGAGGTCGGCGGCATACCGGGAGACCGCGGGGAGAATGTCGTGGCGGATCATGTCAATCATGGTGCTGGCCTCAATTTTCAGGACGTTGACATAGTTTTCCACATGGATTTCGTAACGGGCCTGAATCTCCTCTTTGATGTAGATGCCGTGCTTGACGAAAAGTTCCACGTTCTTGGGGGCGACATAGGCCGGCAGGGCGTCGGCGGCGGATTTGAGGTTGCTCAGACCCCGCCGCTCCGCCTCGGCAATCCAGGCCCCGTCATATCCGTTGCCGTTGAAAATGATGCGCTGGTGCTGGGTGAAGACCCGGCGGATCAGCTTTTGCAGGTCGCCCTGGAAGTCGGTGGACTGCTCCAGCTCATCGGCGAACTGCTTCAGCTCCTCGGCCATGATAGTGTTCAGGGCGATGTTGGGCCCGGAGATGGACTGAGAGGAGCCCAGCATCCGGAACTCGAATTTGTTGCCGGTGAAGGCCATGGGGGAGGTCCGGTTGCGGTCCGTGGTGTCCTGGCGGATGGCGGGGAGCACGTCCACGCCGATTTCCAGAGTCTTCTTGCTGGCGTCGGTGTACTCGGTGCCCTGGATGATGGACTCCACCACGGCGTTCAGCTCGTCTCCCAGGAAGATGGAGATGACGGCGGGAGGGGCCTCCTGCGCACCCAGACGGTGGTCGTTTCCGGCGGTGGCAACGGTGGTGCGGAGAAAGTCCTGATACTCGTCCACACCCTTGACAAAGGCCGCCAGGAACAGCAGGAACTGCGCGTTCTGGCTGGGGGTGGAGCCGGGGCGGAAGAGGTTTTTGCCGGTGTCGGTACCCAGGGACCAGTTGTCGTGCTTGCCGGAGCCGTTGACGCCGGCAAAGGGCTTTTCATGAAGCAGGCACACCAGATCGTGATGGTCCGCCACCTTCTTCATGACCTCCATGACCAGCTGGTTCTGGTCGCAGGCGGTGTTGGCATCGGTGTAGATGGGGGCCATTTCGTGCTGGGAGGGGGCCACCTCGTTGTGCTTGGTCTTGGAGGGGACGCCCAGGGACCAGAGGGTTTCGTCCAGGTCCTTCATAAAGGCGGCCACCCGGGGCTTGATGGCCCCATAGTAGTGGTCGTCCAGCTCCTGGCCTCTGGGGGGCTTTGCGCCGAAAAGGGTCCGGCCCGTCATGCGCAGATCCTTCCGCCGGGCGTAGAGCTGCTTGTCAATGAGGAAGTACTCCTGTTCGGGGCCCACCTGGGCAATGACCCGGCGGGTCTGGGTGTCGCCGAAGAGGCGGAGAATTCGAATGGCCTGACGGCTCATTTCGTCCAGGGACCGCAGCAGGGGGGTCTTTTTGTCCAGGGCGTGGCCGGAATAGGAGCAGAAAATGGTGGGGATGCAGAGGGTGCCCTCCTTCAAAAAGGCGAAGGACGTAGGGTCCCAGGCGGTGTAGCCCCGGGCCTCGAAGGTGGCCCGGAGGCCGCCGGAGGGGAAGGAGGAGGCGTCCGACTCACCCCGGACCAGCTCCTTTCCGGAGAACTCCATCATGATTCTGCCGCCGCCGACGGGGCTGATAAAGCTGTCGTGTTTTTCGGCGGTGACGCCGGTCATGGGCTGGAACCAGTGGGTGAAGTGGGTGGCCCCCTTTTCAACGGCCCACTGCTTCATGGCCTCGGCAATCTCATTGGCAGTGGAGATGTCCAGGCTGGTGCCCTCGGTGACGCATTTTTTCCATGCGCCGTAGGAGGCGGGGGAGAGGCGCTCCTTCATGGTTTCCTCGTTGAAAACCCGGCTGCCGAAGAGCTCAGGCAGATGCAGAGTGGTTTCCATAATATGTCCTCCTTAAAATTGGAAATAAACGGGTTTGGTCAGGAATTAGGAGTTAGGAATTGGGAATGATTGAAATGACGGAACAATTCCTGATTTCTCATTCCTGATTTTACCGCTTACTGTCCGCTGGCGCCGTAGTTGCTGAGCACCCGGGCGGAGGGGTCGGAGACATCGCAGCCTGCCCAGGATTTGTTCGGCATCCAGAAGTCCTGAATCATGGGGGCCTGCCCAGGGTAGTGCTTCTCGAAGATGTCCCGGTACAGCAGGCTTTCCTTGGTGAAGGGCGGGCAGTACCCGTAGCTCTGCCGCCGGGACTCGAATTCCCTGTCGGTGTATGCCGCTTCGGCACAGGCCTTCAAATCGTCCACCATGGAGTGGCCCACGGCGTCGGAGAAGGCGGCCTTCTGCCGCCAGAGGATGGAGTCCGGCAGGAGACGGTCCTTTTCAAAGGCGTGGCGCAGCAGGTATTTGCCGATGCCGTAGGTGTTCAGTTTCATGGCCGGGTCCAGGCTCATGACGTATCGGACGAAGTCCAGGTCTCCGAAGGGAACCCGGGCCTCCAGGGAGTTGACGGAGATGCACCGGTCCGCCCGGAGCACGTCGTACATATAAAGCTCGTCAATCCGCTTTTTCGACTCCTGCTGAAAGGCCTCGGCGTCCGGGGCGAAATCGGTGTATTTATAGCCGAAAAGCTCATCGGAAATCTCGCCGGTCAGCAGCACCCGGACGTCCGTCCGCTCATGGATGGCCTTGCAGCACAGATACATGCCCATGCTGGCCCGGACGGTGGTGATGTCCCAGGTGCCCAGCAGGGCGATGACCTCCTCCAGAGAGGCCAGGACCTCCTCCCGGGTCATGTAAATCTCCGTGTGGTCCGCGCCGATATACGCCGCCGCCTCCCGGGCATATTTCAGGTCGATGGCGTCCTTGTCCATGCCGATGGCGAAGGTGCGGATTTTTTTGCCCAGCACGATGGAGCTGATGGCGCAGACCAGACTGGAGTCCAGGCCGCCGGAGAGCAGGAAGCCCAGCGGGGCGTCGGCGTCCAGCCGCTTGTCGACCCCGGCGATGAGCTTCTCGCGGATTTTTTTGCAGGCGGTCTCCAAATCGTCCCGGCAATACGCGTCCACGGCGGTCAAACCGGCGTAGCGGGTAAACTTCCCGTCCGCATAGTAGCACCCCGGCGGGAAGGGGCGGATTTCTTCGCACAGGCCCACCAGGTTTTTCGCCTCGCTGGCGAAGACGATGCCGCCGGCAGAGTCATACCCGTAGAACAGGGGGCGGATGCCGATGGGGTCCCGGGCGGCGACCAGGGAATCGGTCCGGGAATCGTAAATGATTAAGGCAAATTCCGCATCCAGCCCGGCGAACATATCCAGCCCCTGTTCCCGATACAGGGGGAGCAGGATTTCGCAGTCGCTGCCGCTGCGGAAGGTATAGCCCTGTTCCTCCAGCCGCCGTTTCAGGGCGCGGAAGCCGTAGATTTCGCCGTTGCAGACCAGGCGGTCGTTCCCGCGGCGGAAGGGCTGCATCCCCTCCGGGGTCAGATCCATGATGGCCAGCCGGTGGAAGCAGAGCCAGCCCGAGGGGGTTTCCTCAATCCGGGACATGTCGGGGCCCCGGGAGCGGGTGCGGTCAAAATAGGGGGTCAGCTCTGCGCGGGTCAGGGTCTTCCGGGAAAATCCCATAATGGAACACATAATCAGCACCTCCGGTTTTCCCGCTCCGCCCCCTGGACGGAGCGTAACAAAAAACGCAGCTATATCCTATTTATTAGGACGAATAGCTGCGATCCGCGGTGCCACCTAATTTACCTTCCCCGTGAGGGGAACGGTCACCTTTCAAGGCTCCATCAAGCCTGCGTGATATAACGGTCACAGCCCGTCGCGCTTACTGACGGCAGTCCGCCGTGTTCAGGTTGCGGCTCCGGAGTGTTCTTTCCCGCGGATTCTTTGTGCGGGGTTTGCACTATCCCCCGCTCACTGGGACGGAACGTCCGCGGTACTTTTCTCCATCAGCGCCTTTGCCAATGTTTGAATTGTTGCTTGCAGTGTATCACCCGGCGCGGACATTTGTCAACGTCAAAACCTACAAAATCCGGCGGGGTCCGGCGGGAAAATTTTTCGGGACAGAAAAAACGGGCGTCCGGAAGACGCCCGCCGGAATTTACCAGGGTCTGTCATTGTACGGGGTGTTTTCCACGCCTTCGCTCTGGAGCCTGTCCACCAGACGGTCCAGGGGCCCCCGCCAGAGCCTCTGGAACCACTTTGTCTCGCCGAACCAGCGGACCAGGGTGGGGCTGACGGCGTAGTAGGTCCGGATGAAGGCCCGGCCATACCAGCTCCCGGCCAGCATATTGTCCCGGAAGCGGCGGAGGGTCCAGACCTGGGGGCAGTCGTAGGAGCCGTAGACGGCGGTGGTCACGTAGCAGCCGGCGGGTTTTGGAATTTCCCCATACCGGATATCGCTCCCTTTGAGGGCCTCCTTGCTGCCGTCCATATACTCGATCTCGATTTTTGTCAGCACCACTGTGCTGATGGTATTATTATACCAGCAGTTTTCCCAATAAGGCCGGTTCTGCGCGTTCGGTGCGATCGGCCCGGTGATAGACAGATATTTTTCGGATTTCCGACTGATGGAGCAGGAGACCCGATCCTTGACCGCGTTGTAGGGAACGACGGTAAATGTCGCGTATTTAATGGTCTTCTCCGTATCGTTTTTATAGCAAATCCGGACACTGACCCCTCCCGCGCTGTTGGGTCCGGACTGCCAGGTTTCCACCGTGCTGCCGGGTGAATAACCCGCGTGCCCAATCTGCACGCCGCCGAGTATAATCATAAACGCTTCCTCCATTCATTTGTTTTCACCGCAGCGGCCCTGGGGGCGAATGGGCCCCCGGCCGCCGGGCGAAAAACAAAAACGCCGTGCAGGTCCGGAGCCTACACAGCGCGTGGAGCGGCGTTTTCCTGCCGGCAGAGCGCAGGACTATAAAGGCAAACCGGCACTTGCGTGAAAAGGCGGTTTGTCGTATAATAATCCATGCGGTGCGGGTTCGCCGTTGTGTAGGTAGTGCTAGTACCTGTACAGGCTTGCGGGTGCTGCAACACCCGCAAGCTGCCGCATTTTTGTTTTTCAAGTCGATTATAGCAGGAATGCGGCGTATTTGCAAGATGCTTTCCGAGACATTTCCCGGGCTCTTTTTGGGGGTTCTCTGCCCCTGCTGAACCTGAAAAGGCAAAAGAAGCGAACAATCCCCTCCGTTTTGAAACGGAGGGGATTGTTGTTGACAGAGCCCCCGGACCGCGTCCCAATGTGACGGTTTTCTGTGCCGGAAGCGGCGAAGGGGGAGCGGTATTTTCTGCCGGTAACCGCTTTCATTATACCAGAGTCCGGCTGGAATGTCAGAACCTGTATTCACAACCGCTGCACGTCGTCTGACCGGTCTTTTTCCCATCATACTGCGTCGATTTCCCTTGCAATCCGTCAGGATTGCGGCAGAAAATCTCCTTGTCTGATGAGAAAAATCCTCGCCCATCCGGCATCTCCCGGCTATGAATACAGGTTCTCAATTTTCGGAGAATCCGGGGGAGTGTCCAAACGCGCAAGTTGTCGGGAGGCGGAGCCGCGCCTTTTGGGAAGCTGGTCAGCCTGCGGACAGGGGCCCGGAAGGGGGAAAGACGGTCAGTTCTCCAGATTCTCTGCGCAGAGTATTTCAATGCGGGGCTGGAGCCGCCCGGATTCCAGGGGCTTTTTTTTGCGCAGATGGTCCCTCAGCAGCAGGAGTGGGGCGTAACCCTGGCGCGTCAGATCCTGGGGTATCGTAAAGTCCACCGCGCCGGAAGATATGAGCTTCCGGACGCTTCCGTTGATATCATGGCAGACCACATGAACCTTTCCGATTTTTCCGGCCCGCTGGATGGCGGCGCAGCAGCCGGAGACGCTGAGGTTGGCCATATAGACACCCCGCAGCTCCGGGTATTCCTCCAGGGCCTCCGAAACCACCCGGAGGGTGGTCTCATAGTCGTTATAGGTTTCCCGGACAAGAACCTGCTCCATGGGAAAACCCAGCTCGTCCAGCCGCTCCCGGAACCCGTCCAGCCGCTGGCGGTGGCCGTCGAATTTCAGGTTTCCGGCGGTGGCCAGGATGGGACCTTTTCCGGAAACACACTTGAACAGCAGCCCGGCGGCCACCCGGCCCGCCTGGCGGATGTCCTGGCCCACAAAGCACAGCCGTCCGCTCTCCGGCAGGTCGGAGTTGAAGGTGACGCAGGGAACCCGCTCCGCTGCCCTGGCGGCAATCCAGCCCTGAATGGCCGGGTCGCTGACGGCGCAGACAGCGAAGCCCTCCGCGCCCTCCGCCTTCATGGCCTCCAGCAGCTCCACCGCCTCTTGGGGCAGGTCCGTCTCACAGCGGCGGACCAGCACCCGCACGCTGGATTCCTCCAGCTCCTCGCAGGCCTGGCGGACGCCCTCCGTCACCTCGGTCCGGAACTGCCCTTCCCAGTTGGGCAGCAGGACGCCCAGAGTCAGGGGCCGGAGGGCGGCGTCCGCCTGCCGCCGGTAGGCCTCCCGCGGGGAGATGTAGCCCAGCTCCCGCATGGCCTCAAGCACCCGCCGCCGGACCTCCTCATTTACATGAGGCCGGTCGTTCAGCACCCGGTCCACCGTCCCCCGGGAGACCCCCGCCAGCTCCGCCACCATCTGGATGGTCGGCCTGTTCCCCATCGTCATCGCCTCCAATTGTGTGTTTGCACAACGCTGTTCCTAATCATATACGGAAAAGGATTCTTTGTCAATCCGTAAAAAAACACGCCTTTCTTTTGTGCAATTATCTAATTTTCAAATTGTTTTGCTATTTCTTGTTGACAAAAGCACCGGAAGTGCTATTATGTGCTTAACATCAATATGTGCATAGCACAAATCGAAAAGCACAAGGAGGAAGAAGCATGGTTTTTCAAAAATCGGCCTGCATCGAGCCCATGTACAGCGAGCTCCCCTTCCTGGAGCGGTTCCAGGCGGCGAAGGACGACGGCTTTGATTTTGTGGAGTTCTGGAGCTGGACGGACAAGGAGCTGGACGCCGTGAAGGCGGCGGCGGAGAAGGCCGGAATCGGAATCTCCGGCTTCAACGGGGATGCGGACCTGTCGCTCATCGACCCGGAGCAGAGGGAGGATTACCTGGCCTTCCTCCGCCGGTCCGTGGAGGCGGCGAAGAAGGTGGGGGCCCGGTCCGTCACCATCCACTCCAACGGCCTGGGAGACGGCGGCGTGGTCATCGACCACTATGACAATCTCAGCGATACAGTGAAGCTCTGCGCTATGTTCGGCACCCTGAAAGAGTGCGCCGGCATTGCGGAGGAGAGCGGAATTTCCATGAACCTGGAGCCGCTGAACGTCACCACGGACCACGTGGGGAACTTCCTCCGGACCACCCGCATGGCGGCGGAGATGACCCGGCTCATCGGCTCCCCCAAGCTGAAAGTCCTCTACGACGCGTACCATATGCAGCTGAACGAGGGCAGCCTCTGTGACAACATCCGGGCCTATGGAGACCAGTTCGGCCACATCCATGTGGCGGACGCCCCCGGCCGGCACGAGCCCGGCACCGGAGAGATCAACTATGCCAATGTGTTTGCCTGCCTGGAGGAATCCGGCTACACCGGTCTGATCGGGTTTGAGCTTATGCCGAAGACCTCCACCGCCGAGGCGGTAAAAGCAATCATGAAACTTTAAATTTTATTATTTTAATAAGGAGAGACGCATATGAACACCATTCAAATCGGCATCATCGGAGCGGGCCGCATTGGCCGGGTCCACGCGGAGAACATTGCAAAATTCGTCCCTGAGATGGAGATCAAGACCATCGCCGACCCCTACATGAGCGAGGAGACTGAGGTCTTCCTCCGGCGGCTGCGCATCCCCAACATCGTCAAGGACCCGGACATGATCCTGAAGGACCCTGAAATCAAGGCGGTCGTCGTCTGCTCCCCCACGGATCTTCATGCAGAATACTCCATTAAAGTGGCCGAGGCCGGGAAGGACGTGTTTGTGGAGAAGCCCGTGGATTACCGCATTGAGCGGGTGAAGGAGGTCATCGCCGCGGCGAAGAAGAACGGGGTCAAGCTCCAGGTGGGCTTCAACCGCCGCTTTGACCACAACCACCGGGCCGTCTACGAGGCCGTCCGGGCCGGAAAGGTCGGAAAGGTGAACCTCATCAAGATCAGCTCCCGGGACCCGGAGCCCCCCACCATCGACTATGTGAAGGTCTCCGGCGGCATTTTCTACGATATGATGGTCCACGACTTTGACATGGCCCGGTTCCTGGCGGGGTCTGAGGTCACCGAGGTCTTCGCCTACGGCGGCGTGCTGGTGGACCCGGCCATCGGCGAGGCGGGGGACGTGGACACCGCCGTGGTGTCCCTGAAATTCGCCAACGGGGCTATGGGCGTCATCGACAACAGCCGGAAGGCCGTCTATGGCTATGACCAGCGGGTGGAGGTTTTCGGCTCCGAGGGAGCGGTGATGGACGAAAACGACACCCCCCACAACGCCACCTTCTACGGGGCGGACGGCACCTCCTCCAGCCCCTGCTACAAGATCATGTGGGACCGGTACACCATGGCCTTTGCCGCCGAGCAGAAAGCCTTTGCCGAGGCGGTTCTCAGCGGTACGGAGACCCAGGTCACCGGAGAGGACGGCCTGGCCCCCATCCTCATTGCCGCCGCCGCCACGAAGTCCCTCAAGGAGGGGCGGCCCGTCAAGATTTCGGAAATTCAGTAAACCAGAGTCTGACTCCCTGTCTCCCTGTGTCCCCCTGACTGCGGAGGACGGACGCCCCGGCCTGTCCCGGCAGCCTGCGGACAGGCCGGGCAGTTTTGCGGCCATTCGTACTGTGCAAATGACCGCAAAACTGCCCGAACAGGATGAAAAACAAGTGAATAAATAGAAAGGGGCATTTTCATGCTTTGGACAGTTGTTTCCTTTATCGGTTTTACCATTGCGGTGGCGGTCATCTCTTATATCAAAACAAAAGGCGATGACCAGACTACTGCCGAAGGGTATTTTCTCGCAGGACGCGGACTGCCCGGCATTGTGATTGCCGGTTCGCTGCTGTTGACGAACATCTCTGCCGAGCAGCTGGTCGGCACCAACGGACAGACCTGGGCCTCCAATATGAGTCCGATCTCCTTTGAAGTCGGCGCGGCCATCGCCTGCCTGATCCTGGCATTCTTTGCAGCCCCCCGCTATCTGAAAAGCGGCATTTCCACGATTCCCGAGATGCTGGGCCTCCGCTATGACCGCACGACCAAGCTCTGGTTCAGCATTGCCTATATTATCCTGTACATTTGTGTGCAGATTCCCGTGATTCTCTACTCCGGCGCTCTGGTCTTTGAGAATATTTTCGGCCTCTCCGGCATACTGCACTGCAGCAAGCTCCAGGCTGTCGTGATTCTCTGCATTGCGATTACCGTCGTCGGTTCCTGCTACGCGATTTTCGGCGGACTGAAAGCCGTGGCGGTATCGGACACGGTCAACGGCATACTGCTGATTGTGGGCGGTTTCATGATTCCGTTCCTGGCCCTGCACATTCTGGGCAAGGCCGCCGGGTCCGAGGGCTTCGCCATGCTGGACGGCATGAAGCACCTGATCGAGGTCTACCCGGAAAAGCTGAATTCCATCTGTCCCGCCGACGTCCAGGCCCCCGAGGTCCCCTGGCCCACCATCTTCCTGGGCCTGTTCTTCCTCAACACCCAGTCCTGGTGCACCCACCAATCCTTCATTCAGCGCCTGCTTGCCGCACAAAACCTGAAGGAGGCCCAGAAAGGCGCCCTGTTCTGCGCCTGCATGAAGATCCTCGGCTTCCTCTATCTGGCTCTTCCCGGCGTGATTGCCTATGCGCTGTTCGAGCTCCAGGGCAATCAGGTTTCCACCATGGACGACGCTTATCCTCAGCTGATTACCCAGGTGGTTCCCGCTCCCCTGATGGGCTTCTTTGCCGCCGTCATGTTCGGCGCGATCATTTCCTCCTTCAACTCCGTGCTGAACTCGGTGAACACCATGTTCACAATGGATATTTACCATGAGTTTATCAACAGGGACGCGGACGAGCTGCACCTGGTTGGAGTCGGCAAGAAAGTGGGAATCGTATTTGCGGTGATCACCATGGTGATCGGTCCGGTGATCTATTTCTTCCCGGCCGGCTTGAAGACGTTCCTGGATTCTCTTGTTATGCTGATTGGCCTGCCGGTCCTCTCCGGCGTTTTTGGCGGCTTCTTCTTTAAGCACCTGCCCAGGTACGCCGCACGGTTCGTTCTGGTGTTCCATGTGATCTTCTACGGCCTGTTCCTTCTCACCATGAGCGGCAGCGTTCATTACCTGTGGGCCATCTCCGTCCTGCTGCCCGTGGAGTTCCTGATGCTCTACATCATGAATGCCCGCAACAAAGTCAACCAGCCTGAGCCGTGGGTACAGAAGGACGTTCAGGCGGTGGATCTGACCCCCTGGAAATACCGCTGGGTCATGGCCGCAATCGTACTCGTGGGCGTGCTCGTTGTATACGCTATTTTCTCCCCTCTCGGTATTGTGCGCTGAATATTTCCGGCTGGCCGCCGCCTGGCACGGGCCCGCTGGCGGGTAAAATGGGGGTACCCTGTTTTACATACTTCTTTTCTCTGCGGAACGATGGTACATTGGAAGCCGGTGAATTTCACAAAGAGGGAACCGGTCCGTGGGGGCCGGTTCCTCTTTTGAAGCCCGGGGTCTTTGGCGGAGGCTGAAAAGCCCTCCGTCCCGGGAGAACGGCGGCCTGTGGAATGGAATAATATGGAGAGGACGGCGTCCGGAAATAGAAAAATCTTCTTGTATTCCTGAATGTGCCGTGCTACAATGAAATGAGAGCTGTGCATGGCGCGTATCCCTTTGCCTGCGCCATGGGGGAGGCGGGATTCCGCTTTTCCCTCGCGGCTGAAATTGCTGGAATCCAAGACGGTATTTGAAGGCATTTTCGGCTGGCACAGTTGTGCCCCGCGTCTGAAAAAGACGGGAAGGGCATAGAGATTGTCTGTGAAGGGGGCGGTACATGGCATCTGGAAGGCCACCGGACCTGAATCCGGCGAATCAAAGGGCCTCGCTGCTATGGGCACGACAGACGGCGGGGCAGAGTACAAAAATACGGCAGACCGCAAAACAGAAATCATCCTCAACAACAGCAAATTGGCAAACCGGGGGAAATCCCGGGACGCAAAGCCACAGGGACTAAGGCGTTTTCTGAAGTTGAAATGAGATATGTTCAATTTTTTGAGCCGCTATGTCAGCCTGGCCGCTAATTATAAAGGGCAAACCGCCGGAAACGGCGGGACGCAAAGCCAGGGGCCTAACGTGCTGCCGGTGCAGATAAGAATAGAAGCGGGTCAGGGGGTACCCCCTGACGGCTTACACAGAAGTGTAAGCCGATACCATACTGTTCGGCACCGGCGGGGCAATGGCCGCCCAGCCACTGATTATAATTAGCAAACCGCCAGAAATGACGGGACGCAAAGCTATGGGGCCTAATGTCAATTCCGCGCCGGACTTCTTCGGAAGGAAGGCGGGGAAAACGGGAACGCGAGGGATGGCCGTGAGGCCGTTCCGCTCACGCTGTGCCTGTTCCGACGATGGCAGCCCGGCCGCCGGATACTTTGCATCCGAGCAATTTACGCAAAGAAAGGAAGATATGAATGAGTACTTGGAAAAACTTATGCAAACGCGGCTTTGCGGTATTTCTGTCTCTGACACTGTGCCTGAGCCTGATGAATGTTTCCGCGTTTGCGGCGGAGACAGAGGACACCGGCTCTGACGACTCCAGCATCAGCGATACCCAAAACGAAAGCGACACTTCCACTGAGTCCGGCGAGGACGAGGACGGCGCCAGCGAGTCCGCCGAGGACGGGAACGGCGAGACCCAGACCCCCGCTGAGGGCGAGGACGATGTCAACAAGCCCGTTGAGGGCGAAAACGGCGAGACCCAGACCCCCGATGAGGGCGAGGACGATGCCAACAAGCCCGTTGAGGGCGAAAACGGCGAGACCCAGACCCCCGATGAGGGCGAGGACGATGCCAACAAGCCCGCCGAGGGCGAAAACGGCGAGACCCAGACCCCCGCTGAGGGCGAGGACGATGCCAACAAGCCCGTTGAGGGCGAGAACGGCGAGACCCAGACCCCCGATGAGGGCGAGGACGATGCCAACAAGCCCGCCGAGGGCGAGAACGGCGAGACCCAGACCCCCGATGAGGGCGAGGGCGATGCCAACAAGCCCGTTGAGGGCGAGAACGGCGAGACCCAGACCCCCGATGAGGAGGAGACCTCCGGCGCTCTGGGCGAGTTCCTGAGCAAGATCGAGGCGATTGGCAGCGGCGAGCTGGATATGGACGGCATTCTTTCGGCCATTGACGACTGCCTGAGCAGCTATGAGCAGCTGAGCGAAGAGGAAAAGGCCGCCCTGGCCGAAGCCCGCGACGCACTGCTGACCTATCAGGGAGAACTCACCGGCGTGCTGCCCGATCCGATTGCCCCTCAGCTTCCCGAGCTTCCCGAGGTTCCCCAGGCTCCCCAGTATTCCGACGCGGTCCAGGCGTTCCTTGACGCGGCGGCCCAGCTGCCCGAAGAGGTCACCGAGGAGAACGTGGAGGAAGTGGGCGCGGCTCTGGAGGCCCTTCTGCCTCTGTATCAGAGCCTGAGCGAGGAAGAGCAGAACCTGGATGTCGTGGTGTCCGCTTATATCCGCGTAATGGCGGTCTATGAGCAGTATACCGGCGTGATGGCTCAGCTGATGGACGGCGTTGCGGCGACGATCGGCGAAACTCCTTACGCGACGCTTCAGGAGGCTGTAGACGCGGTTCAGGAGGGCGAGACCATTACCTTGACTGCGCCTGTCATTGAGGATATCACTGCCAGCAACGATGTGAGCTATACCCTGGACTTGGGCGGCTTTACTGTCACCGGAACCGGCAAGGGCACTGTTATTACGGTCAAGAGTGGTAGTGTGACCATCGACAACGGCACCATTACTGGCGGCAGAGTCATCGAAGGTAATGGCGGCGGTGTTTATGTGAAATCCGGTGCTTCTGTCACACTGGAACGTAATGGTGTAATCAGCGGCAACGTTGCAGAGTGGGCTTGGAAACGTGGACAGTCACAAGGCGGCGGCGTCTATGTGGCTCCCGAGGGCACCTTCATTTTGAACGGAGGCACTATTACAAATAATCGCGCTGGTGATCCTAGCGGTGTTAGTGATGCATGGGAAGACGCGAATGTCAACGTGAACGCCTGTGGCGGCGGAATCTACGCCGCTCCTGGAGCTACCTTTGTCATGAAGGACGGGACCATCTCTAGCAACATTGCTGTTCAGAAGGGCGGCGGTATCTGCCTGAACGCTGGAGTGAGCGGTATGCAGGGACCGGTCAATGCCACCATTCTTGCTGGAACAATTTCCGACAATACGGCTTACACCGGCGGAGCAATTTACCTTGACCCGGGTACGGAGCTGAATCTGAAATCTGCTGTTGTGGATGGGAATGCCCAAGTTGATGACGCTGGCAAATCCCCTTGGTCCAAGGAGAAAGGTAACGGCGGCGGCGGTATCTGGTTCTGCGGTATGGGCACTGGTTATTTCTACGCTACCCGCGGAGCCTATATTTCCGGGAATACTTCTAAGACTTGGGGCGACGACTTCAATGCAGAAACCTCCTGGTCTGGAAAGACTCCTCATGTCCCCACGCGCCTGTATGACGGCACGCCCCTGACCTGGTATCCGGATGGAAAGTCCGGCACATGGTGCGGTGGCCGCTACACCGAGGGAACAGAGGCGATTGCGGATCTCGACGCCTTTATGGATGAGTGGCTGGAACATGAATGGTCCAACGTGTCCATGCATTCCGAAACCTCTGGCAATGCAAACGATGCCCACTATGCCATTCGAATTGTCAACAATACGGCACACGCTGAGGGCGGCGGTATTGCCTGCAACGGCGTTCTGATTATGGGCGAGGACAATGACAAGACCCTGACCGTCAAAAAGGTCTGGTCTGACGCCGGCGAAGTCGACCACTCTGCGGACAGCGTCACCGTGAACGTGAAACGCGACGGCAAGGTCATCGACACCGTTACCCTGAGCGCCGCGAACGAGTGGACCGCGACCCTGATCGATCTGCCTGCTGACGGCACCTACACCGTGGAAGAAGTCAAGGTTGAGGGCTACGACGTGTCTTACAGCGAAATCGCTACGGACGCGGAGGGCAACTGGACCGTCACTGTGACCAACACCCCCACCCCCGACCCCAGCAAGCTGACCGTCACCAAGGTGTGGAGCGACGGAAACGAAAACCACGCCGCGGACGCGGTCAAAGTGGAAGTGCTGAACAAGGACGGCAAGGTCGTTGAGACTGTGACCCTGAACAGCGAAAACGGCTGGAAAGCCGAAGTCGTCATACCCGATTCCGATCTCTCCGGCTACAGCGTCCGGGAGGCGGACGTCAAGGAGGGCTACACCGCTGAGGCTGGCACGATCAGCAAGGCAGAGGGCAGCGAGACGGAATGGACCGTTACCGTAACGAACAATCTGATCCCGCCTCCCCTTCCCACCAAGGGTAATCTGCTGATTATCAAGCAGGTCAACGGCGGCGGCAGCGAAGCTAAGAACAAGACCTACACCTTCACCGTGACCGGTCCCAACGGCTTCAGCCAGACCGTGACCATCACCGGCGAGGGCAGCTCTCTGCTGGAGGACCTGGAGCCCGGCGTGTACACCGTGACTGAGGACCGTGACGGCGCTGTGATCAGCGGCTACACCCTGACCATTTCCGGCAGCGGTTCCAGTGCTGCGGTCGTGGCCGGCGGCACTGAGAATGTCACCGTCACCAACACCTATACCACCCCCGGCGGCGGTGATCCCGGCGATCCTGAGGACCCCGAGGACCCCACCACGCCGCCTCCCACTCCCGAGATTCCCGATGAGGAAGTTCCTTTGACGGATATTCCCGAGGAGGACGTTCCCCTGACCGAGATTCCCGAGGAGCCCGAGGAGCTGGAAATCCCCGAGGAAAATGTACCCCTGGCGGAGGTGCCTGAGACCGGCGACCTGAGCGGAAACTGGATGATGGCGATGCTCATGGGTGCTTTGGGTATGATTTGGATGGCTCTGACCGGCAAGAAGCGGTCGGAAGAGGAGGGCTGAGCGGATTGCGTTCCCGTCAGGGAATGTGAAATGCGAAGCCTCTGAGCACCGGACCCGGACATTTGTCCGGGTCCGGTGCTTTTTGAGCCCGGGGTCTTTGACGGAGTCTGAAAAGCCCTCCGTCCCGGGAGAACGGCGGCCTGTGGAATGGAATAATATGGAGAGGACGGCGTCCGGAAATAGAAAAATCTTCTTGTATTCCTGAATGTGCCGTGCTACAATGAAATGAGAGCTGTGCATGGCGCGTATCCCTTTGCCTGCGCCATGAAGGAGACGGGATTCCGGTTCTCCTTTGCGGCTGAAACTGCTGGGACCCAAGGCGGTTTTGAAGGCATTTTCGGCTGGCACAGCCTGTGCCCGGCGTCTGAACCGGACGGGAAGGGCATAGAGATTGTCTGTGAAGGGGGCGGTACATGGCATCTGGAAGGCCGCCGGACCTGAATCCGGCGAATCAAAGGGCCTCGCTGCTATGGGCACGACAGACGGCGGGGCAGAGTACAAAAATACGGCAGACCGCAAAACAGAAATCATCCTCAACAACAGCAAATTGGCAAACCGGGGGAAATCCCGGGACGCAAAGCCACAGGGACTAAGGCGTTTTCTGAAGTTGAAATGAGAAATGTTCAATTTTTTGAGCCGCTATGTCAGCCTGGCCGCTAATTATAAAGGGCAAACCGCCGGAAACGGCGGGACGCAAAGCCAGGGGCCTAACGTGCTGCCGGCGCAGATAAGAATAGAAGCGGGTCAGGGGGTACCCCCTGACGGCTTACACTTCTGTGTAAGCCGATACCATACTGTTCAGCACCGGCGGGGCAATGGCCGCCCAGCCACTGATTATAATTAGCAAACCGCCAGAAATGACGGGACGCAAAGCTATGGGGCCTAATGTCAATTCCGCGCCGGACTTCTTCGGAAGGAAGGCGGGGAAAACGGGAACGCGAGGGATGGCCGTGAGGCCGTTCCGCTCACGCTGTGCCTGTTCCGACGATGGCAGCCCGGCCGCCGGATACTTTGCATCCGAGCAATTTACGCAAAGAAAGGAAGATATGAATGAGTACTTGGAAAAACTTATGCAAACGCGGCTTTGCGGTATTTCTGTCTCTGACACTGTGCCTGAGCCTGATGAATGTTTCCGCGTTTGCGGCGGAGACAGAGGACACCGGCTCTGACGACTCCAGCATCAGCGACACCCAGACCAGCAGCGACACTTCCACTGAGTCCGGCGAGGACGAGGACGGCGCCAGCGAGTCCGGCGAGGACGAGGACGGCGCCAGCGAGTCCGGCGAGGACGAGGACGGCGAGACCCAGACCCCCGCTGAGGGCGAGGACGATGCCAACAAGCCCGTTGAGGGCGAAAACGGCGAGACCCAGACCCCCGATGAGGGCGAGGACGATGCCAACAAGCCCGCCGAGGGCGAAAACGGCGAGCCCCAGACCCCCGCTGAGGGCGAGGAAGACGCCAGCAAGCCCGCCGAGGGCGAGAACGGCGAGACCCAGACCCCCGATGAGGGCGAGGACGATGCCAACAAGCCCGTTGAGGGCGAAAACGGCGAGACCCAGACCCCCGATGAGGGCGAGGGCGATGCCAGCAAGCCCGTCGAGGGTGAGAACGGCGAGACCCAGGCCCCCGAGGGCGAGGAAGACGCCAACAAGCCCGTTGAGGGCGAGAACGGCGAGACCCAGACCCCCGATGAGGAGGAGACCTCCGGCGCTCTGGGCGAGTTCCTGAGCAAGATCGAGGCGATTGGCAGCGGCGAGCTGGATATGGACGGCATTCTTTCGGCCATTGACGACTGCCTGAGCAGCTATGAGCAGCTGAGCGAAGAGGAAAAGGCCGCCCTGGCCGAAGCCCGCGACGCACTGCTGACCTATCAGGGAGAACTCACCGGCGTGCTGCCTGATCCCATTGCCCCTCAGCTGCCCGAGCTTCCCGAGGTTCCCCAGGCTCCCCAGTATTCCGACGCGGTCCAGGCGTTCCTTGACGCGGCGGCTCAGTTGCCCGAAGAGGTCACCGAGGAGAACGTGGAGGAAGTGGGCGCGGCTCTGGAGGCGATTCTGCCCCTGTATCAGAGCCTGAGCGAGGAAGAGCAGAACATGGACGTCGTGGTGTCCGCTTATATCCGCGTGATGGCGGTCTATGAGCAGTATACCGGCGTGATGGCTCAGCTGATGGACGGCGTTGCGGCGCAGATTGGCGATAACGCCTATGACACGCTTCAGGAGGCCGTGAGCGCGGCTCAGGACGGCGACGTCATCGTGCTGCTGAAGCCCGTTGCGGAGAGCATCACGGTTTCCAAGAGCGTGACCTTCGACCTGAACGGCCACAATTGGACGGGTAACAACAATACCGCTACACTTACTACTAATGGTAAAGATGTGGCGGTCGTCGTTCAAAACGGTTCCATGAATTCCGTCACAAGCAGGAATGTCATTGTTACAAGCGGCGGCACTTTAACCCTGAATAATATTGTAATAAAGGGGCAGAGGGACTGCTATGACATTCTGAAAGCAAGTTCTACAGCAGTTATCATCAATGGCGGTGAGTTCTCTGACAACTCCGGCTTCAAAAGCGGTGGTTATCTGCCTATTAAGATTACCAATGGCTCCCTGGAGATAAACGGTGCGGTTTTTGCTGGGAATAATGCGTATCACCTTATTGATGTTTCCAAAGCAGCGATTGTCAGCATCAAGGGTGCACGTTTTGAGGAAAACGTAACTACTGCTACCGATAGTTTTTCTATGGGTGGCGGCGGTATGGTGCGCCTTATGAATACCCAGACCAGCGTTGAGGTTAGCGATACCCGTTTTACCAACAACCGGGCAAAGGATTACGGCGCTGGCTTATGCGTTTACAACCCCAATGCTGGTATTTCCCTTACAATTGAGGGCTGTACTTTTACAGGGAATGTGAGCGAAAAAACTGCCGGTGCAGTTTATGTGAACAACCCTGGTAACACCACCATCACCGACACGGTGATCACAGACAACACCGCCAATGGCAAGCCTTCCAAGGTTATGTGCTACGGCAACTATGGCGGCGGCCTGTATGTGAACAACACCACCGGTACGGTTACCCTGAGTGGTACGACCCGCGTGTACAACAACCACACTCCCAATGATACGCAGGTTTCCGGCACCAACGACGGCGGCAGCGCGGACATCGCTCTGTACTCCACGAAGGTGGGTTCCTCTTCGACGGCGAAGAATCCTGCCAACTTCTCCCACGCCACGCTTATCCTGGATTGCGAAACCTCTTTCACTGGCGAGAACGGCAACAAGTATACCCTGACCCAGTTCGACCGCACACTGGTCAACAAGAACGGGTATTACTGGTCCAGCGGCAGCAACTACTACTGGCCGATGGGCTACTACACCGTGGTGGAAGAACCCGTCAGAGTCTACCTGAATGGCGAACACACCGGTGACAAGGTTGTTACAACCGATATCCTGGCTGAAGCGGTCGAGGAGGCTCAGAGAGAGGGCCAGAATACCGTCTATGTCTGCGGCACAGTTACAGTCACCAGTGCCGATGAGGCGGATCTGAACAGCGGCGTCACCTTTGTCCGTTGCGAAGATCATCCCACCGGCTACATGTTCAAGATCGAGGGCAGTGTCACCCTGAACGGCGCTCATATTGATGGTATGAGCGTGGAAGGTAATGCTTCTATGATCTACGTTCCCCGTGGTGGCCACCTGACCATTGCCGGAAACACGCTGATCGAGAACGGCAAGAACACTAAGGGCGACGGCGGTGCCATCTATGTGCATCAGGGCAGCCTGACCATGACTGGCGGCACTATCCAAAAGAACTATGCCAAGGGCTCCGGCAGAGTCGGCGGCGGCGGCGGTATCTATGCCTACAGTGATGTCAATTTGATTTTCGAGGGCGGCAGAATCCAGAACAACAGCACGTCTTCCACCCAATACGGCGGCGGTCTGTTGGTCGGCTTTGGAAATGTTGACATTGGCGTACAGGGCGGACGTACCGTTTTTGAGAGTAATGTCAGCGCCATGGGTGGCGGCATTTACTTCCTCAACAGCAGCTCCAAGTATCACTACAGAGTTTATGCCGGTGATTTCCTGAACAACGAGGCTGTTACCACGAATATCAACCGTGAGTATTATCCCGGTGGCGGCATCTATGTGAGTCAGGGCGCTACGGTGGAGATGAAGAATCTCTTTGCCACCAACAATCAAACCACTCGAAGCAGTGGGATGGCGGCCGTATCCACGTGCCCCACAGGTAGTGTGGCCTTTTATGAGGTTGACGGTGCTCTAATCGTAAACAACAGGACTAACTCCTATTGGTTGGATGCCCCAGACATTGCGTTTAATTCTCATGGCAACACGCAAGCCTATGTTTCCGAAAACGCCTTGGGTGGTGGACACATTACCTTCACTGACGAAAAAGGGAAGGTTTGCGATTCCTCTGTTTATCAGTGGACCACGAAGAGCTTTTCTATCTATACAAAGGTTTCAGGTGAAGCTATTGAGTGGGCTAGAGAGAATGCACAAAGCCGTGGCGTTGTCATGACCGGCAACAAGGCGACCTACAATGGTTCTGCGATTGGTTGCAACGGCACCTTGATTATCGGCACTGAGACCAAGTCTGTCAAGGTCGTCAAGGAATGGACCGACGGCGCTGATAAGCATGTCAATGATCAGGTTCTGGTTTATTTGACGCGCGATGGCAAGATCGTCGACGCAGATACCCGCGCGGATGCTTCTGTGATTCTGAGCGAAGCCAATGATTGGAGCTACACCTGGACAAATCTGGACCCGAATCATGAGTGGAGCTTCAAAGAGGCTGCTGTCCCCGGTTATACCTCTGTTCTGAGTGACGAGGTGCAGAACACCGAGTTCGCGCTGATTTCTGATCAGTTCTATATTCGTACTCTTACCAACACCCCCAGCACCGAGGAGAGCGAGAGACTGGTTATCAGCAAGACCGCTTACGGCCTGGACCCCGACGCCAGCTACAAGTTCACCCTGAAGCTGGATAACGTGGGCGACAAGGTGTTCAGCATCCAGCTGCCGGACGGCAGCGTTGCTCCCATCTACAACAACGAGATCACCTTCTATCTGAAGGACGGTCAGTCCGCTGTTGTGGAAGGTCTGCCCGTAGGTTACACCTACGAGGTGACCGAGGAAGAGAACCCCGCCTACAAGTCCTTCACCTTCGACAGCGTGACCGAGGATGTGAACGGCTCTATTACCAGTGTCATGGTCGTGAATCTCCCCTTGGTAAGCATCACTGTGCAGAAGCTGTGGAACGACACCGATGACGCGGCTTTCCGTCCCGAATCCATCACCGTCAACCTGATGAACGGCGAAATGGTTATGGACACCGCTGTTGTGACGCCGGACGAAAACGGCAATTGGTTCCATACCTTCGCGGACCTTCCCGAGTATGACGCGGAGGGCAACAAGATTGCCTATACCGTCAAGGAAGTCGGCGCGGATGACTATGATGCCAAGTATGAGCTGAATACCGATGGCGTTTGGGTGATTACCAACACCCTGCGGCGGGGCAGCCTGACCATCAACAAGGCGGTTGTCGGCGGCGGCGGCGAGGCGGCAAACAAGGAATTTACCTTCACCGTGACCGGAGCTGACGAGAACACCAAGGACTACAAGGAAACCGTGACCATCAAGGGTGCGGGTACCGGCGTGCTGCAGGGCCTGCTTCCCGGCGCGTACACCGTGACCGAGGCGGATGCCTCCATCAGCGGCTATACCTGGAACGTTTCCGGTACCGGCAGCGTCACAGTCGAGGCGAACAAGGAAGCCGAAGACACCACCAATGTCAATGTGACCAACACCTATACCGAAAACAAGCCCCTGGACGGCAGCCTGACCATCACCAAGGTGATCCGCGGCGGCGGCAGCGAGGCTCAGAACAAGACCTATACCTTCACTGTGACCGGTCCCGACGGCTACAACCGTACCGTGACCATCACCGGCGAGGGCAGCGTGACCCTGAGCCCCCTGACTCCCGGCGTGTACACCGTGACTGAGGACCGTGCGGGCGCTGTGATCAGCGGCTACACCCTGACCATTTCCGGCAGCGGTTCCACCGCTACGGTTGTGGCCGGCGGCAGTGCGGATGTCACCGTCACCAACACCTATACCACCCCCGGCGGCGGTGACCCCGGCGATCCTGAGGACCCCGAGGATCCCACCACACCGCCTCCCACTCCCGAGATTCCCGATGAGGAAGTTCCTCTGACGGATATTCCCGAGGAGGACGTTCCCCTGACCGAGATTCCCGAGGAGCCCGAGGAGCTGGAAATCCCCGAGGAAAATGTACCCCTGGCGGAGGTGCCTGAGACCGGCGACCTGAGCGGAAACTGGATGATGGCGATGCTCATGGGTGCTTTGGGCATGCTCTGGATGGCTCTGACCGGCAAGAAGCGGTCGGAAGAGGAGGGCTGAGCGGATTGCGTTCCCGTTTGGGGACGTGAAATGCGAAGCCTCTGAGCACCGGGCCCGGACATTTGTCCGGGCCCGGTGCTTTTTTGACGGAGCCGGACCGCTGTCTCCGGCAGCTGATATGGTTTTTTTGAGTCTCGTGCCTACCTCAACCCTGCTTTTTAACATTAATTGTGTATTTGAGGGCTTCTTTTCCCCGTATCCTCTCGACTTCACCGGCGAATTGTGATATACTACACTATACATGGAAGACAGACGCCATGTGAAAGGGAGGAGCTGCCATGAATGAACCCCTGATCGAGGGCTGTGTGGATTCCTGGGCGTCCGCCATGGCGGCGGCTCGGGCCGGCGCGGACCGTCTGGAGCTGTGCGCCAGCTTGTCCATTGGCGGCACGACCCCCTCGCCGGCGCTGTTCCGGCAGGTACGGCGGGACTGCGCCGTCAAAATCAATGTACTGATCCGGCCCCGGTTTGGAGACTTCCTCTACTCAGAGGCGGAAGCGGAGGAAATGCGTGAGGAAATCCGCATGTTTCGGGACCTGGGAGCGGACGGCGTGGTGATTGGGGTCCTGAGGCCGGACGGGAGGCTGGACATGGAAAACATGAAACGGCTGATAGACTGCGCCGGGGCCATGGAAATCACCCTCCACCGGGCCTTTGACATGACCCGGGACCCTGCGGAGGCTCTGGAGGACGCGGTCCGGCTGGGCTGCCGCACCATTCTGACCTCCGGACAGGCGGAAAGCGCGCTGGCGGGACGGGAGGTTCTGAGGGCCGTGTTTCGTCAGGCGGCGGGCCGGCTGGACATTATGGCAGGCAGCGGGGTGCGGAAAGAGCAGATCCGGACCCTCTATGATACGGCCGGCATCCGGGTGTTTCACACCACCGGGCGCAAGGGACCGCTGGACAGCGGCATGGTCTACCGGAAGCAGGGCGTGTCCATGGGTCTGCCGTCTCTGAGCGAATATGAGCTTTGGCAGACGGACGAGGCGGAATTCCGGGAATGCGCCCGCATTGTTCATGGCCTGGAAGGAGCGGCGGAGTAAGCTGCGCTGTCAATTTGAATATGATTTCCGAATTAAAAATTCGGAAGTCATACATTTGATTTGAGCCGTTTTGCTCGCCGCCGTAAGCGGCGCCAACCGCAAAACATGGCACAGATGACTTCCGACCTTTCAGTTCGGAAGTCATATTACAAAAGCAAAAAGGAATGATGCTATGAAAATGATTTTTCTTGTAGACGGTGACAACAATATCGGTACCGGCCTGAAGGGCGTGGAAATGCTTTCGGAACAGGATACCGTTATGATTTTTTACCAGAAGGGCGGCTTGTCCCCCAGCAGGATTCAAAAGCTCTGCGGGCAGTCCAAGGCCAGAATCCAGCTGATTGAGAGTATTCGGGGCGGCAAGAATGCTGTGGATTTCCAGATCATCACGGAGCTGGGGGTATTGATCGGCCAGAGGGAAGCGGATTACGCCTATGTCATCAGCCAGGATAAGGGCTATGCCGCTTCCATTGACGCCCTGCGGGCCCGCTATGCCGAGGCCTTTCAGGAGGTTTCCCTCCGTCCCTCCATCGAGGACTGTCTCAGCCTGCCCTTTGTTCTGCGGGCACAGGACCGCCATGCCCTCTGCAATGCCCTGGTGAAGGAGTACGGCGAGGCTCAGGGACTGGGGCTGTACAACCACCTCAAGCAGCTCTTTCAGGGCTTGGAGCGCGGCAGGAGCCAGGGGAGAAGGGACCAGACGGAGCAAAGCGAAGCTGAGGGGAAGGAGCGAAGCGAACGCGAGAAGAAGGAGCGGAGCGAACGCGAGAAGAAGGAGCGGAGCGAACGCGAAAAGAAGGAGCGGAGCGAACGCGAAAAGAAGGAGCGGAGCGAACGCGAAAAGAAGGAGCGGAGCGAGAAGCCGGTGAAAATCACATTGCCCCACCGAAACCGCAGCCGGAGCCGGGGCAGGTAACCGAATCAAACCTGTTCATATAGGTCGAAACACCCCCCCTTTTGGGGCGGTTTGACGGTCTGCTGCGCTCAAAACGTTAAACGTGTGCGCGGCGCCTGTTGCGCTGCCGGTGACTGAACAGAATCCATGGGATTCTGTTCAGCTTTTTTTGCTGGTCCATGGGAAGAATTTCAATGCCCGTCAGGCCCTGAACAGGGCTCCGACGGGCATTTTTCCATATTTGTCCAGGAAAGGGCTGATACTCATTTCAAATAAAACGATTTCGTTTTATTTGAAACAGAACCGTATTCTGCGTTTCCGTTTTGCGCCGGAATGGCGCAAAACACGTCTCATAAGAATCCAACGCGCTTTCAGCGCTATAAAAAGCTTTTGAAAGCTTTTGAATGGATTCTAGTATGAGGGGAACGCCGCCGCTCCCTTTGACCGGACCGGCGGGAATATCTGGAAGCGCCCGGACTGCTTCGATAAATTTCGACAAAATTCGACAAACAACTTGTCTTTCCGCCTGGAGTTTGTTATGATGTTAACTGGAAAGGCAGGGTTTTCCTCGGGTGGATGGAAACCCTGCCGCATATGCTAAAGCAGCAAATGAGAGACGTTCGGCGGTCCGGGGATTCCTTGGGAGCGTCCGTCCAAAGGACGGCGGTCCCGCCCTGCATCCGCCCGCTTTTTGCCTGAAATCCGCTTGAAAAGAGATGAGCGCCGCACGGCGGCATCTTTTTCACAGGTTTTAAGCAGGGCCTTGTTCAGCCGCTTCCCCCTGGAAAGGAGCTTCCTGTTATGGAGCTGGAATCAAACGATTTTTCATCAATTCTGCCCAATGCCGCCGCGCAGCTTCGGAACAGCCTGGGCAATCTTTACCTGGCGGCCAAGCGCCTGGCCCCTGCCGCCGACCGGGAAACAGATCCCGGTTTGGATGCCAAAGCCGCTCTGGTGGACCAGAGCTATTATCAGATGCTGCGTCTGGTGAACAATCTGGAGGACGTGGGAAGCCTGGACAGCGACAGGCCCTATTCCCTCCAGGATGTAGACATTGCGAAGCTGGTGGAGGAGCTTTTTGAAAAGACCGCCTCCCTGGCCGCTCTGCGGGGCCTGAATACCCGGCTCCTCTGCCCGATGGAAAGCCACATTTGCGCCTGCTGCCCGGACGCGCTGGAGCGCCTGATGTTTCACCTTCTGTCCAACGCCTTCAAATTCACCCCCGCCGGCGGCATGATTACAGTAGAGCTCAGCCGCATAAAGGGAAGGGTGCTCCTGTCCGTGGCGGATACCGGCCCCGGAATTCCGAAGGAACGCCGGCTGTCACTGTTCCGCCCCTGCCCCGGCAGCGCGCCTACGCCCTTTGGCATGGGCTTGGGTCTGGCGCTGAGCCAGCGGATTGCCAGGGGCCTCGGCGGCGTTCTGTATCTGGACCAGGCCGTTTCCCGGGGCAGCCGCTTTGTGCTCTCTATTCCGGACCGCCTGTGCGGGGACGCGCCCGCTCTGTCTGACAAGACCTTTGACTACAGCGGCGGATTCAACCGCAGTCTCTTGGGGCTGGCGGATGCTCTGCCCACCAGGGCGTTTCTGCTCCGGAACCAGTGAGGGAAGCGCGCAGGCCGGGAAGCAGGCGGGAAAATTCCGGCGCTGAAAAGCGGAGCGGAAAAAGACCAAAGGAGCGGTTGCACAGCGGCGCCGGTTCCGGTATAATAAGAGCTGATAAGAGCGAAGGCAAACAAGGACCTGGTTCCGTCTGCTGACGTATACGGCTGTGAATTGATAAGGGAGGGTCCATGCAGAAACGCTATCATGTCATTTTCCCGGCAACGCTGATTTTCTCCGGAGGCCTGATGTTCCTGGGCCTGTTTATGGAAGCGCCGATGGATATTCTTCGGGGTCTGTGGCACATCGTCACCATGCAGGACCTTCTGATTACGGACTATGTCCTGATCGGCGGCCCCGGGGCGGCCCTGATGAATGCGGGCATCGTCACAGCCATTTCCATTTTCCTGATTAAGATTTCCGGCGACCCCTTCAATGGCTTCACCATTGTGGAAATGGGTCTGATGGCGGGCTTCTCCCTGTTCGGAAAGAACTTCCTCAACATCTGGCCCATCATTCTGGGCACCTGGCTCTATGCCCGCTATCAGAAGGAGCCCTTCTCCAAACACGCCTCCGTGGCGCTGCTGGCCACCTCTCTGGCCCCCCTGGTGAGCTATATGGCCCTGGGCAGCGTTCACGCCAGCCTGCCTCTGGGGCTGTTGACAGGGGTGGTTATCGGGTTTATTCTGCCCTCCCTTTCCACATATACCTATAAAATCCAAAACGGCATGAATCTCTACAATATGGGCTTTGCCTGCGGCCTGTTCGCCATGATGATTGTGCCCATCCTCAGCGCCTTCGGCGATACCCCCGACGCGGTGCTCTACTGGGCCCAGGGCTATAACCGGGGCTTTGCCACGGTGCTGGGCCTGCTGTGCACCATCTCCATTCTGGTGGGCTTTTTCGGCGTGGGACAGCCGGCCTGGGCCGTCTGGGCGGGCTGCCGCCGCCTGCTCTCCACCACCGGCCGGGCTCCCAGCGACTACCTCCGGATGTTCGGCTACGGCCCGGTGCTGGTGAACATCGGCGTCAACGGCCTCATCGGCACGGCGTATGTCCTGCTGGTGGGGGGAGATCTCAACGGGCCCACCATCGGCGGTATTTTTACCATCATGGGATTCTCCGCCTTCGGCAAGCACCCCTTCAACATTACCCCGGTGATGCTGGGGGTGTTTCTGGGGGCCTATGGAATGCACTACACACCGAATACCCCGTCCCTCCAGCTGGCGGGTCTCTTCGGCACCTGCCTGGCTCCGATTTCCGGTTACTTCGGCTGGCCCTACGGCATTCTGGCCGGGTTTATCCACTCCTGTCTGGTGCTGGAGACCGGCGGCCCGGTGGCGGGTCTGAACCTCTATAACAACGGCTTTTCCGGCGGTCTGATTGCCATTGTCCTCTATCCCACCATCATCGCCATTGCCCGGCACCGCCGTCCGGAGATTCAGGACCAGGATTATTACGACCAGTTTGAGGAGAGCGCCCCCATCGACACGTCCTCCTGGCGAACCAGCCGGAAGGCGGCGGCGGAGGACGAAGCCGCACGGGCCTCCGGGCCGCCGGAGGATTCTTCCGGGTCATAGCTGTATAAAAACGGAAAAAACAGTCCATCCTTGTTCCAAAGGGGCCCTGACGGGCCGGGAAAGGATGGACTGTTTTATGCTGATGCAGGAAAGGGCCGCCAGGCGGCTGAGGCTTTTTGAAATCGCGCTGATGACCGGCCTGGCGGTGTTCCTGGCCTCGGGAGCCCTGGCGCTCCAGACCGGGGATCAGCTGGCGGACCGGGTGGTCCGGCTTCACGTGCTGGCCAATTCCGACAGCGAGGAGGACCAGGCCCTGAAGCTGCTGGTCCGGGATGCGGTGCTGGCCCAGGCGGAGGCCATCCTGCGGCAGTCCTCCAGCCGGGCCGAGGCGGAAGAGCGCCTGGCGGGGCAGCTTCCGGCCCTGGAGCAGACGGCCCGGGAAACAATTGCCGCCAACGGCTATGATTATGATGTGTCCGCCCAGTTGACGGACATGGCCTTTCCCACCCGGGAGTACGAGAGCTTTACACTGCCCGCCGGAAACTATCTGGCCCTCCGTGTGGTAATCGGCCAGGGGGCCGGCCGGAACTGGTGGTGCGTGGTGTTTCCGCCTCTCTGCACCGCCGCCTCGGGGGACGTGCCCGCCGCCGCCCTGGCGGCGGGACTGACGGAGGACCAGGTGGGTCTGATTACCGAGTCCGAGGGCTACGTACTGAAAAGCAAGGCGGTGGAATTCTGGCAGAGCCTGCGGGAGAGGTGGGATTGAGGCCCGTTCCGCCGTGCTGAAGCCGGCAGGTTTCAGTTTTCCTGACACCGTCCAGAGAGAAAATTTCCCGCAAGGATATCCGGTCTATTGGTACAGGTTCTGAGACAGACTCTCAGAACCTGTATTCATAGCCGGGGGCGCCGGGTGGAAGAGGATTTTTTCCTGCCAGACAGGGAGAGCGTTCGCCGCCCGCGGCAATTCTGACGGATTGCAGGGAAAACCGGCGCAGTATGGCGGGAAAAAGACCGCTCAGACACCGTCCAAAGGTTGTGGGTACAGGTACTAAAACAGGCGGCTCAGCAGCAGATAATACCCCGCCGCGAACAGGCAGAAGAGCAGGGAACGGGGCAGGGTCTTCCGTACCAGGTCCCCCAGGGAGACCTGAAAATAGTCCGAAGCCACCACCAGGCACACATGAGTGGGGGAAAGCTGATAGGCCCCGTGACAGACACACATCAAAAGCACCATCAAAGGCAGGTCGCCGGGGGCGGCAGCAAAGGCCAGCGGCGCACCCAGGGCGATGATGCCGTTGGAGCTGCTGACAATGGCCCCGACAAAGAACAGCAGGGCGAAGATGGCCCAGGAGGACACCGGCAGACCGGACAGCAGTTCGGGAAGCATTGCCAGCACCCCGGTCCAGGCGATGAATTCCTTGAGGATCAGCACCAGGAGGGTATTCAGCAGCAGCTTCACCTCAAAGGCGCTTCTCAGCATGGAGACCAGTTCCCCGGCCCGGAAGCGGTCCGCCGCCGCCAGGGCGGCGATGGAAATCAGCACGGCGGTTACGATGTGCACTCCACACGTCAAAATCAGCAGAAGGATCAGCAGCAGCGGCCACAGGTGCCGGACCAGGCCCAGGGCGTCCTGCCTCCGGTCGGCGCTGGGGGGCGTGCCGGGGTCCTTGGGCAGGCGGCTGAGACAGGGCAGCCACCCCAGCAGGAACAGTACTGCCGCCGGCGGCAGCATGCACAGCATGAAGCGGGACAGGGGCACGCCGCTCAGAGCCGACATCAGCAGTACGCTGGTGTAGGTGGGCAGGGTGCTTTCCGGAATGTGCCGGAACCAGCTAGTGACAAAGGCCTGCTCTTTGGCGTTCAGGTATCCCTCTGTGGCGTCCTTCACAATATCGGCGCAGAGGATCATAGCGGCAGCGGAGGGCAGCAGGCCGATGAACAGGGGGGCGCCCGCGGCGTTGATCCGCCGGTTGTGAAACAGGCCGTTCAGGTCCTGCCGGGCCAGCCGGATTTTTTCCCGGGCTTCCAGCATTCGCTGGAGATAGGTGATGAGATACAGGGATACCAGCACGGAACAGGAGCGCCAATCGGTAAACACCCGGACCGCCTGCCCCACGGCGGCGGGGAGAGGGATACGGTAAAGCAGGACTGCGCACGCCAGTCCGCCCAGCAGCGCCTGATACAGGGGACGACGGAGGGCCAGCAGCACAACGATTGCCAGAAACACCAGGGCCAGATACAGCGTTTGTTCCATTGTTGCCTCCTTATTAGAGCTTGCTACATATCTCCCCGCACGCACCATGACTGTGGATTTTCTGCCGCCCGGCATTCCCCGGGGACAGACAGGCTTTGCTGTCAGGCCCAGTATACAGACGCAGGAAGCTGCTGTCAGGGAAAGGGGCCCTTATGCCTCCAGGCTGATTTCCCCGCCTGTGTCCGGCGGAGGAGGCGCGGCGGCGGCGGCATACTGCCGGGCAGCGGTTTCCGCCGGGGGATGGAGGCTGGAAGCCAGGTCTTGGGCCTGCTTCCGCAGCTCCATCTGTACGGAGGAAATATGGGTCTGCATCCGGTTGTCAATCTCCGCCTCCCGGATATAGCCGGATTCCCGAATCATCCGGGCGGCCTGCTTCCGGCGGAGCTCCTGGCGCTGGCGCCGGGCTTCCCGGGTCCTCTGCTCCTGGGCCAGCTTTTTCTGGCGGATTTCCGCCGCCCGCTCCCGGTTCAGCTCCTGTTTTTTCTTTCCCGCCCGGTTCACAGCCTTCTGGAGCTGGTTGATGGCGGCCTGGATGCGCCTGGCGTTGTCCGGGTCGGTCCGCTTCGCCGCCTTCAGCCGGGCGATCTGCCGCCGGGCATAGCCCGCGGCGGCGTTGACGTCCGCCGGTCGGCGGGCCCGGGCCAGACGGGCATAGGCCTCAATGGGGGCGTCTCCATAGCGGGTGCTGCCCTTTTTCAGGCCCTGGAATTTCTCCCGGGCGGCCTCCGCCTGCTCCCGGGCGTCCTTCATCATTTCATAGAGGTCCAGGGACGAGCTGCCGGATGTCTCCTTCTTCGCCGGGCTCTGCGTCCCCGCGCCGGATGCCGCCGTCCAGGGCGAAACGCCGCTGCTGATGCCGGACATCATCATGCCCCCTTTCAGATAAAATACAGTTCATATGTCATATCGTCCGGCAGAGGAGCCGGGAAAAGAGGCGCGGGGGAAATTTTGTAGGTTTTTCCAAAAAAACCGGCAGAATGCCGGACTCCGGCACTCTGCCAGTATTCGCAAATCAGCTCAGGGGAATCCGGATCAGGGCGTCCAGGGCGATGTCAATCCCGTCCTCCACCGCCTGGGCCACATTGGCGCCGCCGGCGGTCTGGCTGTAGCCGTCCACGCCCACCAGCTCAAAGGCAGGGGCGTCCACCGCCAGAATGGCCCCCGCCTTCACGCCGTGAAGGGAGGACACCACCAGAAGACTTGCCGCTTCGTTTTCCATGGCCTTGACGCCGGCCCTGGCATAGAGCTTCACGGTGGATTCCAGGAAGCCGGGGTAAAACAGCGCCTGGGTCAGAACGATGCCCTTGTGGACGGCTATGCCCCGGTCCCGGGCCGCCTGACTCAGGGCGGCTACCGTTTCGCCGTCGGAGACGGCGGGGTAGGACAGGGGAATCATTTTTTCCGTGACGCCCTCCTCCCGGCAGGCGGCGGTGGCAATCACCAGACTGCCGGCGGTAACCTCCGGCTGCATGCCGCCGCAGGTGCCCACCCGAATCACCGCCCTGGCTCCGGCCCGCCAGAGACTCTCAAAGGCGATGGCCGCGCCGCCGCAGCCCACACCGTGGGAGGTCACCGCCACCGGGACCCCCTGATAGACGCCGGAGTAGGTCCAGTACTCCCGGTTTTGCGCCAGGCACACCGGATGCTCAAAACGCCGGGAAATACGCTCCGCCCGGGCGGGGTCTCCGCAGACCAGAACACGGGGAGGGATATCGCCCTCCGCCACATGGATGCAGGGAAGCAGTACCTTTTCAGATGCCGTGGACATGGAAAAGCCTCCTGATGAAAAGATTTGTAATGCCAGACAGACGGAAGCCCGGGAGAGGGACCGGGTCCCTTTCCCGGGCGGTTCGGTTAAGCCTGACGCCTGGCGGACCGGCGGCTGAACAGCACCAGCGCCACGATGGTGGCCACATAGGGCAGGGTCATGGTCAGCTGGCTCTTAATGACGTTTTGAAGCGCCAGACCAATGCCTTGGCAGAGGCCGAAGAACAGGCTGGAGAAAATGGTCAGCAGGGGATGAGACATGCCCAGGCTGGCCGCGGCCATGGCGATGAAGCCCCGGCCGGAGGTCATGTTTTCCGTGAACATGGTCACCTGGCCCATGCTCAGGGCGGTGCCGCCCAGGCCGCAGAGGGCGCCGGAGAGGACCACCATCTGCATCTGAATCCGGGTGGCCTTGGTGCCCAGGCTTTCCGCCGCCGCCTTGTTAATGCCCACGGACAGGATGTGAAAGCCGGACACGGTCTTGAACAGCCAGACGAACAGCAGCGCGGCGACAATATAACAGATATAGTCCAGGATGGTCAGGTTTTCCAGCACCCGCCCCAGGAAGGGGATGTCCCGGATGACAGGGAGATTGATTTTGTACAGAGGCACCAGCTTCGGGTCGTTCAGCACGCCCCGGAGCCCGAACAGAAGATAGAGCAAAAACGTGGTTCCGCCCTGGACCAGCAGGTTCAGCGACGTTCCGATGACCATGTCGGCGGCCTTGTACTTTACCTGAAGCAGGGCCACCACCAGGCCCACCAGGGCGCCGGAGAGAATGCCTGCGCCCACAGCCAGCAGCAGACTGCCGGTGGCATAGTTGACAGCGATGGAAAAGAAGCAGCCAATCAGCATCTGGGCCTCCAGCGCCACATTGAACACGCCTACCCGGCTGCAGATGGCGCTGCCCAGAGCCGCCAGAAGAATCGGCGTGGTGGAGCGGAGCGTGGAGTTGATGATGGAAGCGATATAAGCGGAACTCATGCCTGTGCCCCTCCTTCCTTTACGTCTTCCCTGACCGGCTTTTTCTGCCGGACCTTAAAGATCAGCTTCACGGACACAAAGAGCGTGATGCAGCACTGAATGATGGTGGCAATCTCCAGGGGGATGCCCAGGGACCTCTGAATGGCGCTGCCGCCGATCTGGAGGCCGGAGAGGAAGATGGACACAAAGAACATTCCCACCGGATTCAGATCTGCAATCAGGGCCGCCATGAGGCCGGTCCAGGCGTAGCTGGTGGAGGAGAGCATGCCGTCCGCATAGCGGTACTTGAGCCCGAAGACCTCGGCGGTTCCGGCGATGGATGCGATGGCGCCGGAGAGGGCCATGGTAATAATCATGACCTTCACCTGCTTTGTGCCGCCGTAGCGGGCAAAGGAGGGATTGAAGCCGCCCATCTTGGATTCATAGCCGAATACCGTCCGCTTTGTGATGAAGACCATGAAGAGCATCACCGCCACCGCGATGAGAAAGCCGGCGTTGAAGGTGCTGGTGGTGGACAGCCGGGGCAGGCGCATCAGCTCGTGAATCTCCGGGGTCTGAAGGGCCAGTCCGTCGCCGGCGGTGTCCTTCAGGGGATAGGTGACGAAATAGCTGGTGATGTAATTGGCCACATAGTTCAGCATCAGGCTGGTGATGACCATGCTGACCTGAAACTTCCAGGTCAGAACGGCGGGCAGCAGGGCATACAGCGCACCGGCGATCATGCCGGCAATCCAGGCAAGCAGTCCCGCCAGAATCGGAGGGCCGGGGATAAACAGGGCGCATACCGTCGCCACAAAGGTGCCGGTGACCATCTGGCCCTCCACGCCGATGTTGATGTAGCCCGCCCGCCAGGCCATGCCGGTGGCCATGGCGCAGATGATGATGGGCGTGGCCCGGGTGAGGGTGGAAAAGAGGTAATAAGGCGTAAAGAAAGACTTGTTGAACATCTCGATGTACACCGCGATGGGGTTCTGGCCGCAGGCCAGAATGACCAGTGCGCCCACCAGCAGACCGAACGCGACGGCGATCAGCGGCTGGCGCAGGGACCGCCACAGCCGCGGGCCAAAGTTCTTGGCGTTATGAGACTGCTTCATTCAGCTTTCCTCCCATCATCAGAATACCCAGGTCCTCTTCTGTGGCGTCCGCCTTGCGGAATTCGCCCACGGCGCGGCCCTCGTAGATTACATAAATGCGGTCCGACAGGGACATGATTTCCGTCAGCTCCGAGGAGATCAGCAGAACCGCGTCCCCCTGTTCCCGTTTTTCCAGCAGCTTATTGTGGATGAACTCCATGGCGCCGATGTCCACGCCCCGGGTGGGCTCCGCGGCAATCAGCAGCGGAGAGTGCTGCTCGATCTCCCGGGCCACGATGAGCTTCTGGATATTGCCGCCGGAGAGCTCCCCGGCTTTCTGGGTCTGGCCGCTGTTGCGCACGTCGTATCCGTCCAGCAGGGACTGCGTGAAGTCCCGGGCTCCCTTGTTGTTCAGCAGCCCGTTTCTGGATATCTTGGAACTGCGCTGGTGAGCCATGATGGCGGTCTCCGTCAGGCTGGCCCTGGCGGCGCAGCCCCAGAGGTAGCGGTCCTCGGGGATGCACGCGCAGCCCGCCGTCCGGATATCGCCCACGGACTTGCCGGCCACATCCTGCCCCTTCAGCATTACCTTGCCGGAGGTGGGCTGGAGCAGGCCGGTGAGGCACTGGATCAGCTCCGACTGGCCGTTGCCGGAGACGCCGGCAATGCCCACAATTTCGCCGCCGTCCACATGGATGCTGAAATGGTCCAGAATATTTTTGGCCTCGCTGCCCGCCAGAACCAGATCCTGCACCTCCAGCACTCTGCCGGTGGGCTTCCGGGGCGGGACCTGCCGCTCCACGATGCGGCGGCCCACCATGAGATAGGACATCTCTTCAATGCTGGTCTCTGTCTTGGCCATTTCCTGGATGTACCTGCCCAGGCGCATGACCATCACCCGGTCCGCCACCGCCATGACCTCGTGGAGCTTGTGGGTGATGATGATAATGCTCTTGCCCATCTCCGCCAGCTTCCGCATGGTTCGCAGCAGCTCGTTTACCTCCTGGGGCGTCAGCACGGCGGAGGGCTCGTCGAATATAATGATGTCCGCGTCCTGATAAAGGACCTTTAAAATCTCCACCCGCTGCTGAAGGCCCACGGGACAGTCCCCCACAAGGCGGCGGGGGTCGATATGGAGGCCGTACTTCTCGCAAAGGGCCTCGGTGACCCGGACAGCCTCCTCCCGGTCAAAGAAGAGGCCCTTTCTGGGTTCCCGGCCATAGACGATGTTCTCCGCCACCGTGCAGGGGTTCAGAAGCATGAAGTGCTGCTGAACCATGCCGATTTTCTGGTTGATGGCGTCATGGGGGGAACGGAAATGCTGGAGCTGGCCGTTGAGATAAATCTTGCCGGAGGTGGGCTGCTCCAATCCATAGAGAATTTTCATCAGTGTGGATTTGCCTGCGCCGTTTTCTCCCACCACCGCCAGGATCTCACCCTTGTCCAGGGTGAGATGAACGTCATTGTTGGCGTACAGGGAGCCGTACACTTTGGTGATATGCTTCATTTCCAAGAGCAAGGAGATTCACCTGTCCTTTCCTTCCGGATTTTCTCACTGCTGTTGCCAGCGCCTTGTAAAAAAGCAGACGGGAAGAGGGTATTCTTCCCGTCTGCCGGAACACTGTGGGCCGCGTGCCGTCAGCCGCAGACGTTCTTATTTTTTGCCCGCGTTGAATTCTTCCTCCGTGGGGAAGGTGGAGAAGTCCAGCTCACCGGAGCCGATCTGCTCCGCTACGGCACGGATTTTGTCGATCTCCTCGTCGGTGAGACGCTCGCTGCGGGGGTTGGGGGATTCATGAGTGACATATACGGCGCCGATGGTTCCCTCGGCGATGCCCCAGGTGCTGTCGGCCTTGCTGTAGCTTCCGCTGTAGAACTCATCAATCAGATTTTTCATGGTGTAGTAGGTATCCTTGATCTGAGAGGACACAATGTAGGGGTTGTCCGCATTGGTCTCGTCGATGTCCTGTCCGGAGGTGTAGAAGCCCTTTTCAATGGCGGCCTCGTACACGCCGCTGTCGCCGGCGGCAGCGGCTCCGTTGATGAAGAGGCAGCCCTGCTCAAACTGCTGAAGGGCCAGCTCCTTGGCCTTGGCGGGGTCGGAATAGGAATTGGTGTAGTTGAACACGAACTGAGCGTCGGGGTCCACGGACAGGATGCCCGCCTGATAGCCCCAGCGCCACTTCCAGGAGCTGGAGCTCTCGTTGCAGTGAACGCCGCCGTACATGTGGGACTCGCCGTCTACGGTATAGGCGGCCAGCAGACCGATGAGGTACGCGCCCTCCTGCTCCCGGTAGGAGATGCATTTCACATTGTCGTTGTCGATCTCGGAGTCAATCAGCACATAGTTGGATGCGTCGGGAAGCTCCTTGGCGATTTTGTCCAGACCGTCGCCTGCGGCCCAGCCGCCGCCGATGATCATGTCATAGCCCTCGGCCGCCAGGGCGCGGATGTTGTCCTCAAAGGCGGCGGTGTCGGCGCACTCCACCACGGTGGGAGTGAAGCCATAGGTCTCAGCGGTCTCGTTCAGACCCCGCACCATCTCGGTCAGGAAGGGGTTCACGCCGATCTTGTCGCAGACCAGGCCGATCTTCATGCCGGCGCCGGGCAGCTCGCTGCCGCCGGAAGACTGGTCGCCGCCGGAGGGCTGGGACTGCTGGGCGTCACCGCCGGAGGGCTGAGAGCCGCCGGAATTTCCGCCGCCGCAGGCGGCCAGAGACATGGCCAGCGCCAGAGCCAGAACAAGAGCCAGAATCTTTTTCATTGTACATCCTCCATCGTTTACAATTTGTTCGATTGGTGCCTGCTGTGCGGGATATGGGTGCTTTTCACAGGAACCTCGAGGGAACGGAAAAGTGACAAAATCCAACACTGCACCTGTAAAGCATTATAAATCAAGGTGTAATCTCTTGTCAATTTCTTTTTCACTGGCAAATTCATATTCAACACAAATGCACAATGACGCATGTGCTGTTTTGTTGAAATGTTGAAATTTGGACGACACCTTTCTTGGGATTGACAAGGAAAGACTCAACAAATAGACCAAAGCAAACGCGCAGAAGCTCAAAACAACAATTTTCCACAAGAGATATGCAGGTATTGGCAAAGGGGCGGCGGACAGGCAGGCGGCCGGCGCGGCTGCGTGAGCATCTCCCGCGGCCCGGATTCCGCCCCTTCTCGCCGGCGGCGCACCTCTCCGCATGGACGCCGCCCGGCGTCCGGGAGGTCAGGCGCCCGGGGGCTCAGGGATGGCCGCGGGGAAAACGCAAAGGGACCCTTTCGGGTCCCTTTGCCGCCGCTTCTTTTCTGTTTCCGCCGGGAGTTCAAAGAGAACGTCCCCGTCCGGCTTCTCCCGGTGATGAATCCGGGTTCTTACAGGCTCATTTTGTAGATTTCCTGAATGTCCTCCACGCTGAGGGGCACGAAGGTCCTGTCGAAGTTGGCGGTCCGGGCCTTCCGGGCCATCTCGGCAAAGTGCGTGCTGTCAATGCCCACCTCCGTCAGCGTGGCAGGCAGACCCAGGGAATTGAAAAAAGCGCGGGTCTTCTGAATGGCGGCCTCCGCCTTCTCCCGCTGGGGGAGCGCCCGGTCCAGACCCCAGACCGCCTCGCCGTACCGGGCGAACCGGGCCTCGGTCTGTTCGCTGAGGACATAGCGCATCCAGTTGGGCGTCAGAATGGCCAGGCCCACGCCGTGGGTGACGTCGTAGAAGGCGGAGAGCTCATGCTCCATCCGGTGGACGCTCCAGCCCACCGGCTTGCCCATGTCCAAAAAGCCGTTGATGGCCCAGGAGGCGCACCACATGAGGTTGGCCCGGGCATCATAATCGTCGGGGACTTCAATGGCCTTGGGGCCGTACAGCACGCAGGCCCGGAGAATGGCCTCCGCCATGTTGTCGGCCAGGTAGTTGGTTTCAATGGGGCTGAAATAGTTCTCCAGGGTGTGGGACATAATGTCGGCGGTGCCCGCAGCGGTCTGGGACGCCGGGAGGGAACAGGTGTAGCTGGGGTCCAGAATGGATACGGCGGGCAGGCAGCAGGGAGCGCCGAAGGCCTCCTTCTCGTTGCTGTCCGGATTGGAGATTACAGCGATGTTGTCCATCTCGGAGCCCGTGGCCGCCATGGTCAGCACGGTAAAAAGGGGCAGAGCCTTCTCCGGCGCGGCCCTGCCGGCGGGGAAGTCCCAGGGGTCGCCGTCGTAGAGGGCCCCGGCGGCAATGGCCTTGGAGCAGTCGATGACGCTGCCGCCGCCCAGGGCCAGGATGCCGTCCAGCCCTTTCTCCCGGCAGAGGCGGATGCCTTCCCGGACGGTGCTGATGCGGGGATTGGGCTCCACGCCGGGCAGCTCCGCCCACTCCACGCCGTGGGCCCGGAGCTGGGCCACAGCGCCGTCGTAGACGCCGTTGCGCTTGATGCTGCCGCCGCCGTAGACCATCAGCACCCGGCTGGAGCAGCTGGCCACCTCGGCCCCCAGCTTCTCAATCTGGCCCTTGCCGAAGTGGACCACAGTGGTAATGGCATAGGTGAAATTCTTCATTCAAAACGTCCTTTCTTCTTCCGCCGGAGCGGGACCGTTGCTCACAAAAACTGATGAAGTGCAACAATATTCAACAAAAAATCCAGCCGGATTTGAGAAAAAATTTGCGGATATTTGATGGGAATTCCGGTCCGCGGGATTGACAGGGAAACATATTTGTGACATAATATGCAAAAAATAAGCCAAAAGTGAGAGAACCGCAGATGTTTTTATGCCGGACCTGCCGGACTGCCTGCGTTCCGGTTTCTGGAGAACCGGGAGGCCAAACCGCCGGATATGACGGAAAACGCGGTGTTTTTTGTCAAAGTGACAGAAACGGAACAGGAGTGAGCTGCCTATGATGACTGCCCAGAGACGGGAGAAGCTGAAGAAATATCTCCTGGAGTATAAGTCTGCCACCGTGGCGGAGATGGCCCGGCGGTTTCAGGTCAGCGGTCAGACCATCCGGCGGGATTTTGAGGTTCTGGAGATGGAGGGCTTCCTGCTCCGTTCCTATGGCGGGGCCACCATCAAGGACCGAAAGACCAACATAGTGCCTAATCAGCTGAAAAGCGGGCTGTTTGTGGACGAGAAAAAGTCCATCTGCCAGCAGGCCGCCCGGATGATCTATCCCAACGACTGCATATTCATCGACCACTCCACCACCGCCCTGGCCCTGTGCGACGAGATTCGGAACCTGCCTTTGACGGTGGTGACCAACTCCTACCGGGTGATTGGGCAGCTCTCCGGCTGCACCAATATTCAGCTGATCTGCACCGGCGGCACCTATCACGGCGGCATCGAGGGCTTTACCGGACTGGAAACCGTCCGTTACCTCCAGCAGCACTGCATGGACAAGGCTTTTATCTCCTGTCGGGCCATTGATCCCCTTCGGGGCGTCAACGATGCCTATGAGACTGTGGCCAACGTGCGGCAGACGGTGATTGAGAACTCGGATCACGCCATTCTGCTGGCGGATCACACCAAGTTCGGCAAGTCCGGCTTTATCTCCGTCTGCGCCCTGGAGCAGCTGGACTGCATCATCACTGATCAGCCCCTGGACGCCGAGTGGCAGCGGCTGTTTGACGAAAAACAGGTCAAGGTGCTGGACGGCGCCTGATCTCACTCTCTTGGAAGCCGGGGAACTTTCCCCCGGCTTTTTTGTGTCGCGTTTTGGCTTGGAGGTCATTGGGAGTTTGTCCCACGCGGCTGGGGGCTGGGTGTTCCCATCGGCTTGCGCCCTCTTTTTTGCGTCGCGTTTCGGTCTGGAGGGTATTGGGAGCATGTCCCACGCGGCTGGGGGCCTGGCGCTTCCGTTGGCCGCCCTCTTTTGTGCCGCGCCGGGGGAAGAATCCCCCGGGCCCCCTCTTTTTTGCGTCGCGTTTCGGTCTGGAGAGTATTGGGAGTTTGTCTCACGCGGTTGGGGCCCTGACGCTTCCGTCGGCCACGCTCTCTTTTGTGCCGCACCGGGGGAAGAATCCCCAGGGCCCCCTCTTTTTATGCCGCGTTTCGGTCTGGAGGGTATTGGGAGCATGTTCCACGCGGCTGGGGGCTGGGTGTTCCCATCGGCTTGCGCGCCCTCATTTTTGTGCTGTGCCGTGGGTTCCGCCCACCTTGCGGCGGCGTCCTGTAGGGGCCGGGCTCTGTCCCGGCCCGTCTGCCGGAAGCCCGGCCCGCTTTCCGTTGCCGGAAACGGCTCCGGGGCGGGCCGGTCCCTGCGGCAGGGCCGGTATCTCTCAGCCGTACAGGTGCTTCACGGCGGCTTTGGCCTCATACATGATTTTGTCCGCGTCCAGGGTCAAAAATTCCCCGTTTTCATAGAGAATTTTCCCGTCCACTATGGTCAAAACCACGTCGCTGCCCTGAGCGGCGTAGGCCACCAGCGCCAGAGGATTCAGATTGGGGTAGAGATGAGGCCGCTGGAGATCCAGGGCGATGAGATCCGCCTTCTTCCCCACCTCCAGAACGCCGGTGTCCTCCCGCCCCTGGAGCTTCGCGCCGTTCCGCGTGGCCATGGCCAGAACCTGGGCGGGCTTCATCAGGGTGGGGTCGTGGGTGAACCCGTTGTGCAGGATGGAGGCCAGATGCATTTCCTCAAACAGGTTGAGGTTGTTGTTGCTGGCGGCGCCGTCGGTGCCCAGGGTCACATTGAGCCCCAGGTCCAGCATCTTGGGAATGGGGGCGAAGCCGCTGCCCAGCTTCATGTTGCTGGAGGGATTATGGATGGGGCTGACCCCCTTCTCCAGCAGCAGCTGCAAATCCTCCTCCGTCACGGCCACGCAGTGGGCGGCGGCGGTGGGGGAGTCGAAGGTACCCAGGTCATAGAACCACCGGGCGGGGGTCTTGCCGTATTTGGCGACACATTCCTCGTGCTCCCGGACGGTCTCGGAGAGGTGGACCTGCATCCGGCCTCCCAGGGCTTTGCAGTCGGCGCTGTAGGCTTCCACGATATGGGGGAAATTGGTATATTCCGCGTGAATGGCGAAGTCGATGCGGATGCGTCCGTTCTCCATGCCGTGGCAGTCCTTGAAGAGCTGGATGGACTCCGCGGCCCGATGGTTCTGCGCGTAGGAATCCTCTTTGGAAAAGGCCTGACAGGGGCGGCAGAGGTTGGCCTTGATGCCCGACTCCGCCGCGTTCTCCACGGCGGTCATGGTTTCAAAATACATGTCGGAATAGCTGGTGGTGCCGGTGGCAATCATCTCCAGCAGGGCCAGGGCGTTGCCGGCCTTGATGTCCTGAGCGGTGAGGCGGTCCTCCACGGGCATCATCTTCTCAAACAGCCATTCCTGAAGGGGCAGATCGCTGCCGATGCCCCGGAGCAGCACCATGGCGGTGTGGCCGTGGCAGTTAATCAGGCCGGGCAGCAGCATTTTGCCGGACATGTCCTTTTCCTGGTCATAGGCGGCCGCGGGCCTTTCTGTGCCAATGTAATCAATCGTATCCCCGTCAATGCCCAGATACGCGTCTTTCAGACAGCGGAAGTCCTCTCCCGCCAGAATGTCGCAGTGCTTTAAAAGCAGTTTCACGCGGGTTCCTCCTTATATTTAAATTGCGGCCACGATTTTCTTCATGTAGTCGCTGAAGGCTCCGGCCACCATCTGGGCGGTCTCGCCCACCTCGCTGTTGGTCAGGGGGCGGTTCAGCACGCCGGCGGCCATATTGGTCATAACGGACAGGGCCAACAGAGGCATCCCGCAGTGAGCGGCGGTGAGGGCCTCGGTGACGGTGGACATGCCCACGGCGTCGGCGCCCAGCAGCCGGGCGGCCCGGATTTCCGCCGGTGTCTCAAACTGGGGCCCGGTGAAGAACATATAGACGCCCTCATGGACCCGGAGGGGCGAGCCCTCGGCGCAGCGCAGGGCCAGCTGCCGCAGCTCCGGGGTATACATCCGGGAGATGTCGAAGAAGCGGGGGCCGAACTCCTCCACATTGGGGCCGCGGAGGGGGCTGTCTCCGGTGAGCTTGAGATGATCGGAGATAATCATGACGTCTCCCGGGCGGTAGCCGGTGTTGACCGCGCCGGCGGCGTTGGTGAGAATCACCGCTTTCACGCCCAGCAGCTTGAAGACCCGGACGGGGATCACCAGCTGCTCAAAGTCATAGCCCTCATAGGAGTGGAAGCGGCCGGACATGCACACCACTTTTTTCCCCGCGATTTCACCGAAGATGAGCTTTCCGGCGTGGGACTCCACAGTGGAGACCAGGAAGTTGGGGATGTCGGCATAGTCGATTTCCACCGGGTTCTCGATGGCCTGGGCGAAGGGTCCCAGGCAGGAGCCCAGGACAATGGCGATTTCCGGGGTGTAATCCACCTTGGTTTTCAGGAAATCCGCGCTTTTCTGGAAGTATTCATAGGTATAGGTCATGGGGATGCCCTCCTCTTTCGTCTCCGCGGGGAGTTTCACCGCCGCAGGAATTTTTATCATTGTAACACAGGGCCAGTTTTGTGTCAATTAGACAGAAACCCACAATAATAAACGCAAAAATGGTCAAAAAATAAAGAGCCTCTTGGGGGATACGGCAGGAGGCCGCTGGCGAAGCAAAGCGGATTTTTCCGTTTTTCTCCGAAAAAGCTGGACAAGTGCGGGAAGATATGTTATTTTGGTACTGTCAACAGCGGGTTTTCCTCCCGGGGAGGAAAACAACGAAAATCAACAATTGTACAAAAGGGACGGAGGGAGGCACTATGGAGCAAACGGTTCTGGAGTGGGCCCGCCGGGACCCGGTCCGCTACAGTTATCTGCTGGACTTTTACCGGCGGGGCGCCCGGATTTTGCGGGCCGATGAAACGGCCCTGGTTCTGAAGCATGATGAAATCAATATCTGCTACGCCGCCGGTCCCGCCGCGGATCATCCGGCTCTGCGGGGCTGTTTCCTGGTTCTGACCGACGATGAGGGCACAGTGAAGGTCCTGACGGAGGCCGGAGTCTACCGGGAGATCATGCCCTGCGCCCAGGCCGTCTATCTGAAGGAGGAGGCCCCCCGGGTCTCCCGGCCCGGCGTCAGCCTCCGGCCCCTGACCATGGAGGACATGGACTTTGTACTGGAAAACTACCACCATCCCGGCGCTTATGAGGAGCACATCCGCCGGCGCATTGCCGAGGGCATGACCGGGGCCGTGGCGGACGGGGCTCTGGCGGGCTTTGCCGGCTTCCATGAGGAGGGCAGCATGGGCCTTCTGGAGGTCCTGCCCCAGTTCCGCCGCCGGGGAATCGCGGAGGTGCTGGAGTGCGAGCTGATCCGGCGGCAGCTGGAGCGGGGCCTGCTGCCCTACTGCCACATCCAGCCCGGCAATGACGCCTCCACCGCCCTGCAGAAGAAGCTGGGCCTGACCGTTGACAGCCGGACGCTGTACTGGCTGGGCTGAGGGCCCCCGGCGGTTCTTCCGCCTTTATATCTTTAATCTCAAAATTCCAATGGGTACAATCAATACAGAAAGGACACACAGCCTATGACGATTCAGGAAATGCGGCAGGCGGTATGCGACTGGTCCAAGCAGTCCTACGCCGAGAAACTGTTTGCCGGCACCAGCGGGAACCTCAGCGTGTACGACAAAGAACAGGACGTGATGGTCATTACCCCCACCTCCGTCCCCTACGAGACCATTACTCCGGAGGATATGGTGGTCCTGCGGCTGGACGGCGGGATTCTTGAGGGAAATTACCGTCCTTCCTCCGAGTGGCGGATGCACGCCGCCGTTTACCAGGCCAAGCCGGAGGTGAGCGCGATTATCCACACCCATTCCCCCTACGCCACAGCCTTCGCCGTGAACAACAGGGGCATCCCCGCCATCCTGATTGAAATGGTCCCCTTCCTGGGGGGTGATGTGCCTCTGGCCAAATTCGCCGTTCCCGGGACCCGGGCCGTGGGAGACGAGGCGGTGAAGGTCCTGGCGGAGCGGACCGGCTGCCTGCTGGCAAACCACGGGGTCCTGGCCATTGGGGCCAGCCTGGAGCAGGCCCATATCCGGGCCGTCTACATTGAGGACGCCGCAAAAATCTGCTCCATCGCCATGGCCAACGGGCCCATCGTCACCATGAGCGAGGCGGATATCGCCGCCATGAAACACGGGTAAGGAGGACGCCGATGATGATGAAACGCGCAGACGAGGGCGTGGGCTTCCTGCTCCGCTATGAAAATGTGGCCTGGTACGAGGACGGCGCAGTTCGCATTCTGGACCGGCGCATTTACCCCGTCCGGACGGAGTATGTCACCTGCCGCCGCCATGAGGAGGTGGCCCAGGCCATTGCCGACATGGTGACCCAGAGCGGCGGGCCCTATCTGGCGGCGGCCATGGGCATGGCCCTGGCGGGCTATGAGGCCAGGGACCTGCCGGAGGCGGACCTGCTGGCCCATCTGGACCGGGCTGCCTATCACCTCTCCCACGCCCGGCCCACCACCATGGCAAAGATGATCCGGGTGACGGAGCGGGCCATGAACGCCGCCAGGGCCGCACTGGCGGCGGGGAAAACCGGCCTGGGGCTGGTGGAGGCCCTGCGGGAGAACGCGGTGAATCAAATCAACGAGAACTATATCCGCTACACCGCCGTGGGAAAGCTGCTGGCGGACAAGATTCCCCAGAACGGCACCATCATGACCCAGTGCTTTGCGGAGACCGTCATCGGCACCATGCTCCGGGAGTGCCGGGAGCGGGGCAACGCCGTCAAGGTTATCTGCCCGGAGACCCGGCCCTACTTCCAGGGGGCCCGGCTCACCGCCAGCGTGGCCTGCGACATGGGCTTTGACGTGACAGTGATTTCCGACAACATGCCGGGCTACACCATGAAGGAAAAGCATGTGGACCTGTTCACCTCCGCCGCCGACGTCATCACCATGGACGGCCATGTGGTCAACAAAGTGGGCACCTTCCAGATTGCCCTGGCGGCCCGGTACTGGGGAATTCCCTATTTCGTCACCGGCTCCCCCAACCCCAGCCACCCGGACATGAGCTCCGTGGTGATTGAGGAGCGGGACCCCCTGCTGGTGATGGACGCCATGGGCACCCGCACCACCATGGAGGGCGTCAAGGGCTACTATCCCGCCTTTGACGTGACGCCGCCCAAGCTCTGCGACGGCGTGGTTACGGAGAAGGGCATTTTCTCCCCCTTCGATCTGGGGCGTTATTTTGAGAATTGAAAGCTGACTGCTGAAACTGAAAAACCGTAACGAGAGCGGGAGACAGGCCGACGGTCCTGTCTCCTGCTTTTTCGCCGTTTAGAGCCGGTTTCCCAGGGGATTCGTCGGTTTTGACGGAAAATAATGCGGCTTTCAATATTTTTTGGGGAATTCCTCTCGACAGGGCTCCCTTTTTATGGTATAATCTTTGCGAGAACACAATTTCGGAGGACCGCGGCGTGCTGTCCCGCCTGGCGCCTCCGGCAAAAAAACAGCGGAACTTGTGTGGAAGTGCCTGATGATGCGGACCGGCCCGGGGGAGGGCACCGGTCCGCTTTTTGCAGTTTTTCGCGGGCGTTATAGTCACCGCAGTTGAAAAGAAGCATCTGCTTCTTTTCAACCTGTGGGGCGATGATTCGCCCCACAGGCCTTAAAACGGCCTTGCAGTGGACTTCATAGTCAGCACAGCGAGTATCCGACAGCGGCTTTGCCGCTGTTTGAAAACCGGTGTACACCGATTTTCAGCTGTGCCGACGATATCAGGCAGGACGATGCTTCCCCGCTCTGCGGTCTTGGGTCCAACCAGCCGTTCCGCGGGCCCCGGACTCGGGGGAGCGGATGGAACACAGGCGGCCGCCGTGAAAGGCGGCTGAATCCAAACAGGAAAGGATGATTCAATTGATCAATCACAGTGAGCTGAGCGTACTGGACCTGATGATTATCGGGGCCTATCTGGTTTCCATGGTGGCGGTGGGCGTCTACTTTGTCAGGCGCATCAAAAATGTGGGCGATTACTACGTGGCGGGCCGGTCTCTGGGGCCTCTGGTGATGATGGCCACCGTCTGCGCCACCATCATCGGCGGCAGCGGCCTGATGGGCCGGGCGGGCGTCGCCTATTCCAGCGGCTTCAAGGCGGTGATGACTGCGATCCCCTATCTGCTGGGAATGTTTCTTTTTTCAGGCGTTTCGGGCCGCATCTCCGACATCGGAATGCAGCACGATGTGACCTCCATCCCGGACCTGTTCTCCCGCCGGTTCGGGAGGACCGCCAAGGTGTTCCTGGCGGCCATGGTGGCCTTTACCATGATGGGCACCGTCGCCTCCCAGGTGACGGCCACCGCCACCATCATCAACATGCTGGGGGGACAGGCGGGACTGTCCTATGAGGCGGGGGCCCTGATTGCCTGCGTCATCTTCATGGTCTACACCGCTTCCAGCGGCCTCTTCGGCGTGGTCTACACCGACGTGCTTCAGTTTTACATGCTGATTCTGTTTGTGTATATCCTGATTCCCGCGGCGTCCCTGAGAAGCATCGGCGGGTTCTCCGTCTTCGCCGCCAATCTGGACCCGGCCCTTGCCCGGCCCTATCTGGACGGCAAGATTCTGGGGGACGTGGTGACCTATCTGGTCTTCACCATGGCCGGCGCGGAGATGTGGCAGCGGGCCTTTGCCGCCAAAAACCGGGGCGCCGCCAAAAAGGGCATGTTCCTGGGCACGGCGGTCTACGGCGTCACCATAGCCCTGGTGTACTTCATGGGCGTGGCGGCCCACCAGATCATCGGGGACGACGTGCTGGCCCGGTACGGCAACACCGACGCGGTGGTGCCTGCCCTGGCCATCCGCGTGCTGCCTGTGGGCCTGACGGGCCTGGCGCTGGCGGGCATTCTGTCCGTCATCATGTCCACGGCGGACAGCTATCTGCTGGTGTCCGTTCAGACCTGCGTCCACGACATCGGCAAGACCTTCTTCCCGGAGATGAAGGACAAAACGGAGATTTTCCTCTCCAGAATCTTCTCCATCATTCTGCCCCTGGGCGCATTGGTCATTGCGCTTTACATCAAGAACGCCTATAATATCCTTATGTTTGCCTGGAGCTTCTACGCCGCCGCCGCCGGACTGCCGGCCTTCGCGGCGCTGTACTGGAAAAAGGCCACCGCCCCCGGCGTCATCGCCGGCATGGCGGCGGGCTTCGCGGTCTGCGTCGGCTGGAAGCTGATGGGCGAGCCCATGGGGCTGGGCTCCGCCGTCCCCGGGACCGTCGCCTGCGGCATCGCCCTGGTGTCGGTAAGCCTGGCGACCTGCAAAACACATCCCTCCGTCTTCCTGTCCGTGAAGAGGCAGGAGGGCTGAGAACGGAGAGAGTCATTTCACCCGGGGCCGGGCCCCACGAAAGGAGCGGTTTATCATGACGCTGACACTGAATATGATCTGGGACGCGCAGCAGGCCCTGTCCGGCATTGCCCGGCGGACCCCCCTGGACCCGGCCCCCAGGCTGGGGAAGGGCGTTTACATCAAGGCGGAAAATCTCCAGCTCACCGGGGCCTTCAAGCTCCGGGGAGCCTATAACAAGATTCGTTCCCTGACGCCGGAGGAGGCCGGGCGGGGCGTCGTTGCCTGCTCCGCCGGGAACCACGCCCAGGGGATTGCCCTGTCCGCGTCAAAGCTGGGCATCCGTTCCGTCATCTGCATGCCCGCCGGCGCGCCCATCAGCAAGGTGGAGGCCACCAAGGGCTACGGCGCGGAGGTGGTTCTGGTCCCCGGCGTCTATGACGACGCCGCCCGGGAGGCGGAGCGCCTGGTGGCAGAGGAGGGCTATACCTTTGCCCATCCCTTCAACGATCCCCTGGTCATCGCCGGGCAGGGCACCATCGGCCTGGAGATTCTGGAGCAGCTGCCGGAGGTGGATCAGGTGGTGGTCCCCATCGGCGGCGGCGGGCTCATCGCCGGTGTGGCCTTTGCCATCAAGCACCTGAAGCCGGACTGCCGGGTGGTGGGCGTCCAGGCCGCCGGGGCACCCTCCATGTACCTCTCTCTTCAGGAGGGGCGGCCCGCGGAGCTGTCCGGCGTGTCCACCATTGCCGACGGCATCGCCGTGAAGCGGCCGGGGGACCTGACCTTTGAGCTGTGCCGGAAGTATGTGGACGAGGTGGTCACCGTGTCCGAGGATGAGATTGCCTCGGCCATTCTGGCCCTGATGGAGGAACAGAAGACCGTGGCCGAGGGGGCCGGGGCCACGCCTGTGGCCGCCTGCATGTTCGGTGAGGTGCCCACCGAGGGGCGGAAAACCGTCTGCGTGGTCTCCGGCGGCAATGTGGACGTGACGACGCTGTCCCGGGTCATCACAAAGGGCCTTTCCAAGGCGGGCCGTCTGGTGGAGCTCACCACCAAGGTGGCGGACAAACCGGGGAGCCTCCTGCAAATGCTTCAGGTGGTGTCGGACAGTGGGGCCAATATCATCAGCGTCAGTCACAACCGGGAGGACAAGGAAACCGACGTGGCGGCCTGTATCGTGACCCTGGTGCTGGAGACCCGGGACCAGAGGCACGTGGAAAATCTCTGCCGGGAGCTCACCGCCCACGGCTACCTCATGCGGTAAGCGAGTCTGTCAGGAAATTCCGCCCGGCGCTGCCGGACGGAATTTTTTGACGCCCCCGCTTTTTTGCGCCCCGCTTTTTTGCGCCCGGGCGCCGGCAGCCGGTCTAAAAAAGACGGTTGGTTTTTGTCGAAACTGGCGAATTTTTGAAAAATCGAAAAAAATCCGGCAAAAAATAAAACCAAATCGGGATTATGATGCACTTATTATAAGGTCGTTTCCGGCCTGAACCAAAAAAGGAGGAATTTGTATCATGAGACACTTGAAACGATGGATGGCGTCGCTGTGCGTCCTGACGCTGCTGATCTCGGCGCTGCCTGGGGCGGCGGCTCTGGAGTATGAGAGCAAGTGCCCCGACTGCGGCGTGACCATGCTGAGCACGCTGGTCCAGCCCACCTGCATTGACAACGGCTATATCCAGACGGAGTGCCCCGTCTGCCACGGCAAGGGGACGGCCCACGGGGCGCTGGGCATCTATGGCATTGAAAACAACGGAAGAGCCTATGGCCATACCTATGATATGAGGGAGGGCGGCGTCTGCTCCCGCTGCAACGACGACGCCCGGCCGCCCCAGACCCGGCCCGGTCTGGACATCGACCCCGGCTATCTCGTTGGCGAGGACGGCCATACCCACGACTTTAAGCTGGTAGGCAATATGTTTGCCCGAAAGGACAACGAAGGGCGCAAGGAGTGGCTTTGCCAGACCTGTAAGTTTAAGATGATGGAGGATGTGCCTCCGCTGGATGAAAACGGCATGGCCCAGCCCGGCAGCACCTTCCGGGTTACCAGCTCCGGCTCCAGCGGTTCCGGGAGCGGGAGCACCACCACTCCCGGCGGGACCACGAATCCCGGCGGGTCCGCAACGAACCCCGGTGAGACCACCAACCCCGGCGGTTCCACTACAAACCCCGGCGGTTCCACTACAAACCCCGGCGAGACCACGAATCCCGGCGGCTCTTCGACAACCGACCCCGCCACACCGGAGCCCCCTGGTATGCAGCCGTCGGTTACACCCGGCACCCCCTGCGCCAATGGCCAGCATACCTGGAAATATCTGACGGAACAGGCGACTTGTACCAAAGAGGGCCGCTATTACCGGAGCTGCTCCGCCTGCGGCGCAGAGGAGAGCATCCGGACGCTCCCCAAGAGCGATCACGGATGGAAATATGAGACCATTCCTGCCACCTGCACCGCCGAGGGCAAGGCCACTCGAAGCTGTCCTGACTGCGGCGCGGAAGAAACTCTGCGGACGATCCCCATGCTTGCGCACAGCTGGGAGAATAAGATCATTCCTGCCACCACCTCTTCTGCCGGCAGGATCTATCGGGTCTGCTCCGTCTGCGGAGGGGAAGAGACCCTTTCCGATATTCCCCGGAAGCTCCACGACGGCAGCGGAAGCACGGAGATGCCCAAGCTCAGCCAGTCGGAAATTACCCAGCTGCTGAAAAACGCGCCTTCGCGGGGCAGCAGCATTTACGACAAGGAATATGATGTGGAGCCTTCCTATAAGGCTCCCTACGCCATCGGCAAGGTTACGGACAGCCTGCTTCAGGAGGCCGCCGCCCGGCTGAACGCCATGCGGCGTATCGCGGGTCTGCCCTCTGTCACCCTGGATGCCGGCATGTGTGAAAGCGCCCAATACGGCGCGGTGGTCAACGCCGCCCTGAATGAGCTGACCCACTATCCCAGCCAGCCGGCGGGGATGGACAAGGGATTTTACCAGAAGGGCCGGGCTGCCGCCAGCTCCAGCAATATCGCCTGCGGCTATTCCCTGGTGGGCTCCGTGGACGGCTACATGGAGGACAGTGACGCCGGCAATATCAGCCAGGTGGGCCACCGAACCTGGCAGCTCAATCCCAAGATGGGCAAGGTGGGCTTTGGCATGGCCGGCGTTTATTCCATGGAGATGGCTCACGACCAGAGCGGACAGGGATGCAACTATGACTATATCGCCTGGCCCGCCTCCGGCAGCTTCCCCAGCGACATCTTCGGTAAAGACTACGCCTGGAGCGTGCATCTGAATCCCTCTGTCTACGCCGCCCCTGCCGTCAGCAGTCTCGCCATCACCCTCACTGGAGACGGCAAAACCTGGACCTTCCAGGGCAGCGAACGCTACACCGCCGCCCATTCCGGAAAATATTTCAACTGCATCAACGGTTACGGCGGAGTGGGCTATGGCCTCATCTTCCGGCCTGACGGCATCAGCGTCTACGACGGGACCTACTCCGTCCGCATTGACGGGCTGAAGCTTCGGGACGGTACTCCCACTTCTCTCAACTTCCAGGTGGACTTTTTCAACACTGGCCTGGAGGACACCGGTATCCCCCAGGACCAGCAGACAAATCAGATTCCCCAGCTGCCCGACTCCGTGGCCAGCGGCAACCCCTTCACCGACGTGCCGGAAAGCGCCTACTATAAGGACGCGGTGCTCTGGGCCCTGGGGAACAACGTCACCACCGGCGTGACGGAGACCCAGTTCCAGCCCAATTCCACCTGCACCCGGGGCCAGGTGGTGACCTTCCTCTGGCGGGCCAAGGGCTGCCCCGAGCCCCGGACCCAGAGCAACCCCTTCACCGACGTGAAGAGCTCCAGCCCCTTCTACAAGGCCATTCTCTGGGCCCAGGAGAACGGTATTACCACCGGCACCACAGCCACCACCTTCAACCCCGGCGGCACCTGCACCAACGGCCACGTCCTCACCTTCCTGTGGCGGGCCAACGGCCAGCCGGCGGCCGGCGGCTCCAGCTCTCTGGCAAGCCGGTATCCCAATCAGTATTTCACCAGCGCCATAGGCTGGGCGCAGGCCAGGGGCATTCTCAGCAGCGACAGCATGAATCCCCGGTCCCAGTGCCCCCGGGCCGACATCGTGACCTATCTTTACCGGGACGCCTCCAACAGCTGAGGGGGCAGACGGTCAAGCCAGTCAGAAAAGGAAACAGCGCTGGGAAAGGAACCCCGTCAGGGGTTCCTTTCATAGCTTGTCGAAAGTCGAAAAAGTAGTACAGACTTGGACAACGGAAAGGAAGATAGTATGAAAGACAGCGCAGCCCTTGGCGGCTCTGCCGCTTAGGGATGCGGCGTGCCCTTTACGGGTAAACCCATCAGGGGTGTCTTTCATGTGCAATCAATAAGTTTTCAGAACTTCCCACGGGTTCTGAAAACTTGGACAGACTGTTGAAAATACGTTTTCAACAGCCTGTCCCCGGTTTTCTTCCCGCCTCTTCTTGACATCCGGCGGCGGGCCCCGTACAATAAAAGCCAGCGGCCTTCCCATGGCCGCCGGGAAGCCGCCGCGCTTCCGGCGGGCCGCCGGGCGGGCTTACATCCATGGAGGTTGAATGAGTATGAAGCGTTCCGCAGGTATTTTGCTGCCCATTTTTTCCCTGCCCTCGGCCTATGGCATCGGCTCTCTGGGGGCGGAGGCCCGGGCCTTCGCCAACTTTCTGCATGACGCCGGCCAGGCCTGGTGGCAGATTCTCCCCGTGGGCCCCGCCGGGGCCGGGGACTCCCCCTATGCCAGCGAGTCCACCTTTGCCGGAAATCCGTATTTCATTGATTTGGAGCTCCTGGCGAAGGACGGGCTGCTGACGGGTGAGGAGCTGGCCTCCGCCCGGGTCCCGGAGGGGGACCGGATCGACTACGCCGCCATTCACGAGAGCCGGGGCGAGCTGCTGCGAAAGGCCTTTCAGCGGGTCAGCGGCGAGACGGCGGAGGCCGCCCGGGCCTTTACGGAGCGGAATCCCTGGGTCAGGGAATACGCGCTGTATCGGGCTGTGAAGAAGCATTTCAACAATGCCGCCTGGTTTGACTGGCCGGACGCGGCTTTGCGCCGCCACGACCCCGCCGCCGTGGAGCACTGGCGGGCGGAGCTGGCGGAGGAGGTGGCTTTTCAGACCTGCGTGCAGCATTGGTTTTTCACCCAGTGGGAGGATTTGAAGAGCTATGTTAACGGCCTGGGACTGGGGCTGATTGGCGATCTGCCCATTTACGTCTCCCTGGATTCTGCCGACGTGTGGAGCGAACGGCGGGAATTCCTGCTGGATGAGGAGGGGCGGCCCTCCAAGGTGGCGGGGGTGCCGCCGGACTATTTCTCTGAGGACGGCCAGCTCTGGGGCAATCCCCTCTATGACTGGGACGCCATGCGCGCCAACGGCTTCGGCTGGTGGATCCGCCGGGTGGAGGGCGCCTCCAGGCTGTTTGACGCCATCCGCATCGACCATTTCCGGGGGCTGGAAAGCTATTGGGCGGTTCCGGCGGAGTCGGACACCGCCAAGGTGGGCGCCTGGGAGAAGGGGCCCGGCATGGATCTGCTAGGCGTCCTGACCGGCTGGTTCCCCCAGGTGACCCTGATTGCCGAGGACCTGGGCATCCTCACCGACGGGGTCCACGCCCTGCGGGAGGCCTCCGGCCTGCCGGGGATGAAGGTGCTGGAGTTTGCTTTCGACCGGCCGGACAACGCCTATCTGCCTCACAATTACGCCTCCAGCCGCTGCGTCTGCTACACGGGCACCCATGACAACGACACCGCCGCCGGGTGGTACAGCCAGGCCGGAGAGCAGGAACGGGCCTTTGCGGCGCAGTATCTGGGCGTGGAGGACCCGGACGCCGGGAAGATGGAAAAGGCCCTGCTGCGGGCCGGTCAGGGCAGCGTGGCGGAGCTGTTTGTGGCCCAGATGCAGGATTATCTGGGTCTTGGCAGCGAAGGCCGCCTCAACGTCCCCGGCGTGGGCAGCGGCAATTGGCGCTGGCGGATGAGGTCCGGCCAGGCCCCGGCGGAGCTGGCCCGGGACATCCGGAGCCTCACCGCCCTCTACGGACGCTGCAACCCGGCGGAGGAACCGGGGAAGCCGGAAGAGGATGAGAGAGACCGGGAGGACTGACGGCAGAACCGTCAAAAGAACCAAATAAGGATGAAAAATTTGTTAGATAAGACAAAGATTTACGCAAAATTTGCATTTGGTCATTCCGCCGATTGGACAGGAACCCGCCGGCATATATAATAAACTGGAGCGCGTCCGCCGGAACCCAGGGGGCGGACGGGGGCAAACGCAGGAACCACAAGCGGAAAAACCGGTCCGGGAAGGGCCCTGAAAGGTAAGGAGCGCACCATGGATATTTTTTCCCTGTTCACCCTCTGCGGCGGTCTGGCCTTTTTCCTCTACGGCATGACCACCATGTCCAAGAGTCTGGAGAAGATGGCCGGCGGCCGTCTGGAGCGGCTTTTGAAGCGTATGACCTCTAACCCCATGAAGGGCCTGCTGCTGGGCGCGGGCATCACCATTGCCATTCAGTCCTCCTCGGCGGTGACGGTGATGCTGGTGGGTCTGGTGAACTCCGGCGTCATGGAGCTGGGCCAGACCATCGGCGTGATTATGGGCTCCAACGTGGGCACCACCCTGACGGCCTGGATTCTGTCCCTCACCGGCATTGAGAGCGAGAGCATCCTGCTGAACATGCTGAAGCCGGAGAACTTCTCGCCCCTCTTCGCCCTGGCGGGCATCCTGCTGATTATGGCCTCCAAGCGGCAGAGGCGGCGGGACGTGGGCCGTATCCTCATCGGCTTCGCCATTTTGATGTACGGCATGGAGCTGATGAAGCAGTCCGTCAGTCCTCTGGCGGAGATGCCCGGCTTTGCGGATCTGCTGACGGCCTTCAACAACCCCTTCCTGGGGGTGATTGTGGGCGCGGTGTTCACCGGCGTCATCCAGTCCTCCGCCGCCTCCGTGGGCATTCTGCAGGCCCTGGCCCTCACCGGCTCCGTCACATACGGCATGGCCATTCCCATCATCATGGGCCAGAACATCGGCACCTGCGTCACGGCCCTGATTTCCTCCATCGGCGTGTCCAGGGGGGCCAAGCGGGTTTCCGTGATTCATGTGTCCTTCAATGTCATCGGCTCCGCGGTGGGCCTGCTGCTGTTCTGCGGCGGCGACCTGCTGTTCCACTTCACGTTTATGGACGCCGCCGTAGGGGCCGTGGGCATTGCCCTGTGCCACACGGTTTTCAACGTCTTCACCACCGCACTGCTGCTGCCCTTCTCCCGCCAGCTGGAAAAGCTGGCGCGGAGCGCTGTCAAGGAAGAGGACAAGACCTCTCAGGTGGCCTTCCTGGACCCCCTGCTCATGCGGACGCCCGGCGCGGCGGTCAGCGAGTGCACCGCCATGACCTGCGAGATGGGCGCTCTGGCCTGGGAGAGCCTGCGGGCCTCTCTGAGCCAGCTTTGGGACTACAGCGCGGAGGCGGAGACCCGCATTGTGGAAAACGAAGACAAGCTGGATATCTATGAGGACCGCCTCAGCGGCTATCTGGTCCAGATTTCCCAGCACGGCGTTTCCATGGAGGACATCCATACCGTCTCCCGGCTGCTCCATGCCATCGGGGATTTCGAGCGCATCGGAGACCATGCCCTGAACATCCAGGAGTCCGCCCGTGAGCTGAAGGAAAAGGGCCTGAGCTTCTCCGGGCCTGCCGAAGCGGAGCTGAAGGTTCTGCAAAGCGCCCTGGAGGACATTCTGACCGCTGCCGTCACCTGCTTTGAGGAGGACGACCCCAATGCGGCCAAGGCGGTGGAGCCTCTGGAGGAGACCATCGACCAGCTCACCGACGAGATCCGGGCCCGGCATATCCGCCGCCTCCAGAGCGGCGAGTGTACCATTCAGCTGGGCTTTGTGCTGAATGACCTGCTGACCAATATGGAGCGGGTCAGCGACCACTGCTCCAATATCGCCGTCTGTGTCATCGAGGAGAGGGAGGACCACCTGGAGCGCCATGCCTATCTCCACGATGTGAAGGCCGCCGGGGAATTTACCGAGAGTTTGGACAGGGACCTGGAGAAGTACCGGCTGCCCTGATTCAATCAGGAATGAGGAATGCAGAGTGAGGGGATCGCTGTGAAAACTGCTGTTGAACGGTATCTGAAGGACCCGGAGGGGGAGGCGGACGCTTTTTGGGAGAACGGCCCCCTGCTTTGGGTGGACTGGAGAGATTACGACGAGTGGATTGTGCAGGGCGTTTGCGAACAGCTGCCTGCCCGCTTCGCATATGAGGTGCGGGACAGCGTTCTGCCCAGGGGACAGGATATCCTGCTGGTCCGGGACGGGACTGCCGCTGCCATTCCCTACGCCCCGGAGCGGATGGACCGGGACACCACGCTGCGGGCGGTACAGGCCTTCATTGCGCCGGATTACCAGCTCCGCTGCTTCGTCCCCTCCATGGAAAACGATACCCTGGGCTTCTGCCTCCTCCCCGCGGCAGACTGGGGACGGCTGGAAGCGGAATTCGGGGCCCGGGCTGTGGCACAGCAGTTCCGGCCCATCGGGCCCGGCAGCTGTATGTTCGGCGGATGATGGCTTGAGGGCCGTTCCCGCCGCCGGTGATACGGGGGCGTGTCCTTTCATGCAGTTCAGCGGGATGAGGTGCAGGGGGCGGGGGTTACGCCTGCCCCCTGCAATAACGCCCGCCCGTTTTCCCAATTGTGCCGGGTTTTCGGCAGAGGGGCCGGGACAGAGCCCGGTCCCTGCATGAAATCTCCGAATGGGATACTCCCGATGCGGAGCGGAACAGGCGGGAAAACGCCGGCCTCTCTTTGCGGAGGGAGGTGCTCCTGACACACCCGGGCGAAAAAACGGAAGCAGACAGAAAACTCCCGGCGTCCTTCAGGACGCCGGGAGTTTTTAAGCCTGTGCTACAGATAATTCAGCGGGTTCCGGGCCACGCCGTTATAGCGGACCTCGAAGTGGCAGTGATTGCCGGTGGAGTTGCCGGTGGAGCCCGCCCGGGCGATCTGCTGGCCCTTGTAGACGTGCTGGCCCACGGAGACCGTCAGACTGCTGTTGTGTCCGTAATAGGTTTCGTAGCCGTTGCCATGGTCGATGCGGACCAGGTATCCGTAGCCGCCCATCCAGCCGGCATAGGTGACCGTGCCGCCGTCGGCGGCGTAGATGGGCGTGCCTCTCGGCACGGCGATGTCGATGCCCTTGTGGTTGGTGGAGCCGATGCCGCCGGGGGACTTCCGGCCTCCGAAGCGGGAGGTGATGCGCCCGTTGGTGGGCCAGCGGAAGGTACCCGTGGGATACCAGGTGGGCCGCACCTTGGTGCCCCGGAGCTGATGCTCTGTGACGGGCTCCCGGAGGGTGACGGAGGAGAGGACCGTCCGCTCGGTTTCCGTGCCGTTGACATAGGTGACGTTGGCGACCACGTCCGCCGCCCCATACTGGCCGGGAGAGGTGACCTTGTAGTCATACTGATAGAGATCGGCGGTGTCGGTGTATTCGATTTCATAGGCCACATCGTCCACATAGCGCTCCTGCTGGACCACTGTCATGGTCAGGTAGGGCACGGAGGCGGACAGGGTCAGCACCTCGCCGATCTGGAGCTTGTTGATGTCATAGCCGGGGTTCAGGGCCAGAAGCTCCTTGGAGGTCAGGCCGTTCTTCTCCGCGATCTGGGACCAGGTGTCTCCCTTGGACACGGTGTAGTTGGTCTCGGCGGTCTTGGTGCTGTAGAGGGTCTCGGCAATATAGCCCAGGTTCATCAGGTCCTCGGTGGGCACATATTCCGCCTGTACCTTCACGTCCTCGGCAAAGCTGATGGAGATGGTGCCCTCGTTGGTGGCGGAGAGCTTCATCTGCTCCAGCAGCTGTTCCAGGGCCCCCTGGTAGGGCGTGGCCCCGATGCGCTCGCCGTTGACATACAGACAGTAGGCGGAGGTGACCATGCCCACTTCCTGGGACAGATCCTCCTGATAAGTCTCGATATCCACCAGATCCTGCCGCCGGAGAAGGCCGGATTCGTACTGAATCAGGGAGTCGTCAATGGTGAAGGTTCGGCCCAGGGTCTGGGCGGTGACCCGCTCCAGGTCCGTCCGGGCTTCCTCGGCCGCCTCCTCGGAGGAAACCGAGGCGATGACCCGCCCGTTATAGGTGACCGTGGTGCCCATGGTGTACATGGAGAAGAAGAGGATGACCGCGGCGGCGGCACAGCCGCCCCCCAGGAACAGAACCGGGTGAATGCCCCTCCGGCCCTCGGCCCTGGCGGAGCGCACGGCGCTCTTCTGGCGGCTTTCCTGGTTCTTCGTCAGAACCCGCTCCTGAATCCGGCTGCCCAGCATGGGCAGCATGGACCAGATGAACAGCAGCAGCTGAATGGAAATCCGCTCGGACTCGGGAAAACGGTGGTTCCGCTTCTCCCGGACGATGCGCCGCCACCGGCGGCGGACGTGCCGGGTCTTTTGTGAGATGGCCTGAAGCACGCCTGCCGGGGGTTCCTCCCGCCGGGGGCGTCCGCTCTGAGGACGGGGGGGTTCCATCCGGCGGCTTCTGCCCTGAGGGGTCCCGTGCCGGCGTTCGCCGGACCGTTCCGCCTGTCTGGGGGCCTCCGCCGGGGCGGAGCGCTCCGGGTCCCAGTTCCGAATGGAGGCCGTCCATTCGTCCTCTCTGGGGACCTGCTTCTGCTGCTCCCGCTCTTCCCGAACCGCCGTCCGCTGACGGGCGGAGGAGGCGCGGCGTTCCCGCTGGCGCTCCGTCTGCATGGAGCGCCGGGATGTTGTGGTTCTGGTTGGCTTTCTGGTATCCTGACTCATAGATATCCTTTCATTCGGTCCTGAGCAAAAACCGCACGCTTAGCTCCCGCCATGTTCCCGGGGCCGGCACAGGGAGCCGGGAGGGACATGGGTGCTTCCTGTCTCATGATATGCCCTTCGGAGAAATGCCTGACGGAGCCGTTTCATCCGGGGCTCCCCGGGCAGATATAAGGGACATAAAAAGTTACAATTTGTTACCGGCACTATCATACCGCTTTTTCCCACCCCCGTCAAGCCCTGGAAGGGGCAAAAAACCTCTGTTTTCGCAAATTTTACAAATGCCGCCGCCGGTCCGGCGGAATTTTTTGCCGCCGCTTTGGAAAATTGCCCTGGAGGCTGCAAAATTTTAGGGGAGAAATCCAAATTTTACATTGACCAGAAGGCGCAAAGGTGTATAATGAAAGCCAGAGAAACTTCTCTCAAAAGACGCGTTTGGAGGAACTGCACATGTTTGAATTCCTGATTAAGAAGCTGAAAGCCCATCCCAGAAAAATCGTGTTTACCGAGGGCACCGATCCCCGCATCCTGGAGGCCGCCGCCCGTCTGCTCTCCGCCACCTTCCTGATGCCCGTGCTGGTGGGAAACCGGGAGGAAATCCTGTCAGCCGCCGAGGAGATCGGCTTTAATGTCAAGGGCGCGGAGATTCTGGACCCCGAGACCTTTGAGGATATGGACAAGATGGTGGCCGAGATGGTGGCGCTCCGCAAGGGCAAGATGACCGAGGAGCAGTGCCGCGCGACCCTGAAGCAGGGCAACTATTTCGGCACCATGCTGGTGAAAATGGGCTATGCCGACGCCCTGCTGGGCGGCGCTACCTACTCCACCGCCGACACCGTCCGGCCTGCCCTCCAGCTCATCAAGACCAAGCCCGGCTGCAAGATTGTGTCCAGCTGCTTCATCCTGGTCCGTCCCTCCGCCACCGGCGACCCCGACGTGTTCGCCATGGCGGACTGCGCCATCAATATCAAGCCCTCCGAAGACGAGCTGGTGGAGATTGCCGTGGAGACCGTCCAGACGGCCCGCACCTTCGGCATCAACCCGGCTGTGGCCTTCCTGAGCTACTCCACCCTGGGCTCCGGCAAGGGCGAGGACGTGGACAAGATGCGCAACGCCTGCGAGAGAGCCAAGCTGGCCCTTCCCGGCGTGGACGTGGACGGCGAGCTCCAGTTCGACGCGGCGGTCTCTCCCCGGGTGGCCCATACCAAGTGTCCCGATTCCAAGGTGGCCGGCCACGCCAACACCTTCATCTTCCCGGATATCAACGCGGGCAACATCGGCTATAAAATCTGCCAGCGCATGGGCTCGTTCGACGCCTACGGCCCCATTCTCCAGGGCCTCAACGCCCCCATCAATGACCTCTCCCGGGGCTGCAACGCCCAGGAGGTCTACTCCATGGCCATCATCACCGCCGGTCTCTGCGCGGACTGAGGGCCGGACAGCTGCAATGACGGAAGAGCCCGGGAATACTCCCGGGTTCTTTTTTCGGGCGCCGCCCGAGAGGGCTTGGAGGAAAAGGGAAGGCTGAGAGGCCCTGTCAGGACCTGCCCTCCGTGTTCCGCCAACAGCGTTTTGACCCGGCAAAATGCGAACAAAGCTATGGCGCTTTGAAACGCCATAGCTTTGTTTACAAAATGTTTATATCCATCCATTGACAATATTTTGAGGCGGTGGTAAACTCGGTTTAGCACTCTGGAGAAAGGAGTGCTAAAATATCTGATGATGAATGGGGCGCGGCTGGTGGAACTGACGGAGCGAAAACGGCAGATACTGAAGGTGGTCATTGAGGATTACATCCGCACCGCTGAGCCGGTGGGCTCCAAGGCCATCGCCGCCGAGATGGGCGGCAGCGTCAGCTCTGCCACCATCCGCAATGAGCTTTCGGACTTGACGGAACAGGGCTATCTGGAGCAGCCCCATACCTCCGCCGGACGGATGCCCTCCCCCAAGGGATACCGGCTGTACGTCAACGAGCTGATGGAGGAGCAGCGGCTTTCCCTGGCGGAGACGGAGCATATCCGTCAGTCCCTCCAGCTGAAAATGGAGGAGCTGGACCGGTTTCTGGGCCAGGCGGGCCGGGCGGTCTCCGCCCTGATGCGTTATCCCGCCTATGTCAGCGCCGCAAGAAAAGGCGGCGTCACCGCCCGCCGCTTTGAGCTGCTGCCGGTGGACGAGAACAGCTGTATCGCGGTGCTGATGACCAGCGACAGCCGGGTGAAAAGCCAGCTGCTGCGGATGCAGCTGAAGGTGCCGCCGGATCAGCTGCCGGATCTGGTGAGTCTGCTGAACAGCCATTTTACCGGCGTCAGCCTGCAGGAGATGAGTCAGCGCCTGATGTCGGTGTCGGACCAGATCGGCCCCCAGCTGTTTCTGCTGTTGTCCCAGGTGGTGGCCTATGGGGCGGACGTGCTGGAGGAGGCAGGACAGCGGGAAATCTTCACCGCCGGAGCCAGCCGGCTTTTGAAGCTCCCGGAGTTCCGGGACGCCGACAAGGCCCACGAGCTGATGAGCTTCCTGGCCGACAGCAAGGAAAACCTGCCCATGCCGGAGAACCGGCAGATGGAGATTCTCATTGGTCCGGAGAATGTCAGCGACGCCCTGAAAGACGCCAGCGTCGTGGTGGCAAGCTATGATATCGGTGAGAATATGCGGGGCCTCATCGGCGTGGTAGGCCCCACGAGAATGGATTACGCGGCAGTGGCCGCCCGGCTCTCCAGCTTTGCCGAAGGGCTGACGCGGCTGTTTGAAAAAAAGGAATTACTCCCAAAGGAGGAACGGGAATGAGCGAGCAGGAAAAAAACAAGGAGCTGGAGGCGGAGCAGACAGCAGCTCCGCAGGAGCCGGAGGGTTGCCGGGAGGAGGCGGAGCCCGCCCCTGAAAAGAACAAGGCCAAAAAGAAGAAGGAAAAGGGCGTCACCTTTACCCGGGAGCAGGTGGAGCAGATGGAACAGGCCGTACAGCAGCTGGAGACGGTGAAGGACCAGTTCACACGCCTGGCCGCGGAGTATGACAATTACCGCAAGCGCACAGCCAAGGAAAAGGACTCCCTCTATCAGGACGCCAAGGCAGACACCATCCGGGAGTTCCTGGCGGTTTACGACAACCTGGAGCGGGCCGCCTCCGCCCCCGGCGGCGGGGACGACGCCCATAAAAAGGGTCTGGAGATGATTTTTGCCCAGTACAGGGAGATTCTGAAAAAGCTGGGCGTCACGGAGATTGAGGCTCAGGGCCAGCCCTTTGACCCGGAGCGGCACAACGCCGTCATGCATATTGATGATGAGCAGTTTGGTGAAAACGAGGTGGCCCAGGTTTTCCAGGCTGGCTTTCTGCTGGGGGATAAGGTGATCCGCCACGCCATCGTGCAGGTGGCGAATTAAATAAGCAGGGGCTGGGCTCTGTCCCGGCCCGTCCCCGGAAGGGGAAGCGGCCCGGCACAAAACGGGACGGCACTGAGTCCGTCCCCTGCAAGACGAAAGACCAAGGTGCAGTTTAAAAAAATTTTCATAGATCATTAGGAGGCAAACATTATGTCTAAAGTAATCGGTATTGATTTGGGAACCACCAACTCCTGCGTGGCCGTGATGGAAGGCGGCGAGGCAGTGGTCATCGCCAACGCCGAGGGCAACCGTACCACGCCCTCTGTGGTGGCCTTTTCCAAGACCGGCGAGCGGATGGTGGGCCAGGTGGCCAAGCGCCAGGCCATTACCAATCCGGACCGGACCATTTCCTCCATCAAGCGGGAAATGGGCTCCGACCACAAAACTGCCATCGACGGCAAAAACTACACCCCCCAGGAGATCAGCGCCATGATCCTCCAGAAGCTCAAGGCGGACGCCGAGAGCTATCTGGGCGGCCCCGTCACCGAGGCGGTTATCACCGTCCCCGCCTACTTCACCGACTCCCAGCGCCAGGCCACCAAGGATGCGGGAAAAATCGCCGGGCTGGACGTGAAGCGCATCGTCAACGAGCCCACCGCCGCGGCTCTGGCCTATGGCGTGGATAAGGAGCAGGCCCAGAAGATCATGGTCTATGACCTGGGCGGCGGCACCTTCGATGTGTCCATTCTGGACATTGACGACGGCTTCATCCAGGTTCTGGCCACCGCCGGCAACAACCGTCTGGGCGGCGATGACTTCGACGAGTGCGTCATGAAATGGTTAGTCAGCGAGTTCAAGCGCACCGACGGCGTGGACCTCTCCGGCGACAAGGTAGCCATGCAGCGGCTGAAGGAGGCCGCCGAAAAGGCCAAGATTGAGCTCTCCGGCGTCACCACCTCCAATATCAACCTGCCCTATATCACCGCGGACGCCAACGGCCCCAAGCACCTGGACATGACCCTCTCCCGGGCCAAGTTCAACGAGCTTACCGCCCATCTGGTGGACGCCACCATGGGTCCCGTGCGCCAGGCCATGAGCGACGCGGGCCTCAAGCCCTCCGATCTCTCCAAGGTTCTGCTGGTGGGCGGCTCCAGCCGTATTCCCGCAGTTCAGGACGCCGTGAAGAGCTTCACCGGCTCCGACCCCTTCAAGGGCATCAACCCCGACGAGTGCGTGGCCATGGGCGCGGCCCTTCAGGCCGGCGTCCTCACCGGCGACGTGAAGGATCTGCTACTGCTGGACGTGACCCCCCTGTCCCTGGGCATCGAGACCTACGGCGGCGTGTGTACCAAGCTCATTGACCGCAATACCACCATCCCCGTGAAAAAGAGCCAGGTCTTCTCCACCGCCGCCGACAACCAGACCAGCGTGGAGGTCAACGTCCTCCAGGGCGAACGGGAGATGGCAGCTGCCAACAAGTCCCTGGGCCGCTTCCACCTGGACGGCATTGCGCCGGCCCGCCGGGGCGTGCCGCAGATTGAGGTTACCTTCAACATTGACGCCAACGGCATCGTAGAGGTTTCCGCCAAGGACCTGGGCACCGGCCAGGAGCAGCACATTACCATCACCTCCTCCTCCAACATGAGCAAGGAGGACATCGACAGAGCCGTGAAGGAAGCCGAGCAGTATGCCGCCCAGGACAAGAAGCTGAAAGAGGAAGTGGAGACCCGGAACCAGGCGGACCAGATGGTTTATCAGAGTGAGAAGACCCTGGCAGAGATGGGCGACAAGATTCCCGCCGACGACCGTGCCAAGGTGCAGTCCTGCGTAGACAAGCTGAAGGAGACCCTGAAGGGGCAGGATGCCGCCGCCATCAAGGCGGACACCGAGGCCCTTCAGCAGGCGTTCTTCGCTGTCAGCGAGAAGCTCTATCAGCAGGCCAATCCCCAGGGCGCACAGCCCGGCCCCGACGCCGGAGCGGCCCAGCAGGGACAGTATTACGACGCGGATTACAAGGTTGTGGATGACGACGATCAGAACAAATAAGTGAAGAGATGCATTCAATGGGACGGGGAACGGAAACATTCCCCGCCCCATTGAATGGCGTACAGAATGAATTAGAAATTGGGAATGAGGAATTGGGAATGTTCCGGGACCGGCAATTCCTGACTCCTGATTCCTGATTCCTGATTGTTCAGGAGGCAATATGGCTGATAAACGAGACTATTACGAGGTCCTTGGCCTTTCCAAGGGCGCTTCTGAAGACGAGATTAAAAAGGCCTACCGCAGAAAGGCCAAGGAGACCCACCCGGACCTCCACCCCGGCGACAAGGAGGCGGAGGCCCGGTTTAAAGAGGTCAACGAGGCCTATGAGGTTCTGTCCGACTCTGACAAAAAGGCCCGGTATGACCAGTTCGGCCACGCCGGGGTGGACCCGAACTTCGGAGGCGGCGGCGGGTTTGACGGCGGCTTTGACTTCGGAGACCTGGGAGACATCTTCGGCAGCTTTTTTGGCGGCGGCTTCGGCGGCGGCCGGCGGAGCAATCCCAACGCCCCCCAGCGGGGGGAGAGCATCCGTATTTCCCTGACCATTGACTTTGAGGAAGCCGCCTTCGGCTGTGAGAAGGCCGTCACCATCGAGCGGGCGGAGGCCTGCCCCACCTGCCAGGGCAGCGGCTGCGCCTCCGGCACCACGCCGGAGACCTGCTCCAAGTGCCGCGGCACCGGTACGGTTCAGGTGCGCCGGCAGACCCCCATGGGCGTGTTTGCCACCCCCTCCGCCTGCCCCGACTGCGGCGGCAAGGGCCGGATCATCCGCCAGCCCTGCAAGGACTGCCGGGGCTCGGGCTTCGTCCGGAAGCGGAAGACCATTCAGGCCAGCGTGCCCGCAGGCATCGACAACGGCCAGACCATCTCCATCCGGGGGCAGGGCAGCGCCGGCAAAAACGGCGGCCCCGCCGGCGACCTGCTGATTACCATTGCCGTCCGGCCGCACGAGCTGTTCCGGCGTGAGGGCACCTCCGTCCTCTGCGAGACCCCCATCACCTTTGCCCAGGCGGTGCTGGGGGCGGAGCTGGAGATCCCCACCATTGACGGCAAGGTGAAATACGACCTCCCGGAGGGCACTCAGAGCGGCTCCACCTTCCGGCTCAAGGGGAAGGGCATTCCCTCCCTCAATGGCCGGGGCCGGGGGGACCAGTATGTCACCGTCTACATTGAGACGCCCCGGAACCTGAACCACGAGCAGAAGGAGGCCCTGAAAAAGTTTGCTGAAACCATGGGGGACGACAACTATCAGGAGCGGAAGGGTCTCTTCGGCAAGAACAAGAAAAAGAGGTGAGGCCCGTGTATCTGGCTGACTGCCATACCCATTCCCGCATCTCTCCCGACGCCTCCGTCTCCATGACGGATATGGCGGAGGCCGCCCTGGCGGCGGGACTCCGGGAAATCTGCTTTACCGACCATGTGGAGCCTGTGGCCTGGAATGGCCGGGACCCCATTCTCAGCTATGACTGGGACGCCCTGTCACGGGAGTATCAGGCGGCCCGGGCCGCCCTGGGGGACCGCATCCGGATCCGGCTGGGCATTGAGCTGGGGGAGGCCTGCCTGGACCTGTCCCGGACGGAGGCGCTTCTGTCGGAGGCCCCGGAGCTGGATTTCATCATCGGGTCCACGCACATCCTGTCTCCGGCCTTTCAGATGATCGACCTCTATTTCTTTCATCCGAAGGATGAGGCGGAGGCCCACCGGGGCATCCGGGACTATCTGGAGCTGGTCCGGCGGAACGCGGAGTGGGGCGGCTTCGACGTGCTGGGACACCTGACCCTGCCGCTGCGCTATCTCAACGAGAATCAGGGCCTTCACATGAGCTTTGACGGCTATGAGGCGGAGATCGGAGAGATTTTCCGCATCCTCATCCAAAACGGCTGCGGCATTGAGGTGAACACCAACCGGGGCAACACCCCCCTGCCCGACGGCAAGTGGCTGCGGATGTACCGGGAATTGGGCGGCGAAATCGTCACACTGGGCAGCGATGCTCACACGACGGAGTTCGTGGGCTGCGCCGTCCGGGAGCGGCAGGAGCTGCTGCGCCAGTGCGGCTTCCGGCGCTTCTGCACCTTTGAGAAGCGGAAGCCGGTCTGGCATGAGCTCTGAGCCGGGCCCCCCGGAGCGCCTCCCTTGCCGGCCCTCCCGGGGAAATGGCCTGGTCAGGGGACCAGGCCCCACAGGGTGTTCTGCCGGTATAATCAGCACAGTTGAAAATCGGTATCTGCCGTTTTCAGGCAGCGGCGGAGCCGCTGCCCGGATTTCCCTGTGTGCTGACTGTGAAGGGCACCGCAGCCGAAAAGAAGCATCAGCTTCTTTTCGGCTGCGGTGACTCTGAAATGCGTGAGAAGGCGCTCCCGTTTTGAGGGTTCATATTGATTTTTTTCTCCGTCTGGAGTACAATAGAGGCGGAAAGCCGGAGAGAAAGAAAGCCCCGCGGGTTTTGGACGCGGGCCCTCCGGCATGTTGGGGGCGTCGGGCGGCCTGACATAAAACACATCAAATCTGAGAAGACTGGGAGGAAATCCACCATGAAAATTGCGTTAGGCTGCGACCACGGCGGCTATGCCCTGAAACAGCACGTCATTCAGGTTCTGGAGCGTCTGGGCCATACCTGTGAGGACTTTGGCTGCTTCTCTACGGAGAGCTGCGACTATCCCGATTTCGGCGCTGCCGCCGCCCGGGCCGTGGCGGAGGGCAGCTGTGAGAGGGGCATCGTCATCTGCACCACCGGCATCGGCATCTCCATCGCGGCCAACAAGGTCAGGGGCGTCCGCTGCGCCCACTGCGCCGACTGCCTTCAGGCGGAGATGACCCGCCGGCACAACGACGCCAACATGATGGCCATTGGCGCGGGCTTCACCGGGCCCAACATGGCGGAGCGGATGGTGGAGGTTTTCCTCTCCACCGAGTTTGAGGGCGGACGCCACGCCCGCCGGGTGGACAAGATGATGGCCCTGGAGGGCTGAACCCGGAGGGGCGCAGTTTTATAGAAAAGAGGTGCGGAGATGGCGGGAGCCAAAGGCTACAGCAGCTACCGGGGCCGGGAGCCCAAACTGAAGATCATTCTGGCGGTATTTCTGGTCCTGGTGATTCTGGCTGCCGCCGCCGTAATCTATATCCAGCAGAACTTGGTTGTCTATGGCGACGACGGCCGCTACCGGCTGGACCTTCCCTGGCAGGAGGACATTGCCGCCCCGGACGCCGGCACGCCGCCGGAGGAAGCGCCTCAGGTGGAGCTGGTGATTCAGGAGCCGGAGGCTCCGCCCTCCTCTCTGACGCTGTCCCTTTCCGCGGCGCCGCTGACCATGGAGGTCTGGGAGGCGGTCCGGGGACAGGCGTTCGACGCCGTCTGTGTGACGCTGAAGGATACCGCCGGGAGTCTGTACTTTGACGCAGCACATGGGGTCTCCGGCGGGGTGCGGACCCAGGCGGACACCGCCGCCGCCCTGGCCGCCCTCACCGGACGGGAGGACGTGGTCTCGGTGGCCCGGTTCTCCTGCCTCCACGACCCCCGGACGGCCAATTCCAACGTTCGGAACCTGGCCCTGCGGAATACCGGCGGCTATATCTTCTACGACGGGAACAACAGCCAGTGGCTGGATCCCACCAAGCCTGCCGCCCGGGAGTATCTCTGCGGTCTGGTGGGCGAAATCGCGGCGCTGGGCTTTGACGAGATTCTGCTGACGGACCTGAGCTATCCCACAGAGGGGAAGATCAACAAGATTGACTACAACGGAGACGGCCCCCTGGAGGACAATCTAAAGCTGCTGCTGACAGAGCTCAAGGCGGCTCTGGAGCCCTATGAGGGCGTGACCCTCTCCCTGGAGCTGCCGGAGACTGTCATCACCGCAGGCTATGACCCGGTTTCCGGCCAGAAGCTGGCGGACCTTGCCCCGCTGGTGGACCGCGTTTATGCCGTGACGGAGCCGGACCGGGCGGAGGCCCTGGCTGAAGCCGTGAAGACCGCCGGCGAGAACACCCTGTTTGTGCCGGAGCTGGCGGCGGACGACCCGGATTTGAGCGGCCCGCGGCTTGTGCTGCCCGCCCCGCCGGAGGCCTGAGCGCCAATCAGACAAAACCAGAACCGTGAGGACAAACGGATTGTCCTCACGGTTTTTTTGGCTTTTTTGATTTTTCAGCTTATGCCTCTGTCCAGAAGCGCTGGAGGTCCCTCAGGGACCGGCGGCCGGCAAAATAGCCCTCCTGCCACAGAGCGCGGAGCGTATCCAGATTTTTTTCCGTGCGGGAACAGCCCAGGGTGTCCTCCGGCTCGATGACCAGAACCCTGCCCTCCCGTTCCAGGGCAAACAGCTCCTCACGGCAGGCGTTGTACCGTTCCGACCGGCCCCGAAGCGTGTCCATAAAGGCGGGGTATTTCCGGAAGACCCGGCCCAGGGCCCGGAGGGAGCCGTCTCCCTTTTTGTAATAGTTCCGTTCCCGGGTCAGCACCACCGCCACCCGGTCGCAGCCCGCCTCAAAGGCCCGCCTCCAGGGGATGGCGTCGGCACAGCCGCCGTCCAGATAAGGCTGGCCGTCCACCCAGATGATGGGGAACATCAGAGGAATGGCGCAGGTGGCCTCCAGCAGCAGGTTGGGAGAGTCCCGCCGGGGGACCGGCCGGTATTCCGCCCGGCCGGTGTTCAGATTGGTCACCACCGCTTCCACCGTGCCGGGATAGGCCTCGAAGGCGTCATAGTCAAAGGGAATGAGCTCGTTGGGAATGGTCTCATAGGCAAATTTCAGTCCGAAATAGCTGCGGTTTCTGGGATTCGCCAGGTTCCGCCAGCCCATGTAGCGGCGGTCCCCGGCGTAGTGAGTAATCAGCTGGAGATTCCGCCGGCTCTGCCGGGACAGATAGCTGACGCCATAGGCAATGCCGGCGGAGACGCCTACGGTGTAATCCGGCAGGGGCAGGCCGCCGTCCAAAAAGGCGTCGCACACCCCGGCGGAAAAGATGGTCCGCAGGGCTCCGCCCTCCAATACCAATCCGGTTTTCATAGAAAGGTCACCTCATTTTTTTGCTGTTTACTATTTTGCAATGGAGGCCCCGGTATTTCCGGGGAGATGGGCCGCCCAAGCGGCCCCGCAAAGAGTTCCCCGATGGAGCACGTTCCGCCGCGGCGGTCACGCCTGGAAGAACCGCTTCCGCAGACGGAGACGCCACAGCCGTTCCATCCGCTCAATCACCCGGTCCGTCAGCAGGAATACCAGACTGCCCAGGACCAGCAGCAGGGCGGTCCACAGAGGCCCGCCGGACTCCGCCGGAAGGCCCAGCAGCCGCCAGACCAGACCGTAGAGCAGGAGCATGGCGGTATTGCAGACGGCCAGCCGGACCGCCAGCCGGAGAAGCCGGGAGGGCAGGGCGGCAATCCTGGGCCGGAGCATGGGATACCAGCCGAAAAACAGGTACACCAGGGCCGCTTCCAGATTCACCGCCAGAGGCAGGGCCAGAAGGGCCGCGGCGGCGTAGGCGGTGGCGGCGGTCCGGGTCCCGTATTCCAGCCGCACCGGCAGCAGCACCACCATGGCCAGAATGGGGGAGCAGAGAACGGCGGAGGGGGTGGACAGAATCAGCAGAACCGCGGCCAGGCTTACCAGTATGCCGCAAAAGGCCATCCGGCGGCTCCGGGTCCTCATTCGATCTCCTTGCAGCAGAGCTTGTAATAGCTCCACCGCCGCCATTTTTGAATCAGCTCCGATTGAGCCTCGTTCAGCGTTCCGGCGTCACTGCCGTCAGGGAGGAGGCAGGCTGTTTTCTGCACCACCGGCAGCTCCCGGCGGAGCTGGTTGAGAAAGGCGAACCAGGCCGTTTCCTCGCCCCGGCCCGTCAGCTCCAGCACCAGGGCCCCCAGGAAGCTGGCGGAGAGTGTCCCGTTCTCCGGCAGGTCCAGGCTCCGGACGGTCCGGGCCCAGTCCAGGGCCTCCGCCGCCGCGTCGTTGGCCCAGATGACATAGGGGGTTTCGTAGGAGGCCATGGACATCTCGCCCCCCTCCTCCGCCGGGCCCACGTCCAGTCCCAGCTCCCGGTAGGCCAGCTGGCGGTCCCCCAGATAGGGCAGGTGGTCTCCGAAGAAAACCAGCACCACCGGTTCCTCCTGCGTCTCAAAATAGCTCCGGAGGCGGCCCAGCATGGCGTCGGCGTCCCGGGCCCCCTCCACGTAGACCCGCAGAAGGGTCTCCGCCTCCTCGGACAGCTCCGCCGAGACCTCCAGAGGCGGAAAAACGTAGTCCGGACCGTATTTGTCGGCGGTGTAGGACATGTGGTTTTGAATGGTGGTGGTGAAATGGAAGAGGGGCGTCCCCGCCGCCGACTCGAAGTCTTCTTCAATCAGGTCCGCCAGATATCCGTCGGTGACCCAGCGGCCCTTGTACTCCATGTTCTCCATCTGATTGGCAAACAGGGTTTCCTCCGCCCCCAGCCAGCGGTAGACATTTTCCCGGTTGTAAAACCAGTTGTCGCCGGGATGGAAGAAGGACGTCTCATACCCCTCTCCGGCAAAGACCCGAAAGAGGCTGTCCAGGTTCCGGTTTACCACCCGGAAGGCGGAGGTGGCGGAGGCGGACAGGGCGTTGGTCTGCATACCCGTCAGCACGTCGAACTCCGTGTTGGCGGTGCCTCCGGCAAAGCCGGGCACCACTATATGGCCGCTGAGGGCGTGGGGGTCCCGCCGCAGGGCGTGAAGATTGGGCAGGGGATCATCCTCCGGGCCGTAGGTGAACACCGGCTGATCGGTGATGTCGGAAAAAGCCTCGTTCATGACCATCACCACGCTGACCGGCGCACCCTGGCCGGGCTGGGCGGCGGCAGCGTCCCAGCGGGCGGCCTCCGTCTTGCTGAACCCGGCGGGCCGGTCGATGGGATAGGTGGTGAACTGATGGCAGAAGCTGTAGGGAAAACCCAGCTCATTGAACACCGAGGGAATATAGTAGGGATTGGACACCTGAAAGGAATTATACAGGCCGTCGGACGCGTAAACAGTCAGAATCAGTCCCGCCAGCACCGCCAGGCTGGCGGCGGCCCCCAGCAGCCGCCCCGTGCGTTCCCGCAGGTGGGGGATAGGACGGCAGCCAATCAGGCGGCCCAGCAGAAGCAGAATCAGGGTGGCCAGCAGGAGGGCGGTGATCTGTACCATAGGATAGGAGATGTCATAAGTTCCCAGGGCGCTGCCCACCTCCTTCAGCAGGGCGAAGTCCCGGGGGAACACCGGTTCGTCCCGAACCTCGATTTTGACCCGGTTGGCGATGGACAGGGCCCCCGCCAGCAGGTTTACCAGGGCGGCGCTGTAGAATACGTTTTGGAACAGGCAGGTCCCCGCCAGAATCAGCAGTCCGATGGGCAGGGCGTTGAGGACAATCAGCAGAGGCTGACGGAGCAGGCCGGAGAGCATCCCCCGGAAGGCGTTGGGCTGGCACCAGAGCACCAGCAGCGTGACGGCTCCCGCCAGCAGCACCGCCGCCAGAAACGTCTGGCGCAGAGTGAGCTTCTTAAGCTTGACATAGCGTTCTTTCAAATCGGCAGATCCTTTCATAGGCGATATCCTCTATTATAGGACGTTTCTCTGAAAAATCAAGAAAAACCGGCGGCTCTATGATTCATAGGGTGACATTTCCCCGGTTTTGTGGGATACTGACGGCAGCGGAAGACCGGTCCGTTTCCCCACAGGGGGAACGGCGGGGAACAGGAGGGGAGATGCCCATGGATGCGAAAGCGACTGGAGAACTGATCGCCGCCCGGCGGCGGGCGCTGGGATGGAATCAGGCGGAGCTGGCGGAGCGGCTCCACGTGACGGACAAGGCCGTCAGCCGCTGGGAGACGGGCCGGGGAATGCCGGGCCTGGACAGCCTGGAGCCTCTGTCGGAGGCCCTGGGCCTGTCGGTCAGCGAGCTGCTCGGCGGAAAGGAACTGACACAGGAGGAATTGCCGAAAGCGGCGGGAGGACAGATTATGGAGAGCATGAAGCAGGGATACAGATGGAAGCGGCTGGCCTGGCTGGCCATGGCGGCGGTGACGGCCCTGGCTGTCTGGGGAATCAGCGTGTCCCTCCAGGCCCAGCGGGAGCAGGCGGAGCGGGACGCCCACTACGCCGCCTCAGTTCACTTTGAGGACGGTGAAGCCCTGGCGCAGGGGACGGCGGCCTATTTTCAGGACCAGGACCCCCAATTTGACGCCAGAACGCTGGAGGTCCGGGAGCGGGAGGCGAAGGGGGATTACCTGGCCCTCCTCTGCGGAGATAAGGCGGGAGAGTGGTGCATGAGCCTCTGGCAGAGAGACACGCTCTTCCCGGACCGCTACTGTCCCATCGGAGGCCGGGTCCGGGTGAACCCGGGCGTCAATGGGCTGCTGGTGTGGAATTTCGGAGACCCGGAAAACGCAGTGGTGGTGACCTCCGGCGTGGAGCTGCCGGAGAAGGCGGTCCGTTATGAGTGGAGCCATGACGGCATAGGGGTTCGGGGCGTGATCTGGGAAGACCGGGTGCTGGATCTCTGTCTCACGACCTTTCATGATGCCGGTAATTCGATTTACCCCCGTCCCTACCTGTTTGATGATTACGGGAATTATATCCGGTAACGGTGCAAAACGCCTCTCCGCACGATAACGGAGGGGCGTTTTTCTGCGCTGTATTACAATGCGTATCAGAAATTGACGACCTCCTGGGCGGGTTTCTCGCAGGGGCCGATGCTCATGACGTGCATCACCGGGCCCTTGCCCTGATAGGCGTCGTGGTTTTCCACCGCCATGCGGACAGTGACCTCGATCCAGTCCCGGTTGTTGTAGTCCTTCAGGCCGATGCCCTTGGCGATCAGGCCCAGGAACTGGATGTCGTTCTCGCAGCAGACCATGGCGAAGCGGCCGGGGCAGTGGATGCCCGGATATTTTTTCGAGTGGCACATGATGAGCTTCATGTGAACCAGCTTCCCCGCCCAGCGCTCCGGGTGGTCCATAACGTCCACGTACCACACGCCGAAATCCTCGTCGGGGATGTCCACAACGTCCTGAGTCAGGTCGAAGGGGCACTCGTCCCCGGTGAGATAGTCCTCGCTGCTGCCGTCTACATTTTCAAAATAGATGTCCGCCCGGCGGTTCACCATCCGCAGATTCCGCTTCCGCAGAGATTCCCGGAGCTCCGGCGTGGCCCGGTTGAACACCAGCAGGTCCGCGTTGGTGATTTTCTCCATCATCAGCTGGCCCATGTTCTTCACATACAGCTCAAAGGTCCCGGCCTCCACAAAGGTCATAATCTGGTAGAGCACCCAGTTGGCGGGCAGGACCTCCCGGTAGAGCCGTTCCATCTGCCACATGCCGTTGTACTCAATCAGCACCTGCCTGGGGCGGTATTTCTTTTCCAGCTCCTTCATCCGGGAACAGGTCAGGTCCGCCTCGTCCTCAATGTCCACCACGGTGACGTTGTCCAGCGCCTTGGGGTTATATTCCTCCTCGCCCTCCTCGCAGCGGAGAAGCAGCGTTTTGTCTTCCCGGGCAAAGCCGTCCTCCAGGACGCCGTTGATAAAATTGGTCTTGCCGGAATCCAGAAATCCGGCAACCAGATAAACAGGAATATCCATTATAAAGCAAACTTCCTTTACAGACTTACAGGCCGAAGAGGTCTGCCAGCTTGTCTTCCTTCAGCTCCGCACCGATGACACAGAGGCGGCCGGTATAGTCGGGATGTCCCGCCCGGATTTCGTGTTCTTCAGGCACATAGTCAAACTCAATCCACGCGCCGTCCTGGCCATTGACGATGCCCTTGGCGCGAAGAATGCTGCCGTATTCCCCGGAGTCCAGGGCGGTGAGAATCTTCTCGATATCCGCCTGGGTGAAGGCCCTGGGAGTTTCCCGGCCCCAGGAGGCAAAGACCTCGTCGGCATGGTGGTGGTGATGGTGGCAGGAGCAGCCGGGGTCATCGCACTCGTGGCCATGGTCGTGGTGGTGCCCGTGCTCCCCGCACTCGTGGTGGTGCTCGTGTTCCCCGCACTCGTGGTGATGCCCGTGTTCCCCGCACTCGTGGTGGTGCCCGTGTTCCCCGCACTCGTGGTGATGCCCGTGTTCCCCGCACTCGTGGTGGTGCTCATGCTCCCCGTGCTCGTGGTGGTGCTCATGCTCCGCCTCTCCGGCAGCGTGCTCCGCCCGCATGCTCTCCAGCAGCTCGTCCGCCAGGGAGACCTTTTCAATGGCGGAGAGAATGGTCCTGCCGTCCAGCCGGTCCCAGGGGGTTGTCAGGATGGCGGCGCCGGGATTCTTCTCCCGCAGCAGAGCGACCGCCGCCTCCAGCTTTTCCTGACTCAGCTTCTGGGTCCGGGAGAGGACAATGGTTCCGGCGGATTCAATCTGATTGTTATAGAATTCACCGAAGTTTTTCATGTAGACCTTGACCTTGCCGGCGTCGGCCACGGTGACGAAGCTGTTGAGCTTCATGTCTCCGGTTTCCGCCGCGGTGTTCTCCACTGCCACAATCACGTCGGACAGCTTGCCCACGCCGGAGGGCTCGATGAGGATGCGGTCCGGCTGGAACCGGTCTTTTACGTCCTTGAGGGCCTGATTGAAGTCCCCCACCAGAGAACAGCAGATGCAGCCGGAGGACATCTCGGAAATCTGGATGCCGGACTCCTTCAGAAAGCCGCCGTCGATGCTGATTTCGCCGAACTCGTTTTCAATCAGAACCAGCTGCTCTCCCTGGTAGGCTTCCGCCAGCAGCTTTTTGATGAGGGTGGTTTTGCCCGCCCCCAGGAAGCCGGAGATAATGTCAATTTTAGTCATGGTATCAAGTCCTTTACTGTCAGTTTATTTTGCCCTTTTGCCTTTCATGTTGATAAAAGTCCAGTTCCTTGGTTTTTCGTCAGAATAACTGTATGGGTGATTGCCTGCAACAGATAATGACCCGGTAAATCCGATTTTATTTAATTATATGTGCTGTAATAATTGTGTAGCTGTAAGAGTTAATCGTTATTCTGATATTATCAATTTCGCAATACCAATTCTTTCCTCGCGTATAAATATTGCACCCCTTGTCTAACAGCTTTTTCTTACACCATTCAACCACGTCGTCGGTATCTAATCTCAAATTTTTCTTAATCCTATCAATTCCCATTTCCGTAGTATGAACTTTGTCTATATTAGATAACAGAATTTCTTTATCCATATACGATTGCCCTCGCGAATTCCCATTTGCTACTTTGACTATATCACAGGCAGTTTTTGGCTTCAACCTTATGATTTGTTAAATTGCCAGAGTTTTGAGCCAACAACACGAAAGGTAAAAGGGACGTTTATTTGCCCATATCATACCACTGAATTTGAAAAATGCAACAATGCTCACAAAAATTTTACACATGGAGCGGAAAACGGGGCAGGCGCGCTTACGGCGCTTCCCGGTCCTCCATCTGGTGGGTCTCCGAATGGTCGTTCGCCTCGTTTTCCTCCCGGGCCTGCCGGAGATAGTCCGTATCCGCCGTTTTTTTGCTGGGAACGAAGCCCTGGGCCGCCGTCCGGCGCAGTCCTTTGCTCTTGGCATAGAAAAAGCCGGTGACGGAGAAAACCACGGCCCCGATGAAGTTGACAAACAGGTCCTTCATGGTGTCAATGAGGCCGATGTCCAGATAGCCCCCCAGACCCAGGGATTCGCCGTTGATGAGCACATCCTGAATGCCGGTGATGCTGACCACCCTGTTGGACCGGGTGGCGTCCAGTGTGGCGGAGTGAATGGCCTGGATCACCGTGTCCCGCTGCATGTCGGTGTGGAAAAACCAGTCCATACCAAACTCGAAGAACTCCCACAGCACGCCCACGGTCATGGAGAAGCAGAAGGCCATCAAAGCCAGGAAGAAGGGAGAGAGGTCGAAGGTCAGCCGCTCGTCGTCGTTGAGCAGCACCACCATGGCGAAGCCCACGGCGGCGGCCAGGAAGCCGTTGAGGGTGTGGAGCATGGTGTCCCAGTGGGGCACCACCACATAGAAGGCGTTGACCTCCCCCAGGACCTCCGCCGCGTAGATGAAGCAGAGGACGGTGATTTCCAGGGCGGGGGGAAGCTCGATGTGGAATTTCACCTGAATCCAGCTGGGGACATAGAGCAGCAGATAGGCCAGGGCGCAGTAGAAGGCGCTTTCATAGCCGCCTATTATAATCTGACGGATGAAGATGACGATGACCAGAAGGCGCAGCGTGTAGAACACGACAAAGGAACTCCTGTGCTCCCGCAGCTCCTTTTCCATGGCACGGCGGAAGTTTTTCTTTTCCCGCTGTTTGGCCTGTTTCCGGTCTTTTTTGCTGAGATTGGTCAAAATGAGTACCTCCTGTTCGTGGCTGTTCGGATTCTGTTCCCTCTTCGGGCGGGACCGCTCCGAAAGCGCCTGCCCGGATTATTTTGAGCGGAATTCTGAATTTGCTTCCAACCATAATACGCCATTTTATCACAAAACGGCTCCGCTGGCAAGCGGAGCCGTTGAGCGGACCTATATCAAAAGTTTGTGTCTACCAGCCGGTGCCTGTGCCGTCGCAGCGCCAGCCCTCCTCCGTCAGGTACATGTAGCCGACGCGGCCATAGGAGAAGGCTCCCTCCGGAGCACCGTCCCCCTCGTATTCTCCGGTGTTCCCTGCCATGAGCCAGTGCAGGGCCCGGTCGTTCTCCGGGACAAAGACCGTCTGATACTGGAAGGCGAAGCGCTCCAGGCCCCTGGTATTGGCGGGGAAGAAGCTGTCCAGGTCCTCCGGCTCCAGCCAGTCCAGGGACTCCTCGTAGGCGGTGTTTTTCACATAGGTGCAGGCGTACTTACTGCCGGGGGACACCCGCAGCATGGTCCCCTCGTTGGCATCCACCCATTCCTGGGCAATCTCGCCGCGGCTCTGGCCCCGGTCCGGGATGACGATGTCCGCCGTCAGGGCCTCCGCCTCCGCCTCGTCGAACCACATCCGCCAGTAGTCAAAGAGATTTTCCTGAAAGGCGCCCTCCGGGTCGGTGGGAGGGGCCTCGTACCAGACTGTTTCACCGTTTTCATAAATCCGCAGCAGGTCTCTGCCCCGCCACATCTGGATGGCGGCGGCGCCGTCCGCCGACTCCAGGGTCAGGGACGCGGTCCTGGGCAGGGCGGCGGGCTCCTCCGCCGGCTGGAAGAGGAAGGAGAGGGGGAAGCCCATGACCCGGTTGTGTCCGTTCCAGCGGTCCAGGTCGGCGGGGCAGCGGACCGGCTCCCCGTTCATGGGCGTGTAGGTGAACACCGGGTAAGGCGTTTCCGTGATGCGCTCCGCCAGCCGCCCCAGGGCGAGGGCGGTCTCGTCCAGGCCCTGCCAGTATGCCGGCACCGGCTCGCCGGGCGTTTCCTCCGGCCCGGAGCCCAGGGTTACCTCGGTGACGCCCCCCAGGGAGAAGCAGTCCGCCGTCACGTTCTCATGGGCGAAGGTCTCCCGGACGAAGCGCAGCAGCACCTGGATGGGGTCCAGGGCCCAGGGTTCATAGCCGTTGTCCACCGCTGTCTGGAGCCGCCGGTAGTAGTTGTCCGCAGAGCGGTCCTCCAGGTATTCGCCGGGATCCAGGCTGTCCACGTTGGGCCGGACGGGGTGGCTCTCTCCGTCCCCGTAGAAAATCCGCTCCACGCCCCAGATGCCGCCCTCGCCCTGGGTCACCGGCTGGACCATCCGCAGGGTCCAGGCCACGCCGGTGGAGCCATTCACCGGCTTGTAGGGCCAGTAGGTCACGTCCATATAGTTGCAGCCGCTGTGGAAATAGGGCTGGTTCAGATAGGCCTCGCAGTCGAAGCCCTCCGCCCCCTCCTGGTCCAGGATGATACTCCACACCCAGTCCATCAGGGCGCTCTGGGTCTGGTGGTATTCCTCCTGCCGTTCCACGGGGAAGTTCACGTCGGTGGGGAACAGGGTGGCATAGTACAGCTCGCCCTTTTTGGCTTCGCAGTGCCAGCCGCTGCCGTCCAGGTTGTCCACGAAGCACTCCTCAAAGCCCCCCTGGTCCAGCTCGTAGACTGTCAGCAGCCAGCCGCCCCATTGCTTTTCTTCTTCGGACAGCTTCAGGGCGTATTTGGCCAGAGAGGGCCTGCCGTCGTCAGGGATGATCTCCACGTTTTTCGCCAGCTCCTCCGGCAGCGTGAACAGCTGCTCGCTGAGGCCGGATTCCTCCGGGACTTCCGGATTCCTCGGCTCCTCCTCCGGCGGCGCGGTGAAGGCGCAGCCCACCGCCAGAGCCAGAATCAGAGCCAAGGCCGCCGCGGCGGCGGCCACAGTCCTGGGCCTTCGGGCAATCAGCGTCACCCGTTGGCGGATGCGGCGCTTGCTGCCGCTCATGGTGGTGGCGGTTTGCAGCAGAGGCGTTCGCCCGGCGGCAATCATGTCCACCAGGGTTTTGCCGTAGGCCAGGCGCTCCCCCTCGCCCAGCCGCCGGATGGCCCCCTCGTCACAGGCCAGCTCGCAGTCTCTCCGGCTGAGGGCCGCCGCCCACCATACCAGGGGGTCGAACCAGTAGAGGCACAGGCACAGGCACCGCAGCGCCGCCCACCAGTGGTCCCCATGACGGTAATGGGTCCCTTCGTGGGCCAGGATGTGCCGCAGCCGGTCCGGGCTCTCCAGGGCGGCGGGGGTGATATAGATGGCGGGCCGGAACAGGCCGGAAAGACAGGGGGAGGCCAGCTCCCTCGACACATAGACCGGCAGGGGGCACCGGACGCCTATCATACCCAAGTCCACAGGCTTGGCGTTTTTCTTGAGCCTCCGCCGGAACCGGAGATTTACGGCCAGGAACCACAGGCCCATAACAGCCGCACCCGCCAGCCAAACAGGCCTCGCCCACCGAACCGCCAGCTCTGACAAGGGCACTTCCTCTGTCATAGCCCGGGCCTGGGTCTCCAGATTGGCCCAGTCGGCGGCGGTGAAGGCAGAAAGGTCTGCGCCCCGCTGGCGGTACTCCGCCTCTATCTGGCTGTAAGCACTGTCATAGGACCGGGTGGATACCGGCGTCTGGGCGATGCGCTCCAGCGCCGGAGTTTCCACCCGCTCCAGCAGGGCCGCGGCGCTGAGGGCGCTGCTTACCGGATTCACCGGCGCCAGCAGCCGCAGAGCCACCAGCAGCCACAGGGCATACTGGACCCGGGGGCTGATTTTTCCCCGCAGAACGGGCCCCAGAGCCGCCAGCAGCAAAATCAGAATCGAGGACGACAGTAAAATCGTTTTCATCGCTCTTCCTCCTCCGCCCGGCGCAGAATGGCGTATAAATCGTCGATGTCCGATTTGCTCAGGTCGTTTCGCTCCACCAGAGCGCTGACCAGCAGTCCCACGCTGTCGTGATAGGCCCGCTTCAGCAGGGAGTCCGTTTCCGCCGCCGCCGCGTCCTCACGGGCCAGCGCCGCCCGGAAGACCTTGGTCCGGCCCTCCGTGGTGTAGGCGATCAGCCCTTTCTGCTCCATCCGCCGCACCATGGTGGTGACGGTGCTCTTGGCCCAGCCGGGGTCCTCCCCCAGCGCCCGCACCAGCTCCATCAGGGTCTTTGGGCCCGCCCATAAAACCTCCATCACCCGCCATTCCCCGGCGGAGAGAGATACCCTCTGTTCCTCCATGTCCGTGCTCCTTTCGTCCGGTCTTCTCGGTTGGTTTACTCCTGTAGCCCATAGTATATCAGAAAGGCTTACATCTGTCAACCGATCCCGGCGCTTTTTAGAAGCTGTATTCATGGCCGGAGGGCGCCGGACGGGTGAAGCTCTTCCCGCCGGACAAGGAGGTTTTTCACAGAAATTCTGGCAGGCCATGGGGAAAAGCGGCGCGGGATTGCAGGAAAAAGACCGTTCAGGCGGCCCGCAGCGGATGTAAATACAGGCTCCTGTTTCCAGGCGTCCGGGCGGGCCGCCAAGGTCCGGCGGCGGATTTCCTGAAAATCACAGTTGACAAATGGGCCGGCATTTCTTATAATACCCTAAAAGCGATGACGGAGAGGGACGGGGATACGGACCTTCAGAGAGCTGCCGGGCGGTGCGAGGCGGCAGGAATGGTCCCCAGGTCTTATGGCTCCTGAGCCGGACGTTCGACAGGTAGGGCGTCCCGTGCGCCGCGTTAAGGCAAAGGGGTTGCTGGACCCTGTGAGGGGCGTCGGGCCGTGAGGCCGGCGCAATTTGAGTGGTACCGCGGAAGCAGCAATGGCTTTCGTCTCAAAGGAATTCCTTTGGGACGGAGGCTTTTTCTTTTCGTCCCAAACCTGAAAGGAGCACACAACTATGAGCAGCTATCGTCCCGAAACCATCTGTGTCCAGGGGGGGTATACTCCCGGCAGCGGCGAACCCAGGCAGATTCCCATTATCCAGTCCACCACCTTCAAGTATGCCACCAGTGAGGACATGGGGAAGCTGTTTGACCTGGAGGCCAACGGTTATTTTTACTCCCGCCTCCAGAATCCCACCTGTGACCATGTGGCGGCGAAAATCGCCGCGCTGGAGGGCGGAACCGCCGCCATGCTGACCTCCTCCGGTCAGGCGGCAAACTTCTTCGCCCTGTTTAATATCGCCTCCTGCGGCGACCACGTTGTTTCCTCCTCCTCCATCTATGGCGGCACCTTCAATCTTATCTCTGTCACCATGGCGAAAATGGGCGTGGAGGTCACCTTTGTCTCCCCGGACTGCACGGCGGAGGAGCTGGACGCCGCATTCCGGCCCAACACCAAAGCCGTCTTCGGTGAGACCATTGCCAACCCTGCCCTGACGGTGCTGGACATTGAGAAATTTGCCGCCGCCGCCCATGCCCACGGCGTGCCTCTGGTGGTGGACAACACCTTTGCCACCCCCATCAACTGCCGTCCCTTCCAGTGGGGTGCGGACATCGTGACCCACTCCACCACCAAGTATATGGACGGACACGGCGTGGCCGTGGGCGGGGCCATTGTGGACTCCGGCCGCTTCGACTGGATGGCCCATGCGGACCGCTTCCCCGGCCTGTGCACCCCGGACGAGAGCTATCACGGCATCACCTATGCCGAAAAGTTCGGGAAGGAAGGGGCGTTCATTACCAAGTGCACCGCCCAGCTCATGCGGGACTTTGGTTCCACGCCCTCGCCCCAGAGCGCCTTTTACCTGAACCTGGGGCTGGAGAGCCTTCACGTCCGGATGAAGCGGCACTGTGAGAACGGCCAGGCCGTGGCGGAGTTTCTGGCGGCGCATCCCAAGGTGACCCATGTGAACTACTGCGGTCTCCCGGGAGACAAATACCACGCCCTGGCGGAGAAGTATCTGCCCAACGGCTCCTGCGGCGTGGTGTCCTTTGAGCTGAAGGGGGGCCGGGAGGCGGCCGGCGTCTTCATGAGCCGCTTGAAGCTGGCGGCCATCGAAACCCATGTGGCGGACGCCCGGACCTGCTGCCTGAACCCCGCCGGCACCACCCACAGGCAGATGACGGACGAACAGCTGGCCGCCGCCGGCGTTCCCGCCGGACTGGTCCGCATGTCCTGCGGCCTGGAGAGCGGGGAGGACCTGATTGAGGACATCCGGCAGGCCCTGGAAGCGGTGGACTGACCATGCCCATCAAGATTCCTAACCAGCTTCCCGCCACTCAAATCCTGCGGCAGGAAAACATTTTCGTCATGACGGAGACCCGGGCCGTCACCCAGGACATCCGGCCCCTGCGGATTCTCCTTCTGAACCTGATGCCCACCAAGGTGGAGACGGAAACCCAGCTGGCGCGGGTTCTGGGGAATACGCCGCTTCAGATTGAACTGGAGCTGATTGCCCCCGCCGGTCACGTCTCCCGGAATACCTCCCAACGGCACATGCTGGCCTTTTACAAGACCTTTCAAGAGGTGAAAAACCAGACCTTTGACGGACTGGTCATCACCGGCGCGCCGGTGGAACACCTGCCCTTTGAGGAAGTGGACTACTGGCCGGAGCTCTGCGAGATTATGGAGTGGAGCAAGAGCAATGTCCACTCCACCCTTCACATCTGCTGGGGCGCGCAGGCGGGGCTGTACTATCACTACGGCATCCCCAAGCGCCTCCTGCCCCAAAAGCTCTTCGGTGTGTTCCGGCACAGGGTGGAGTCCCCCAACTTCATGCTTTTCCGGGGCTTTGACGATCAGTTCTGGGTGCCTCATTCCCGGAATACCACCGTGCTCCGGGGAGACATTGAGGCGGTGCGGGCGCTGAAGATTCTGGCCAGCTCGCCGGAGGCGGGGGTCTATGCCGTCAAGACTGCCCAGGGGCGGCAGGTGTTTTTGATGGGCCACGCGGAATACAGCCAGGATACGCTGAAAAAGGAGTATCTCCGGGATTTGGAGGCGGGGGTGGATATTCAGATTCCCCGGCACTACTTCCCCCAGGACGATCCCGGCCGGGAGCCTATGGTCCGCTGGCGCTCCTGCGCCAACCTGCTCTACGGCAACTGGCTGAACTACTTCGTGTATCAGACCACGCCCTATGACATCGGCGGCATCCGACGGGGCGTCCGGACTGACGAGCTGTGGCATTGACGGTTTTTCGGAGGATGACAAAACGGACGGCCTGTGGCCGTCCGTTTTCCGGGCGTTTGCAGCTGCCGTCAGCCCTTCACGCCGCCGGAGGCGAGGCCGCTGACCAGGTTCTTCTCGATGCACATAAAGAGGATGACTACCGGGATAATGGCGAAGATAGAGGCGGCAAACAGGTACTGCCACTCGATGATGTTGTATCCGTTGAATATGTTGATGCCTACCGTTAATGGTTTGCGAGTGTCGGTGGAAATCAGGCACAGGGCCACGGTGTACTCGTTCCAGGCGTTGATGAAAATGAAGATCAGCGTGGTGACGATGCCGGGGGCGGCCACAGGCAGCAGCACCCGCAGCATGGACTGGACCCGGGTGCAGCCGTCGATGGTGGCGGCCTGCTCCATCTCGGCGGAGATGCCCATAAAGGTGCCCCGGAGGAGCCAGACGGTGAAGGCCTGGTTGAAGGCCGCGTTGATGAAGATCAGGCCCCAGATGCTGTCTGTCAGGTGCATGGACAGCATGACCTTGTAAATACCGATGAGCAGCACCACCGGGGCAAACATCTGGGAGACAATGACAAAGCCCAAAAAGGCGGTCTGTCCCCGGAAGCGCATCCGGGCCAGAGCGTAGGCGGCGGGGATGCCGCAGAGCATGGCGATGACGGTGGACCCGCCGGCAATCAGGAAGGAGTTCAGCATGTACCGGCCCATAGTGGCCCGGCTCCAGATGTCAATGAAGTTGGACCACAGGGCCGTCGCCGGCAGGATGGTGCCGTCGGCGGTGAAAATCTCCGCCCGGCCCTTCAGGGCGGTGCAGAGCATGGCGAAATAGGGGTACAGGGTGATGATGCAGACGTCCAGAACGACGAGGTACAGCAGCACCCGGAGAATGACTTTCTTGGCGGAGAGCGGCTTTTTTACAGAGTTGGCGGGCTGGCTCACAGGTCGTCATCTCCTTTCCGAAGGGTGTAGATCATGTAGGTGCTGGCGCAGATCAGCAGAATGATGAAGCCGATGACCGACACGGCGGCGGCCTCGCCCTGCTTGTTGTTGTAGAAGGCCAGCTTGTAGAGGTAGGTGACCAGGGTGTCGGTGTGGTTGGCCGGGTCGCCCTTGGTCATGGTCCAGATGATGGGGAAGGAGTTGAATACGTAGATGATGTTCAGCACCGTGGACACCGTCAGGGAGGACTTTACTAGGGGCAGGGTGATTTTGAAGAGCTTCTGGAAATAGGTGGCCCCGTCCACGGTGGCGGCCTCGTAGTAGGAGGTGTCGATGCTCTGGAGTCCGGAGAGGACGCAGAAGGTGACAAAGGGGATGGTGACAAAAATGCCGCAGGCGATTTCCCAGGCGAAATAGGTTCCCGGTGTAGGCGTCCAGTTGACGGACTGCTGAATCAGGCCCAGCTTCAGCAGCAGGGTGTTCAGCGTGCCGTAGTCCTTGTTGATGATGAAGTTCCAGGCGCTGGCCTGGATGACCAGCGTGGTGGCCCAGGGGAAGACCACAATGGCCCGGGCAATCTTCCGTCCCCGGAACTGGTTGTTCAGGATCAGGGCCAGCATGAAGCCCAGAACAGTGGAAATCACCACCACGGCGATGGTCCATACAATGGTGTTTTTCAGGACGATGCCGAAGGCGGAGCTGTTCAGCACCTTGGTGAAGTTGGCGAAGTTGTTGAACCCCTGAATTTTGCCCGTTTTGCTGACCTTGTTCAGGGACATCTGGAACACGGAACAGATGGGAATCAGAATGAAGACCGCCATGAGGATGATGCTGGGAGCAATCCAGATATAGGGCTCGATTTTACGAAAGAGCTTTTTCCCGCCGGAAGACCGTTTCAGCGGAGGCTGAGGCGATGCCTTCAGGGGGACGTGTTGGGTCTTTGTGATCACGGGGACACCTCCCTAAATTGTGAGAGCCTGTTTAAAATCCATCGAAACGCCGTCTCGGGGCATCTTTTTCCGCCGATGCTGCGTTGGTTTGACTTGAAATCCGCCAGGATTCCTGCGTCAAACCGCCTTGCCCGGCAAAAAAATCCGCCCCAATCCGGCACTCCGCCGGATTTTAAACAGGCTCTGAGAATGGTGGACCTTCCGACCGCTTTCAAAGCCCGGCAGAGAGAAAGGGGCCGCGCTTTGAAAATGGCCGGAAGAAAGCCGGCGGGGCCGGGCCGTGTCGGCCCGGCCCCGCGGTGGCATGTCGGTGAACGGTGAAGCGATTGGAGGCGTCAGCCGGCAGCCTCGGCCTCAATCTCGGCCTGGAGCTCATCCAGCAGCTCCTGAACATTGCCGCCCATCAGAGCCTGCTGCTCCACATTGATGACGCCCTGCTTCACGTTGGCCCACTCGGCCTTGGCGGTGGGATAGAACTTGCAGGAGCCCACAATGTCGACCCAGGCGGCCATCCGCTCGTCGGCGGCGGCCACGATCTCGCCGCCGGTGGAGGTGGCGGGCAGGAAGTCCTCCATCAGGACCCAGTCGGAGTAACGCTGATCCTCATAGAAGAAGTCGAAGAAGGTTTTGATGGCCTCGATCTTCTCGTCGGAGTGGCCATTGTCGAAGCACATGAACCGGTCCATAACGCCGGCGGAAACGGAGGGCTTGCCTTCGTTGGTGGGGATGGGAGCGGTGCCGTAGTTGATGACGTCGGCGGGATCCTTGTCGACGGCGATGTAGGTGGGAATGGAGTTGGGGCCAATCATCATGGCCAGCTGGCCGGCGCCGAAGAGGTCCTGAAGGGTGTAGCGGGTCTCGTTGGCGGGGTCGGAGTTGGTCAGCTTGGAGTTAACCAGGCCAATGGCAAACTCAATGGCCTCCACATTTTCGGGGCTGTTCAGAGTCCAGTTGCCGTCGGCGTCGGTAAAGTCGCCGCCGTTGTTCCAGATGTAATAGGCAAAGGCGGCCTGGCCTTCGTCGGTGGTCATGTCGATGCCCCAGGGATAAATGCTGGAATCATAGGCCTGGAGCTTCTGGCAGGCGGCCTCCAGCTCGGCCCAGGTGGTGGGAACCTCCACCTCGGCAGCTTCCAGAATGTCCACGTTGTAATACAGAGCGCGGGCGGAAGCCAGATCGGGCACGGCCCACACGGTGCCGTCCACCACGGACTGATCCAGGAAGGCGGGATAGAACTTGGCATAGGTCTCGGCAGAGACGTAGTCCTCGGCGGGCAGCAGCAGCCCTTCGGCCTGATAGTCGGCGAACACGTCGATATTCAGGATGTCCGGGGCGGCGCCGTTGGAGATCCGCGTATTGACCACGGTGTAGATGTCATTCCAGGAGACAACCTCCACATTCAGGTTGATGTTTTGATTGGCTTCGTTGAATTCCTTCTGGAAGTTGGCCCACCAGTCGCTGGTTTTCTGGCCGTACTGAGCGGCGATGACGCTGATGTCAATTTTCTCTCCGCTGCCTTCGGCAGGGGCCGGATCGCCGCCGGAGGAGGCGGGGGGCTCGCTGGTCTGCCCGCCGCTGTTTCCGCCGCCGCAGGCGGCCAGGGAGAGCACCATCATGACGGCAAGCAGAACTGCAAGAAGTCTTTTCATCGTTTTCTATCTCCTCTTCTTAAAAATGCGGGTGTAGCGCCAGGCTGCACCTCTGCCGGACGGGCCATAGGTATAATTCACAAAGGCCTCCCGGTAAATTCCATTATAGTTGGTCATTCTGTTTAGCAATAGAGCAAAAAGTCCGGTTTATATGAAAATCGTACGAATTATGAAAATTCGTACGATTTGCCGTGGTTTCCGGAAGAAAATGCCAGCCGGTTTTTCAGATGGCTTCGATGCCGCTGAGCTCCCGGTACAGGGTGCGGGCATAGGAGTCCGTCATGCCGCTGATGTAGTCGGTGACCATCAGGAGCCGGAGATAGAGATCCCAGGCCTCGTCCCCGGTTTTGGCGTTTTCATAGTCCTGCTTATAGTTGTCGGAGAAAATCAGGAGGTATTTCCGGCCGGCCTTGGAAGGGAGGTAATTCTCATCCTGAGAACCGCAGTACAGCGCCGCGCCCACGAACCTGTCCAGCAGGAAGGAGAGGATGGTCTGAGCAGACAGCTCCAGCTTCAGGATGCCGGGGGTGTCGTAGGCGAATTTCGCCATGGCCTTTTTCAGAATCTGAATGGTCAGGCTGTGATAGGTTTCCGCGAACAGGTCGTCCCCATAGGTTCCGGCCATGATGGACCGGTATTTATAGGAGAAGCGATAGACGGTTACGTACATCAGCCAGCGGCGGACCTGGTTCAGCCACTCCTTGAAGGCGCTGCTGTCGCCTCTTGCGCTGTGATCTTCCCCCCGGAGGGACTGGAGCTGCTGGATGAGGTCGTTGGAATAGTAGGCCGGGCTGCTGCGAAACGTCAGGTCCTCCTCAGTGTAGAAGCTCTTAAAGAACTCCGTAAAGGCGTCCAAGGTGAACAGGCCCTTTTTAAAGGCGTCCTCCAGGTCGGCGGTGGCATAGGCGATATCATCGGCGGCCTCCAGCACGTAGGTCAGAGGATGGCGGCAGAAGTCTCCGGAGGCAGTAAGCGTGCCCACCGTCTCCGAGACGCGGCGGAAGGCCTCCTGCTCGGCGGCGTAGAAGCCCAGCTTATGCTTCCGGATATCCGGGTCGCCGCCGCGGAAGGACAGGGAGTCCGTGGGATATTTTACCAGAGTGCTGATGATGGCCTTGGAGAGGTTGATCTCGGAGCGGTGCCCGGCCTTCAGCAGGATGCGCAGGGCCTGGGCGTTGCCCTCGAAGTGCTCCAGATCGGCGGCCATCTGAGGAGTCAGCCAGGACCGCAGAGGCCGGCCCTTATAGTCAATCAGGTCCAGATGTTCCTTGAACCAGTCTCCGATGACCACCTCGCCAAAGTGCCCGAAGGGCGGGTTGCCCAGATCGTGGAGCAGACCGGCGCAGAGCAGAACGGAGGCGATGCCCTCGGCGGCATCCCCGTCGATGTCCGCGGGCTTGTACGGGGTGGTGTTTTTGGAAATCATGATGCCCAGCTGCCGGGCCACCGTGGAGACCTCGATGGAGTGGGTGAGACGGGTGCGGACAAAGTCGCTCTTATCCAGGGGGAAGACCTGCGTCTTGTCCTGAAGCCGGCGGAAGGCAGCGCTGGACACGATTTTATGATAGTCTTTTTCAAATTTGTTGATGGGATATTGGGCAAATTGAATGGGCTCCGTCTCCTCTGGGCCCGTCTTCTCCGTTGACAACAGTGTGTTCCATTCCATGTGCGGATCTCCTCCCTGCGGCGTGTGCCGGATTTTCATACAGTATAGCATATTTTGGAGAAAAGAACAAGAGAGGAGCCTGTCCCCCGGATTGTTCCGCCTGTTTTCGGAAGGCCGGCGGTTCCGGGAGAAGGAGCCGGGCTCTGCGAACAGCCCCCATCGGACACGCTGTGTCCTTCTCCGGCTGCCTGTCTGCCCGGAAAGCGGGCCGGGCGGCCTTTACACCCGGTCCGTCAGCGGGACCCGCCGCCCCTCCCGGCTGCTCTCCTGGGCAGCCTCCAGAATACGGAGAACCTGGACGGCCTCCTCCCCACGGACCAGGGGAGCCTTGCCCTGCCGGAGGACCTGGAAGAGATTGTCGTAGAAGCCGCCGTAATGACCGGTTTCCGTGGGAATGGTCTCTTGAACAAGGCCGTGCTCCGTGACGGTGCAGAGAGTGCCGAAACGCGCCGGGTCGTCCCGGCCCCAGCCGGGGTCTCCCGCCGGACGCCGGCCCTGGGCAAGCCGCTCTTCCTGGATGTCCCGTCCGTATTTGCAAAAAGCGCCTTTACGTCCGTGGACCAGATAATGGGGCCCCGGCAGGGCCGACAGCTCCCCGGCGGAGAGGACCGCCCGGAGACCGGGATAGTACAGAATCACTGTGAACCGGTCCACGCCGGGGGATTCGGGCCGCTGGCGGCGGAGGTCGGCACAGACCGCCTCCGGCAGGCCGAAGAGAGTCACAGCCTGGTCGATGATGTGCACGCCGATGTCATACAGCAGGTCCACGCCCCTGCCGCCCTCCCGCTTCCACTGCTTGGAGCGGTAGCCCTGAACAAAGCGGTCGAAGCGGCATTCGTAGTCCACCACGTCTCCCAGACGCCCCTCCTCAATCAGCCGTTTCACCGTGAGGAAGCCGCCGTCCAGGCGGCGGTTTTGGTAGACGGTGAGCAGAAGGCCCTTTTCCTCCGCCAGCCGGCGCAGTTCCTCCGCCTCCCGGCTGGAGGCAGCCAGAGGCTTTTCCACCACAACAGGTTTCCCTGCCTCCAGGGCCTGCCTGGCCATGGGGACGTGAAGGGGGTTGGGGGTGGTGATGACCACCAGGTCGATGTCCTCTGTCAGCAGCTCTTCATAGCTGCGGACCACTTCCGCCTCCGGGTATTCCTCCCGGCTGCGGGAGGAACTCCGCTCATAGACACGGGCCAGATGAAAGCGGGGGTCGGCATGGATAAAAGGCGCGTGGAAAATCTCCCCGGACATGCCGAACCCGGCAAGGCCCACGCGGATGGCTTCGCAATTGCTCATAGGGGGGTCCTCCTCCATTTTGTTCAGCACAATGGGTGCTGGGGGTTGAAAAACGCCGGCTGGAGCTTGCGGGCCAGCCGGCGCAGGAGCGCTGGGGAATTATGACGTTTCGCCGCAGAGTTTCACGCCGCTGAGGGCCGCGGCGAAGACGAACCAGAAGATGCACATGACCCGGGGATAGTTCCACAGGTAGTCCGCCAGGCCGCAGACCATGGCGCCGCAGAGCGCGGCGGCGGCGGCGCAGGTGAGGGTCCGGGCGGCAGAATCGCCGCAGTGGCGAACTGCATGGGCTGCCCGCTTGATATTCCACAGCATGGAGGCCAGGAAGCTCACGATGCCCAGCAGGCCCGCCTCAATCCAGACCTGAAGATAGAAGTTGTGGGCGTGGACGAAGGGGGAGTTGCCTCTGTAAAGGTTGTGGAGGCGGATATAGCGCTGAACCGCGGCGGTGCCCAGGCCCGCGCCGGAGACGGGGGACTTCGCAATGACCCGCAGAGCCGCCTCGTACAGGGGGAAGCGGCTGGCGGTGGAGGAGTCCGCGGGATTGCCGATGGTGAGGATGCGGTTCCACACGGAAACGGGCAGGAAGGGAACCGCCAGACAGCACAGCAGGAAAAACAGGGGCAGCAGACTGGGCTTCCACAAAAAGACCATCACAACCATGGCCACGGCGAAGCCCACCCAGCTGGCCCGGGAATAGGTCATCAGCAGGGCCCCCGTCCCCAGGATGAAGACGCCCAGGGCCGCAAGACGGGCCGGCAGGCTCTTGGAGCACAGCGCCAGGGCCAGCACCAGGGGCAGGAGGAGCAGAAGCACCTCGGCGAAGGTGTTGGGGTTGTCAAAGAAGGACATCACCCGGCCCGGCATGGTTTCGTTCAGAGCCAGGTCCAGGTCCACATAGGAGGCGTTGACCTCAATGCCTTGGAACCGCTGGACCACGCCGTACAGCGAGGAGACCAGCACGCAGCCCGCCGCTCCGGCCACAAGGCGCTTCAAATCCTCCATGTGCCGGACGGCGCTGACGGTGACCAGCACGCAGAGGGCGGCAGAGATGTGGTAGACCAGGAAGCGGGTGGAGAGGCTCCGGCTCCGGGAAAAAATCACCGCCAGGAATATGGAGCCGAAGAGGACCAGGGGATAAAAGCCCAGAGCCTTCACATTCAGCCGGAAGTCCGTCCGGTGCATGGCGCCGGCGTGGAACAGCAGCAGGAGAAACCCGAAGGCCATGAGGGTATAGGCGTTGTTCCAGCGGCTGAAGGGAATCACCCACAGCAGCAGGATCAGCCAGGACTGGGCGGCGGCGGTCTCGTCCCCCAGGGTGAAGGCCAGCCGGGCAAAGAAACTGTCCTCGAAGGTGGCTTGCAGCAGCCGGAAGAACCAGCGGAGAAACCGGGCGGGCAGGTCCGCCAGAAAGGTCAGCAGACGGCAGAGCAGGCTGTCCGGCCAGGCCCGGGCCACCATGCCCTCCCGGCACAGGGGACGGAGGACACGGCTTTCGTCAATCTGCCGACTGCACCAGCCGCCGGCGGCGGCAAACAGACGGTGCAGAACGCTGTCCTGGTAACAGGCCAGCAGAAGCAGCCAGAGCTGACCAAGGCAGCTTTCACGGAGCAAGGTCATAGGGTCAAGATCCTCCTTAAATGCGGTTTTTCAGGCGGTAGAGCTGAGTCAGAGTGAAAAAGTGCTTCCCTCGGATCAGATTGGCCACCATCTGTTTGTTGGGGCTCAGGCCCGCAGGGGCGATTTTGTCGATGGCCCGGGCCATGTCGGGCCTGCGGCAGAGCTCCTGAACGGCCTTCTGCCGCTGGCGGACGGGGGCCTGACGGTCCCGGGCGTACTCGTTGCCAATGGCAATCAGCAGCCCCGCCCAGTTGGATTCCTCCCGCCACAGGGGCCGGGCGGACTCCAGGCCATAGCGCTTGACCAGGGCCTCCTTCCGTTCCATGAAGCGGCCGAAGACCTTCAGAAAATCCTTCATGTAGCGGTGGGTGGCGGAGCTGAGATTCAAAAGATAGCGGTAGAGGGGTTCCTCCGTCACCGCCAGCTTTTTGGCATTGCAGAAGTACTCCATCAAAAAGAGCTCGTCCTCCAGATAGGCCCCTTCAAAGGTGATTTTGACGGTCCGGAGGATTTTGGCAGAAAAGAGATAACGCCAGATGAAGCCGTTGAACACCGGGACCCGGAGCCGGTCCCCCAGCAGGGGATAGACAATCCGCTCCCGGATGGCCGCCTCGTCATAGGTTCCGGCGGGCAGCAGCAGTTCCGTCTGCTCGCCTCCGTCGGGAGTCAGGTTCACATGGGCGCAGCCCACCGTGTCCGCCCCGGTCTGCTCCCGGAGAGACCAGAGGGTTTCCAGGGCCTGGGGGACAAAGGCGTCGTCCGCGTCCAGAAAGGCGATATAGTCCCCCCGGGCTTCGTTGAGCCCCAGATTCCGGGCCTCGCTGACGCCGGCGTTCTTTTTGCGGTGGAAGACCCGAACCCGGGAGTCGGCGGCGGCGAACCGGTCGCAGAGGGCGGGGGAGCCGTCGGAGCAGCCGTCGTCCACCAGCAGCAGTTCCCAGTCGGAAAAGGTCTGGGCCAGCACGCTGCCCACAGAGGACTCCAGAAACTTCTCGGCCTGATAGACGGGGACAATCACGGAAATACTGGGCATAAACGAACCTCCCTGTATGTTTTCGGCTCCTGGGGAAGAAAGGGGGCGGCGTATGGCCCCGGGGGCGTTTCCATCGGGGAGAGCTTCCGTGCCCGGGAGGGAGCCTGCCATTATAACTGCCATTGTACCCCATTTTTTCCTGGAGGTCAACGTCTTTTCTGTGCCGGGGAAGGTCCGCTGACGCATTTTATTTGGAAGAAGGCGCCGGGCTTCCGGCAGAGGGGCCAGGTCAGGGCCCGCCCCCGGCGGACGGAGAAAAGCCCGGCCGGAATCCCCATCAGGACATATACATCCGGCGGGCCGGAAAGGCCCGCCGGATGTATATGTCACCTGTTCCTTGGAGCGGTTGGCGTTTCTTCAGGGGGTCCTTCTAAAAACAGCTCTTCCGCCTGCCGCTGGGCCTCGATCAGAGTTTCGTGAAGTTGGGCCAGAGTTTGTTCCGCATCAATCACGGTGTTGAACAGCAGCAGATACTCCTTGGAAATAGCGGTCATGTCATATCATCCTTTCCAGTGAAACACAAAATGTAGCAGGGGACTAAGAGGATGATACACAATATCCAGTGAAATTCCTGTCTGAATTTGTCGAGAGCTCCTGAAAATTGAAAAAATTGGAAAACGCGGCTCGGATGACGGCGAAGAATCAGAGAATGGCCCGTTTTTTCTGTATTTTGAAACATCCTTCCCGGTTTGACCGGACCGGCGGAGCTGAAAATCTGCGGACTGCGGAGGATGGCCCGGCGGACCGAGAGGCTTGCCGGACAGACTCTGTCCGCCTGTACTGACGGCGGAGCCGCGTGCTTTGGCGGCTGAAGGTGACATAACGAGGATTTTTGACAAGAATGAGGGACACATAAATCACATGACCGCGAAAAACGGGGAATCTTGACGGAGGGACGGGACTGCGGTATGCTTATAGCGACTGAGCATTCCCGACAAAGGCTCGGGGGGAGCGGAGGGCAGAGAGCCGCGCCGCCGTCCTGAGCGGGGCCGCTTCTTCCACATGAATACAGGTTCTAAAAACGCGAGAGAACCGGAAAGAGACAGGAGGCTCACTGCCATGCCGGAACATGAGAATCGCACCAGGCGGGAACTGGACGAGGCCATGCGGACGCTGCTGGCCCGCAAGCCGCTGGACCAGCTGCGGGTCCGGGAGCTGACGGAGCTCAGCGGCCTCCGGCGGCAGTCGTTCTACTACCATTTTAAAGACATTTATGATCTGTTCGCCTGGTCCGTCCGGAGGGAACGGAGGCTGCTGCTGGAACGTCAGGGAGAATGCCTGACCTGGGAGGAGGCCATGATGGACCTGATGGCCCGCATGGAGGAGGAACGCCCCTTTTACACCGCCCTGCTGGATAGCCGGGGCAGGGCGGGCCTGCGGGAGGCCCTTCCCCTGACAGACATGCTGGAGCAGACGCAGGTCTATTACAGAGAGCGCTGCGGCGTTCTGCCGGACCCGGAGGGGGAACCGGCCCGAATCCGCTGCTGGGAGGCCATTCTTCTGTCTCTGCTGGAGGGCTGGGTCCGGGGTGATCTGGAGGTGGACCCCAGGGCGGTGCTGGAGGTGCTGCGGAGCGCCGCGGAGCAGCACGCCGCCGGAGCGGTCTGGCAGACTCTCCGGGCCGGAGGCGGCGGAGAGGATATGCCGGGCTGACCAGGGAACTACATAGGCAATTTGAAAAAGGACGGGGTTTTCCCGCCCTTTTTTGGCTTGACGGACCGCCGTCCATGCAATATGGACGGCGGTCCGTTTTTCTGCGCCGGGCCGGGAGAGGAGGGATTTATACGGACGCCTGATTTTGACAATTTTATGAAAAGTGTCTGAAATTAGACGTTTTTTATAAAATTGTCTCTTCAGGCAAGAAAATTGTCTCATTATAATTCGGAACAGGAGTGATGTTGTGAAGAAAATCAGCTATGCCATCGTGCTGCAAAGCCAATTGGGGCCCCGCGCCGGAACCCTGCTGCTCCAGGAAGAGGATCATGTGGTTTCCGGGGAGCTGTGCCTGCTGGGAAGACACAGCCGCTTCACCGGCAGTGTGCTGGAGAAGGGGACCAATCCCAAGTACCTGATCTCAGGCGCGCTGCGCACCCGGACAGGCAGGGAGGACTACGACGCCATTTTTACCGTCTGTCAGGGCCGTCTCTCCGGCGGGCTGGTGACCCGGCACGGCTGCTGGGACCTCACCGGCATCCAGGCCGCTGTTCCCGCCGCGAAGCCGGAACGGACCGCGGCGGCTACATAAAAAACAGGAACTAAAAAGCTGCCCGAATGGGAAGCAGGTGAACTTTTCCGAAGAGTTCGCCTGATTTGCTATGCATTCATAACCAAAAGCCCGGAGGAAAGGGGGACGGCGTCATGGGACAGGAACGGAAAAAGACACAGAGGCTGGAGGAGGCCGCCCTGCGCCGTCTGCTGGAGCGGGAACAGACCGGCCCGGAGGCCGTGGTGCTCCGGCTGGCCTGGCTGGAGGGCCTGACCCGGGAGGAGATCGCGAACCTGACCTGGAGTCAGGTCTCCTTTCTGGACGGACGGCTGGAGCTGCCGGACAGGGCGGTCCCCCTGGACCCGGAGCTGCGGACGATGCTCTGGCGGCTTCAGGAGGCCCACAGCGAGGCGTCCCCCTATGTGGTCCTTTCCGCCCGGAGCCGGACGCCCCTGCGGCCGGAATCCATCTCCCGGCTGGCCCGGCAGGCCCTGGACCGGGGCGGTCTGGCGGGGGTGCGGCTGCTGGACCTGCGCTATGACTGGATTCTCCGCCAGCTGGAGACGCAGGACTGGCCGGAGGCGGCCCGGCTCAGCGGCATGGAGGTGGCCAGCTTACAGATTCGCTTCTCCGCCGGGGCGGGAGCGGAACGGAAAAGCGCCGGCGGACGGAGGGAACCCCCCGCGGACCAGATCGACGAATTCAAGCTGTGGAAGGTCCTCCAGGCGGAGCGGGGAACCCCGGCGGGCCTGGCTCTGTGGCTGGCCTGGCAGCTGGGCCTTCAGGCCCGGGAGATGACTGCCCTTATCTGGGATCAGATTGACTGGGAGGGGGACCGGGTCCGTCTGCCGGACCGGGAGGTGGTCCTGAGCAGCACCGTCCGCCGCCTCCTGGAGGAGGAGCGCCGGAGCCGCGCCCCGTCGGATGACCCCCACGTCCTCCTGACGGAGCGCTCCCGGCGGCCCATTGACCTGCCCCGGCTGTCCCGGATGACCCGGGCGGCCCTGATTCGGGGCGGCATGGAGCGGACGGCCCTGCGGGACCTGCGGCGGAACGAGGGCCGGGACTCCGGCGACGCGCTGATTCTCCAGCAGGCCCTGAACGCCGGGGCTGTCTCCCGGGGGGAGGTGTCCCGGCTGCTGGGCCTGTCCAAAACCGCCGCCTATCACCGCCTCCGCCGCCTGACGGAGCGGAAGCGCCTGGTTCGGGTGGGCGGGAAATACTACCTGCCCGGCACCGTGGTGCCTCCGGAGCGGCACCTGGAGACCGTCCGGGCCTATCTGGAGCGGGAGGGCTTTGCCTACCGTCAGGACGTGGCCGCCCTGCTCCATATCCAGCCCAAGCAGTGCGGCCTGCTGCTGCGGCACATGGTGGAGGCCGGCCAGCTGCTCCAGAGGGGCCAGCGGTATGTTCTCCCCGGTCTCGCCGGGGAGCGGAAAGCGGAATAAGGAGGGCCGCCGGGCCCTCCTTTTTGCTGTCCGGGCCCGGGGAAGGAAATGGAAAAAACTGGACTCCGTTATTTCCCTCCGGCAAATGGACGCGGCGGATGATACGGCGGTTTTCACTTGGGTTAAAAGGGGCCCGAAACGCTGGACAGCACAGGGTTTTCGGGGTACATTGCAGGTGCGTGAAGCGCCGGGGCGTTCCCCGAGCCGGGGCCATCAACGGGGTTGGCTAGCCCCCGATGCCGTGGGCCCTGAACGGGGAATGTTCCGGACTCTTCCGCAAATTTAAAAGGAGGAATGTTTCATGAAGAAATTCCTGTCCCTGGTGCTTGCACTGGTCATGGCCATGTCCCTGGTCACCATCAGCGCGGGCGCCACCGAGTACAAGGACCTCACCGACAAGGATGAGATCCAGTACGAGGAAGCCGTTGCGGTCCTGAACCGTATCGGCATCATCACCGGCTACTCCGACGGCAGCTTCCAGCCCAAGAAGGAGCTGACCCGCGGAGCCGCCGCCAAGATCATCGTCTCTCTGATGATCGGCTCCGAGGCCGCCAGCAATCTGGTGGCCGCCTCCGCACCCTACACCGATGTTCCCGTGAATCACACCTTTGCAGGCGTCATCAGCTACTGCAAGAATTCCGGCTACATCAACGGCTATTCCGACGGCTCCTTCAAGCCCGAGGGAACCCTGAGCGGCTACGCCTTCGCCAAGATGCTGCTGGGCGCTCTGGGCTACAAGGGTGAGCACGAAGGCGGCTTCACCGGCGCCGGCTGGACCATGAACGTGGCCCGCATCGGCAACGAGTGCGGCCTGTTCGACCGCCTGAGCTTCAAGGGCAACGAGTCTGTCAACCGCGAGCAGGCCTGCCAGCTGGCTCTGAACACCCTGAAGGGCACCCTGGTGGAATACACCGGCGGCATGAACATTGTCAACGGCACTCAGTCCGTGGTCGTGAATCCCGACCGCAACTACAAGGTCAGCAACCAGGAATTTGCCAGCCACATCAACAACAAGAAGGCCAGCGGCAATTCCAACTATGATAAGGACAACTGGTATACCGTTGAGTTCGGCGAGGAGCACTTCGTCGACCTGCGCATGAAGCAGGAGCGCAGCACCGAGGACGATTTCGGCCGTCCCTCCAACGAGTGGAGCTACAAGAAGGTCACCATCGGCACCTATCCCGTCGAGGCTGACTTCACCTATACCGAGCAGATGGAGCACGATGTCACCGGCGTCAGCGACGCCACCAAGGTCCGCGCTCTGGGGCTGAACGGCTATAAGGTGGACGGCAGAACCGAGCTGCATGTCAACGGCGAGATGAGCACTCCCTTCGGCGGCGAGAAGGTCGGCGACATCGCCGACTACACCGACAACGGCACCGTGGTGGAGGTCTATGTCTCCGAGGATACCGCCGACTACATCACCGACGTTGTGGTGGTCAAGACCCAGCTGATGGAGGTCAAGCGCGTAGCTTCCGACTCCGTGACCCTGGACGTCATCAAGCCCGACAACAAGACCGCGAAGCCCGAGTCCGGCTATAACCAGGCTCCTATCTTCGAGGATGTCGAGGATGTTGAGAGCGACAACGACAACTATGAGTTCCTCAAGGGCCTGAAGGCCGGCGACTATGTGGCCATCGTGCCCGTCACCACCGACAACGGCAACGAGTATGAGGTCTTTGAGGCCTACACCCCCGAGACCGTAGAAGGCAAGCTGACCCGCGTCAAGACCTACGGCAACAGCAACGCTACCCGCCAGGCCGTTGAGGTCACCGTGGGCGGCACCGCTTACAAGGTGTCTCTGTGGAACAAGGACCTGGTTGAGATCAATGCTGACGACATCAAGGTTACCCGCGAGGACGTCAAGCTGTATCTGGACAAGGCCGGCAACACTCTGCGCGCCAAGAACGTGGGCGATACCTCCGACTACTTCGTGATCAAGGGCTACTTCACCACCACCGTCGACCGCCGCAACGTCACCATGGTCGAGGGCTGGGACATCAAGGGCAACCTGCTGGAGCTGAACCTGGGCACCAATACTGGCTATACCGACACCATGAAGCCCGGCGACCTGGTGAAGTACACCAACAAGGGCGTCACCGGCTCCGCCGACTGGAAGCTGGTCAGCAGCCTTGAAACAAACAGTGACGGCAAAGTGGAGGGCGTCACAGGTGTGTACACCGGTACTGATGCCAGCACCAGTGCGCCCTATGAGATCAAGGCCAGCAACAACCGCATTGCCTATAAGGTTGGTACGGCTGATATCGAGAGGCCCTATACCGCCAAGGACGTGAAGTTCATCTATGTGTCCTTCAACGACGACGGCAGCGAAGTGGACTCCATTGAGGTTCTCAGCGGTGTCCAGAACGCCTCCAACGCCGATCTGAAGGCCAAATGGAACGACACTGACTACGATGCCGCTCAGCTCTGCCTGAACAGCGACGAAGAGGTCGAGGCTGTTGTCATCAAGCGCGAGTCCAACGAGGCCATCAGCACCAACCTGCTGTACATCCGCGACTGGGACGGCTCTTATGAGGTCGATTCCACCGGCAAGAAGATCTATGGCTACACCGTGGCCATGATGACTCCCGACGGTCTGAAGGACAAGGAGTTCATCTACTCCGACAAGGAGCTGGACGTGGGCGATTTCGCCAGCTACAGCGCCGCCACCCGCGAAGGCTTCGAGCCCTTCTATACCCTGCGTGAGCACACCTCTGTGAAGAAGACCACCTCTGTCAACGAGGCGAAGGTGTATTCCGTCATCAACGCCGACAAGCACCTGGTCAAGCTGACCGACTATGTCAACAATCAGACCAACATCGCCTTCAACCTCTCCGCCAGCCTGGGCATCGGTGACGAGACCCACGTGGTCCGCATGGCCAATGCTGAGTGGCTGGACCTGACCCGCAACGGCATCAGCTCCGTGGACGATCTGAAGGACTTCGTTGAGCGCGCCCCGGCGGACGGCGGCCCCAAGTATCCCGTCATCCAGTTCATCTACAACGATGATTCTACCAAGGACGCTTTCCGCAACGTCTCCCTGGTCATCATCACCGAGATGGCGAACAGTGTCACCACTGTTCCCAACGACCCCATTGTTGATGAGACCATCCCCGTTTCCGTGCCCGGCGATCCCCTGGGTGCCGACGTCAAGGACGATCTGGACGGCAAGAACCTGGCCATCGGCGATGCCGAGTATCCCCCTGTTCACAAGGATACCCCCGCCGACCCCGCCGTCAAGATTCCTCTGAGCGAGAAGGCGGGCAGCGAAGGTTCCTATGGCTTCAACACCAAGCAGATCGACGTCACCGTGACCCCCAAGGCCGCTGCCGCCCGCGAGGGCGTTACTCCCGTGGTGTTCGCGTGCACCAAGGCCAATGGCCGTCTGGTGATGGTCACTGAGGGCAGCGCCGCTGTTCTGGCTGGCAAACTTTACAGCAAGGCCGACGTCACGAGTGCGCAGGATTTTGCCGACCTGACCAAGGATGGAGCGAAGCTGTACACTATGACTGATGGCAACACGGACATGACTGACACCACCAAGTTCACCGAGGCCCAGTCCTATACTGCGGCTATCGTGACCCCGACCTATTATGTAAAGGGTCAATCGAAGTGGGAAGTGGCTGCTAACGTTGATTCCGAAACGGATTTCACTACCACTGAGTACTATACCTATGGCGGTACCGTTGAAGATCCGACCACGATTGACGTCGCGGAAGATACCGATTTCACCCAGGCTACCGAGTATACCGCCCCCGTTCCTCAGCCCACTTACTACTCTGTTGAGGATACTCCCGGCAAGGAAGCTGTCCCCGCTGTGTGGAACATCGTTCTGACCTCTGGCGATCTGACCGGAGCGGGCATCACAGGTGCGTTCACCATCACCGCGATTGCGGAGCATGTGGATCCGGTTAGCTGATTTCCCCTGACTTCATTTGATTCGTGTATCCGGCAAAGGACCCGCCCCAATGGGGCGGGTCCTGTTTCGCCGGGGGAGGAATCCCCCCCCTCTTTTTGCTTCCGCCCGCCGGGCGGCTCCCGTTTGCAAAAAAGCCTTGCCTTTCGCAGGACGGCGTGGTATCATTCAAGTACCCTGAGGAAACTGGTGAGTGACTCACGGCATCCACGCAGCAAAACGAACCCCCGGAGAGTGGGCCTCTCCGGGGGTTTTTGTGAAAAACCACTTGCCTATTTCAGAGCTCTGTGGTATATTAAATATACCGAGGATAAGGATGGTACTATCCAAAGTACTCACGCAGCAAAGTGAATCCCCGGAGAGGTGTGAGCTCTCCGGGGATTCACTAGACAAAAAAGCCTTGCGTTTCACAGGGCGGCGTGTTATAATAGGACCATACCAAGAAGCTGGTAGTGAGCTCAAGGTATCCACGCAGCAAAACGAACCCCCGGAGAGATGGGCCTCTCCGGGGGTTCGTTTTGGGCCTAGCTGCCCTTGGTGTGCCGGTCAAGCCATTTGCATAAGTAGTAACAGACAACGCCTGCGGCCAGCGACACGAGGAAACTGGTAGTGATACTCAAAGTACCCACCTCCTTCCTGTTGCCAGTATAGGAGGGCAGCATCTACAGTATAACAAATTTCGACAGGCGCCGCAAGAAAAACCGCCGCTGTCCACACGGAACAGCGGCGGTTTTGTCAGCAAAATTATTCCACCGTCACCGACTTTGCCAGGTTCCTGGGCTTGTCGATGTCGCAGCCTCTTTGCAGGGCCACGTAATAGGCGAACAGCTGGAGGGGCACGATGCCCAAAGACGGCTGGAGCAGGGGGTGGGTCTCCGGCACGGAGAGGACCGCGTCGGCGGTTTTGGCCATCCGCTCCCGATGGGTCTCGGTGGTCACCGCCAGCACCTCGGCCCCCCGGGCCTTGACCTCCACCACGTTGCTCATGGCCTTGTCAAAGAGGGCGGCGTGGGTGCCCAGAGCCACCACCAGCGTGCCGGGCTCAATCAGGGAGATGGTCCCGTGCTTGAGCTCGCCGGAGGCGTAGGCCTCCGAATGGATGTAGCTGATTTCCTTGAGCTTGAGGGAGCCCTCCAGCCCCATGGCGTAGTCCAGGTTCCGGCCGATGAAGAAAATGGAGTCATGATTGAAATAGCGTGAGGCAAAATACTGGGCGCCGGCGTAGTCCGTGAGATACTGCCGCATTTTGTCCGGCAGGCGCTGGAGCTCCGTCAGGATCTCTCCGTATTCGGCGGGGGAGACGGTGCCCAGCAGGTCCGCCAGATACAGGCCAATCAGGTCCAGGGCCGCCAGCTGGGTGGAATAGCCCTTGCTGGTGGCCACGGCGATTTCCGGCCCGGCCCAGGTGTAGAGCACGTCGTCCGCCTCCCGGGCGATGGAGCTGCCCACCACGTTGCACACCGCCAGAGTCCGGCCCCCCAGCCGCTTGGCCTCTCTCAGGGCGGCCATGGTGTCCAGAGTCTCGCCGGACTGGCTGATGGCGATGACCAGGGTGCGGCTGTCCACCAAAGGCTGACTGTACCGGAATTCAGAGGCCAGAGCCACCTCCACCGGGCGGCGCAGCAGACGTTCCCAGACGTATTTGCCCACGATGCCCGCATGATAGGCGGAGCCGCAGGCAATCATATAGATGCGAGAGATGTTTTTTGCCTCTTCCGCCGTGAGACGGAAGCCGTCCAGAACGACGCGGTTCTCCCGAATGCGGGGGGCGACGGTTTTTTGAATGGCGTCGGGCTGTTCCAGAATCTCCTTGAACATGAAGTGAGGATAGCCGCCCTTTTCCGCCGCCGCCGCGTCCCAGTCCACATGACTGTGCTCCTTCACCACGGGGTCCATCTCATGGTTGAACACATCCGCGCTGTCCGCCGTCAGAACGGCGATTTCCCCGTCGCTCATGTAGACCACATCCCGGGTGTGGCGGAGGATGGCCGTCACGTCCGAGGCGATGAAGTTTCCGTTTTCACCGAAGCCCAGGATCAGGGGACTGTCCTTCCGGGCGGCGATGAGGGCGTTGGGATAGTCGGCGCAGATGATGCCGAAGGCATAGCTGCCCTCAATGCGCCGCAGCACCCGGCCCACGGCCTCCAGCATGCTGCCGCACTCCTTGTAATGGAATTCCAGCAGCTGGGCCACCACCTCCGTATCCGTGTCGGAGGTAAAGACAACGCCGTGGTTCAGAAGCTGCTCCTTGATTTCCAGATAGTTTTCGATGATGCCGTTGTGGACCAGGGCAATCCGCCCGTCGGAGCTGACATGGGGGTGGGCGTTGACGTCGTTGGGCTCGCCGTGAGTGGCCCAGCGGGTGTGGCCGATGCCCAGACAGCCCTCCAGATCCGCGCCGCCGCGGGTCAGGTCCGCCAGAACCTGGAGCCGGCCCTTGGACTTGCGGACCTGCAGGCCCTTTTCCCGGGACCGCACCGCCACACCGGCAGAGTCATAGCCCCGGTATTCCATCTGCCGCAGGCCCTCCAGCAGGATAGGGGCCGCCTGTTCCCGGCCCACGAATCCGATGATTCCGCACATATGAAATGAGTTCCTCCTAATTCGATAGTCGATCAAGAGGACAAACGCGCAGTGATCTGTCTTCTTCTGGCGGCCGCGGCCCCTCTGTTTTGCGGTCGCCCGCATATTTAAGGCCGCGTATCGCGCCCGCCGGCGCGGAAGGGCATCCGCCGAATGCTTCGATTGCAGGGCTTGACAGCCCTGACGCTCCCTTCTCCTCGTCTTCGTCGGCGCAGGCTCCGTATCCTGCTTTGCCGGACCCTTTCCTTTTGGGGAAGGAGCCGGACCGGAACCGTGACGCCGAGATCTGGCGCTTCTGCATGGAATCCTGGGTTCCATGAACCTCCTTTCTCTCTGCGCTTTACAGCCTATGAAAAGCTGATGGTTTATTATACTGAGGACGGAGAAAAAAGTCAACGGCAGGCGGGGTGTGGGGCGTGTCCGTTCACGCATTTTATCAGAAGGAGGGGACGGGTTTTACGCCTGCCCCCTGCAATAACGCCTGCAGGGGCGGACCTCTGTGCCTGCCTATTCTCCCAACTGTGCCGGACTTCCGGCAGACAGGCCGGGACAGGTCCCTGCATAAAAGCCCGGAATGGAACGCCTCCCGGGCGGCGTCAGGAAACGGAGCCGCAGAGGCCGGGTCGTCTGAAAAGACGACCGTCCGGACAAAACACGGCCCGCCGCAGCATCCGCCCCGCCCGGGAAACCGCCCGGAATTCCGGGGGACAGGCCGCAGCGGGGCCCTTGCAGGAAATGGCCGGCAAAAAAAGTTTGCATTTTTGGAAAGTTTTCTCACGGGATGCCTTGCCGTCAACCTGACAAGATGGTATACTGGTTTAGAATCGGTTTTTGGTGAGAACCACAAAGACCGCAGTATAGAGTGGAAAGGAACATGTGATATGGTAAACGTTAAATCCTTCCAGATGGACGCCTTCCTGCCCGCGTCCTATGAAGAGGCCCTGTCCTCCAGACTGGCCGAGGCTCAGGAGAAGCTCCAGAAGGGCACCGGCCTTGGACATGAGTTCACCGACTGGGTCCGGCTCCCTGAGAACTACGACAAAGAGGAGTTTGCCCGTATCCAGGCCGCCGCCGCCAAGATTCAGGCCGACTCCAGGGCGCTGGTTGTCATCGGGATCGGCGGGTCCTATCTGGGCGCCCGGGGCGTGATTGAGTATCTGGGCTCCCCCAACTATAACCTGAAGAAAAAGGATACCCCCAACATCTACTTTATGGGCAACGGCCTGTCCTCCGACGCCATGCAGGAGGTGTTCGACATGATTGGGGATGATGATTTCTCTGTCAATGTCATCTCCAAGTCCGGCACCACCACCGAGCCCGCCGTGGCCTTCCGCTTTTTCCGGGAGGCTCTGGAAAAGAAGTACGGCAAAGAGGCCGCCAAGGGCCGCATCTATGCCACCACCGACAAGGCCCGGGGCGCGCTGAAATCCCTGGCCGATGCCGAGGGCTGGGAGAGCTTTGTGGTGCCCGACGGCGTGGGAGGCCGCTATTCCGTCCTCACCGCCGTGGGTCTGCTGCCCATTGCCGTGGCCGGCATCTCCATTGAGGAGCTGATGGCCGGCGCCGCCCGGATGATGGAGATCTGCCGCACAGCCTCCTATGAGAGTCCCGCCTGGAAATACGCCGCTCTCCGCTACTCCCTCTACGAGGCGGGCAAGCCCATTGAGGTGCTGGCCTGCTACGATCCCGCCTTCCGCTTCATGCTGGAGTGGTGGAAGCAGCTCTTCGGTGAGAGCGAGGGCAAGGACGGCAAGGGCATTTTCCCCGCCAGCGTGGAATTCACCGCCGACCTGCACTCCATGGGCCAGTATATGCAGGCCGGCACCCGGAACATCTTTGAGACAGTGGTGCGCCTGGGTGCTTCCGCCCATCAGCTCTGCGTCCCCGCGGACGAGGTCAATGGCGACGGTCTGAACTTCCTGGCCGGAAAGTCCATGGACTATATCCGGGACAAGGCCATGGAGGGCACCCTGCTGGCCCACACCGAGGGCGGCGTGCCCAACGTCATCGTGGAGACCGGAGGCAAGACCGCCGGGGCCCTGGGCGAGCTGATTTATTTCTTTGAGTATTCCTGCGGCCTGTCCGGCTACCTGCTGGGGGTGAACCCCTTCGATCAGCCCGGCGTGGAGGCCTATAAGAAAAATATGTTCGCCCTGCTGGGCAAGCCCGGCTATGAGGAGCAGAAGGCCGCCCTGGAGGCCAAGCTGGCGAAATAACCGGAATGCGCCGGAAGGAGGAAACTCCTTCCGCCAGTCCCGGGGCTGCCGGCTTCCTCCGTGAGAAGGCCGGGGGATGCGCCCCTTTTCGCAAACGGAGAGGCGCGGCCATGACGGGGATTTTCCCCCTTCAGGCTTTGCCGCGCCTTCTCCAATCGCGGAAGCAATCCATTCGCAATCCATTCTTTAAGGAGGAGCTTATGAGACAGGCAATTCAAATCGGCGCCGGCAATATCGGCCGGGGATTTATCGGAGCCCTGCTGGCTCAGGCGGGCTGGCACGTTACTTTTGCCGACGTGGTGGAGCCCATCATCGAGGCTCTGAACCGGGACCATGCCTACACAGTCCACATTCTGGACCGGGAGCCCGGCGAGATTGCCATTGAAAATGTGGACGGCGTGATTTCCACTGCTCCGGAGTTCGCCCAAAAGGTGGCTCAGTGCGACCTGATTACCACTGCCGTGGGGCCCAATGTGCTGCCGATTATCGCTAGGTCCATCGCTGCCGGCATCCAGGCCAGAAAGGCCGCCGGGAATACCGCCCCCATGAATGTGGTCTGCTGTGAAAACGGCCTGCGGACTACCACCCGTCTGAAAAACGAGGTTCTGAAGCACCTGAATGAGGATGAGGCCGCTTTTCTGGAGGCCAACATCGGCTTTGCCGACTGCGCCGTGGACCGCATCTGCCCCAAGCCCAATTTTGACAACATCCTGGACGCCGCCGTGGAGCGCTACTGCGAGTGGGACGTGGAGCGGGCCTCCTGGAAGGGGGAGCAGATGGAGATTCCCGGCATGACCTATGCCGACAATCTCATGGCCTACCTGGAACGGAAGCTGTTCACCCTCAACAGCGGTCATGCCATCTGCGCCTACCTGGGCTATCTCAAGGGCTATGGGACCATCAAGGAGAGCATCGCGGACCCCTTCATCGGTGACACGGTCTATGCCGCTATCAAGGAGAGCGGCGAGGGCCTGATCCGGGAATTCGGCTTTGACCGTGAGGCCCATTTCGCTTATGTGGACAAGATTTTCGGCCGTTATCAGAACCCCTTCCTGGAGGATGAGGTGCTGCGGGTGGGCCGGGAGCCCATCCGGAAGCTGGAGCCCGGCGACCGGCTCATCAAGCCCCTGACCACCACCGCTTCCTACGGCCTGCCGGTGAACCACCTGATCTTCGGTGCTGCCGCTGCCCTGCGGTTTGACTGTGCCGGGGACCCCCAGAGCGCGGAGCTCATGGGGAAGATCCGGGAGGACGGCGCCGGAGCGGCCCTGACCCACTACTCCGGTCTGACGGCGGAAAACCCCCTGTTTGGCCGTATCCTGGATGTGTACCGGGCTTTGGGCATCGCCCGGAGCTGAAATGGCTTTTCTTATCCGTTCCGAGGAACAAAGACAAGCCGGTATTTGACAGGCTGAGAGGGACGCGTCAGGGTTCCTTTCCTTGTTTTGCCCGCCGGCATTTTCAGAAAGAGGGGAGCGCAGGAAAAGGGGAACCCCGATAAAGAAGTTTTCCTGACGGGAGACAGCCGCATGATGCGAGAGCGTCATGCAGCTGTCTCTTTCTCGTACTTGCTGTACTCCGGGGACAAGTCGATCTCCCCAATGGACGTATAATGTACGTCAATCCGCTGGACATACCCGAGGCAGGTAAAGTATAATAAATTGCGCAGTTTGAAAAGAGTATAAAAAAAGACAAGGTATGCAGCCCTCTGGTAGAATGAAGCAGCGACACCATTCTGAGAGGAGAGAGCAAACCATGTCAGAGAAGATTGTACAGCAAAATGAAGAAGTAATCAAGGGTCAACTTAAGGAGCTGGTTCGCGGGAGCGTGGAAGAAACGCTGAATGAGCTGCTGAAGCAGGAAGCGGAGAAGCTGACCCAGGCAGCCCGGTATGAGCGAAATGAGGCTCGCCAGGGGTACCGCCCGCCACCTCCAGAGACGTTACGCTCTATGTGCCCCGCCTGAAGGGAGTCTCTTTTGAAACGGAAACGGCCATTATAGAGCGGTATCGCCGGCGTGAAAGCAGCGTGGAGAAAGCTTTCATCGAAATGTATCTGGCTGGCGTCTCGGTGCGCAGAGTAGAGGATATCACCGAGGCGCTGTGGGGAAAAGCAAGGTATCTCCGGCCACCATCAGCGAGCTGAACAAAAAGCGTATGTCTACATTGAGTCTTGGCGCAGCCGGCCTTTACGAGGCGGACGCTATCCGTATGTATATATGGACGGGATCTATCTGCGGCGGAACTGGGGCGGAGAGTATGAGAATGCAGCCGTTCCGGTGGCGCTTGCGGTAAATGAGGACGGATACCGTGAAGTTCCTGGCGCCGCTGAGGGGATGAAAGAGGACAAGGCCAGTTGGGTCAGCTTCTTGCTGATTGACGAGGAAGCCGCCGCTGTTGTCCGGCGTATTTTCTGTCTGAGCACAGAGGGCTACGGCCCCAGCCGGATTGCCGGGATACTGCGGGATGATAAAATTGATTGCCCTTCCGTCTACATGGGTAAGCGGGGGCAGGGGACACAGCGGAACAGCTTTGATGCCTGCTGCCCCTATGACTGGAATGGGACAAGCATTTCGTATATTCTTGCAAAACCGGAATACATGGGACATACAGTCAATTTCCGGATGTACAAGGAGTCCTATAAGGACAAACACTCTATTAAGCGTCCACCAGAGGAATGGATGATTATTGAGAATATTCATGAGGCCATCGTTGACCCGAAAACCCGGGAATTGACTCAGCGGTTGCGTAAGACGGTATGGCGCACGGACACCACCGGCATCGCTAGTCCGCTGACTGGCCTGCTCTATTGTGCCGACTGTGGGACGTAAAGATGTATAATTATCGTGGTCGGGCGCAGGCAAGCAAGGAAAATCGCGGAAAAGACCCGGTGAGCGGTCTCTATCCCTACGATCACTGCGATTGCTCTACCTATGCCCTGACATTTCGCCATACCAAGCAGAAGTGCTTTGGACATTACATCAGTACCAGAGACATCCGGGCACTGCTGCTGGACGCCATCAGGACGGTCAGCGCCTACGCCATCTCCAATGAAGCGGAGTTTATTGAAAAAGTCCAAAGTCCGGCAGGCTCAGGCCGCATAGGATTTGAAGGGGAAACTCAATAAAGACCGCAAGCGCTCCAAAGAGCTGGCGTATTCCTCATAAAGAAACTTTACGAGGAATACGCCAGAGAGAAAATTTCAGAAAAGAGGTTTGAGGTGCTATCCAGTGAGTACGAGTAGGAACAAGAAGCATTGGAGGCGGCTATTACCCAGGATCAGGCTGAACTGGATGCCGTTGAAGTGGATAACGCCAAGGTAGACCAATTTCTAGGGAAGCGCTGATTTAATCCCCCGAAATGATAGAAGAGGTGATAATATAAGGAAAAAGGGGCGCGGGGTATGAAACAGGAAAGTTTCGGCGACATGGAATACAACTGCCGGAAAAAGAAGACAAAGCGGGAAGAATTTCCGGAGCTCATGGACGGGATCATTCCATGGGAGGAATGGGGGTCTCTGGTTGTGCCGCGCTATCCCAGCGGGAAGCGCCGCCGTCCCCCCATCGAGATTGAAACCGTGCTACGGATGTATCTGCTGCAATGCTGGTTCAGCTTATCCGATGAAGGTGCAGAGGACGCCATTTATGACAGCTGTGCCATGCGCAAATTTAAGGGGATCAACTTTTTCGGGCAGGATATCCCGGATGCCACAACCCTGCTGCACTTCCGGCACCTGCTGGAGGACAAAGGCATTGGCAGGCTGTTTTTTGACGCCGTCAGCCGCGGTCTGGAAGGTGCGGGCCGGATGATGCGCGGCGGTACCCTTTGTGCGCTGCAAGGTGGAACACCCCTGCCGAATCGTGAAGAACATCTTCGGTTTCCAAAAGGCCGTTTACAGGGGACAGAGAAAGAACCTGAACCGCTTATACGTACTTTTTGCCAGGGCGAATCTGTATGTGCTTGCCCGGGCGGCTCCCCATGCCCTGCCCGGGGTTTTTGTGCCCTTCGACCGGGCTGGGATTGGAAAAGCGAGGAATTCATCCCCGAATATGGCCCGTTATTGGACGTTTACCATCACCTTTTGACTGTTTCCCTGATTTTTGACTGCTTTAATCAGCGCTTCCTTAGATTTCCCGGCCCACCTTGTTGCCATCGGCGACTGCGTGCATGATATTACCGGGGCTTTTCTTGGCATCGCCAATCAGATAAAGTCCCTTTCCGCAGTCTTTGAGAACAGTGCAGAGTTCATTGTTTTCTACAAAACCTGCGGCTAATACCACAGTGTCCGCCTGAATTTGGGAGGAAACGCCTTCCTTCTCAATGACAACGCTGTCCTCCTTGATTTCGGTCACCTTACTGGAGAAGTGGAGATCCGCTTTGTAGTAGTTCAGCAGGTCCTCCAGCATCAGGACAACGGCAGCGGATACAGGCTCCGTGCCGCCAGCCATCAGACCGTCCAGATATTCCACAACGGAAACATCCTTTCCTGCTCTCAGCAGTTCGTAAGCCACCTCGCAGCCCACTTGTCCGCCGCCGACAACAACGACCTTCTTACCGATCTCCGCCTTGCCCAGCAGCATGTCCACGGCAGTGGTAACATTGGAGCTATGAATACCAGGGATGTTCAGGATTTTTGTGGAGGCGCCGGTGGAAACCACCACCGCGTCGGCGTCCAGTGCCTGAATGTCCTCTGCGCCCAGGGCACGGTTCAGCTCTACCTTGACGCCGGATTCCTGTATTTCCTTCTCAAACCACTTCAAAAGCCGCCGGGAGGCGTCCTTATAATCGGGGACATTCGCCGCCAGAGTCGTGCCGCCCAGCTGGCTGCCCTTCTCGTAGATGGTCACGTCGTGGCCCCGCTTGGCGGCGATTCGTGCGGCTTCCATGCCGGCCACGCCGCCGCCGATGACAGCCACCTTTCTGGGCTTCTCCGCGGGGATCAGAGCCTGTTCCGCCTCGTGGAACAGGTCCGCGTTGACCGCGCAGAGCATGGTCTGCCCGGCAAAGATACGGCCAATACATCCCGCATTGCAGCCAATGCAGGGCCGGATATCCTCGGGTTTCCCCTCCGCCGCCTTATTGACCCAGGCGGGGTCCGCCAGCAGCGCACGGCCAATGGCTACAGCCGTGACCTTCCCCTCGGCAATGGCGTCGTTGGCCATCTCGGGCTGGAGGATTTTGCCGGGACCGATGACCGGAATATGAACCTCCTTCGTCAGCGGCGCAAAGTCATCCAGCCACAACCCCTCCTTGTGATACATGGGCGGATAGAGCCAGTGGAAGGAGTCGTAAGCACCGTTGCCCATCAGAAAGGCATCGTAGCCCGCGGCCTCCAGCTTCTTTGCCATTGCGATGGATTCCTCCACATCCCGGCCAAACTCTGTGTACACCTCGCCGGGGACGGCGGCCTGACGCTCGGCACGCATGTAATGCTTGGTGCCCAGACGGCAGGTGACAGGATAGTCTGCCGCCGTTTCCTTCTTGATGCGCTGAACAATATCCGTCAGCACCTTCAGCTGACGGTCCATGTCCCCGCCAAACTCATCCGTACGCCGGTTAAAGGCTCTGGTGGTAAATTGATCCCCCATATAGCCTCCATAGGCGCCGTTGATATCAATGCCGTCCGCGCCTGCCTCATAAATCAGCTTCGCGCCGTCCACCACGGAGTCGATCAGCTGGTGAATCTCCTCCGCCGTCATTTCCCGGCAGGTGACCTCCGGCTTCCAGCGGTTGGGTCCCTCGCTGACAGCCACGGGCTGGTCGGCCATGAACTCGGAAAAGGCCACCCGGCCCAGCCCGAACCAAATCTGGACGAACAGCTTCGTGCCGTACTGATGCAGGGCCTCCGTCAGTTTCCGGACCTGATGGACAAAGCGCTCCGGATCCTGGAAGGGGGAGATGGTGAAGGCGCAGCGTTCCAGATGGGCGTCCGGTACATTGCCGCAGGTAAATACCGCGCCGACGCCGCCCTTGGCCCGCTCCACATAGTAGTCGATCATTCGATCAGAGATGATGGAATTTTCTTCAAACCATCCGATAGACAGCATCGGGGACATGACAACCTTGTTTTTGATCTCCACCTTGCCAATCTGAAAGGGCTTGAATAACTCAGGATAGCTTTTTCCCATGACCGTTCCTCCTCATGTTAGAAAACTCGTTCGGAACATGTTCTAAACGAGTTCATGATAGCATAGAAGATTCTCTTTTGTCAATTCGTTTTTCAAATTTTTAGAAGCGCTTGCAGTTCCGACCGTATTCGTTTATACTATGGCTGTTACAGAAAATCTGAACAAAGAGGGGTCGCTATGGACTACAGCCATTTTGAAACAAAGGACATGAAGAACCAGAAGCTCAAAGAACACATTTTCGATGTAGCCCTTGAGTTGATGCGGCAGATTGGTTACGACAACATTACAGTTCGCATGATCTGCGGCGAGGCGGGTATTTCTACCGGAATGTTCTACAAGCATTTTGAGTCCAAAGAGGATATCCTGGCCTTCTACTATGATAAAGCGCAGGGAGACTTTGACGAGGTGGTTAACCAGCAGTTAGCCGGGCTGCCCATCCAAGAGCAGTTAGTTCAGTTTTACATCTGGATCTGCAGGTTTACCGCGGAACTCGGTGTAGATTTTTGCAGGAATTTCTTCAGTAGTAAAAATCAGCGGATGAATACCCATCTTTTCCACAATAAGCTGATTGAAATTACAAACCGCTGTATTGAGGATGCTGTGGCGGGCGGATTTTCCTTGACTCCCGGCCGCACTCCCCAGCAGGTGTCCAAGGATCTGTGTGTAATTGTCAAGGGGATCATTTTTGACTGGAGCGCCCATGAGGGGATCTATGATATGCCGGAATTTGCCGGGCGTCTGCTGTCCCGATGTATAGACGGTATTTTGTAATTAATATATGTATCGGATTGTATATCAGCATTGAAAAGAGCCATAGCGTTACACGCAAAAGCGGGAGGGATTGAACAGAAGCTGCCGCAGGGACAGCCCGAAAAACAGGCTTTCCTGACAGTCCTGGACTTCTTTGCTGATGCGGACTTCGATGGGGCATCACCTCTTCTATCTGAATCTCTAAAAAAGAATCGGCGGACAGACCCTTGCAAGGTCCGTCCGCCGATGGCAAGATACCGCTCGTCAGGGCGAAATCCGTTCCATGTCTTTGCCCGTCCTCTCCCCACCGCAACCGCTGCGCTGGGTTGCGGCGGGACCCCATAAAGGAGGGCTTGCGATAGAGCGTATGATATTGGGAATTGGCTTTGCTCTGCTGCCGCTTCAGCTGGCGCTGAAACTCCGGCTGGGCCTCCCGCTTCTCTACAGCCTCCTGATGCTCACCGTGTTCCACGGCTGGTATCGGGCTCACGCCGCCCTGGCGGACGGCATCCTGTTTGCCATGGTGGGTATCGCGGCCCTCTCCTGGATAATCACCCTGGCCCGGAGCCTCTGGGAACGGCTGGAGGCTCTGCGGTCCGAATGGAGCGCCGCCAGCCAACTTGCCCGGCAGGTCCGTCAGGCCAGGCTGGCGGTCGAAAGCATCGCCGACACAGGCGGCTTTTGAAAAAATAGCGGACAGGCCGGTTCGGTCTGTCCGCTGTGAAGCGTTATCAAAGAAAGAACTCACATTCCTTACGGACGGAACACGCTTTTTTCAGCGCCAGGCCCGCCGTAGCCACCATTGCTCCGTTGAGCTTCCTGGCCCCCTGGGGACACTGGACAACGCAGCGCATACAGGAGATGCATTTTCCGCCGTCTGTTTTCCGAAGGTCATCCGGTGAAATCGCCTGGGCCGGGCATTGCTTTGCACAGAGACCGCAGCCGACGCAGCTGCTTCCGGCCTTCGGCACAAGCCCGCTCCCTCCTGCCTTTTTATAAGGTCGATTCCCCGGAAGGGCGGCGGCAAGCTCCCGTTTGCCCTGGCGGTATTTCTCCAGGACCGCGAGGGAGAACTTTTTCAGCTCCTCCGTGTCCTGCCGGTCGGGCCGTCCGGCGGCGTACTGATGCAGGATGGAATGCTCCGCAATAGCCGCAATGGCCGCTATAACCTGGAAGCCCCGGCTTTCCGCGCAGTCCCGCATCTCCACCAGGGTATCCTCATAGGCCCGGTTTCCGTAAACGCAGACCAGAACGCAGGAGGCCCCGCCGCCCTGTATCCGCTCCAGCCGCTCAGCCGCCAGAGAAGGGACGCGCCCGCCGTAGGACGGGACGGCGATCAGCACCAGATCCTCCGGTTGAAAGGCGGTGGAAGGGACTGCGGGGTCCGTCAGGTCCAGCGTTTCCACCGCGCCTTCCCAGGCTCCGGTAATAGCCTCGGCCACCTTCTGTGTCCCTCCAGTGGGACTGAACAGCAATTGCGCAAATTTCATACAGCATTCCTCCTTGTGTAATTTTTAGAATTACATCACAAACAGTATAATCCCAGAACGCTGTCATGTCAATATTTACAACCAGGTTTTCCTGTGGTATGGTAAAACGGAAAGGGGTGAGGGCTGTGCGTATCAGTGCGAAATGCTCCATTGCCGTCCACTGTCTGCTGTTTCTGCACGAGTACGGCGGAACGCAGAAGGTTACCAGCGGCTTGCTGGCGCTGTCCACGGGCTGTAATCCAGTCATGATCCGCAGTATTATGAGCGCCATGAAAAAGGCGGGGATTATCCAGGTTACCGCGGGAAGCGGAGGCGCGGTGCTGGTTCTTCCGCCCGAAGAGATCACCTTGTACCGTGTTTACACAGCGGTAGAGGGGGACGGCCTGCGGGACCTGATCGGGGTCCACTCCATGCCTTCGGCACTGTGTCCCATTGGGCGGAACATCCGGGTCGTTTTGCAAAAGCGCTATGAGACGGTCCGGGAGGATATGAGGAGGAGCCTCCAGTCGGTGACGCTGGCGGATTTCATAGCGGAATACCGCAAAACCGGGAGCGGGCCGGTTTAGCCAAGATCCATCAGCTCCCGGATCAGCCGGTCGCTCATTTTGATGGCTCCTACCAGCACCAGCATGTTGAACAAAATTTCGCCCACATAGTTCCAGACGATGGTCGCCGCCGCGAGGCTGGGGTCCGACAGGGTCGGAGGCGCGGAGGCGAAGGCGGAAAAAATCACACAGGCCAGAACGATGACACAGCCCTCCATGCAGATAGCGGCATAGCTTTTCAGAAAGGCGATGCCGATGCTGCCGGAGGGCTGTCCCGCGAAGCTGGAGAGAGGAATGGGGGCGATGGCGGTGGACATGTAGAGCTTATAGCAATCCAACAAAACAGCAGCATATTGACTTAAGGTGCAGAAGGTTATCAGAAGGTGATGGCAATGTTACACAACGAGGCGCGGAAACTACTGGCAGAGGCATATGAACAGACCCGCGATGCACAGACAGCGGCAAAGTATTTCCGGATGAGTAGAAACACAGCGTACCGTTTAAGCATGCAAATGAAGAAAACCGGCAGTGCAGATCTTCAAACCAGTCAGCGAGGAAGGAAACCGGCACTGACGGAAGAAGATTTGCGGGAAATTGATCGACTGATTATGGCCCGGCCGAATATCACGGTTGACGAAATCATCGAAAAACAGGGACTGTCTGTCAGTAATGAAACGGTGTGAAAGACCATGATTAGACTGGGTTATGTTTACAGGAAGAAGTCCTTCTACGCGGCAGAGCGGGGGCGTGTTCGATGTTGTGGCGGCGGGAGAAGCCTGGAGTGAAATGATTGCGCAATGCGAAGCGGACAAACTGGTATTCCTGGATGAAAGCGGCGTAAACACGGACCTGGGCCACCGCTACGGGAGGGCCATTGGCGGGGAGCGGTCTGTAGACAAGACTCCTTTGAATACGCCTGCCAATACCACGATTCTTTCCTCCGTAAGACGCAACGGTGAGACGGCCTGTACGGTTTACAGCGGCGGAACGACTCGCGAAAAATTTCTGGATGATCTCAGGAACACGCTCATTCCCACGCTGCACGAAATGGATGGATACTGCTGTCATGGATAATATGCGTACGCATCATGCCAAAGAGGTCCAGTCGCTTTTACAGGGAGCTGGCATGAAATTATGGTACCTGCCGGCGTACAGCCCTGCTTTGAATCCAATCGAAAATATGTGGTAAAAAATCAAGGCGATTCTTCGCAAGCTGAAAATCAGATTATTATTCCTGCTTCCGTATGGTATTGCTGAGGCTTTCCCGCGAATCCGTCCATCGGACTGCGCCGGCTGGTTTTCTGCCGCCGGTATTCCTTGCTGATTTCTTGGATTGCTATAGTCTGACGCCAAAAAGCTCCACGCCGCCGTCCGGAACGCTGTGGCTGCATTTCCTGAAAACGACAGCACCAAGCTGCTCATCGTTCAGGCCGCGGACAGCCTGAACGCCGTCTATGACGCGCTGCACATCCTGCGTGGAGAGATGCTCCGGCTGCCTCTCTGCTGCCGGAATTGGATGTGGTCATGGCCATGCAGGGCGCGGGCGAGGTCACCGGACCGCAGTTCAATGGCGGAGACCGGCAATGTGCGGCGGTTCACCCACAAGGGCGCTTTGGCGGTCTTCGCCGGCATGGATGCGCCGCCCTTTCAGCCCGGCGCCTTCGATTCCAAGTCCCGCCGCATCTCCAAACGAGGCTCTCCTCATCTGCGAAAACCCTGTTCATGGTCGCCGGCACGATCCTCCAGCACTCCGAGCCGTACAATCCTATTTTCCACTTCATGGACAAAAAGCGGACCGAGGGCAAGCATTTTTACGTCTACACCGTAGCCAGCGCGGCCAGGTTTTTGCGCATCTATTATGCCAGGGTGAAAGCGCATCTGGCGGCGCCGGGCGCTGAGACAAGCACCGCCTCTTAACTGAAAAAAGTGACCTCTTTCAACCGGTTCGCAAAAAATCATTGCTGACCGGCTTGTTTTGTTATGCCCTTTTTCAGCTGCCAAATTTCTTCAAGATTTTTTCGTTTTGGGGCTTGACATGTATTTGCAGGTTTGCCGCTGCCTTCCCTTTGTGCAAATCGCCCTATGTGCCAGGTGCATAATTTTGTGGATTAAGTCCTTTGAAAAGTGCACAATTTCCTGGTAAAATATTTTTATATAAGGAAATGGAGGACCTTTTATTATGAAACGCATCAAAGCGGCTTGCCTGGAGCAGACCATTCACTTCCAGCTGAAAGACGGAATTTCTGCGGAATTGGCAAAGCGGCAGGTTCGGCAGGAATATGAATCCTACAAGGCACAGATGGACCGCCACAAAACGCAGTACAAGATCATTGAAGAGGCCGAACAGCCCGACGGGTCCCTTATTGTCAAAATCAAAAAGCAGAACAATGCCCAGCCTGTCGGGAACTATCTGGACTAACCGCCATGTATAGAATTGGAACACTGGTGCTCTATGACAAAAGAGGCGTTTACAAAATCGAAAGCGAGGGACCCCCGCCAGTGCGAGGGACCGCCGGCAATTATTACAAGCTGCGCGCCGTTTTTTCCAACAGCAACGAAATTATCTATACTCCGGTGGATATGGTTACATCCATGCGGCCTCTGATCAGCAGCGGCGAAGCGGCCAATTATCTGGAACTGTTTGCCCGGCTGGAACCCCATGTTTTCCGCCCCGGCAAAGCGATGGACTTAACTGTCCATTACCGCGATATGCTCGCCTCTCATAAGGTTGAGGACTGCCTGCTTTTAATCCAGGAAATCCACATCAGGCAGAGGGAAACTGCCCGGCAGAAGAAACGGCTGGGTCAGGTGGACAGCAAATACCTGAAGCTGGCGGAAAAACTGATCTGCGAAGAATTTGCGGTTGCATTGGATACCACACCGGATTTGATCCGGGAGCGCCTCTATGCGGACATACAGAGCAGAGCCACCGCCTGAAATTATACAGCACAAATGAAACGGCAGGGAGCCGGTAAGCCCCTGCCGTTTCATTATGCTTATATGTGATGTGGCTGACATAACCGCAGATCAACTCCGCCGTTTTTTCCGGTCCAATAGAACTGTCCACACTTAATTCGTATTGGTGGGGGTCGCCCCATACATGACCGGAAATGCTCTTGTAGTAGGTCCCTCTGGCGCTGTCAGAGCGGGCGATGCTCTTTCTGCTCTCCTGCTCCGTATCGCCGTACATCTCCATGACCTTTTTCACACGGTATTCCTTTGGAGCATGGATAAAGATACGCACCACATTCTTTCGGTTTCGCAGCACATAGTCCGCTGCACGGCCTACGATCACGCAGGTTCCCATGTCCGCAATCATATTGATGGCTTTATCTTGCGCGATCACCGCCTGCTGAACGGCGCTGGTGCTGAGATACAATTCCCGCATGATGGCGTTTTCGTCGGAGTTGATACCGGAGATAAACTCCTTTGCCAGCCCGCTCTCCTGCGCGGCCAAAGCGGTCATCTCCTTGTAATAGCAGGGGACGTCCAGCTTCTGCGCCACCAGCTGACCGATCTGCTTTCCCGCTGTGCCGTGTTCGCGGGCAATGGTGATGATGATGCCGGGACGGGACTGCTGCAAAACGGATTTTCCCTCTGCGGGCTGGCCGTCCTCAGCCTTCAGCCGGTTCCAGAGACGGAGCATCACCACCGCCGTGACCGCGACAGCCAGAACATCCGCAATCGGAGCGGCCCAGAAGATGCCGGTGACGCCCCAGACCATGGGAGCCGCAATGGAAAACACAATCAGCAATACGTCCCACAGAATGGACAGCGGTGCGGCAGCTTTAGCGTGGCCAATGGATTGCAGGAAAATGGCACACACCTTCTGGACACAGGTGAACAGGATGAGGGACAGATAAATACGCAGGCATTGTACCGCAAATTGTGTATAGAGTTCCCCGTCCGCACCGAACATCCGGATAAAGAACAGCGGGAACACCTCAAACAAAACCGTGCAGATCAGGCAGACGATGGCCGTCCATTTGACGATCAGTCCCAGCAGCTCCCGCACCCGCTTGAACTTCTTCGCGCCATAGTTATAACCCACAATAGGCTGTGCTCCCGCCGCGATGCCGATGGCGATGTTCAGCACGATCTGGAACAGTTTCATGATGACCACAAATGCCGCCAGCGGGATGTCCGCTCCATAGGCTGAAACCGCGCCGTATTTCACCAGCAGAATGTTATTGATAACCGTGATTACCACGATGGATAGCTGCGTCAAAAAGCTGGATGCGCCAAGGGCCATGACCTGTTTCAACAGGACCGGGTCGGGCCGGAAGCTGGCGGGGGAAATGCGGAAGGACTTACTCCGGATCAGATAGGCCGCACAGATCAGGAAGCTGACAAACTGGCCCAGAATGGTGGCGTAAGCCGCCCCTTTAATGCCCATATCCAGAACGAAGATGGCCACCGGGTCGCCAATGATGTTCAGCACCGCACCCACCAGCATGGCGCCCATGGCATACTTGGGACTTCCATCTGCCCGGATAATGGAGGCCAGGGTGTTTTGCACCAAAGCCAGCGGCATCATGGCATAGATGATAAAGCCGTAGTCATGAGCCAGGGAAAGATTGGCGTCCGTGGCGCCGATGAGCCGCAGCAGCCCGTCTCCCCAGCAGTAACTGATCAGGATAATGACCAGTCCGCCAAGAAATGAGAAAAGGATGCTGTTGCCTACGCTTCGGTGAATATTCTCCGTTTCCTTTTTGCCCAGGGATACGCTGAGTGACGCCGCCGCGCCGTCTCCGAAGAACAGGGACACGCCCCAGCCGATTACCGTGATGGGAAAGATGACCCCGGTAGCGGCATTGCCCAGGTAGCCCACACCATTACCCACAAAAATCTGGTCAACGATGTTGTACAGGCAGGAAATGATCAGTGAGAAGATGCAGGGGACAGCAAATTTTAGCAGAAGCCTGCTGGTTTTTTCCGTCCCAAGGTAAGCAGATGATTCCATAATAGTTCCTCCTTCAATGGTATGCGGACAAAGAAAGGCACACGCATCACCGTGTGCCTTCAGACGCAAAAAGACACACGCCGAGCATTACCGTACCGTGATCAGGCTTACGTGCAATGCACTGCGTGTGTCGTTGAATGTCCGTATTGAATTGACGGATTCAGTTTAGCAAAGAAAACCGAAAAAATCAAAGGTCAACTTTCACAAAATTTTCGGTCATATAATCTGGCAATCATCTCTACGCAGGCGTCAATCCCCAGCACTCCGCTGTTGAGCGCAATATGATAATTCTGGATAACGCCCCATTTCATGCCCGTGTAAAATTGATAATAGGCGGCGCGGCGTTTGTCCCTGTCCTGGAGGTGCTTTTCTGGTGAATCGTCCCGCACTCCGTACTGTTCCACAATCCGTCGGGCCCTCTTTTCCATATCCGAGTAAATAAAGACATTCAAACAGTCCGCTGTTTCCTGCAAGATATAATCAGCACAGCGGCCCATTATTACACATGGCCCGTTCCCTGCCAGTTCCAGAATAACCTGCCGCTGAACACACCACAAATCATCTTGAACGGAATGCCCGTTGAGATCCCGGTCCGAGAAAGCACTGGACAGCCAGCTGCCGTGGGCGGCGTATTCGCCCCGCTCGGCAATATAATCTCTGGACAATCCGGTTGCTTCTTCCAGTTTTTCGATCAGCTCTGCATCATAGCAGGGAAGTCCCAGCTCTGCGGCTGTCCTTCTGCCGATAGTCCTGCCGCCGCTGCCAGACTCACGGCTGATGGTAATGATTCGGTTATTCATGTTCGGGCCTCCTTTTTTCTCCACTGTCTAAAGTCTTGCAGGTATATTGAATGACAATCACACAAATCACGAACGTCAGCAGGTCAGAAACCGGCATGGAGTACAGAACTCCGTCCAGTCCGAACCACCGGGGAAGCAGAAGGGCAAATCCTACGCCAAACAGCACCTCCCGTACCATGGAAATGGCGGTGGAAGCGAAGGCCCGGCCCAAAGATTGCAGGTAGATGAACGTGCCTTTGTTCACCGTAGCCAGGACCATCATACAGAGATAGACACGGAAGCATTTGACAGCGTATTCCGTATAATACACGCTCTCGTTGGCCGCACCGAAAATCCCGATCAGCTGCCGGGGGAACAGCTCTGCGATCAGCAGCGCCACAGCCCCGACAATGGCCTCCGCTGCCAGCAGGCGGGTGAACAGGGACTTAGCTCTGTCCTTCCGTCCGGCCCCGATGTTATACCCCACTACAGGGATGCACCCAGCTGCCAGTCCTACGGAGATTGAAATGACGATTTGGAAGAATTTCATCACAATGCCCAGCACCGCCATGGGAATCTGCGTATACTGTGTTTGTCCAAAGACAGGGTCAACGGCGCTGTATCTCAGGGTCATGTTCTGAATTGCCGCCATTGCCATGACCAGGGAGATTTGAGACAGGAAACTGCAAATTCCCAGGGGGAAATATTTCTTTGCCAGAGAGCCGTGGAAACGGAAGCTGCTCCGTTCCAGCCGAACGGCTTTCATGTGGCACAGATACCGGACCGCCAGAACAGCCGTGATGATTTGCCCCAGCACCGTAGCCGCCGCCGCGCCTATCATTCCCCAGCGAAAAACAAAGATGAAGATGGGGTCCAGAATGATATTGGCGGCTGCTCCCGCCAGGGTAGAGGCCATGGCGAACTTGGGGCTTCCATCGGAGCGGATAATGGGATTGAGTGCCTGACCGAACATATAAAACGGGACACCCAGGGTGATCCAGAAAAAATATTCCTTTGCGTGGCAGAAGGTTTCTTCGTTGACCTGTCCGCCGAACAAAGTCAGGATCGGTTCTTGAAGAACAAGATAAATCGCCGTTAAAATCAGACCGGAGACAATGCACAGCAGGACCGCGCTGCCGATGCTCTTATGCGCGGCCTCTTTGTCATTCCGGCCCAGGCTGATGCTGACAAAGGCACAGCAGCCGTCACCGATCATCACCGCGATGGACAGCGCCACCACCGTCAAAGGAAACACCACTGTATTGGCGGCGTTGCCGTAGGAGCCGAGATAGTCCGCGTTGGCGATAAAAATCTGATCCACGATGTTGTAAAGTGCCGCCACCAGCAGAGAGATGACACAGGGGACGGCGTACTTTGCCATCAGCTTTCCGAGCCGTTCTGTTTCAAGAAAGGTATTCGCTTTTTGTTCCACAGATTGTTTCCTCCTCTGAACATGAGAAAGCGCCCGGCAAGAAGAGCTGGACTTATGCCTTCTGGCCGCGCGCTTTCTGGTATTGATTTTTGGGACAAATAAAAACAACGTGCAGCGATCAACCGGATTTACGCGGTGACGCTACACGTTGCGATTAAAATATAGCAGATATGGGGCCGAAAAGTCAAGTCCTTAATTTTATAAAATCTTTTCAGGGAATCACTGATTTAATTGCCGGACGAAGAGAGGTGATAAAACAAGGAAAAAAGGGGCCGCGGGGTATGAAACAGGAAAGTTTCGGCGACATGGAATACAGCTGCCGGAAAAAGAAACCAAAACGGGAAGAATTTCCGGAGCTCATGGGCGAGATCATTCCATGGGAGGAATGGGGGGTCTCTGGTTGTGCCGCGCTATCCCAGCGGGAAGCGCCGCCGTCCCCCCCATCGAGATTGAAACCGTGCTGCGGATGTATCTGCTGCAATGCTGGTTCAGCTTATCCGATGAAGGTGCAGAGGACGCCATTTATGACAGCTGTGCCATGCGCAAATTTAAGGGGATCAACTTTTTCGGGCAGGATATCCCGGATGCCACAACCCTGCTGCGCTTCCGGCACCTGCTGGAGGACAAAGGCATTGGCAGGCTGTTTTTTGACGCCGTCAGCCGCGGTCTGGAAGGTGCGGGCCGGATGATGTGCGGCGGCACCCTTGTGGACGCCACACTGATCAGTGCGACCGGTTCCACAAAAAGCGCGGATAAAAAACGGGACCCGGAGATGCGCTCGGTGAAGAAGGGAAACCAGAAAATGATCTTCCAGCGATACGCAAGCGACCATCATTTCCCTTCGTCCCCGCCGCCGCCGACCTGTTGCTGGCCGGTGTAGTGGTGCGGGAAATCGGCAGATTTTGAGAAAACCGCACCGATATTTTCCGGTGAGGTTAATTTTATCCCCTTTGGAGAGGACTGCCTTCGCATTGAGAGGAGTAAGCGTCATGAGCGCCTCATTATCTGTACCGATCCCTGTGTCTACCAAAAAGACGGGTACTGCTCCCTGTCCCGGGCCGCCTCTTCCAGCGAGCCCGGGCAGGTTGGCTGTGTCAACTTTGTTCCAGTGCGCGGCTTACAACAGAGCAGCCATAGCTTCCCGGATGTTGGTAACCCGGATCAGCTCTAGCCCATCAGGAATGGTCAGTTTTTCCAGGCTTCGCCTTGGAATCATACACTTTGTAAAGCCTAAACGCTTTGCCTCTGCCAGCCTCTGTCCCAGTGCGCTGGCCGCCCGCAGTTTGCCGGTCAGTCCCACCTTGCCGATAGCGACCAGGTCATGAGGAACGGGTTTGTCCCGAAAGCTGGAGGCCAACGCCCAAATGGCGGCTGGTACCTCTTTAGATTGAATGCGGTGTTATCATCTTGTTAACTGCACCTGATTTTAGGCCTTTTGCATACTTCACGAAGGCGAGATACGCCCGCTTCTGCGACGGGGTCAGCGCCTCCATGGTGCTGCTATCGTTTGCCATGGCGTCCGTTGTCTTGAAGTCAAAGGGATTCTTTCAGATCAAAGCGTCATTGACGGCCATTTTGAAGGCCGGGCGAAGGAATGAACCAAGCCGTGGTTATATCCGCTGCCGTCCGGCCTGCCGCGGTCCTGAAGCTGGGCCAGGAACTCCTTGGCGTCGGACTGCCTGATGCGGTCCAGCCGCTTGGCGCCGAATCCGCTGCGCTTCAGGACCTGGAGGACGAACTCGCGGACGCGGACCGTGCTGGCCTTCGCCGGAGGCCGCCGACACAGGTTTTTTTCACCAGCTCCATGACCATCATCCCGCCGCCGCGAGGGTCGATGCCGTCCTTAAAATCCCGCTTGATCTGTTTCTCCTTCTCCCGGAGGGACGGCCCCTCCCGCTTGGCCCTGGAGCAGCCGGTCTCCAGGCAAGCCGCCTCGTCCGAATCATCCGGATTGTCCTGAACAGCAGAGCCTCCACCGGAGGACCCGTCCGAGGACACACCAGAATCAGCTGGGTTTTCTTCAGCAGAGCCGTTCTTCACTGAACCGCTGCATCCCGCCAAGAACATTGCAAGCGCCAGAAGCAACGCCAGCAGGCGTGTCAAATCAGACCCTTTTTACTCGCCTCACGGTGCAATTTCCTTCTGTTCGTTTTACAGTCTGCTGCCTGCCGCCCGTTCCTCTGCCTGTGCCTTTTGAGCGATTGCGGATACCTGCCGCAGGCCGGCGCTCAGCAGCACCAGCACTATGCCAAGGGCGATCAGGATCAGTACCGCACATTTCAGGTTTTGTTGCCTTTGGGTTGTAATAAATGGTATACTCCAATCCCATACGGCGTGCAGTGCAGCCACCAGTATGAAAAATTTCAGGAATTTTGCGGAGAAGAGATGATTGGTTTGCAGCGGCTGATCTCCCTTTGCAACAATCAGTCCAAATCCGGAAATGGCCGCCCATACGACATGACCGCCAATAGCAAATACGCCGCGCCGGAATAAAAGATGTATCATATAAGTCAGGTCGCCGGTTCTTATAAAGGCCCGAAAAGCATAACCCGCTGTCTCAAAAACAGCAAAGCCCGCGCCTACACAGGCCCCCAACAGCAGGCCGTTCAGTTTGTATTTGGTGTTTTTTCTCTTGACATAGTAGGCCACCACAAGGACTTTTCCCAACTCCTCAACCAAGCCAACAATTGTGGACCCCCACAAAGGCCCAGCCCCTGCGGAAGGGAAAAAATCAATCAAAAACAGCGTGACGATCAGAGAAAAGACTCCCCCCACAAAGAATATGGAAATCACATCCAAAATACTGATGTTTCGAGGAACATTCATCTCCCAAAAGAATATCATAACCGTGAGCGGCACAAGCAGCGCGCCCACAAACATGGAGCCTGGCACAGCGTTGAGATTATTAAAGTTCATCACCATGACATACAGTCCGACAAACACGATCATAAACATCAGAAAAATCCGGGAATATAGCCAGGGACGCGGCCATTCGGCGATCATTTCAGATTCTCTCGGCGTGGTTTTGCTGGTGCCGCACGCAAAAAGCACGTCTCTCTCCTCCTGGGTATGACTCTTGAAAACGTCTGAGTACAGCTCTTTCAGACGAATCTCGGCTTTTCCGCTCTCCCCGGCCATGGTATTGATGGTGGCGGTGAACGTGTCGAGACCTTTCTTGATGTAATCGCCGCCAGACCCGACCGGCATGGCGCTTTGGTCCGCACCGCAGTTCGGGCAGAAGCGGGTGCCGGGCATCAGCTTGCAGCCGCACTTTGCGCAGACGGGTTCGGCGTTGTACGCGCTGCCGCATTTGCTGCAGAATTTTGCGCCGTCCTCCAGGGGACTGCCGCAGTTTAAACATACTTTGCCATCTTCTTACTCCTTTATTTTTTGGATATGACAGCTTCTGCCTACATCAGGAATGACCTATATGCCTGTAGGAGTAATCCACCCATTCAGAATAGACCGTCTGACCAGCGTCATCCTTTACAGCCCGAATGGATAAATAATAGGTGGTTCCTACCTCCAGGCTGTGCAGAGAAAAGGTATTCCCTGTAGGGAGCTGTACAATTTGCGGCTCCCCCGAATGCTCTGCGTCCTCATAGATATTGACCTCATATCCTGTTGCTCCGCTGACCTTGTCCCAAGCAATCATTGCATAAGTTTTGGTAGTGTAGAGACTCATCGGACGAATATTTGTGGGTGCGGCGAGTGCTTCGCCTTCGGAGGGAACCTCTTCTTCGGAAGAAGCGCTCTCGTGGGTGTAGGAGAAGTTCACCCAGTCGGAGTAGATCCTCTCGACTCCAATCTTCCTGGACAAACGAATGCCGAAGTAATACGTTTTTCCCTCTTCCAGGCCCGTCCAGTTGTGACCGCGGTCGCTGCTGGGAGTTTGGGGATACCCCGCCTTCATTTGGGTACAGGTGGAATCGGTGTACTGGCACACCTCGGAAGTTGTGGTGCTGCGGATACCTGAACTCCATGATGATTGGGCTTGAGTCGTATTTTGATATACTGTTTCAATATTACCGGGTAAGGCAGTGAGCTTCTTAGGCTCCCCGTCGGCAGTTGTCACAGTCAGGCAGGTCCACCCGGTGGTGTAGTCATCCCTATTGCAGTAGAGACGGATGCCGAACTCATAGCTGGTGTTGGGATTGAGCGGCTCAAAGGTAAAGGAAGTTTCAGATGCTTTCTTAGAATACAGAATTTCTGACCGGCTGGTATCCGTGAACACAGCCGCCTCAAACCGATGAGAGTGATTCATATGGGGACCTGCCGCCTCGTCCCAGGCCAATGTGACGCTGGTGGAACTGCTCTCCTGTATACGAAGGTTCCGCAGTCTGTCAGAGGTCTGCCGGAAATCATCTTCCTCAGGGTTGTAGTTCTCCTTGGCGATTGCGGGAATCCATGCGTCATAAGGCTTTTCGTATGTATGCGACTCTCTTCTGCTGTTTGTTTCGGACATGATCCCTTCACCGATGTTCAGATAGTCATTCACATAGGCAGGGGTGCTGTCCGTGTCATTCCAGCAGACGTCAACGGCGTAATGATTTCCATCGTCAACGCGAACCACATTCCAGGCATGAGTTCTGCTGAGGGCGACGGTTGTGTCGATATTCATGGCGTTCATCATCGCGCAGAAGCCCAACGCGTAACCCGCACAGACTGTCTTTCCCAAGAGCACGACGGAGTAAAGCGACTGGTCATACGGCAAGCCTCCCCTGGGCGGATTTTCATACTGCCTTTCATAGATGTTTTGCTCACACAGCAGGTTATTCGCGATCAGTTCTTTCTCATAGGTCGTGGAAGCCCTGCTGTTTACATCCGCAATCCAATCATCCAGCTTGTCGAAAAGCTGGTTGGTGATTTTTGCCCGCTTTTCTCCATTACCATAAGATGGTACATTCGGAGGCATATCTCGCTATTCGATTATGTAGCATTACCATTTCCGATAAAATAGTACTGGGGATGGTTCCATTTGAACCAATAGGCAACACGTTTTGCCTGCTCTGACGACAAACCCAGGTCTCCGAATGAAACAGTATCGGTTACATCCCATACGTTGCCGTTACTGAATTGACATTTCACGCCGCTCAGAGCAGAACTTTCAAGATAGCTCAGACACAGATTGTCCAGACGTCTATAAAGCACGGCCTCCTGGTTCGACAGATTCTCTTCACTGATCCTGCTGGTATATACGATCCAGTCCCGCTCCTCTACCAGAGGGTCCTTCCCGCCTGGACCGGCCACATAGGCCGCCCGCATACTGGCGACGCTCTCTTTGATCTCATTCATATGTTCGCCTGTGAGTTCTCTGGTCTCGTCCTCCTCAAGCCCCATCCGCGCAAACAGACGCTCCTCCTCTGCGGAGAGCTCGTCCTGGGGCACGGTGCTGCTTCCAGAGAGCCCGGCCAGGGACGGCGCCTTGCCGATTTTCGAAGGCGTGCCGGACTCGGCTGGGGACGGGGAATTGGCGGGGCTGTCGCCTGTGGATTCGCCGCACCCGGACAGAAGCATGATCAGTGCCAGGAGCAACGCCGCCAGACGTGTTTTTATTTGTCCCATGGCAGGACTTCCTTTCTTCTCTCTTTAATTTGCAAAGGGTGTCATCCCCAGCAGCTGGGCGTCATTGCAATCGACAATGTGCTCAACTTCATCTTTTAGGTAGTCATACCACTGATCCGAATTCATATAGGTTATGATACCGGAGGGGGCTTTGTTCTCTTGCAGAATGGCATTGACTTGATCAACGAAAAACTGTCTGTTGTTGCTACTGTCCAGCACGGTGGTTTCAATAAGGAAATACTCCATAAACCCTTCTCCTCTGTTCCACACTTCTACAGCAACTTGGGCGTGTCCTGGAGGAAACACCAGGAAAGCGTGCATTTTGGCACTTTGCAGGGCGCTGGCAATGACTAGGGAGGTTTCGATACATAGCCCACTCTTATTTTTGATAACGTCCTCAAGAAGCTGAATGTGCTGGTCGCTGCCGCTGATGGAGTAGGGATTCATATTATACCGGACCCCCATCTCGTCATAAAGAGTCCTCATAAGACCTGCAACTTGTATATAAGTAGTTGCATAATTGCTCTGAAATATAGATTGGTATCCGACAAAGGACTGTACCGCATCACCGGTCATGGCGGCGATCTCATCAACGGCCGCCCGCTTCAGCTTTACAATGGCCTCTGCTTCCGGGGTCAGAAAACAGAGAATATTGTCCTTCGTCGAGATTCCATAGTCACTGCTGTACCACTCAAAGTCGTATTTACTCTTGAGTGTAATAGGAAAGGACTTTGCCTCGATCAGCGTTCCATCCATCTCAGAGACGGTGATTTTGAGCTGGGCGGGTTTGGCTGTATTCAGGTTCAGCTCGCCGGTCAGAGCGGGAGGTTTGATGTAGATGGCACGATAAGCAGCGTCCAGATCGAAAGTCTCTACGTATTTCTGCGTGAAGCCCTCAATCTCTGCCTCCACGACGATGCTTCTTGAGCCGCTGATACAGCCGGTTTTGATGATAGCAAAGGCATCATAGGTTTCGTATAGTGAGGGGTAAATGGTATCGACCACATCGTAGTCCAGCTCGATGCCTCCAATATTCTCAAATATATACTCCTCTTTTTCCTCCGGCGTCATCTCCACATAGTTCCACACCTCCTCACTCAGAGCACGTGCGTGTGTTTCCTGAAAGGCGGCGTGGTTCAGCACATTTGCAATGCTTTCCGTAAACTCGTCGAACAGAACTCCATCCGTATTATAAGATCTCCCCATCATAGCCCGAGCAGACAGAAACCGCAGCCAGTCTATCGTTTGATCTTCAGGATTCGACAGCGCCATTTTTTCTGCGATTTCTTTATTGAACATCAGATTTGACTTGTATCGCTCCCATTCGAACTCTACATTCGAAGGACACGAAATCGATTCACAGGCGGTTTTTGCTTCCTGAACCCATGCGCTGACCGCTTCGGCAAATTCAGATGGCAAACCATAATCGGACCATTTGGGGGTGTAAGATATGATATTGGCCTCTAAATCATAGAAATCTATTAAAAACCTTTCAGCTTCCGCACATACTGTTGCGGAGTCACGCAGCATATTGAAATACTCATCCCTGACGGTTTCCAGTTTTGCATCCAGGCCACTGAGTGCCTCCGCCTGCTGACAAAGGTTCTCCAACTCTGCCAAAAAGTCATGGCACGCTTGAAGAATCTGTTCCTGATGTTCCAAATAATTACCTGAACCCTCTGAATCCTTTAAATACTCATCAACCGCTTTGATTATCGTTTCTTCGTAGAATATGTGCGTATTGTCCATAATCGCCAGCAGTTCCGTCTCCGAGTCTGACACAGAGCCGGCAGTATCCCCCTGGGATGAACTAATGTTATCCGGCGGGCTGTCGTCCGGCGAACCGAACAACACGGGCAGCAGGACGATTGCGGCCACGATCAGCACCGCTGCAGTGAGCACTTTCTTCCCGCGCTTCTTCTTTGGCCGCTTTTCCTTCATTGCCTTGGCGGACTGTCCCTGCGCAGCGAGGGGCGGCTCTTCCGGGACCGCGCTTCTCGCCGTTCCGGAAACAGCCGTGCCGCACTTGGAACAGAATGTTGCCTGACTGGGAATTTCCTTTCCGCATTTTGGGCAGAACATAGTTTCCCTCCACAAATAAATTATATTTATCCGCGCTTGGTCCGTCAGCGCCAGATTGATCTGCGGACCTCATCCCCAAAAACCCTGCGATTGTATGCTCTCCGGACCTCATTCCCTGCGGCATTGGACATCCTGGTGGGCGCCGACAGGAGTCCGGTTTTCCTGAGCACCCAGAAAATCGCTTTAAAGAAGACCACGGAAAACGTCACTGCAGCCGTAATTTCCGTCGACTGCGTCAGCACAAAGCAGGCCAGCGCGATAATCAGAAGTTTTTTCATGTCGTTTCTCTCCTCATCTTTTAGATCTGCCAGACAAATCCCACAGTTGCTTGCCGTTCTCATCATAAAGGCACTGAGAAAATTGTCTGTTACGGTTTTTATTGGTTCTTTTACCAGGCTTTGCGCTCTTTCTTTGACTTGAAATGGAGGACTGTCAGATATACAAGCAGTCCGAACAGGATGACACAGCACACGATATACAGCCATCCAAATACGGTCGGGACAACTTTCAGTGGTTCATATGCGGGATTAGATTTTACATTCCTTTTTCCTATGAATGTTTCTTTTTAAGAATACCCACTGTCAGAAAGGTTTGTGGCGGGAATCAGCCCGCCACAGCGGGGTTTTGAGTGGTGTTAATTTCAATGTACTCGGCAATCCGGCGGAGCTCATCAGAAAACTTA
>CAJTFK010000009.1 GCA_910575505.1 Oscillospiraceae bacterium
TCCAGGGTACTGCCCTTGTAGCTGCTTACTCGGATGGTTGGGGCCTCCGCTGCCGTGGCGGGGATAGCGAGGGTTGTTGCGAGGATTGTTGCTGTCAGTGCGGCGGTGGTGCGCTTTTTGATACTGGTCATTTGCTTTTCCTCCTGATTTCTGTATTTTGTAGGGCTTTCGCAAGCAACACGATACCGGAATAGGAGGCAAAAGTCGATAGGGACAAACGGAGAAATACAGAGATGAAAAGCAAGCAAATTATACAGTGTCCTCGTGCGACAGGACTTTAGGAAATCTGCTTATCATTGGAGACGGAGGTGCAATTTATCGCTTGATATTTCCTCTGAGTTAACAGACGGTTTAAGGCGGCCTGATTCAAATTTGACCACTTTCTTGGCCTGGAACAATGTTGCTTTAGGACTGAAAACTCAAGTGCCGCAAGGGTTTCTGACCACATAATCAGCCACAGACAGACGTGGAGTATACGGAAACCCTGTTTGCAAAGAGTGTCGGAAAGCAAATGAAATAGAGCAAAAACGGCTATAAATAAGCGGAAAATATGTAAAAAATATTGCCATGGCAGTTGGTAAGGATGAGGTCGGCGGTTCGAATCCGCCCAGCAGCTCCAGAAAGTCCAGTTTTTCCTGCGGGAAAGGCTGGATTTTTCTTATGTTTCAGAACTTTTTCTGCTGGTTTGAATTTCTGGATTTGGATTTGACCATACAACCAGCCACAGACAGAGAAAAACGGCTCACCGGGGGATATCCCACTCGTTGAGCCGTAGATTTTTGTCAGCCTGCTTTCAGACGCTCTCTTTCAGCGTCGATTTCCATTTTCGTTTCTGCTATCATCTCCGCCAGCAGCCGCTCACAGTCCGCTCTGGTCTTCGCGTAGACGTTTCTGGGATGCTTTTTGCCGTCAGGCCAGACGGGGGAGTAGCGGCCCTCCCACAGGTGGTCGTTGATCTGAGTGATGCACCCGGTTCCTGTCTTGCGGCGCTGGCCCTTGTAAGGCTGGAATGTGCTGGGCGCGGATTTCTTTGCGGCGGATTCTGTTTCTGCCGTAAACTCGGCCTTACCGATTCCCCGATCGATTTTGCGTGCCGCCGTCTGTCGCATCTCGTCCGTGACGTGGGCATAGATGTTCAGCGTAGTGCTGCTGGAAACGTGACCAATTACCGTGGAGAGGGTCTTGATATCCATTCCATGCTCCAGGGACATGGTGGTGAACAGATGGCGGAGGTCGTGGAAGCGGATGTGCTTACATTTGGCCTTCTCCAGAATGGTGGTCGGATGCTTGCAGCTGGCGAATGGAACAGCCAGCGGGAGTGTACCTGCTGACAGTATTCCGTCAAGACAGCCAGGAGCGGAGCGGGTAGAATGATTGTCCGGTTGGCGGCTCTGGTTTTGGGCTGGGAGATAATTATAGCAATCTACATAATTGCCGCCAGTAAGCCGGTGAGGGCGGTGGCCCCTGCACCTCTCTGTAGAAGATGGCCCCCTGTCCGGCCTCTTTGCCGGGAATTTCGACGTTTGCTATAGTTCACCATTAGCTCTGTAGACTTGCCGTTCCACCCGCAGTGTCCCAGCCTTGAAATTGAGATCATCCCACTGGAAAGCCAGAAGCTCACCCCGCTGCAGGCCGGTGGCGATCTCCGGCAGGAGCAGCTCATAGCAGCCGTCCTCTTTAGATTGGATTAACAGCCGCTGAACCTCGTCCGGGGTCAGCACCTGCATCTCCCTGGGCTTGGCAGGAGGAAGCCGGCATCCATCGCCAGGGTTGCGGGCGATCAGCTTCTTGGAGACCGCCATCTCCAGCGCGGAGCGGAGTGTGGTGTGGTCTCCCTGCACCGTCTGGTCGGAGAGGCCGCTGCCATAGTAGCTGGTATTCTTGATTCGCCCGTTTTGCTTGAGGTTAGTGTAGAACTGCTGGAGGTCATTTTGCGTGAGGACGGTATTCCCGCTTTTCTATTCTTCCATGGTCCGTATTCCCTGTGACAAGGCTGTGCAGTTCCCGGCTGAACTTCCGAAAATAAAGAGAAGCTTCTTCCGGCAGAGCCGGCTGGTTTCCCTTCAAACCAATCACATAGTCCGCCTGACTGGTCTGGATTTTTCGGACGATGCGCTTCTGATAACTCATGGCGTCTGTGGCCACGATACGTCCCGCCGCATTCAGTGTATCCAAAGGTTCTGGAGATGCTGAGATTTCATTGGATTTTCTCGTTGCTGCCAGTTCTCCAGGCACGATCTGGCTTTCCTCTGCAAACGCGCTCACAACATGATATGCCTTGCGGCTTCTGCGCTTGCCGTCACGTATGGTTTTTCCATCTATGGCTGCTGCTGCGCCCTTTTCCCGGTGACAGCCCAACCGGTCATACAGGCGTTATGCCAGCGCTTCCAGATCTATTCGTTCAAATATCCGCCGAAATGCGGCACTGTCCGGTATTCCATGCGGCAACTCCGGGAATTGGTGCAGCCATTCCGCTCTTGGCTTCCCGAATGCCTCCATATCCGTGAAGTCTTCCGCACTGCACAATAGCATGCACAGCCCGATGAGAATAATCTCCTCCAGCTCAGATATGTGCCCCCTCTGCCCGCCGTGGGTCTTTCGGCCCCTCCGATGCTGCTTTTAGGCTCCCTTTCAAATGCGGTTGCCCTGGCAGCAAGAACCTCTTGCATTGTGGCGAAGTGTCCGTTATAATAAGCTTGAGCCGTACTGGGTATGACCTTCCGGCGGAAGAGGCGGAACGCATCCGCAGTCCGCGGCGGAGGAACCGGCTCCATCACGCCTGCTTCACAACAGCCGGGCGGCCGGCGCCGTCCGAATAATACGCCCAAGTCCCCGGCTTCTGCCGGACGGGCGCGGGCCGAACATATGGAGGGAAACAGCTATGAGAGGTGTACACAGCGCGGTGGACGACATTCGCCGTACCGTATTTAAAGAGGTGGCGAAGCTGGCCTACGAAGGCGGCGACCCCCGTCTGGCGGATCAGATTCCTCTGAAAATGATCCAGGGCGACGTGGCCCGCCACCGTCATGACGTATTCCTGGAGCGCGCCATTGTGCAGGAGCGGGTCCGGCTGGCCCTGGGGCTGAATCTCCGCTATGCCGGAGAAACCATTCCTGTCAGCGAAGATCTTCGGACTGCGGAGGAGTCCAAGAAGCACTTTGAAAATCCCCTGGTCAACATCATCCCCTTTGCCTGCAACGCCTGCCCGCCCAAGCAGCTGCGCATTACCGACAACTGCCAGGGCTGCATTTCCCACCCCTGCATGAACGTCTGCCCCAAAGACGCCATTTACATGGACAAAGACAAGCACTGCCACATCGACCAGGAAAAATGTATCAAATGCGGCAAATGCTATAATCAGTGCCCCTACCGGGCCATCAGCAAGATTGAGCGGCCCTGCGCCGCCGCCTGCGGCATGGACGCCATTGAGTCCGACGAGCTGGGCCGGGCAAAGATCAACTATGACAAGTGCGTATCCTGCGGCATGTGCCTGGTGAACTGCCCCTTCGGCGCCATTGCCGACAAGAGCCAGATCTATCAGGTGGTCAGCGCCATAAAAAACAACGAAAAGGTCATTGCCTGCGTGGCCCCCGCCTTTGTGGGCCAGTTCGGCAAGGACGCCACGCCCGCCAAGGTCAAGGCCGCCATGGACGTGCTGGGCTTCTATGATGTAGTAGAGGTAGCCATCGGCGCGGACCTGTGCACCATTCAGGAGGCCCACGACTTCCTGGAGGAGGTTCCGGAGAAGCAGCCCTGGATGGGCACCAGCTGCTGTCCTGCCTGGAGCGTCATGGCCAAGAAGCTCTATCCGGAGTTTGAGAGCTATATCTCCATGGCCCTGACCCCCATGGTCATCACTGCCCGTATGGTGAAAAAGGACCATCCGGACGCCAGAGTGGTCTTCGTGGGCCCCTGCTCCGCCAAGAAGCTGGAGGCCAACCGGCGGACTATCCGCTCCGATGTGGATTTCGTGCTCACATTTGAGGAGCTCCAGGGCATTTTCGACGCAATGGACATCGACTTTTCCAAGCTCAAGGCCAATCCCGAGGACGAAATGGACGAGGGCACCAGCATGGGCCGGGGCTTCGCCGTGGGCGGAGGCGTAGCCGCCGCCGTGGTGGAGGCCATCAAGCACATTGATCCCACCCGGGAGGTCAAAATAGAGTACGGAGACGGCCTGAAGAACTGCCGGAAGATGCTGGCCATGGCCAAGGCCGGCAAGCGGAACGGCTATCTGCTGGAGGGCATGGGCTGTCCCGGCGGCTGCGTGGCCGGCGCGGGCACCATCAGCCCCGTGCGGGACAGCGCCCTGGGCGTGGAGAAGTTCAAGAACGAGGCCATGTCCAGAAGCTGTACCGAAAGCCCCTATCTGGACCAGCTGGAGGACGTCATCAACAAATACGAAATCAACCGCCACGACTGAGCTGCTTTTCTATCACGAAAAGCAACCAAATGAGCTTTTTGCTGCCGCTTCGCTGTCTAAAACAGGAGGTGCAGGCAAAGGATTTTTGCTGCCGCTTCGCGGTCTATCACAAGGGGCGCGGGCAGAGGATGTTTGCTTCGTTTCCGCACCGCAGTCCCACAGCAATCAGGACGAACGTTTGACGGGCCGGGTTCATCCCGGTCCGTCAAACTTTTTTAGTCAAATTTTTTATCCGTCGCTGTAACAAACGGGGCCCGGGGGGGATGTATAGACAAAGAGGCGGGAAGAGCTCCCGGCGGAGAGAGGAGGGACGGAGATGGAGGACATGGAACAGGTTTACCGACAGCACGCCCGAACGGTCTATAAATTTCTCCTGGCCCAGTGCCGGGACGGGCACCTGGCGGAGGAGCTGACCCAGGAGACTTTTTACCAGGCCGTCCGCTCCGCGGACCGCTTCGACGGCAGCTGCAAGGTCTCCGTCTGGCTCTGCCAGATTGCGAAGCACCTCTGGTATCAGCACCTCCGGAAGCAGAAGCGGAAGGCTCCCGTTTCCCCGGAGGATATTCCGGAGTCCCCCGGTCCCTCGGCGGAAGAAGGCCTTCTGGAGCGGGAGGGCCGGATGGACCTCCTCCGGCTGGTCCATGACCTTCCGGAGCCTCAGCGGGAGGTGGTGTATCTCCGGGCTTTCGGCGGCCTCAGCTTCCGGGAGATCGGGGACGTGGTGGGGAGGACGGAAAACTGGGCCCGTGTGACCTTTTACCGGTGCAAGGAGAAACTGCGGAATGGAGGCGCGTATGATGAAGAATGATTTGACCTGCGGCGTGGTCCGGGACCTGCTGCCCAGCTATGTGGAAAACCTTCTGGGTGAGGAATCCAGGGAGGCGGTGGAGCGGCATTTGGAGGGCTGTCCGGACTGTATGGCAAAAAAGGAGGCCATGACCGCCCCAACCGGGGCGGAGGAGACGGCGGAGGCCGCGAAAGAGGTGGATTTCCTCGTGAAAGTGAAAAAGCGGAGCGCCAAACGGGTGGTCCTGGCAGTGGTATGCACGGCGGCGGTCCTGCTGCTGGCGCTGGTACTGAAAGTATTCGTCATCGGCACACCCCTCCAGGCCCAGAGCGTGGCGGTGTTGGGGGCCCATGACAACGGGGCGCAGCTGTGGCTGGCCCTGGATTCCGTCAATTCCGGCAACGCTTTCTGCGGCTGGAAGCTGGAGACGGTGGACGGCGTGACCTCCATCTGCGCAAGAGACGTGCTGTCTTCTCCCCTCCACCACTACAGCAGCAAATCTCTGTACGTTCCCCTGGAGGGCGTCCGGGAGGTCTGGCTGGGCGGGACCTCCAGCCAGGGGCGGCTGCTCTGGGCGGAGGGCACGATCATCGACAAAGAAACCCTGGACCTGGTGGACGCGAAGACCCCCTACTGCGGCGACGCCCCGGCCCTGGGCCGCATTGCGGAGCTCTTGCAGGTGGGGGACCGGATCGGGCGCTATACGACGTCTTTGCAGACAAGCGAACGGCCCTACCGCTGGACGCTGGAGTTCCAGAACGGGGAGACAACGGCGGGAACAGCGCGGTTTCTGGGCTATCAGATGCTGGCGCTGGTGGAGAACCTGGACGAGGTGTGCTTCCGCTTCCCGTCCTCCAGCGGCATCTTTACGGCGGAGGTGGCTTCCAATGCCCTGGCCCGAGTGACGGAGGAGCACAACGCCGGGCACGGCGCGGACTGGCCCGTTCACGAGAGCGTCAAGGAGTACGCGGAGAGCCCCCTGGAGTACCAGCGCATGGTGACGCTGCTGGAGGAGATGTTCCTCGGGACCAGCGGAACCACTGTCACCGTCGTCAAACCGTAAAAGAAGGACCGCCTGTTTAGGCGGTCCTTTTGGCTTGTTCCGGCGCGGTGGGAGGGGACGGAGCCCCTCCCCTGCTCAATACTCGATTTCCCCCGTATACACCAGCTTGGCGTCTCCCGTCAGGGTGACTCCCTCATCGGTGTAATGGACCACCAGCTCCCCGCCCTTCACCCGGACAGTAATGTCCGTGTCCTTCTGACAGAAGCCGTTGGCAATGGCGGCAGCCGCGGCGGCGCAGGCCCCGGTGCCGCAGGCCATGGTCTCCCCGCTGCCCCGCTCCCAGACCCGCATTTTGATAGTGCTGGGGTTCACGACCCGGATGAACTCCGTATTGATGCGCTCCGGGAAATAGGGGGCGTGCTCGAACCGGGGGCCGATGAAGTCGATGTCCACGGCGTCCACCCGGTCGCAGAAGACCACGCAGTGGGGGTTCCCCACGTCCACACAGGTGATGCGGTAGGGCCGGCCGGCGATGCGGACGGGGTAATCCACCACGGTTTTCTCCGAAATGGTGAATTTCAGGGCGGCGGTGTCCAGGGTGGCCCGGCCCATGTCCACGCAGGCAGAGGTGACTTTGCCGTTGGTGGTGTACAGGGTCAGGGTCCGCAGGCCGCTGCCGGTCTCAATGGTCAGCCGTTCCTTGGAGACGAGGCCGGTGTCATAGAGATACTTGCCCATGCACCGCAGGGCGTTGCCCGCCATTTTCCCCTCGCTGCCGTCGGCGTTGAACATGCGCATTTTTGCGTCGGCCACATCGGAGTGCTCCATGAGGATAATGCCGTCGGCCCCCACGCCGTAGTGCCGGTGACAGAAGGCCACACACAGGGATTCGGGGCAGGTGATCTCCCCGTGGAAGTTCTCCAGGAAGATGTAATCGTTGCCGCAGGTCTGCATTTTGGTGAAGCGCAGCGTCTCCCGGTGGGTCCGCAGGTGGCAGATGTCCACCAGCTCCGTGTTGCCCTGGTTATACCGGGATTCCAGAATGTCCGCCAGGGCCCCGGCGGTGTCCAGGGACGTGAGGCAGGGGATGCCCAGCTGGACGCAGCGGTGGTTCAGGTGGATGAAGTCCCGGATGTATTCCGGTTCCGTGGAGCCGGTGAGAATCACGTAATCAATTTTTCCGTCCTCCAGCAGCTGGAACACCCGGTTGTCCCGGCCCAGCTTCCCCACGATTTCCACGCTGGTGCCCAGCCGCTCAATCTCGTGGGCGGTGCCGTCGGTGGCGTAGAGCTGGAAGCCCAATTCGTCCAGCTTCCGGGCAGTGTCGATGATCTCCGGCTGATCCCGGCGGTTGACTGAAATCAGAACGCCCTTCTTTTCCTCGCTCTCCACCTTGTACCCGGCGGAGACCAGGCCCTTGAACAGGGCTTCCTGCATGTTCTTCCCCAGACCCAGCACCTCGCCGGTGGACTTCATCTCAGGGGACAGGGCCGCGTTGGCGTCGGTGATTTTCTCGAAGGAGAACACAGGCACCTTCACCGCCACATAGGGGGGCCGGCGGTAGAGCCCGGTGCCGTAGCCCAGAGATTTCAGGGGCTGGCCGATCATGACCCGGGTGGCCAGGTCCACCATGGGCACCCCGGTGACCTTGGAGATGTAGGGCACCGTCCGGCTGGCCCGGGGGTTCACCTCGATGACATAGAGCTCTCCCTGATAAATCAGGTACTGAATATTGATGAGGCCCCTGGTGCCCAGAGACAGGGCCAGCTTCTCGGAGCAGTCGACGATGGTTTTCAGCGTCCGGTCCCCAATGGAGAAGGGGGGATAGACGGCGATGGAGTCCCCGGAGTGGACGCCGGTGCGCTCGATGTGCTGCATGACGCCGGGAATCAGAACGTCCACGCCGTCGGAAATCACGTCCACCTCCAGCTCCTTGCCCATAAGGTACTGGTCCACCAGCACGGGGTTTTCCACTTTCCCGGAGAGGATGACGTTCATATAGGTCCGCACATCCTCGTCGTTGTGGGCAATGACCATGTTCTGCCCGCCGATGACGTAGCTGGGCCGCAGCAGCACGGGATACCCCAGGTCGTTGGCGGCGGCCAGGGCTTCCTCCATGCCCAGGACTCCCCGGCCCTGGGGCCGCTTGATGTGGAAGCGCTCCAGCAGTGCGTCGAAGCGCTCCCGGTCCTCGGCCATGTCGATGGACTCGGCGCTGGTGCCCAGAATGGGGATGCCGCGGCTGTCCAGATACTGGGTGAGCTTGATGGCCGTCTGTCCGCCGAAGGCCACCACGACGCCCACAGGCTTCTCCACGGCAATGATGTGCATGACGTCCTCGGGGCAGAGAGGCTCGAAATACAGGCGGTCGGCGGTGTCGTAGTCCGTGGAGACGGTCTCCGGGTTGTTGTTGACGATCACCACGTCATAGCCCAGTTCCTTCAGGGTCCAGACGCAGTGAACCGAGGAATAGTCGAACTCGATACCCTGGCCGATGCGAATGGGGCCGGAGCCCAGAACCATGATGACAGGCCGCCCCGACCGGGGAAAGGCCCGGGATTCGCAGAAGCGGTCAAAGCTGGAATAGAAATAGGGGGTTTCCGCGTCGAACTCCGCGCCGCAGGTGTCCACCATTTTATAAACGGCTGTCCCGGCCTCCCCCGGCAGGCGCTCCGCCCCGGAGAGGCGGAGCAGGGCCTGATCGGTGTAGCCCAGGCGCTTGCCCTCCTCATAGCGCTCCGCCGTCAGGCCTCCGGCAAGGGACGCCTCAAAGTCCGCCAGCTTTTTGAGCTTGGCCAGGAACCAGCGGTCGATTTTGGTAATCTCAAAAATTTCGCCGGCGGAGACCCCGGCCTTTAAGGCCTCAAAGACCGTGAAAATCCGGTGGTCGTCCACCCGCTTCAGCCGCTCCAGAACGGGAACGCCGGACGTGTCCTTGCGGTTCAGGGTGTCCATTCCGATCTCCGCGCCCCGGACGGCCTTCATCAGGGCCATTTCAAAGCCGGGGGCGATGGCCATGACCTCGCCGGTGGCCTTCATCTGGGTGCCCAGGGTCCGGGAAGCGTCGGCAAACTTGTCAAAGGGCCATTTCGGCATCTTCACCACGATATAGTCCAGTGTGGGCTCGAAGCAGGCGCAGGTCTTGCCGGTGATGTCGTTTTTAATCTCGTCCAGGGTGTAGCCCAGGGCGATTTTGGCCGTGATTTTGGCGATGGGGTAGCCCGTGGCCTTGGAGGCCAGGGCCGAGGACCGGGAGACCCGGGGGTTTACCTCAATGACGGCGTACTCGAAGCTGTCCGGGTTCAGGGCCAGCTGGACGTTGCAGCCGCCCACGATGCCCAGGTGGGTGATGATGTCCAGAGAGGCGGAGCGGAGCATCTGGAATTCCCGGTCCGCCAGGGTCTGGGTGGGGGCCACCACGATGGAGTCCCCGGTGTGGACCCCCACGGGGTCCAGGTTCTCCATGGAGCAGACGGCGATGACGTTGCCCGCGCCGTCCCGCATGGTCTCAAACTCGATTTCCTTCCAGCCGAAGATGGCCTTCTCAATCAGCACCTGTGTAATGGGCGAGGCGTCCAGGCCCGTCTGGGCGATGACCCGCAGCTCCGATTCGTCCCTGGCTGCGCCGCCGCCCGCGCCGCCCAGGGTGAAGGCGGGACGGACAATGACGGGATAGCCGATGCGCTCCGCCACGGCCAGGGCCCCGTCCACGGTTTCGGCAATGTCCGAGGCGATGACCGGCTGGCCGATCTCCTCCATGGCCTCCTTGAAGAGCTCCCGGTCCTCGGCCCGGGAGATGGCGGCGGCGTCGGTGCCCAGGAGGCGGACGCCCTGGGCCTCCAGAAAGCCCTCCTTGTCCAGCTGCATGGCCAGGGTCAGGCCGGTCTGGCCCCCCAGGCCCGCCAGGATGGAATCGGGCTTTTCCTTGAGGATGATGCGCTTCACCGTTTCCGGGGTAAGGGGCTCCAGGTAGATTTCGTCGGCCATGGCCTGGTCCGTCATGATGGTGGCGGGGTTGGAGTTGCAGAGGACCACGTTGACCCCCGCCTCCTTCAGGACCCGGCAGGCCTGGGCCCCGGCGTAGTCGAACTCGGCGGCCTGTCCGATGACAATGGGGCCGGAGCCCAGGACCAGGACTTTTTTGATGGACGTATCCAGAGGCATTACAGATCCCCTCCCTTCATCAGGTTCACAAAGCGGTCAAAGAGAAACGCGGTGTCGTGGGGGCCGCCCCGGGCCTCCGGGTGGAACTGGACGGTGAAGGCCCGGAGGTCCGGGTAGTCCAGCCCCTCGCAGGTGCCGTCGTTGGCGTTGGCGAAGGAGACCCGGCCCTGTTTTACAGAGTCCCCGTCCACGGCGTAGCCGTGGTTCTGGCTGGTGATGTAGGTCCGGATGCCGTTTAAATCCCGGACGGGCTGGTTCACGCCCCGGTGGCCGTATTTCAGCTTGTAGGTCCGGCCCCCCGCCGCCAGGGCGGTGAGCTGGTGGCCCAGGCAGATGCCGAAGAGGGGGACCTTCCCCAGGAGCTTTCTGATCTGCTCGATTTGATAGACGTTTTCCGCCGGGTCCCCGGGGCCGTTGGACAGCATCACACCGTCAGGCGCTGCGGCCAGAATGGTTTCCGCCGAGGCGTCTGCCGGAAGGACGGTGACGGCGCAGCCCCGCTTCCGGAGCTCCTGAATGATGTTGTGTTTCGCGCCGTAATCCAGCAGAGCCACCCGGAAACGGGTCTCGCCCTCTGCCTCCCAGACAGAGGGAGCTTTGCAGGTGACGGCCTCCACCACGCCGGTGACGGCGTAGGTTTTCAGGGCCGTGAGGTCCGCCGGGACTTCATCACAGATACAGGCGTTCATGACGCCGGATTCCCGGATGATCCGGGTGAGCTGCCGGGTGTCCACGCCACAGAGGCCGGGAACGCCCCGCTCTTTCAAAAAGGTATCCAGATCTTCGTCACAGCGGAAGTTGGAGGGGGCTTCGCAGACCTCCCGGACCACATAGCCCTTCACGCAGCAGGCCCCCTCGAAATCCTCCCGGATGACGCCGTAGTTGCCGATGAGGGGATAGGTCTGCATGACAATCTGCCCTGCGTAGCTGGGGTCCGTCAGGGTCTCCACATAGCCGCACATGCCGGTGGTAAACACCAGTTCTCCGACGGTGTCTCCCTCCGCGCCGAAGCGGAGCCCCTGGAAGACCTGCCCGTCCGCCAGCACCAAATAGCCTTTTTTCATAAACGCCTCCCCTTAAAAAATCCCCGACGAACCGCCGGGGTCTGCTTCCTGGAGCCCAAAGGCCCTGATTTACCATTTTTCATTATTATGATGGGTTTTTCCTCATCCGTCAATCATTCCGGCTTCTTTAGGGCGTAGACTTTTCGGGAGAAAGAGGTATTACTTTTTGTGCATTTCGCAGGGAACGGCGGTTTCCCCGGCGGAGAGGGCACAAAAAAGAGCCCCCCGAAGGGGCTCTTTTGAGGGCTTGGACGCGTTGGGAGGGAGTCAGGCCGGGGCCCTCCGTCCGAAGATAAGATAGAGGTGTGGCGCGAAGAAGCCATTTTGAAACGACTGTCGCTGCGGACATGGCTCAGTCCTGATCCTTCCGGCCGAAGATCAGATAGAGGTACGGCGCGAAGAAGCCATTTTGAAACGACTGTCGCTGTGAACATGGCTCAGTCCTGATCCTTCCGGCCGAAGATCAGATAGAGGTACGGCGCGAAGATGCTGGGAAGGACCGTCGAAACGGAGACCTGGCCGGTGAGCCGGAAGAACAGCTGATCCACCCAGCGATTCCCATCCGCCAGGGCGTACAGACGGTAGACGGTCAGGCTGTAGGTCCCGAATACGTGCTGGCTGATCTGCTCCGCCGCCAGCAGAACGGCGTAGACGACGACCATGATGGATGCGGACCAAAAGAGCTCCCGCCGGGTCATTCCCCGGAGGAACCGCCAGCCCGCCCACCAGAACAGCAGGAAGGAAATCACAGCCATAATCACCGAGAGATACCCGGTGGTGAGGACGGTGCTTCCGTCCGGCCCCGGTCCCCGGGCCCGCTGGATGAGCCCCCAGGTCAGGCCCAGGACGTAGGTGAGACACCGGCAGACCAGTCCCAGTGCCCCCAGCACCAGAGGGACCCGCCAAATGGGCCTGCGCAGAAAATCCATGTCATACCTCCTTTCGAGAGTAGAGAGTGAAGAGTGGAGATGCAATGAGGAATGAGAAATGAGGAATGAGGAATTTTTCTGATGCCGGTGAATTCCTCATTCCTCATTCCTAATGAAGGGAAAAGAAGCGGACAGGCGCCAGCCTGCCCGCTTTCTTGAAAGCGCTTGCCAGCCGGTTACAGGGTATTGGCCTCGTCCACGACCTTCTTGATGGCCGCGGCGGCGTCCTCAGGCAGCTTGTTGAAGCCGCCTTCCTCGGTGTCCAGCTTGGTGACATAGTTCAGCCGGTCCTGCATCCGGGCCTTCAGCTGGGCGACATACTCCTTGTCGCTGAGGTCGGGCACGAAGCCCTCCCACTCGAAGATCTCGATGTCCTCGAAGGGGCCCCACTTCTTGAACTGGGCCTTGCCCTCGACCACGGCTTCCAGGACGCCCAGGGTGTCCTCCTTCTGGACCTTTTTGCCCATGAAGTCGCCGGTGTTGATGATATAGCAGGCTACGTTCTTTTCGGCCACCAGCTTCTTGAATTTCTCATAGTCGTTGACCAGAGCGTAGGTCCGGAAGGGGTTGGCGTAGGGCTCCACCACCAGGGCGTTGGGGTCCACGCCCTCCTTCAGCCGCTCGGCGGAAGAACGCTTGGTGGCCAGGGTGGCGCCCATGACGGAGGCCAGAGACGCGCCGCTGAGCTTCACGATGGGGGGAATGGTGGGGTCCTTCATAATCCAGAAAATGGCGTTGACGGGGGACTCGATCTTATCCACCCGGTTGGGGGACCACAGCTTGCTCTTGATAGCCCGGCCGTTGCCGTTCCGGACGTCCTCGGTGACCAGGACGATCTTGCCCTCGTCGTCCAGAGTGGCGGAGCAGTTCTGAGCGGTGAGCAGATATTTGTTGTCCTCTGCGGGGACGGGATAGTCGGCGGTCTTATCGAAATAGGTGGGTTCCAGGGCGATGGAGGCGCAGGTGTCGGAGTTGATGATGAAGGCGTCGTCGTGGAGCACCTTGATGGAGGGGTATTTGCCGTCGTGCTTGGCGTGGGTCAGGGTGGACTTGCCGGAGCCGGACAGGCCGAACACCGCCGCCACGTACTTGCTGCCGTCGGCCAGGGTGTATTCCTTCTGGCCGCCGTGGCAGGAGGCGTAGCCGTTGCGGTTGGCGATGGCCCAGGCCAGGGTCAGGGTGCCCTTCTTGTGCTCGCCGAAGTAGCGCATGCCCAGAATGGCGGCGCAGTTGGTGTCGGTGTTGAAGTAGCACAGGCACTTGGGATCGCAGATGTCCTCTTTGCCCGGAGCGCCGGTCCACTGGGGGTCGGAGAAGATATAAATGTCGGCCTCCTTGCCGCCGCCCACGCTCTGGGACTTTTTGTACATCTTGACATACTCGTCGGACTGGTACTGGAAGTTCAGCATCCAGTTATAGAGGAGGTTTTCCTCTCCCTCGGGAATCAGCAGGTGGGCGCGGACCATGAACTCGGGGTCCAGGCCGATGAAGACCTCGGCGTGGTACATGGTTTTCCACCGGGTGTCATAGACGGCGTCCATGACAATCTTGTCCAGCTCGGTGGTGTTGACGCCAGGCTTTCCGGTGATCCGGCGGGCGGCGGCGTAACGGCCGGTGATGGAGCCGTCGTTGAACAGCAGGACCTTGGCGTCGGGCTCCAGGCCGAACTCCTCGCCCCGGTATACGGGCATGTCGGTGACGACGGTGCCGGGGGAGTTCTTGGCCATGTCATAGGCCTCCCGCAGGGAGTTGACCTTGATGACATTGTTGCCGTAGAAGGGGGCCTCGATGATGGAGCGCGTTTTGGAGAAGCCAACCTTGCCGGGGCCGATGTCGGTTCTCGCGTAATGGGATTTCGTAGACATAGTGCAAATACCTCCTCATATTGATAACGTGCCCTGCGCCGCAAGGGGTGCAAAGCGCTGTTTGGGCGAACCAGGCCCTATTATATCCCCTTTCCCGGCAAAACGCAAGAGGCTTCCGAGGCTTTTTCCCGCCGCCGGAGCAGAAATTTAAAGCGGGCGCCCGGCCCAGAGAGAAAAGGACTTGGATTTCCGGAAAAAATGTGGTATAGTCGGCACAGCCGAACCGGACGCGGCGGTTTTCAGCCGTGTTTTATCGGGAGCAGACGGTTCGGAAGAGATATGAGTTCAGCCGTTTTGGGGTTGCCGTCATAAACGGCGGCGGCAACCCCAAAACATGGCACATATTGCTTCCGGCCTTTCGGCTCGGAAATAATATGAAACCGAAAGGAGGTGCGCGGAACATGGCGTATGTGTGCTCAGCCCTGCTGGCCGGGGCACTGCTGGGGCTGGACCAGTGGGTGAAGCGCTGGGTGTCCCTGCACATCCCCCTGGGAGAGGCCCGTCCCTTCCTGCCGGGGCTGATGGAGCTGCGGACCGTCCACAACTACGGCGCGGCCTGGTCCTCCTTCTCCGGGATGCGGTGGATGCTGCTGACGGTGACCGGCGCCATTGTGCTGGCGATTCTGTTTCTGCTGGCGCGGCGGATTGTGCGCCATCCCCTGGGCGTGCTGGGCTGCTGCCTGATTGTCTCCGGGGGCCTGGGGAACATCCTGGACCGCTTGCGCCTGGGCTATGTGGTGGATATGTTCAGCCTTCAGTTCATGGATTTCCCCGTGTTCAACGTGGCGGACGTCTGCATCAACATCGGCTGTGTGCTGGGCCTGATTTACTATCTTTTTTTCTACGAAACCCACGACAAAAAAGGAGGCGGCGGTGACGGAACCCTTGATTCTTCAGGCCGCTGAGGCTGACGCGGGAATGCGGGCGGACGCCTGGCTGGCGGCCCGGATAGAAGACCTGACCCGCTCCGCCGCGGCGCGGCTGCTGGAGGAGGGCCGGGTCCTCTGCCGGGGCCGGCCTCTGGCCAAGAACGCCCGCCTGACGGGCCGGGAGACCGTTGCCGTCTCCCTGCGGCCCCCGGAGCCCATCGAGGCCCTGCCCCAAAACATTCCCCTGGACATTGTCTATGAGGACGGCGATGTGATCGTGGTGAACAAGCCCAAGGGGCTGGTGGTCCACCCCGCTCCCGGCCACCCGGACGGCACCCTGGTGAACGCACTGCTGTACCACTGCGGCGGCACCCTCTCCGGCGTGGGCGGGGCTCTGCGGCCCGGCATTGTCCACCGCATCGACCGGGACACCTCCGGTCTCATCATCGCCGCGAAAAACGACTTCGCCCATCAGGCTCTCTCTGCCCAGCTCCAGGACCACAGCCTGGCCCGGACCTATGCGTGCATCGCCCTGGGCCGCTTCCGGGAGGACGCCGGAACCGTGGACGCCCCCATCGGGCGGCACCCGGCGGACCGGAAGAAAATGGCGGTGGTCCCCAATGGCCGCCCCGCTGTCACCCACTGGGAGGTACTGGAGCGGTTTTCCGCCTGTCCCGGCCCTGGCGGCATCCAGAACAGAACCTGCGCCCGCCTCCGCTGCCGGCTGGAGACGGGCCGGACCCATCAGATCAGAGTGCATCTCAGCTATATCGGACACCCCATTCTGGGCGACACGGTGTACGGGGCAAAGAAGCCGGTCCCCGGCCTGACCGGCCAGTGTCTTCACGCGGCGGGGCTCCGTTTCGTCCATCCCCGGACGGGGGAGGCGATGGAGCTGGACTGCCCCCTGCCGGAGGAATTTCGGGCCCAGCTCCGCCGGCTGGGCAGCATGCGAGGAGGAATATATGATGATTGATATGCAGCAAACGACGCCGCAGTGGCTGTGGTGGTGGTTCCGCTTCGGCATCGGCCTGGCGGCGGCCGCCGCCGGCGGGGCGCTTCTGGTTTTCCTGCTCTGGCGGCTGGGAAAGGCGGCCCGGTGGGCGAGGCTGCCCAGGGAGGAGCGGGAGCGGAAAAAGGCGGAGAAGGAACATCTGCTGACCCGGGTCTCAGGCCGGGGCCGGACGGCCTATCTGGTGCTGTGCCTGGAAAACGCCCTGATCCGCTTCGGGCTGCCGGCGGCGGACTGGGAATGGGTGCTGCAAAGGCTGTGGGCCCTGACCGAGGCCCCGGAGAGCCAGCACCGCCGCCTGTTTGAGGTCTGCTGCCTGCTGCCGGAGAACGTACTGCCCTATGAGAGCTATGAGGAGCTGACGGCCCAGGGCTGCTCCGACGCCCTGCTGGCCGTGTGGGAGGCGGAGGAGGGACTGCCCGAAGAGCGCTTCCAGCCCATGCGGGACCTGTACGCGGCGGCGGGCTGGCGGCTGTGCGTCCTGGCCCCTCTGCTCACCGCCGTGTATCAGGCCGCCGCCTTCTCCTGGGCCGCTGCCGGCGGGAACGAACGGAAGGCCCTGGAGCTGGTCCGGAATACGGAGACCATGATGCAGAACTGGAACATCCCTCTGCCCCAGGGCTCCGGCCTGACCGCCATTCAGAAGGAGCGTCATCCCGGCTGGGGTCCGGCCTTTCCCGGCGTGCGGCTCTCCGCCCTGCTGAAAACCAGGACCCCGGAGGAGGCCGCGGCGGAGGAGGCCCAAAAGGCGGCCAAGGCCGCTCTGTTGGAAATGAACGAGTGAACAGCAAGAGCAGGGACGGGTCAAAGCCCGCTCCCTGCCCTTGTTTTTGTGGGTCTGAAAATGTTGAAAGGCCCCTTGTGCATCCCGGTGCTTTGTGCTATGATGCATTTGTAAAAGTATCGAAATCGGAGGAAGCGATTTGGAACGTAAGGATATTTTAGTCCCGGAGGAGGAACTGAACCGGCAGCGGGACTTTCAGACAAAAATCAAAGATCAGTTCGCCGCCCGTCAGGCCCACCCCCTGGCTTGCCTGGAGACCTTCGGCTGCCAGCAGAATGTAGCCGACGGACAGAGGCTCATGGGGATGCTGGAGGCCTGCGGCTTCGCCTTTACCGGGGAGCCCCGGGAGGCGGATCTTGTCATTCTGAACACCTGCGCCATCCGGGAGCACGCGGAGCAGCGGGTGTTCGGCAATCTGGGCATTTTGACCCACTCCAAGAGGGAGAACCCGGAGCAGGTCATCGCCCTCTGCGGCTGCATGGCCCAGGAGGAGCGGGTGACCAGGCGGGTCCGGGAGTCCTACCGCCATGTGGACCTGGTTTTCGGCCCTCAGGCCCTGTGGAAATTTCCCGAGCTTCTCTGGCAGGTCTACGAGACGAAAAAACGGGTGTTCTCCGTCGCCGACGAGCACGGGACCATTGCCGAGGGCATTCCCGTGGTCCGGGAGCGGGGGGTGAAGGCCTGGGTCTCCATTATGTACGGCTGCAACAACTTCTGTTCCTACTGCATCGTGCCCTATGTCCGGGGCCGAGAGCGGAGCCGGGAGCCCGCCGCCGTCCTGGAGGAGGTCCGGCAGCTGGTGGAAGCCGGGTACAAGGACATCACCCTGCTGGGCCAGAATGTCAACTCCTATGGAAACGACCTGGACGCGGACTACCATTTCCCCGACCTGCTGGCGGACATCGACCGGATTCCCGGGGACTACTGGGTCCGCTTCATGTCCAGCCACCCCAAGGACGCCACCCCCCGGCTCTTCGACGTCATGGCAGCCAGCCGCCACGTGGCCCGGCAGCTTCACCTGCCCTTCCAGTCGGGAAACAACCGGGTATTGCAGGCGATGAACCGCCGCTACACCCGGGAGAAATACCTGGACCTCATCCGCTGTGCCAGAGAGGCCATGCCGGGGCTGGTGCTGACCAGCGACGTCATCATCGGCTTCCCCGGCGAGACGGAGGCCGAGGCCATGGACACCGTCTCACTGGTGGATGAAGTGGGCTTTGACGCCCTGTTTACCTTTATCTTCAGCCCCCGTCCCGGCACAAAGGCGGCGGAGCTGCCGGATCCCGCGTCCCGGGAGGAAAAACAGAAGTGGTTCGACCGGCTGCTGGAGGTCCAGAATGCCCGGTCCGCCGCCCTCCACGCCGCCTATGTGGGGAAGACCGTCCGGGTGCTGGTGGACGGGGAGAGCGAGGATGAAGATTATCCCCTGTCCTCCCGCACCGAGGGGAACCGGCTGGTCCGGCTCAGGGGGGACCAGTCCCTGATCGGGCAGTTCCTGGAGGTCCGGATTACGGGGAGCAACACCTGGGCCCTGTACGGCGAACCGCTCTAGGACTGGGCCAGCCACCTGCCCAGGGCGACGCCCTCCTGGAAAATCCAGTCCTTTTCCAGGCCGGAGAGCTGGGCGTATTCGGACATATATTCGTCTACGGCGGTCAGCTGCGCCTGGGAAAGCTCGTCTTCCAGACGCTCCCAGGCCCTGAATGCGGATTGGCTGCGGACCTGATATTCCAATGAATGTAAGAGGGTATCTGCCCTGTGGCTGTCTATGATATAACAATATAGACATTTAAGATATTCGTCCATGTTCACGCCTCCTGACAGGAACACAAATATGTCTCTATGATTAGATTATAGCAGACACATACGTGTCCGTCAAGAGGGGAAAGGGAAAACATGACATTTTCGGACCATCTTTTTCAACTGCGCAAAAGCCGGGGCTTGAAGCAGAAGGAGCTTGCCCCATTCATCGGCACCAACTGGCGCACCTATCAGACGTATGAACGCGGGCAGCGGGAGCCGCAAATGTCCACACTCATCGCCCTGGCGGATTTCTACGGCCTTTCTCTGGACGAGCTGGTCTGCCGGGACTGGCCCAAAGAGAGATAGGGGCCGGAGCCCGGCCATAAAATCCCCCGTCATCGGGGGGATTCAGGGGGGGTGCCCCCCCTGACGGGGATTCCAAAGGGGCTGGCCCCTTTGGGCCCCCACGGCAGTGGGCCCCGCCGGGAAGCGTCCCCCACGGCAGTGGGCCCCGCCGGGAAGCGTCCCCCACGGCAGTGGGCCCCGCCGGGAAGCGTCCCCCACGGCAGTGGGCCCCGCCGGGAAGCGTCCTGCCCGTCAGGGCGCAGAAAAAGCGGCCCCTGCCGGCAATTGACAGACATGCTATAATATAAAAGATACCGATACCCCCTCCCCCTCCGGGGAGGCCAATGGAGGCGCCTATGAGAATCGTCACCCTGGTAGAAAACACCGCCGCCCGGACCGGCCTGGAGCCCGCCCGGGGTCTTTCCATCTATGTGGAGACGGCGCGGCGGAAAATCCTGTTCGACATGGGCCCCGGCCCTGAGCTTCTGGCTAACGCGGAGCGGCTGGGGGTGGATTTGGCGGCGGTGGACACCGCCGTGCTGTCCCATGGACACTCGGACCACGGCGGCGGCCTGGAGGCCTTCTGCCGGGTCAACCGGCACGCCGGCATCTATCTCCGGGAGGAGGCCCTGCGCCCCTACTACGCCGTCCTCCCCGGCCAGGACCCCCATTACATCGGCCTGGACCCCCTGTGGGAGCAGGTGCGGGACCGGCTGGTATTTACAGAGCCCGTCCGGCGGCTGGACGAAGAGCTGCTTCTGTTTTCCGGCGTGGCCGACGACCGGACCCGCCGGGCCGCGGCTCCCAAGCTGCAGGAGAAAACCCCGGAGGGCTTCCGGCCTGATGGCTTCGCCCATGAGCAGCATCTTATCATTCAGTCGGAGGGGAAGACGGTGCTGCTGGCGGGCTGCGGCCACCTGGGCATTGTCAACACCCTGGAGCGGGCCGGGGAGCTTCTGGGCGGAAGAATGCCCGACGCGGTATTCGGCGGCTTCCACCTCTTCGAGCTGAGCCCGGAGGCGGAAAGCGCCCGGGCCCTGCTGGACCTGACCGCCGGGGCCCTGTCCCGGGGGCATACGGTTTATTACACCGGCCACTGCACGGGAGAGTGGGCCTATGAGGAGCTCCGGAAGACCCTGGGGGGCCGCCTCCGGCCCATGCGCACCGGGACCGCCGTTGAGATATGAGCAGAAAGGATTAAGAGACGAGCAAGAGAGAAGAGGACGGTGTTTCATGGCTGAGCTGACCCCGATGATGAAGCAATATCTGGAAATTAAAAAGGACAACCCTGATTCCATCCTGTTTTTCCGCCTGGGGGACTTCTATGAGATGTTCGCGGACGATGCGAGGCTGGCCTCCAGGGAGCTGGACCTGACCCTCACCAGCCGGGACAAGGGCAAGCACTTAAAGCCCGCCGGGGAGCAGGTGCCCATGTGCGGCATCCCCTATCACGCCAGCGAGGCCTACATCGCCCGTCTGATCTCCAAGGGCTACAAGGTGGCCATCTGCGAACAGATGGAGGACCCCGCCAAGGCCAAGGGACTGGTGAAGCGGGACATCATTCGCGTCATCACTCCCGGAACCGTTCTGGACGCCGCCTGTCTGGACGACAAGGCCGGGAATTACCTTTGCGGAATTTACGCCGATTCCCGCAGCGCCGGCGTGGCCTTCTGCGATGTGACCACCGGAAAGGCCCATCTGACCTCCTTCACCGGCAAGGACCGGATGGAGCACGTTGTCAATGAGCTGGGCCGCTTTTCTCCGGCGGAGGCGGTGGTGAACGACGGGGCCTTTTCCGACGCGGTGCTGGTGGACGTCCTCCGGGAAAAATTCCACTGCCGGGTGGAAAACGCCGGGGAACGCCGCTTTCTCCTGAAACCGGCGGAAGCCAGCATCCGAAAGCAGTTCGGGGACGAGGCCTTCGGGCGGCTTCCTCCGGGGGTCCCGGCGGCGGCCATGGCCCTGGGGGGTCTGCTGGACTATCTCTATGAGACCCAGAAGACAGACCTCTCCCACATCAACGACCTGGATTACTACGAGCAGGGCCGGTTCATGGAGCTGGACCTGGCCGCCCGGCGGAACCTGGAGCTGACGGCCACCCTGCGGAACAAGGAGAAAAAGGGAACGCTTCTCTGGGTGCTGGACCGGACCCGGACCCCCATGGGAGGCCGGTGTCTCCGGAGCTGGCTGGAGCAGCCCCTTTTGAATGTGGCGGCCATCAGCCGGCGGAATTCCGCCGTGGCCGCCCTGGTGGAGGACACCATCCGCCGGGAGGAGCTCATCGCCTCTCTGACGGGGCTGGGGGACATGGAACGGCTGCTGGGCCGCATTGTCTACGGCACCGCCGGGGGCCGGGACCTGGCGTCTCTCCGGAGCGCCATTGAAAAGCTGCCCGCCGTGCGGCGGCAGCTCTCCACGGCGGCGGACCGGCGGCTTGCCGGACTGGCGGAGCTTTTGGACCCCCTGGAGGACCTGGGAAGCCTCATCGCCGCCGCCATCTGCGACGAGCCTCCCTTCTCCGTCCGGGAGGGCGGATTCATCCGGGACGGCTTCAACGGGGAAGTGGACCGCCTGCGGCATATCCTCAAGGGCGGCAAGGGCGTCATTCCCGAGATGGAGGCCCGGGAGAAGGAGAAAACCGGCATCCGGAATATGAAAATCGGCTATAACAAGGTCTTCGGCTATTACATCGAGGTTTCCAACGCCTACAAGGGAGAGGTCCCTGACACGTACATCCGCAAACAGACCCTGGCCAACTGCGAACGGTACATCACCCAGGAGCTCAAGGAGCTGGAGCACTCCATCCTCACCGCCTCGGACCAGGTGGTGGCCCTGGAATACGAGCTGTTCACGAAGCTGCGGGAGGAGATTTCCGCCGCCTCCGCCCGCATCCAGCAAAGCGCCGGAGCTGTGGCCGAGGCGGACGCCCTGGCCTCTCTGGCCGCCGTGGCCGTGCGGAACCACTACTGCCGCCCGGAGGTGGACGAGTCCGGCGTCATCGAGATCCGGGAGGGCCGCCACCCGGTGGTGGAACAGGTTCTCAAGGACAGCCTGTTTGTGCCCAACGACACCTTTATGGGCGAGGCGGAAAACCGGGTTGCCATCATCACCGGGCCCAACATGGCGGGCAAATCCACGTATATGCGTCAGGTGGCGTTGATCGTCCTTATGGCCCAGATGGGCAGCTTCGTTCCGGCGTCCTATGCCCGCATCGGCGTGGTGGACCGGATTTTTACCCGGGTGGGGGCCAGCGACGACCTGGCCGCCGGCCAGTCCACGTTCATGGTGGAGATGACGGAGGTGGCGGACATTCTCCGCTGCGCCACGAGGAACTCCCTGCTGATTCTGGATGAGATTGGCCGGGGTACCTCCACCTTTGACGGCATGTCCATTGCCCGGGCGGTGTTGGAGCACTGTGCGAACCCCAAAACCCTGGGGGCCAAAACCCTCTTCGCAACCCATTATCACGAGCTGACGGAGCTGGAGAACACCCTCCCCGGGGTCATGAACTGCAGCATTGCCGTGAAGACCCGGGGGGAGGACATCATTTTCCTGCGGAAGATCATCCCCGGCGGCGCGGACCGGAGCTATGGCATCGAGGTGGCCAGGCTGGCGGGCCTGCCGGACAGGGTTCTCCGCCGGGCCCGGCAGGTTCTGACGGAGCTGGAGAGGGAAAACGGCGGGCAGCGCCCCCGTCCCCGCCGGGAGACGGAACAGGTCTCCATGGCCGCCCTCGGCGAGGGGGAGGTGCTGGACGCCCTCCGCCGCTGCCAGCCTGACGCCCTGACCCCCATTGAGGCCATGGGACTGCTGTATGAATGGAAACAAAAGCTGCAATAAGGAGAGGCGTCTATGGCCAGAAAAAAGCCCGCTTCCAACCTCAGCGCCGGAGAACAGTTTGCCGGAGCCGTGTTCTTCATCATATACGCGCTGATTCTCCCGGTGGCCATGGGGCCCCTGTTCCGTCTGGCGGGGCATCTGCTGGGCCGGCGCATCCACGCCGACACCCAGGCGGCCGTTTACTATTACGGTCTCTTCGCCGTCACAGCGGTGATTTTCCACGGCTTCCTCGCAAGGACCACCCGGAGGCTGCTGGAGGATCTGCCCGAAGCATTGAAAACCGTGCTGATTGGCCTGGTGGGCATTTACGGGCTGAACGCCATTCTGGCCCGCCTGTCGGGGGCCCTCTTCTCCGACCGGGTCAACCTGAATGACGGCTCCATTTCCGCCCAGATTGACAGCACGCCCCATATGACCCTTCTGACGGTGCTTCTGCTGGCCCCCTTTGTGGAGGAAACCCTGTTTCGGGGACTGGTCTTCGGCAGCCTCAAGGAGCGGAGCCGTCTGACGGCCTACGCTGTCAGCTGTCTGCTCTTCGCCCTGCTCCACGTGTGGCAGTTCGCCGTGGAGAGCCGGGACCCCGCCTATCTGCTGGTGATGGTCCGGTATCTGGCGCCGGGGGTGGTGCTGGCCTGGGCCTATGAGCACACGGGGACGCTTTGGGCCTCCTTCGGCGTACACGCCGCGGCCAACGCCCTTTCGGTGCTGACGATGCTGGACTGAGCTCCAGGCGAACAAAGGTAAGGAAGTGCTGCATGAGTTTTTTGGATACCCTGGCCCAGATGATGGTGATTCTCTTCGCCATTGTCTGCGGCTATGCCGCCAACCGCATGGGAATTCTGGGGGGAGTCACCGACCGGAAAATCTCCAAGCTGCTGCTGACCGTCACGGTGCCCGCCATGATTCTGGCCTCCGTCTCCACCGGGGACACGCTGCCGGAGGCCAGCGTGGTGCTGGGAACCCTGGGCGCCGGCTTCTGGTTTTACGCGGTGGAATTCCTGTTTATTCTCACGGTTCCCCATCTGCTGGGCGGGACGGCCGGGCAGAAGGGGGTCTGGCGCTATACCCTGGCGTTTCCCAACGTGGCCTTCATCGGCTATCCGGTGGTCCTGGCCCTCTACGGGCAGCAGGCGCTGTTTTATGCGGTGATTCTCTGCCTGCCCTTTAACCTGCTGTCCTTCACCCTGGGGCCCCTGCTGCTCACCGGGGCCGGGCGCTTCAGTCCCCGGCAGCTCCTCTCGCCCACGGTACTGGCCTCGGTACTGGCCCTGGCGCTGGCCCTGGCCCGGGTGCGGCTTCCGGCGCTGGCGGGGGAGATGCTGGCCTTTGTGGGAGACGTCACCGTGCCGCTGTCTCTGCTGTTTGTGGGCTCTCTGCTGGCGGGACTGCCCATGGGGCGGATGCTGCTCTCCCCCCGGCTGTGGATGCTCACGGTGATTCGCCTGCTGGTGCTGCCGGCGGCGCTGTGCTGTCTGCTCCGGGCCCTGGACTTTGACCCGCTGGTCCTGGGGGTGACGGTGGTGCAGATGGCCATGCCCACGGCTGTGACCGGCTCCCTTCTGAGCATGGAGCACGGCGGGGACACGGAGTGTATGGCCCAGTCCACCTTCCTCACCACACTGGCCTCCATCGTGACCATTCCCCTGGTGGCGGCACTTCTGCTATAATTAGGAATTAGGAATGAGAAATGAGGAATTGTTCCATCATTTCAATCATTCCTAACTCCCAATTCCTAATTCCTCATTGACGAAAGGAGGCGGGCCCATGCCCCGTATTCAGCAGCTGGAGACCCATGTGGCGGACCTGATTGCCGCCGGCGAGGTGGTGGAGCGCCCGGCCAGCGTGGTCAAGGAGCTGGTGGAGAACGCCATTGACGCCGGAAGCTCCGCCGTGGCGGTGGAAATCCGCCGGGGCGGCATGGGCCTGATTCGGGTCAGCGACAACGGCTGCGGCATCGCCCCCGCCGAGCTGCCCACCGCCTTTCTCCGCCACGCCACCAGCAAGCTCCGTTCCCCGGAGGACCTGGGAAAAATCGGCACCCTGGGCTTCCGGGGCGAGGCCCTGGCGGCCATTTCCGCCGTCAGCCGGGTGGAAATCCTCACCCGGCGGCGGGAGGACGCCGTGGGGGCCTCCCTGTCCCTGGAGGGGGGCGTCCCCGGCGCGGTGGAGTCCGCCGGAGCGCCGGAGGGCACCTCCATTCTGGTCCGGGACCTCTTTTACAACACCCCCGCCCGGCTGAAATTCATGAAGAAGGACAGCGCCGAAACGGCGGCGGTAAACGGCCTCATGCAGCACCTGGCCCTGTCCCACCCCGGCGTCTCCTTCCGCTTTTCCAAGGACGGAGCCGACGCCCTCCACACCCCTGGCGACGGGCGGCTGGACTCTGCCATATACGCCGCCCTGGGCCGGGACTTTGCCCGGAGCCTCCTGCCCGTGGAGGGCCGGGGCGGGGAGATACAGGTCTCCGGCTTCGTGACGGAGCCCCTCCAGAGCCGGGGGTCCCGGTCCATGCAGGTCTTTTTCGTCAATGGCCGGTTCATCAAGTCCCAGCTGCTGACGGCGGCCCTGGAAGAGGGCTATCGGAACCAGATGATGAAGGGGCGCTTCCCCGGCTGCGTGCTGGCGGTGACGCTGCCGGTGACGGCGGTGGACGTCAACGTCCACCCGGCCAAGACCCAGGTGAAATTCGCCCGGGAGAAGGAGGTCTTCGACGCGGTATACCACACCGTCCTGGATTGCCTTGCGGCAAAGGGCGGAGCGATTGGAACCCCCGCCCCCGCGCCGGAGCGCACCGTCCATCCCCGGGGGGACTTTTTCCGGACCATGGACGCCGGGACCTACCGGGCCCAGGGGGCGAAATCTCCCGCCCGGCCTGCCTGGAACACAGAGCGGCCCCGGACGGGCCTCCGGCTGTCCGACAGCGCCCCCAAGGGGGTTTGGAGCCGGACCGGGTCCCTCCTTTCCGGGACGCCGGCGGAACCGGCGGAGAAGAGACCTGTTCGGATTCCCGGGCCGCAGAAGCCGGAGGAGCTTTTGGAGCAGCCCCGGGAGACCCGCACGGAAGGGGTTTTTCCTGCGGCGGAACCGGCGGAGAAGAGCCCTGTTCGGGTTCCCGGGCCGGAGAAGCCGGAGGAGCTTTTGGAGCGGCCCCGGAGGACCCCCACGGAAGAGGTTTTTCCCGCGGCGGAACCGGTGGAGGACGGGAAGCCGGCGGACAAAAAGCCCTTTGTGCCCGCCATTCCCGGCGGGGACGTGCTGCCGGGCCAGGGGACCCTGGAGCCCCTTCAGCGGGAGGCCCCCTGGCGGATTGCCGGGGAGGTGCTGCGGACCTATATCGTCTGCGAGAGCGAAGCGGGAGAGGTCTTCCTCATTGACAAGCACGCTGCCCATGAGCGGATGAACTTCGACCGGCTGAAGGCCTCCCGGGAGCCCCCCATGCGGCAGGCGCTGCTGACGCCCATCGCCGCGGAGCTCGGCCGGGAGGACGCCGCGCTGCTGCTGGAGCACCTGCCGGAGCTGGAGGCCTTCGGCTTCGCCTGCGAGGACTTCGGCGGCGGCACGATTTTGATTCGGGAGATTCCGGCGGACATCGACGCCGGGGACGCCGTGCCGGCTCTGGAGGAATTCGCTGTGGCCCTGCGGACGGGCCGCTCCCCGGAGGAGCGGCGGGAGGCCTTACTACACACCATGGCCTGCAAGGCCGCCATCAAGGGCGGCTGGACCAGCGGCCCGGAGGAGCTGAGGGTCCTGGCGGAGAAGGTCCAAAGCGGCGCGGTACAGTACTGCCCCCATGGCCGGCCTGTGGCGGTGAAGCTGACGAAGCACGAGATTGAGAAGATGTTCAAGCGGGCCTGACGGCGTCCCGGAGGGGGCCCGTTCCGGCGGGGCCGGATAAACGGCGGACAGGAGGAACCAACATGGCAAAAAAGGACGGGCGCTTTGCGGTAACCTATCAGAAAACGACGTTTGGGACGGAGACAACAATCCTGGTGGACCGGGAGACGGGGGTCAATTACCTGTTTTACAGGTCCGGCTACGGCGGCGGCCTGACGCCTCTGCTGGACCGGGAGGGCAGGCCCGTGATTACAACCGTATGGGAGGAGCCGGAGCAATGAAAATGCTGTATGTGGACTGCTGTATCAGCCAGCGGGGACCGGAGTCCCGGACCCGGGCCCTGGCCGGGGCGTTTCTCTCCGCCTTCCGGGAGAGCCACCCCGGGGCGGAGACAGAGACCGTCTCTCTGGAGACCATGGACCTGAAGCCCCTGCTTCCCGATTTCCTGAACCGGCGGGACGCCCTGAAGGGCCGAAAGGCCTTTGGCGGGCCGGAATACGCGCTGGCCCGCCAGTTTCAGGCGGCGGACGCCGTGGCAGTGGCGGCCCCCTTCTGGGACCTGAGTTTTCCCTCTGTGCTGCGGATTTACATTGAGCATATTTCCGCCATCGGCCTGACCTATCACTACGAGGCCGACGGCTGCCACGGAGACTGCAAGGCCCGGCGGCTGGCCTACCTCTCCACCGGCGGGGACGTCGAGCAGGCGGAAAACCTGGGCGTCCTCTACTGGAAACAGCTGTGCGCCATGTTCGGAATTCCCCGGTTTGACCATGTGTTTGCCGGGGGGCTGGACCTGGACCCCGGCAGGGTCCCCGCGCTGATGGAGGCCGCCTGCGAGGGGGCCCGGCAGCTGGGCCGGGAATTCTGACGCCTATGCCGGAGGGGAAGAAAATTGTCTGCGTGGTGGGCCCCACCGCCTGCGGCAAGACCACTCTGGGTGTGCTGCTGGCCCAAAGATTCGGCGGCGAGGTGGTCTCCGCCGACTCTATGCAGATTTACCGGGGCATGACCGTCGGCACCGCCGCCCCCACCGAGGCGGAGATGGGCGGCGTGCCCCATCATATGATCGCCGTGGCGGACCCCCGGGAGCGCTGGTCCGCCGCCCGGTATGCGGAGACCGCCATCCCCATTGTGGACGATATCCTCCGGCGGGGGAAGCTGCCCATTCTGGTGGGGGGCACAGGGCTGTGGCTGGAGGCGGTGGTCCGGGGCCGCTCCTTCGCCGCCGGTCAGGCCGGCGGGGCCGTCCGGGCGGAGCTGCAAAGGCAGCTGGAAACCGGGGGCATCGCCCCCCTTCTGGAGGAGCTGCGGACCGTGGACCCCGAGGCGGCGGAGCGCCTCCACCCGGCGGATGAAAAGCGGATTCTTCGGGCCCTGGAGGTCTGGCGGGAGACGGGGAAAACCATCTCAGAGCACAACCGGGAGACGGGGCGGCTTCCGCCCCGGTATGACGCGGTGTGGATTGGCCTCCGCTTTGCCGACCGGGAGGACATGCGGAGCCTGATTGACCGTCGGGTGGACGCCATGGCGGCGGCAGGCCTGACGGAGGAGGTCCGGGCTCTGGTGGACCAGGGCGTTCCCAGGGACTCCACCGCTATGCAGGCCATCGGCTATAAAGAGCTGCTGGCCGTTCTGGACGGACAGCAGTCCCGGGAGGAGGCCCTGGAGACGGTGAAGCTCCGTTCCCGGCAGTACGCCAAACGGCAGTTGACCTGGCTGCGGCGGAATCCTGATATTCACTGGATTAGCTGGGGAGAGAAACAGACCGCGCCGGAGGAGCAGGAAAAAAACCCGGGCGCGGTGCAAAAACAGACCGCGCCGGAAGACCGGAAGCAGGGAAAAGGTCCGGGCGCGGAGCAAAAACAGACCGCGCCGGAAGACCGGGAACAGGGAAAAGGTCCGGGCGCGGAGCAAAAACAGACCGCGCCGGAAGACCGGGAACAGGGAAAAGGTCCGGGCGCGGAGCAAAAACAGACCGCGCCAGAAGACCGGGAACAGGGAAAAGGCCCGGGCGCGGAGCAAAAACAGACCGCGCCGGAAGACCGGGAACAGGGAAAAGGTCCGGGCGCGGAGCAAAAACAGACCGCGCCGGAAGACCGGAAGCAGGGAAAAGGTCCGGGCGCGGGGCAAAAACAGACCGCGCCGGAAGACCGGAAGCAGGGAAAAGGTCCGGGCGCGGGGCAAAAACAGACCGCGCCGGAAGACCGGGAACAGGGAAAAGGTCCGGGCGCGGGGCAAAAAAGGGATTTTGCCTGGGCTCTACAGGTTTCGACTGAAATTCTCTCCGCCGCCGGCGTATGCTAGATGAGAGTCTGAACAGAGGCCCGTTCACATTGGTCCAAGCCCCCGGGCCCAGGCCGGGGTCGCCGGCACGGCCGTGAATGGGCGCTCCGGGCATCTCTGTTTGACGGGAATGCCGCAGACTCCAGGGCGGACGCAGGTCGTCCGGCTGAAAAAAAGAAGCGGCGGGAAACACGCCGCCAAAGAAAAAGGAGCGGACGATATGATGCAGAGCAAAGCGAATTTACAGGACCTTTTCCTTTTCCGGGCCAAGCGGGACCGGATGCCTGTAACCATGTTTCTGATGAACGGGTTCCAGATGCGGGGCGTTATCACCGGCTTTGACGCCTTCGTGGTCATTCTGGACAGCGAGGGGCGGCAGCAGGTGATTTACAAGCATGCGATTTCCACCATTGCCCCCATACGCCCGGTGGACCTGGGACCGGACGGAGAGAGTTGAGAGTGAAGAGTTGAGAGTGGAGAGTCGAGAGTGAAGAGCTGAGCGCGGGGAAAATCAGGAATCGGGAATTTTTCTGAGACGCGGGATACACAACGGAGACGGCGGCCCCCCGGGGGCGCTACATAGGTGTTATGGAAGAACAAAAGAAAAAACGGGGAAAGCGCTCCATAGGGCTGCGGCTGCTGACGGCGCTGCTGTTTCTGGTGGTGCTGGTCTACTTCGGCGTCCAGGGCTGGCGTTATCTGGACGACCCCCTGATTACCACCCTGGCCTATCCCTATCAGGTGGAGATGACGGTGGAGCTGTCGGGCTGGGTGGTTCGGAATGAGGAGCTCCTCCCCGACGAGGGCGGCGGACTGCTCCGCGTCCAGCGCTCCGAGGGGGAGCGGGTCAGCCGGGGGGGCGTGGTGGCGGCAGTTTACGCCGACCAGGCCTCTCTGGACCGGCAGGCGGAGATTGACAGCCTCACCAGCCGCCTGGAGCAGCTGCACTACGCCCAGAACCTGGCCCAGGAGATGGAAACCACCCAGAAGCTGGACAGCCAGATCAGCCAGAGTCTTCTGGCTTACCGCCGCTATCTGTCCGCCGACCGCTTTTATGACGCCGGCGAAGAGGGAAACCGGCTCCGGGCGCTGGTGACCAAGCGGGATTACACCGGTTCCGGCGGAGGGGACCTCTCCGCTCAGATTCAGGAGGCAGAGGACCGGATCGCCGCCCTGCGGAGCCAGACCACCGGTTCTGTCCGGCGGATTACCGCCTCCAAGGCGGGGCTGTATTCCGGGGAGGCGGACGGCTACGAGACCGTTCTCACCCCCTCCATGCTGGAGGACCTGACGCCCTCCGTCCTGGCGGGCCTGACAGCGGACGCCTCCGCTGTCTCCCAGACGGGGAAGCTGATTTTGGGCGACACCTGGTATTATGCCGCGGTCATCCCCGCCGAGACGGCGGCGGCGCTGGAGGAACAGAGCAATCTGCGGCTCCGCTTCGCCAAGGGCGTGGACCGGGATCTGCCGGTGAAGCTGGAGTCCGTGGGTCCCAGGGAGCAGGGACAGGTGGTGGCGGTGTTCAGGGGGGACAGCTATCTGCGGGAGCTGACCCTGCTGCGCCAGCAGCGGGCCCAGGTGATTTACGGGTCTTCTCAGGGGCTCCGGGTGCCCAAGGAGGCTCTTCGGGCCCTGCGGACCGAGTCCGACCGGGACACCGGGGAGCGCACGGCGGAGGAGGCCACCGGCATTTACTGCGTGGTGGGCCTGAACGCCCGGTTCAAGCCGGTGGAAATTTTATACACCGGGGACCACTTTGCCCTGGTCCGCGCCGACTCTGAGGATACGAATCTGCGCCTCCGGTCCGGGGATGAGATCATCGTCTCGGCCCGGGACCTGTTTGACGGAAAAATCATCGGATAGGCCGCCGCCCCTCGGGGCGAAAATCAAAAAAGAAAGAAGCTGAAACCATGCTGATTGCCGACAACATCGCCCGGGTGCGGGCAAACATTGCCGCCGCCGCCAAAGAGGCGGGCCGGGACCCCGGGGACATCCTGCTGGTGGGCGCCAGCAAAATGAACGGCGCCGAAGCCTGCCGGGAGGCCATCGCCGCCGGCATCGACGCCCTGGGGGAGAACCGGGTCCAGGAGATGACGGCGAAGCTGGCGGAAAACGCCTATGAGGGCGCGCCCCTTCACTTTATCGGACACCTCCAGCGGAACAAGGTCCGCCAGGTGGTGGGCAGGGTGAGCCTGATTCAGTCTGTGGGCTCTCTGGAGCTGCTGGAGGAGATTGAAAAGGCCGCCGCCCGGCTGGAGCTGACCCAGGACGTCCTTCTGGAGGTGAACATCGGAGAGGAGGCCGCCAAAAGCGGCTTTGCCCCCCGGGACCTGTTCGCCGGGGCGGAGGCTGCCCTGGAGCGGAGTCATATCCGGGTCCTGGGCCTGATGACCATTCCTCCGGCGGATGCGGAACGGGAGGAAAATCTCGGTTATTTCCAAAAAGTACGCACACTTTTTGTTGACATCAATGAAAAATTGTTCCATAATGAATTACAGTATCTATCCATGGGTATGAGCGGCGACTATGAGGACGCCGTCCGCCTGGGCGCCACCATGGTCCGGGTGGGCTCCGCCATCTTCGGCAGCCGCCATTATACCTGAGCGGGAAACCGGGCCGCAGACATGACGACAATGAACGCAGACGTGACACCAATGAAAAAGGGCAGGAGGTTGTGCCATGAGCATACTGGACGAATTCAGAAAGCTGGCCCATCCCTATGAGGACGAGGACGGCGAGTTTGACGAGCTGGAGGAAGAGCCCCGGAGAGACGAGTTTGAGGAGCGCCGCATCAGGATGGACGAGCGCCGCAGCAAGGTTGTGAACATCCACGCCACCACCCAGCTGAAGGTCATCCTGGTGAAGCCGGAGCGCTTTGAGAACGCTTCGGAGATCGCCGACCAGCTGAAGGAAAAACGGACGGTGGTTTTGAATCTGGAATCCACCAACAAGGACGTGGCCCGCCGCCTGATTGACTTCTTGTCCGGCGTGGCCTACGCCGGCGAGGGCAAAATCAAACGGGTTGCCGCAAATACCTACATCATCACCCCCTACCATGTGGACATTGAGGGAGATCTGATTGACGAGCTGGAAAACAACGGCGTTTATTTCTGACGGGCCCCCTCTTTTGGCCGCCCCGGCCTTGACGGAGTCCCATTCAACAAAAGAACCGGCTGACCAGCCCGGCGGCGGACCCGCCGGGCCGGAGCGCATCCGCCGGCAGTGACAGGAGGAGAACAGACCATGCTGACACCTCAGGAGGTTTCCGCCCGTTCCTTCACCAAGGCGGTGATGGGCGGCTATAACATGACCATGGTGGACGAGTTTCTGGACGAGCTCACCGACGACTACACGGCCCTATATAAAGAAAACGCCTCGCTGAAGGCCAAGCTGAAGGTCCTGGTGGAAAAGGTAGAGGAATACCGGGCCACGGAGGACTCCATGCGGGCCACCCTGCTTACCGCCCAGCGGATGGCGGATTCCATCGTCAAGGAGGCGGAGGAACGGCGGGACGAAATCCTGGGCCAGGCGGAGGCCAGCGCCCGGGAGCGGCTGGAGCACTACCGCCGGGAGCTGGCGGAGGCCGACCAGCGGCTGAAGCAGGGTCAGCTGGAGCTTCAGCGCTTTGTCAGCGCCAGCCGGGCCCTCTGCACCCAGGAGCTCCAATTCCTGGACCGGCTGCCGGAGCTTGAGATTGCCCCGGAGCAGACGGAGGAGAAGATGGAGGATCAGGTCCGGGCCGCATTCGCCGGAAAGCCCGCCGAGGTGCCGGACCCCTTTGCCGCCGTGGAGACGGAAACGGCTGAGAAGGCAGAAAGGATCGAAAGGGTCGAGAAGGCCGAAAAATCTGATGAAAAGGCAGAAAGGACTGAAGCGGCGGAGCCGGTTGAAAAAACCGGGGAAGAGCCGCCGCCGGATCTGGATGCCACCCGCCGGGTGAATCTGAACGATTTGAAATTTGGCCGCAACTACAGCAAGGACGGCTGAGCGGAGACAGGAGACGAAGGGAGGCGCTGCCCATGGCCGGACAGACCAGACAGAGGCCGATTGTGGCGTTCCTGTATGATTTTGACAAGACCCTCTGCACCACCGATATGCAGAACTACGCGTTCATCCCCAGTCTCGGCATGACGCCGGAGGCATTCTGGGCGGAGGCCAACAGCTTTGGCCGTAAAAACCGCATAGATGGGATTCTGGCCTATATGTACATCATGCTTCGGGAGGCTGAGCGAAAAAACCTGCCCTTTACCCGGGCGGACCTGGTGGAAAAGGGCAGGGGCATTGAGCTGTTCCCTGGCGTGGAGGACTGGTTCGGCCGGGTGAACGACTTCGGCGAAAGCCAGGGCGTTCAGGTGGAGCACTATGTCATTTCCTCCGGTCTCCGGGAAATCATCGAGGGTTCCTCCATCAGCGGGGCCTTCAAAGAGATCTATGCCAGCGAGTTTTATTATGACGAGACAGGCCGTCCCGTCTGGCCCAAGCTGGCGGTGAATTTCACCGCCAAGACCCAATTTGTATATCGGATCAACAAGGGCGTCCTGGACGTCTCCGACGACAAGACACTGAACGACTCCATGCCGGACGACAGCAAGCGTGTCCCCTTTACCAGCATGATCTATGTGGGAGACGGGCTGTCCGACGTGCCCTGCATGAAGATGATGCGGGCCTACGGCGGTCAGGCCCTGGCCGTGTATCAGGAGGGGAACCGGGCCGGTGTGGAAGAGCTGCTGGCCCGGGGCCGGGTGGACTTCATTTTCCCGGCGGACTACCGGGAAGGCACCGCCCTGGACACGACGGTGAAAAACATCATCCGTAAAATGGCCATCGCGGATTCCCTTTGGGAGGAGAATCACCAGCAGCTCAGGCGTATCCGGGAAGACACGCTGATGGGCCAGGTGGGACTGTTTTGAGAAAACCCGGGGAAAGCGGCAGGCGGAAAGGCCGCCGCGGTCTCTCAGGGCGGCAGGTTCCGTTTGACCGGACCAGCTCAGCTCCTGTCCATCAGAAGCCCCAGCAGGGGTTCAAAGTCCACGCCCTCCCGGAGAGGCAGGTCCTGTTCCACCGTTCGTACGGCACAGGCCCGGATGAACTCCACCGCCTGCTCCGCTGCCTCCGCCAGGGAGCGGCCCCGGAGCAGGGCTCCGGTGAGGACGCTGGCAAAGACGTCTCCGGTGCCGTGAAGCGGATGGACGATGAAATCCGTCTGAACGGCCTGAGTCCGCCCTGTCCGGGCGTCGAAGCACATGGCGCCGGTCTTTCCCACCTCCAGAGAAGCCCCGGTGAGGGCTACGGAGCGCGTTCCGCCCAGGCTCAGTTCCTCCGTCAGCCGGCGGAGGCCCGCCTCGCTGCGGTCCAGAGCGCTGTAGTCCCGGTTCAGAAGGAATGCGGCCTCCGTCAGGTTGGGCGTAATCACGTCTGCCAGCTCCGCCAGGCGGCACATACCGGCGCACATGGCGGGGGTGTAGGTCTGATAGGCCCGGCCATCGTCTCCCATCACCGGGTCCACCACCACAATGGTATCCCTGTTCCGGAAGGTCCGGATAAAGTCCGCTACGATGTCAATTTGCCGCTCGCTGCCCAAAAAGCCGCTGTAAATGGCCTGGAAACGCAGATCCAGGGACTTCCAGTGCCGGGCAATCCTGGGCAGCTCCTCCGTCATGTCCAGGAAGGTGAAGCCCTGGAACCCGCCGGTGTGGGTGGACAGGAATGCGGTGGGCAGGGGACAGCACTGGACGCCCATGGCGGAGAGAATGGGGATGGCTACGGTCAGAGAGCAGCGGCCAAAGCCGGACAGGTCGTGAATGGCGGCGGCACGGGGTGTAGACATAGGGAGTTCCTCTTTTCATCTCAAAATCCCCTCTATTGTACCGCGAAATTTTCTGTTGTTCAAGTGAAATTGCTGTGGTATACTGAGCTCCGACGAGGCCGGGGACTTTCGGCTGACTCCGCCGGGTTGGAGCGGCTGCGCAGTACTTTTTATCAGCGCAGGCTGCAAGGCCGGCCTCTCCCGGTCTCCCTGCCGTGTAAAAGTTGAGGCATTTAAGACATCGAAAGGGCGGCCGGATGGTCCGCCGTCTATATCTGCGGGCATGATGAAATTGGCAGACATGCGAGATTTAGGTTCTCGTGCAGCAATGCGTTGGGGTTCGAGTCCCCATGCCCGCACCAGCTCAGAAATCCCCGCCGCCGTTCCGTTTCCGGCTTCGCCGAAAACTGCGCTCTGGCGGGGATTTCTTCGCATTCCGCCGCGGACCGCTTCGCTGGGTTCGCGGCGGCGGGGAGACGGGGGATGCCGGCTGAGGCCTGTATCCCTTTTGCCATTACCGGAAATTCCGCCGCCGTTCCGTTTCCAGCTTCGCCGAAAACTGCGCTCTGGCGGGGATTTCTTCGCATTCCGCCGCGGACCGCTTCGCTGGGTTCGCGGCGGCGGGGAGACGGGGGATGCTGGCTGAGGCCTGTATCCCTTTTGCCATTACCGGAAATTCCGCCGCCGTTCCGTTTCCGGCTTCGCCGAAAACTGCGCTCTGGCGGGGATTTCTTCGCAATCCGCCGCGGACCGCTTCGCTGGGTTCGCGGCGGCGGGGAGACGGGGATGTGAGAGACATCACACGCCATAAAGAGCCGCGGGAGGGGCCCGGTTGGGACCCTCCCGCGGTTTTCCTCTGACATCCGGCTTTTTTCCGAAAGGGGCGGCCGCATTTTCTTAAGCGGCAGCAGGCGTCTTCGCCGCGCCCTTGCTCAGGCTGACGGTAATATCATACTGGTCGATCACATCAAACCTGGACCAGTCCTCTTCCACGCCTCTCTGGTAGGCGGTGACATGGATGCCGTCCTCGTCCACAGTGACCATGCTGAAAATCTGCTGGGCGTTTTCCGCGCCGTCCTTGTGGACAACGGCGAATTTTCCGCCGGCGGTGTCCTCATCGAACTCGTCCAGCTTCTCGCCCAGGGAGGAGCAGGTCATGAAGGTGGTGCCCTTTCCAATATCCACCACCTTGTTCTCCTTGGCGGTGGTGCGGATATATTCATGGTCGTGCCCGTTGAGGTACAGGTCTACCTGGAGCTCGTCGCACAGGGCGGGGATATAGGGATAGTCGGCTGGATCGTTGAAGTTCACAATGTAGGTGCCCACATGCGCCGCCATGATGCGCCAGGTGCAGTCCGCCTCCTCATAGACCTTCCTGGCCCAGGCGGTCTGCTCGGCGAAGAATCTGGCCCGGTCGGCCTCGATGTCCGCCCCCTGCTTTCCGGAATAGGGGTCCGCGTTGATGAAGACAAAGCAGGCGTCGCCTACGACACACCAGCCGGTTCCCTCCAGGGGACCGTATTCCGCCTCGTTGGGCAGACTGGTCCGGGCCCCGTACTGCTTGTATAGCAGGTCGCCGGCGTTCTCGTGGTTGCCGGGAAGCAGGATGTTCAGCCCGTCCGCCATATGGCCGCCCAGCCTGTCGAAGAAGTCCGTCCACTGGGCGCTCTTGTAGCCCGCGTCCACCATGTCGCCGGTGTTCAGCAGGAAGTCCGGCTGGACCTCCAGCCTGCTGACGAACTGCTCCATGGTATTCAGGAAGGGGTCATAGCCGGAGGGCTCCTCCGCCTGGAGGTCGCCGTACTGCATGAAGGTAAAGGCCCCGGACTCCGGCAGAGTGGTGAAGCTGTGGACTGCGCTGCGTTCGGTTTTGCCCAGGTATGCGCCGCCCACCATATATTCATAGACAGTTCCGGCCTTCAGACCGGTGAGGACGGCGGAATGGCTTCGGGTCTCCTCCCAGCCCTTCGTCAGATAGTGAAGGGCGCTCTCGCCTGCGGCGGTCTGCCAGGCACTTTCGCCCTTGGCCCGGTACCAGACCTTGGAATCCGTTACAGCGGGGTCGGTGAGCCAGTTCAGATTGACCTCGGCAAAGGTCTCGCCCACCTGGCAGAGAATCTCCCGGGGAGCGGCGTCGATGACGCCGTCATCCAGCTCCAGAGGCAGAGGAGCGCCGGTATCCGTGGGCACGGTGACGGTCTCGCCGTCCACCACGGCGGCGGCATAGTAATAGTACTGCCCGGGGTCCTTCAGGGGCAGGACGGTTTTGCCGCCTTCGGGCACGTCTACGGAGCCGGTGAGCTTCTCCGGGTCCGTGCCGTAGAAGACCTTGAGGCTCTCGGCCTCCTTGCCCTCGGGAAGCAGCAGACGGACGCTGACGGTGGGCTGAGTGCCCTTGGCGGCCCAGTTCACCAGCTGGTCGTCCAGCAGCAGGACCGGCGCTTCAATGACCAGATCTTCGGCTACCTTCAGCTCCAGGGCGTTTCCGGCCTTGACGAAGCCGGACAGCATGGGATAGCCCTCATCGGCCTTGCCCACCCAGGACCATGTGGTCTGGAAATCCCATTTGAGCTCCTTTTCATACTGGTCCCGGCTTTGCAGGACCCCGGCGGAAGCAGTCATGAAGATTTCCCGGTTGGGATGCTGTTCCGGCTGGTTGCCGGAGAGGACCGCACCCTCCCACACGTAATTGTGCGTGATGTTCGCGCCGCTCTCGCCGTCCAGAGCGCCTACAAAGCGGTCGATTTTCTGCGCACCCTCCTCGCCGGAGACCTCTTTGACCACGGAAACGGTATTTCTCAGGAAGTCCGCCGCGGCGAACGCGCCGGCGACGCCGCCGCCGGAGACGGGGCCCTCGCCATTGGAGACGGTCAGGGAGCCGCCCACGAAGCAGTTTTCCACCGCGCCGCCGGTCTCAATGCTGCCCGCCAGACCGCCGGTGAGCTCCTTGGCCTTGACCTTCATATAGGAGAGGCAGTTGCGGACAGGGCCCTCGCACTTGCCCACCAGGCCGCCGGTGGTCTCCTTGGCCTTGACGGTGCCGGTGGCAAAGCAGTTTTCAATGGTACCGTAGCTGACGCCGGCAAAAGCGCCGCAGGTTTTCTTGCCCTCAATCGTCACATCCGTCAGACCCAGGTTCCGGATGGAGGGGCTGGTAAAGGTCTCGTCTCCCAGATAGCCCACCAGAGCGGCATATTTCTCGTCAATCCGGCAGATGCGGAGATTGGAAATCGTGTGGTATTGTCCGTCGATCTGGCCCTTGAACCATCCGTCGGTCTTATCGGCGTTTTCGCTCTTGTTCCCGGACAGAGGCGGCATCCAGCCCTCGGCCTCTTCGCCGGAGGCGGCGGTAATGGCCTTGCCCACGGACTCCATCAGCGGGCCCATGTCAATATCCGCCGTCAGGACATAATGTCCGTCCCGGGGCGCGTCGGGCTGGCCGTCCTGGTTGGTGTCGGCGGATTTCCATGCGCCGGACAAAAACAGCAGCTGTTCCGGCGTGCTGATCTCATAGACTTTGGCGGTTTTGTTGTACACCGGGGGCTTGGCGCCCAGGGAGACCAGGGTCTCCGTGTCCCAGACCTCTTCGGTCCACCAGCCGTCTGTTTTCTGTTCCTTGGCGGAGACGCCCATAGGCAGCGTCATGGCCAGGACCAGCAGCAGAGCCGTCCATTTCGCAAAGGCTTTTTTCATCGTGATTCCATCCTCCTTTTTCAGCTCCGCCGCGTCCGGAGCTGTCTCCGGGGCGGGGCCGGGTTATGGTTACCTTAGTCCTCTTTTCCCCGTGTTGTCAATAGCGTTTCAGCATTTTCCACAATTGTCACGATTGCACAAGCGTTTGCCTATGTATGTTTTCGCAAATTTCGCGTTCGTTTGCGTAAACAGACGGACGGGTCCGGAAAACGGGCCGGGGAGGCGTCGGATTCCCCGTTTTTCAGTGGAACCGCATTGACCCCGCGTTCCCGTTCCGTTATAATGATAACCAAAGGATCGCAGGCCCGCCGGCGGGAGGGCCGCATGCAGTTCAGAGGATACGGCCTGTGTGTTCTTATCCGGGCCGGCTCTATCACGATCATGGAGGCAGGAGTATGATTACAGGTGCGGTTAAAAACAAGATTGACAAAATATGGACGGACATCTGGGCCGGCGGCATCACCAATCCCCTGACGGTCATTGAGCAGCTGACCTATCTGATGTTCATCCGCTCTCTGGACGAGAAGGAACTGGAGGCCGAGGAATTCGAGAACGCCTCGGGAGAGGCGATGCCCAGGATTTTCCCCCGGTCGGCAGCCGGACAGTCCATGCGCTGGAGCCGGTTCAAAAACAGCGACCCCCGGGAGATTTACGAAATCATGTCCCAGCGGGTGTTCCCCGCCATTAAAAAGCTGCGGCACGGCCGTCTCCCGGACTTCAACGCCCAGGGGGAGCTGGAGGAGATCGAGGACGGCCCCGGCGGGTCCGAGGAGGGCGTCACCGCCTTTGCCCGCTTTATGGACGACGCCATGTTCCTGATTCCCACGCCTCAGGTGCTGCAAAAAATCATCACCGGGCTGGACGACCTCTATGAGCACGACATCGCGGAGCTTGACATGCAGGGCGACCTGTATGAATACATGCTGGGCAAGCTGGCCACCGCCGGGCAGAACGGCCAGTTCCGCACCCCAAAACACATCCGGGAGATGATGGTGGAGCTGCTGGAGCCCACGCCGGACGACGTCATCTGCGACCCGGCCTGCGGCACGGCGGGCTTCCTGGTCTCCGCCTCGGAGTACGTCCGCCGCCGCTATGAGGACGCCATGACCCCGGAGCAGTGGGACCACTTCGCGGGCCCCATGTTCACCGGCTTCGACACCGACAGGACCATGCTGCGCATCTCCGCTATGAACCTGATGCTTCACTCCATCAGCGCCCCGGAAATCGACTACCAGGACAGCGTATCCAAGCAGAACCAGGTCAGCGAGCGGTATACCATGTGTCTGGCCAATCCCCCCTTCAAGGGCACTGTGGACGCGGAGAGCATCCACGACAACCTGAAGGCCGTCACCAACACAAAAAAGACAGAGCTGCTATTTCTGGCCCTGTTTCTGCGGATGCTGAAAAAGGGCGGGCAGTGCGCCTGCATCGTCCCGGACGGCGTGCTGTTCAGCTCCACCGCCGCCCATAAATCCATCCGCCGGGAGCTGGTGGAAAACCACCAGCTCCGGGCCGTGATTTCCATGCCCTCCGGGGTGTTCAAGCCCTATGCCGGGGTATCCACTGCCGTGCTGGTGTTCACCAAGACCGGCGCAGGCGGAACGGAAAACGTCTGGTTCTACGACATGAGGACCGACGGCTTCAGCCTGGACGACAAGCGCGGCGAGATTTCCGAAAACGACATTCCTGATATCATCCGGCGGTTCCGTGACCCGGAGGGCGAGGCGGGCCGGACGCGCACCGAACAGAGCTTTTTTGTGCCCCGGGCGGAGATTGCGGAAAACGGCTATGATTTGTCCATCAACAAATATAAAAAGACGGAGTATGTGCCGGTGGAGTATCCGCCCGCCGGCGAGATCCTGGACGAGCTGGAGAAGCTGGAGCAGGAAATCACGGCGGGCCTGGCGGAACTGAGGGGGATGCTGTGATGGCGAGGTTGGGGAACCTAGGAAAAATAATAACAGGAAACACCCCTAAAACATCAGAAACAGAAAATTACTGTTCAAGCGATATCTGCTTTGTAAAACCAAGCGATATATTAGATGGAGAAATAACCAGAATAACTGATTCAGAATTTTACATTTCTGAACATGCACGTCAAAAATCGAGAATACTGCCTCCGCAGAGTGTAATGGTTACTTGTATCGGAATCATTGGAAAAGTTGCCATCAATCAAGTTGAGTGCGCATTTAATCAGCAAATCAATGCAGTAATTCCTGACATAAAGAAATGCCTGCCTGTATATTTGGCGTATGCAATCCAATACAAACAGGCTGAACTTCAAAATATTGCAAATTCATCAGTTGTGCCAATTCTAAATAAATCACAATTTTCCAATGTTGAAGTGACCGTGCCTACATTAACTCAACAGCATGAAGTGATTGACGAGTTAGAAAAAATCTCTGAACTGATTGCCCTCCGCAAACAGCAGCTTGCCAAGCTGGATGAACTGGTGAAATCCCGGTTTATCGAACTGTTTGGCGTACCGGGCGCGAAGTCGGACCAATGGCCCCGGATGTCCCTTGGCGATTGCTGTATTTTGAATCCGAAAAAGAATCTGGACACACGTTTGGTTCCGGAGCTGAACGTCTCTTTCGTTCCGATGTCCGCGGTTTCGGAAGATGGCGATATGGAAGTCTCGGAAACACGAAAATACGAGGATGTAAAAACAGGATTTACTTATTTTGCCGACAATGACATTCTGTTTGCCAAAATCACGCCCTGCATGGAAAACGGGAAAGGCGCAATTGCCCGGAAGCTGATAAACGGCATCGGATTTGGCTCGACAGAATTCCATGTTCTGCGGCCCATACAAAACAAATCAAATCCGTATTGGCTGTACGTAATGACAGCATTGGAGTCCTTTCGGACCAGCGCAAAAGCAAATATGACCGGCAGCGCAGGACAGAAAAGGGTTCCGGCGTCATATTTGGAAGCCTATCAAGTATCCTTGCCGCCCATGGAATTGCAGGAGCAATTTGCCTCCTTCGTCAAACAGACCAACCAGTCAAAACCGGTCATCCGGCAAAGCCTGGACCGGCTGGAAACCCTCAAAAAATCCCTGATGCAGGAATATTTTGCTTAGACCCTCTCCATCCCGGCGCGGGCCGGGCCCCCTCAAAAACGCAGAAAAGGACCGGAGGCACAGCCTCCGGTCCTTTTTGACAGCATTCATTCCACAGCCTGGTCCAGCTCCAGGGTGACGTCGAAGGTCTCCCCGTCCCGCCAGAGGGTCAGGGTCATCTCGTCCCCCAGGTAGAGGCGGCGGCGGACCCGCAGCAGATCCTGACTGGCGTAGAGGGGTTCTCCCTGGGCGGAGAGAATATAATCCCCCTCACGGATTCCCACCCGGTCCGCCGGGGACCCGGCCTCTACGGTCTGGACCTTCAGCCCCTGAAGACCCTCACCCAGGGGCTCGGCGATGATGAGAACGGACACCCCCAGCAGGGGTTCCGGCTGGAGCTCGCCCCACGACAGAAGGTCGTTGACCATCCGCTCCATCAGGGCGGAGGGAATGGCAAACCCGAGGCCCTCCACGGTGGAGTACTTGGAGCTCATTTTGATGACGTTGATGCCCACCACCTGGCCCCGGTCGTTAATCAGGGGCCCGCCGGAGTTGCCGGAGTTCAGGGCGGCGTTGGTCTGAATCAGGGTCATGGTCCGGCCGTCCACCTGGACGTCCCGGTTGATGGCGGAAACGATGCCGTCGGTCAGCGTGCCCCGGAGCTCCCAGCCCAGGGGATTTCCGATGGCATATACCGGGTCCCCCACCGTCAGCAGGTCCGAGTCCCCGAACCGGGCGGCGGGCAGAGTGCCTCCCAGCTCCTCCAGGTCCTGGGGGGCGACCTTCAGAACGGCCAGGTCCTGGGCCGCGTCTCCGGCCACATAGCAGGCGTAGCAGCGGTAGCCGCTGTCCAGCACCACCGTGCAGGATTCTCCCCCCTCTACCACGTGGTAGTTGGTGACGATATAGCCGTCCGGGGTGAAAATGACGCCGGTGCCCACGCTCATACGGTCTCCGCCCACCCCTGCCAGCACCGTCACCACCGAGGGGTTCACGGTGCGGTAGACCTCCTGGGCCGTCAGGGCCTCTCCCCGCTCCCGGACCAGGGAAAGGGCTGCGCCCTGGCCGGTGGGCCAGGTGGGAATGGTGATTTCCCGGCCCTCCCCGCTGTCGGTCCAGTCAAATTCATAGCGGTCCAGCTCCTCTTCCTGCCGGTCCTCCCAGAGCCGGACAGTGATGGTGATTCCCACCAGCACCCCCACGCAGAGAAGGAAGACGGCCAGTCCGGCCCGCCGGCGTTTTTGAGGATTTTTCCGGTTTTCACAATTTTTTCGACCCTTTCGACCCTTTCGACCCTTTTGGCTGTTTTGCACCGCCATGTCCGGACGGGTTTCCGCCGGGTCCGCCTCCGTCTGCCCGTCCTGGCGGAGGGGAATGAGAACGGTCCGCATCTCCAGGGGCTTTTGCCGTCCCGACTCCGGGTGGGAGCGGGGCAGGGGGCGGCTGTACCGCTCCACCGTCTCCGCCGGAAAGGCCCGGCGGTAGACCTCCACCACCTCCTCCGGAACATGGCTGTCCCTCCAGCTCTCCGGCAGGGGCCGGCGGTATGTGCTCACAATCTCCCGATACTCTCCCATAGGCTTTTTCACTCCATTGCCAGTGAGAAGGAGAAGGTGGTCACGCCGTTCTCGCTGGTGACGTTGATTTTTTCCTTGTGCTGTTCCAGAATGGTCTTGACGATGTAGAGCCCCAGGCCCACGCCGTCCTTGTCCTCGCTGCGGGACTTGTCGCTTTTGTGAAACCGCTCGAACAGCAGGGGCAGCTCCGCGGCGGGGATGGTATCCCCCAGGTTCCGCACGGTGACCCGGGCCTTTCCATCCCGCACCACCGCGCCCAGATAGAGGGTGGACCCCTGCCGGGCGAACTTGGCGGCGTTTTCCAGCAGATTATAGATGACCTGGGTAATCAGGTCGTTGTCCCCCAGCACCAGAATGGGGCCGTCGGGAATGTCTGCCTCCACGTCCAGATTCCGGTCGGTGATTTTCTTCTCCATGGAGATCAGCACCCGGCGCATGCTCTCGCAGAGGTCGAAGTGGTTTCCGTTTACCAGGGGGTTGATGGCCTGGAGCTGGCTCACGTCCAGCATCCGCCGCACCAGGCGGCTGAGGCGGCGGCTCTCCCCGGCGATGATGGACAGGTACTGCTTTTCGTTCTCCGGGGGAATGGTGCCGTCCAGGATGCCGTCGGTGTAGCCGGCAATGGTGGTCATGGGGGTTTTCAGCTCGTGGGAGATATTGGCGATGAACTCCCGGCGCTGCCGCTCCGTCTGCTGGAGGGAATCCGCCATGGCGTTGAAGGACGCGGCCAGCTCCCCCACCTCGTCGTCCCGGCCATAGTCGTTCATGCGGATGTCAAAGTCCCCCTCGGCATAGCGCCGGGTGGCCTCCACCATCTCCCGGATGGGCTTCACCTGCCGCATGGCGGTAACGGAGGAGGCCATAAAAGCCACCATCAGCACCACGAAGGAGGTCATGAAAAACAAACCGATAAAGCCCCCCCACATGGCGTCCAGGGAGGCGGTGGTGGACAGGGACACGACCTCGCCCACTAGCTCCCCGGTGGCAGGACTGACGGCGGCCACTCCCACGGCAAAACGGGGATGGGCGTAAATTCCACCCAGGTCGTCCCGCCAGTGGGCGGAGCCCTGCTCCATTACCTTCCGGGTCATCTCCGCCGGAATGGTGATGGTGAGGCCGCTGAGGGCCTCGTCGGTGGAGAGGAGGACCCGGCCCTCCGTGTCGCAGATCAGAAACTGCACATCGGACACCATGGCCCCGAAGGCGGCCAGCCGCTGAAAGTCCTGGTCGTTCCGCAGGTCCTCGATTTCCAGATACCGGCCGCTCTCCAGATAGCTGGCGGACAGCTGGCTCATGACCCGGGCCTTGGCGGCGATCTCCTGGACCTCCTGGCTCCGGGCATAATTATAGCTCAGGGAGAAGAAGGACACACCCAGCAGGCACAGCGTCAGCAGCACCATGCCGGCGGTAACAAAGAGCTGCCGCCAGTACAGGCCCCGGCACCGGAATTTGAGCCGGCTCATGTCTCCATCTTCTCCGGGGAGATGGTCAGCTCGAACTTATAGCCCACGCCCCACACGGTTTTCAGCGCCCACTGATTGGAGACGTTCTCCACCTTCTCCCGCAGCCGCTTGATGTGTACGTCCACCGTCCGGCTGTCGCCGAAGTAGTCAAAGCCCCACACCTCGTCCAAAAGCTGGTTGCGGGTGTAGACCCGGTTGGGCGTGGACGCCAGGTGGTAGAGCAGTTCCAGCTCCTTGGGCGGCGTATCCACCTTTCGCCCGTCCACAATGAGCTCGTAGGAATCCAGGTCTATCACCAGCTTGTCAAACAGCAGGCGCTTGCTGGTGTCGTTGGGAATCTCCGTGCGGCGGAGCACGGCGTTGATCCGGGCAATCAGCTCCTTCATCTCGAAGGGCTTGACAATGTAATCGTCCGCCCCCATTTCCAGACCCTGGATGCGGTCGAAGACCTCGCTCTTGGCGGTGAGCATGATGATGGGCACCCGGGAGTTCTCCCGAATTCTGGAGCAGACGGTCCAGCCGTCCATGACGGGCAGCATAATGTCCAGCAGAATCAGGTCCGGCTCGGCCTTTTGGAATTCCTCAATGGCTCTGCCTCCGTCTCCGGCAATGCGGACGTCAAAGCCCTCCTTCACCAGATACATATGAATGAGGTCGGAGATATTGCGGTCGTCCTCCACGACCAGGATGTTGCGTCCCATGGCGGTCCCTCCAAGCGTTCCAATTTCTCTATTTTGTGCCGCGTTTCGGTCTGGCGGTTGCGAAAACCGGTTCCACGCGGCGGTAAATCCGGCGTGCCCGAGGAATGGTCCTCTTTTTGTGCCGCGTTTCGGTCTGGCGGTTGCGAAAACCGGTTCCACGCGGCGGTAAATCCGGCGTGCCCGAGGAATGGTCCTCTTTTTGCGCCGCGTTTCGGTCTGGCGGTTGCGAAAACCGGTTCCACACGGCGGTAAATCCGGCGTGCCCGAGGAATGGTCCTCTTTTTTGTGCCGCGTTTCGGTCTGGCGGTTGCGAAAACCGGTTCCACACGGCGGTAAATCCGGCGTGCCCGAGGAATGGTCCTCTTTTTTTGTGCCGCGTTTCGGTCTTGTGATGACAGAAACCGGTCCCACATGTGCGTGAGTCCGGCGGGTGTCCACCCTTATTATACCCGACAGCTGGCCGGGGTGTTGAATTTTCTGTAAATTCCTCTATTTTCTGCCGCGTTTCAGCCCGGCGGCCGCGGGAGTCGGTCCCACGCGGCGGCGGGTCCGGAAATTCCGAAAAAATGCTGCACATCTTCTGCCGCGTTTCAGCCCGGCGGCCGCGGGAGCCGGTCCCACGCGGTGGCGGGTCCGGAAATTCCGAAAAAATGCTGCACATCTTCTGCCGCGTTTCAGCCCGGCGGCCGCGGGAGTCGGTCCCACGCGGCGGCGGGTCCGGAAATTCCGAAAAAATGCTGCACATCTTCTGCCGCGTTTCAGCCCGGCGGCCGCGGGAGTCGGTCCCACGCGGCGGCGGGTCCGGCGCTCCCGTTCCTCAGCCTCTCTGGGATGTCTCCGTCAGCGCCTGGCAGACGCCGCCCGCCTCTTCCACGGCAGACAGCAGGGCCCGCAGGCCCCCGGTGCTGGCGGCGCCGCCCAGCCAGACGGCTGTATCCCCAGAAGAGAGGGAGATCCGCTGCAAAAGGGTCTCGGCCTGGGCGGAGGTCCGCAGGGGCTGGCTGCTCCGGTCCAGATCCGGACGGAGGCAGAGAACCCCCATGCCCCGAAGCGGCTGCCCGTCTCTGCCGTCCTGGAGGACCGCCAGCCGGGTCTTGCGGCAGGTGGCCTGGGCCAGAGCCCGGTTGCCCGCCTCCATCTGCTCCTCCAGGAGTCCCTCCGTCCCATCCAGCAGCAGTCCCACGCTGTGGCCCTCCGCCGTCATGCGGCGGAGCAGATCGCCGGAGGACTCCATCTCCTGAGGCGGGAAGAAGAAAGCCGCCTGGACGCCATAGCTGTCCAGAGCCTCCAGCAGAGCGCCGCTGTCTTTGCCGCCCTCCAGACAGAGAAAGACCCGCTTGCCGTCCAGCTCCGTGGCGGCGGGCTCCGGCGGCGGAGCAGGTTTGTCCCCGGAGGAGGCCGGCGGGCTGCTGGCGGCCGGTGGGCTGGCCTGTTCCTTGGCCCGGAGATACTCCGCGTAGACGGATTCCATGGTGGGTCTGGCTGCGTCGGCATAGAGGCTGTCGGAAAGGGTATAATCCGGCTGCCGGAGCCAGACCAGACTGCCCCGGTTCACGTCGATGACGGAATACACGATGTCGAAGCAGCGGGAAACGGAGTAGGCCGGCACGAAGACTACGCCGTTTCGCCGGACGGCGCCGGGATAGTAGGTTACGCCGTCGTTGTCCCGGGCATGGCCGTTTCCCAGCTCATAGGTCAGGGAGCGGCCGCCGCTGTAGAGAACCACGCGGTTCTGTGCGTTGTTCAGCACCTGGGAGATGCCCAGGGCTTCCCGCGCCGATCCGGTGAACACGGTGGTAGGGATATAGAGATAGCCGCCGGTCCAGAAGGGCATGGTGCTGTCGCTGAGGGGCAGGACATAGCTGCCGGCGGCGGTAAAGTAGACGCTGCCGGAGGCCCTGGCGGGGACGGGGCACAGGCAGGCCAGCATGGCCAGCAGCGCAAGCAGGGCGGGCAGCCGCCGTTTGTTCATGGTCCGTCCCTCCTTCTCCTCTTTTGTGAAACGCACCGTTATTTTAGCACAGACCGCCGCTTTTTGTAAAGCGGCAATGGAGCGCGGAATGACTGCCTGCGCATTTTATCATGGGGATGGGGCGCAGGGAGCGGGCTTTATGCCTGTAGGAGCGGGCCTCTGTGCCCGCCCCTTCTCCCAATGATGCCGGGCTTCCGGCAGACAGGCCGGAACAGAGCCCGGTTTTTGGAAGACGCGGCAAAGCCCGGCCTCTGCATAAAATTTCCGAATGGGTCACTCCCTGGGGCGTGTCCGTTTCTATGCTCCATCAGGCGGGCTCCCTTCCGGGCCCCCGGCGTCTCCGCCTCTCTCCGGCGGGCGGAAGGTGGAGGCGGAAAAGGGCTCCACCGTCGTCCCGCTGTAGTAATGGGTCAGGATTTCCCGGTAGTCCGCTCCCTCCGCCGCCATCTGATTGGCTCCGTACTGGCTCAGTCCCACGCCGTGACCGTGGCCGGTGACGAAAAAGACCATGCCCTGTCCGTCGTCCCGGACCTCCCACTCAAAGCAGGCGGACCGCAGGCCCAGGGCGGAGCGGAGCTGGCTTCCCTTCACGGTGATGCCTCCTACGGACAGCGTGGCCACGCTGCCGGCGGCGTCGGTCTCCGGCTCCCGCAGCCAGCCGGAGAGACTGCCGGAGAGGTCCGACTCCGGCCAGGCCGCCAGCAGCTTTTCCCGCAGCTCCGCCGCCGTAAACTCCACACGGCTGTAATAGTTTGGAATCCGGTCCCCCTGCTCCGGGGAGGAAACCGCCTGAAGATAGGGCAGGTCGTTGAGCCAGACCTGACCTGCCGCCCGGGTCAGCCCCGCGGAAGAGGCGTGGAACACCGCCAGAATGGGCACGCCGCCATAGAGCACCGTTTCCCCGTCGGTCTCCCGGACCGCCGTCTCTATTTTGGCCTCATAGGCGTCGGCGTCCTCCCCCCAGTTGGACCGGGCCCGGTCCTCGCTGATGTAGGCCTGACAGCAGGTGGAGTCGGTGCAGATATCGGCGGTCTCCCCATGGTTCCCGCCGGTCTGGAGCTTGTACAGCGTATAGGTCCGGGCAGCCGCGGCCTGGGCCTTCAGGGCCTCCGGCTCAAAGGAGGCGGGCATCTCTGCCCGGACCACCCCCACCAGATAGGTCCCCAGGTCCATTTCCCGGACCTCCTCCCCGTCCAGCACCCGCAGAACTGTCCCCCCGTCCAGGTCCCCGCTGGTAAAGGGGGGCGGCTGTTCGGTTTCGTCCGGGGTCTCCGTCCGGCTGAGCAGAGGCCCGCGGAAGGGGGCGATCACCGCCAGGGGCAGCAAAAACAGCGCCGCCAGCAGCAGGGCGGACACCGCCGCGCTCTGCCGGACCCGGCTGGGTTTTTGTCTTTTCATAGTCCGCCTCCGTATATTTTTTGCGTCAGGAATTTTTTTGGGGGGGGGGTGAGTTTTGATTTTTGAGTCTTGAGTCTGGAGGGTTCCCAGCCGGCGTCTCTCGGCATCTCCACTCTCAACTCTTCACTCTCCACTCTCTTTCATCTCCGCTTCCGAAACGAAGGCGGGGAGGGGCAAGCCCCTCCCCAAATCTTACGCTGTTCCGGGCAGAAAAAGAACGCCCCGTCCCAAAGGCGGAATCCTCAGTCCTTCTCCCGCCACTGGGCCCCGTTCTCGCCCATCCAGACCACCCGGTTCCGGCCCAGGCGCTTGGCATCATAGAGCATGGTGTCCGCCAGCTTCAAAAACGTGTCGTAGCTGTCCCCGGCCTTGGGTACGAAGGTCACGCCGCCGGCGCTGATGGTCACCCATTTGCACACCGGGGAATTGTGGGGAATGTGGAGGTCCTCCACCGCCTGCCGGACAGTTTTCATGAACTCGAAGGCCGGCTTCCCGGCGCTGCCCATGAACATCGCCACAAATTCCTCGCCGCCGTAGCGGGCAAAGAGGTCCGTGGCCCGCTGGAAATGGGCGGACACGCTTTTTGCCACGGAGATGATGACCTGGTCTCCTGCCGGATGGCCGAAGGTGTCGTTATAGAGCTTGAACTTGTCAATGTCAAACATGCAGATGGACAGCGGCAGGCCAAAGCGCATGGCGTCTTCCCATTTGTTCCGGCTCACATCCTCATAGCGCCGCCGGTTGGCCACGCCGGTGAGGCCGTCCACCATGGCCTGCTCCCGGAATTCCATCTGGTAGTGGTACAGCTGCACATGGGTGTTTACTCTGGCCCGGATAATCACCGGGCTGAAGGGCTTGGCCACGTAGTCCACCGCTCCCAGCAGCAGACCCCGTTCCTCATACTGGATATCCGCCAGGCTGGTCAGCAGAATCACCGGGACATGGCGGGTCAGCTCCGTGGCCTTCAGCTCCTGGAGCAGCATGAAGCCGTCCATGTCCGGCATGATGACGTCCAGAAGGATCAGGGAGAAATTCCCGTCCTTGGCGGCGCGGAGGCCCTCCTGAGCAGTCTGGCAGCGGACCACCTCATAGTCGTCCTTTAAAATAGAATAGAGGTGCTCGGTCTGAACGGCGCTGTCGTCAATGACCAGAATTTTCTCTCTGGTCCCGGCCTCTTTTTCCGCGCCCAGCTTCTTCTCCGCGCCCGGCTTCTTGTCTCTGTTATCCATGGATCTCCCCCTCCGTCCGGCGGCTGCCGCTGATGTCCTGGGCCACGTAGACCACGGTCATGGGAATGTCGTCCGGCCTCGTCCGGGCCAGCACAGCGGTGGCCCGGACCCGGCGTCCCTCCTCCGGGGTCCCCGGCGCCATCCGGTATTCCACCGCCGCGCAGGGATTCCACCAGCGCAGCGTCTCCCGCAGATTTCGGGTATTCATGACCCGCAGGTATTCCTGACGGTCCTCGGGATGGATGAAATGATTGGCGTAAATCCGGAACGCGGCGGAGCATTCCACCTCCTCGCCCAATATGTCGCCCACCCGGCGCATCTGCACCACTGCCCGAAAGGTATCCTGCTCCAGGTTGATGTAGTAGGTCGAAAAAAACAGGCTGCTCAGGCTGCTGATGACAGCGGCCCGGTCCTCCAGCGCCTGAAGGCGGGAGGCCTCCTGGCACTTGGCCCGGGTGACGTCCTGACCCAGGATGTTCACCGTCACACGGTCCTGCTGCCGGGTGTAGATCACCCGCAGCTCAATCCAGCGGGGCTCTTCGTCTCCGGCAAGCTGGCGGTAGAGGCAGACCTCCTCGGCGAAGTCCTCCACGGTCTCCGCCTTTTCCCGCAGATGCTCCAAAGAGATCTGCTCCCGATAGGCCCCGGCATCGTCAGGGTGTACCACCCGGTCCAGGGCATACTGAACATAGCGGCTGTAGTCCCCGGAACAGGTATTTTCCGGCCCGGCGGGGCGGCTGAGGTCCACCCGTTCACACATCCCCGTCTCCAGGTCCACCGTGTTCATCATCTTGAAGCGGGATTTCAGAATGGCGGCCATCTGCATGTCCCGCCGGGTATAGGCCGGCTCGGGACGGGCCGGTTCCTCCGGGCCGCCCGGGTCCTCCTCCGCAGTGCCGCAGACATCCCTGATGCAGAGGACGGCGAAGCGGTCCTCGCCGGAGAGGTCTGGAAAAACCTCCATCAGGTTCCATCGGACGCCCGCCGCGTCCCGGCGGCGGTAAAGCAGGGTTCCGCCCTTCCGGAGGGCGTCGCGGAGCCCCTCCGGACGGATGTATGCGGCGAGGCGGGCCCGGTCCCCGGGGTGGACGCCGCCGTTCCGGGCCAGGTCCTCCAGCTGAAGGGAGAGGGGGCCGTCCTGGGGCTGCCAGCCCTCGCCGTCGGACTTCAGCACAGTGCAGGCGTCTCCCTCCAGATCCAGGCGGAGAAGCTTGCGGCAGGCAAAACCGTCCTCAGCCCGGGGGGTCACGGTCAGCACAACGGCGGGGGTCCGGCCCTCCCAGAGGGTCCGGGCGGCGGTGATGTCCACCACGCCGCCATAGGAATCGTGATAGCCGACGGAGCGGCTCTCCCGCCGGTCCTCCATGGTCTCCAGAGGACAGCCGGCGCAGGACCCGCCCCACACATCGCGGCAGGGAACGCCCAGGGCCGCCTCCGGCGTCGCCTCTTTGGCCTTTTTATTAAAATAGAGGATCCCATGATCCTCTTCCCGGATAACATAGACGCCTGTCCCCAGCATGGTGTTCAGAATATTTTCATAATCCTGGTTCTCCAAGTTCATTCCTCCAGTCCCGCAAAAGCCCGCCTCCGGGGAGGGGGCGGCATCGGCCGCTCCGGGCGCGGGGCTCATATGTTCGAGCTGATTATATCACAGAGCCTGTCAAGAATCAATCCGGGGAGAGGAGGAAATTTTCCGGTTTCCTCCCGCCGGAGGACTACCGGGCCAGGGCCTCCTCCTGAAGCCGGTCAAAGGCCGCCATGCACGCGTCCACAGACGCCCCGGCCAGCAGCTCCCGGACGATCTGGCAGGTGTTGCCCCACTGTTCCACATTCATGCCCGCGTTGGAGCCCAGGACATAGACGCCCGCCTCAATCCGGTCGTTCAGAGGACGCAGGGCGGGCACGCAGTCCACCTGAATGTTCCGCGAAGGGGAGATGACCCGGTTGGTCTCCGAGTAAAGCCGGAGGGCCTCGTCGGAGGTCATGATATCCAGGGCCCGGAGGGCGTCCTCCCGGTGCTCCGCCCCGGCGCCCACGGCAAAGCCGGTCATGGACACCACCGGCATCTGCCCCAGGCTGCTGGGAAAGCCGATGACCCGCATCTCAAAGTCCGTTTTTCCATAGGCGCTGTCCGCATTGGCCGCCCCCCAGTAGGCCATGACAATGGGGGTCTTTCCCGCCAGAAAATCCGGCCGCTCCGCCTCGATGGCCTCGCTGACCAGGGCCTTTTCCCGGTCGATATAGCCCCGGTCGATGAGGGTCTGCAAAAATTCAAAGCCGGGGCGCATATAGCTGCTGTATTTTGCCTCGCCGCTGTTCAGCGCCGCGATTTCAGCTTCGATGTTTCCGCCGTTGTACAGCCCGGCATAGGCCTGGGCGAAGACGAAGGTCTCCAGCCACCAGCGGTTGGCCCCAACTGGGGTCTCAATGCCGTATTCCTGAAACACCCGGCAGCACTCCAGAAACTCCTCCGGCGTCTCCGGCAGAGTCAGCCCGTATTGGCGGAACAGGTCCATGTTGACAAACAGGCCATAGGCCGCCACCTCCTGGGGAATGGCCACCAGCTTACCGTCCACGGTGTTGGCGGTGCGGACAATCTGCCGCAGGTTCCGGGCGCTCTCCAGACCCGACAGGTCCGCCAGCCTCCCTTCGGACCCCAGGACCAGAAGGGTGTCCGGGTTCAGGAGATAGAGATCGTCCAGATTGCTGCGGGCACGGTCCAGGACCACGTCGTCATAGGTTTTGTCCCGGTGGTTCTCCGCCGTATAGGTTCTGTAGACCATGGTGATGCCCAGGGCCTTCTCCGCCATGGCCACCGTCAGATCGGAGGCGGTCCGGGCCACATTGTCCGCGTCGGGATCGGTTTTCTCCATGGGGCTGAACAGGTTGACCTCCCGTTTTTCCTCCCGGTCCTCGATGATCATGCCCCCGGGGACGTCCCCCCCGCAGGCCGTCAGACAGAGCAGCGCCGCCAAAGCCAGCGCGGCCCTCCGCTTTCCAGTACTCTTTTTCATGGGTCAGAGGCCTCTTTTCGCTTAATCAGTTGATGAATCAGCTTCTTCAGCAGCTCCATATCCAGGGGCTTGGCCGCGTGGGCGTCCATGCCGGCGTCCAGAGCCGCCCGTTCGTCCTCTGTGAAGGCGTTGGCCGTCATGGCGATGATGGGGATGCGCCCGGCGTCCGGCCGTTCCAGGGCCCGGATGGCCCGGGCGGCCTCGTGGCCGTTCATCACCGGCATCTGAACATCCAGCAGAATGGCGTCATAGGTCCCCGGCCCCGACTGCCGGAAGCACTCCACCGCCAAAAGGCCGTTTTCCACAATCTCGCAGGAGACGCCCTCCAGCTCCATCAGCTCCGATAGAATCTCGGCGTTGATTTCATTGTCCTCCGCCGCCAGGAAGTGAAGGCCCCGCAGGTTCCCGGCCTCCTCCGCCCCGCCGGGCTCCGCCCACAGCTCTGCCGCCCGCTCCTGAAGGGCGGAGACGAAGAAGGGCTTCGTCAGCAGGGCGGTCCGGTTCAGCGCCAGGGCCTCCTCTGTGTCCCCGGCGTCAAACTCCGCCAGAAGCAGCAGCGGCACGCCGGGAGGCAGGGCCTTCCGCAGGGTCCGGACCCCCTGGAGGCCGCAGGTTTCCCAGTCCGCCAGGGCAAGCTGGCAGTCTCCTCCGCTCCTCAGCCAGGCGGCGGCCTCCTCCGGGCTGCCGGCGGTCTCCGGCACGACCCCCGTGGGTTCCATCAGCGCCCGGATGTTCTCCCGGCTTTCCGGATCTCCGCCTGCCGCCAGAAGACAGGAGACGCCCTGCCGCTCCCAGAACCGCCGGCTGTCCTGTTCCTCCCCAATGCGGAGCTCCAGGTCCACCTGGAAGAGGGACCCCCGTCCCACCTCGCTTTGGACCGCTATGGTTCCGCCCATCAGCTCCACGAGGCTCTTGGTGATGGCCATGCCCAGTCCGGTGCCCTGGACCTTGCTGGTGGTGCTGTTCTCCGCCCGGGTAAAGGCGTCAAAAATGGTCTCCAGGTATTCCGGCGTCATGCCGTAGCCGTTGTCCTCCACCTCAATGCGGATGTGCTCATACTGGCTGGAGCGCTGGGGGAGCCCGATGATGCGGAACCAGATGCATCCTCCCTCCGGCGTATATTTCACGGCGTTGGAGAGAAGGTTAATCAAAACCTGATTGATGCGGGTTTCATCTCCCATCAGGCATTCGTGCCGGATGCCCGTGACCTCCAGGCGGAAGGTCTGTCCTCTGGCCTTGGCCATGGGCTGGATCATGGCCTCCACAGAGGAGATCATGCCGCTGAAGGTAAAGGCCTCAAGGCTGAGCGCCACTTTTCCGCTTTCAATCTTGGAGACGTCCAGAATGTCGTTAATCAGGCTGAGCAGATGCTGCCCGGAGGCCATGATTTTCCGGGTGTACTCCCGGACCTTGGCGGGGTTTTCCGCATCCTTGGCCAAAAGCGCCGCGAAGCCCAGCACCGCGTTCATGGGCGTGCGGATATCGTGGGACATGTTGGAGAGGAAGGTGGTTTTGGACTCGCTGGCAATCTGGGCGGCCCGCAGGGCCTCCGTCAGCTGCCGGCTGTGCAGGCTCCGCTCCTCCTCCTGCTCCCTCCGCAGCTGATCCTGCTGCCGCCAGTTGAGATAATAAAGGAGGATGCACAGGAAAAACGCCGCCAGCATGGAGATTACAACCGTGAGGATGCTCCAGGTGACGGAGCGGCCCTCCTGCTGGATGGCATGGACCGGCACATAGCCCACCAGGTAGAGCGTCCCGTCGTTGACGGACCACATGTAGCTGAGGGACTGGACCGACCGGACGTCGTGGTAGAACAGGTAGTTCTGCCCGTTTTCCAGACAGGCGTCCGCCTGAGACAGAATCTCCGGGTCCTTCATGTCGTTGGCCCGGTAAAAGTCCTCCAGATTCAGGTGCCCCGCGCTCCGCTGCCCCATTCCCTTGGGCTGGAGGACAAAGCGCCGGCTTTTCCCGTCCATGATGTACAGGGTGGCCTGCCTGTTGTAAAACCCGTCGGGCAGGGAGCGGTCCAGGGCGGTGTAGATATATTCGGCGTAGAGGGTTCCCACTGTCCGGCCGTCCAGCTCAACGGGGCATTTGATGGTGTAGGCCCAGGTCCCCATATCGTTCAGATAGGATCGGGACACCGGCAGGCCCATCACCGTCCCCCCGGCGGAGAAGTTCAGGCCCTCCTCGCTGAAAACCGCGCCGGTATTGGAGACGCCTTCCGTCTCCCCTGCCCGGATCAGGGCCAGTCCGGACATGGTCCGGTTTCCCTCATAGGCCCGGATATAGGCCTCCGGGTCCTCCGCCCCGGCGATCTCCCGGGCAATCAGCGTCTGAAATTCCACCTGACTGCGGAGAATGGCCTCAATGGTGCTCTCAATCAGGTCCAGACTCTCCCGCAGGTTCTGGACAGCCGACGCGGACATTTCGCCGGATATCCGCCGGGATACGGAAAACACCACCGTTCCGAACATGATGAATACCAATATGATGGAGAGGAGCAGGGGCATTCCCCTCCGTGTTTCCTGCCGGTTGATCTTCTCGCTCATTGTCAGTCTCCGTTTCGATGGCTCTCAAAAAAAGCGCCGCGGGTCCCGCCCGCCGCCGGTGCATGATGATATGATATTATACTATTTCCGCGCTTCCAGTGTCAATAGACACCCGGGGCCCGAATGCGCTCCGGTGCAGCCGGCTGCGGAAAAACCGTGCGCCCCCGGGGCCTGAGGCGGTTTCACCTCCGGAAAATAATTTCCGGCTGGTTTCCGCCGCCCGGCGGCGGCCCTCTCTCCGGCGGCGCCGGCGGCCTCCAAGGCGGAATTTTTCTGAAAAATGTTGTGGAAGGTCCGTTTTCATAACACGGTTCACCGTTCAGGAAAAGGCTGGGAGGCTCAGGGGTTTTACACATTTTCCACAGAGTTTTGCACGGCGTTATGTCAACGCCGGAACAGAGCAAAAGATTCCGTCTCTTTGTGGAGAGATGAGGCGGAATCTGCCGCCGAATTCCCCGTTGACAAGACGGACGTTCTGTGTTATCATAATATCAAACATGGTTTTGAAAACCATATCACGGGGTGAATTATATGATGTGGAATATTGTTAGCGACAGCAGCTGCGACCTGCGGATGAGCGATTTTGCCAGCGAGACCGTTCGGTTTGAGACGGTGCCCCTGCGTCTCCAGGTGGGAGAACGGGAATTTCTGGATAACGATGAGCTGAAGGTCCCGGAGCTGCTTGCGGCCATGAATGCGGAAAAAGCCGCCTCCTCCACCGCCTGCCCCTCTCCCGCCGCCTTTGCCCGGGCCTTTGAGAAGGGGGAGAAAACGGTGTGCTTCACCATTTCCGCCAATCTCTCCGGCACCTATAACGCGGCGGTCATGGGCCGGGACATGGTGCTGGAGGAGCATCCGGAAAAGGAAATCTGCGTCATCGACTCCAAGGCCACCGCCGGGGCCATGGTGCTGCTGATTCGCCGGGCCAAGGAGCTGATGGAGGCCGGGGAAGCCTTCGAGGACATCTGCGCGCAGCTGCGGCTGTATCAGGCGGCGCTCCGGACCTGCTTTACCCTGGAGAATTTCGACAATCTCATAAAAAACGGCCGGATGCGCCCACTGGTGGGCACCCTGCTCCACTCCCTGGGCATCCACGTGGTGGCGGATGCCACACCCCAGGGCACCATTCACGTGTCCGGCAAGGCCCGGGGCGAGGCCCGGACCTATCAGGTGCTCACGGCGCTGATGCGGGACAGCAAGGACTGCGCAGGCACGGAGGTTGTGATCTCCCACTGCGAAAATCTGGCGGGAGCCCTGAAGCTTAAGGAGCAGATTCTGAAGGACCTGCCGGTGAAGCGCGTGGACATCCAGTCCTGCCGGGGTCTGACCAGCTTCTACGCCATGGAGAAGGGTCTGATCGTGGGCTACTGAGCGCCGCCCCTCGGAATGTTCCTCCGATGACTCCCGTATTCACAGCCGGGGGATGCAGGGGGCAGGGAGATTGTTCGCCGCCCCCTGCAATCCTGACGGATTGCAGGGGAAACCGGTGCGGTATGGCGGGAAAAAGGCTGCTCAGACAGCCCCCAAGGGTTGTGAATACAGGTTCTAAGGAGGCCGGGACAGCTCCCCTGCGGGGCTGCCCCGGCTTCTGCGTTCTTCCCCGGCGGTGCGGAGACGGACCGGAAGCCGCCAACACCGTCGATTCCGGGGCAGAATCCCTCTTGCAAAGGCAGAACCGGCGTGGTACAATAAATGTACTAAAAAATCCGCCGCATTCCGTCGGATTTTGTAAAACCTGGACAGAAAGGAAGATGTGCCATGCCGGAGGAGTCCCCCGTTCCGGGAACTGAAATGAAGCTGCGGCCGGAATTGATGCTGGCTGTCTGCCGGGCCCTGAACTTTGACCCGGGGGAGTTTGCCCGGCGCCACGCCAGGGAGTTCACACGCTGCTATCTCCGGGCGGATAAAATGCTCAGCTACGCCGGGGACGTCATTGCTGCCTATCTGGGCTGCCGTGTGAACGAATGCCTGTCCAAGGCGGAATATGCCCTGCTGTCCTATGTGGAGTACGCCGGGCGGGCGGAGAAGGGGGAAAACGACGATTTCAGCGACGCCGTGGCCCGCTATCTGGAGGCCCGCCGGGCGGCGGGCGACGAATGGCTCTACGCCTTTGAGGGGGAGAACGCCAAGGCCCGCTGCGTGGAGACCTATCCCCAGCTCTATGCCATTGCCCACGCCATGCACGCCTTTGCCGGGGAAATCCGGGATCTGAAAGAGGTGGCGGAAACCGACGGACCGGATTCCTGGCCGGACCCGAAAAAGGTGCTCCCCCCGGCCAGACGGGAGGCCTGGACGGAGGTCTGACGCGCCGGGCGCAAAGAGGCAAATCAAAAGAGAGGGCGGAAGCCCTCTCTTTTTGCTGTGCGCGGTCCCCGGCCTCACTTCGCCAGCAGCCGCAGGGCCTCCAGATAGCCCTCCAGGCCGTGGCCCTTGATGGCGGCGATACAGGCCTGCCGGATATAGGACACGTGGCGGAACTCCTCCCGGGTGTCCGGGTCGGAGATGTGGACCTCCACCGTGGGGATGCCCACGGATTTCACCGCGTCCAGCAGGGCGATGCTGGTGTGGGTATAGGCGCCGGGGTTGATGAGAATGCCGTCCACCTTGTCAAAGTAGGCCTGCTGAATGGCGTCCACCAGGTCTCCCTCGTGGTTGGACTGGAAGAAGGCCACCGACACCCCCAGGCGTTCTGCCTCGGCGGTAATCATGTTCTCCAGATCCACATAGTCCGAGTTGCCGTAAATCTCCGGCTGCCGGATGCCCAGCAGGTTCATGTTGGGCCCGTTGATGACCAGAATGCTCTTTTTTTTCTCACTCATAAAAATTCCTCCATATCCAATGGGCGGCTTCTGCCGCCGTTGCATTGTTTTCAGTTGCCGCGTCCGCAACCGCCTGGTACAGGGGCGCCCGCAGCCGGTACATTTCCTCCAGACTGCCGGCCTGGGACAGAGGACGGCCCTCGGTGGGCAGGTCCGGCAGCTCCCGGCGCAGCCAGTAGACCTGGCCCGTGCGGCGCATGGCGGTCCGGTTTTCACTCCAGAGGACGGCCCCGCCGCCGGTGGCGACGACCTGTCCGCTTCTGGCACAGACCTCCGCCAGCACCTTGTGCTCCAATTCCCGGAAGGCCTCCTCGCCCTCCTGGGCAAAGATCTCCGGGATGGGCTTCCCGGCCCTCTTGACGATCTCCCCGTCCAGGTCCACGAAGGGCCTGCCGGAGAGCCGGGCCAGCTCCTGACCCACGGTGGTCTTGCCGCAGCCGGGCATTCCGACGAGGACGATATTCGTCATCTCCCGCCGGAGCAGGGAGACGGTCTCCTCCGTTTTTTCGTCGGGGATGGCTCTGTCGAAAAACAGCTCCTCCGCCCGCACCGCCTGCCGGACCAGCATGGGCAAGCCCCCGGTCCACCGGAGCTGGCGGGGCCGGGCGGGATTTTTCACGTACTGGTCCGCCGGAGCCTCCCGGCTCAGAGCGCCGGCCTGGAGCAGAAAGTCTGTCCGCCCGGGGTTATAGATCACGTCCGCCACGTCTGTGACTCCGGGCAGCAGCCGCAGGTCCGCCGGGCTTCCCTCCAGCTTGGGCCACATGCCCACGGGGGTGGTGTTGATGAGGACGTCCGCGTATGCGTGGCGGTCCAGGTTTTCGTAATTGTCCGGGCCGCTGCGGGAGATCACCACGACTTTTTTTGCACCCTCCTGTCTGGCCGCGGCCTGGGCGGTGAGGGAGGCCCCGCCGCTGCCCAGGATGAGGACCGTTTTCCCCGCCAGGGAGATGTGCGCCCGGCGGAGCATGTAGAGAAAGCCGTCGATGTCCGTGTTATAGCCGTACAGCTTCCCGTCCGCCCGGCGGACCAGGGTGTTGACGCTGCCGATGGCCTCTGCCGCCGGGTCCAGCACGTCGCAGAATTTCATCACGTCCCGCTTGTAGGGGATGGTGACGTTCAGCCCGCCAATATCCTCCCGCCGGAGGAAGCTCTCCAGCTCCGGGGGCTCCAGTTCGATGAGGCGGTAGTCCGCACGGCCGAGGGCCTGATGGATGGGGACAGACCAGCTGTGGCCCAGCTTCCGCCCCAGGAGTCCGTAAATTTTTTCGCCCATGGGTCAGACTTCGGCGTAGCAGCCCAGGAACTGGAACTGGGCGCAGCTGCGCTCCATCTCCTCCAGCATGGCCAGCACGCTGGCGTCCTGAACCGAGGCTTCCAGCTCCAGGAAGAAGATGAACTCGAAATCGCTGCCCACCACCGGGCAGGATTCCAGCTTGGTCATGTTGATGTCCAGGGCCGCCAGCTTGGAGAGAATGTCGTACAAAGCGCCGGGCTTGTTCTCAAAGGCGATGACCAGGCTGATCCGGTTGGCTCCGGCATAGATGGCAGGGTCCTTGGTGACGCAGACAAAGCGTGTATAATTGTTGTCGCTGTTCTGGATGGTATTGCTGATGCACTCCAGACCGTACAGCGCCGCGCAGGGATGAGAGGAGATAGCGGCGGCATGGCGGCTGCCGGATTCGGCCACCATCTTCGCGGCTACCGCGGTGTTGTCGCAGGGGATGACCTTCACATCCTTCAGGCTGTCCAGGAACTTGGAGCATTGGCCGATGGCCTGCTGGTGGGAGTAGATTTCCGTCACATCCTCCAGCTTCACGCCGGGAAGGGCCAGCAGCTCGTGGCGGATGCAGAGGCGGGTGGATCGGACGATGGACAGGCTCCGTTCCTGCAAAAGCTGGTACACAGCCCGGACGGAGCCGTTGGAGCTGTTTTCAATGGGCAGCACGCCGAATTTGCACAGCCCGGACTCCACCGCCGCCGCCACGGCCTCGAAGGTCTTGACGTAGACGATATTGCCCCGGGGCAGCAGCCGGTCGCAGGCCACCTGGGAGTTGGCGCCCTCGATGCCCTGGCAGGCTACCAGGCCCGTCTGCGGGAACATCTGGTTTCCGGCGTTCAGAGAGGCGATGACCTGCTCCCCAACCCTGGTGGGGGCGTCAATCAGCTCCGCCTGACGGGACCGGGCCAGCTCGAAGAGAGTGGAGAAAAGATGATAGGCGTAGCGCTCCCGGGCTCCGGCGTTTTCCGTTACCTTGGCCAGAATGGCCCGCTCCCGCTCCCGGTTCAAAATCGGCAGGCGGTGTTCGTTTTTATAGACGGCCACCGCCTCCGCCAGCTCCATGCGCTCCAAAAAAAGCTTCAGCAACTGGTCGTCAACCGTATCAATTTTAGCGCGAATTTCAGAAAGTTCCATGATTTCCCTCCAAAAGCAAATCTAAAAGAACCGCGGCAGTCACCGCCTCCACCACGGGAACGGCCCGGTGGGCAATGCAGGGGTCGTGGCGTCCGTGTATGGTCAGCTCCGCCCTTTCTCCGGCGGAGAGGCTGACGGTTTTCTGCGGCCTCCCGATGGACGGCGTGGGCTTGACAGCCACCCGGAGAATCAGGGGCATCCCCGTGGTGATGCCGCCTAAAATGCCTCCGGCATGATTGGTCTCCGTGCGGACCCGGCCGTTTTCCACGGTGAAGGCGTCGTTGTTTTCCGAGCCCCGAAGCACAGCGGCGTGAAAGCCCTCGCCGAATTCCACGCCCTTCACCGCCGGGATGCCGAAGAGGGCGGCGGCCAGACGGTTTTCCACGCCCGCAAACATGGGGTCCCCCAGCCCGGCGGGGAGACCGATGGCGGCGCACTCAATCGTGCCTCCCACGCTGTCCAGGGACTCCCTGGCCGCCAGAATGGCCGTCTCCATAGTCTCGATGGCGTGGTCGTTTAAAACGGGCAGGGGCCTGGCCGCCACGGCGGCAAAGAGCTCCGGCGTGGGATGCAGGGGAAAGAGCATATCCCGGGCGTGGCCCACGGAAAACAGGTGGGCTCCCACATGAACGCCCCGCCGGGCCAGAATCTGTCTGGCGATGCCTCCGGCCACGCAGAGGGGCGCGGTGAGCCGCCCGGAGAAGTGCCCGCCGCCCCGCATGTCGGCCTGACCGGCCCACTTGACGGCGGCGGTGTAATCCGCGTGGCCGGGCCGGGGCTTATCCTGAAGCTCGGAATAGTCCCCGGATCGCCGGTCGGTGTTGCGGATGACGGCGCACAGAGGCGCGCCGCAGGTTTTTCCGTTTTCCAGCCCGGAGAGAAATTCCGGCACGTCCCCCTCCCTCCGGGCGGTGGAAAGGGGATTTTTGCCGGGTCTCCGCCGGTCCAGGAAGCGCTGGAGTTCCTCCAGGTCGATCTCCTCCCCGGCGGGAAGGCCGTCCATCACAACGCCGATGGCCTTCCCGTGGGACTGGCCGAAGACCGAGACCTTCAAAATCCTTCCAAATTCAGAGGACACGCACGTCACCTCCCAGATGTTCATAGTCCCGCCAGAAAGACGGATAGGATTTTCGCACTGCCTCGGCCCCCAGAATGGTCACAGGGCCTTCGCAGCGGCTGGCGGCGATGGCCGCCGCCATGACGATGCGGTGATCGTTGGCTCCGTCCACCGTGCCGCCCCGGAGACAATCCACGCCGTGTACGGTGAGACTGTCGGGCCCCTCATCCGCCAGGCCCCCCAGGTCCAGCAGCATGTCCCGGACGGTGGAAAGGCGGTCGCTCTCCTTCAGCCGGAGGCGGGCGGCGTTGACGAAGCGGGTGTCTCCCTTCCGGACCGCCGCCATCACCGCCAGAGGGGGCAGCAGGTCGGGACAGCCGGAGAGGTCAATGGACACATCCCCGGTCCGGCTCAGGGTCCGGGCGTGCTCCGAGACCACCTTGTCCCCCTGATAGGACCCGGCATCCAGCCCCCGGAGCCGGAGCGTGCTTCCCAGGGCAATGGCGGCGTACCAGAAGGCCGCCTGGGACCAGTCCGCCTCCACGCTCTCCTCAAAGGGGCTGTAGATCCCCGGCTCGATGCCGAAGCCGTTGAGGCCATGGGACCAGCGGACGTGGACGCCGCACCGGGCCAGCACGCCCATGGTCATGGAGGTGTAGGAGGCGGACTCCAGCTTTGTGGTGCTGATTACCACGCTGGGCCCGTTCAGAAGAGGCAGGGCCATGAGGAGGCCGGTGAAAAACTGGCTGGACACGTTCCCCGGCAGACGGTATTCCCCGGGCCACAGGTCGCCCTCTATGGTGAGAAGGCCGTCCTCCAGCCGGCGGGAGATGCCCTGACGGTCAAAGATCTGGAAATAGGGGTCCAATGGCCGCTCCATGAGACGGCCCCGGCCGGTGAACGTCCCGCCTCCCTCCAGGGCCAGGGCAATGGGAATCAGAAAGCGCAGGGTGGACCCGGATTCCCCGCAGTCCAGCCGGGGCAGGCCGTTCCGGTCCCGCTCCCGGTTGATGCAGCCCCAGACCTTCAGGGTGTCCTCGTCCTGCCACTCCCATTGACAGCGGAGGCCCGACATGCAGCGGAGGGTAGCCTCGATGTCCTGAGAGAGCGTCAGATTGTGAATCGTGCTGACCCCCGCCGCCAGGGCGGCGGCGATGACCAGGCGGTGAGCCATGGACTTGCTGGGCGGCGGGGTCACGGCGCCCGAGAGCTGTCGGGGCTGAATGCGTACATCCATCTCAGGTCCTCCATCCCGCCCGGATGGTGAACAGCAGGGAGTCCACGGGAACGGTCTCCAGGGTGCACCGGCCGATCTTCTTGGGAATCACCAGGGTGATGGAGTCCCCGGCCCGCTTCTTGTCGGCAAGAGCGGCCTCTTTCAGCAGGTCGGGGGGAAACTCTGTGGAGACAGGCAGGCCCAGGGCCGTCAGGCAGGCGCAGATGCGCCGGGCAATGGGTTCTTCCGTCATGCCCAGAGCCTCGGCGGACCGGCTGATGATGGCCAGGCCCGCCGCCACGGCGTGGCCGTGGGGAATGGTGTAGCCGCTGCACTTCTCGATGGCGTGGCCCACGGTGTGGCCCAGATTCAGCAGCTTCCGCTCCCCCTGCTCCTTCTCGTCCCGCTCCACCACGCCGGCCTTGTAGGTCACGCACCGGGCGATGACCTCCGCCGGGTCTGCTTTCAGCGCGCCGTCCTCAAAGAGGGCAAACAGGCTCTCGTCACAGAGGACGCCGGTCTTCACGGCCTCCGCCGCCCCGTCGGCGAAAACGTCCGGCGGCAGGGTTTTCAGACACTCCGTGTCGCAGAGCACGGCGGCGGGCTGAAGGAAGGCTCCGGCCAGATTTTTTCCCGCCTCCAGGTCAATGGCGGTTTTCCCGCCCACGGAGGAGTCCACCGCCGCCAGCAGCGTGGTGGGCAGCTGGACATAGCGGATGCCCCGGAGATAACAGGCGGCGGCAAAGCCCGCCATGTCCCCCACGACCCCGCCCCCCAGGGCTGCCACGCAGTCGGAGCGGGTCAGGTGCTCCGAGGCCAGAAATTCCAGAATCTCGGAAAGCGTCTTAAAATGCTTGCTCCCCTCCCCGGCGGAGAACACATGGGAGCAGACGGCGAAGCCCGCCGCCTCCAGACCTTGCCGCGCCGTGTCCAGGTACAGGGGGGCCACGGCGGAGTCGGTGACCACGGCCATGCGGCAGGGGGGCATGATGTCCCGCAGCCGCCGGCCGCAGTCTTTCAGCAGGCCGGGGCCGATGGTCACGGTGTAGGCAGGGCTGGTATTGACCCGAATTTCCCGGGTGCTTTGATCGTCCGGCATGGTGTTCCTCCCTCAGTTTCCTCCGGCTGCCGCCTTTTTTTCGCGGCCCTCTCTCAAAAGGGCCCGGACCCGGTCCGCGTCGCCGGATTTCAGCGCGTCGGAATAGTCCGTCAGGTTCTGAATCAGAATATCCAGCTCCTTCACCAGATAGTCCGCGTCGTCCAGAAACAGCTCCGTCCACATGTTTTCATCCAGCCGGGCCACCCGGGTCATGTCCTGGAAGCTGCCCGCCGAAAAGCCCCGGCGGCGCTGGGCCTCCGGCGACTTCACATAGGCGCTGGAGGCGATGTGGGCCAGCTGGGAGGTGAAAGCAATGATGCGGTCGTGCTCCTCCGGGTCGGAGAAGGTGAGGCCCGCGAAGCCCAGGTCCAGGAAATAGGCTTTCAACGTCTCCAGCAGCTGCATGTCCGTCCGCTTGTCCGGCGTCAGAATCATGGAGGCCCCCACATATAAATCCTCACTGGAGGCGGTGAAGCCCCCCCGCTCCCGGCCCGCCATGGGGTGTCCGCCGATGTAGGCGAAGCCGTGAGCCTCGGCGATGGGGGCCAGGGCCTCCACCACCACCCGCTTCACACCGCACAGGTCCACCAGAATGGCGCTTTTGGAAATTCTGTCTCCGTGGCTGCGGACCCACTCAATGGCCGCCCCGGGGCAGATTGCCACCAGAATCAGGTCGCACGACCGCAGATTCTCGTCTGTCAGAGGTCCGTCCACGGCCCCACTCATACGGGCCAGGGTCATGGTCTCCTGGTCCAGGTCCGTCCCCCAGACGGTGTGAGCCGTCCGGGCCTTGGTGCTCTTGGCCATGGAGCCGCCGATGAGGCCCAGGCCCACGATACCGACATTCATAAAACCCTCCAGATTTATCATTAGAGTCGAGAGCTGAGATGTTTTTCTGCAAAAGCTTTTATCTCCTCGCTTCACGCTCTGCTCTGAGCAGCGGCTCTCAGTTTTCATCCAGCTCCCGCATAAAGGCGTGGAGCTTCAGCAGCTTTTTCGCCAGGGGGTCGAAGGCTTCGGGCTTGAGGGACTGCGGACCGTCGCACAGGGCCCGGGCGGGGTCGTTGTGGACCTCAATCTGAAGGCCGTCGGCCCCGCCGGCCACGGCGGCCCGGGCCAGGGGCTCCACCAGCCAGCTCTTGCCGGTGGCGTGGCTGGGGTCGATGATGACGGGCAGATGGGTCAGCCGCCGGAGCACGGCAATGGCGGCCAGGTCCAGGGTGTTCCGGGTGTAGCTTTCGAAGGTCCGGATGCCCCGCTCGCAGAGAATAACGTTTTCATTCCCTCCGGCCATGACATATTCGGCGCTCATCAGCCATTCTTCATAGGTGGCGGACATGCCCCGCTTGATCATGACCGGCTTGTCCTGGTGGCCCACGGCCTTCAGCAGGTCGAAGTTCTGCATGTTCCGGGCGCCGATCTGGATCACATCCACGTCCTTGAACAGGGGCAGCTGGGTCAGGTCCATCAGCTCCGTCACAATGGGCAGACCGGTCTCCTGCCGGGCCACCTTCAGATACTCCAGGCCCCTGGCTCCCAGTCCCTGGAAGGCATAGGGCGAGGTCCGGGGCTTGAAGGCGCCGCCCCGGAGCATCGTCGCTCCGCTGGCCTTCACCGCTTTGGCAATGGCCACCACCTGTTCCTCGCTCTCCACGGAGCAGGGGCCCGCCATCAGGGTCAGGGTGCCGCCGCCGATCTGGGTATTGCCCACGGGAATCACCGTGTCCTCGGGGTGGAACTTCCGGTTGGCGTTTTTGTAGGGCTCCTGGACCCGCTTCACATCCTCCACAATGTCCAGGGCGGCAATCAGGTCGATGTCCAGCTTGGATGTGTCTCCCACCAGGCCCAGAATGGTGTTGGCCTCTCCGATGCTGGTGTGGATGATGATGCCCTTTTCCTGGAGCCAGGTAATCAGGCTGTCCAGCTGGTCCCTGTTGGGGTTGTGCTTCAGAATGACAATCATGACGAGGTTCCTCCTTAGTCCCAAATCCTGTAATGGAGTTCCGCGGGAAGCCTGGAAAACGCAAAAATCCCGCAGCCGGTTTGGCTGCGGGTCGCTGTACGTTCCATGCCCCCCCTGAGGGCCGCCGTCTCAGCCGCGCGCACTTTCAGCCAAACCACGAAAAGCCTTACCAAAATAGGTAAAGCTAAAGTAGAAATAGCCGTATTCAGCGATGCGGTTCACAGCGGTCATGGTGTGGTTCTCCTTTGTCGGGCTCTTTAGATATTTAAAGCATAACACAACATCCCGGAAATGAAAACTGTGAGTTCCTACAAATCCGAAGACTGCGGGACGCGCCCCTTGTGGGATTTGACGGGGGCGTGTCAGGCGGCGGGCAGGCAGCCCGCCATGAGAAGGCTTGTGGCCTTCAGGATGTAGCTGGCGTCCCGGTACATGCTGGCCCGGGTGGACATGTACTGCTCGTGAAGCTCCTCCAGAGCGGCAATGAGGTCCCGGCGGGCCTGCTGGCGGCGGACATACTGATGGGCCAGATAGCCCCGGAGGAAGGCCCGGAGGTTTGTCTCATAATTGTGGTGGTTCAGCATGCTGTCGGGGTAATTTTCGTTGTGGGGATAGGTATAGGCGTCCGCCAGATAGTGGGTCAGCTTGCCCAGGGTGTAGTACTGCCAGACGGTCCAGCGGTCCCGTCTCTGGAGCTTGCGGATCTGTGCGTTGATGTACTGCCGGGAATTTACATAATTGTGGCCCTTCAGCTTATGATAATGAATGGAGCCCTTCAAATAGCTGAACGGGTTTACATCCGGCTGGAACGAGCCGAAGAGGAAGGCCCATTCAAAGCGGCGGGCCCCAAAACCGCTTTCGGTTCTCAGGAGGGTCTGGGCCAGTAAGGTGTGACTGCGTTTCTGCAAGTTAGCTCCTCCTAACTTCAAAAGTGGCTTTATTATATCACATTTTGGGGCGGGAGACAAGGGAAGACTCTCTAAAAATAATGAAAAAAGATTGGCAAACCTGACGAAAAACGGCCGCCTGAACGCACGGCAGTCCAAGACCCCGCCGGTGTGCTTTAAAAGGTTTCGAAAAGCCTCAAGAAATTTCAGGACCGTCAAAGAAAAACGGAAGCATCACGGAAACCGCTGAACCCCCCGCCTTACGGCGGGGGGTTTCAGACGAACGGTCTCAGAACTGGGGCAGGTTCCGCACTGCCGCGGCGCAGCGGGGGCACAGAGCGGGGTGGTCCTTGTCGGACCCCACGGTGGGAAGAATCTTCCAGCAGCGCTCGCACTTAGCTCCGGCGGCGGGCTCCACGACCACCGTCATTACGTTCCCGTCGCCCTTGCGGCGCTCTGTCTGGGAGACGATCAGCAGGTCGGCCAACTCCTCATCGTCCAGACTCTCCAGCTCCGCCGGGGTGACGGTCAGGATGACTTTGGCCTCCAGGCTCTTGCCGATTTTCTTCTCCGCCCGGGCGGCCTCCAGCGCGGCATTGACAGCGTCGCGGGTCTTGACGATACACTCCCACTTCTTCATGGTTTCGCCGTCCAGGGCATACTCCGCAAAGGTCTGGTTCATGTCGTTGAACAGCACGTTCCGGGTATCGTCGCCCTCCCGGTGGGGCATGGCCTGCCAGATCTCGTCGCAGGTGAAGCAGAGGATAGGGGCCATGATTTTCGTCAGCGTATCCAGAATCAGGAACAGGGCGGTCTGGGCGCTGCGGCGGCTGAGGCCGTCGGTCTCGTCGCAGTAGAGCCGGTCCTTGATGATGTCCAGATAGAAGTTGGACATGTCCACCACGCAGAAGTCATTGACGGCATGGGTGGCCGCCAGGAACTCATAGTCGTCATAGGCGGCAAAGCACTTTTCCATCAGTCCGTTCAGCCGGGTCACGGCCCAGCGGTCCAGCTCCAGCATCTCCTTCGGCTTCACCAGGTCGTTGGGGTTGAAGCCGTCCAGGTTGCCCAGGCAGTACCGGGCGGTGTTGCGGAATTTCAGATAGTTCTGGCTCAGCTGCTTGAAAATCTCGTGGGAGCAGCGGACGTCGGCGTGGTAATCCGTGTTGGCGGCCCAGAGGCGGAGGATGTCCGCGCCGTATTTGTCAATGACCTCGGCAGGGTCCATGCCGTTTCCGGCGGACTTGTGCATGGCCTTGCCCTCGCCGTCCACGGTCCACCCGTGGGTGACGCACTCGCGGAAGGGCGCGCCCTTGCCGAAAGCGCCCACGGCGGTGAGCAGGGAGCTCTGGAACCATCCGCGGTACTGGTCCAGGCCCTCCATATACATGGTGGCGGGCCAGAAGCCCTGGTCCTTCTTCATGGCGGCGTAGTGGGTGGAGCCGGAGTCAAACCAGCCGTCCAGGGTGTCGGTCTCCTGCTCAAAGCCTGTCCTTCCGCCGCAGTGGGGGCAGGCGAAGCCGGCGGGCAGGATCTCCTCCGCCTTTTTGGCGAACCAGGCATTGGAGCCCTCAGCGGCGAAGAGCCGGGAAATGGCCTCGATGGTTTCATCCGTCACGATGGGTTTCCCGCAGTCCTTGCAGTACACCACGGGGATGGGCAGGCCCCAGCGGCGCTGGCGGGAGATGCACCAGTCCGCCCGCTCCCGAATCATGGACTTCATCCGGTCGATGCCCCACTTGGGCACCCAGCGGACCTCGTCGGCGGCGGCCACCGCCTCCTCCTTGAAGGAGTCCACGGAGCAGAACCACTGGGGGGTCGCCCGGAAGATGATGGGGCTCTTGCAGCGCCAGCAGTGGGGATAGCTGTGAACGATGTCCTCCTGGGCGAAGAGCATGCCGCTCTCCTTCATGTCTGCCAGAATGACGGGGTTGGAGGCGTCGGTGGTCATGCCGGCGTACTTTCCGGCATAGTCCGTGTGTTTGCCCTGGTCGTCCACAGGGACCACCATGTCCATGCCGTAGCGCTTGCAGGTCTGGTAGTCGTCCGCGCCGAAGCCCGGGGCGGTGTGGACGCAGCCGGTGCCGGAGTCCATGGTGACATAGTCCGCCAGCAGCAGGCGGCTGGTCTTAGGCAGGAAGGGGTGATCCGCCAGCATGTTTTCAAAGAAGCTGCCGGGGTGGGTTTCCACGATTTCCCAGCTGTCGAAGACGCCCAGGCCCATGACCTTCTCTGTCAGGGCCTCGGCCATGATATAGTGCTCCCCGTTGGAGGCCTTCACAATGGCATAGCTCTCAGCGGGGTGGAGGGCGATGGCCAGGTTGCCCGGCAGGGTCCAAATCGTCGTGGTCCAGATCACGAAGAAGAGCTTGCTCCGGTCATAGGAGGAGAGCTTGCCCTGGTCATCGTGCATGGGGAATTTCACATAGACGGTGGTGCAGGGGTCGTCCTGATATTCAATCTCGGCCTCGGCCAGGGCGGTTTCGTCATGGGGGCACCAGTAGACGGGCTTCAGGCCCTTGTAGATATAGCCCTTCTTGTACATGGCTCCGAAGACCTTCACCTCCTCGGCCTCAAAGCCGGGGTCCATGGTGAGATAGGGGTGGTCCCAGTCGCCGACGACGCCGATGCGCTTGAAGGCGTCCCGCTGGACATTCACATAGTGCAGGGCGAAATCATGGCAGGCGGAGCGGAAGTCGGGGATGCTCATGGCCTTGTGGTTCAGTTTGTTTTGTTTGATGATGTTGGACTCAATGGGCATTCCGTGGTTGTCCCAGCCGGGAATATAGGGGGTATAATAGCCCCGCATGGCGTAGGACCGGGTGATGATGTCCTTGATGGCCTTATTCATGGCGGTGCCCATGTGGATGGACCCATTGGAGAAGGGAGGGCCGTCGTGGAGGCTGAAGAGGGGCTTGCCCTCGTTCTTTTTCAGAAGCTCGTGGTAGACGTCCTCTGTTTCCCAGCGCTTCAGCATCTCCGGCTCCCGCTTGGGCAGGCCCGCCCGCATGGGGAAGTCGGTTTTCGGCAGGTGGATGGTCTTGTTGTAGTCCATTTCGTATTACTCCTTTTTCGTATTGCGTTTTGTATTGGGTTTTTCAATCAGTGTTCCGGGAAAACAAATCAAACCGCAGGCCCGGCAGAGCCCGGCTCCGGGAAAGGTCGGGAAGGGGTCCCGGGTAAACATGGAGGTGTCGTCGTCCCCGGCGGGGCCGATCTCCACTTTGTCGGTGGGGCCTCGGAAAAAGCGCAGCTCCTGCCGGGTCCAGAAGGGGTATTTCTGTGTATGCAGATTTCCCTCCTCCATGGGAAGGCCGCATTGGGGACAGTTCATAAAAGCTCCTTTCCGGCCCGCAGGGCCGGAACCCGGGGGCCTGCCGGTTTTTCAGCAGTCAGAAGTAAAAGTCTCTCCGCCAGCGGTCGCTATGGAGGGGACTCACAAAGACCTCGTCCAGTCTCCAGTCCTCCCCCTCCCGTTTGAGGGTAAAGCGGAATTTCTCAAAAAAGCTGTGCGTTACTGCGCCGTGCCCGCGGCACTTCATACCCTCCACCAGATACCGGACGTCCGGATTGGACAGGTCGAAGGAAACGCTGCCGCCGTCGGGCGTCAGCCATATCACCGCCCTGGTCCCGCTTTTCGCGGTGACGGCCAGCTCACAGCCGGCGTTCAGGCAGCTGAACGAGGAGGGGAAGTGAGCGGCATGGAGACAGCCCCGCCGCTGTGAGATCAGCTTTTGGGTGCAATGAGGGTCCAGAAAGGCGGCGAACCGGGCTTTGTTCTCCTCCTTCCAAGCCTGGATGTCCGTGAACTCTCTCCGCTCTCCGTCCCGGAACTCGATGACCCGGCCCTGACGGCACAGGCGGGTATATTGGGCAAAGGCCTTGTCTTCCATGGCCGCCAGCTCCCGCAGCAGCGCCGAAAGCGCTTCGGCGGCCTCCTCCGCCAGGGGCCGGAGCTTCTCCGGCGTATCCCGGAAAAGAATGTTCAGCTCCGGCGCGAATTTGCCTGCCGCCTCTTTTTTCGCTCGATTCATAGGCGGCTCCTTTCAGCAGTCCACCAGGGCCATCTGGTCGTGGTGGAAGAACTGAGGCGTCAGTCCCATTTTCCACAGCTGGAAATGGGGCCGAAAGGGATTTTCCATATCCGGGTGCTCCGTCAGGGGCCATTGCAGACAGTAGGACAGAAAGTAGTCGTTGCTGATATGGTAGAGGGCCTCGTGGAACAGGCCCGCCAGCTCGCCGCAATTCCCCCGATACCGCAGGTCCGAGAACCAGTCGCCCACCTCGTCCCGTATCTGCAAGTCCGGCAGATAGGGCTTCCCGTGGATATAGGCCTGATGGACCTTCTCCCGCATGTCCCGGGCCTCCTGGCCCGTCAGAAGCAGCACGCCCGCCCGGGGGCCCACCGGGGACGGCTCGTGAAACACCTCTTCATAGACCCGGCAGACGGCCCGGAGATAGCTCTTGGCGGTTTTCACGGCCTTCTCCCGGTCCTCCTTACTGAACCGCGCAAAAAAGTATCCAGCGTAAGCCGTCCGGCCGTTGGGCAGGCGGAGCTCGGCGGTGTCCCTGGCGGCCTCGTCGATCTCCAGAAGACCTTGCAGCAATTCCAGACCCGGTTCCCCGTAGAGGGCCAGAAGGGGCCGCAGATGCTCCAGATGCCCGCCCCGCAGCTCCTGTATCAGGAAGGGGGGCACGGCTTCCTCCTCCAGATGGTATTCATGCTCGGAGAAAATGTCCCACAGCACCGGGTCCGCCGCAATCAGGGGGACCCAGTCCTCCGGCAGGTATTCCCGGCATTCGTCCATGGTCATAGAAGCGCCCTCCTCATGTACAGGCCCACTGGCCCAGGACCCGGGAGAAGTCCCGGTTTCTCAGGTCCTCTGCCCGGATGACAAAGTTAAGGGTCCCGCCGTTGAGGGGAATGTCCATTTCTTCCAGCTCTGTTCCGATCTCCCCCGCCGGATAGGTATAGGGGTCGTCGTCCAGCTGGAAGAGAAGGGTGTCCCATTCTTCCAGGGGTTTGCCCACCTCCTCGCCGTACTCCCGGGGATCGTCCTGATAGTACCGGGGATAGCCGCCGATTTTGCAGCCGCCATTCTGGATTTGACTACGGATCCGGTCCAGGGCCTCCCGCTCTTCGGGGGTTGAGCCCCGCAGGCGGTAGGGCATGAAGTCCTCCGGTTCAGCGTCTGGCATCCGGGCCTCCAGCGCGGCGGCAAAGAGAACATCAAAGCGGAATTCCTCGTGGTTGACGCCCTCGGTTTCCGCCGGCAGAAAGGCCATTTTCAGGGGCACGTCCGGACAGCGCCACAGCTCCGTCCGTCCCTCCTCAATGTCCTTCAGGTCGCACTTATGGGCGGGCCGGGGCATGTTGTTCTTACTGGCTTCCGCCCAGGGGACGGCCATTTTCGCCGCGCACTCCTCCATGGTGACGCTCTCGTCCGGCTCCGGATACCAGGCAGTCTTCCAGTGACCCTGGACCGTCCCGTCCTCGCCCAGCAGACCAAAGCCCCCGTCCAGGTCCCAGTCCGGCAGGAAGAACTGCAAAATGCCCTGTTCCGGAAAGTCCTCCATAAGCGGCATCTGGGCAAAATTGATCTGGGCGCACAGCCAGAGCTGGTGTCCGTCTTCATCTGTGGGAATCTGCCCATCATGAGGCGTATAGGGTACGCCGCCCAGGTGGCTGTCTGTGATGCCGAAGGGCTTCCGGCTGAGATGGAGACGGCACACAGGCCGCTGGCTCTCCGCCTGAATCTGGTTCACGATCTCCTGACAGAGCTGAATTTTTTCCATGCTGGTCATTTGTGCTCCTTTCTGGTGGCAAAACAAAAGCCCCCGTCTCTCTCAAGAGACGGAGGGCCAAAAAACGCTCCGCGGTACCACTCTCGTTGCCGCCTCCTTCCGGAAAACGGCCCCTTACAGCCCGCCGGTACGGGCCGGCGGAGTAACGCCCGCCGCACGTCCTTGCCTACTCGCATCGTCTTTCAGCAGGAGGCTCCAAGGGGATATTCACCGCTCCGTCCCCGCCGCCTCGCACCGTACCGGCGGCTCTCTGAGGGGGAACGCAAGGGCTACTCGTCCTTATCCACGCCAAAGTCTTCGATTGTCCACTATGATATCACGATTTTCCCGTTTGTCAACTGGGAAAATGTCTGAACTTGCGATGTTTCCGCCTGACCGCCAGGGCGGTTTTCTACTGATAGCGGTAGCGCTGGGCGGTGTAGCGGTCAATACAGCTCTGAAACAGCTCCCGGCTGTAAAACTCCAGCAGCTGGCCTCCAGGAATCTCGTGAAAGGAGACCACCCGCCGTTCTGTATCCACCCAAATCCGCCAGCTCTCAGCCGGTTTTTTCTTTTTCTTTGCCACGCCGCCGCCTCCGTCAAACAAGTCTTTTTCCCATTCTATGCGATTTTCGTATAAAAATCAATATGCAATTTTCGCATATCCTAATATAGGAAGGAAAAACCGCCGGGCCCGGCGGACGAAGGGGGGAACGGCGATGTACCGGCGGCTGCGGGACCTGCGGGAGGACCGGGATCTGCCTCAGCGGAGTCTGGCGGAGCTGCTCCATGTCTCCCAGGCCACCTATTCCCGCTATGAGAGCGGCGGGCTGGACGTGCCCAGCGGGGCGCTGATTGCCCTAGCCCTGTTTTACGGCACCAGCATCGACTATCTGGTGGGGCTGACTGATGAGGCGGAACCCTATCAGAGATGAGAGTGGAGAGTTGAGAGTGGAGAGTTGAGAGTGGAGAGTTGAGAGTGGAGAGTGGAGAGTCGAGAGACGGGAGTTGAGAACGAAAAAACGGCGGGCCGCAGTGGAGCGGCCGCCGTTTTTGACTGTCAGGCGCGTTTCAGGACGCTGCCGCCGTAGGGCGCCATCTCCAGGCGGATGAAAAAGCCCTGGTCGTGGGAGCAGACGGGACAGGTTTTGGGGGCCTGGAGTCCCTCGTGGATATGGCCGCAGTTCAGGCACATCCAGCCGCACTTTGTGTCGGAGACGAAGAGCTTCCCCGCCTCCAGCAGGTCCGCCAGATGGCCGAAGCGGTTTCCGTGGGCCTCCTCGATTTTGGCAATCTGCTGGAAGGAGGCGGCCACCTCCGGGAAGCCCTCCTTCTGGGCCGCGGCGGCGAAAGTGGGATAAACCGGGTCGTGTTCCTCATACTCGTTGTGCTGGGCCCGGCGGAGGAGCTCGGCGACATTGTTGGTGAGGTCCACGGGATAGCCGCCGTCAATCTGGACGGTCTCCCCTGCCAGGGCCTTCATGTGGTTGTAGAAGATTTCGGCATGCTCTTTTTCCTGGTTGGCGGTAAAGGTAAATACCGCTTCCAGGACGTGAAGCTGCTGCTTCTGGCAGAGGCTGGCGGCGAAGGTGTAGCGGTTCCGGGCCTGGCTCTCGCCGGCAAAGGAGCGCATCAGGTTCTGGAGAGTTTCGCTGTTTTTCAAACTGGACATATGGATGGCCTCCTGTTGATTGATACAGGAAGTTTTCTCCGAACGGCCGGAATTATTCACGAAACCTGCTGTTCTGCGGGAGGATAGGGCGGTCTTTACGCCTGACCCCGCGGGAACGCCTGTAGGGGCGGGCCTCTGCGCCCGCCCGTTCTTCCGATGGCGCAAGGCTTCCCGAAGACGGGCCGGGACAGAGCCCGGCCCCTGCTGATGTATGGCATTTTAATGCTCCTCTGATAAAAGTTGAACGGATTTGGAGCGGGGATAAGGCCGGGGGTCATCGGTCAGGCCCGCCAGATAATCCATGCTGGTGTCCAATGCCAAGGCAATCCGGCGGCATTGTTCAAAGCTCATATTCCGTTTACCTGTTTCCAGCTTGGAATAATCACTTTGGTCAATTCCTGTCAGCATCTGCATTTTAACTTGGGTATAGCCTTTGCGTTTTCTGATTGTTCTCAACGTAGTCATACCTATCACCGCTAAAATTATGCCCAATTGACCTATTTATTTTAGGGCGAATCTGACCTATGATGGTATAGGAGGTGATGAGCATGACCACTGAGCAGGATTACAAAACAGCTTACGAAACACTTTCACGGGCACTGGCAGAGGCCGCGCAGATTTTGGCAGCCGCACGGATTCGCACATTGGCGGGTTTGTATATGAGAGACGGGAAGGAGCTGGATGAAGCCGATCAGGAATTGATGGACTTGATTGCGCAGATGTGCAGAGATGAATAAAAGAAGCGGTCCGGCAGAAATCTGCCGGGCCTCAGCTTGTCAAAAAACAGCACATGTAAAAGCATCGGAAAGGAAGATAGCTACGAAAGGAACCCAGGAGAACATTTGTCAAGGGGGATTTCACCCAAAAGATGAAATCTCCCCGATAAACCGGAAGCTGTCTTGTACATCTGTTAGAGTTACAGCTGCTTTCTGAATGTAATTACAAATCCCCCTTTAATCTGTACGGATGTCGCCATGTAATCGTATGTCACAAGTTCCCATCCATCAGCCGCCCTTTCGTTGAGTAACTGGTCTAATACTGCTATATCGTTTGCGTCTGCTTTGTCGGAAAACCACTTGGTTCCGACCATCAAAATTTCTGTTTTGTAAGTGTACATGATTTATTTCCTCCTATTATTAATCATAGTTTCAAAATACAGATTCCGATTTTTCGAATTGGCACTAGCCTAGTATACCAGCAGGGTAAGCACTTTTCAATCCTCTTTTATAGAAGATGGCCGATGGTCCCCAAGCCCCTAGTGCATCGGCGAAGCTCTGCCCGATGCAAAAGCCGCCGTTGGCGTCTGCTGGTATATACTGGCAGGGAAGGACACCCCTTGGCGGAGCCGCCCCCGGAGGGCGCACGGCTGCCGTCAGGCAGTACCACCATCGCGCCCTGGCAGTTGGTGGTTCAGTGCGCTCTTAGCATAGGGCTTATAAAAACGGAGCGCCTAGGTCATCCCTGGACGCTTCCGCTTCGGTTCCTTCCTGCTGGTCGATCACCAGCTTTCTGGTCTGTGCCATTTTGCCACAAATGAACCGTCAGCCAATGTGTATTTGGATGGTAAAACCACCCTTTACACAATACATCTCATCAGGGGTTCCTTTCGTTTTCAATCAAAAGTTTTCAGAACTTCCCACGGGTTCTGAAAACTTGCTCAGGCTGTCGAAAATATTTTTTCGACAGCCTGCGGCCCAGCAGAAATGTGCCGGGCCTTTGCCTGTTCAGTTTTCCGGTTTTGTGGATTCCCGGCCTTGCGCGTCAGCACATCTTCGCGCCGGCGGGGATGGCGTCGTCCACTATCAGCAGGTGGAGGCATTCCTCCCCCTTCTCCTTGTGGACGGCGGAAATCAGCATGCCGTTGCTCTCCAGACCCATCATCTTCCGGGGGGGCAGGTTCACAATGGCTACCAGGGTCTTGCCCACTAACGTCTCCGGCTCATACCACTTGCGGATGCCGGAGAGAATCTGCCGGTCCGTGCCGGTGCCGTCGTCCAGGGTGAAGCGCAGCAGCTTGTCGCTCTTCTTCACCGCCTCGCAGGCTTTAACCTTCACTGCCCGGAAATCGGACTTACAGAAGGTGTCGAAGTCCACCTTTTCCGGATTCTGAGGCTCCAGCTCTACCCCGGACTCCGCCTGACGGGCGGCCTCCACGGCGGCCTCCAGCTCCTCCAGAGCCTTGTCCATGTCCACCCGGGGGAAGAGGTTTTCACCCTTGGTGACGGACACGTCCCCGTCCAGAGCGGCCCACATGGCGGCGCTGAGCCAGGTGCGGCAGTTCTCCTCCGCGCCGATCTGGGCGAAGAGCTTGTCCATGCGCTCGGGCATAAAGGGAATCAGCAGGATGCCGCAGATGCGGGTGGCCTCCAGCAGGTGGTACAGGACGCTGGCAAGACGGGGGCCGTTGGCCTCCATGTCCTTGGCCAGGGCCCAGGGCATATTCTCGTCGATATATTTGTTGGCCCGCTGGATGACCTTGAAGATCTCCTCCAGAGCCTTGTGAGGGGCGTAGTGCTCCATAGCGTCCTCATACTTCTCCCGGAGGCCCAGCACCAGGGACACCAGCTCGTCGTCCTTCTCCTTGTCATAGCTCCGGGCCGTGGGCAGGGTGCCGCCGAAATACTTGACCGCCATGGCGGTGGTGCGGCTGACCAGATTGCCCAGGTCGTTGGCAAGGTCGGTGTTGATGGTCTGAATCAGAAGCTCGTTGGAGAAGTTGCCGTCGGAGCCGAAGGGGAAGGTCCGCATGAGGAAGAAGCGCAGGGCGTCCACGCCGAACTGCTCCGCCAGGATATAGGGGTCCACCACGTTGCCCTTGGATTTGGACATCTTGCCGCCGTCCAGCAGCAGCCAGCCGTGGCCGAAGCACTTCTTGGGCACCGGCTCCCCCAGGCTCATCAGCATGGCGGGCCAGATGATGGAGTGGAAGCGCACAATCTCCTTGCCCACGATGTTGACCCCGGGCCACCAGCCCTTGTCATAGTCGTCATACCGGTCGTTTCCATAGCCCAGGGCGGTGATATAGTTGGAAAGGGCGTCCACCCAGACGTAGACCACGTGGCCGGGGTCGAAGTCCACCGGTACGCCCCAGGAGAAGCTGGTCCGGGAGACGCAGAGGTCCTCCAGGCCGGGGTCGATGAAGTTTTTCACCATCTCGTGGACCCGGCTCCGGGGCTCCAGGAAATCGGTGTTCTCCAGCAGGTCCCGGATTTTATCGGCATACTTGCTCAGGCGGAAGAAATAGGCCTCCTCTTCGGCGTCCTTGACGGGGCGGCCGCAGTCGGGACAGCAGCCGTCCTTCAGCTGGCTTTCCGTCCAGAAGGACTCGCAGGGGGTGCAGTATTTGCCCTTGTAGGCCCCTTTGTAGATGTCTCCGTTTTCGTGCATTTTCCGGAAAATATACTGGATGGCTTTGACATGGTAGTCGTCGGTGGTGCGGATGAACCGGTCGTTGGAAATATTCATCAGCTTCCACAGGTCCCGAACGCCCCGGGGGCCCTCCACGATGCGGTCCACGAATTCCTGGGGGGTGACGCCGGCCTCCTTGGCCTTCTCCTCGATTTTCTGGCCGTGCTCGTCGGTGCCGGTGAGGAACATGACGTCCTCCCCCAGCAGGCGGTGATAGCGGGCCAGCACGTCGGTGGCTACGGTGCAGTAGGTGTGGCCGATGTGGAGCTTGTCCGAGGGATAATAAATGGGTGTGGTGACATAGAATTTCTTGTTGTCCATGGCGGGTGTTCTCCTTTGGGCGGCGGCCCCGAATGGAAGGGCGCCGGAATTTGAAACTGGCGTAACGACACCATTATACCGCAAGATCTGGAAAAGACAAGAGGAAAAGCGGCTGAGGGCGCGGCCTTCCGCGTTTTTCATCCGGCGGCAGGCCTCCGCGTCACGGTTCCGCCGGCTCCGGGTCTGTTCCGTCCGGATTCGTTCTGAGCTCCTCATAGAGCTCCCGGGACTCATAGAGACCGACTCTTACATGGGCAGACTGTTCCTTTACCTCGAATCCGGCTTCGTCATAAACGGTACGGCTGGGACGGAGGGAATAGGACACCGTGCAGTATCCCCCTGAAAGCCGGGCTTCCCACGTGTATGTGCGTTTGCCCTCCGGAAGCTCTTTTTCGCAGAAAGCCTGATAAATCTCATCCTCGCCGTCAAGGCCACCCCAGACCAGCGCCGCGAACGCCATGTGCGGCCTCCAGTCCGCCCACACAATCTGCTCCGAAGCGGCGCTTTGCTCGAAGAACAGCGTATCCATCACCCGCCGCCCCTTATAATCCGCGGAAGTCAAATTCGCCACAAGCCAGCCGGTTTCGACATCCTCGGAGGACTCTATTTCCTCCCAGATTACGTAACGGACATACCGGGCGTCGCCCTCCGTCTGAGGGGATATCTGTGATTCGGACTCGTGAATCGTCCCCGGCAGGCCGGGTTTTTCCAGCGCATCCAGGACCGCCGCCTCCTCCGGCAGCGGAACGGCGGACCCCCGCCCTTCTGGCAGCCGGGCAGAAGGCAGAGCAGGACCAGTATGCAGAGGAAAAGAACCGCATTGTTCAGTCGTTTCATACCATCACCTCATAATCTGCTCAAATATGGAAGGGACATGGGGACGCAATGGAAGGAACGCGGGGACGCAATGGAAGGAACATGGGGGCAAAAGAGGATCAAAGTGTCCCTGCCAGCTGGGCCTGAAGCATGGCCAGGGCCCGGTCCCGGTTCTGGGAATCGTGGAAAATGAAGCCGTCCCTTTTGGGCGGACCCTCAAACCAGATGTAATAGTGGGCAATCACCGTGCTGCCGATGGCCTGCTGCTTTTGATTGGAGGAGAAGCCCCGGACTCCGGCCAGAGGCAGGAAAAAGGGGGTATACGTCCAGCCGCCGGAGAAAAAGGCGTACCGCCGTCCCAGAAGGAAGTGATAGGGCGCGTCCGTCTGGGTCCTGTCCTCGTAATCAAAATGCCGCCGGGGGTCTGCCAGGGCCTCCAGCAGGTCCTGGGCCAGGTCCTCCAGCTGGGCGGGGCCGGAGGCCTGACGGGCCAGACGTTTTCGAAGCCTTCTGGCGAAATGGCCCCGGGTGGTCTGGGGGAGGGTGACAGGCAGGACCAAAAGCATGAGCAACAGAGCGAAGAGAAGCATCAAGACGCTGTAGGCCAGACCCTCCAAGGGCTCGGACACATAGGGCTGCATGGCGAAGGGGATGATGAGGGCGCCGCCTGCGAAGGGGAGCAGGATCAAAAGAAATACCTTCCGCAGGGTTTTCTTTTTCCGCTTCCGCAGGGGTTCCGCCCACTGGAGCTCCCTTTGCGTCCAGGTTTGGTAAAGGTCCATATTGAAAACAGGGCTCCTTTCAGGCCATTACATGCCGTGGCTGTAGTTGTAGGCCCCGCAGAGGGCATTTGTGTTCTTGATGATGATGTACAGGGCCACCAGGGGGCCGAGGCCGCACAGCAGAAGACCCACCAGATACCACAGCAGAATGGTTGTCCCGTTTTCCTGGAAGTTCAAACCGTACCTGGGAGCGTTATAGGCCAGCCGGTTCCCCAGGCTGTAGTACCAGAAGATGCCGTAAAGGCCGCAGGTGAGGAAGCTGAACAGCACCAGCTTGAGCAGGCCGGCGGTGTTTCGCCCGTCTCCGGCGCAGACCACGTTCACGTCCCGGGCCAGAGCATAGATGAAATACAGGCCGTAGATGCCGCAGGTGATGAAGCTCAAAAGAATGTAGACCAGCAGGCTCCGGTCCGCCTTCAGCCGCATGACGCCGCCACCGGCGGGCGGGGGGACCTGGGTCTGCCGGGCGTTCCAGTCGTTCCGGGCGTTCTGAGCGGCCCGGGCGGCCTGCGCTCCCGCTTCCCCGGCGGCCTTGGCGGAGGACTGGAAGGCTTCCCGCACGTCGTTCTGGAAGTCCGCAGTGGTCTTGCCCGCCAGCGGCATTTCTCCCATCAGGAAGCGGAGAATGCAGTACACGCCGCCCAAAGCGATCGCCGCGCCGGCAATGGAGAGGAGAAGCGTGCTCAGGTAGACGCTGAAGTTCAGACGCATGCTGGGGACGATAAGGCAGACGGGCATGTACAGGACCCGGAGGATCACGATAGCTGCGGCTCCGCTGCCCAGGCACAGGATCAGCCCGTCGGAGTTCTGCCGTGTCCGCCGGAAGGCCAGCATCAGAAGAATCAGGCACATCCACAGGGCTGTGGCGGTGAAAAGAGCGCTGAAGAACAGGGAGACCACAGGGCCGAAGAGACCGAAGTAATGCCGCCCGGGAATCAACTGGAACAGCTGCCGCAGCAGCCTCACCCCCCCGCTCAGGGCCTGGAGGCCGTAAACTGCGCCGCAGACCGCCGCGAAGACGGTGAGGACAATTTTCTGGTCTCCGCCGCCGGGACCGCCGTTATAACCGCCGCCGGGACCGCCGGGATTCGGACCGCCGGGCTGTTCCCCGGGATTCGGACCGCCGGGCTGTTCCCCGGGGTTCTGGCCGCCGGAGCTGCCGGGATTCTCCTCCGGCTTCTGCGGGCCGCTGCCGGGGGGAGGCGGCGCGGAGGGGGTTGGTCCCGCAAACGGGTTCCCGCTGTACTGGGCCTGTTTCGTGCCGCAGCTGCCGCAGTACTCGACGCCCTCCGGAAGCTCAGCTCCGCATTTCCAACATTTCATAATAATCTCCTTTCTTTGGACCGTTCCGGTCCGGTGGTTTTGTATGATTTCCGAATTGAAAATTCGGAAATCATACATTAAATTTAAGCCGTTTTGCGCACCGTCATAAACGGCGGCAGCCGCAAAACATGGCACATATTATTTCCGGCCTTTCGGCTCGGAAGTAATATCCATCAGGCTCCGCCGCAAAGCCGCCGGAGCATTTGAACCAGGAAGCCCTGGGCAGGCCGGAACACCGCAACGGTGTCCCCGGGGTTGAGGAGGCGGACCAGATAGACTCCCAGAAACAGGGCGCAGACGGCCCCCATGGCCCAAAGGAAGACCCGCCGGGGCAGCCGCCGCCGGAACAGCAGCAGCGCCGCTGCCGGAACCGGCAGCCAGAAGAGGGGATGAAACCGGGCCGCCTCCGCCAGATTTCCCCGGAGCAGGGCCAGCCAGGCCCGGCTCATGCCGCAGCCGGCGCAGGAGACGCCGGTGAGAAAGCGGATGGGGCAGGTGACGCCCAGGCTTTCGATGACCAGGTAGAACAGGACGATGGCCGCCAGGGCGGTCCGGCCTTGTTTGTCAGAATGTTCCATAGCAGCCTCCGGTGATCCGCGCCCCGAGCGCTTTTTGAGGGGCCGCCTGCCGCGGCAGGCGCGTAATGACAGTGGTATATTTCCCGGGAAATTGCGGGGGACGGCGGTCTGCGCCCCTCAGAGCCTGTTTAAAATCCGGCGGAGTGCCGGATTGGGGCGGATTTTTTTGCCGGGCAAGGCGGTTTGACGCAGGAATCCTGGCGGATTTCAAGTCAAACCAACGCAGCATCGGCGGAAAAAGATGCCCTGTGACGGCGTTTCGATGGATTTTAATCAGGCTCTCAGGGGCCGTTTTCGCCGCCGGTGATGCTCTTCCGCTTCCAGCGGCCTGAGAAGTAATGGGCGGCGGAGAGGACCAGGCCCACCGTCCAGCCCACGGCCATGCCATAATACATATAATCGGGCCCGAACCGGTCCGCCAGCCAGTACACCGCCGGCACCCGCACCAGAATCAGGGACAGAATCACGTTCACCATGGGAAACACACTGTCCCCCGCCCCCCGCATGGCGTTGTTCAGGCAGAACATGACGGCGAACAGGAAGTAAAAGGGCATGATGCAGTTCAGATATACCGCCCCGGCGTGAACCACCGCCGGCGTGTCCGAGAAGAAGGCCACCAGGGGCCCGCTGAAGGGCATCAGCACCGCCGTCATCAGCACCGCCCAGGCGGCGGAGAGCATCACCGTGATTTGGACGCCCTGCCGGACCCGGTCCGGCCGCCGTGCGCCGGTGTTCTGCCCCACAAAGGAGACAACGGCGCTGGAAAGACTCTGGATGGGCAGGAAGGCCAGCTGGTCCAGCCGGAAGCCCACGTTATATCCGGCGGTGAACTCCTTGCCGTAGCTGTTGATTTTCCCCATGACCACCATGGCCCCCAGGGCCACCAGGGACATCTGCACTCCCGCCGGGAGGCCGATGCCCATGATCTGCCGGAACAGGGCCCGGTCGAAGGTCCGGGGGAATAAGCGGAGGGAAATCTCCGGATAGCGGCGGTTGATATAGGCCACGCCGAAGAGCCAGGAAAAGGCCTGGGCGATGATGGTTCCCAGGGCCACGCCCAGGACCCCCAGCCCGCAGACGAGGACCAGCGCCAGATCCAGCGCAATGTTCATCACCGACGCCACCGCCAGAAACAGCAGGGTGCTCCGGCTGTTGCCCAGGCCCCCCAGGATGCCGGCGTTGAGGTTGTAGCCCACGCTGCCGGTGAGGCCGGCGCAGACTGCTGTTAAATAGAGACAGGCCTCGTCATAGGCCCCGGGCTCCACCTGGAGCAGGCGGAGGATGGGCCCCACCGCCAGCAGGGCCAGGGCCGTCAGGGGAATGATGGACATGAGAAACGCGGCATAGACGGTGTCCACCGCGTCCCGGACCCGTTCCGTCTTCCCCGCGCCGAAGAACTGGGCGATGACCACGGTTCCGCCGTTGGACAATCCGATAAACAGCGAGGAGAACATGGTCAGCACCGGGAAGCCCACGCCCACGGCGGCCAGGGCCCCGTCTCCCACGTAGCGCCCGACGACCCAGCTGTCCACCATATTGTAAAACTGCTGAAGCAGGCTCCCTGCCAGAAGGGGCAGGGCGAAATAGAGGATGTGCCCGGCGGGATTTCCCGCCGTCATGTCTCTCGTTCCCGTGGATTTGTTCATGGGAAACCCCTTTCGTTCAGAGTGGAGAGTTTAGAGCGGAGAGTGTAGAGTGTAGAGTTGAGAGTGAAGAGATGATTGTTATTATGCAGAGCTCCAATTAAAACTGATCTCCACTCTTCACTCTTTACTCTTCACTTTCCAACAGGACTCCCAGCGTCCGCAGGGCCTGCCGCACCCGCCGGAAGGCGTCTTCATCGGGGCAGGCCAGGGTATGAAGGTGGATGCCGCCGGTGAGGTCCGAGAGGGGCCGGGCGTCCGAGGCGGCGCACTGGGCCAGGAACTGCCCCACGTCATAGCGGCTGGAGAGCTGAAGGGGACCGGTGAGCTGGCCGTAAACGGGATGGTCCACAATGACGTCCAGCACGGAACAGCCATGGTCCACCATGGCGTTGAGCTCCGCTTCCATCCCCGCTCCGTCGTGGCGGCAGGGAATCTGCCGGGTCAGGCCGGAGGCGGGCCGGGCGGCGGCGTAGCCCCTGGGCGTGGCAAAGATTTCCGCGCCGCCGGCCCGGAGCAGGGCCACGTCTCCCACTATGACCTGCCGGCTGACGGCAAAGCGGGCCGCCAGGTTTCCGGCGCTGACCGGTCCGCCGCTATTTTGCAGGATGCTTAAAATGGCCTGCCGCCGTTCCTCCCCGTTCATGGACGTCCTCCCGATACCACCGCAGTGCGGTTTTTGTGAAGCCAGCCGCCCGGACGCTCCGCAGCGGCGGAAGAATAAACCCAGTATAACACAGATACGGGAAAAAGGAAAGAAGAAGGCGGATAAAAGCGCCGCTGTTTTTCGGAGAGCCGGGGCGGCTTTTTGTCTGTCGGGGGAAATTATCCCTTGCATTGCGCGGCGTTGTGCCATATAATACAGTCAGTGAGCCTGCGGCCCGCGGGAAAAGCTTCCCGCCGTACCGGTACGGGGGCCGCAAAGCCAGCGCCAAGAACAGGAGGAAGGTGAAAACGGATGTCCCTGGAAGCAATCGAAAAGGTCACACAGGCGGAAACCGAATGCCGGGAACGCCGGGCCGCCGCTGAGGCGGAGGCACGGCAGCTGGTCGCCGACGCCGAGCGGGAGGGCCAGGCGCTTCTGCGCAGGGTGCAGGACGACGGGCTGGAGGCCGGGCGGCAGCTGCTGCGAAAGGCCGAGGAGGCCGCCGCGGTCCAGGCGGAGAAAACCGCCCAGTCCGCCCGGAAGGAGGCCGCCGCCATGCAGGAGGCCGCGGGCAAACGCCTGGAGGAGGCCGCGGACTTTATTGTCGGAAGGGTTGTGAAGCACTGAGATGGCCATTGTAAAAATGAAAAAGCTCCGCGTGATGGCCATGGCCGACAGCCGGGACCGGCTTCTGCGGGCGCTGCTGCGCCTGGGCTGCGTGGAGATCCGGGAGCCGGACGGCCGTCTGGCGGACCCGGCCTGGGCGGAGCTGCTGCGGCGGGAGACCTCCCGTCTGGCAGAGACGAAAAACGACCTGGCCTCAGTCAACGCCGCTCTGGAGGCGCTGAGGCGCTACGGCGGGCTGAAGGACGGCATGCTGACCCCCCGCAAGCAGGTCACCCGGGAGGATTTTCTGAACGAGGAGGCGGCGAAATGGCCCCGGGAGGTCAGTAAGACCATCAATCTGGTCCTTCAGGACATCGCCCGCCTCCAGGGGGAGGAAACCCGGCTGATCAGCCGCCGGGCAGCCCTGGACCCCTGGATGGGGCTGGATATGCCCCTGGAGCTGACGGAGACGGCCCATGTGCTGTTCCGCCCGGGCGTGCTCCCCGGCGGAGCGGACACCGCCGCCATTCGGAACGAGCTGGCCGGCGCGGATGCGGCGGCGGAGCTCTATGAGATCAGCGCGGAAAAGCAGCAGCGCTGCTGTCTGCTGGTCTGCCACAAGGCAGACGAGGACGCGGCCATGGAGATTCTGCGGCCCCACGGGTTCAGCGCGACGGCCTTCCAGGGCCTCAGCGGCACGGCCTCGGAGAACGCCGCGGCGCTGGACGGCGCGCTGACGGAAAACCGGAAGAAGCGCCGGGAGGCGGAGGAGTCCATTGCGGCTGCGGCCAAAGAGTACGAGGACCTGAAAATCCTGGCGGACCGCCTGAACGCCGAGGCGGCGGAGCGCCAGAACGCAGAACGGCTTCTGACCGACGGCACCATCCTCTTCTTCGAGGGCTGGGCCCCGGCGGAGCGCATGAGCGAGGTTGAAAGCCTGCTGAACGCAGAGGGCTGCGCCTGGGAGGCGGAGGACCCGACAGAGGAGGATATCCCCGAGGTGCCGGTCCAGCTGAAAAACAACTGGTTTACAAGGCCGCTGAACATGGTGACGGACATGTATTCCCTGCCGGCCTACGGCACCGTGGACCCCAATCCCCTCATGGCTCCGTTCTTCATCCTGTTCTACGGCATGATGATGGCGGACATGGGCTACGGCCTTATCATGATGGGCCTCTCGGCCTTCATCATGAAAAAGGCCCGGCCAAACGGAGCCACCATGCGGTATATGATTCCCCTGATGGGCCTGTGCGGCGTGTCTACATTCATCTGGGGCGCTCTCACCGGCGGCTTCTTCGGGGATCTGATTCCCCAGATCCGGGGCCTGCTGTCCGGCGTGGACCCCAAGAGCGTGCCGCTGTGGTCCGCCTTCGACCCCCTGAGCGACGCGGTGCCGGTGCTGATCGGTGCGCTGATTCTGGGCGTGGTCCAGGTGTTCACCGGCATGATTGTCAGCATGCGCATGAAGTTCCGCCGGGGAGAGGCCATGTCGGCCCTCTGCGGAGAGGGCGCATGGTTTGCGGCCTTCATCGCCGCCGGAGCGGGCTTTGCTCTGGGCAATGTGCAGGCGGGACTGATCGCCGCCCTGGTGATTCTGGTTGTGACCCAGGGATACGGCAAGAAGGGCTTCGGCATCGTCACGGGCATCTTCGGTTCCCTGTACAACGGCATCACCGGCTACTTCAGCGATATCCTGTCCTATTCCCGCCTGATGGCCCTGATGCTGGCCGGGGCGGTGGTGGCCCAGGTGTTCAACCAGCTGGGCGCCATGACAGGGCACATCATCCCCTTTATCATCATTGCCGTCATCGGCAACGCGCTGAACTTCGCGCTGAACATTCTGGGCTGCTATGTCCACGATATGCGCCTGCAGTGCCTGGAGTTCTTCGGCAGATTCTATGAGGACGGCGGCAAGCCCTTCCGTCCCTTGAATATCGAACCCAAATATGTAGACATCGAGAAATAATTGAGGAGGAAATTATCATGAGTTTCGTTGAATCCTTTGGCGGTCTGGCTCTGGCGCTGCTGGGCGCGGGTCTCGCGGTTGGTCTGAGCTGCGTGGGCAGCGCGAAGGGCACCGGCATCGCCGGCGAGGCCGGCACCGGCCTTCTGTGCCAGGACCCCAGCAAGTCCGGTAAGGTCATGGTTCTCCAGCTGCTCCCCGGCACCCAGGGCCTGTACGGCATGGTGGTGTTCTTCTTCGCCATTGCCCAGATGGGCCTGATGGGCGGGGACTTCCAGAATCTGCTGAATATGACCACCGCCCAGGGAATGGCCTACTTTGCCGCCTGCCTGCCCATGGCTCTCGGCGGACTGCTCTCCGCCATTGCCCAGGGCCGCGTGGCCGCCGGTTCCATCAACATCCTGGCCAAGAAGCCCGACGACTGGTCCAAGGGCCTGCTGCTGTGCGGCATCGTGGAGTTCTATGCCATTTTGTCCCTGCTGGCCTCCATGCTGATGCTCCTGCAGTTCTGAGCCGCCCCGGAGAAAGGGGACTGACATGAACGGAATTGAAAAAATCACCCAGCGCATCCAGGCTGACGCGCAGGCCGAGATTGACCGGGTGCTGAGCGAGGCCAGAGCCCAGGCGGCGGAGATCACCGCCGGCTATAAGGCCCAGGCCGACGCCGAGGCCGCCCAGATCGCGGCAAAAAACGAAAAGGCCGCCGCCGAGCGGAAAGAGCGCCTGGCGGGCACCGCCCAGATGGAGGCCCGGAAGCTGGCCCTTGCCGCCAAACAGGAAATGGTGGAAAAGGCCTATGACCTGGCCCTGAAAAAGCTCCGCGCCATGCCTGCGGAGAAATATACATCTGTGCTGGCGGAGCTGCTGGCTCAGGCGTCCTCCACCGGAACGGAGGAGGTTATTTTCTCCCCCAAGGACCGGGAGACCGTGGGCAAGGCCGCCGTGGAGCAGGCCAACAAGGCCGGCGGGAAAAAGCTGAAGCTCTCCGGCGAGACCCGGGCCATTCAGGGCGGCTTCATCCTGCGGGCGGAAAACGTGGAGGTCAACTGTGCCTTCGACACCCTGGTCCGCCTCCAGAAGGCGGAGACCGCCGGGGACGTGGCGCGGAAGCTTTTCGCGTGACAAGGAGGAAGTGTCTTGACTAAAAAAATCAGAGACACCGATTACCTGGCCATATCCGCCCGGGTCAAGGCCATGGAGACAGGTCTTCTGAGCCGGGAGCGGATGGAACAGATTCTGGACGCCCGCACAGACGAGGAAGCGGTGAAAATCCTTCAGGAGTGCGGCTACCCGGAGCTGAACGCCAGCGATCCGGAGGCCATGGACGCGGCGCTGTCCGCCGTCCGGGAAACCACCCTGGCGGACCTGACCGGCGGTGCGCCGGACCCCAGGTATATCGACATTTTCAAGCTGAAATACGACTATCACAACATTAAAGCCATTCTGAAGGCCCAGGCTATGGACGTCAGCCCCGACCGGATGCTGATGGACATGGGCCGGGTGGACGCCAGGACGCTGAAGGAGGCTGTCCAGGCCGGACGCCTGGATGAACTGCCGGAGTCTCTGGCTGCTGCGGCAGCGGAGGCCAGGGAGACCCTGGACGCCACCCGGGACCCCCAGCTCAGCGACATTGTGCTGGACCGCTGGTGCTACCGGGAAATGGCCGGTGTGGCGGAGGAGACGGGCAGCGCCTTTCTGGCGGGCTACGTTGAAGCCCAGATCGACGCGGCCAACCTCCGCAGCCTCATCCGGACCATCCGGATGGGCAAGAGCGCTGATTTCCTGAAAACCGTGCTGCTGGAGGGCGGCGGCGTGGACGCGTCCGCCGTTCTGGCGGTGGGTACGGCGGCGGGCTCCGGTCTGGCGGAGCTGTATGCCCCCACCCGCTTCCAGGCGGCGGCGGAGGCCGGGGCCGAGGCTCTGCGGGGCGGCACGTTGACGGAGTTTGAGAAGCGCTGCGACGACGCGGTGGGCGATTACCTGGCCGGGGCCCAGTTTGTGCCCTTCGGCGAGGCGCCTCTGCTGGGCTATCTGGCCGCCCGGGAAACGGAGTACACCAACATCCGCATCCTTCTGATGGGCCGGGGGGCCGGGCTCAGCGCCGGCGTAATCCGGTCCCGGCTGCGGGCCGGCTATGTGTAAGGCGGTGAACGTATGGCAGTGACTTATCGAATTGCGGCCGTAGGCGACTGGGAGTCCGTCATGGGCTTCCGGGCTCTGGGGCTGGACACCTACCCTGTGGCGGACGCGGCGGAGGCCAGGGAGAAGGTCCGGGAGCTGGCAAAGGACAACTGCGCGGTGATTTACCTGACCGAGCAGCTGGCCAGGGACATGGACGACGTACTGACCCGCTACAAGGACGAGCTGCGGCCCGCCATTATCCTGATTCCCGGCCGGGAGGGGTCTCTCGGCATCGGTAAAAACAACATTCAAAGAGCGATTGAACGAGCAGTCGGAGCCGATATTTTGTAAAATTTTTACGTCACAAATTCTCCCCTCATCACGGGGCCGAACAGGGTCCCCGCACGGGCCCGGCGACGCGGGCCGCGTGGGGAGAGGAGGAGCAAGGGAGCGGGCGCGGTTTTTGGCGAAGCCGGAAACGGAGCCTGGCGGACTTTGCGACGACGAGAAAGAAGGTTGCATAAATTTGAGCGGCAAAGTTGTTAAAGTTTCCGGGCCGCTGGTGGTTGCCACGGGTCTGTCGGACGCCAACATGTCCGATGTGGTCCGCGTCGGTCCCCAGCGCCTGATCGGCGAGATCCTGACCATGAAGGGCGACGCCGCCTCCATCCAGGTCTATGAGGAAACCTCCGGCCTGGGCCCCGGCGCCGTGGTGGAAACCACCGGCGCACCCATGAGCGTGGAGCTGGGCCCCGGCATGATCGAGGGCATCTATGACGGCATCCAGCGCCCCCTGGAGAAGATTGTGGAAAAGGTGGGCGCCAACATCACCCGGGGCGTGGAGGTTTCCGCCCTGGACCACGAAAAGAAGTGGGAATTCACCGCCACCGCCAAGGCCGGCGACAAAGTAGTGGGCGGCGACATCATCGGCACCGTTCCCGAGACTCCCGTGGTGCTCCACAAAATCATGATCCCCCCCAAAATGAAGGGCACCATCAAGGAGCTGAAAAGCGGCAGCTTCAATGTCACGGAGACCATCGGCATCCTCACCACCGAGGACGGCAGGGACGTCCCCCTGACCATGATGCAGAAGTGGCCCGTCCGCGTGGGCCGGCCCTATGAGAAGAAATATCCCCCGGTGAAGCCCCTGTGCTCCGGCCAGCGGATCATCGACACCATGTTCCCCATCGCCAAGGGAGGCACCGCCGCCGTACCCGGTCCCTTCGGCTCCGGCAAAACCGTGGTCCAGCACCAGCTGGCCAAGTGGTCCGACGTGGATATCGTGGTCTACATCGGCTGCGGCGAGCGGGGCAACGAGATGACCGACGTGCTTCGGGAATTCCCCGAGCTGAAGGACCCCCGCACCGGCGAGTCCCTGATGAAGCGGACGGTGCTGATTGCCAATACCTCCGACATGCCCGTGGCGGCCCGGGAGGCCTCCGTATATACCGGTATCACCATTGCCGAGTATTTCCGGGACATGGGCTATGACGTGGCCGTTATCGCAGACTCCACCTCCCGCTGGGCCGAGGCCCTCCGCGAGATGTCCGGACGTCTGGAGGAGATGCCCGGCGAAGAGGGCTATCCCGCCTACCTGTCTTCCCGTCTGGCCCAGTTCTACGAGCGGGCCGGCAGCGTGGAGTGCCTGGGCGGCGACGAGCGCCGGGGCAGTCTGACCGCCGTGGGCGCTGTGTCCCCTCCCGGCGGCGACCTGTCCGAGCCTGTGTCTCAGGCCACGATGCGGATTGTCAAGGTGTTCTGGGCCCTGGACGCGTCTCTGGCCTATAAGCGCCACTTCCCCGCCATCAACTGGCTGAATTCTTACTCCCTGTATCTGGATACCCTCAAGCCCTGGTTTGACGAGAACTTCGGCGAGAGCTTCATGCGCGACCGGGGCAAGGCCATGAGCATTCTTCAGAACGAGGCCAGCCTCAACGAAATTGTCCAGCTGGTGGGCAAGGACGCCCTGTCCCCCTCCGACCAGCTGACCCTGGAAGTGGCCCGGATGGTCCGGGAGGACTTCCTCCAGCAGAACGCCTTTACGGACATCGACGGCTATTCCAGCTACGACCGCCAAGGAAAGCTGCTGGCCATGATTCTTCATTACGAAACCCTGTGCCGGGACGCCATCGCCAAGGGTGCGTCCGTGATGAAGCTCTTTGACATTCCCGCCCGTGAGAAGATCGGCCGGGCCAAGAGCGTCCCCGCCGAGGACTATGTCAAGGTCTATGAGGAGATCGAGGCCGATATGGAGCGGCAGATCGAAGAGATTGCCGCCCAGGGAGGTGAGAACTGATGATTCGTGAATATAAAACCGTAGAGGAGATCGTCAGCCCTCTGATGATGGTCCGGATGGTGGAAAACGTCACTTATGACGAGCTGGTGGAAGTGGAGCTTCACGACGGGTCCATCCGCCGCGGCAAGGTGCTGGAGGTCAACGGCGACACCGCTGTGGTCCAGCTCTTTGAGGCCGCCGCCGGCATCAACCTGGCGGACGCCAAGGTCCGTTTCCTGGGCCACCCCCTTCAGCTGGGTGTGTCCGGCGACATGCTGGGCCGGGTCTTCAACGGCATGGGCCAGCCCATCGACGGCGGCCCCGAGATCCTGGCCGAGGAGTACCGGGACATCAACGGTCTGCCCATGAACCCCGCCGCCCGGGACTACCCCAACGAGTTCATCCAGACCGGCGTTTCCACCATTGACGGTCTGAACACCCTGGTCCGCGGCCAGAAGCTGCCCATTTTCTCCGGCTCCGGCCTGCCCCATGCCAACCTGGCGGCTCAGATTGCCCGTCAGGCCAAGGTGCTGGGCGGCGACGCCGGCAACTTCGCCGTGGTCTTCGCCGCCATCGGCATCACCTTCGAGGAGTCCGAATTCTTCGTCAGCGAGTTCAAGCGGACCGGCGCCATCGAGCGGACCGTCCTGTTCTCCAACCTGGCCAACGACCCCGCCGTGGAACGCATCTCCACCCCCCGTATGGCTCTGACCGCCGCGGAGTATCTGGCCTTTGAGAAGGATATGCACGTGCTGGTCATCATGACCGACATCACCAACTATGCCGAGGCCCTCCGCGAGGTCTCCGCTGCCAAGAAGGAGGTTCCCGGACGCCGGGGCTTCCCGGGCTATCTGTACACCGACCTGGCCACCCTGTATGAGCGGGCCGGCCGTCAGCTGGGCAAGAAGGGTTCCATCACCATGATTCCCATTCTCACCATGCCCGAAGACGACAAGACCCACCCCATCCCCGACCTGACCGGCTATATCACCGAGGGTCAGATCATCCTGGCGCGGTCCCTGTACCGCCAGGGCATCCATCCCCCCGTGGACGTGCTGCCCAGCCTCTCCCGTCTGAAGGACAAGGGCGTGGGCAAAGGCAAGACCCGGGAGGACCACGCGGACACCATGAATCAGCTGTTCGCCGCGTACTCCACCGGCAAGGACAACAAGGAACTGATGTCCATTCTGGGCGAGGCGGCCCTGACGCCCACCGACCTGCTGTATGCCAAGTTCGCCGATGAATTTGAGCGCCGCTACGTCAACCAGGGCTATGATGAAAACCGGTCCATTGAAGAGACGCTGAATCTGGGCTGGGAGCTCCTCAGCATCCTGCCCAAGGCGGAGCTGAAGCGCATCAAGCCTGAGCTGATCGAGAAGTATTGGCCGAAGAAGGACTAAAGGAGGGGTGAGCCATGGCGAATATCACGGTAAGCCCCACCCGAATGGAGCTCACCCGCCTGAAAGGCAAGCTGCGCACCGCTCAGCGGGGCCACAAGCTGCTGAAGGATAAGCGGGATGAGCTGATGAAGCAGTTCCTGGACACCGTCCGGGAGGTCCGCGCCCTCCGGGCGGAGGTGGAGGAGGAGCTGATGACGGTCCATGGGGCCTTCACCGTAGCCTCCGCCCTCATGAGCTCCGAGGCCCTGGAACAGGCTCTGGTCTACCCCAAGCAGAGCGTGGAGCTGACCATGACCTTCCAGAATATTATGTCCGTCAACGTGCCGGTGTACGACTTCCAGACCCAGACCCGGTCGGATTCCGACATCTATCCCTATGGCTTCGCGGCCACCTCCGGTGAACTGGATACCGCCGTGGACGCCTTGGGGAAGGTCTTTCGGAAGATGCTGAAGCTGGCAGAGATTGAGAAGTCCGCCCAGCTGATGGCGGAGGAGATCGAAAAGACCCGCCGCCGGGTCAACGCCCTGGAGTATGTGATGATCCCCAATACCCAGGAGGCAATCCGCTATATCAACATGAAGCTGGACGAAAACGACCGGGCCACCACCATCCGGCTGATGAAGGTCAAGGACATGATTTTGAAGGAATCCCTGGAAGAGAAGCGGGCGGAAACCGCCAGAGCCGTGAAGACCTTCGGGGATTCCAGCGAGGCTCCGGCAGAGGTATAAACGGGCAGGCATGCCGCGGTTGGACCGCTTCCGCAATGAGCCGTCAAGAATAGTACTGCCTGGGAGAAATCCCGGGCAGTATTTTTGGGCTTTTTGCGTTTTTCTGCCAGTATTTTATAATGGACCGGCCTGTCTGACGGAAGATTGGCAGTTCCGAATACAGGGGCGGGCACAGAGGCCCGCCCCGACAGGCGTTACCGCAGGCGTAAAGCCCGCCCCCTGCACCTCATCCTCCTGATATAGTCACCGCAAGGCCGTAAAACGGCCTTGTGGTGGACTTCTGTGCTGACAATAACCTGACAAACTGCACGAGTGAACACTTTCCGCGCCGTCCCCAGGTTGAAAAAGGGAGGAAAATCTGATATAGTGACCTTATTCTGATGATGACGGAGGCTGAAAAAAGCATGGAGAAAATACAGGTGGACTATACGGTGACGGTTTCCGACTTCCGGAAGGCGTCATATTACGGCCTCTTTCTGCGGCACCGCCGGCCCCTGCAAATCATGTTCGCAGTATTGATCGGGGCCGTTCTTTACGGAGCCGGCTCCTATCTGGGGCTGGGAACGGCCAATCCCCTGGTGTTTTTTCTGGCGGCGGCCTATCTCTGCTGGGGACTTCTCCTGTTTGCCGGGACGGAGCGGAGTATCCGGCAGTATATGCGGACGCCGGGAAACTTCCTGGGCTGCACCTACACTGCAACACTGGAGTCCCACCGGGTCCAGTTTGAAATCCCGGAGCGGAGCATCAAGGCCTCCCGACAGATCGGAAATCTGGCCTGTGTCTTTGAGCTGAACCAGATTTTCATGATTTATGTCTCCGCCTGGGACCTCTATATTCTCCCCTGCCGGACGCTGACAAAGGAACAGCGGGCCGGACTGCGGCAGACCTTCCGCCAGAGGCTGGGGAACCGGTTCGCCACCCGGTTCCGCTGAGCGGAGCGCGGGGGCGGCGGACGGCCTTGGGCGGCCCGGAAGCTGCGTGACTCCGTTATGGTCCCGCCCCTCCTGCCCCGCGTCTCCCGGGAACCGCACTAAACGGGAACCGCACTAAAACAGGAATCAGAAATTGCCCCATTCGTCCGGCAGCTCCTGATTCCTGTTTTTTCAGCTCCTGTTCTTCGCTCTCTGTGCCCCCTTCCTCGCCAGGCAGCCGCCCGCGCCGGTCAGGGCCAGCAACAGCCCCAGCGCCGCCAGCCCCAGCCACGCCGCCGGCAGGGCAATCCACCCCGCCCGGTTCAGCAGTCCCCCCAGAGCGCCGGACATCAGGGATGCGCCGATATAGGTGGAAAAGTCAAAGACGCCCACCAGTGTGGCCACCATGCCGCGGCCGGAGAAGTACAGAGGCAGATAGGAAATCATGTACCAGTTGCCGGCGTTGACCACAGCAATCAGGGCGGCGATGAGCAGCACGGTCACAAAAGAGGTGCTGCCCGCCGTCAGTACCAGGCACGCCGCCGTCCCGCAGGCCAGAGACAGCATCACCCGCATGGCCCGCCGGGCGTCGTCCCCCAGACGGGAGAGGGTTTCCCGGGCCAGGAATACCCCAGCCAGCTTGGCCAGGGGGATCAACACCAGAAGCAGCAGCGAATTTTCCCCCAGGTCCAGCACGCCGGTGAAAATCATGGGCAGCCAGAATACCGCTCCCTCCTGGATGGCCCCCACCAGCAGGCAGAGCAGGCAGATGAAAAACAGCCGGTCCTGAACGAATTCCCGGGCAATCTGAGGCAAAGGCGGCGCGGCCGGCTGCGCTCCCCGCCCGCCTTCATAGGGAATCCGGCGGGACAGCAGAAACCACACCGGAATCAGCGCCAGAGCCGCCAGAGCCGGGACCAGAAAATAGGGCCGGAAGTCCAGAGGCCGAAACAGCCAGCTCAGCACCACCCAGCTGAGGAGGTAGCCCGTCACGGAGCAGGTGGACATGATGGTGGAGACGTTTTTCCGCTGGTCCTCCCGGGCGTGGAAGGACAGCAGACGCAGCAGTGTGCTCCAGAACATGGACTGGCAAAAGCCGTTCAGACCCCAGAGGGCCGTGAACAGGGTTTCGCTGGTCTGAAAGGCCAGAATCAGGTTGACGCCGCCGGTGAGGCCCAGGGCCAGCATCAGAAAGCGGCAGGGATTCACCCGGTCCCCGATCGCGCCGTTGAGAAGCTGGCCCACGGCATAGGTCACAAAATACAGCGAGCTGGCAAGCCCCAGATACTCCACGCTGACCCCCAGCCCCGCCGACAGCTTGTCCAGCACCGTGGACAGGTTTACCCGGCAGAGATAGGCGGTCATATAGGTTCCCCAGGCCGCCAGAAGCAGCACATGCAGGCTGCTGTTCCGTTTCATCCTCGTTCTCCTCCGTTTTGCCGGGGATAGCGCCGGCGGGACAGATACTGCTCCGCCGCGTCCTCCCGCTCCACGGCCCGGCTCCCCCGCCGGGCGGACAGATAGGCGCACAGGGCGTCCAGCACCATCATATGGGTCAGCCGGGCGGCCACTGCCTCCTGGCGGCGTTCCGCCTCGCTGGAGGCGGTAACCAGGGCCGCCTGGCACAGCCTTGCCAGACGGCTGTCCCCATAGGACGTCACGCAGATGGTGGCCGCGCCCCTCCGCTTCGCCAGCTCCATGGCGTCCACAATCTCCGCCGTCTGCCCGGAGTGGGAAACGGCCAGGGCGACGCAGTTCTCGTCCAGCTGGGCGGCGTCGATGCTGAAGGTCAGGTAATCCGTGATGGCGTAGGCCGGCAGACCTGCCCGCATAAAGTGAAAATAAGCGTCCTGGGCAATCAGGGCGGAGTCCCCCGCGCCGAAGATGTCAATGCGCCGGGCGGAGGCCAGCAGCGCCGCCGCCTGCTCCAGGGGGCCGTTCTGAATGGCGCGGGCCGTGCGCTGGACGGCGTCGGCGGTGTTGCCCGCCGTTTTCCGGAACGCCGACAGCGGCGTGTCCTCCTCCGTTACGCCCCCGAAGGAAAAGCCGGTGTGGGTTTCCCGGGCCAGGGCGATTTTCAGGGCGCTGAATCCTCCCACCCCCAGCCGTCCGGCAAAGTTAATCACGCTGCCCTCCGATACGCCGGCCCGGGCCGCCAGGTGGGCCAGGGTGCTGTTGGTCACCTGCACCGGGTCCTCCAGGATCACATCGGCAATCCGCTTTTCCACCGCCGACATCTGGGCATACCCGCTCCGAATCCGCTCTACCAGCACAAAACCGCCTCCTTTTGTTTGTATTATAACAATCTGTCCTCAAAATTCAATGAGTTTTTCTCATTTTACTGTTGATTTGTCCAAGTTATAATGAGTAATACTTAATTACCCGGTGTTTTCTGTATGATTTGATAAAAAAGCGACTGTTTCCTTGTAGGATATCGAGCTGGACATCTTATGTCTGTTCCTGTTATAATAGAGGTGCTATGGTCCGCGCCTGCGGAGCAAAGCATACCCTTTCAAACCGATAATGGAGGAAAGTTTATGAAGAAGTCTATGTCTCTGCTTCTGGTCCTGATGATGGTCCTGTCCCTGGCCGCCTGCGGCGGCAATTCCGGCGGGTCCTCTTCCGGCGATTCCGGCGCTCCCGCGGACTCCGGCGCCTCCGCCCCTGCCGACTCCGGTTCCGGCGACGCCGCCGAGCCCGGCTTCTCCGGCAGCTATCTGATGGGCACCGGCTCCGCCACCGGAAACTACTATCAGTTCGGAAACGCCATGTGCACCGTCATCAACAATGTGACGGGAGCGAATCTGACCGTCAACGCCACCGGCGGCTCCACCGAAAACGCCCGTCTGCTGGGCTCCGGCGAAAATGAGTTTGCTATGATTCAGTCCGACGTGTACAGCTATGCCCACGACGGCATCGAGCTCTTCGACGGCTCCCCCATCACCAACTTCAAGGCCATCACCGCCTGCTATCCCGAGATGGTGCAGATCGTGGTCCGGAAGGACAGCGGCATTCAGTCCATCTCCGACATGGCCGGCAAGAACATCTGCGTGGGCGCTGTGGGCTCCGGCTACGAGGTGGCCGCCCGTCAGATTCTGGGCGCTTACGGCATGACCTATGACGATATCAACCAGACCTTTGCCGATCAGTCCACCGCCAAAAACGGCGTGCAGGACGGCACCTTTGACGGCATGTTCATGTGCTCCGGCTATCCCAACTCCAACGTCACCGAACTGTCCCTGAACGGAAACATCGACCTGGTCACCATCGACGAGGAGCACATGGCCACTCTGCTGGAGCAGTATCCCTTCTATTCCTCCTTCACCCCCGAGACCGACGAGTATAATCTGGGCCATCCCGTCACCTCTGTGGCCGTGAAGTGCATGATGGTGTGCAACGATACCTTCTCTGACGACGAAATCTATGCCCTGACCAAGGCCATCTATGAGAACCTGGGCGATGTGCAGGAAATCAACGCCAAGGCCAATTACATGAGCCTGGACGCCGCCCTCAGCGGTATCCCCAGCGACCTGCATCCCGGCGCCATGCGCTATTATGAGGAGCAGGGCATCGAGATCCCCGACTACCTGAAATAATCCGGCAGACAAGCAAATACCTGCCGTATGAAGCAGCGGGCAGGACAGAAAACGGTTCTGTCCTGCCCGTGTTCTTCCCGCCGTTAAGAACACGTAAAGAACCGCGCAGTCCCCGCGCCTCTGTCTCCGCCGCATGAAACGGCTTCAACTCAGGAATCGAAGGAACCCCCGGTTTTTCCCGTGCGCCGGAGGCTCTTTGATATAAGAACCTGTATTCACAACCGCCGCACGCCGTCTGGCCGGTCTTTTTCCCATCATACCGCGTCGATTTCCCTTGCAATCCGTCAGGATTGCAAGGGCGCAAAAGAGCTCCTTGTCTGACAGGAAAAATTCCCGCCCATCCGGTTCCACGCCCATCCGGCATCCCCCGGCTGTGAATACAGGTTCTAAAACATCAACAGAAGGAGAACAGCCATGGCCCTCTTCAAGAAAAAAGTACAGACCCCTCCTGAGGAGATCGACCTGTCCGCCATCGACCGGGAATCCAAGTATAAAATTTTCTCCCCCAGGGGTGAAAAGCTCCTCCGGATTGTTCTGACCGTTTTCGCGCTCTTCCAGCTCTATGCCTCCATCTCCAACAAGGTGCCCCTCCAGATTCTCCGCTATACCCACCTGGGCTTTGCCATCTGTCTGGCCTTTCTGATTTACCCCGCCACCAAGAACGCCGACCGGAAAAAGCTGCCCTGGTATGACTGCCTGCTGGCGGGGCTGTTCTTCTGCGTGGTGGCCTATTTCATTCTGAACTACAAGGCCCTCCAGTTCCGGGCCGGCGCTTACACCATGATGGACACGGTCATGGCGGGCCTCGGCATCGCGCTGGTTCTGGCGGCCTGCTGGCGTGTGGTGGGCCCGCCCATCGTCATCATCGCCTCCTGCTTCTTTGTCTACGGCATGGTGGGCAAGTACATGGGCAGCTTCCTCCAGCACCGGGGCTTCTCCCTCAAGCGGATCATCACCCATCTGTTCATCACCACCGAGGGCATCATCGGAAACCCTCTGGGGGTCTGCTCCACCTATATTTTCCTGTTCATTCTCTTCGGCGCTTTCCTGGAGAAAACCGGCATCGGCCAGTTCTTCATTGACCTGGCCAACTCTTTGGCGGGCTGGGCCGCTGGCGGTCCTGCCAAGGTGGCGGTGCTGTCCTCCGCCCTGCAGGGCACCGTCTCCGGCTCCTCCGTGTCCAACACCGTGTCCACCGGCTCCTTCACCATCCCCCTGATGAAGTCCCTGGGCTATACGCCGGAGTTTGCCGGGGCCGTGGAAGCCGCCGCCTCCACCGGCGGGCAGATCATGCCTCCGGTCATGGGCTCCGCCGCCTTTCTGATCTCCGAGGCCTGCGCCGTGCCCTACCGGGAGCTGATGATCATTGCCGTCATTCCCGCGGCGCTGTACTTCATCGGCATCTGGATCAGCGTCCACCTTGAGGCCAAGCGGCTGGGCCTCAAGGGAACCCCACGGGACCAGCTGCCCAGGCTCTGGCCGCTGATGCGGGATAAGGGACACCTGCTGCTGCCGCTGATTGGCATCATCTACCTGATGGTTTCCGGCTTTACCGTCACCCGCTCCGCCCTCATCGGCTGCCTCATCTGCATCATTGTCCCCTATCTCCGGAAGGGGACCCGGGTGCCTTTCCTCCAGATTTTCACCGCCCTGCCCCAGGCGGCCCGGAATGTGGTTTCCGTGGCCACCGCCTGCTCCACCGCCGGCATCATCATCGGCATGGTGACCCTGACGGGCCTGGGCCAGCGCATCGGCGCGGGCATCTTCGACCTGGTGGGCAACAACGTCTTCCTGGCCCTGGTGTGCGCCATGTTCACCTCCCTGATTCTGGGTATGGGCGTCTCTACCACCTCCAACTACCTGATTACCTCCACCATCGCCGCCCCCATTCTCATCAAGGCGGGCATCCCCATGCTGGCGTCCCATATGTTCTGCTTCTACTTCGGCATAGTGGCAGACATCACGCCTCCCGTGGCTCTGGCGGCCTATGCCGGCAGCGCCATTGCCAAGGGCAATGCCTTCAAAACCGGCGTCAACGCTACCAAGCTGGCCATTGCGGCATTCCTGATACCCTACATGTTCGCAATGAACCCCAAGATGATTATGATAGGCGGTACCTTCCTGGAGGCTCTGCCCATGATCTGCACTGCCGTTATTGGTCTGGTGGGTATCGGCGCGGGCTTCATCGGCTATCTCAACGGCCCGGTGAATCCCATCATGCGGGTGGTATCCCTGGTGGGCGGCCTGTGCCTGGTGATTCCCGGCGCCATAACGGACGTCATCGGCATCTCCTTGATCGCCGTGGTCTATGTCAGCAACCGCATTTCCCACCGAAACAAGACCGCCGCCGCTTGATGCTGCTCCATCTGCCTGAAAAACGCCGCGAAGGAGTTTCCTTCGCGGCGTTTCCTTGCGCGGATGAAGCAGAAATCTGCTTCCGCTTATTGGGGTGATATCAGCACGGCTGAAAATCGGCGTATGCCCATTTTCAAACAGCGGCAAAGCCAGACTCATATTGGGAAACGTCCCCCTAAAAACCTGGATTCACGTAATAGAAGCGCTTTGAGGACGGTCCCGGATACATTCAGCTTCCGACCCCGGCGACATAAGCGATACAGCGCCCTGTCCTCGCTGATCCCGACTCAGGCAGGGCGCTTTTCGCGCTGTAAGCTGCGGTTTCTGCGGGGCCCCCGAAGCTCCCCGGAAAGCCGCCGGTGTTCGTCCCTGCGGGAGACTGCGGGATGGCCCGGGGTGTTCCGACCGCTATCTTCTTTTCCTGCTCAGACTGTCATAACATATGCGCTCCTTGCCTCCTTTAGGCAGCTTTCGGTATGCGCTCAGGAGGGTTTGCTTATCTTCGGATAAACTTAGAGCCTGTATTTACAGCCGGGGGATGCCGGGTGGGCGAGGATGTTTCCTGCCGGACAGGGAGAGCTTTGGCAGCCCGCGGCAATCCTGACAGATTGCAGGGGAAACCGGCGCGGTATGGCGGAAAAAAGACCGCTCAGACAGCCTCAAGGGTTGTGAATACAGGTTCTGAGACAGCCATGCAACGTACCGGGCAGGAACAGGCCAGGCACAAGCCGGAAAAGCAGGAGCAGCGCATCAATGAGCTGGACATGAGTATTCAACGGCTTGTGCCGGCATTCTGCTTGGGGTGGGCGGCGCTGCCGGGTCCCTGCGCAGCTGCTGCGCCAGGGTGAAGGTACATCTGATGGCGCTGAACGCTGAGACAGGCAGCGCCGCTTAACTGAAAACATCCGCCCCGTTCAGCCGGTTTATAAAAATTCCTGCAGACCGGCTTGCTTTGCTATACCCATTTTTAAAGCGTCAATATTATTGCTGTTTTTCATTTGGGTGCGTGACGCCTGTATGCAGATTTTCCAGTCAGGTCAAGGCCCTGCAATGGGCTTGAACGCCGAGTGGCTTTGTGCTATACTTTGAGAGGGTCAATTCGACAAAATGACATTTTAGTTGATACACGGTAAATCAAATTGGCAGAGGCAGCAGGAGGACGATGTTATGAGCGAAAAGCATTATCAGATTTCCCCCATTGAACTGGTTCAGTGGGCAGAACCGCTGTTCGGCTTTGGGGTGGGAAGGGCAACAGGATTTTCCGAGAAGACAGTTGCCTCCTATGAGGAGGCGGCAGGAATACACCTTCCCGCCGCCCTGCGGGAATACTATCTCACCTGCGGCAAAGCCAGTCTGAACTGCGCGCTGCATGAGATATTCGTCCCTGACAAAAAGGCTAAGCTCTTTGAGAATCGCCTGACCTTCTCTTACGATCACATTGACGAGGACTTGGAGACTTTCAGCAAGCCGGGAGAAGAGGACTACCCGGAGCTGGCGAAGATACGCGCCCTGCCCCGGGAGCGGTGGGGCGAGGTCACAGGCAACTATCTGCTGTTCTGGTGCGAAAATCAGGGCTGCTGGTACGCAGGCATCAAAGCAGAAGATTTGGATCAGCCCAACCCGGCAGTGTACTACAACGACCAGGATGATGTATACAGTTGGGCGCCTTTTGCCAATTCCGTTTCGTCCTTCCTCCTGGACATCCTGCTTCTGAACCTGGAGCCAAAGGCCCAGCCGGACGAGATTGAGGACCCCGCCGAGATTCAAACGGTTTTGTCCGAGGGTGGCGTAGACTTCCAGCGCCTCCAGAAGCCATACCCCTTCCCCGGCGGGCGCTTCTGCCATACCTGCCTGGACACGGAGACCAACACCCTGTATGTCTATGGTGAGGAGGCGGAGGGCCGTCCCGCCTATTTGAAGATATTCAAGCCAAACAAGAAAATCAGATAACTTCCGGTTTGCGGGAAGGAGGATTTCATCTCTTTGGGCGAATTCCCCCTTGACAAATGTTCTCTTGATTTTCGATGGGCACGCTCTCACCAGACTGCCCATCATCATGGGATAAACTCCCGTACAATGCTGTGATTTTTCCCTTCTGCGCCTGTTTCCTCATGTGTATAACATCCTGTTTTGTATTTTTAAGACCTTTCTATCCTTATTATAGTGCCCCTCTTTGAGCGTCGTTTCTCTAAATGTGCCTCTGCGGTGCATTCAGCTGGCACTATGCGCAGTTGACTGAATTGCTGAAAGAAGGGGGCTGGGGAGCGGGAATAACGGGTTAAAACCGGCTGAATGTATGCAAGTGCAGGCAAAACGCACTTTTCACACCCTTAATACCGAAAATTTGCAGGCAGAATGTTCGTCAGGGTGGATTAAAAACCATACAGTCCGGCAAAATATAATGCTGCTAAAATGTTATAAAAACGCCGGATATTTTTCGATATCCGGCGTTTTGGCACCCCGAACTGGATTCGAACCAGCGGCCTGTCGCTTAGGAGGCGACCGCTCTATCCATCTGAGCTATCGGGGCCTATATGAAGTTTTACTCTGCCGGGTGATAAGTGAGCTATCACTTAGGGGGCAAATGCTCTATCCCGTGAGCAGCCGGGGCGTATACGGGATGGCCCGGTTTTTATGCGGGCCCTCTCAGCCTGGAAGCTGCGCACCCGTACGGGGAAACGTATATCCGCTATGTATTCTACCTGTTTTTTTCCGGTCTGTCAATCCAAAAGACCGCTTTTGCCGGAAAATCTGCAAAAGCCCCCGGCGTCTCCCCGGTCCGCGGCTCTTGTGTAAGGCAGACCTCCTGCCAGGATTCCCGGAAGACGCCCCTGATTGACAAATGCCTGCGGGAACCGCCGCCCTGGCGGTTGATCCCTCCGGCAGGACAAATATTACGGCGGTCACGCCGCTTTTCAGGCCGCTCCCGAGGCCCTGCCTTCTGATAAATTATGGGAAAGGACACGCTCCGGCTTATGGGGCGCGCCTCATTCAGGGATTTTATGCAGGGGCAGGGCGCTGTCCCGGCCCGTCTGCCGGAAGCCAGGCCCTCCACCCAAAAAACACGGAGGTAACATGCGTGAACGGACATTCCCCGGCTTATACCGGGACTGGATTTTTTCCCTCCGACCTGCTATGATAAAGACGGCGGGATAAGCTCCGCCCAATTATCCCAGAAAATTTTTTCAGCCGGCGCAATAAACTGCCGGGCTGATGCGTTTCATTTACAGACAGGGGGGAACAGACGATGCGCACCAAGACCGCTTCGGCGGAGGACGGCCTGGACCGGCAGCTCGCCCGTGCCGCCGCCGGAGAACAGGCGGCGCTTGAGGCTCTCTATGCCCGGACCCGGCCCGCCGTCTACGCGCTGGCGCTGTCCATCGTGAAAAACGCCCATGACGCGGAGGATGTCATGCAGGATGTATATGTCCGGGTCTGGCAGGGAGCCGGGAACTACCGGGGCCAGGGAACCCCCATGGCCTGGCTGCTGACGGTCACCCGGAACCTGGCCCTTGACTGCCGCCGGCGGCAGGCGAAGCTTGAGCCTCTGGACCTGGAGGGGGCGGTCTTCCTTGCCCCCGCCGTCACCCATGAGGACCGGGTTCTGCTCTCCGCGCTTCTGGAGGGACTGGAGGAAACCGAGCGGCAGATTGTCGTCCTCCATGCCCTGGGCGGTCTGAAGCACCGGGAGACCGCCGCGCTTCTGGAGCTCCCCCTGGGCACGGTTCTGGCCCGATACAGCCGTGCCGTCAAAAAACTGCGGCTTGCAGGAAAGGAGGCGGGATTGGATGTCTGAAAGAGATGCAAAGCTGAAGCGCCGCTTATGGACGGCGGCGGAGCACGCCGCCCCCGACCCGCTGGAGCGGATTCTGTCCGCCTGTGAGGAGCCACGTAAGGAGGAACAGCAGATGAAGAATGCCAGGACGACAAACACAATCAAAAAACGCTGGGTATCCCTGACTGCCGCCGCCATGCTGGTGGTGTTGGTGGGGCTTGGCGCAGGGATCCAAGGCTGGAGGAGCGGACAGACCGTGGCCTCGGTGGTGAGCCTGGATGTGAACCCCAGCATCCAGCTGCAGGTGAACCGGAAGGAACGGGTGCTCTCCGCCGAGCCCCTGAACGCCGACGCCTGGACCATCCTCAAGGACATGGAGCTGGAGGGCACCCAGCTGAACGTGGCGGTAAACGCCATTGTGGGGTCCCTGCTCCAAAACGGCTATCTGACCGAGGCCGGGTCCGCCATCCTGATTTCTGTGGAGGACAGCGACGCCCAGCGGGCGGGACGTCTGGAAGCGGAGCTGAACCAGACCGTCAGCGCCGCGGTGGAAAAGGCCGTTGTCCTCAGCCAGGTGCTGACCCGCGACGCCGGACAGACGCCGGAGACCGCCGGCGTTTCCGCCGGCAAGGCCGCTCTGGTGCAGAGCATTCAGGCTCTGAACGGAAGCCTGGTCTTCGAGGACCTGGCGGCGCTGAGCGTGGAAGAGCTGTGGCAGCTCCGGGACGCCGGCGCGCCGGGCCAGCCCATCGGCATGAGCGAGGCTGCCTATGCGGCCCAGGCTTATGCCAATGTGCTGGAAACGGATTCCTTCGTCTGGGAGGCGGACGCGGAGCTGGACGAGATCCCCGCCCACTATGAGGTGGAGCTTTACCAGCCCCATAACAAGGACCTGAAATATGAGTACCGGGTAGACGCCTACACCGGCGAGATCCTCACCGGCCCCGCTAATATCCTGCAAACGACCGGGGACAGCAGCGCCGGCACGCCGGGAACCGCTCCGGCACCCTCTCAGAAACCGGCGGCGGACACCGCCGGGATTGGAACAAAGAACCTCATCGGCGAGGCACAGGCGAAGTCCGTCGCCCTCCGGCACGCCGGGCTTCAGGAGAGCGGCGTGCAGTACTGTAATGCCTGGCTAGAGTATGACGACGGCCGGATGGAGCATTACGAGGTGGAATTCGGGACGGACAGCGCCCGCTATGAGTATGAGATCGGCCTCTATGACGGAGCGGTGCTGAAGAGCGAGCAGAAAACCCTTGCCGCTCCCTCTGCTCCTTCTGCGCCTCCCGCCTCTTCGGGAACGGCCATCAGCGAGGCGCGGGCCAAGGAAATTGCCTTTGCCCACGCCGGCGTTCAGGCGGCGGACACTGTGGTGGAGAAAATAAAGCTGGATTGGGAGGACGGCGTTCAGGTTTATGAGCTGGAATTCCGGACCGGAAGCGGGGAATATGAATACGAACTCAACGCGCTGGACGGCACGGTTTTGAAGTCGGAGCAGAAGACCCGCGCCGGCCAGAACCACAGCAGTCAGCAGACCTCCTATATCGGAGACGCCGCAGCTAAAGCGGCGGCCCTGAGTCATGCCGGCGTGTCCGCCGGGGACGCCCGGGATATGAAATGCAAGCTGGACCATGACGATGGACGCTACATTTATGAGGTGGAATTTGACGTGGGGGCAGTCGAGTACGAGTATGAGATTGACGCCGTCACCGGCGCAGTCCTGAAAGCGGAACAGGACACCTGAACAGGCAATTTTGAAAAAAGTATGACAGGACGGACCGGTTGGTGTATAATCGGGAGAGAAGGGAGGGCCGTGAGGGCCCGCCGTTTCAATCCGAAAACACCGCCGGTCCGTCGGTTTCCTTTTTGGAGCGCTGGGGCGGGTTGGTGAAAGCGAGGAGGAGCTATGGAAACTTACGTCGCCGCCCTGGACCAGGGCACCACCAGTTCCCGGGCCATTCTGTTCAGCCGGACAGGCGAAACTGCCGGCATGGCCCAGCACCCCTTCCGGCAGATCTATCCCCGGCCCGGCTGGGTGGAGCACGACCCCATGGAAATCTGGGCCACGGAGAAGCAGGCCCTGGCAGAGGCGGCGGAGGCCGCCGCCCCCGGGCAGATTGCCGCTCTGGGCATCACCAACCAGCGGGAGACGGCCATCCTCTGGGAACGGGCCACAGGACGTCCGGTTTACAACGCCATTGTCTGGCAGTGCCGCCGCACCGCCGCCATCTGCGACCGTTTGAAGGCCCGGGGGCTGGAGGAGACGGTGGCGGAGAGAACCGGGCTTTTGATTGACGCCTATTTCTCCGGCACAAAAATCAAGTGGATGCTGGACACGGTTCCCGGTCTGCGGGGCCGGGCGGAGCGGGGCGAGCTGTGCTTCGGCACCGTGGACAGCTGGCTGATCTGGAACCTCACCGGCGGCAGGGTCCATGTGACGGATTACTCCAACGCCTCCCGGACCATGCTCTTCAACATTCATACCCTGGAGTGGGACCAGGAGCTCTGCGCCGCCCTGGACATTCCCCTGTCCCTCCTGCCGGAGCCCCGGCCCAACAGCGAGACTTACGGCACGGTGGCAGAGGGAATTCCGGGTCTGGAGGCCCTGGCGGGCGTCCCCATCTGCGGCAGCGCCGGAGACCAGGCCGCCGCCCTCTTCGGTCAGGCCTGTTTTGCCCCGGGCCAGGCAAAAAATACCTACGGCACCGGCTGCTTCACGCTGATGAACATTGGGGAGACGCCGGCACGGTCCCAGGCGGGCCTGGTGACCTCCGTGGGCTGGTCCGTAAAGGGAAAAACCGCCTATGCCCTGGAGGGCAGCGTCTTCAACGCCGGCAGCGCCATCCAGTGGCTCCGGGACGAGCTGGGCCTGATTGGCTCCGCCCCGGAGTGTGACCGTCTGGCGGAGAGCATCGACTCCTCCGGCGGGGTGTACGTGGTGCCGGCCTTCACCGGACTGGGGGCGCCCTACTGGGACATGTACGCCCGGGGAACCATCGTGGGGCTCACCCGGGGAACTACCAAGGCCCATATCGCCCGAGCGGTGCTGGACTCCATCGCCTTCCAGGTGACGGACCTGATCCGGGTGATGGAGGAGGTCCGCCCCCTGACGGAGCTGCGGGTGGACGGCGGCGCGTCGGTCAGCGACCTTTTGATGCAGACCCAGGCGGATCTTCTGGGGCTGCCGGTGGACCGGCCCGTCCAGGTGGAGACCACCGCCTTCGGCGCGGCGGCCCTGGCGGGTCTGGCGGCGGGGGTCTGGCGGGACTTTGACGAGCTGGAGCGTCTTCGGAGGAGTCAGCGGGTGTTCCGTCCCCATCGGGAGGGGGCGGAATGCGCCGGGGAATACCGCCAGTGGCGGCGGGCCGTGGAGCGGTCCCGGGGCTGGATTGAAAACGAACTGTAAACATACGGAAATTCTGTTGCGTTTGACGAAAAAGTGCGCTATACTGAACCCGGAGACAGGCGGTAAGCCTGGTAAGCGCTCAAACAGCAGGGCCGTGAGGCTGCAATATGAAAGGGGATAGCGATATGGCATTTTCCATTGACGAACTGACTAAAAAGGTAAAAGATGTGGCCGACATGGCCGTAAACCAGACCAAGGACGCCGCGGAGCTGGTAAAAATCAATGTGGCCATTGCGGGAGAGCAGAAGGAAATCGACAAGAACTACCGTGTTATCGGCGAGTGGTTTGTGAACGAGCACGCAGGAGAAATTCCCGAGGCCATTCAGAGCGCGGTGGACGCCGTCAACGCTTCCAAGGCCAAAATTGCCGAGCTGGAGGCCAGCAAGCCCGTGAGGGAGGAGCCTGTCCAGGAGGCTGAGGAGGCCCCCGCCGGCAAGAAGTGCCCCATCTGCGGAGCGGAATCCGACAGCAAGTTCTGCCCCCACTGCGGCGCGCCCATGGGCGAGTAATCGAACCGTTTTCAAAAGAGCCGGGACCGCTTGAGCGGTTCCGGTTTTTGCCGTCCCCGATGCAAAAATGATGGAACGCGGATGCATACTGTTCCCAAGAGGTGAAGACCATGAATAAAATTCTGATTGCGGAGGATGAGGCCCCCATCGCCAACCTCATCAAAACCGCACTGGACGGCGCGGGCTACCGCTGCGTCCGGGCTCCCGACGGTTCCGCCGCCGCGGATCTTCTGGAGGCGGAACCTTTTGATCTGGCGCTGCTGGACATCATGCTGCCCGGAGCCGACGGCTATGAGCTGCTGGAGTACTGCAAGACGCTGGATGTGCCGGTCATTTTCCTGACGGCAAAGGGGCAGCTGGAGGACCGGGTGAAGGGCCTGCGGCTGGGGGCGGAGGACTACATCGTCAAGCCCTTTGAGCTGATGGAGCTGCTGGCCCGGGTAGAAACAGTGCTCCGCCGCTGCGGCAAGACGGGCCGGGTTCTCTTCTTGCCGCCGGACATCGAGATCGACACCGCCAGCCGGGTGGTCCGGCGGGCGGGGGAGCCGGTGGCCCTGACGGCCAAGGAATACGACCTTTTGCTGCTGTTCCTCCAGAACAAGAACATTGCCCTTTACCGGGACCGCATTTATGAGCGGGTCTGGGGAGAGGAGTTCCTGGGGGACAGCCGCACCGTGGACCTCCACATCCAGCGGATGCGGAAAAAACTGGGGCTGGCCAGCCGCCTGGTGGCGGTGTATAAGGTGGGCTACCGGCTGGAGGTTTAACTGTGAGTGGAGAGTGTGGAGATTGTGTATTACAGAATATCTCCACTCTCCACCCTTCACGCTGTGAAAGACGGTGATTTTTATGAAGCTCTTCTGGAAATTGTTTTGCAGCATGGTTCTGATTACGGCTCTGGCCTGCTCCGCAGGGGGCTACGTCCTGATTGACGCCCAGTTCCGGGGTTCTCTGGACCGGGAGGTGTCCGCTCTCTATGAGGAAAACGACCTGCTGCGCTATGCCCTGGCCCAGGAGCTGACCTTTAACCCCCAGTACAGCCGCCGGGAGCTGGCTCAGGCCGCCGGAGGCATCCGCATCACCACCAGCCGGGGCACGGTGTCCTTCCGCCTCAGCGATGAGGGCGGGACCGCCCTGGGGGGCAGCGGCAAGCTGCCGGTGGAGACCGGGGAGCTCACCGCCGCCCTGCCCGAGGGGCAGCGGGGTTGGGTGATGCGGGCCCTGGGGGATGGGCGGATCTACCTCCACGCCGCCAGCCCCCTCCGGCTGGAGGACGGCGTGCTGTATCTGGAGAACTGCCGGGAGGTCAGCAGCCTGTTTTCCGACCGTGACGCCCTGTATCAGCGCTTTTTCATGCTGATGCTGATTCTCACCGGGGCGGTGGGCCTGCTGTCCCTTCTGATTGCCTCCATGCTGCTGCGGCCCCTGGCCCGTCTCTCCGCCGCCACCCGGCGCATGGCCGGCGGGGACCTCAGCCAGCGGGTGGAGGTCACGGGGGACGACGAGATTGCCCAGCTGTCGGCGGACTTCAACGTCATGGCCCACCGCATCCGGCGGCAGGTCCGGGAGCTCACCGGCGCGGCCCGGCGGCAGGAGGATTTCATCGGCAGCTTCGCCCACGAAATCAAGACGCCCCTGACCTCCATCATCGGCTACGCCGACCTGCTCCGCTCCCGCCCGGCCACGGCGGACCAGGTCCGGGAGAGCGCCGGGTATATTTTCAGCGAGGGCCGCCGCCTGGAGGCCCTGAGCCGGAAGCTGCTGGATCTCATTGTCCTGGAGCGGCAGGACTTCTCCCTGCGCCCCGTCCGGCTGGACCTCTTTTTAATCCGGGCGGCGGGGGTCATGGGGCCCGCCCTGGAGCGGGCGGGACTGCGGCTGACCGTCCGGGCCCAGGCTGTGCCGGCGCTGATGGAGCCGGACCTGATGGAGTCCGTCTGCGTCAATCTGCTGGACAACGCCCGAAAGGCCATGGAGGGTGTTGAGGGCCCGGGGAAAATCCTTCTGGAGGGATTTTCAGTTTCCGCCAACGCTGAAGCGTTGGCGGCGGGCGGAGAGTGCGGGGCGGTTTTGGAGCCCGGGACAGACGAGGAATGCAGGCCGGGTTCGGAGGCCGGGGCAGACGGAGCGCTCAAAACGTCCGCAGAGTCTGGAGCGGGCACGGAACCCGGCGTCTCCCCGGAGCCGGGCCTGTGCTGCATCCGGGTGACGGACAGCGGCAAGGGCATCCCGGCGGAGGAGCTGGCCCGGGTAACCGAGGCCTTTTATATGGTGGACAAGTCCCGGTCGCGGGCCCAGGGGGGCGCGGGGCTGGGCCTGGCTCTGTGCCGCCGCATCGTGGAGCTCCACGGGGGGCGCATGGAGCTGGAGAGCACTCTGGGCCGGGGCACGAGGGTCACGGTCTTTCTGAAGGGAGGCGGTCCGGTATGAGCGTTCCGAATTTCCCGGACTTTTCGCACCTTTCACGGAACTGGAAAAACTGTCTGTTTCCCCTGCTGACCTGCCTGACAGTGGCGGGTCTGGCGCTGCTGCCCCTGCGGCTGTCCGTTCTGGAGGACGGACGGCGCACCGGCGTGGTTCACAGCGAGGAGCTGGGGGAAAACAGCAGCTTCCCCGCCCGGACGCCGGATCTGCCGGGGCGGCTCTGGCTGCTGGCGCAGCGAAATTCCCTGCCGGAGCATCTGACCATTGTGGAGCAGATTTTGGAGGGGGAGGAGCTGGACCGGACCACCGGTCTGGCGCTGGCGGGGCTGAGAGAGCTGGAGGAATCCGGCGTTCTGCCGGAGGGGCTGACAGGGGACATTGAGGGCTTCAGCGGAAGCCGGATGTTTCTCCGGGATCAATCCGACCTGTCCAGCGCCTCTTTTGTAGAAATCAGCACGTATGCCCAGAAGACAGCAGATTATCTCCGGCTGTGCCTGGACGGGGAGAGCGGCCGGATTCTGTCTCTGGAGGTGTATTCCATCCTGCTGGCAAAGAATTTGACGGATGCGGAAACAGTGGGCCAAACGTTTCTGGACGGTCTGGGCTGCGCCTGTGAGTTCTGGGAATCCTACGGCGGCGAGGCGGTCTTTCGCGTGCCGGGCACCAGTGTCCTGTATATGTTCCGGCAGTTTGGAGAAAACCTGGGAATCTATCCGTATGTGGACCTGAACGCCTATTATACAGACGCAGACCAGTGGGAAGCCCTGGGCCTGGGGAATTCCAGCATAGGAGCGCCATATTATGACGGGTAAGAGAACATCCCTGTTTCTTCTGCTCGCCGCCCTGACCGTGCCGGCGCTGGCCCTGCTGCCGCCCCGGCTGTCCCTTTTGGGCGATGAGACCGGCGTGGTCCACACCGAAGCCCTGGGAGAGAACAGCAATTTTCCCATCAAGCCCCCGAACCTTCCAGGGCGGGTGTGGCTGCTGGTCCAGTGGCAGCAGTCGTCGGGGTCCGTCACCATTGTGGAGCAGAGCGTGGAAGAGACAGCCGCCCGAGAGGAGGCGGAGCGGCAGGTCCGGGCGGCCTTGGCGGAGCTGACGGAGGTGGGGGTCCTGCCCGCGGGACAGCCGGACTTTGAGGAGGGCTTTGCGATCTCCCGGCTGTATCTCCGGGACCAGGCGGATCTGTCCAGTGCGGGTTTTTGGCTGGTGGAAAACCGGGATCAGAAGGAGTGCGCCCTTTCCATGGCGCTGGATCTGGAGACGGGACAGGCTCTGACCTTCCGTCTGGCGGGCCCCCATGTGTTCATGGATGACCTCACGCCCCAGGAGATGGGGCGGCGCTTCCTGGACCGCCTGGGGCTGGAGAGCAGTCCCCCAGGGGACTGCGGCGAGTACAGCTGTGACTTTCACCTGCCGGACTGCCGGAGCGTGCTGACCGCCACAGTGTCTCAGCGCCTGATGAAATTCGGCCTGGAGATGGACCGGGAAGCTGTGGAGAAGGGCGGTTCCTACGGCGTCGGCATCAGCCGGTGAGCAAACGGGCCGCTTTCAAATTCAGACTCGATTGGCGGGGCGGAGAGCTTCTGTAAATCTGTCCGCCGAAAAAATGATGGCGCTTTGATGCAAAAAGGCGGCGGTTTTGATGAAAAGGGCCTGTACCATGGAAACAGAATCCAACAGAAAAGGAGCTGTTTCCTATGTCTTCTTCCTGCATCGTTCGGGAGTTTCCTGTTCCAAATCGGGAGTACCGGGCCGCCCCGCCGGAGCGCTGGGACGATTTTTCCCCGCCTCCTCCGGCACGCCGGACCGCTCCCCGCCGGAGCCGGCGGAGGCGGCAGAAACGCCGTGCGGCGCCTCTGGCCCTGGCGGGACTGATTCTGTTCTGCTCCGGGTTCCTGATGGGCCAGGTGGCTGCGGCGCTGGAGGCGGCGGCAAATGCTGCCGGCGCCTTCGTTCCGGAGGCCGGAGCGATTCAGCCGGAGGAGCCCGGCGCGGCGCTTCTGCCGGAGGAGCCGGACAGTGCTTCGGATTCCGGCGGCGTCCGGATTCTGGGGGTTCCGGGGGCGATTTTTTCCGGGGCCTCGTCAGGGCAGTCCGCCGGAACGGCTCAGCCCGGAACTCCGTCGGGCACGAGCACAGGGACGGCCCGGCCCGGAACTCCGTCGGGCACGGCCGTTTCCACAGACTGGAACCTGATTCTGGTGAACGGGGACCACCCCCTGCCGGAGGATTTTCAGGTTCCGGAGCTGACGAACCTGAAAAACGGACACGCCATTGACAGCCGGGCCTATCCGTCTTTGCAGGCCATGATGGACGGAGCACGGGCGGCGGGCTTCCGGCCCACCATCTGTTCCTCCTTCCGGACCTGGGACAAGCAGAGCAAGCTGTTCGAAAATAAGGTTGCCTCCTGCATGGCCCAGGGCTTTGGCCGGGAGGAGGCGGAGCGGCAGGCCGCTGTCTGGGTGGCCCGGCCCGGAACCAGCGAGCACCAGGCGGGGCTGGCTGTGGACATTGTGGACATAGATTACCAGCTGCTGGACCAGGCCCAAGAGGACAGGCCTGTGCAGCGCTGGCTGATGGAGCACTGCGCCGAATACGGTTTTATTCTCCGCTATCCCACGGACAAAAGCGCCCTCACCGGTGTGGGCTATGAGCCCTGGCATTACCGCTATGTGGGAGAGGAGGCCGCTAGGGCCATCATGGACGGCGGCCTCTGCCTGGAGGAGTACCTGGCGAAGTGAGGGAACGGAACGGCCCTCCGAACAGGCTACAGAGCCGCCGGTGCACCGGCGGCTCTGTGACGTTCAGACCCGGTCTGAAGGCGGGGACGGCTCCAGGAGCCGCACGTCCAAAAGGTCATCAATCAGAATCCGCTCTCCCTCCATCAGGACCAGAGCGCCCTCGTAATCATCAATCTTTTTCAGCCGGCCGGAGGTGGTGACATACGCCCCTCCGGCCTTTTTCCTGTCCGCCTGAAACCAGGTCAGCTCTACTTTCGGATGACTGCCGGCGCAGTCCGCCAGCTTTTGCAGCTTCCCGTCCAGAAGGGACTGCTCATCCTCGGTCAGCTCCGCCCGCGCATCCGTCAGCCGGGCCGCTTCCCGCACCGCGTCCTCATAGCCGGTGAGGGCGGCGAAGGGGGCGAACTGGGCGGCCCGGTCCCGAACGGACATATGGGGCCGGACGGCGGATCCCTGATAGGACAGGTGAATGATGTCGTCGTAGGGACCCTTCATGCCTTGTGTCCTCCAATCTGGCTGTTCCGGGCTTTTGCCGTGGCGCCCTCCTCCAGGTTCATGCCCTTGAGGATGGCGTTTTTGCCATATTTTTTCTTGATTGCCAGCAGGGCTTCCTGCATCTTCCGTTCCTTTGCCAGGGCCTCCGCCCTTTGGGCCTGCTGCGCCTCCCGGGCGGCATAGTCCGTAAACAGGTCCAGCTGCTCCGCCTCCTTCGGGGGGATGTGATCCTCTGCCAGCACGTTGGCCGCGGTCAGGTACAGACGCCGGACCAGCAGCCGTTTGTCAACGACCCGGTCAAACAGCGCCAGGGCGGCGGAAATAATCTGCCTCGTCGACGCGGTGTAGTCCTCCAGATTTTCGGTGCCGTGGGCGTGCTTGGGAATGGACCGGCCATAGCGGTCCGTGACGACCTCGCCCCTGTAGTTCCGGCCCTTCAGATTCTCAATGTCGTACCCCACTGTCAGCACCAGCTGTCTGGTTGCCAGCCCCTTGTCCACCAGATCCAGGGACAGCTGGTCCGCCATCTCCCGCAGTACCAGACGGGCCTTTTCCCAGCGGTAGGGGCTCTGGAGCACCTGCCCGCCGCCGATGCTTTTCGCCTCCGGCCGGTATGCCTTGATATCCGCGATGGTGCAGGGCTCACGGCCCCAGGCGTGGTCAATCAGCAGCTCCGCGTTGACGCCGAAGAGCTTGTAAAGCAGGTCTTCACAGTGATAGTTGCCGGGCTTTCCCAGGGAACACCGGGCGATATCCCCCATGGTATACAGTCCGTGGGCCTCCAGCTTTTTGGCGTAGCCCTTCCCCACACGCCAGAAGTCCGTCAGAGGCCGGTGGGTCCACAGCAGGCGGCGGTAGCTCCGCTCGTCCAGCCTGGCGATGCGGACGCCGTTCACATCCGGATGGATGTGCTTTGCCACGATGTCCATGGCGATTTTGCAGAGATACAGATTGCTTCCAATGCCCGCTGTGGCGGTGATGCCGGTGGTTTCCAGCACATCCAGAACGATTTTCATTGCCAGCTCCCGGGGGCCCAGCCTGTAGGTCTCCAGATAGTGGGTCACATCCATGAATACCTCGTCAATGGAATAGACGTGGATATCCTCCGGGGCGATATATTTGAGATAGATGTTGTAAATGCGGGTGCTCCAGTCCATGTAATGGGCCATTCGGGGCGGGGCCACCAGGTAGTCCAGCGCAAGGCCGGGGTCGGATTTCAGATCCGTGTCGTTGGAGGAGGCGCCGGAGAACTGCCACCCCGGCGCGGCACGGAGGCGCTGGCTGTTGACCTCCCTGACCCGCTGGACCACCTCGAACAGCCGCGCCCGGCCGGAAATGCCCCAGGCCTTCAGAGAGGGGGTCACGGCCAGGCAGATGGTTTTCTCCGTGCGGCTCAGGTCCGCCACTACCAGGTTTGTTGTCAGCGGGTCAAGGCCCCGCTCCACACATTCCACCGAGGCATAAAAGCTCTTCAGGTCAATGGCGATATAGGTTCTGCCCTCCATGTCCGCGCCTCCTTTTCTGATGCTTATTTTCATTTTATCATACCCCGCTGTGCCGGAACAACTCCAAAAAGAAAATCGGACGAAATCGAGCCGCTCTTCCGCAGGGCGGCAGCGTCCGTCCGGGAAAGGCTCTGGCCGGCGGCGGGCCCGGTCCGGCACAGCTGTTCACGGCAAGGGCCTCCCCGTGCCTGAGATTTTTACGGAAAACCCCCGCCGTCCGGTGCGCAGGCTCTTGAACCGGCAGGCACAGCCGGGCAGATCAAGAGGCCCTGTCTGGTTCTCCAGGCAGGGCCCCTTTGAAGCATATGGACCGGCGCGTCCGCCGCCCCGGCAGGGGAGAAAGCCGGACGGAGCGGCCTTCAGGTCTTTACAAATCTCACCAGCAGTGTGGAGGGCAGCGCCTTGGCGAGAAGGCGGTAGAACTTGTAAAAGAGCTTCGGCGTGTAAACGGTCCGGCCTGCCTTCGCAGCCCGGAGGGCGCCTCCCGCCACCTTGACCTGGTCGCAGTAGGGCAGGAACTCAAAGGTGCTGGAATGCCCCGTGATGCCCGCCAGGGGCAGGAATTCCGTATCCATGGGGCCGGGACACACGGCGGTGGCGGTGATGCGCCGGCGGCGCAGCTCCTCCCCCAGGCCGATGGTGAAGGCGGAGACGTAGGCCTTGGACGCGGAGTAAACCGTCATCCTGGGATTGGGGCAGAAGGAGGCGATGGAGGACACATTCAGGATGCGGCTCCCCTCCGCCATATAGGGCAGGGCCATGTTGGTGACGGCGGTGAGGGCCCGGATATTCAGGTCTACCACGCGGGTCTGGGCGGCGGTGTCCGTCTCCCCCAGGCGGCCCAGGACGCCGCACCCGGCGCAGTTCACCAGCAGGGAAATCTCCGGCTGTTCCGCCGACAGCTTCTCCCGCAGGGTGACAAAGCTCATGGGATCGCAGAGGTCCAGGGCCAGGCAGGCCACGGTCCGGCCCGTCAGGCTCCGGGCCAGGTCCTCCAGCCGGTCCGCCCGGCGGGCGATCAGCCAATAGCTCTCGATATCGGGAAATACATCCTCGATCTGGCGGACAAGCTCCCGGCCCAGGCCCGAGGACGCGCCGGTGATGATGGCGGTTTTCATGCAGCACCTCTTTCACAGTTTTCCCCTTCCCGGAAGGGGAGATTCGATGCGGCGGCAGAGTCTCCGGGGGCTCAGCAGGTCTCCGGCGCCGGGTACTCCGCCCCCCGGGTATCCACCCGGATGGACCGAATCACCACAGGCTTTTTGGGCCGGTCGTTCATCATCCCCCGGGGCACCCGGGAGATGGCGATTGCGTCGTCCATCCCCTCAATTACCTGGCCGAATACGGCATAGTCCCCATCCAGGTGCTCCGCCGGGGCCACGGTGATGAAGAACTGGCTCCCGGCGGAATCCGGGTCCCCGGTCCGGGCCATGGACAGCACCCCGGCGGTGTGGCGCAGGTCGTTCTGGGAGAAGCCGTTGGAGGGAAATTCGCCCTTGATTTCATAGCCGGGGCCGCCCATGCCGGTGCCCTGGGGGCAGCCGCCCTGAATCATGAAGCCGGGAATGACCCTGTGAAAGGTCAGCCCGTCGTAAAAGCCCTGGCTGGCCAGGGTGATGAAGTTGTTCACAGTGTTGGGGGCCTTGCCGGGGTAGAGTTCCGCAGTCATTTTCTTGCCGTCCTCCATGAGGATGGTCACCAGGGGATTCTTCTGCTCAGACATAATTGTATCTGTTCCTTTCCCGGCGCATATATGCGCCTGATATTCTCTCTTTCACGATGCGATCAATCGGATATTGTGGTCCGTCAAAAAATTCATAAACTGGGGGCCGAAGTTATCCCGGGTGCTGAACTTCGCCAGGGCCTTCCCGTTTTTGCCCATCAGGAGATAGCACTCGTCGGCAGCGTGCCAGCGAAGGCCCTCCACGTCCTCCAGCCGAATTTCCTTGTATCCGTTCAGCCAGAGGCGGTCCCCCTCTACGCTCAGACGCCGGGGGAACAGCTGGCCCCGGACCGCCGCCAGCACCCAGGGCCCTATGTTAAACACGACGGTCAGGACCATCAGGAGATCCAGCGCAAGATCCTCATAGGGCTTCCCGTAGGTGAAATAGGCCACGAGGGGAAAGCCGGGGAAGAACATCAGCAGCCCCAGCGCTATCCCGCATCCGATCCAGACGCCGATGGGTTCCGTCCGCCGGAGCTGGAGGGTGAAACGGGGGCCGAAGGCTTTTCCCAGGTCCGTTCCGCCCTTGTCAAACTCCCTGGCGGCGGGTTCCAGCGGCTGGCCGTCCGGCCGGAAGAAGGGGACGCCGTGGTTCCGGAGATACTGCACAAACACATCCGCGTTGATCTCCGTCATGCCGAAGCTGCACAGCGGCTGTCTCTGGGCGTCAAAAAGGACGTTCTCAAAGCTCCGGCCCCGGGGCTGATGGACGGTGAGCCCCGCCGCGTCCCGGACGGAAAAGGTCCGGCCCCGGCCCAGGGGGCGCTCCACCCGGATAGTCTCCCCCCGGACATTAAGCATCCGGCCGCCCAGCTCGTGGGCCACCTGAAACTCATAGGGGACCGTCAGTCCGGGCGGGGTATACAGGCCCCTCATCGGCTCTTCATGGCCCGGTCCATCTCCCGCCGGGCGTCCCGCTGGGCGGCGGCGTCCCGCTTGTCATAGTTTTTCTTGCCCCGGCAGAGGCCGATTTCCAGCTTTACACGGGAGTCCCTGAAGTATACGGACAGGGGCACCAGGGTATACCCGTCCTGCTTGACCAGGGCGTGGAGCTTGCGGATCTCCCGCTTGTGCATCAGCAGGCGGCGGACCCGCTCCGGGTCCTTGTTGAAGATGTTTCCCTTCTCATAGGGGGAAATATGCATTCCGTAAATGAACAGCTCGCCGCCCTTCACGGAGCAATAGGAGTCCTTCAGGTTCAGGGTCCCGGCCCGGATGGACTTGACCTCGGTGCCGGCCAGCTCGATGCCGGCCTCATAGCGGTCCTCTACGTAGTAGTCGTGATGGGCCTTGCGGTTCTGGGCCGCGATTTTGACGCCCTTCTTTCCCTTTTCCATTGTATCACCTCGGTTCTTTGAAGCAAGTATAGCATGAAGGCCTGTCGGACACAAGGGTTTCAGCTGAAATAGGCCTGCATCAGGGATTTTTTGAGGGTTTCCAGCCGGTCCAGACTTTTTTGGATCAGGGCCTTTGTCCGGTCGGTCTGCTCCGCGAAGGCGGCAAATTTCTCCTGCAGTTCAATTGGAGGCAGTATGACGGTCAGATTCAGAAGCCGCTCTTTTGATATATTGGACATGGATTTTGCGGAACCGGTGGCAATTGCTTGTATGCAGCCTCTGAATAAATCATGGTTAATCAGCTTCCAAAGAAACATTTTGCAGCATTGAGCGGTTGTATTTAAGCGGAAAATCAGGTCGGGCATCATCAGCCGGCCAGGTGTATCATAGACGTAGGCGCACATACCAACCAGCTCCGGCGTGTTTTTTCTGCTGAAAAGCAAATCTCCCCCGTGTACCTCCGCGGCCTCAACAAACTGCCCTTCATCAAGCATTGCCTTATTTTCTTCGGGTCGGTAGCTCCCAGATGTAACCGCGCTCAGTTTCAGCACGGCGGGCCGGTTCCCCGTTCGGGGCGCGGCGCCGCACACAAAGCTCCTGCCGCTGTCAATGCTTTTCAGACAGGCGGAGAGCGGAGCCCTGTTCCAGTTCATAGGATTTGCTGCCGGGTCCCCAAACAGCTCCACAAACCGTGCTTTCACCAGCTCGTCCAGCTTTTCAAGCTGCCGCCTGCGGGACAGGGCCAGCCCGCCGACCGTATCCAGCAAGCCGCTGATTTCCCTTTGACGCTCTAATTCCGGATAGCGAACCATGACCTTTTCCAGTGACTGCCGTACAATTTGGGGCTGGGCCGTGCCGGTGATAACGTCCGAAAAGCCTCTGTGCAGGAGGAAATAATACAGATAGGAAAGGTCCACGTCCGGCGAAAGCCGGTCCAGCGCCATGGCGTTGCCGTTCACATAGGAAAACGGCTCGCAGATATTCAGGCTGCCGCAGGTTCCCCGGCATGCAATGAGCAGGGTCCGGTCCCTGTGGTTAAACTCCGAGTAATAGCCTATGACTCCGTTGGCTCCATAGACCGGATATCCGGAATCGCAGAGCTTGTCTGACGATATGGTTTTCCACTGCTTGGGGGAGCAGATTTCACATAATCCCTTTTGAATGAGCATCCGCCTGTTCCCTCCCCATGTCAAAATTCCGCGTTCCTAATCTTCCGCCAGGTCCAGCACCACGGGGCAGTGGTCGCTGCCGCGGACCTCGCTCCAGATGTCCGCCCCCCGGATGCGGCTCTGGAGGCGCTCGGAGACGATAAAATAGTCGATTCTCCACCCGGTGTTGTTCTCCCGGGCCCGGCCCCGGTAGCTCCACCAGGAATAGGCTCCGGTCTTGTCCGGGTACAGGGCCCGGAAGCTGTCCACAAAGCCCGCGTCCAGAAGCAGGGTCATCTTCTCCCGCTCCTCGTCGGTGAAGCCGGGGTTGCGGCGGTTGGGGCCGGGGTTTTTCAGGTCGATTTCCTGATGGGCCACATTCAGGTCCCCGCAGTAGACCACAGGCTTCACGGCGTCCAGCTCGCAGAGATAGTCCCGCAGGTCGTCCTCCCAGGCCATCCGGTAATCCAGCCGCAAAAGCTGGTCCTTGGAGTTGGGCGTGTAGCAGCAGACCAGGTAAAAGTCCGGAAACTCCGCCGTGATGACCCGGCCCTCGTGGCGGTGCTCGTCGATTCCAAAGTCATAGGTGACGGAAAGGGGCTTGCGCCGGGTGAATACCGCGGTGCCGGAGTAGCCGGCCTTGTCGGCGCTGTTCCAGTAGCGCTCGTAGCCGGGCAGGTCAAACTCCGCCTGCTCCGGGCGCATTTTCGTCTCTTGCAGGCAGATGACGTCGGCGTCGGCGAAGGCACAGAAGTCCAGAAACCCCTTTTTCAGGCAGGCCCGCAGGCCGTTGACATTCCAGGATACCAGTTTCATAAAAACACCTCAGATTCAGAGTTGAGAGCGAAGATGGAAGGCAGTTCTATTATAGCGGATTTCCCCGGAAAAAACAATTGCCAGAGGGAAGGAAATGGAGTAAACTGGAGACACGCGGACAAAAAGAGGAGGTATCTTTACATGGGCTTTCTGGACAGGTTTATGAAAAAGAAAACGGACGCGGCGGGCAAGCAGGGAAACGCCCCCGGCGGGGCGGAGCCCGGCAGACCGGACCGGCGCGCGCCCGTGGAACAGGAGGAGTCCCGGCCCGGCGTGCAGGGGCCGAAGACCGACGAATACACCCCCGGCGGTTCCCCGGTCTACCGCTATGAGGACCACCAGGAGGAGGGCTTTCAGCCCCCCGTTGACGTGGGCGTTTACGCAAAGCTGGTGGAGGAGCATTTCAGCCGGCTGTTCCCTGACCGGGGGCACTTTATCTACCACGAGATGATCAGCGACCGGGTCCATGTGGACGTCCATATTCTCCGGCCAACAGAGGAGCAGAATTTCTATGTGCTCTACACCACCGGCATGAGCGACCTGCCCATGACCCTGCCGGAGGGCCTGGAGAACCGGGAGGAGCTGAGATACGCGGAGCTGTTTCTGTTCCTTCCCGGCAGCTGGAATGTGGGCGAGGAATCCGGCACCGCCAAGGACTTGCCCTATGAGAGCTATTGGCCCATCAACATGCTGAAATTCCTGGCCCGGTTCCCCCACGAGTATCACACGTGGCTGGGCTTCGGCCATACCATGCCCAACGGCCCGGACTACGCCCCCATGTGCGAGGGCGTGGGCTTCGGCGGCATTGTGCTGGACTGGCTGGGAAAGGACTTTGGCCGGGTGGAGAACCCCGAGGGCCACGACGTGATGCTGTACTACGTCATTCCCGCCTATAAGCAGGAAATCGAGTATAAACTGAAATACGGCATGGAGGGTCTTTCCAAGCGCTTCAGCGAGGGAGAACTGCCCCTGGTGCTGGACATTCACCGGCCCAATCTCTGCGCCGACTTCACCGAGATTCTGGACTGACATGGACGAGACGCTGCGGGTGCCGCTGAGGGAGCTGGAGACCTCAGACGAGGATATTTACCGGGACGCCGTGTATCAGGGCCGTCCTTTCACCGGCGTGGCCTGGGGGGAGGACGGCCGGGAGACCTGTGAGCTCTCCTATGAGGAGGGCGTGGCCCATGGCCGGTGCCGCTGGTGGTATCAAAACGGCAAGCTGTCCCTGGACGAGGTGCTGGACCATGGGGAGATTGTGGAAAGCACCTCCTGGTGGGCCCCCGGGGATGTGATCCACCGCCGGGAGGCTGGCGGTCAGGTCCAATACTGGTTCCGGGACGGAACCCTGGCACTGGAGGAGGGCGAGAACTGGCGGCGGGAGTATTACCCTTCCGGCCCCCTTCTGGAGGAACGGCGCACGGCCCCGGACGGCAGGAGCGAGACCGTCTGGTACGGCGAGGACGGAACATGGGCGGTGCGCACGCGGAGGGCCCCAAAAGAACCGGGGAAGCGGCTGCCGCCGGACCCGGACATCGAATACAACGACGCCTATATCCAGGCCCATTACCTGGAGCTGCTGAGGACATCGGCCTTCGGACACCACTTTCTGGACTGGCTGTTCCGGCAGATGGAGCCGAAAAAAAGCTGGTTTCAGCGCTGGATACAGGACAAGCGCCCCAAAACACTCTCCGCCGAGGGCCGGGAGATGGTCTGCGCCATGATTGCCTGTGAGGACCTGCGGGTGAAATGGCGGGGCATCACCATGGCGAAGCAGTACCGGGTGAAGGAGGCCCGGCCCTTCCTGGAGCAGGCCCGCTCGGTGCGGAAGAAGCCGCCGGGAGAATACAGCGTCACCGGCTGCGGAACGGACTACGCGTGGACCGTGGGGGAGGCGGCGGACAGAGCCCTGCGGGAATTGGGAACGGGAGATTAGGACGCCGGGCCCGGGAGGCGGCATGACGGGCCTCTCCGGGCTTTCGGAGCTTTGGCCTCGTTTGAGATGCAGTTCACAACAGAAAGGCAGGTGATCTTTATGGCCAACTTCTCTTTTCTCCAGGACAAAAGAGACTACGCCATGTTTGCCCCGGCGGCCATGGAGGCGGAAAAGGTCTATGCCGCCGCCCCCGCCATGTGCGCCATCGGCTGCCGGAAGGCGCTGGAGCTGGCGGTGAAGTGGGTCTACTCCGCCGACAGCACCATGCGGATGCCTTACAGGGACAATCTTCAGTCCCTGCTCCACGAGCCGACCTTCCGCTTTGCGGTGGATCGGATTACCTGGAGCAAGCTCCCCTTTCTCGTCAGCCTGGGAAACCTGGCCGTCCACACGGAGAAGGCGGTGCGCCCCGGCGACGCCCTGACCGCCCTGCGGGCCCTGTTCGAGTTCATCCAATGGGTGGACTACTGCTATGGCGCGGACTATGAGGAGCGCCGTTTCGACGAGTCCGCCGTTCCTGCGGAGCGGGTGGCCGTGGACGCCAGGAAAATCAGGGAGCAGGAAAGCCTTCTGGAGGAAAAGGCGGCGGAGATCGAGGCGCTGCGCCGCCGGATTGAGGCCATGTCCGCCCGGCTTACAGAGGCCAGGGAACAGCACCGGCAGGAGCGCACCTTTGTCCCCGAGGACCTCTCCGAGTTCGAGACCCGGAAAATCTACATAGACGTGGACATGAAGCTCATGGGCTGGAAATTCACCGGGCCCGACGCCGGCGTGCGGGAGGAGTATCCCCTGGAGGACATGGAGGGCGTCCCCGGCCGGAAGGGAGCGGCGGACTACGTGCTCTTCGGCAGGGACGGCCTGCCCCTGGCGGTGGTGGAGGCCAAGCGCACCGGCAGGGACCCCAACGCCGGGCGCAGCCAGGCGCTGCTGTACGCCGGCTGTCTGGAGCGGAAGTTTGGCCGGCGGCCCATGATGTTCACCACCAACGGCTTTGAGACCTATTTCTGGGACGACCAGTCCGGTCCCCAGCGGGAGGTCAGCGGCATCTTCAGCAGGGAGGACCTGCAAAAGCTCATGAACCGCCGGACGGAGCGGCAGAGCCTGTCCGCCGTCCCCATTGACGACAGCATCACGGACCGGTACTACCAGAAGGAGGCCATCCGGGCGGTGTGCGGGCAGATTGAAGAGGGCTTTCGGAAGCACCTGCTTGTCATGGCCACCGGTACCGGGAAGACCCGGACGGCCTCCAGTCTGACGGATGTGCTCAGCCGGGGGAAGCATGTCACAAACGTCCTGTTCCTTGCGGACCGCACCGCCCTGGTGAAGCAGGCCCGGGACGACTTCAAGAACTACCTGCCGGACCTGTCCCTGTGCAATCTCTGCACCAACAAGGACGACCGGGGGGCCCGCATTGTGTTCTCCACCTATCCCACCATCCTCAACGCCATCGACACAGCCCGGTCCGCAGACGGACAGCGGCTCTTCACCCCGGCCCACTTCGACCTGATTATCATTGACGAGAGCCACCGCAGCATTTTCAAGAAATACCGGGCCATTTTCGAGTATTTCGACGCGATTCTGGTGGGTCTCACCGCCACGCCGAAAATGGATGTGGGCCGCAATACCTATGACTTTTTCGAGCTGGAGCCCAACGTCCCCACCTATGCCTATGACTATGAGACGGCGGTGGAGCAGGACCACGTTCTGGTGCCCTACTACAATTATGAGGTGACCACCAGATTTCTGGAGGAGGGCATTTCCTACGACGATCTGTCCGAGGAGGACAAGGAGCGCTATGAGGAGGATTTTGCCGAGGACGGCATGAGACCGGACTTCATCCCCTCCGCCAGCCTGAACAGATTTGTGTTCAACGAGACGACGGTGGATACGGTGCTTCAGGATCTGATGGAGCGGGGCATCCATACGGCAGGCGGGGACCGTCTGGGAAAGACCGTCATCTTTGCCCAGAACAAGCGGCACGCCGAGTTTATCATTGAACGCTTCAACCGGCTGTACCCCCGGTATAAGGGGGTCTTCGCCCAGCGGGTCATCTGCGACGACTCCCATGCCCAGTCGGTCATCGACGCATTCAAGGTCCCGGAGAAACCGCCGTTTATTGCTGTCTCCGTGGATATGATGGACACCGGCATCGACGTGCGGGAGTGCGTCAACCTGGTGTTTTTCAAGAAAGTGCGCTCCAGGACGAAGTTCTGGCAGATGATCGGCCGGGGAACCCGAACCTGCGAAGAGCTGTCCTGCACGGACCGGATCGACGGCGAATACACCGGCAAGCGGCGCTTCCTGATTTTCGACTACTGCGGAAACTTCGAGTATTTCCGGGCCCACAAGGAGGGCTTTGAGCCCGGGGAGGTCCGGTCCCTCTCGGAAAATATTTTCTGCAAGCGGGTCCGGCTGGTCGCGCTGCTTCAGGAAAGCGCCTTTGCCGGGGCGGATGCGCAGGCCTGGCGGGACCGTCTGACGGACGCCTGCCGCGGCCAGGTTCTGGCGCTGAATCAGGACCTCACCGCCGTGCGCCTGCGGCGGCGCTGGGTGGAGAAGTACCGGGACGCCGCCGCCTTCCGGCACATCGGTGAGGAGGACCAAACCGAGCTGACCCGGCAGATTGCGCCGCTGGTGGGGACAGAGGACGCCGACGAATTCGCCAAGCGCTTCGACAATTTCATGTACGGTCTGATGTTGGCCCATATGGAGCGGACGCCGGCCTTCCGCCGCGGAAAAAAGCAGCTCCGCGGCATCGCGGCGCTGCTGGAGGGCAGGGCGGCCATTCCGCAGGTGCGGGAAAAGCTGCCCTTGATTCAGGAGATCGGCACGGACGCCTTTTGGGAGGCGGAGGACGTTCTTCTGCTTGAGCGGGTCCGGGAGGAGCTGCGGGGGCTGATTCAGTTCATCAGCGACGCCGGCTCCCGGCGGCAGATTTTCACAAGGCTGGCGGACCCCGTCCTCACCCGGAAGGAGGGGGAGCCCCTGGAAGCGGCCTATGACTTTGAGGATTACCGGGCCAAGGTCAACCGCTATATCAACGAGCACGGGGATACCCTGGCAATCCACAAGCTGACCCACAACATCCCCCTTTCCCCCGGGGATTATCAGGAGCTGTCCCGGATTCTGACCGGCGAGCTGGGCAGTCAGGAGGACTATCAGCGGGAATTCGGAGACACCCCCTTCGGACTGCTGGTTCGCAGAATCGCCAGACTGGACCACCAGGCGGCCATGAACGCCTTTTCTGAATTTATCAACGACCAGTCCCTCAATCAGCGGCAGATTGCCTTTGTCCACAAAATCATCAGCCATATCGAACAGAACGGATACATGGAGAGCGCCGCGCTGCTTACAAAGCCCCCCTTCGACAAGCCCCTGAGCTTCACAAAGCTCTTCGACCAGAAAACACAGACCGCTCTGATGGAGGTCATCCGTCAGGTGCGGGACAACGCCGTGACGGTTACGGCGTAGCCGCCCGGCAGGAAAGGGACCCTTACGGGTCCCTTTTTGCTGTGCCGAAGCGCCGCGCAGGCCGGGGCGCTCCGTTCCCCGCCGCTCCGGAAAACGGAGGCGCAGGGGGCCGCCTGCATTCGCGGTGGATGCCCCAGGAGACGCGCGGCGCGTGAACTGCGCCGGCGGGCGGGCAAAAAAACCGCCCGGAAAACCCCATGCCGGTTTTCTGGCGCGCTGATGGTATGTCCGGCGCAGCCGGAAGGAGTCCGGAGGCTTCTTTCCGGAGCGCTGCCGGTATGAAGACCCGGCTCAGGCGCTGCAGGAGCAGCCGGGGGCGCCGGGGGCGCAGGCAATGGTGGGGTCTCCGGCGGTCATGGTCACGCCGTAGCGCACCGGCACGGAGACGCAGATCTGCTGGGTCATGGTCACGGCGCAGCTGGTCCCGGCGGGGTCGGTGACGCAGGTGACGGTGGGGGAGCCCTGGCAGGAGATATTGACGGTGCCGATGGAGGCGGTGGGCGTCAGGGTCATGGGGGCGGAGACGTCTACACACTGGGCGCTGATTTTATTGCAGCCGCTGCCGATGGGGCAGGACTCCTCGCCCTGAGAGGAGCAGGACAGAATGGAGTCGTGCTCATAGGTTTCGTTGATACGCAAAGTGATCCCTCGCTTTCTGAAAAGTGTATCCGGCGCACCGGATATCTGCCCTATCCTATGCGGCGGCCCCCGGCGGTGCGCCTGGGCTGGTCCGCGTCTGTCCGGCGGTTTGTGCCATTTCAAAAAACTTTCCGAAAAGCGCTTTTGCTCCGGGATGAGTCATGCTATAATGAAATTTAAAAGAAAGATGAGAGGATGTACTGAAATGGACGACAGACTGGACGAAAAGCAGGAGCAAAAATTCCATCAGATGACGGAGACCCCGGTGGGACGGCTGATCTGCCGGCTGGCCCTGCCCTGTATTATCAGCATGCTGGTGACGTCGTTTTACAACATGGCGGACACCTTTTTCGTGGGCATGCTGAAAAGCAACAGCGCCACCGGCGCGGTGGGCGTGGTCTTCTCCCTCATGGCCATCATTCAGGCCGTGGGCTTTTTCTTCGGCCACGGCAGCGGCAATTTCATCTCCCGGGAGCTGGGCCGGCAGAACTTCGACGAGGCCAGCAAAATGGCCGCCACAGGCTTTTTCTCCGCCCTGGCGGCAGGGGCGCTGATCTGTGCCCTGGGCCTGCTGTTTCTGGAGCCACTGGCCCTTCTGCTGGGGTCCACCGCCACCATCCTGCCCTATACCAAGGCCTATCTCCAGGTCATCCTTCTGGGGGCGCCCTGGATGACCGCCTCTCTGGTGCTGAACAACCAGCTGCGCTATCAGGGCAGCGCTGCCTACGCCATGGTGGGCATCGCCAGCGGCGCGGTGCTGAACATCGGCCTGGACCCCCTGCTGATCTTCGTCTTTGACCTGGGAGTGGCGGGGGCGGCCTGGGCCACCATCATCAGCCAGTTTGTCAGCTTCTGTCTGCTGCTGGCGGGCTGCGCCAAGGGCGGAAACCTTCACATCCACATCTCCCGGGTCCAATGTCACTGGTTCTGGTATGGGCAGATCATTCGAGGCGGCCTGCCCTCCCTGGCCCGGCAGGGCCTGGCCAGCGTGGCCGCCATCTGTCTGAACCGGGCGGCGGGCCCCTATGGAGACGCCGCCATCGCCGCCATGGGTGTGGTCCAGCGGATCACCATGTTTGGCGGCTCCGCCATGATTGGCTTCGGCCAGGGCTTCCAGCCCATGTGCGGCTTTAACTTCGGCGCGGGGCTCTACCAGCGGGTAAAGGACGGCTTCTGGTTCTGCGTCAAGACCTCCACGGTGTTCCTGGCGGCGGTGGGGGCCCTGGGCTTCTTCTTCGCTCCTCAGCTCATCGCCCTGTTCCGGGACGACCCGGAGGTCATTGCCATCGGCTCCGCCGCCCTGCGGTTCCAGTGCGCCACCCTGTGCCTCTCCGGCTGGATTGTCATGAGCAACATGATGCTCCAGACCATTGGCCGGACGGGGCCCGCCACCTTTGTAGCCATGGCCCGGCAGGGGGTGTTCTTCATCCCTCTGGTTTATATCCTCTCCCGGGCCCTGGGCCTGCCGGGGGTGGAGATGACCCAGTCGGCGGCGGACATCCTGACCCTGCTCTGCGCCGTGCCCATCCAGCTTCACGCCCTGCGGACCCTGGAGCGGCCCGGGCATTCAAAGCCCCGGAGAGAAGGCCTGTAACGGCTCAGTTCCCGCGGAACGGGCGGACCCGGCCGGAGAAGGCCTGTCCCGGCAGAGAAAGACCCCCGAAGAGACAGCCGCTCTTCGGGGGTCGTCTTTATGTGCCGCCGGAGCTCTTGCCGCTTTCCGGTATGCTCTTGAAAACACAGCCGCGCCCTATGTAAGGAGAGCGGCCAAAACCGCCTGCCCGGCGGAGCCGGAGGGCTCCGGAAGCGTCAAAGGAAAAAACGGATTCCGAAAACGGCCAGATACAGCACAAAGCCTGCCAGAGTGGCGGCGCGGATGCCAGGGGCCTTCTCCGGATCGCGGTCATTGGCCGCCCGGCAGAGGGCCGGGCCGATCAGGGGAATCAGAAAAGACAGAATCATCTGCCCCCAGGGAAGCCCGGAACCGTCGTTTCTTGCCATGGAACGCACCTCCCTTCCGTGTGTCTGCCTGATGCCGCCGTTCAGTATAGCAGGTCCGCCGGCGAATGTCAAACCGGGGAAGCCGGCCCGTTTTTCGGTCTCCGGCGGTTCCGTGGAATGTCCTGGCGCAGATTTGATTCCGAAAAGGGCCGCCCTCAGCCGTTCCGGCAGAACTCCGGATTTCAAAAAAATTTTTTCCGGAGCGGGATACTTTTCCCCTCCCCTCCGTTTACCTGACAGGACCGCGCCAAACCAAGACAAAGGATGTGACCCGCCATGCTCGCAATCTGCCTTGCCATGCTGGAGACGGAGGAAGACCAGAGGCGTTTTCTGAAGCTCTACAACACCTGCGAAAAGAAAATCTATGCAGTCGCCCTGCGGGTCCTGGGGGACCCCGGACGGGCGGAGGACGCCGCTCAGCAGACCTGGTTCCAGCTGCTGAAACGCTGGGACCGGGTTTCCGCCCTGCCCTGGTCCGAGACGGAGGGCTATGTCGTCACCGCCGCCAAGAACTGCGCCCTGGACATTCTCCGGACGGACCGGCGGACCGTGGCCTTCCCGGAGGACTGGGACCCGCCCGCCCGGGAGGAGCATCAGGAGGAATATGACTATCTGGTTTCGCTGATCCGGGCTCTGCCGGAGCACTACCGCCGGATTCTGGAGCTGAAATGCGTGGAGGAGCGGAGCAACCGGGAGATTGCCCGGCGGCTGGGAATCAGCGAGTCCACTGTGGCCACCCGGGTTCTGCGGGGCCGGGCCATGCTGCGGGACCGTCTGGAAAAGGAGGGATATCATGATGACGCGGTTTGACGCGGCCCTGCGCCGGGGGCTGATGGACGCCAACCTGGCCCAATATGAAAAAGTGCTTCAGCGGGCGGACGCCCGGGAACCGGAGTTTTCCCCGTCCTATCTCCGGGAGCGGACCCGGATGCTGGCGGACCCCTGGGGCTGGATGCGGCGGCGGAAGCTGGCCGCGCCCCTCCGGGGCCGGCGGGTGAACTGGCGGCTGGCCGCCCTCATCGCGGCGCTGCTGCTCCTCTCCGCCTGCGCCTATGCCGTGGCCACCGGGCAGTTCTCCCAGTGGTTCCCTAGGCTGGGCACGAACCCCCGGGCCCCGGAGACGTCCGAGGAGGTCCTGACCCGCACGGGCACGGTGATCGGGCAGAGCCAGACCGTGGGAGACACGACGGCGACCCTCAACGCCGCCGTGTGGGACAGCACCCAAATCTATCTGTCCTTTACCATTGAAAGCCCCAGCCTCCCGGAGGACCTGCAAGCGTATACGCCTCTTCACACGGGGGACTGCCGCCTGATCCTGCGTCAGGACCAGTGGGAGGAGTACGAGACAAACCAGGTGAAAGAGTCCTGCGCCAATCAGAATATGACTCCGGAGGAAACGGAGGAGGCCGTCCGGGCCGCGCTGGAGGAAGGGGACCGAAAGGACGTCGTATGGCTGTTCTGCCCTGAGACACGGGAGGGAAATGTCCTCTCCTTCCAGGTCAGCACAACGCTGTTCTCCCGCTGGTTCACGGAAACCAGACAGCCGGAGCTGACCCTGCATCTGGAGAACATCGCTGTCTACGAGGACGGAAAAGGTGAGAGCATCACCGACGAAAACGGATACGCCCAGAACCCGGGGCCGGGAGAGACCGTCATCCCGGGTCCCTTCGACCTGACCTTCACTCTGGAGGGGCCCATCCTGCCCATTCACTACGAGGGGGCCGATGCGGAGGTGACGGCCATGGACATTCCCCTCCGCTTCACGGGGTTTGAGTTTTCCGCCCTGGAGCTCACAGCCTTCTTTGACGACCCGATGGAGCCGCTGCGGCCCCGGCCCGGCGAGACCCTGACCCCGGAGAGGGAGAGCGAACTCGAAAGAGTGATGAGGGACAGCTTCCTTGCGTCTTCCGAGAGCGTTCAGGGCCTCTGGACGGAGGACGGAACCTATGTGGATCTCTCAAATTCGGAGTCCAGCGGGGGAGGCGGCAATGTGAGCCGCCGCTATCCCTACCCCATCGACCCTGCCACAGTGACGGCGGTGGATATTGCCGGGACCCGGGTGGAGCTCAGCAGCCTGGAGCGCGTGGAGTAAAGCGGAGCAAAAAATTTTTCACAATTTTTCATCTTCGCGGGATACAATGCCCTCCTCCTCCGTTTGATAAGCAGAAGGTCAGGGGGAGGGCGTTTCCCTTTCCCGCCAAAAGAAAGGAAGGTATTATTATGAAAAACCTCAAATCGTTCTTGTCCGGAGTCTTCGCCGCCCTGGCGCTGACCGCCTGTCTGGGAACCGCCCTGGCGGCCTCGGGACAGGTGAGCTACAACTTCGTCAGCGTCTCCATGGACGGACAGCGGAGAATCACGGCGGGCCAGGACATTACCGCCGCCAACGGCCAGAAGGTCCCCGGCTCCATCCTCTACACCGACCCGGCGGGGGGCAAGACCAACTATCTGCCCATCCGGGCCGTCAGCGAGCTGCTGGGGGTGGAAATCGGCTATGACTCCGCCACGAAGACGGTGCTTCTGGGGAAACAGCCCATTCAGGCTGCGCCGCCTGAGGAGGGCAGCGTCATCGACCTCCGGACGCCCGCCGCCGTGCCGGAGAATCCCCGGCGGGGAGACGAGGCCCTAATCAAAAGCCGGGGCGGCGTCATCCTGCCGGACGATGACCCCCAGTCCTACCGGGGGGACGCCAAGATGTTCCGGGACCGGAACGGAACACTCCGGTTCGAGTACCCTGTCGGAAATCTGAGCGCCCTGAACAGCCAGGACAAAGCGCTGGCGGAGAAATATCTGGTCAACGGAGATTACCCGAAGAACGAAAAGGGCGAGAGCTACGGACTTGGGCAGCTGGCCGATTATGTGGGCTATGAGCCGGACCTGGCGAAAATGGGGGACGAGTATGTCCGGATGGCGGAACGGCAGGCAGAATTTGACAAGCTGCGCGGCCTGTCAAAGGAGGACTGCCCCCACGCGTACACCTATCATCTGTATGACCAGGAGGGCGAGGTCATCCGGGAGCAGACGGACCCCTGCCAGGGCCACTATGAGGGTATGAGCATGGAAGAAGTCATGCAGGCGGTCGAGGAAGGCAGGCTGTGGTGACGGCGGCAGGAAAGCTGGAGGCCGGGACTGCCGGGCCGTCATCCCGGACAAGGAGAATGCGGCCCCGGTGAAGCGTACGCGGCGGACGGCGCGGACACCCCGCCGCTGTCACCCGGCAGGACGGGGCGGGACCCGGCCCATGAACAAGATCGGATTCTCCGTGGATGGGGAGATGGACCGTATCCCCCCGGAGTTTGACCGAGAATGCCGCGCCGACGCCAGCCGCCAGGGCGGCGATGAAATGGCCTGGCGGAAGGGCGGAGAGCGGATGAGCGGTTACGGCTCCGGGACCGCCGTGCCGCCTCTGAGCTGGGAGACGGCCATGGAGCGGACCCGGGAGATGCAGAACGCCGACGGCGCCATGGGCCTTCACTGGACCATAGAGAAGACGGAGGAGGCCCGGACCTGGCGTGGCATCCGGTGCGCCCCGCTGGAGTTCTATGTAGCCAGGAACGCGATGTATTCCGATTCTGCCAGGGCGACGGAGAAGGTCAACGCCAGCACGATGGATTTCTATGCCTGCATGGCAAAGGTCTTCCCGGACGGTCAGAACGTCCAGACGGATAAACTGGCCCGGTATTACCGATATATCGTGGAACACTGAACATAAAGAGGGGAGGCAGACGCCTCCCCCCTTTTTCCCGTGTGTAATTCCGTGTGTAAAATCTGTTCGGGCAAGGCTTTTTTAATTGACCGAAAAATGATTTATAGCAAACCGCAAAAATGCTGCGAAAAGTTCAGCGGTCCGGGAATCGCATGGTTGCGTTGCTGCCCTTGTCGGGCGTCGGCCTGTCTGTGTCCTCCGCCTTACCCCGCAATTCCCGTCTTCGCTTCCTTTTTCTGCATTATTTCTGCGGATTGCTATAAGCTATTTGGAAGAACGGCGTTGAGCATTGAAAATAAAGGGAATCCCCCGAAACCGTTGCGGTTCGGGGGATTCCCTTTTGGCGGAGAAGGAGGGATTCGAATTTTAGGCATAGGTGAAAATGATGTAAATAGCGGTCAATAGAATCCTTTGATTGCAAGGCGTTCAGCCGCTTTTAAGAAAATGGTGTAAGCTGCTGTAAAAGCTATAAAGGGTAAATTAAAGGGTCAGAATCAAGGGCCGGGGAATGCTCCCCAGCCCTGTGATAAAGGGGGGTAGTTTTAACCGACCCCCTTTTTTGTGTTACACTTCGTTACTCCATCCTTAACAGCATCAAACTGCCCTTTAAACGCCCTCATTTCGAGGGCGCTTTCTTTTTTGCCCGTAAAGGCCGTTTAAAGGCCCGTAGAGCGAACTTTGACGCTTTCGGGTATATGACGCTGCCCGGCAGAAAAGCCCGCCAGAAACGCTCTGGCGGGCTTTTGCGGCTATTCGTCCTTTTTAGGCTTTGGCCTGTATTGGTCATCTCCGGTCTCAATCCAAAGAATGAAATCTGCAATCTCTGTATCGTTCCATCCTTTGGCTCTGAGCCCCAAGATCAACCGGGCACTCTCAGACATGTTCACCGTTCGCACCTCCTTCTTCCTGGTCGTCTGATTCTCCGATACAGTCAAGAACATATTCCTTCAAAACTGTATTAGAGGTCTTTCCGTGTTCTGCACAATAGGACTTGAAAGCTGCGGCTTGCGTTCTTTTGACTTTGCACCCAAGAACAATCATGTTTTCTTTGTCCCATTTCAACGAAGCCCGTTTTTGCGATTCGCTGGGGGCCATGATATTTACCTCCTTTTTTGATTGTATCTGTATTATATCACAATATCATAATGGTTAACAGTATAGAAGTAGCCAAAAATATACGGTTAACTTTGGACATATCGCCAATAGACAAATACGGTTAACCGTATTATGCTGTAATCAGTTCAAGGGAACAGGGCGGCGGGGCTGGTCATGACAAAGGCCGGTGACGTTCCGGATGATGCCTACTACAGCCGCCGCCCCCCTCCAAAATCTGAAAGGAGTTATCACGATGAGTATTGACATGATGAATGCGAAAGTTCAGGAACTGCGGGAGCTCAAGCGCATGGCGGCGGAGCTGGCCGACGAAATCAGCAGCATCGAGGACGCCATCAAGGCGGAGATGCAGGCCCGGGAGACCGACACCCTTTCGGGGCTGGACTGGAAAATCACCTGGAAGGCCGTTACCAGCAGCCGCCTGGACAGCAAGGCTCTGAAGGCGGAGCTTCCGGAGATTGCAGCCCGTTACATGAAGCCGAGCACCGCCCGCCGCTTCGTGCTGGCGTGAAAAGGGCCCCTTGCATCACCGCCTACCAAAGCACGATGCAAGAAGCCCACACAACCCCGGAGGGGGTCAGGGCCATTATAACCCGGCCCCCTCCGGAAATCAAGGAGGAATTTATGAATCAGGCACTGCAAGCGATTGCTGAACGGTACGGGGTCCGCCCCTGCAGGGTCCCGGAGTTCGTTCCCAGCGGCCTCCCGGCCCTGGACGCTGTGACCGGCGGAATCCCCGTGGGGCGCATTGTGGACATCCACGGAGCGGAGGACTCCGGGAAAACCGCTCTGGCGCTGGCTCTGGCAAGAGGGACAACGCTGTTCCTGGACGGGGAATGCAAGCTGAATCCCGCCCATGTGCGGGACCCGGGGAACTTCTGGGTCATGCGTCCGGAGACGCTGGAGGGCGTTTTGGAGGTCTGCCGGACGGCGGCCCAGGGCTTTGATACTGTGATTGTGGACAGCATCGAGGCATTCCCCATTCGAACGGAACAGGAATTATCCCTTTCGGTCATGTTCGGCAGCTATGACGGGTCCCGGGAAAAGCTCCTGTCCCGCGCTCTGCCTATCCTGGCCAGGGAGCTTTGCGCCAGCGGCTGCACGCTGATCCTGGTGAATCAGATGCGGAACCGTCAGGGTGTCATGTATGGCCGGGTGGACCTCTCCACCGGCGGACGGGCCTTGACATATTATGCGGCGCTCCGGCTGGAACTGAACCGGGTCGAGTACGTGAGAGACCGGCAAGACATAACGGGGCAGAAGGACCGGGTCTGGGCGTCGAAATGCAAGTATCGCACGCCCGGCGGAAGGGCGGACCTGCTGCTGGATTACCGCCGGGGCTGGCTGGGGGTGACAGGATGAAACTTGAGATTAACAGGGGTCCCGGCGGCTTCAAGGTGTTCATTGACCGGCCACCCATGAAAGAATCCCGTTTCCGGGCCCTCTGCGCCCTCACGGCGGCGGCGGTGGAGGCGGGCATAGCCATAGCTGCGGCGGCGCTGTGCGGGCTCCCAGGGCTGATTGTGGTGGGATTTGTGATGGTGCTGCTTGCGGCGGCTAAATATGCTTGATTGTAAGTGACGGGGAATGCGTCCAGCCGTTGCAGGAAGTTGCAACATTGGCAATCTTGCCCTTTTGAAATTCAACTTTTTTCAACAGCCTGATTGAACGGGCCGGGGAACGCTCCCCGGCCCGTTGCCGCTCAGCTCAATTTTGCGCTCACTGGCTCCCCAGCACCAGGGAGTAAAGGCCAGGCTCGTTGACGATGTTCAAGCTCTGTTTCCCTCCAAGGGTGTCATTTGAAATGACACCCTTCAGGCTGTCGAAAAAGTCTGCCGAGGGGCAGACTTTTTCATATATATGAGGTAAAATGGAGCAGGGTGAGAAAAATGATGGAAAAGGGAAAAATGGAGCGGGGCGTGGTGGAAGTGGTGGATACAGAGAGCCTGGTGCCACAAGAACACCTGCTGCGCAAGGTGGACAGAGCGGTAGAGTTCAGGAAACTATATGAAATTGTGGAGCCGTTGTACAGTGAGGAAGAAGGCCGGACCAGCATTGATCCGGTGGTACTGTTCAAGATCGTTCTGCTCCAACATCTGGACGGGATACCGTCGCCGCGGGGGACGCTGCGCAGGGCGCAGACAGACATTGCGTACCGGTGGTTTTTAGGATATACATTAAACGAGGAACTGCCGCATTTCTCCACAGTGAGCTATAACTTC
>CAJTFK010000010.1 GCA_910575505.1 Oscillospiraceae bacterium
CCGGGCTGGGACTGGAAAAGCGAGGAATTCATCCCTAAATATGGCCCTTTATTGGACGTTTTTATTACCTTCGTTTGTTTGCCTGGCTTTTACCTGCTTTAATCAGTGCTTCCTTAGGAATGAGGAATTAGGGATTTTCTGAATCAGGAGAGCAATTCCTAATTCCTAACTCCTCATTCCTCATTATTTTAGGCGGTGACGTCAATGGCATTGCTGGACACGCTCTCGGGAATCACCAGTCCCATGGCGTCCAGGGTCTCGGGATTGATATAGAGGTCGAAGTTCTCGATGATCTCATAGGGCAGGTCCTGACAGGCGGCCTCACCCTTGAGGACCTTGGCGGCCATCTGGCCGGTCTGGATGCCCAGCTTGATATAGTCCAGGCCCGCGCCGGCCACGCAGCCCAGCTTCATCTGCTCCACCTCAGAGCCGTAAACGGGGATGCCGGCCTCGTTGGTCTTCTCCAGAATGGCGGGGAGAACGCCTACCACGGTGTTGTCCGTCAGGTTGGAGATGCAGTCCACGCCCCGGGAGATCAGGGTGTCGACGGCCTGGGTGACCTCGGACTGAGCGGTGACGCCCACGGTTTCGACGGTAAGGCCGTAGTCCGCCGCCAGGTCCTCATAGACGCCGACGGAGTAGACGGAATTAGCCTCGCTGGTGGTGTAGACGATGCCCACGGTTTTGGCCTGGGGCTGGAGGTCCCGGATCAGCTGGAGCTGTCCCGCCACCGGGAGCACATCGGAGGTGCCGGTGATGTTGCCGGAATCCAGCTTGGCCCCCACGGGGTCGGTGATGGCGGTGAAAATCACGGGGATGTCCTTGTCCTCGGCGGCGGCGAAGCAGGCCGTGGCGGAGGGGGTGGCTACAGCCACCATCAGGTCGACGCCGGAAGCGGAAAAGGACTGGCCGATCTGAGTGGCGATGCTGTCGTCAAATCCGGCGTTCTGATAGTCCACGGTAAGGTTTTCACCCTCCACGATGCCGGCCTCCGCCAGCCCCTGGAGAAAGCCGATCCGGCAGTTGTCCAGGGAGCCGTGCTCGCCGTACTGGGAGATGCCGATGGTGTAGTGGGGGGCGTCCCCGCCGGAGCTGCCGGGGCCGTTGGAGGGCGCGGAGGTCCCGGAGTCGCTGGAGCCGCCGGAGTTTTTTCCGCCGCCGCAGGCGGTCAGGGCCAGGGTCAGGGCCAGCAGCAGGGCCGCAAATTTTTTCATATTGTTCATGGTAGAATCTCCTTACTTAAAACATTAAAATTGGAAATTAGGAATGAGGGATGAGAAATGGCGGAGGAACAGGGCCGCCATCGTTTTGTCAGAAGCGTCATGGAAGGACCCTCCTTCAATCAGGAATCAGAAATTGGGAACGAGGAAACAGAAATTTACCGTCCTGAGCGGAAACGCCATCGTTTCGTGTAAAGCTTCATGGAAAAGTCCTCTTTTCTTAAATTATAGCAACATCATTCCCGACAGGCGGACCGGCCAGGGGCCGCCGCCTTCGGCGGCCTCTTGCCCGTGATTTTGAAGATTGCTATAGGGATTAGGAATGTGAAATCAGAAATTCCTGATTCCGAACGTCTTATTCCAGGATAAAATAAAAAAGCCCCGTCCCAATTTGGGACAAGACTTTCATCCTGCGGTACCACCCAAGTTGGTGCGAACGCACCCCCTCGCTCCGCGTACTTCATACGCGCCGCCCTGGTAACGGGTGCGGTCCCCGTCGGCCGCTACTGGGTCAAAGACCGTTCGCTCCGCCCTCCCAGGGCCATTCGCTGGAATGCTCTCTGCCGCGATTCCACCATCCGCAGCTCTCTAAAAGGCAGCCTTCCCGGGTACTTCTCCTGGTCACAGGTTTTCCTTGATTGCTTTGCATTATACGCATCCGGCGCTCCGTTGTCAACCGTCGATTTGCACAAAAGAAGTTTTCTTTTATCTGATACCGAAAGGGAGGGGGGACCCATCAGGGGTCTCCCCCTCGTGTTCAATCATACAGGTTCCAAAACCTTTGAAACGTTTTGGAAACCTGCCTGGCCGGCCCGGTGAAAACATGTTTTCACCGGGGTGGTTAGGACAGCAGCAGCTTGTCGTCCGCCTCGTCGCTGCCGCTGACCTTGCTGAACAGCTCCAGCAGCTGGGGAACGGTGAGCTTTTTTTTCTCTTCGCCGGAGACGTCAATCACAATTTTTCCGTCGTACATCATAATGAGCCGGTTTCCGTGCTGTATGGCGTCCTTCATGTTGTGGGTGACCATCATGGTGGTCAGGCGGCTTTCCGCCACAATCTTATCCGACAGGGCCAGGACCTTGGCCGCCGTCTTGGGGTCCAGGGCGGCGGTGTGTTCGTCCAGCAGCAGCAGCCGGGGCTTTTTCAGGGAGGCCATCAGCAGCGTCAGCGCCTGCCGCTGGCCGCCGGAGAGGAGGCCCACCTTGCTGGTCAGCCGGTCTTCAAGGCCCAGGTCCAGCTTTTGCAGCATGTCCTGATAGCGGGTCTTCTCCTCCCGGGTGATGCCCCAGCGGAGACCCCGCCGCTGGCCCCGGCGGGCCGCCAGGGCCAGGTTCTCAATAATCTGCATGGAGGGAGCGGTGCCCATCATGGGGTCCTGAAAAACCCGGCCGATGTAGGCCGCCCGCTTGTGCTCCGGCAGATGGGTGACGTCGGCGCCTCCGATGGAGATGGACCCCTCGTCCACGGCCCAGGCGCCCGCCACTGCGTTAAGCATGGTGGATTTGCCCGCGCCGTTGCCTCCGATGACGGTGCAGAAATCGCCCTCCTTCAGCGTCAGATCCACACCCCGAAGAGCCTGCTTCTCGTTGACCGTTCCGGCGTTGAAGGTTTTCCAGATTCCCTTGATCTCAAGCATGGGCGGACCCTCCCTTATGGCTGGTTTTGGTGAAATAGCGGCCCTTCCAGTAGGGAATGGCCAGGAATACCGCCACGATGACTGCGGAAATCAGCTTCAGGTAGTTGGTGTTGATGTTGCTGAGGCTGACCACCGCCTGAATGACGATATAGTAGATGATCGCGCCGATGGATACCGCCAGCAGCTTCAGAGCGAAGTTCCGGAAGACCTTGCCGAAGACCACCTGACCGATGATGACCGCCGCCAGGCCGATGACAATGGCGCCCTTGCCCATGCTGGAGTCTGCAAAGCTCTGATACTGGCTGAGCAGAGCCCCGGACAGGGCCACCAGGCCGTTGGAAATCATCAGGCCCAGCACCTTGCCGGTGTCGGTGTTGATGCCCTGGGCCCGGGCCATGTTGGGGTTTGCGCCGGTGGCCCGGAGGGCCGCCCCCAGCTCCGTGCCGAAAAAGGCGTACAGCACCGCGATGACAGCGGCGGTGAACAGGCCCACCACCAAAATGGGGTGCCGGATGAAGGGCCGGTTTCCCTTGGCCACGTCCTGGACAAAGCGCAGGGACACCAGCAGCCGGTCAAGATTGTCCGGGTTGGTGACATTGATGGCTACATTGGCCTTCATGCCCATGATGGCCAGGTTGATGGACCACAATCCCAGCTGGGTCAGGATGCCCGCCAGAATGGCCGGAATGCCGCAGGCGGTGTGGAGCAGGCCGGTGGCCAGCCCCGCCAGCATCCCTGCCAGCAGGGCCGCCAGCATCGCCGCCCAGATGTTGACCCCCTGGCCGAACAGCACCACGAAGACCGCGCCGCCGGTGCAGAAGGAGCCGTCCACCGTCAGGTCGGCAATGTCCAGAATTTTATAGGTGATGTAAACGCCGATGGCCATCAGGCCCCAGATGAGCCCCTGGGAGACGGCCCCCGGCAGCGCGCCGATGAAGTTGAGCATAGGAAAACCCCTTTCAGAATGAGAGATTAAGAGTCAGGAATCAGGAATTTCAGAAACCGACATTCCTCATTCCCGACCCCTAATTGAGAGGATACCCCGGCAGGCGGCGGAATCAGAGAAATTCCGCCGCCTGCCGGAAGGGAAAACACTCAGCCGATGGCCTCGTAGCCCTCGGGGGCGGTGACGCCCAGGTCGGCGCAGATGGTGGGGTTGTACTTCTTCACGAACTCGGGGGCGTACTCGATGGGCATGGTGGAGATGTCCGCCTGGCCGGTGAGGACCTGAGCGGCCATTTCGCCGGTTTTCCAGCCGATGTCATAGTAGCTGATGGACAGGGTGGCCACGCCGCAGCCGGCGCAGATGCCCTCCTCGCCGCAGAACACGGGGATGTTGCCCCGGCAGATGTTGTCTATATTTCCTTTGTTGGCGGCGGCGGAGTTGTCTGTAGGAATATAGAGTACGTCGCTGTTGTCTGCGGCGGTCTGGCAGACGGCGGCAATGTCGTTGGAGTCAGAGAATGCGTACTGGGTGCAGGTATAGCCCATGTCCTGCAGATAGCCCTGAACGGTGTCTACCTGATACTGGCTGTTGGCCTCGTTGGAGCAGTAGAGCAGGCCGATGTTTTTGGCGTCGGGATACCATTCCTGAATCATGGCCGCCTGCTGGTCCAGGGGGGCCAGGTCGGAGGTGCCGGAGATGTTGCCCCCCACGGTGCCGGAGAAATTCTCAATGCCGAAGGCTACGCCGTACTCCGTGACGGAGGTGCCCAGGATGGGGATGTCGCCGGTGGCCGCCGCGGCAGCCTGGAGGGACGGGGTGGCGTTGGCCATGATGAGGTCCACTCCGTCGGCCACAAAGGCATTGGCGATGGTGGCGCAGTTGGCGGTATCTTCGGCGGCGTTCTGATAATCGAAGGTCACCTGACCGGGCAGCAGCTCGTTCAGCGCGTCCTGGAAGCCCTGGGTGGCGGCGTCCAGCGCGTCGTGAGTGACGTACTGGGAAATGCCCACCGTGTAGGTCTCGCCGGAGGCGTCGGAGGGGGCGGGATCGGCGGCGGGGCCGGCGGGCTCCTGGGTCCCGCCGTCGCCGGAAGCTCCGGAACCGGCGGAGTCTCCGCCGGAATTGCCGCCGCAGGCGGCCAGACTCAGGGCCAGCGTACCGGCCAGGACCAATGCAAGCAGTTTCTTCTTCATCGTTACCAATCTCCTTAAATTTACAAGTGATTTGCGGGAATTCATTATAAAAAGCGGCCCTGTCCGAAAACAGAGCCGCTTTTCATCAGCAAAAACGCACCTGTTCAGCCGGACGCCTTTTTTCCACGCTCAAAACGGCCCGCATAGCGGACCTTGGTAAAGCGGAAATAAGTACCTGTGAGAGCGGCGGCGATGGTCTTCATAAAGGGCTCTCCTCTCTGCGCTCCGGCCTGTTCTGCTTTTGTACTATACAGCTTTAAACGGATAAAGTCAATGGGCGTTTTTTACAAAATCTGACGAAAAGGGGGCGGCGGGTCGTACACTCTGCCGGAGAAGAGGGAATATGTCCGGCCGGAAAGGCCGGCAGCGGCCCTGGATGCCGGCAAAGATCCGTTGACAAGCTGGGGGGACTGGTGCTATATTAAACCGTGTTTTTGACAGAAATGGGATATACTGATATTCAAAGGAGGGGAACCGGCATGTCCACCAAATACGTTTTTGTCACCGGCGGCGTGGTGTCCGGCCTGGGAAAGGGCATCTGCGCCGCGTCGCTGGGCAGGCTGCTGAAGCAGCGGGGGGTCCGGGTGCGGAATCAGAAATTCGATCCCTATATCAATGTGGACCCCGGCACTATGAGCCCTTATCAGCACGGCGAGGTTTTTGTCACCGGGGACGGGGCGGAGACCGATCTGGACCTGGGCCACTACGAGCGCTTTGTGGACGAGGACCTTTCCGGCAACAGCTCCATTTCCTCCGGGAAAATCTACTGGTCCGTTCTGAACCGGGAACGCCGGGGAGACTATCTGGGGGCCACCGTTCAGATCATCCCCCACATAACTGACGAGATCAAGCGCCGGGTTTACGGCATGGCAGAGGAAGACGTGGACGTGGTGATCTGCGAAATCGGCGGCACCGTGGGCGACATTGAATCCCAGCCTTTTCTGGAGGCCATCCGACAGATCGGGGCGGAGCGGCCCCGGGGAGACGTGGCCTTCATCCACGTTCCCCTTGTCGTTCAGGTCCCCGGCACCGGGGAACTGAAATCCAAGCCCACCCAGCACTCTGTAAAGGAGCTGTCCTCCCTGGGCATTCAGCCGGACATTCTGGTCTGCCGCTGCGACGCCCCCATATCCGACGACGTGCGGAAAAAGATATCCCTTTTCTGCAATGTGGAGCCGGACTGCGTCATCCAGAATGCCACCGCCGAAACCCTCTATGAGGTCCCCCTGCTGATGGCGAAGGAGGGCCTGGACGAGGCGGTCTGCCGGAAGCTGGGCCTGATTACCCACCAGCCGGATCTGCGGGAGTGGACCGCCATGGTGAAGCGGGAGAAGAACGCCCGCCGCCGGGTGGAAATCGCCCTGGTGGGCAAGTACACCCAGCTTCACGACGCCTATCTCTCGGTGGTGGAGTCCCTGAACCACGCCGGCACCGCCAACGACGCCGTGGTATCCATCCGCTGGGTGGACTCCGAGGAGCTGACGGCGGAGAATGCGGCGGAGCGGCTGGCGGGCTGCGGCGGCGTGCTGGTGCCCGGCGGCTTCGGAGAGCGGGGCGTGGAGGGCATGATTGCCGCTGTCAAATACGCCCGGGAGAACGGGGTCCCCTATTTTGGAATCTGCCTGGGGATGCAGATGGCTGTCATCGAGTTTGCCCGCCACGTCTGCGGCCTGACGGACGCCCATTCCTCCGAGTTTGACCGGACCGCCGCCCATCCCGTCATTGATCTGATGCCGGACCAGGTGGGCGTCACCGACAAGGGCGGCACCATGCGTCTGGGCCGGTATCCCTGCATCCTCGGTGAGGGGACCAGGAGCCGGGTGCTCTACGGGACGGCGGAAATCAGCGAGCGGCACCGCCACCGCTTCGAGTTCAGCAACGAATACCGAACCGTGATGGAGGAAAAGGGCCTGGCTCTGGCGGGCCTGTCCCCGGACGGACGGCTGGTGGAGATTGTAGAGCTTCCCGCCCACCCCTGGTTTGTGGGCGTTCAGTTTCACCCGGAGTTCAAGAGCCGGCCCGACCGGCCCCATCCGCTGTTTTGCGGATTTGTCAGGGCGGCGCTGGAGACGGAAAGGAACTGAGTGCATGGCAGGTATATTTGACGAGGCCAACATGAACCGTGTTTTGGGAGACTGCCTGCCGGAGGGGGAGACGCTTCTGGCGGGCATTCACGGCATCACCCTGCAGGTGAACAAGAAAAAAACCTCCTATTTTGACGTGTATATCGGCATTACCGGGCGGTATCTGCTGGTTGCTGAATGCGAGGAACGGCAGTATCTGACCGCCGCGTATCCCAAAATCAAGGACTTCCGGAAGACGGTGGCCGAGGACGTGGGCGTGTGCTTCCCCTTCGAGGATATCCGGCACTGCGAAATCAAAAAGGCCATCATGGGCGCGGTGAACTGCTCCATCACCTTCCGGAACGGGGATTTTCTCCGGCTCCAGCTGCCCAAGCGGGGCGGGCTGGGGGGCGGGATGCCCCGTCATGCGGAATACCGGGAGAAGATCCTTGCCCGGCTGGAGTCCCTCCCGCGCTGAGGGCCCTCCGTTCTCCGAAGGGGAATGCTGTGCAGGGAGAATAAAACAACAGGAGCCCCGGATTTCCGGAGCTCCTACGGTTCCAATAATTGTTCCACTGTGACGCCCAGCGCCTGGGCCAGGGCTTTCAGCTCGATATCCGTGACGAAGCGCTCTCCGCTCTCGATGCGCTGAACCGCGTTTTTGTCCACGTCCAGACCGCCCAGCTGGAGCAGGTCCGCCAGGCCCCGCTGGGACAGCTTCGGCGTTCTTGCTTTGCGCAAGGCGGCTATCCAGCTCCCGCAGAGATTAAATTTTCCATCCGGAGCCCGGTTTTTATACATGAAAACTTCGTCCTGACCTTCAGTGCTTGTCATTCGACTGTGTTCTTCATTTTATGATAAAATAGGAATGTATTTGACATTCACTAAAGGTCAACGGGAGGATTTTTTATGGGCTGTGATTTTGTGCTGTTTGAGGATTTGGACGATCGGGAGCGGCGTACACGGGAAACGATGCTGGCGCTGTCCATTGGCGAGGCGGTTTTGGCCTACATGAAGCAGGCCGGGGTGATGCAGGATATTTACAGGGCGGTGGATTCCAGAGCGGTACGGATGCTGGAGATGATTGCCCGTGCGCTGGACGACGATACCCTGGACGACCCGGAATGCTTCTGGAAGATTGAACGGGTCATGGACGTGTTGGAAGAAAACTGGATCGGAACCTCGCGCCACGACTGGTAGGGCCGGGGGCGTCCAAAGCGCAGATGTTTTATGCGGAGGCCGCCCGTATGCCGGAAGCATGGAGGGCCCGGAAGAACGGGAGGGGACAGAGCCCCTCTATAACAGGGGCCGGGCGCAAAGTCTGCCCCCGGCAATGAAAACATGACAGGAAGGGACCGCTATGAATCACATCAAAGTCATACAGGCCGCCCTGGCGGCGGAGGACCTGGACGCCGTGCTGCTCACAGGCCAGGCCAACCGGTTTTATGCCGCCGGCTTTTTCACCCCCGGCGGCGACGCCGCCTGTCTGGTGCCCCGGAAGGGACCCGCCTATTTCTTCACCGACGCCCGGTATACCGAGGCGGCGGGCCGCTGTCTGGAGAACGCGGAGCTCCGGGAGACCAAAACGGGCCGGGGCCTGACGGTTCAGCTCCATGACCTGGTCTTTTTGAAAAGCATCCGCCGCCTGGGCTTTGAGGACGCGGAGATGAGCGTCCGGGAGCACGGCCGTTTTCAGAAGGCCATGGCCCAGTGGAAATTCCCCTGTGAGATGGTCCCCGCCTCGGACCTGGTGACAAAGCTCCGGCACACGAAGGACAAAGAGGAGCTGGCCGCCATGGAGGCCGCCCAGGGCATTGCCGAACGGGCCCTGGAGGAGATTCTGAAGGAGATTCGCCCCGGCGTGACGGAAAAGGAGATTGCCGCCAGGCTTCAATATCTGATGCTCCGCCATGGCGCGTCGGACATGTCCTTTGACCCCATTGTGGTCTCCGGGCCCAACGGAAGCCTGCCCCACGGGGTTCCCTCGGAGAAGGAAATCCGGGCCGGGGAGTTCGTCACCATGGACTTTGGCTGCGTTTATCAGGGCTACTGCTCCGACATGACCCGCACCGTGGCGGTGGGCAGCGCCACGGAGGAGATGCGCCGGGTCTATGAGACGGTTCTGGCCGCCCAGGAGGCGGGCATTGCCTCCGCCCGGGCCGGCGTCACCGGAAAGGCGGTGGACGCCGCCGCCAGGGAGGTCATCCGTGAGGCGGGCTATGGGGAGTATTTTACCCACAGCTTCGGCCACAGCCTGGGGGTGGAGATTCACGAGGCCCCCAACGCCTCCCCCACCAACGAAAGCCCCCTGCCGGCGGGGGCGGTGATCTCGGCGGAGCCGGGGATTTATATCCCCGGAAAGCTGGGCGTCCGGATTGAGAACGTGATTCAGATTACCCCGGAGGGCAGCCGCAGTCTGACAAAGGCCCCCAGGGAGCTGCTGATTCTGTGAGCCGGCGGGGAACGAGAAATAAGGAGGAAAGAGCCGTGCTGTTTGTGTACTATCCCAAGTGCTCCACCTGCCAGAAGGCGAAAAAGTGGCTGGAGGAAAAAGGCGCGCCCTGTGAGCTCAGGGACATCAAGGAGGATCATCCCACGGCGGAGGAGCTGCGGGCCTGGCGGGTTGCCAGCGGCCTGCCTCTGAAACGCTTCTTCAATACCAGCGGCCTCCAATATAAGGCCCTGGGTCTGAAGGACAAGCTGCCCGGGATGTCCGAGGAGGAGCAGCTGGCCCTGCTGGCCACGGACGGGATGCTGGTGAAGCGGCCCATTCTGGTGGGGGACGGATTTGTCCTCACGGGGTTCCGGCCCGCCGAGTGGGAAGAGGCTTTTTCCCGCGTGGGGTTCCACCCCCCCGAATGGGGAGAAGCTTCGCGATGATCTCCCGGGTAGACTTCGCCCCTCTGGACGGCATCACCAAATCCGTGTTCCGCCGGACGTGGCAGGAATTTTTCGGCGGGGCGGACCGGTTTTTCATCCCCTTCTTTTCCCCCACGGACCAGCACATTCTGACAGACCGGCACCGGAAGGAGGTGGACCCGGCGGCAAACGCGGGTCTGAACGCGGTGCCCCAGGTGATGACCCGCCGGGCATCGGACTTTCTGTGGGCGGCGGAGATACTGGCGGACATGGGCTATGGCGAGGTGAACCTGAATCTGGGCTGCCCCTCCGGCACCGTTGCCGCCAAGGGAAAGGGCTCCGGCTTCCTCCGGGACCCGGAGGGGCTGGACCGCTTTTTTGAGGAGGTCTTCTCCCGGCCCCTGCCGGCGGCGGTGTCGGTGAAGACCCGGCTGGGATATGACAGCCCGGAGGAGTTCCCCCGGCTGCTGGAGATTTACAATCGCTACCCCATCGCCTGCCTCACCGTTCATCCCCGGACCAGGCCGGAGAAATACCGGGGCCCCCTCCATCTGGACGCGGTTTCCCTGGCCATGGCGGAGGGCAGAATCCCTCTGTGCTACAACGGGGACCTGCGAACCCCTGGAGAGGTCCGGGCCCTGGAGGCCCGGTTTCCGGCGCTGGAGGCGGTGATGATTGGCCGGGGGGCCGTGGCGGACCCGGCCCTGCCCAGGAAGCTCCGGGGCGGACCGCCCGCCTCCCGGGAGGAGCTGGAGGCCTTTACGGCGGCGCTGTACCGGGGATATCAGGCGCAGTACGGGCAGAAGCATCCCGCCTCCCAGCGGATGAAAGAGGTCTGGTTCTACCTGATTCACCTGTTTGAGGGCGGCGAGCGCCTGGGCGGGCGGCTGCGCCGTTCCCGGGGGCCGGAGGCCTATGAGCGCATCGAGGCCGAGATTTTTCAGACCCTGCCCCTGCGGGAGGAAAGCGCGGGGGAACTGGTGTAGCCTTCTGTACAAAAACGAATCTGCAGGGGCCGGGCTCTGTCCCGGCCTTTTTTTGCGCCCAGGCTGTTTTTTTGTTCCCGGGCCCGGTTTTGTGTTTCCGGGCCCGGTTTTGTGCGCCCAGGCTGTTTTTTGCGCCCAGGCTGTTTTTTTGTTCCCGGGCCGTTTTCACGTTTCCGGGGCCCGTCCCCCGAAAGCATGGAGGGCCCGGTAGAACGGGAGGGGACAGAGCCCCTCCCCTACAGGCGTTCTTGCGGAAGGCAGGCGTAAAGTCCGCCCCCTGCACCTCGATAAAATGCGTGAACGGGCGTGCCCTTTGGCAAGCGGGGCTTGCTTCTTTCGGGGAAAAATGATATACTAACAACTTAGACAAAAAGGGAACGGCGCACAGCCGTTTTACGAGAGAAAAACGAAAAGATTTCCTAGAGGCTGTTTTAAAATTAGCGGAATGCCGGATGGGGGCAGATTTTTTCGTCAGACAAGGCGATTGGACGCGGGAATCCTGACGGATTTCAAGTCCAATCAACGCAGTCCTGGCGGAAAAAGATACCCCAAGACGGCGTTTTGATGGTTTTAAAACAGACTCTAGGAGAAGGGGACGCCATGAACAACAAAAAGCTCTCCCGCCTGCTGGAGCCGAACTTACAGCTGTATTTCCTGTGCCTGCTGGCCTTCACCCTGGCCGCCGTCACCGTCAGCCCCCTGCTGGCCCTGGCGGAGGGCGGGGCCACGGTGGCGCTGTACGCCTATTTCAGAAGCAGCAGCAAAAAGCGCCGCCAGAGCGTTTTGCAGTATATCGACAATGTAACCGGAAACGTGGACACCGCCAGCAAATCCACCCTCATCAACTCCCCCCTGCCCATCATGGTCTTCCGGCCCGACACCGGCGAGGTCATCTGGAGCAACGAGAACTTCCTCCAGCTGGCAGGGGTGCGGGAACATCTCTTTGAGATGAAGGTGGAGGACGCGGCGCCGGAGTTTCCCGTGCAGTGGCTGCTGGAGGGGAAACAGGAGTGCCCGGAGCGGGTGAGCATGAACAGCCGCCGCTTTCGGGTCTACGGCAGTCTGGTCCGGGCCAAGGGCCGGAGCGGGGAACAGAACCTGGTGGCCACGACCTACTGGGTGGACACCACCGAGGGGGACCGCATCCGGGAGGTCTACGACGCCACCCGTCTGGTGGTGGCCATTCTGATGGTGGACAATTACGACGACCTGATGAACGGCTGCGCGGATACCCAGCGCAGCGCCGTCCTGGCCCAGATTGACGAAAAGCTCACAAGCTGGGGGTCTGCCGCCAACGGCCTTTTGATGAAGACGGAACGGGACCACTACCTGTTCATCTTTGAAGAGCAGTATTACCAGCACTTTGTAGAGGAAAAGTTCTCCATTCTGGACGACATCCGGAGCATCCGCGTGGGGGACGGCGGACACCCCACTTTGTCCATCGGCATTGGCCGGGACGCCCCCAGCATTCCGGAGCTCCGGAAGAACGCCAGCCTCTCTCTGGAAATGGCTCTGAGCCGGGGCGGCGATCAGGCGGTGGTCCGGGGCCGGACGGACTTTGAGTTCTACGGGGGCCGGGCCAAGACCACCGAAAAGCGGACCAAGGTCAAGTCCAGAGTCATGGCCAACGCCCTGGGCGAGCTGATGGGCGACGCGGCGGAGATTTATATTATGGGCCACAGCTTCGCGGACATGGACGCCGTAGGCGCCGCCGCCGGCGTGTGCTGCGCCGCCCGGAAGCTGGGACGGAAGGCCCAGATTGTCATTGACCTGGAGAAGAACGCCGCCCAGGCGGTGCTGGAGCGCCTGCGGGGCCTGGAGGCCTACGGGGGCGTGTTCACCCCGCCGGCGGAGGCCTTCATCAAAATGCGCCCCGGGGCGCTGCTGATTGTGGTGGACACCAACCGGCCCGACCTGGTGGAGAGCCCCCAGCTGCTGGAGTCCTGCAACCGGGTGGCGGTGATCGACCACCACCGCCGGGCCGCCAGCTATATCGAAAACGCCGCCTTCAGCTTCCACGAGCCCTATGCCTCTTCGGCGTCGGAGCTGGTGACGGAGCTGCTGCAATACCTGATTGAGCCCGCCGACCTTCTCCGGGAGGAGGCGGAAGCCCTGCTGGCCGGCATCGTGCTGGACACCAAGCACTTCACCCTCCGCACCGGGGGCCGGACCTTTGAGGCGGCGGCCTTCCTCCGCCGGGCGGGAGCCGACACGGCGGAGGTCCAGCGGCTGTTTCAGGGGGACCTCAGCGGCATGGTCTCCAAGTACGACATTATCCGGCAGGCGGAGCTCTACCGGCCCGATATTGCCCTGGCGGTGGTGGGCCAGGACGGCGTGGACCGGGTGGCCGCCGCCCAGGCCGCCGACGAGCTGCTCACACTCAAGGGGGTGAAGGCCTCCTTCGTGGTGTACCGCAGCGGGACGGCCATTCTGATGAGCGGCCGGTCCCTGGGGGAGATCAACGTCCAGGTGATTCTGGAGGCCCTGGGAGGCGGCGGCAACTCCGCTACGGCGGGGGGACGGGTGGAGAACGGGGACCTGCTGGATGTCCGGAGCAGGCTGGTCCATGCCATCGACGCCTATTTTGAAAAATGAGGGAGACCGTCATGAAACGGTGTTGGCAAGGCTGCGCCATGTGCCTGTTTGCGCCGGGGCTGCCGGTGCTCTGGCAGCGTCCGGTCCTCTTCTGGACGCTGGCCGCGGTTCCGCCGCCGGTCTTTGTCTGAGCCTGACGGCGCGGAGGAGACCCTGAGGGTAAAAGACCCCGGGGCTGAGGACGGACCTGCGGTTTGAGAAATAAGGAGGCCGGAGCCATGAAATTTTTGAAGACCTACGGAGCGTGTCTGGTGGTTTCAGAGGCGTTTCTGTTCTTAGGCGGATACATGCTGTTTGATTTTCAGCGGCATCCCTTCCGCGCCTTCGCGGCTGTCGCCTTTGTGCCGGCGGTTCTCATCACGGTGTGGCTGGCTCAGGAGGAGCGGATCGAAGCGCTGGAGAAGCGGGTCCGGGCATTGGAAGCCCCGGAGTTTTTAGAAGATTCAGAAGATTCAAAAGATTCAGAAAATTCAGATTCAGATCATAAGGAGAATGACCGATGAAAGTGATTTTGCAGCAGGACGTGAAGGGCCAGGGCAAGAAGGGCCAGATGGTGGAGGTCTCCGAGGGCTACGCCCGGAACTTCCTCCTGCCCCGGAAAATGGCTGTTCCCGCCACAGCGGACGCCATCAACACCATGAACCTCAAGGAGAAGGCCAAAAAGGCCGAGGAGGCCCGGCAAAAGGCCCTGGCGGAGGAGACCGCCGAGAAGCTCAAGCAGTGCCAGGTGAAGCTCACCGCCCGGGCGGGGGGCAACGGCAAGCTCTTCGGAGCCGTCACCACAAAGGAGATTTCCGAGGGGCTGATGAAGCAGTATGAAATTGACATTCCCAAGCAGAAGCTGGTGCTGGAGGAGCCCATCAAGGCCTTCGGCAGCTATCAGGTCAAGGCCCGTCTGGGCTTCGAGGTGACGGCCACCGTTTACGTGTCGGTTTTCGAGGAAAAATAACCGTGTCAATGGGAAATGAGGAATTTTTTCGCCATGCCGTAATTCCTGTTTCCTGACGCCTGATTCCTGATTGGACGAGGTGAGAACTGTGGAAAACGAGGATCTTCTTCTCCGGCAGATGCCCCACAGCCTGAAGGGGGAGCAGGCGGTTCTGGGCTCCATCCTGATTGACCCGGACTGCGTGAACAAGGTGATGGGCAAGCTCCGTCCCGAGGACTTTTATCTGAAGCAGAACCGGGAGATTTTCGAGACCATTCTCAGCATGTTCACCAACGCCCGGCACATCGACGGAATCACCGTCTGCGAGGAAATGCAGCAGAACGGGGTCTATGATGAGCAGACCACCCGGTCCTATCTGGCGCAGCTGATGGACATCACCCCCACCAGCCAGAACGTGGAGGATTACGTGGAGATTGTCCGGAACAGGGCGCTGCTGCGGGCTCTGGTCCAGGCGTCCGGGGAGATCGCCTCCCTGGCCCGGGAGGGGCTGGGAAGCGCCGGGAACATCCTGGAGATTGCAGAGCAGAAAATTTTCTCCATCCGCCGGGGCCAGGGGGCTCAGCAGATGGTCCGGATGAAGGAGGTCCTGCCCGATGTGCTGGACCGCCTGGGAGAGATGAGCGAGAGTGAAAACCACCTGCCGGGCCTCTCCACGGGCCTCTCCGCCATTGACCGGAAAATAACAGGCCTGAACAAGTCGGACCTGATTCTTCTGGCGGCCCGGCCCGGCATGGGCAAGACCTCTCTGGCTCTGAACATGGCCCTGAGCGTGGCTAAGAACACGAAAAAGACCGTGGCCGTGTTCTCTCTGGAGATGAACCGGGAGCAGCTGGTGACCCGCATCCTCTCCGCCGAGGCTCTGGTGGAGAACACCCGCCTGCGGACCGGCAGTTTGCGGGAGACGGACTGGGAGAAGATTGCCGGGGCCACGGCGGTGATGACCCAGCTGGACATCCGCATCGACGACAATCCCATGCTCTCCGTGGCGGACATGAACGCCAAGTGCCGCCGGCTGGAAAATCTGTGCCTGGTGGTGGTGGACTACCTCCAGCTGATGACCTCCGCCTCCGGCGGCCCCCAGCGGGGGGACAGCCGGCAGCAGGTGGTGTCCGACATGTCCCGGATGCTGAAGCTCATGGCCAAGGAGCTGAACGTGCCGGTGATCTGCCTGAGCCAGCTCAGCCGCGCCAATGAGAAGCGGGAGGACAAACGGCCCATGCTGTCGGACCTCCGGGAGTCCGGAGCCATCGAGCAGGACGCGGATATTGTTCTCTTTTTGTACCGGGACGACTATTATAATGAGGACTCGGAAAAGCACAACATTGCCGAGTGCATCGTGGCCAAGAACCGCCACGGGGAGACCGGCCGGGTGGACCTGCGGTGGATGCCGGAGTACACCCAGTTCTCTACCCTGGACAGCCGCTATGATGACGAGGACTGAGCTGCTGGAGCGGGCCCCTTACGCGGTCCTGCCGGAGCGGGGGGAGACGGTCCTCTGCGCCGTCTCCGGGGGTCTGGACTCCATGTGCCTGCTGTTCATGCTGGACGCCTGGTGCAGGGAGCGGGAGGGGCAGGTGATTGCCGCCCACTTCAACCACCAGCTCCGGGACGGAACGGCCCTCCGGGACGAGGCCTTTGTCCGGAAGGCCTGCGGGGATTGGGGGACTCCCCTGACCGTGGGCCGGGGAGACGTCCGGGCCCTTGCCGCCCGGGAGGGGCTTTCTCTGGAGGAGGCCGCCCGGACGCTGCGCTACGCCTTCCTCCGCCAGACGGCGGCGGAGCGTGGATGCAAACGCCTTTACACCGCCCACCACGCCGGCGACAACGCCGAAACCGTCCTGTTGAACCTCATTCGGGGGACCGGGCTCCGGGGCCTGGCGGGCATGGAGTACCGGCGGGATGACGTCTGCCGCCCCCTGCTGGCTGTGACCCGGGCGGAGCTAGAGACCTACGCCGCCCAGTGGGATATTCCCCACATTGAGGACGAGACCAACGCCGACCCCGCTGCCGCCAGCCGGAATTTTCTGCGATTGCAGATCATGCCCCTGCTGAAGGAGCTGAACCCGAAGGCCGTGGAGCATATCAACCAGACGGCCCGGCGGGTCCGGGAGGCGGACCGCGCCCTGGAGCGGGACGCGGCGGAGCGCACCGCCCACGTGGAGGTCCGGGAGGGCCGGGTGACCCTGGCCATTGACCTGCTGTTCGCCGCGCCGGAGGCGGTGCGGCCCCGGATGCTGCTGATTTTGTTCGACCGGCTGGGCGTGGGCCGGAGGGACATCGGAGCGGTCCATCTGAACGCCATTCTGAGTATGGCCCGCCATACGGACCAGAGCCGGGAGAGCCGCCTGAGCCTGCCCCATGGCGTCACCGCCCGGTACTGCCGGCGGTGGCTGATTCTGGAGACCCGGCCCCAGACCCTGACGGAGGTCCAATTGATGCCGGGACGGCCCCTGATCTGGGGGGACTACCGCCTGACCCTCCTGGACCGGCCGGAGGGGGAGGGCCTGGCCCTGCGGCCCCGGACGCCCTCGGAGAGCTGGGCGGTCAGCGTGGGGCCCTGCGTGCCGGGGGACCGGCTGACCCTGCCGGGGGCCCGGGGAAGCCGCAGTGTAAAGCGGCTCTGTCTGGACCGGCGTATTTCCCTGGCGGAGCGGGACCGCCTGCCCGCCGTGTATGTGGAGGGCAGATTGGCCGCCGTGTGGCGGCTGGGGGTGGACGAGGCTTTTTTGCCCCGCTCCGGGCCGGAGGAGAGAACGGAGGAAGCGCCGGAGGCGGCCATCCGGTTTATTAAAATTGAGAGAGACAACAAGGAGGACGGACACGATGCGCAGTGAGTTGGAGCAGGATATTTTAAAGGTCCTGGTGACAGAGGAGGAACTGAAAGCCCGTGTGGCGGAGCTGGGGGATGCCCTGTATGAGCGGTTCGAGGGGAAGAATCCCCTGTTTCTGGGGGTTTTGAAGGGCTGCTTCATGTTTATGACGGACCTGGTCCGCGCCTGCCAGCTGAGGAGCGACATCGAGTTTATCGCCGTCAGCTCCTATCAGAACGCCACGGTTTCCTCCGGCAAGGTGCAGATTACCCGGGATCTCCAGCAGGACATCACGGGCCGGGACCTGATTATTGTGGAGGACATTCTGGACTCCGGCAACACCCTGGCCTTTTTGAAGGACTACTTTATGACCAAGGGCGCGGCCACTATCACCATTGTGACGCTGCTGGATAAGCCTGCCCGCCGGGCCAAGGCCGTGGAGGCGGATCTGTCGGGCTTCACGGTGCCGGATGAGTTCGTGGTGGGTTATGGGCTGGACTACCGCCAGCAGTACCGGAATCTGCCTTATATCGGCGTTTTGAAGCCGGAGGTCTATTCCGGCTGAGCGGTTTTTATAGCTGCCGGAGAGGGCCGCAGCGCGGCCCTGCGGCGGACTGCATAGCCGGCAGACTGGGAAATCCGGACGGCCCGCCGCTGCCTGAAAACCGGCTTGTACCGGTTTTTAAGTGTGCCGGCTATATAAGGAGGCGATCCCTTGTCAAGACAGAATCGAATGTCCAATCTCACCTTTCTTCTGCTGGGGCTGGTGATCCTGCTGTGTGTCAGCTGGACCTGGCAGCTGAACAGCCAGGAGGGCCGTCTGGAGTTCTCCCAGGTGGAGCGGCTGTTCCGGCAGGAGAAGGTGGAGTCCTTTGTGATTCGGGACAACACCCTGGTGATGAAGCTGCGGGAGCCGCTGAACGGCGCCGACTCGGCCCGATATGAGCTCTACGACTTCGACCTATTTTATGATACCCTGGGGGAGCTGGTGGAAGCCCAGGCCGCCAAGGGCGTTCTCACGTCCTATGACTACCAGCAGGACCACTCCACCAACTGGCTGGAAATCCTGCTGCCCTGGGTGCTGACCGCCATGTTGCTGGCGGGCATGTGGTATGTGTTTTTCCTCCGGGGCCAGGGGGGCGGCATGGGCGGGGACCGGATGGCCAAATTCGGCTCCGCCAGAACCCGGACCCTCTCGGACAAGGACAAGAAGGTCACCTTCCTGGACGTGGCCGGGGCCGATGAGGAGAAGGAGGAGCTTCAGGAGATTGTGGAGTTCCTCCGGGACCCCAAGCGCTTTATGAACCTGGGGGCCCGCATCCCCAAGGGCGTGCTGCTGGTGGGCCCTCCGGGCACCGGGAAGACCCTGCTGGCCAAGGCGGTGGCCGGAGAGGCCGGGGTGGGCTTCCTGTCCATCTCCGGGTCGGACTTTGTGGAGCTCTATGTAGGCGTAGGCGCCAGCCGGGTCCGGGACCTCTTCGATCAGGCCAAGAAAACCGCCCCCGCCATTGTCTTCATCGACGAGATCGACGCCGTGGGCCGCCAGCGGGGCACCGGCGTCGGCGGCGGCCACGACGAGCGGGAGCAGACCCTGAACCAGCTCCTTGTGGAGATGGACGGCTTTGCCGCCAACGAGGGCGTGGTGGTTCTGGCGGCCACCAACCGCGCCGACGTGCTGGATCCGGCGCTGCTGCGGCCTGGACGGTTCGACCGGCAGATTTACGTGGGTCTCCCCGATATCAAGGGCCGGGAGGAAATTCTGAAGGTCCATGTAAAGGAAAAGCCCCTGGCGGAGGACGTGGATCTGCGGAAGCTGGCCCGGGGCACCGCCGGCTTTACCGGCGCGGACCTGGAGAATCTGGTCAACGAGGGGGCTTTGCTGGCCGCCCGGCGGAATAAGCCCTTTATCTCGATGGAGGACCTGCGGCAGGCGGAGATCAAGGTCATCGCCGGTCCGGAGAAGCGGAGCCGGGTGATTCCGCCCCACGAACGGGAGCTCACCGCCTGGCACGAGGCGGGCCACGCCGTGGTGATGCACGCCCTGCCGGACCACGACCCGGTGAATCAGATTACCATCGTCCCCAGAGGGCAGGCGGGAGGCATGACCATCGCCCTGCCGGAGGAGGACCGGTCCTACCTCTCCAAGCGCTATATGGAGGACCAGATTGTGGCCCTGCTTGGAGGACGGGTGTCGGAGCAGCTGTGTCTGGGGGACGTGTCCACCGGGGCCAGCAACGACATCCAGCGGGCCACCGCCATTGCCCGGAAGATGGTGACGGTCTACGGCATGAGCGAGCGAATCGGCACGGTGTCCTTTGCGGGGGGCCATGACGAGGTGTTCATCGGACGGACCATGAGCCAGGGCCGGAGCTACTCCGAGGCGGTGGCCGCCCAGATTGACGAGGAGGTCCGCCGGGTCATCGGTGAGGCCTACCGCCGCTGCGAGGACATCCTCACCGCCCGGCGGGAGCAGCTGGATGCCGTGGCGAACTACCTTCTGGAGCACGAGACCATGGAGCGGGAGGACTTTCTGGCCGTCTTCGGTGAGAAGCCGGGGTAGAAGGCCCGGTCATCCCGCCCCGAGGAATACCGGTGAAAACGAGGGGCCCTCAGGGGCCCCTTTTCGCTGTTTTCCCCCGGAGAACTGGCCCCGGGCCTCCGCCGGGCCGGCCTTTTGTCTGAACTGCAAGGAAAAACCCGGAGGCCTCCGGCGAGCTTTCAGCAAAATCACGGAAACGGCTGTCCGCCGCTGGCGGACGGCAGGACGGCAAAAATTTCCGCCTGCACGGAAACGTCCGCCTGCGGGAGACAAAAGGCCGCTTCTTTGAAGCGGTTCTTTGGAGGAGGAGGAGAAAAGCAGGAAATCTTTCTGTGTAGAATTGACCTTGCAAAGTTGGGGAAAACAACGTAAAATGCTTTTATGCCGCCGGCATGGATGAAGAACCTGAAACAGAGGCGTTCTGCCCCGTTTCAGGCGGGCCGGCGGTGCGAAACAGGGGCCTCAGGTCCCGTCAAACAGGAGGATGAAAAGAATGAAGAAACTGTTTTCGATGATGCTGGCTCTGGTCATGGTCCTGAGCCTGGCCGCCTGCGGCGGCGGCTCCGGCAGCGGCTCCGGCGATGCCGTCAGCGGCTCCGGCAGCTCCGGCGGAAAGACCGTCCGCATCGGCGTGTTCGAGCCCTCCACCGGCGACTCCGGCGCCGGCGGCAAGCAGGAGATGCTGGGTATGCAGTACGCCAACAAGGAGACCCCGACGGTGGAGATTGGCGGCGAGACCTACAACGTCGAGCTGGTCTACGCCGACAACGCCTCCGACGCCTCCAAGGCTCCCACCGCCGCGTCTCAGCTGGTGAGTCAGGACGTGAGCCTGGTGCTGGGTACCTACGGCTCCAGCTCCGCCATTGCCGGCGGCCCCATCTTCGGCGAGGCGGGTCTGGCCGCCATCGGCGTCACCTGCACGAACCCCGGCGTCACCGCGGGCAACGACTACTATTTCCGCATCTGCTTCCTGGACCCCTTCCAGGGCACCGTTCTGGCGAACTTCGCCCAGGAGAAGTTCGCCGCCAAGAAGGCGTACCTTCTTGGCGAGCTGGGCAACGACTATGACCAGGGCCTTCTGAACTACTTCGAGCAGGCCTTTGACGGCGATGTGGTCAAAAAGTCCTTCCCCCCCAACACCTCCGACTTCTCCACCTACCTGAACGAGGCTGTGGCGGAAAACGCGGACGTCATCTTCTGCCCCGTCTCCATCGCCTACTCCACCCAGATCGTGAAGCTGGCCGCCTCCATGGGCCTGAGCATCCCCATCCTGGGCTCCGACACCTTGGACAGCAACATGGTTCTCGAGGCCGCCAAGGGCTCCGACGTGCAGATTTACGTCTCCACCTTCTACCAGGAGGGCGGTGCGCCGGACTTCGACAATGGCATCAAGGCCTGGCTGGCGGAGGACTCTACCGCCATGACCAACAACGGCGGCAACGATACCATCGCCGCTGTTACCGCCATGGGCTATGACGCGTACTACGTGGCCCTGGAAGCCCTGAAGGCCGCCGGCTCCACCGACAAGGGCGCGGTCAAGGCCGCCCTGCCCAGCCTGAGCTATACCGGCGTGTCCGGAGCCATCGCCTTTGACGATGTGGGCGACGCCATCCGGGATACCGCCTATATCAAGACGGCGGACAACGCCGCCGGCGCCTGGATCCTGGAAACCGTCCAGACGGCAAAGTAAGCGGGCCATTCCCGAACATGTTCGATATGCCTGCCGGGGGAGGGAAAAGCTCCTCCGGCAGGCTCCGGCATTCCGTTTCCTGAATGGAATCGCCCGGTTTGAAGTTCCCAAAAATGAAGCGTTAGGAATTCGGAATTGCGTCAGAGTCAAAGACGGCGGGACAAACAGGTGAAAATTCCTAATTCCTAATTCCTCATTCCGAATTCAAAAGGAGGGTCTCCGCGTGCAATATGCCATATCCATTCTGCTCTCCGGCATCTCCCTGGGGGGGCAGTACGCCCTGATTGCCATTGGCTATACCCTGGTCTACGGCATCCTGCGCCTGATTAACTTCGCTCACGGCGACGTGTTCATGGTGGCGGGCCTGCTGATGGTCTATCTCACCAGCTTCCTGGGAGGCATTCTGCCGCCGGCGGCGGTGATTCCCGCGGGGCTGCTGCTGGCCGTGGTGCTGACGGTGGTCCTGGGCTTTGTCATCGAGCGGGCGGCCTATAAGCCCCTGCGGGAAGCGCCCCGGATGAGCGTTATGATCTCCGCCATCGGCGTGAGCTATCTGCTCCAGAACCTTGCGACCTATATCACCGGCGGCCTGCCCCAGATGTACCCCGAGATTCCGGGCATTTCCAAGACCATCACCATCGCCGGCGTGCCCACCAAGGTGGTCACGGTGGTGACGCCCGTTTTGGTGCTGGTGCTGGTCGTCGCCCTGACCCAGCTCATCAACCACACCAAGATCGGCATGGCCATGCGGGCGGCGGCCAAGGACTTCGAGACCGCCCAGCTCATGGGCATCCGCATCAACGCCGTTATCTCCGTGACCTTTGTCATCGGCTCCTTCCTGGCGGCGGTGGGCTCCGTCCTGTATTTCACAAATTATCCCTCCATCGTGCCCCTCTCCGGCGCTCTGCCGGGCCTGCGGGCCTTTGTGGCGGCGGTATTCGGCGGCATCGGCTCCATTCCCGGGGCCGTTGTGGGGGCCTTCATCATCGGCATCTCCGAGAGCGTCATCAAGGGCTCCAGCTGGAGCATCTTTTCCGACGCCTTCACCTTTGCCCTGCTGATTGTGATTCTGGTGGCGAAGCCCACAGGCCTCTTCGGTGAGAAAGTCACCGACAAAGTGTAAGGAGGGGCGGCAATGGAAAAGACAAATAAAAAGCGCCTGTGGATCACCCTTCTGTGTGCCGCGGCTCTTCTGATTCTGGTGACGCTGCTGGAAAACGTGCTGGACCCCAGCAAAAACGTCATGCTGTTTATCTCTCTGAAAAAGGGCGCGGTTTACGCTCTGGTGGCGGTGTCCATGAACCTCCTCAACGGCTTCACGGGTCTGTTCTCCCTGGGGCAGGCGGGGTTCATGCTGCTGGGAGCGTACACCTACGCCATTTTGACCATTCCCACCGATCAGCGGGACGCCGTTTACTATATTTACAACGGTTCCGCCATCAACTTCTCCCTGCCGGAGCTCCTGGGCGGAGGCCCCGTGGGGCTGGTGCTGGGGGTGCTCCTGGCTCTGATTCTGGGCGGCTGCGTGGCGGCGGCGGTGGCGTGGCTCATCGGCCTTCCCGTGCTGCGCCTGAAAAGCGACTATCTGGCCATTGCCACCCTGGGCTTCGGCGAAATTATCCGGGCCGTCTTCCAGTGGGACAAACTGGGCCCCGTGACCAACGGCGCCAACGCCCTGAAGAACTTTCCCACCTTCTCCAGCTTCAACATCCAGGGTGGCCCGCGGCTGTCCACCTGCGTGGCCTTCCTGCTGGCGGGAATCTGCATTGCCGTGATTCTGCTGCTGATTAACTCCACCTATGGCCGGGCCTTCAAGGCCATCCGGGACGACGAGGTAGCGGCGGAGGCCATGGGTATCAATCTGGCCCGGCACAAGCGTCTGTCCTTCTGCATCAGCTCCTTTTTCGCCGGGGTGGGCGGAGGCCTCTTTGCCATGCTGGTGAACCAGGCCCAGGCCAAGACCTTCACCACCGCCATGACCTATGAAATTCTGCTGATTGTGGTTATCGGCGGCATCGGCTCCGTCTCCGGCAGCTGCATTGCGGCCTTCCTGTACGTGGCCGCCAGCGAGTGGTGGCTGCGGTTCCTGGATACGGAAACCGTGCTGAAAAACGGCTTCAAAGTCCCCTTCCTGCGGACCGGCTTCCGGATGGTGGTATTTTCCGTCATCATCATGATTGTGGTGCTGTTCTTCCGGAGGGGCATCATGGGAGACCGGGAGCTGCCGGATCTTCTGGCGGGACTGTCCGGAAAAACCCGAAGGAAGGAGGCGTCGGGGAAATGAGCGAAACGGTTTTAAAGGTTGAAAACGTCACCATGCAGTTTGGCGGCGTGGTGGCGGTGGACAATTTGAACCTGGAGGTCAACCGGGGTGAGATTGTGGCCCTGATCGGCCCCAACGGCGCGGGAAAGACCACGGCCTTCAACGTGATTACCGGGGTCTACCAGCCCACCAACGGCGCTGTCTGGTTCCAGGGTGAGAAGATTGTGGAGAACCATCCCCAGGGCAAAATGAAAGCCCTGTACAAGGGGGAGCACGCCGGGGAGTATACCGCTGTGCTGGCCCCCACGCCTGACCGTGTGACCCGGCTGGGCATGGCCCGGACGTTCCAGAACATCCGGCTTTGGAAGTCCCAGACAGTCTTTGACAACATTTTGATCGCAAAACACTGCCGTGCAACCAGTAATGTGTTTTCCGCGGCGTTCCGGCTGAACCGGAAGGAAGAAGCTGAGCAGCGGGAGAATGTTGAGGCGCTGCTGGAAACAGTGGGGCTTGTGGACGTAAAGAACGAACTGGCTACCTCTCTGCCCTACGGCAGGCAGAGGCGGCTGGAGATTGCCCGGGCTCTGGCGGCGGAACCGAAGCTGCTGCTTCTGGATGAGCCGGCGGCGGGCATGAACCCCCAGGAGACCGAGGAGCTGACGGCCTTCATCAGCGAGATCCGGGACCGCTTCCGCCTGACCGTGTTTCTGATCGAGCACCATATGAATCTGGTTATGAATATCTCCGAGCGCATCTATGTTCTGGATTTCGGCAAGCTCATTGCCCAGGGGACCCCGGCGGAGATTCAGAATGACAAGCGGGTGATTGACGCCTATCTGGGGGTGAGCGGCGATGCTTAAAATTGAAAATCTCCATGTCAGCTACGGCGGCATCCAGGCCCTCCGGGGCATCTCTCTGGAGGTGCCCGACGGAAAGATTGTCACCCTGATCGGGGCCAACGGCGCAGGCAAGTCCACCACACTCCGGACCATCACCGGTCTGGTCAAGGCCGGCTCCGGCTCCATCCAATGGAACGGGGAAGAGCTGCTGGGGAAGCCCATCGACAAGATTATCTCTGCCGGCATTGCCATGAGCCCCGAGGGCCGGCGTGTCTTTGCCGATATGCCGGTGCTGGAAAACCTCCGCATCGGGGCCTACCTCCGGAAGGACAAGGCGGGCATTGAGGAGGACATCAAGTGGGTTTACAGCCTCTTCCCCCGGCTGGAGGAGCGGAGCTGGCAGCTGGCCGGCACCCTCTCCGGCGGCGAACAGCAGATGCTGGCGGTGGGCCGGGCGCTGATGTCCCGCCCCAGGCTGATGATGCTGGACGAACCCTCTCTGGGTCTGGCCCCTCTGGTGGTGCAGGATATATTTTCCATCATCAGGGAGATTAACCGCCAGGGCGTGACGGTTCTGCTGATTGAGCAGAACGCCAATATGGCCCTGAAGATTGCGGACCTGGCCTATGTGCTGGAGACCGGCAACATCACCATGTCCGGCACCGGCGCGGAGCTGCTGGCCAACGAGAAGGTCCGGGAGGCCTATCTGGGAAAAAACGGATGAGGCTTCATGAGAAGAGCACGGCAAAAGCGGAGGCCCTGGGGGCCTCCGCTTTTCATGTGGGCTGCGGCGCTTAAAGGGCGCTCTGGGGCCGGGTCTCCCGCTCCGCGGGAACGTCGGGCCGGGCGGCCAGCAGTGCGTCCAGGGCCCGGTTGGCTTCGTCGCGCTTTTCAAAGAGGAAATCCTGGTAAACCTCTCCGCCGTCGTAGTACAGCCGGAGCAGAGTCATGGGCAGAGCCTTTCCGCAGCTGCCGGTGAGGGGCAGGCTGGTATTCCGGGTAACGGCCCGGGTGACGGCCTGATAGGGCAGGTAGCGGGTGCCGGGGAAGGCGGGGAAGTAAATGGCTTTCGCGCCGATTCGGAACTGAGCCGACCGGCGGGCAGCCTGAAAATCCGTGCCGGCGTCCTCCAGCGCACAGCGCCGGGACTGGCTTTTCAAAGCAAAGAGGGGCATAGGGACCTCCTTTCATCTTAGAGTCTGATTTAAAACCGTCAAAACGCCGTCTCAGGGCATCCTTTTCCGTCAGGACTGCGTTGATTGGACTTGAAATCCGTCAGGATTCCCGCGTCCAATCGCCTTGCCTGACGAAAAAATCTGCCCCAATCCGGCATTCCGCTGGTTTTAAAACAGACTCTAGGCGGCAGATTCTGCCGCGGCACTGTCATGGTACGCCGTTTTCTCCAAAACCGCCATGGCATAAGCAACAATTCCCTGAAAATACAGTGGAAATGCACCTTGTTTCCGGCGGAAAAGCGGACTATACTATAGCAAATATCAAAGCTTCCGGCATACGGCCCGCCCCATTCCGGCGGCGGTTTCGGAAAAGCTGTTTGACCGGTTCGCGCTCTTTGGGAGGTTTGCCTTATGTACCAGATCAAGACATTCAACAAGATTGCCCCCGCCGGACTGGAGCGCCTGGACCCGGAGCGCTATACGGTGGGAAGCGATGTGGCCGGAGAGGACGGCATCCTGGTCCGCTCCGCCGATCTGCTGCGCTACCAGTTCCCGGACAGCCTGCTGGCCATTGCCCGGGCCGGGGCCGGGGTGAATAATATTCCGCTGGACCGCTGCTCTCAGAAGGGCATTGCCGTCTTCTCCACCCCCGGCGCCAATGCCAATGCCGTGAAGGAGCTGGTGCTCTGCGCCATGCTGATTTCCTCCCGGGATGTGCCCGGGGCTATCCGCTGGGTGCGGAACCAGGTGGAGGCCGGCGTGGATGTGGCCTCGGTGGTGGAAAAGGGGAAGGCCGCCTTCGTGGGGCCGGAGCTGTACCGCAAGACCCTGGGCGTCATCGGCCTGGGGGCCATCGGCGCACTGGTGGCCAATATCGCCCTTTCCCTGGGCATGGACGTCTACGGATACGACCCGTTCCTCTCCGTGGACGCCGCCCTGCGGCTGGACCGACACGTCCACGTGGTCAGGGACATCAACGAGCTCTACCGCCGGGCGGATTATATCACCCCCCATATCCACTACAATGAGAAAACCCGCCACATGATTGACGCCAGGGCCTTCGCCGCCATGAAGCCCGGCGTCCGGCTGGTGAACCTGGCCCGGGGCGGCGTGGTGGATGACGAAGCCCTGCTGGCGGCGCTGGACGCGGGGCAGGTGACGGCCTATGTCACCGACTTTCCCACAAACGCCCTGACCGCGCACCCCCATGTGATTGCCCTGCCCCATCTGGGGGCCTCCACCCCGGAGAGCGAGCAGAACTGCGCCGTCATGGCGGCGGAGGAGCTGCGGGACTATCTGGAAAACGGAAACATCCGGAATTCCGTCAATCTTCCCGACGTGTCCCTGGACCGCAGCGGCGTCATGCGGCTGTGCATTGTGCACAAAAACGTCCCCGCCATGCTGGCCAGTATCACGGCTCTGCTGGGCCGGGACGGGGTGAACGTGGAAAACCTCAGCAACAAGAGCAAGGGAGACTATGCCTATACTCTGGTGGACCTGGGGGCCGCGGTGGGGGAGAGCGCGGTGGAGGACCTGCGGGCCCTGCCCAATGTGATCCGGGTCCGCTGCCTGGCTTGACTTTTCTGCCGGCCTCGGGTATGATCGGGGCATCCCTGGTGAAAAGGAGGCGCTGACATGCCGAATCTGAACGCAATACTCTCCCAGGCGGCAGGGAGATTCTCCCTGGAAAGCCTGCTGTCCTCTTTACTGACGCTGCTGGTCTGTCTGCTGGCAGTCCGTCTGCTGATGAAGCTGCTCCGGCGTCTTCTGAGCCGGACCAGGCTGGAGGAGCGGGTGCGGCGCTATGTCCTCACCGCCGCAAAGCTGCTGCTGTATACCCTGACGGTGATTTTCACCGCCGGCAGTCTGGGCATCAATATGAATTCCCTGGTGGCTTTGCTGTCCGTGGGCGGTCTGGGCATTACCCTGGCGGCGGAGGACATCCTGGGCAACGTGGCCGGGGGACTGGTGATTTTATCCTCCCACCCCTTTTCCATCGGGGATTTCATCGAGTCCGGAGGCGTCTCCGGCACGGTGGGGGAGATCAGTCTGAATCACACCAGGCTGCTGACCCCGGACGGTTACACCGCACTGCTGCCCAACAAGGAGCTGGCGGCCTCCAAGGTCATCAATTATACCGTGCTGGGACGGCGGCGGATTGTCTGGAAAATGAGCGCCTCCTACGACGCGCCTACGGAGACGGTGAAACAGGCCTGCCGCCGGGCGGTGGAGGCGACGCCCAACATTCTGGAGGACCCGGAGCCCACGATCTTCCTCACCGGCTTCGGTGAGAGCGGCATCGACTACACGGTTTACTGCTGGACGGTGACGGACGACTGGTGGCCCACCCAGTTTGCCCTGGCGGAGAATCTCCGGAGGGAGTTCGCCGCCGCGGGAGTTGAGATTCCCTATAACAAGCTGGACGTGAAGATTGTGAAGGGCGGGGAATGAACGGCCCCGGAGCGGTCCCCCGGCTTCGGCGGTCCGAGCCCCTATATAGACAGAAACGGCTGGCGGAAAAAAACCGCCAGCCGTTTTTCTGTGATTCCACTGTTCTATGATTCCGCCGGTCCCACGATGGTGCCGTCGTCCTCCTCCGCGGCGAGGCCGGCGGCAATCCGAAGCAGCAGAAAGCCCATCAAAGTCACCGCCCCGCCTGCCTGAAGCAGAAGGGAAGAGAGATAGGCGCTTCCGTCCGCCAGGGAGGCGGTGCACAGCAGCACTGTGGCCCCGGTATAGAAGCCGAAGAGCCAGCTCCGCCCCGCCTCAAAGGCGAAGGAGGACAGCCGGTAGAATGCCAGGGTCATAAACACCAGGGCCAGAAGCTCGATATAGTACATCTCAAGAGAGGGGTTCACCGAGTCCACCCGATAGGTCAGCACCAGCCGCACCACCAGAGTTCCCACCGGCAGCAGCAGAGCCCAGGAGGGCAGGGCCCTGGAGGGAGTGCCGGGCCGTTTGCGGCAGGCCGCCGCCGCCAGGAACAGCCCTCCGGCGGACAGCAGGGACAGCAGCCCCAGAAGGGCCTGGCCCTTGGAGGAAAAGCCCATGCCTCCCTCCCGCAGGATGCTGTAGAGGCTGTGGCGGGTGATCTGGGGAAGCTCCGGCAGAACCCCCAGGGCCTCCGCCAGGTCCGCCGCGCCGCTGAGGGCGATGAGGAACACTCCGCACACGGGCAGCGTCAGCAGTCCGGCGCTCTCCACGGCGAATTCCGCCGGGAATACAGGCTCCTCCTCCGCCGGCAGCTGCCGGGCCAGCAGAATCATGATCCCGGCGGCGGCGGCCAGCAGTACCACCAGGGACATGCCCGCCAGATTGCCGGGGATGGGCAGGCCGGTTTCCGCCTCAAAGCCGGTTTGATTCTGCAAAAGCCGCAGCACAAAGGCTGCCGCGCCGCCCAGCACCGCCGCCAGGGGGAGGGCATATTGCTTGTTCATATTGAAAACTTCCTTTCGTGTGGACAGTCGGACCCGCTGTCCTTTTGCGCAGAGCTCAGTATAGCACATGTTCCCGCCTTTGTCTACGGAAACCGGCAGGGGGCCGTGTCCATCTGCGCATTTTACAGCAGAAATGCCCCGTAGGGGAGGGGCTCTGTCCCCTCCCGTTCTTCCGGGCTCTCCTTGCTTTTTCGGGGGACGGGCCGGGACATCCCGCAGGGGCGGCCCCTTCTGTGCCGCCCGTTCCCCCAATCATACCGGGCCACCGGGAAACAGACCGGAGCCCGGTTTTGGGGGGACGGACAGAGCCCCCTGCATACCTGCATAAAATCTCCGGACAGGACACGGCAAAAAACCTGAGAGACGCCCGGAAGGGAAAGCATGTCCGGAAGCCTCTCAGGGGAGAGGGAAGTATCAGAAGAGACCGGTGATCCTCCCGTCCTCGTCCACGTCAATTTTCTCGGCGGCGGGGACCCTGGGCAGACCCGGCATGGTCATGATGTCCCCCGTCAGGGCCACGATGAAGCCTGCGCCGGCGGAGACCTTCAGGCTGCGCACGGTGACGGTGAAGCCCTCCGGGGCCCCCAGAAGGGCGGGGTCGTCGGAAAAGCTGTATTGGGTTTTGGCCATGCACACCGGCAGACCGCCGAAGCCCAGAGCCTCCAGCTCCTCCGCCTGCTTACCGGCGGCGGGGGTCAGGACGGCCCCGGCGGCACGGTAGACCCTCTGGGCGATGGCGTTGATTTTGTCCGGGATGGAGGCGTCCGCGTCATAGGCGAAGCGGAAATGATTGGGTTCCTCACAGAGACGGAGCACCTCTCCCGCCAGGGCTTCGCCGCCTGCGCCGCCCCTGGCCCAAACCTCGCTGAGGGCCGCGCCGACGCCCAGCCCCCGGCATTTGTCCTCCACCAGCTTCAGCTCGGCGGCGGTGTCGGTGGGGAAGGCGTTGACGGCTACCACGCAGGGCAGGCCGTAGACATTTTTGATGTTGTCCACATGGCGCAGGAGGTTGGGCAGACCCCGCTCCAGGGCCTCCAGGTTCTCGGTATTCAGCTCTGCTCTGGGCACGCCGCCGTGGTGCTTCAGGGCCCGTACCGTGGCTACTACCACCACCGCGTCGGGGCGCAGGCCGGCCATGCGGCACTTGATGTCCAGGAATTTTTCCGCCCCCAGGTCCGCACCGAAGCCCGCCTCGGTGATGGCGTAGTCTCCCAGGGCCAGGGCCATGCGGGTGGCGGTGACGGAGTTGCAGCCATGGGCAATGTTGGCGAAGGGGCCTCCGTGGATCAAGGCGGGGGTTCCCTCCAGGGTCTGGACCAGATTGGGTTTCAGGGCATCCTTCAGCAGCGCCGCCATGGCCCCCTCGGCTTTCAGGTCATGGGCGGTGACGGGTGTTCCCTCATAGGTGTAGCCCACCACCATCCGGCCCAGCCGGGTTTTCAGGTCCGGAATGCCGTTGGAGAGGCAGAGCACCGCCATGATTTCGCTGGCCACGGTGATGTCAAATCCGTCCTCCCGGGGGACGCCCTGCATCCGCCCGCCCAGACCGTCCACAATATGGCGGAGCTGGCGGTCGTTCATGTCCACGCAGCGCTTCCAGGTGATTTTTTTCACGTCAATCCCCAGGGCGTTTCCCTGCTGGATGTGGTTGTCCAGCATAGCGGCCAGCAGATTGTTGGCTGCGCCGATGGCGTGGAAATCCCCGGTAAAGTGGAGATTGATGTCCTCCATGGGCACCACCTGGGCGTATCCGCCGCCGGCGGCGCCGCCCTTCACGCCGAAGACCGGCCCCAGAGAGGGCTCCCGCAGGGCAACCACCGCGTGTTTCCCCAGGCGGCGCAGTGCGTCGGCCAGGCCTACGGTGGTGGTGGTTTTGCCCTCGCCGGCAGGGGTGGGGTTGATGGCGGTGACCAAAATCAGCTTTCCGTTGGGACGGCGGCTTTCCCGGAGCAGGCGGTAATCCACCTTGGCCTTGTGATTGCCGTAGAGCTCCAGATACCGGGGGTCGATCCCGGCAGAGGCGGCGATCTCCTGGATGGGGCGCATCTTGCAGGACTGGGCAATTTCGATGTCGGACGGAACGCGCATGATGATTCATCCTCCTTATTGTATATGGCGGGAAAGGTATGACTTCTATGACGGACTGACTATATCACACTTTGGGGGGAAAGAAAAGAGGCATTCGGAAAGAAATCGGCTTTTGTGCGGGCGGCGCGCCCTGGCTCCATAAGGGCCGGAGCGCTTCCGAAAAAGGAAACAGGGCGGAGGGGATGGCTCCCCTCCGCCCTTTGCTTCCGTTTATCCGGCGAGGCCGTTAACCGTGACGCTGTAAGCCGATTGGTCCTGGGCGAAGTCGCCCTTCAGGAAAATCTCGATGCTGTGATCGCCAAAGACATTGGGGGCCATGCCGAGGAAGAGGTCCGCGATGAATCTTGACGACTTGAAATCCGCCGAGAAGGACAGGCCCTCCACAAACAGGCTCCGGAAAAAGTCCTCTTTTCGATAGGGGAGGGGAATGCGTTCGACCCCATCCAGCAGGAGCCAGGCCACGCCGTCCTCTTCCAGGAGTTCGGCGTATTCCTCATCGTCCGCCAGGTCCTCCACAGCTTCCGCGGCGGCATCATAAAGGCCGTCCGCCTCGATGCCGGCGAAGATGTCCGCCTGATGGGCCTCCAGCCAGTTCAGGCAGCGGTCTGCGGCCCCGGCAAGACGCTCCAGCTGTTTTCCGCAGTCCTGGCCGTTGTTGGTGTAGTGGAGGGAAAGGCCGGCCTCCGCGCCCCAGAGGGGGCAGCGGAGACTTTGGGAATAGCTGTCCCAGAATTCCTCCTGCTTGTGTATCCATCCCATGGAGGTCCTCCTTTATGAAAGCCTGATGAATTTTTCCAGCAGCCGGGAAATCTCCCGGACGTCGATGGGCTTGGCCACATGGGCATTCATGCCGCAGTCCAGACAGCGCTGGATGTCCTCGGAGAAGGCGTCGGCAGTCATGGCGATGATGGGAATGTTGGCGTCGGGACGGTCCAGGCTGCGGATGGCGGCAGTGGCCTCGTAGCCTGTCATCACAGGCATCCGAAGGTCCATGAGAATGGCGTCGTAGAAGCCCACCGGCGAGGCCAGGAACTTGTCGACGCAGATCTCGCCGTTCTCCGCCCACTCCAGCTCCAGGCCCAGCTCGCTGAGGAGCTCCTGGGCGATCTCCCAGTTCAGGTCGTTGTCCTCCGCCAGCAGAATCTTCCGGCCGCAGAGGCTGCTGGGAGCCTCCGGGGCCTGCTCCTTCGCGGGAACCTGGGTCTCAATCAGGGGCTTCAGCCCGTAGAACAGGGTGGACTTGAACAGAGGCTTGGAGATGAAGCCGGAGATGCCCGCCTCTTTGGCCTCCGCCTCGATTTCGCTCCAGTCGTAGGCGGAAATCAGGAGGATGGGCGTGTCGCTGCCGAAGCGGCGGCGGATTTCCTTGGCGGCGGTGATGCCGTCCATGCCCGGCAGCTTCCAGTCCAGGAGAATGACATGGTAGTTGTCCCGCCGCTCCCGGCGCTGGGTAATCATCTCGATGGCGCTCTCGGCGTCCAGCGCGCAGTCCGCCCTGATGCCGATGGATTTCAAGGAGGCGGCGGCGCTCTCGCAGAGCTGCTGGTCGTCGTCTACCACCAGGAGATTCCACTCCGGCAGCATCATGTCCTCCTCCAGAACGGAGGCCCGCTCCAGATCCAGGGTGACGTGGAATTCGCTGCCCTCTCCCAGGGCGCTCTTGAGGGTGATGGCGCCGCCCATGGCGTCCACAATGTATTTGGTGATGGCCATGCCCAGGCCGGAGCCCTCGGTCCGGCGCACCCGGGCGCTGTCCTCCCGGACAAAGGACTCGAAGATTTTGGCCTGGAAGTCCGGCGTCATGCCGATGCCGTTGTCCTTTATAATGATGTGGGTGCGGACATAGTTCTCTCCCAGCTGGGAGGGCTCCTCGTACAGGCAGACCTGAATTGCTCCTCCGTCGGGGGTGAATTTGATGGCGTTGCCCAGAATATTGATGAGAACCTGATTCAGCCGGACGCTGTCGCAGCAGACATTTTCCGTGGAGATGTCATGGATGAACACGTCAAAGTGCTGGTGCTTGGCCCGGACCTGGGGCTGAACGATGCTGACGATGCTGTCCATCACCTCCCGCAGGGAGATCTGGTCTGTATTCAGTGTCAGCTTGCCGCTTTCGATTTTGCTCATGTCCAGAACATCGTTGATGAGGCCCAGCAGGTGCCGGCTGGAGAGGGTGATCTTTTTCAGGCAGTTCTGGACCTGCTGGGTGTTGCCGATGTTGGCTGTGGCGATGGCCGTCATGCCCACAATGGCGTTCATGGGTGTGCGGATGTCATGAGACATGTTGGAGAGGAATTCGCTCTTGGCCCGGTTGGCGTGGATGGCCTCCTGACGGGCGGTCTCCAGCTCCTCCATCTGCTGGTTGAGCAGCCGGGAATAGGCCGCGAAGACCAGAAGCATGGCCAGGAAGATCACGGTGAAGCCGGCCAGAGCCATTGCAATCCAGGTGCTGCTGAGGTCGTTGACGGCTACGTCCAGCTCACCGTAGGGCAGGACGGTTACCAGATACCACTCGGAATAAGCCAGCTGGGTGCAGTACAGGTGCCGCCGCTCGTTTCCGAACTGGAGCACGGTGGAGTAATCCCGCTCTTCGTTCATGGCGTCCCGGAGCTCCTCCGTGTACCGTTGGCCGTCCGCGTCGTTCTCCCCCTCAAAGAGGGACAGGATGCGGTCGAAATAGTTGTCCCGGAAGGCGTCTCCGCTGCGGATGACAAAGCTGCCGTCCCGGCGGATGATGTGGGAGTAGACCAGGCTCTCGTCCGAGTAGAGGGAGAGGGTTTCAGCAATGTAATCGGCGGTCAGCGTGCCCACCAGGGCGGTGCACTCAAAATCGCCGGGGAGGGTATAGTCGGTGGAAACGCCCAGAAGAATGACCTTTTCCCCCCGGGAGGAGAGGCCCACCGCCACCTTCTGCTCGCCGCGGTTCAGGGAGTCCAGAAAGGGGCCCGGGGCCGTGATGGCGGATTCTTCGCCGTAAATCATGTCAAGCCGGCCGTCTTTGGAATAGAAGGCCAGGGACTCGAAGCCCCGGGCCTGGGCGCTGTAGGTCAGTTCCTCCCTCAGCGTGGCGGGGTCGGCGCTGCCGGGGGGAATGGTCTCTACCAGAGCCTCCACCTGGCTGAGGCGCAGTTCAATGGTCGTCTTGAAATGCTGGGAAATCTTCTCGCTCATGCCGTTCATGTAGATACCGCCCACCTGGCTGATGGTGTCGGTGCTTTTCTGAGTCATGAAGAAAATCAGGAAAGAGAAGACAAGGGCGCAGAGAGCCAGCACCGCAATCAGACTCCAGGTGAGAAAGCGTTTGGAGTGCCTCTGCTGTTCTTTCATCCGGAGATCCCCTCCCGGAATGCCTGGATGGCGGAGACGGTCTCCTGATAATCCGCGCTGACCTGCTCGGCCAGGCCGGAGGCGGGAGGCGTCCCGCCCCGGAGGGATTCGCAAAGGGCGCTGCTGGAGTCTGCCAGCCGGGTCAGGCTCAGGTTCTGGCAGACGCCCTTGATGGTGTGGGCGGCCCGGAAGGCCTCGTCATAGTTGGAGTCTGCCAGGGAGCTTTGCAGCAGGGAATAGCTTCCGTCCTCGGCAAATTTCAGTACAAATTTCTGCACCAGCCGTTCGCTGCGCAGGCGTCCGATGGCGTCGTTGTAGTCGCCGCCCATGGCAGCATAGCACTCTTGAAGCGTCATGTCCGTTCCTCCTTTTGATGTTCCGCGGCGTCCGGCGCATCGTGGCGGACGGTGGCGCAGAAGGTGTCGCTCATGGTGTCGTCATAGAAACAGTACCGGCCCCGCCCGCTGCGCTTGGCGGTGTACAGCGCCTGGTCGGCGGCGTGGAACAGGGAATCATAGTCCCGGGGGAGCGCCGGCGAGAGGGCGACGCCCATGCTGATGGAGATGGGGAAATCCTTATACTGGCCGCACAGAGAGTGGAAAATCCGGTCGATAATGGCTTCAATCTCCTCTTTATATTCCAGGAAAATCACGAACTCGTCCCCGCCGGCCCGGGCGGCGATGTCGCCGCCCCGGATGCTCTGGCGGAGCAGGTCGGCAAGATAGATCAGGACCTGGTCGCCGAAGGAATGCCCGTAATTGTCGTTGGCGCTTTTGAAATGGTCCAGGTCAAAGATCACCATGGCATAGGAGGAGCCGGGACGGTTGTTCATCCGTTCCAGGATGCGTTTTTTGGCGTAGGCGTGGTTCAAAAGGCCCGTCAGCGTGTCGTGAGAGGCCAGGCGCTCCAGATTGTCCAGCCGCATGCGGGAGTCGTGGATGTCGATGGCCTTGCCCAGCGCGCCGGTGTAGCGGGGAGGCTCGTCGCTGGACCAGACGGCCCGGGCCACGATGCGGGTCCAGCGCAGGTCGCCCTGGTAGTTCAGCTGGCAGTCGAAGCAGATGTCCGGCTGGTCCGGGCTGGTGCTGCGCAGGGTGTTGGAAAGGCTCCGGCAGGCGTCGGCGTCCAGGACGGAAAAGACCTTGCTGCTGTGGAGAGGGTCCATGATGATCTCGTCCAGGCCCAGGTGCTTCGCACCCCAGGAGGAAAGGGAGACCATGGCGGGGGAGGTGGTGAATTCAAACTGGATTTCCTTGGACATGGCGGCGAAATAGCTGTATTTCATGCGCTCGTGCTCCAGGAGCTGAAGGGTGCGCTCGGAGGCGGTGAGCTCCTCGTGGCGGCTCATTTCCTGGAGGACGGTCTGCATCTCGCGGCGGTTCTGACGGGTGGGGTCCACGCTTCCCATCTCGTCCCGGATGCTGTCGGATATCTCCGTCAGGCACTCCAGAACCAGGGGGTTGAAGGCCCCGCACTGGCCTTCCGCAATCATCTGCACCGCCTGCTCGTGGGAGAAGGGGGGCTTGTAAACCCGCTTGGAGGTCAGGGCGTCGTACACGTCGGCCAGGGCCACCATCTGAGCGGAAATGGGAATCTCGTCGCCCTTGAGACCGTCGGGATAGCCCCGGCCGTCATAGCGCTCGTGGTGCCAGCGGCAGATTTCATAGGCCACCTTTACTAGGGGCTCGTTCTGGTGGATGGACAGGCCCTCCAGCATGTCCGCGCCGATTTTGGCGTGGGACTTCATAATGGCGAATTCCTCGTCGGTCAGCTTGCCGGGTTTGTTGAGAATTTTTTCGTCCACGGAAATCTTTCCGATGTCGTGGAGGGCGGAGGCGGTGCCGATCAGGGAGATGACGGAGGGAGTCAGGTTGTACCGGGTGGTCTTCTGGGCCAGGCGGTCCAGCAGCATTTCCGTGATGGTGCGGACATGGAGCACATGGAGGCCGCTTTCGCCGTTGCGGAATTCCACGATGTGGCTGAGAATATCAATCATCAGGCTGCTGCGCTGTTCCTTCTCATAGATCTGGTCCGCCACCATGCTCGCCAGCTTTTTCTGCTTGGCGTCCAGCAGAATGGTGTTGATGACACGGTGGTGGACAATGAGGGCGTCAAAGGGGCGGGCGATGAAGTCCGTCACACCCAGGTCATAGGCCCGCTCGATGTTGGCGGAGTCCTTTTCGGCGGAAATCATGATGACAGGGACGTCCTCAATCCACAGCCGTTCCCGCATGATCTCCAGCATCTGAAAGCCGTTCATCACCGGCATCACGATATCCAGCAGGATCAGCGAGAGAACCGACGAGAGATCGGGGTGATCCTTGCTCAGCTCCTCAAGGATGTCCACACCCTCCTGGCCGTTTTCTGCTTCGAGAACATTGTAGTCCTGGGCCAGCATGTCGGACAGGATTGCCCGGTTGAGGTCCGAATCATCTACAATTAAAATGGTTTCCTTTTTCTTCTTCTGGTTGTTCAGGGGAATCACATCCTTGTCTAGGTTCATTCTCCGGGGGACGGTATGGGCGGTGCGGGCTGGAGGAGGCGAAAGGCCGCCGCTGGGCGGTTTCCGGCGGGCGCTTTTCGGGTTCGCGGCCCATATTACCGATTATCTTAACATAAAGCTGTTTGAATAGCAAGAGATTGAGAAGAGTCGGAAGAAGAGATATTTCTGAGCAAAAAACGAAAATTGTTAAAATCACCAAAGTTATTTTGAAAAAATCCGGCTGGACTGACGGAAACGGAAAATAAATTGTAAATAGTGTTGAAAGCCTTGGCGTGAAAGAAAAACTTGGCAGGAAGGGTTCTCAAAAAAGGGCTTGCTTTTTCCAGGGGGATGGTGCATAATAGGCGGTGAGTCATAATAAACCTGTCAGCAGAGAGTACCCGGAGGGATGAAAGTCCTTCCTGCGGGGCTTCTCCGGCGTGCCCAAGCCCGGGGATGAAACGGGCTGTGTACGCCATGGCAAGCCGGGAAGCGGCCGTTTTGGCCGCCGCCGGCGCACTGCGGCAGTTTTATGCGGAATTCAAGAGAGAGTATTTTCACGCTGGAAAGGGTGGGAAGAAGTGGATATTCTGTCGAGCAACTCCTTTTTGATGCTGGAAAAATCCTTGGGATTTTTATGGACGAAGCAGTCCGCCATTGCGGACAACATCGTCAACGCGGAAACCCCTAACTATAAGGAGAAGGTCGTCACCTTTGAGGAAAGCCTGAAGGGCAGGCTTCAGCGGGCCTCCGCAGGACGGACGCCGGTGAAGCAGATGCGGCAGGTGATTCAGGCGACCCCCTTCGCCGTGGAGGAACAGACGGTTCAGACCCGGATGGATGACAACGGAGTGAACGTCACGGCCCAGAGCGCCGAGGCCATCCGGAACGCCTATCAGATGCGCTATGTCATGAGCGCCATCAACAGCGACCTGTCCATCCTCCGCTCTGCGGTCCGCGGACAGTAAGGGGGACATTCGCGCTTATATACTCTTTTGGTCTGCATTGATAAAGTGAAGGAACGGAGGGCGGCTCTATCCCGCGTGTGGAAACGGGCTCCGGGACAAAGGGAAGGAACCCGAAACAGGCGGTTGAGAGGGAGAGGCGCCGCCTCTCTTTCCGGCTTTGTGCCTCTGAAGCCCGCCGGACGGGCGGAGAGAAGAAATGGAGAATGAGAGATGGCATTTTTAAGTTCCATGTCCGTCGTGGCCTCGGGCCTGACGGCCCAGCAGCTGCGTCTGGACATCGTGGCGGAGAACGTGACCAACTCCACCACCACCCGCACGGAAAATGACGGCGGCGCGTACCGCCGCAAGATGGTGGTTTTTGAGTCCGAGACGGGGCGGGACGGCTTCCGCCGGGCCATGGCCCGGGCGGCGGACGGACTGGCTCCCGGGGCGGGACAGTCCACCATCGGCGGTGTGAAGGTCACGCAGATAGTGGAGGACCCCTCCCCGCTGAAGCTGGTTTATGACCCCACCCATCCCGACGCCAACGAGGACGGCTATGTGGAAATGCCGAATGTGGACATGGTCAAGGAAATGACAGACGCCATGGCGGCCACCCAGGCCTATTCCGCCAACGTGACCATGATGAACACCATGAAGACCGTCATCAGCGAGGGACTTCAGATCGGGAAGTAACTGACAGGAGGGAACCCATATGGCTGAGATCAACCAGCTGACGCCGCTGAGCCGGCTGACGCCGCTGCGGGGCGAGGAAAAGAAAGCAGACGGTTATGTGCAGGAGGAAGGCGTGTTCGGCGCCATTTTCCAGGGCGCCATTAACAACGTAAAGGAAACAGACGCGGACAAGGTCGAAGCGCAGTATCTGCTGGCAACGGGCCAGCTGGATAACCCCGCCGCCCTGATGACCGCGATCAGCAAGAATCAAATCGCGGTGGATTTGCTGATTCAGCTGAGGAACAAGGCGCTGGACGCCTATTCCGAGCTGACGCGGATCAGCCTGTAAGCAAAGCGGCGGGACGAAATGAAGTGCCCCGCCTCTTTGCGCCTGCATCGGGACTTTGCGATGGGGGAGGCAGGCGCGGAAAACCAGGGAGAAGAGCTGTGCAGAATGGGAAAGCAAGACGATATGAGCAGATGGACAGAACCGGCTGGAAAGCTTAAAAACGCGGGAGAGGAGGTGACGGCAGGTGGACGAGAAAGCTGAAAAGGTCAAAGTCCTTGACCGGGTGAAGAGCTTTGGGAAAAAGGGCTGGGACAAGGTCAAGTCCCTGCCGAAGAAAATCCTCATCATCATCGCGGCGGTGGTGCTGGTCCTGGTCATTGCCGCCGTGGCCCTGGCGCTGAGCCTGAACCACCGGGAATACGCCGTGCTGGTTTCCGGCGTCAGCGACAACGAGGCCGCCACGGTGATGAAATGGCTGGATGAGCAGAGCGTCACCGGCTACCGGCTGGAGAGCGAGGGCACCGTCCTGGTGCCCAAGGGCCAGGAGGATATCCTCAAGGTCCGGCTCCTGACGGAGGAGGTCACCAAGACCGGCTACTTCTATAATACATATTTCGATCACATCAACAGCCTCTCCACCAACGCGGAGCGGAACCAGGTGGCCCTGATGGACCTCCAGGACCGCCTGGCGGCCACCATCCGGACCTTTGACGGCGTGCGGGACGCGGTGGTGTTCATCAATCCCGGAGAGGACAGGAGCTATATTCTGGATACCAACAACCTGGTGGAGGCCACCGCCTCCGTCAAGGTGACCATGTCGGGCGAACAGGAGCTGACGCCGGAGATTGCCTCCGCCATCCGCACCCTGGTCTCCCGGGCCGTGCAGGGTCTGGTGATTGACTCGGTGGAGGTTCTGGACAGTCTGGGCAACAGCTATCCGGATTTCGGCACCGGCGGAAACGACGCTTCGGACCTGAAGCTCCGGCTGGAGACCGAATGGGAGAACCGCATCCGCCGGGAGGTCATGCACCTGCTGTCCCCCCTGTTCGGAGAGGACAACGTCCGGGTGGGCGTGAACTGCGACGTGGAAGTGGGCAATGTCACCGAGAACCGGACCGACTATTGGCTGCCGCCCTTCGCTGAGGACGGGTCCACCGGCGGCCGGGGCATCATCGGCACCGAGCAGGGAGACGTCTACATCGGCCGGCCGGGAGACAACCCGGTGGGCGGCCTGGTGGGCTCCGAGACCAACAGCGACCTGCCGGAGTACGTGGAGCCGGAGATGAACGCCCAGGACGGGGATAACCTGTTCAATGCCGGCGGACAGAAGGATTACCTCACATCCCACAGCGACAAACAGATTTACAACGACGCGGGCAGGATTACGGACTGCTCCGTAGGCGTGACCATCAACTCCAGAGTGCTCTCCGGGCCTCTGGACGTGGAGGAGATCCGCACGCTGGTGGCCCGGGCGGCCGGCATTACCGGCGAGCTGGACGAGGACACCGGCGAGGAGCTTCTGGGCCAGAAGATTTCGGTTGTGGCCATGGAGTTCTACGATCCCACCGTGGCCGGACCCGGCGGCGTGCCCATCGAGGATGACGACAACTTTATGTGGGTGTGGATTGCCGCGGGCGCGGGCCTGCTGCTGTTCATCATTCTGCTGGTTGTGATTCTGCTGCTGCGCCGCAAACGGCGGAAGAAGCAGGAGGCGGAGCTGGCGGCCCAGGAGAACGACGTGGAAGCGCTGCTGGCCGCGGCGGGTCTGGGCGAGGGCGAAGCCCAGACCGGCGCCGACGTGATGACGCTCCAGACCGAGAAGAGCATGGAGCTGCGCAAGGAAATCCGGCAGTTCGCCAGCGACAACCCGGAGGTTGCCGCACAGATCATCAAGTCCTGGCTGAAGGGAGGGGACGACAATGCCTGAGACCGCAGCGGCGGAAACCGCCCAGAAGGCGCCGGCCCCCAAGGAGGCCAAGGGCAAAAAGAAGGGCCCGGGCGTGGAATCCCTCAGCGGCTCCCAGAAGGCGGCGGCAGTCATCGTCGCCCTGGGAGCGGAAAAGGCGTCCCTCCTCTATAAGTACATGGAGGACGACGATGTGGAGCAGCTCACCCTGGAGGTGGCAAAGCTGGGCTTCCTGGATTCCAGCGTCACCGAGGAAATCCTCATCGAGTTCCACCAGAGCTGCCTGACCCAGAAGGCCGTCACCGAGGGCGGTCTGGAGTACGCCAGAACCGTTCTGGAAAAGGCCTATGGCGAGCAGGCGGCGGCAGACATGCTGGGCAAGGTGACCAAGTCCCTGAAGAACCGGGAATTCTCCTTCATGGACAAGGCGGATATCAAATCCCTGTTCTCCGCCCTGTGCAACGAGCGGCCCCAGACCATTGCCGTGGTCCTCAGCTATGTGGACGCGGACAAAGCTGCCGGCGTGATTGCCCAGCTGGAGGAAAAGAAGCAGATTCAGGTGGTGGAGAGCATCGCCAAAATCGAAAGCGTCTCCCCCACGGCCATCAAAATCGTGGAGGCGGAAATGCGGAACAAGTTCTCCAATATTATTACAAGCAGCAATGTCAAGGTGGGCGGCATAGACTATGTGGCCGACGTGATGAACAACCTGGACCGGACCAGCGAGAAAAACATCTTCGACGGTCTGGCCGACCGGGACCAGGAGCTGGCGGACGAGATCCGCAAGCGGATGTTTGTCTTCGAGGACATCATCACCATGGACGACCGGTCTGTTCAGCGCTTCGTCCGGGACTGCGACCCCAGAGACCTGGTGCTGTCCCTCAAGGTGGCCAACGCGGAGGTGGCAAACAAGCTCTTCGCCAACATGTCCAGCCGCATGGCCCAGAGCATCAAGGACGACCTGGAAATCACCTCCAATGTCCGCATGAAGGACGTGGAAGAAGCCCAGCAGCGCATTGTGGGCATCATCCGCGGTCTGGAGGAGAAGGGTGAAATCATCATCCTGAAGGGCGGAAAGGACGATATCATTGCCTAGTATCTGGAAAGCGTTCTCCCGCCCCAAGGCCGAGCCCTATCAGTTCCCCGAGGCCTCCGGGCTGCCGGAGGAGGGGCGGGACGACAGCTTCGAGCCCCTTGGGGCGGAGGCGGAGGCCCTGGAACAGGAGATGCGCGGCCTGGCCAGGGAGGCTCCGGAGCCCCAGCCCCCTGAGCCGGAACCGGAGCCGGAGCCGGACCCCATTGAATTCGCCCGGATTCAGGCGGAGGAGATTGTGGCGGATGCCCGGCGCCAGGCGGAGGAAATCCTGGAAAAGGCTCAGGCGGAGGCCATGGCTCGGGCAGAGGAAATCTATGAGAATGCCCGCCAGTCCGGCCAGGAGGCCGGAAGGGCCGAGGGCGTTATTCAGGGCGTGGCCCAGGCCATGGAGGAGGGCCATCAGACCCAGGAGCGGCAGGCCGCCGCCCTGGAGGCTCAGGTGGCGGACTTCCTGGAACGGGCCTCCGCCGCCCTGGACCGGCAGCTGGAGGATAACGTGGAAGAGCTGCGGGACCTGGCCCTGGCCATTGCGGAAAAGGTGGTCTGCGTCAGTCTGAAAAGCAGCTCCGAGGTCATCTGCCGGATGATTCAGACAGCCATTGACAAGAGAAAGCACCGGGAATGGGTGCATATCTATATTGCGGAGTGCGACGCGAAACACCTGACCAAGATCCCCCAGGCCCTGACGGCGGCCCTGTCCGCCCTCAGCGACCGGGTGCGCATCATCCCCATGGCGGACGACGAGGCGGGCACGTGCATCATTGAGATGCCCGACGAAATTGTGGACGCCAGCGCCGCCACGCAGATTGAGAATATCCGGACTCTGCTGGCCGACGCCCCTTCCGCCGGCTTCGACGGCAGCTTGAACTTTGGAAGGGGCATCGGCGGCAGCTGACCCGCGCACGGCGCAGTGAGGAGAACATATGGGCATGTTTCGTCAGATGACCCGTCAGGTCTACAACGCGGAGACCTACAGCCTGACGGGAAAAATCGAGAATATCGTCGGCATGTCCATCGAGGCCTCCGGCGGCCGGGCGGCGGTGGGCGACATCTGCCGCATCTACAACGGCGATTCCGGCGGACAGGTGACGGCGGAGGTGGTGGGCTTCAAGAACGACCACATCCTCCTGATGCCCTACTCCAATATGAACGGTATTTCAGCCGGAAATTTTGTCCGCAACACCGGTCGGCAGCTGACTCTGCGGGTGGGCGAGTTCCTTCGGGGCCGCATCATCAACGCCATGGGCCAGCCCATTGACGGCGGTCCGGCCTTTGAGGGCGGAACGCCCTACTGCGTAAGCGGTTCTTATGTCAATCCTCTCCAGCGCCCCCCGATCCGGGAGCGGATGGAGTTCGGAGTCAAAGCCATAGACAGCATGATTACCATTGGCAAGGGCCAGCGTATCGGGATTTTCGCGGGCTCCGGCGTGGGCAAGTCCACGCTGATGGGCATGATTGCCAAAAATGTCAAGGCGGATATCAACGTCATCGCCCTGGTGGGCGAACGGGGCCGGGAGGTTCTGGAGTTCGTCCAGAAGGATCTGGGCGAGGAGGGAATGCGCCGCTCCATCCTGGTGGTGGCCACCAGCGATCAGCCCGCCATGCTGCGGATGAAGTGTCCCAGCGTGGCCACGGGCATCGCTGAGTATTTCCGGGATCAGGGATATGATGTTCTGCTGATGATGGATTCCCTGACCCGCTTCGCCATGGCCCAGCGGGAAATCGGCCTGGCCATCGGTGAGCCGCCGGTGAGCCGGGGATATACCCCTTCCATGTACGCGGAGATGCCCAAGCTCCTGGAGCGCAGCGGCAACTTTGATAAAGGGTCCATCACCGGCGTCTACACGGTGCTGGTGGAGGGCGACGATACCAACGAGCCCATTGCCGACACGGTCCGGGGCATTCTGGACGGACACATCGTCCTCTCACGGGCCCTGGCCAACAGCAACCACTATCCGGCCATTGACGTATCCGCCAGCATTTCCCGTCTGATGACGGAGATTGTCTCCCAGGAGCACAGACAGCTGTCCTCCCGCATCCGGGATATCCTGAGCGTTTATGAGAAAAACGCGGATCTGGTGTCCATCGGCGCTTACAAGCCGGGGACCAACCGGAACCTGGACTACGCCCTGTCAAAGATTGACGCAGTCAACGGATTTTTGACCCAGGACGTGAAGGAGTCCTTCAGCTATGACCAGTGCGTCGGCATGATGCGAAGCATTTTACAGTGAGGTGTAGGCCGGTTGAAGAAGTTTAAATTTGCCCTGGACACGGTGCTGTCCTATAAACAGCAGGTGCTGGATGCCCTCCAGGGGGAACACGCGGAGATTCTGGCCCGGGTCCGGAATCAGGAAGAGCTGCTGGAAGGTCTCTGGGCCCAGTACCGGGCCTATAACGATGAGTACCAGGAGCGGGCCCGGGAGGGGCTGCCCCTGACCGACGCGCTGATGTATCAGAACGGCCTCCGGGCCGCGGAGATGGAGATTCAGCGGGAGACCCAGCGGCTGGAGCGCCTGCGGATTCAGGCGGAAAAGAAGCGGGAAGAGGTGGTGGAGGCTAAAAAGGAGACCTCCTCCATCGAGAAGCTTCGGGAAAAGCGGCTGGACGCCTATCACAAGGCGGAGGCCAAGAGCGAGGAGCAGTTTATCGACGAGTTCATCAGCGCAGCCCGGGTCAACGCCGCCGTGGGCGCGTGAGACCCTTGCGCCGGTTTTTTCCAGGGATTTCCCGAAGAAGCGCCCTCCCCAGGGCCTGCGGGAAACAAAAAAAGTCCAATCCGGCGGGTCAAACTGCCGTTTGGAAATAAATGATTTCATGGGAAAAGGAGGTGAATGGAAGGATGGATTTGATTTATAACGCGCTGATGGCGTCTGTGAAGACCTCCGCGGAGCGGACCGGTACGCCGTCCAAGAGCGGAGAAGGGGACCCGTTTCAGAAGCTGATGGACCAGAAGCAGAATGCCAAGGACCCCGCCGCTGCCCAGCAGGAGACTGCGGAGAGCACGGAAAACGCCGTGCAGCAGCCCCAGGAGACCGAGACCGCTGTCACCCAGGAGGACCTCAAGGAGCTGGAGAAGCGCATGAGTCTGGCGGCCATGGTGGCCATGCTGCAGAACCCGATTGTGGACGACACCGCCCAGGAGATGCCTCAGATGCCGGCAGATTCCTCTGTGGAGGGTCTGGCGCCTGTGGTCTGCCCGGATAACCAGGAGGGACCTCAGCAGGGTGTGACCCTGATGCAGGCGGACGCGGAGACCGTGCAGAACCCGGAGGAGCTTGGCGCCCTGGCGCCCCAGCTGGCTGAGGAGCAGGAGACCCGGACGGCAGAGGCTCCGGAGACAGTGGAGGAAGCCCCCGAGGCCCCCGCTGCGGAGCTGAAGGTGAAGACGGTGGAGACCGGCACGCCTCAGAATGAGACCGATTCCGAGACGCCTGAGGAAGCCCCGGCGGAGACCACTGTGTTCGGCGAGGTGGAAGCGGCCCCCGTGAAGGTGGGCGAGGCCCCCAAGGCGGAAAAGCCGGAGACGCCGGTGGAGGAGCAGATTGCTCCGAAGCTGACGGAGGCGCTCCAGAAGGGTGAGACCCGCGTGGAGGTGACCCTGACCCCGGAGAATCTGGGCAAGGTGACCGTGGAGATGACCTGGAAGGAGGACGGCGGCCTGGTGGTGCAGCTGCACGCTGAGAATCACCGGACCCAGGGCCTTCTGGAAAAGAGCGTGTCCGGACTGGAGGCGCTGCTGAGCCGGGAGAACCAGCAGGAGGTCCGCGTGGAGGTTCCCAGACAGCAGGAGAGCCAGCAGCAGAATTTCTACGACGGCCGTCAGGGACATGACGGGCAGCGCCAGCAGGAGCGCCGTCAGGGCCGGCAGGCCAACAGCGGGGAGGATTTCCTCCAGCAGCTCAGACTGGGCCTGATTCCCGGCGAGGAGGACTGAGGCTCAGAGAAACAGGAGCAGCAGAATTTTAGACAGAAGGAAGTGAGACAATGAGCGATTACATGGCTGACCTCGACAAGGTACTGGGCGGTGTTTCGGGATCCGTTCCCAAGGGCATCAAGGTTGAGAAGAAGGGGTCCAACATGGACCTGGACATGACCGATTTCCTGACGCTGATGATTACGGAGCTGACCAATCAGGGCATTGACCAGTCCGTGGACACCTCCGACATGCTGAACCAGATGATTCAGATGCAGATGGTGGAAGCCCTGGCCAACGTGACCGACGCCTCCATCATGTCCTATGCCGCATCTCTGGTGGGCAAGGAGATTACCGTGGGCAAGTATGACAGCGAGGGCAATCTTCAGGAGCTGGTGGGCGTTGTGCAGGGCACCGGCACCAAGAACGGCGAGCAGGTGGTATTTGTCAATGACGAGTACTACTACATGAACGAAATCATGGCCGTGGGCCGTCTGCCGGCGAAGCCTGAGGAGACCGAGAAGCCCGACGAGGACGACAAGACCGATGGCGTGGAGAAGCCCGGAGAGGGCGACGGAACCGGTGACGTGGAAGGCCCCGGAGAGGGAGACGGAACCGAGGACGTAGAAAAGCCCGACGGCACGGACCCGGTGGACCCCCCTGAGAACACGGAACCGCCTGCCGCTGACGGCACGGAGAACGGGGACTACAACGGTGAGAACGGCGCTCCCACAGACCCTGAGGCCTGAGAGGGGATGAAGAGACGATGATCGAACGCGTATCCAGACAGGCGGCGGTCCAGCAGACCGCGGCGGCGCGAGGGGCGGTTCAGGGAGCCGGCTTCGGCGCCATACTCCAGCAGGAGCTGAGCCAGGAAGGCGTTCAGTTTTCCAAGCATGCCATCACCCGGGCCGAGGAACGGGGCATTGAGATTACGCCCAGCCTGATCGACCAGATTAAGGGCAGCATGGTGCGGGCCCAGGCCAAAGGGGCCACCAATATTCTGGCGATGGACACGGAAAAGGCGTTCATCATCAACGTACCCCATGGCAGAGTGATTACGGCCATTACTCAAGATGAGATGAAAGACAGCGTATTTACCAACATCGACGGCGCCGTATTCCTGTGAGACACAGATGGCAGGACCGGTTTTCGGAGGCTATTGGGCCCCGCCCGACTGACGGGGCCCAGGCGGCGCCAAAATCGAAAGGAGACAAGAAAATCCTATGACTGGAGCAATGTACGCTTCTATCGCGGGTCTGAAAACCCATATGCAGAAGCTCAGCGTGATCGGAAACAACGTGGCCAACGTGAACACCGCGGGCTATAAAACCCACCGCACGGTGTTCCGGGACACGGTATACAGCATGTACAGCAGCGGATCCAACGGCAGTGACGTTGTGGGCGGCATGAACCCCTCCCAGATCGGCTATGGCTCCGTGATCGGCAGCATCGACCTGGATATGTCCACCTCCAGCTATAACCCCGGCAACCCCACGGACGTGGCGCTGACGGGCGACGGTTTCTTCCTGGTGGGTGACAAAGAGACTGCCAACAACATCGACCCCCAGAACCCCGAGACCTTCAAGAGCCTGAACCTCACCCGGGTGGGCGACTTCTACTTCGGCCCCGACGGCTATCTGGTGGACGGCGCGGGCAGCGTGGTCTACGGATTCATGAACACCAATGACGGCGCGATTATCGGCGCCGACGGCAAAACCTCTCCCGATATCAGCGACCAGCTGGTGCCCATCCGCCTGCCTCTGATGGAAAAGGCCTATTATAAGGTGGATGAAAAGGGGGAAATCATCGGCGACCCGGTGAAGAAGTCCGAGGCTATCGGCGCCGACGGCAAGCTGAAGGATGGCTTTAAGATTGAATATACCATCCGGTACCCCGTGACCAAGCCCGCCGACGACAACAACCAGGGCGGTGCCGGCGGAACCGACACCGTGACCAACGACATCCCCCTGAAAAACTATGAGGCCCCCACCGGAGCCGACGACACCGACCAGACCACCTCCACCGTGGACCTGTCCTGGGCTCGGCTGGAGAGCATTGAGATTGACAAAGCCACCGGCGCCATTACCGGAACGACAAAAGATGGCGGCATCCCCGTCACCGTGGGCTATCTGGCCATCGGTAACGTGACCAACCCCAACGGCGTCAGCCACAAGGGAAATTCCTACTATCAGGCCGGAGCCGGCGCGGGCGATCTGACGATCTCCATGCTGGGCGGCGTGAACCAGCAGCTGGGAATTTTTAACGTCAACGGAAGCCTGTACCGGACAACCGGAGACAACAACCAGGGAGGAGACGAGGGACCGGTGCTTCCCGCCAACTCCGAGGTTACCAGCGCCGGCGATACCAAGCTGATGACCGGCTTCCTGGAGGCTCCCAACGTGGACCTGGCCACCGAGATTTCCGATCTGATTACCACCCAGAGAGGCTATCAGGCCAACACAAGAATTATCACTGTGACAGATTCCATGCTGGAAGAGCTTGTCAACATGAAGCGTTAAGTGCTATAATAGAAGATCAGGGCGGCGGGACCGCCGGAGCGGACGCCGCTCCGGCGCACCGCGCCGGACACAGAGAGAAAACCGCTCTGAAGCAGCCAGGAAGAAAAGAGCCGGCGGCACACCGAAGAAGGAGGGGCGGAACGCCGGACATGAGGACGGCACAATACCGAGGGCAGGAAACGTATGGAAAGGCGGTTTGTATATGATTTTGCTGACAAAGAGGAATCATGAAAAATTTCTGGTAAACCACCTGCAGATTGAGCACATTGAGTGCATTCCCGAGTCTAAAATTACCATGATGAACCACGACTATTACCTGGTGCGGGAGAGCGTGGAGGAAATTATTCATAAAATCGCGGAATACAACGCCAAGGTTCAGGACATTCACCGTGAGATTGTCGTATCGGACAAGCGTTGAGCATATAGATAGAAATTGCGCGGGCCGGGGAGAGGTCCCGGCTGAAGGAGTGAAATCTGTTTCATGAATATTAACTATATCATTGGTGTTGCAGGCGCCTTCGGCGTGTTCCTCCTGGGCTGCGTCATGGGCATCAACATCGGCCCCAAAGCGGCGGGAAAGCCCCCGATTACGTTCCAGCTGTCCAACCTCTGGAACTTCTTCGATGCGGCGTCCATCTTCATCACCATCGGGTGTACGATCTTCATCGTTGTGGCCAGCTTTCCCGGCTCCACGCTGAAGGCCATCCCGAAGCACATCAAGATTATCCTGAACAACAAGCTGTTTGACCCCGCCGGCTATATCGACCAGCTGGTGGAGCTGGCCCAGATTGCCCGGAAGAACGGACTGCTGTCCCTGGAGGAAAAGGCCAACGAGCAGACCGACCCCTTCTTCAAGCAGGCGATTATGCTGATTGTGGACGCCAACGACCAGGATAAGGTCCGGGGTATTTTGGAAAACGACATCGAGTGCATGTCCGCCCGGCACGAGGACGCCGCGGCGCTGTATGACAAGGCTTCCAGCGTGGCGCCGGCCTTCGGCATGGTGGGTACGCTGGTGGGCCTCATCAACATGCTGATGTCCATGAACCTCAGCGGCGACGGCGGAGCCGACTCCCTGGGCACCAGCATGGGCACCGCCATGATTACCACCCTGTACGGCTGCATTCTGGCCCACATGATTTTCGGACCGGTGGCCCAGCTGCTCCGGGGACGGGACAGCGAGGAGGTCCTCTGCAAGCAGATCATCGTGGAGGGCGTCATGGCCATTCAGGCCGGCGAGAACCCCAAGGCCCTGCGGGAGCGTCTTTTGACCTACATGTCCCAGAAGCAGAGGGAAATGGGCGGCGAAGGCGCCTGAGCGGGAAGCAATGGGTTTTGACAGAAAGGACCGGTGAGCGGTTTTGGCCATCAAGAAAAAAAGAAGCGGAGGCGGCGGCGCAAACTGGATGGATACATACGGCGACATGGTGACGCTGCTGCTGTGCTTCTTCGTGCTGCTGTATTCCATGTCCAGCATCAGCGAGGATAACTGGAAGGCCATCGTCATGAGCTTCAACCCTCTGGCGGACCAGACCATCCGGGAGGTCAAGGAGGGCAACACCACAGGCCCCAGCTCCGACCCCGGGGACAGCGCCGGCATGATGGAGATGCAGGAGCAGGTGGACGAGGATATCGAGATGCTGTTTCAGGCGCTCCAGGAATACGTCCAGCAGCAGAACTCCGAGCAGACCATCTCTGTGGAAAAGGATGGAGGCAAGGTCTTCATCTCCTTCAACCAGACGGTGTTTTTTGACGGTGAGAGCGCAGTGCTGAAGCCGGAGAGCGAGCCGGTGCTGCAAAGCGTCAGCGATATGCTCAGCAGCGTGTCGGGTTCCATCGACGAGGTGCGGGTTCTGGGCCACACCGCCCAGGCCAGCGCCAACCGGCCCAACCGGGTGGTGGTGGACAGGACGCTGGCCAGCAACCGCGCCACCAATGTGGTGATCTTCATTCAGCAGCACAGCTCCGTGGACCCTGCCCGGCTGGTCAGCGAGGGCATCGGCCAGTGGCGGCCGGTGGTGCCCAACGACACGCCGGAAAACCGGGCGAGGAACCGCCGGGTGGAAATGATTATCAGCGGCCGGAATATTGAGCAGGAGATCGAGGACGGCATTTTAGAAATTGGTATGTAAAAGCGGCCGCAGTTGGCTGCCGTGTATTTAAATCCGCGTGCGCGGCAGGGCTTCTAGATTCACCGCAGGGCGGGTTAGGGGGATCTCATGGCAGATGTATTATCACAAGCTCAGATTGACGCTTTGCTGAACTCCGTACGGAGCGGGGAAAACCAGGAGAGCAAATCTGCAGCGCCGGAAAAGAAATATCAAAAATACGACTTCAGCAGTCCGCGGAAATTTACCAAAGACCGAATCAAGATGCTCAACGGCATTTATGACAACTATTCCCGTGTCATTGGCTCGAGGCTGAACGCGCGGCTCCGCGCGAACTGCGAGATTACGGTGGAGAGCATCGAGGAACAGCGGTACTTTGAGTTTTCCAACGCCCTGATGGAGGGCGACGTGCTGGCGCTGGTGCAGGTGCACATCAAGGAGAAGGAAGACGACACGCCTGTGGCGATTTATCTCTCCACCAGCACGGCCCTGAGCATGATGGACCGGATGCTGGGCGGCGAGGGCGCTGTGGACGACAACCTTCTGGAGTACAGCTATACGGACCTGGAGCTCAAGCTCTATGACAACCTGGTGCAGGACATCATCAAGGTGATGGACTCCAGCTGGGAGAGCTACGCGCCCATCCATTTCGAGTACACCCGGACGGAGGTCAATCCCACGCTGAACCCCATCATCGGTCTGGATGAGACGGTGGTGATTGTGGACCTGAAACTGCAGTTTACCAATCTCTCAGGCCGCATGAGCATCTGTCTGCCGGGAGAGATGCTGAGCAACGTCTTCACGGAGATCAGCCGGGAGAGCCCCCTGCGGCGTGTGGCTGCGGAGGATAAATCCGACGAGATTTTCGACAGTCTGCGGGATTCCAGCCTGGAGATTGTGGCGGAGCTGGGGAGCACACAGCTTTCCCTCAGCGATGTGTTCCATTTGAATGTGGGAGACGTCATTGATCTGGGGCACTCCAAGGAATCCCCCGTATTTTTGGAGATCGGCGGCTATCATTGGTTTACGGGCCGCATGGGAACCCATAAGAAGAATATGGCTGTTAAAATAGATGAAGTATGTTATCAGCTAGAGCAAAGGAGCGAGTAGACAGAATGGACAAAGTACTATTCAACCCGATGGAGATTGACGCCCTCGGGGAAATGATGAATATCAGCCTTGGCTCCTCTGCGACAGCGGTGTCCAACATGCTGGATCACAGAGTGGATATCACGACGCCGAAGGTCTCGGTCATCAATGTGGCGGACTTCGTGCTGGGCTCTCTGGAACCGGCCATGGGCATCGAAATCCGGTACGTGGAGGGCCTCTCGGGCAGCAACATCATGCTGCTCAAGCGCAGTGATATCCGGGTGATTGTGGATATCCTGATGGGAACGGAGACCTCTGACGAGGAATTTGAGCTGAACGAGCTGACCATCAGCGCCGCCTGCGAGGTCATGAACCAGATGATGGGCTCCGCGGCCACCGCCATGAGCGATTTCCTGGGTTACCGGGTGGATATCTCCACGCCGGAGCCCTTCGAGCTGGAGGATCTGGCTACCTTCAAGCAGACCCGCCTGCCCCAGGGAGAGGACACCATCGTAATTGTGAAGTTCTCCCTGAAGATTGAGGAGGCCCTGGAAAGCGAGTTCATGAACGTTATGAGCGTCCGCCTGGCCAAGGAGCTGCTGAAGGGACTGGGTCTGAGCGACGAGGACATGATTCCCGAGCCCGCCCCGGCTCCGGTCCCCGAACCCGCGCCCGCCCCTGCCTCCGACGGCGGCAAGCTGAGCCAGGAGGAAATCGAGCGGCTGATGGGCGGCATGACGGACAGCGCCCCTGCTCCCGCCCCCGCTCCCGCGCCTGCTTCCGATGGCGGCGGCAAGCTGAGCCAGGAGGAGATTGAGCGGCTGATGGGCGGCATGACGGACAGCGCGCCCGCGCCTGCTCCGGCCCCTGCTTCCGATGGCGGCGGCAAGCTGAGCCAGGAGGAAATCGAGCGGCTGATGGGCGGCATGACGGAAAGCGCCCCCGCCCCTGCGCCTGCTCCCACGCCGGCCCCGGCTCCCACCCCTGCGCCTGCTCCCGCACCGGCCCCTGCGCCCCAGTCCGGCGCGGCTCAGCCCGCGACGGTGGCAGACCTGGGGACTATGATGGCGGCCATGATGTCCGCCATGACCACAGCCATGGCGCAGAACGCACCGGCCCCTGCTCCGGCTCCGGCGGCCCCGCCGCAGCCCAAGGTGATCAACACCAAGCCCGCGCATCTGAAGGAGATGGAGGGGCTGGACGCGCTGGGAGAGGAACAGGCCCAGAACCTGGATCTGATTATGGAGGTTCCCCTCCAGGTGACCGTGGAAATCGGCCGGACCCAGAGGAAGGTGCAGGATATTCTGGAGTTCTCCAAGGGTTCCCTGGTGGTGCTGGATAAGCTGGCCGGCGACCAGGTGGATCTGTTTGTCAACGGCAAGTGCATTGCCCGGGGCGACGTGGTGGTGATTGACGACAACTTCGGCGTCCGTATCACGGAGATTGTGCAGAAGCCCGGTATTGAGATTGTTTCGAAGAAATAAGCCGCTGGTCCTGGGCGAACAACAGGACGCAGTGCTTTTCATATAATAAATTTAAACAAACAAGAAATCCGGAAAACGACTAGGATAGAAGGAAGGATGCAACTATGGGTAAGAAAATCCTGCTGGTGGACGACGCCGCGTTCATGCGCAAAATGATCAAGGACACTTTGAGCAAAAACGGTTACACCGATCTCTATGAGGCCGTGGACGGCGCGGATGCTGTGGAGAAGTTCAGCGAGATTGGGCCGGATCTGGTGATTATGGATATCACCATGCCCAACATGGACGGTCTGGAGGCGCTGAAGGCCATCCGTGCCAAGGACAGCGGGGCCAACGTGGTCATGTGCTCCGCCATGGGCCAGGAGAGCATGGTTATGGACGCGGTGCGCTCCGGAGCCAAGGACTTCATCGTTAAGCCCTTCAAGCCGGACCGCGTGTTAAAAACTGTCAGCACGATTCTGGGGAATCCCTGACAATATGCCGGGGGATACTACGGTGGTCTCCTTTTTGTGGCTGCTGGCCAGCGTTCTGGTGGTGATCGGAATGGCCTACTGGTTCACACGCTTTGTGGCGGGCCGGGGCGGGTTCGGTCCCCTTCAGGCCGGAGGAAGCATGAAGATCCAGGGCCAGCTGGCCCTGGGCAGGGATCAGAAGCTGGTTCTGGTTCAGGCCGGAGGGCGCTGGTTTCTTCTGGGTGTGACCGGAGCGAATATCTCCGCCCTGGCGGAGTTCACAGAGGAGGAGGCCGCCGCCTGGCGTGAAGCGCCGGAGACCAGGAGCGGAACCGGGACGCCGGGCTTCCGGGAGGCGCTGCAGAAAATGCTGGAGCAGAAAGGGCGGAGGTGAGTCCCAGGTGCCTGATGCGTTAATCAATGTAAACGGCGAGAGCGTGCAGGCGCTGGAGATCCTGTTCCTCACCACGATGATAACGCTCCTGCCCTCTCTCGTGGTGATGATGACCTCCTTCACCCGGTTTATCATTTCCTTTTCCTTTCTCCGCACGGCCATGGGCACCCAGCAGACTCCGCCCAACCTGGTTCTTGTGGGAATGGCCCTGTTTCTGACGCTGTTCACCATGTCCCCCGTGTTTTCCCAGATCAAGACAGAGGCCTATGATCCCTATATTGCGGAGGAGATTGACCAGGAGGAGTTTTTCCGCCGGGCCGAGGTGCCCCTGAAGGACTTCATGGCCCGCAACACCAAGGTGAACACCCTGGAGATGTACTGCGACCTGGCGAAGGTGGAGATGCCGGATCCGGTGAACACCGCCACGGTGGCGGAGCAGGTGCCCCTGCGGGTGCTGGCGCCGGCCTTTGTCACCTGTGAGCTGCAAACGGCGTTCACCTACGGACTGCTGCTGTATATTCCCTTTATGCTGATTGACATTGTGGTGTCCTGCACCCTGATGTCCATGGGTATGATTATGCTGCCGCCGTCCATGATTTCCGCGCCCTTCAAGCTGCTTCTGTTCGTGAGTCTGAACGGCTGGGAGCTGCTGTTTTCCACCCTGGTGCGGACCTTTAACTAGGAGGGCGGGCCATGGATACGACGATGGTGACGGACGTCCTGCGGGAGGCCGTGGGGGTGGTGATCAAGCTGGGAGGCCCCATGCTGGTGCTGAGTATGCTGGCCGGCGTGGTGGTAGCCATTTTCCAGGCGGTGACCCAGATCCACGAGCAGACCATCGGCTTTATTCTGAAGGTGGTCATCGTGGTGGGGGTGCTGCTGCTGGCCGGAGGCTGGATGCTGGATACGCTTCAGGAGTACACCCGGGAGATTTTCGCGCTGATGACCGTGTAGCGGAGGCGGGCATATGATTGATATGGGCGCGCTGACGCTGTTTCTCTATATCACAGCCCGCACCAGCGGATTTGTGCTGTTCAATCCCCTGTTGGGAAGGCAGAACATTCCGGGGACCTTCCGGGCCGGTTTTATACTGGTGATGTCGGCGTTTACCTACTCCGTCACAGGCGGAGAGGTCCCCGAGCCGGTGGGACTGCCGGCCTTCGCGGCCGCCGTCCTGCTGGAGCTGGCCTTGGGCTTCGTGCTGGGCATGGTGGTGAGTTTTTTCTTTTATATTCCCCAGCTGGCGGGACACACCATCGACACCCAGATGGGCATGACCATGAGCCAGATTTACGACTCCGGCTCTCAGTCCAACATGTCCGTCACCGGCGTGCTGCTGAATACGCTGATGACGCTGCTGTTTTTCGCGGGCAACGGACATCATACCCTGCTGCGGATGATGCTCACATCCAGCGAGGTGGTGGGCTACGGCGGGGTCTCCTTCGGCCCTGATGTGGCGGACGCCATGCTGATGCTGTTCGCGGAGTGCACGGTGCTGGCGGTGAAGCTCTGCATGCCCATTCTGGCGGCGGAGATGATTGGACAGATGGGCATGGGTGTTTTGATGAAGGTCATTCCCCAGATCAATGTGTTCTCCATCAACATTGAGCTGAAGGTCATCATCGGACTGGCGCTGCTGCTGGCGCTGATTGTGCCGTTCAGCGAATACCTGCTGACTCTGGAGCGGGAGATGCTGAACGACATGGCCGCAATCCTGGCCATGACCGGCTGAGGCCGGGAAAGGGGGGATGAAGCATGGCCGAGGGCTCCAAAACCGAAAAGGCAACGCCAAAAAAGCGAAGAGACGAACGGAAGAAGGGCAACGTCTTCCTCAGTCAGGACGCCGTTGCCGTAGCGACGCTTCTGGGCTCCTTCATGAGCTTCTGGCTGCTGGCGGGGAACATCGCTGAGGAGCTGACCGCCTTCATGCGCTTTTGCATTCTGGAGTGTGCCGCTGCGCCGGCCGGGGACCTTGGCAGCATCCTGTGGGAATTGATGCTTCAGGGGATGCTGCTGATGGGAAAGACCGTGCTGCCCATCACTCTGATTACGGCGCTGTGCGCCATTACGGCCACCTTTGCCCAGACCCGTCTGCTGGTCAGCGGCGAGCTGCTGCGGCCCAAGTTCAGCCGGCTCAATCCCCTGGAGGGGTTCAAGCGGCTGTTTTCCCTCAAAAGCGTAATCAACGCCCTGAAGGGCATTTTGAAAATAACCGTCCTCATGGTCATCATCTATCTGAGCCTCATGGGGATGTTTCACGAGAGCGCCCGGTATCTCTATGTGGATATCAGGGCGGCCTGCGGCCACCTCTTCGAGGAGAGTATGGGCATGGTAGTGCGGATCGCCATTGCCTTTATCGCTCTGGCCGCCGCGGATTTTCTCTACCAGTGGTGGGATTATGAGCGGCAGATCCGCATGAGCAAACAGGAAATTAAAGAAGAATACAAGCAGATGGAGGGCGACCCTCAGATCAAGGGGAAGATTAAAGAGATGCAGCGCCGCCGGGCCCAGAGCCGCATGATGCAGCAGGTGCCTCAGGCCGACGTGGTTATCCGGAACCCCACTCATTTTGCCGTGGCTTTGCGCTATAAGCCCGAGCAGGATAACGCCCCCATCGTTCTGGCGAAGGGCCAGGACTCCCTGGCGCTGCGGATTGTCAGCGTGGCGGAGGCCAATCAGGTGGCCGTGATTGAAAACGTGCCTCTGGCCCGGGCCCTGTATGCGGAGACAGAGGTGGATCAGGAGATTCCGCCCACACTCTATAATGCGGTGGCGGAGGTGCTGGTCTACATCTTCCGCCTGAACGGAAAGGACCAGATCACAAAGCCGCATAAATAAGAGAGCCGTTTTCTCTGGAGGGGAAGGGCGGAAAGGAACTGAAGGACGGGAGGTGAGCGACGGATGAAACGGATTATGGACAACGCAATATCCCTGGGTGTCGTGGTCATCGTTCTGTTTTTGATCATCCCGCTGCACCCTGCGATGCTGGACTTTCTGCTGGTCATCAATATCGGACTGTCAGTCATGATTCTGATGATTACCATGAACATCTCCGACGCTTTGGAATTCTCCATTTTCCCATCCCTGCTGCTGATTACCACGCTGTTCCGATTGGGACTGAACGTGTCCACCACCCGGCAGATTCTCCAGCACGGCTATGCCGGCGAGGTCATCCAGAATTTCGGAAACCTGATTACCAGCGGAAACATCGTCATCGGCGTGCTGATTTTCCTCATCATTGTGCTGGTGCAGTTCATCGTCATCACCAAGGGCGCCGAGCGTGTGGCCGAGGTGGCGGCCCGGTTCACGCTGGACGCCATGCCCGGCAAGCAGATGGCCATTGACGCCGACCTCTCCTCCGGCCTTATCGACGAGCAGGGAGCCCGGGACCGGCGGAATAAGATTCAAAAGGAAGCTGATTTCTACGGCGCTATGGACGGCGCCACCAAAATCGTCAAGGGCGACGCGGTGATGTCCCTCATCATCACCATGCTGAATTTTATCGGCGGCGTGCTGATCGGCATACTGATGAACGGGGGCACCTTTTCCGACGTGATTTCCCGCTATTCCATCGTCACCATCGGTGACGGCCTGGTGTCCCAGCTGCCGGCGCTGATGATTTCCACGGCCACCGGCATGATTGTCACCCGGTCCGTCTCCGAAGGCAGCCTGAACAAGGACGTCGTCTCCCAGTTCAAGGCACAGCCCCGGGCCATTATGACCACCGGCGTGATTCTGATTTTCCTGGCGATGATCCCCAACACGCCTCATCTGGCCCTGTTTGTGGGCGGCGGCGTGCTGCTGGGGGGCGGCTGGTTCATCAGCCGCCGGCTGGAACAGGAAAAGGCCGAGGAGGCCGCCGCTGCCGCGGCCACGGAGCAGCAGGCAGCCGCAGCGGAAACGGCGGCGCCCAGCGAAACCGATTACTACAAGGATATCAACAACGTTTACAATCTCCTTTCGGTGGAGCCCATCGAAATGGAATTTGGATACAGCCTGATCCCCATGGTGGACGAGAGCCACGGCGGAAAGCTCATCAGCCGCATTGTCATTTTCCGCCGGCAGTATGCTCAGGATATGGGCTTCGTCTTTCCCTCCATCCGCCTGCACGACGCTTCGTCTCTGGGGACCAACCAGTATGTCATCCGGATTCGGGGCGAGGAGGTGGCTCGGGGCGAGATCCTGGTGGACTACTACCTGGCGCTGGAGCCCGCCAATCCCCTGGGGGAAATCGACGGCATCGAGACCATCGAGCCCGCCTACGGCATCCCCTCCCGGTGGATTCTGCCGGAGAACAAGGAAATGGCGGAGATTTACGGCTACAACGTCATCGACCCCCTGTCCGTCATGCTGACCCACCTGTCTGAGACGGTGAAGAAATACGCCTATGAGATGCTGGGCCGGACGGAGACCATCCAGCTGGTGGATAACCTGAAGCGCAGCGCTCCTGAGCTGGTGGAGGAGGCCATTCCCAACATCATCTCCTATTCCGTTCTGGAAAAGGTTCTGCGAAACCTGCTGAAGGAGGGCGTGCCCATCAAGGATCTGGCCACCATTGTGGAGACCCTGGCCGACGCCCTGGGGCAGGGCCGGGACGTCGACTCCGCTACAGAGCAGGTCCGGGGCGCTCTGGCCCGGACCATCACCCGCCGCTTCTGCGAGGACGGTCAGCTGCGTGTGGTCACCTTGGACGCCGAGGTGGAGAAGAAGATCATCGCTTCTCTGACCCGGAACGAGCAGGGCGTTTACCTGGCTATGGGTCCGGAGCTGATGCAGCAGATTGTCTCTCAGCTTTCCGCCCAGATCAAAAAGTTCAACGATCTCTCTCAGACGCCGGTGATTCTGGTGAGCCAGGTCATCCGGGGCTACTTCGCCAAGATGATTACCCAGTTCTTCCCCAGCGTATATGTGCTTTCCTTCAATGAGATTACCAACGCCGTTCAGATTCAGGCCATCGGCAACATCACCCTGGAGGCCCGTCCCGAGAGAAGGGCGGTGGGCACATGAACAAGGGGGTGACGGCCGCCTATACCGAGCGGGAAATTGAGGAGATGGAAACCCAGGATCTGCTGCGGCTCTATAAGGAGACGGGGGACGAGAGTCTGAAATGGCCGCTGGTCCTCCGGTACGAGGGCCTGATTAAAAGCGCCGCCATGCAGATTCGGGGGGTTTACAGCAGCTTTGCCCAGATTGACGACATCATCAACGAGGGCATCCTGACCCTGCTGGGCTCCATCGACAAGTTCGACCCGGACAAAGGCGTGAAGTTTGAAACCTACGTTTCCAAGCGCGTCCGGGGAATGGTCATCGACCTGGCCCGGAAGCAGGACTGGATGCCCCGGAATGTCCGGAAGCGGGCCAAGGAGATTGACCTGGCCGTTTCAGAGCTCTCCGCCTCCCTGGGGCGGTATCCCACCGACGCCGAGATTGCGGAGCGCCTGGGCGTGACGCCGGAGCGCTATCAGAAGGACGCCGCCAACATTGCCCTGAGCAATGTGCTCTCCCTGGATGTGCTGATGGACACCCGGGAAACCACCGGCTATCAGCTGGAGGTCCCCTCGGGGGACACCCAGGGCCAGCCGGAGGCGATGCTCCAGGAGCGGGAGACCCAGCGGGCCCTGGCCCAGGGAATTTCCCAGCTGAGGAAGAACGAGCAGATCGTCCTTTCCCTTTACTACGAAAAAAATCTGCACCTGAAGGAGATCGCGCAGGTGATGGAGCTCAGCGAGCCCCGTATTTCCCAGATTCACACCCGGGCGCTCCAGAAGCTGCGTGTTCATATGGAGGCCTATCTCAACGGGGCCGCGGAAAATCAAACCAGGAAGAAAAAGGGGTAATCATATGTTCAAGGGCTTTTACAATCTGACCTCTGCCATGCTGACCCACCAGAGCAACCTGAATGTGGTGGCCAATAACCTGGTGAACGTCTCAACCGCAGGCTATAAGCAGGACCGCTACACCGCGACCACCTTCGACGATGTGATGTATGCCCGGGTGGGCACCAATTTCAGCGAGGGCCAGGAAATCGGCCGGCAGAGCTATATCCGGGCCACCAGCGAAATTTATACCGACTATACCCAGGGCACCATGGAGCCCACGGGGCTGAGCCTGGATTTCGGCATCGTGGGCGACGGCTTTTTCGCCGTGCAGAATCCCGACGGCGAGGTGCACTATACGAGAATGGGCAACTTTACCCTGGATGACGACGGCTATCTCTGCCTGCCGGGCTTCGGCCAGGTTCTGGGCCCGGACCAGAACCCCATTTACCTGGGAACCGACAAGATCAACTGCGACAAGCAGGGGCAGATCTTTTACAATGAGGGCGGCCTGATCGGCCGGCTGGGAATCTACAGCTTTGAGGACAACGGCACTCTCGTTCACACGGACCGGGGGCTCTTTGAGGGCGAGGGCGCGGAGCTCAGCCAGGATTGCGAGATCTGGGGCGGCTATCTGGAGCGCTCCAACAGCGACGTTGTGAAGCAGATGACCGAGATGATTACCTACCAGAGGGCATTGCAGAGCGCCGCACAGATTTCCAAGATGTACGACCAGCTGATGTCACGGGCCGCCACAGATGTGGGACGGATGCAGTAAGGAGGCTGTCTGAGAGATGAATCAATCCTTTTTCATCGGCGCCATCGGCGCCCACCAGCAGCAAAAGCGCATGGGCGTTCAGGGAAACAACATCGCCAACCTCAATACATACGGCTACAAGGCCCAGAAGGGACGTTTCGCCGCGCTGATGTACGATGATGTCAAGGCCACGGATTTTGAGATGCGCCCTTACGGCGTGGGCACCGCCCTGTGGCAGGTGGATACGGATTTTTCCCCGGGTCCGGTGGCGGATACCGGCCGCAGTCAGGACTACATGATTGACGGAGAGGGCTTTTTCGCCCTGGTGGATCTGAACACCAATGAGGTGACCCTGACCCGGAACGGCGCCTTCTGCCTCTCGGAGCTGATGCGTCCCAACGGACAGGTGGACCAGTACGGGCAGCCGGAGATGGAACGGATTTATTATCTCTCCGACAACGAGGGGCGCTTTGCCCTCGGCGAGACCGGCGGCATGATTGAGGTGGACCCCTCCCAGCGGGAGGAGGCGCAGCCGGTGGGCGTGTTCGACTATATCAACTACAGCGGCATGCAGCACGTGGACGGGACCCGGTTCATCGCCGTGGACAAAAACGGCGGTATGCGCCGCAGCGCCGCCAAGGCGGTGCAGGGTCTGCTGGAGATGTCCAACGCGGACCTGGCGGAGGAGTATACCAAGGTAATTGAGGCCCAGCGGGCCTACGGACTGGCGCTGAAGATGGTGCAGACCTCCGACGAGGTGGAGTCCACCATCAACGGCCTGCGCAGTTAAAAGGGAGGGATGTCATGAACATTAAGAACTATAACGAGCTGTCCTCTCTGGAGCTGGATACCCTGAAGGAGATTGGCAGCATCGGCACCGGGAACGCGGCCACGTCGCTGTCCTCCCTGATCGGAAAGCCGGTGCGCATCCAGCAGCCGGAGGTCCGCATCATGGGCTATAACGAGGCCATTGAGTGGATCGGCGGACCGGAGGAAATTACCGCCGGCGTGCTGGTGGGCATGAGCAATCAGCTCAGCGGCATTATGCTGTCCGTCCAGCAGCTGGACTTTGTGAAGCTGGTGGCGGAAAGCATGCTGAATGAGCAGGTGGAGAGCTATGAGCAGATTCGGGATATGGAGCGCTCCGCCCTGACAGAGGTGGGCAACATCATGATTTCCACCTTTATCAATGCCCTCACGGGCCTTGCGGGCATCGACATCGACCTGTCAGTTCCGGCCTTTACCGTGGATATGCAGGGCGCTATTATGGCGGTGCCCATGGCGATGTACGGCGGGCAGTCCGACTATATCATGACCATCGGCGGAGACTTCGTGTGCAACGGAAAGCAGATTCCCTGCCGGCTGCTGCTGTCGCCGGATATCCGTTCATTGAACTTTTTGCTAAGGAAGCTGGGCGTTGACAGTGGAGAATAAAATCACGATCGGAATTGCGGACATGAAAATGGCGAAGGACAGCGGTATGCTGATTACCTACGCCCTGGGCTCCTGCATTGGGATTTGTCTGTACGATCAGCGTATCAAACTGGCTGCAATGGTTCACATTATGCTGCCGCTGAATATGGAGCCCGGAAGAAAAAACACATTTAAATATGCGGATACCGGACTCCGCGAGACTTTGCGCCTGATGGAGTCGAAAGGCGCCTCCCGCGCACGGATCACCGCCAAGATTGCCGGCGGGGCCAAAATGTTCGAGCTCAGCGGCGGAAACCTTGGCAATATCGGACAGCGCAATATTGAGAGTGTGCATTTGAACCTGAAAAAAGAGGGCATCCAGCTCTTGAAGGAGGACGTGGGCGGTTCCGTGGCCCGGACGCTGCTGTTCGACCCGGCCACCGGCTTGGGCTGCGTCCGCTGTTACGGCAGGAAAGAGCTGATTATTTAAGAGACAACCTTTGAAAGGAGTGTGCGGAATATGCTGGCAGAGGACAAGCGGGGCATCCTGCTGGAATCCGGTACGAATGAGATCGAGGTCATGGAGTTTACCATCAATGACAGCCTGTATGGAATCAATGTGGCGAAGGTCAAGGAGATTCTGGTTTCCCAGCCGGTGAAGCCCATGCCTCACGCCCATCCGGCGGTGGAGGGGATTTTCAAGCCCCGGGATCAGGTCATCACAGTGGTGGATCTGCCCCAGTACCTGCTGTCGGAGCCCGGGGAGAAAAAGCCCAAGGATCTGTTCATCGTCACCAATTTTAATAAGATGAATATTGCCTTCCGTGTCCACACGGTAGTCGGCATCAGCCGCATTTCCTGGAAGAGCATCCAGAAGCCCGACAAGACCGTAGCCGGAGGAAACGAGGGCATCGCCACCGGAATTGCCCAGTGCGGCGAGGACCTGGTGACCATTCTTGACTTTGAGAAGATTGTGGCGGAGATTGCCCCGGAGACCACCATTCAGATGTCCGAGATCGAGCGTCTGGGCCACCGGGAGCGGAGCGACGCCGCCATTGTGGTGGCGGAGGACTCCGTGCTGCTCAGCAAGATGATTGAGGAGGCCCTCCACAAATCCGGCTATGTCAATACCAGGATGTTCCCCGACGGTCAGGCGCTCTGGAACTACCTAAATGAAGTCAGGGGTAAGAAAAATCTGGAAGATTACGTGTCCCTGGTGATTACGGATATCGAGATGCCTCAGATGGACGGACACCGGCTGACGAAGCTGATTAAGGACGACAAGGAGCTGAAGCATCTGCCGCTGATTATCTTCTCGTCTCTGATTACGGAGGAGATGCGCCAAAAGGGCAAGGAGCTGGGCGCCGACGAGCAGATGAGCAAGCCGGAAATCGGACATCTGGTGCAGGTGATCGATCACCTGCTGGAAGAGAAGCACAGCAAGTAAAAGCGGGAGGAACACCATGAGCAGCAAATATATTGTAAGGCAGCCGATCAAGGATACCTCTGGAAAAATCCTGGGATATGAGATCGTATACCATGGCGAGAATCAGGCGTTCAGCTCGGACAGCAACAGCCCGGCCAATGAGTTCGCTTCTGCGGATACGGTCTACAGCTTTTTGACGCAGAACAGCACAACGACGCTGAAGGGATCCTTGAACTTCATGACCTTCACCACCATGCTGCTGATGAAGAAAACGCCCAGGCTGTTTGACAAGTCGGAGCTGGTCATTCAAATTGACGACAGCGTGATTATCCACCCCCTGTCCATGCACTTCGTGGACCAGTATGCCAAGGAGGGGTATAAGATTGCCGTCAACGAGTTCCAGTTCGCCCCCCGGTATCTGGCTTTGCTGGACAGCATTGAGTACATCAAGCTGAATGCAAAAAATGCCACGGACGTTACCATCCGGAACACAGTGGAAGTGGCCCACAGCATGAACAAAAAGTGCATCATCTCCCATATTGAGACGGCAGAACAGTACCAAAAGGCCATTTCTCTCAACGCCGACGCGGTGGAGGGGCCCTATGTGGCCGAGAAGATTACCACCAAGGTTCACAGCAGCGCCTATCTCCAGAGCAACTTTTTCCGCCTGATGGTGGCGCTGACCCGGGACGAGCCGGATGTGGACGAGATTGAGCAGCTGATTTCCATGGACGCCAGTCTCAGCTATAACCTGCTGAAAATGGCCAACTCCGTGTTCTTCGCCCTGCGGCATCGGGCCACCACCATCAACCAGGCCATCATGACCCTGGGCCTGGGGCAGCTGCGGCAGTGGGTTTACCTCCTCAGTGCCGCCAACAGCGGCGAGAACGACGACCCCGGCACGGAGGAATTCCTGAAGAAATCCTTTATGCGGGCCCATTTTTGCAGTGAGCTGATGAAGCACGCCGAAAATATGCCCATCTCCCGGTCCGAGGCCTATTTGATGGGCATGTTCTCCACCTTGAACTATCTGGTAGATGCGCCGCTGGAGGAGATTCTGGAGGAGCTGCCGGTGGCCGACGAGGTGAAAAACGGCCTGGTGCGGGGCGAGGGCCGCTGCGGCATGCTCTACAAGCTGGTGCTGAGCTATGAAAACGCCGATTGGGACGGGATTAACCGCATGGCAGAGGAGCTGGGCATCCCCAACCAGCTGCTGACCACCATCTACTTCAACTGCATGGAGAATGTGGGCGTGCTTTGGGATCAGCTGACCCACGCCTATCAGGACCAGGTGCCGGAGGATGAGGGGAAGGAATAATCCCCCGGCTCCGAAGCGGAACGGTGCCGGAAGGGCTGATAAAGAAAGAAAAAGGTTCGGCACAGAAACGTGTCGAACCTTTTTTGCCAGAGTCAGCGCACCGGAAAACCGGCATATGATTCTCAAGGCGCACCGTGCCCGCCGCCCCGGGGATTCCGCGGCGGCGGGATTCCGGACAGACCGGCGTGCCTGGCCCTCAGAGGGACGGACGGGTGTGGTGGGGCGTTTCGTGGACGATGGTGCAGGCCTTGAGCAGCTGAGCGGTGATGTCGCTGCTGTATTGGGCCTCATACACCGTCAGGCGGGGCACCCGCTCGTCAGGGCCCATGAAGACGTACTTGGGGGGCAGGTGGTTCAGAGCAAAGGCCTTGACGTCCAGCTGGCAGCGCTCGCAGCAGCAGACGCCGAACATCTGCATGTACTTCTCCGCCTTTTCCTCCACCAGGAGCTGCATCACGTTGACATAGCACTCCTCTGCCGGCGCCTCTGGGGGGGTCTCTGCCGGTACTTTTGCCGGCTCCTCGGCGGGCCTGATGGGGGGCAGGTCCATCAGCTCCTCGGCGCTGGGGGGAGCGGGCTCCGCCGGCCGGGGAGGGGCGGCCTTCTCCTGGGGGGTCTGGGGGGGCGCCGGAGAATCCTCGGTGAGCTCCGCTTCCAGGGCGTCCTTGATCTGGTTGGAGACGGCGGCGTCGGCATTGATGGAGGAGATGATAGGGGCCACGGGGGAGGGCTTTTCAACGGTCTCGACCTGTTCGGCGGGCTCGGCGGGTTTGGTCTTCTCGGCCGGCGCTTCGGGCTCCGGGGCGGGAGCGCCGCCGCGGTTTTTGCTGAGAAGGTTCATGACATGGGCGGTTTTGCTGCTGTTACTGGAAGCCATAATGAAAACTCCTTTACTGTTGTTGATCGGTGGTCAGCGTTTTCTGGGGGCGGGGAACTGGGGACCGGCCACGGCGTCCACGATTTTCCGCAGGTCCATGGCGGCTTTGCAGCGGGGCTGGTAGGTCAGCACGCTCTGTCCGTGGGCGGGAGCCATGGCCACGTCCACGCCCCGGCGGACTCTGGTGGGGAAAACCCGGCTGTCCAGCTGCTCAGCCACTGCCTCGGCGAGGTCCAGAATTTCCCGGGAGAGGGTGAGGCGCTGGTTATATTTGTTCAGCAGAATGCCCAGGACCTTCAGATCCGGGTTGAAGGATTTGCGGACGGTTTCAATGGTGTCCTGAATCTGGGAGACGCCCACCAGACTCAGCACCTCCGCCTCCATGGGAACGATGAGCCCGGTGGAGGCCACATAAGCGTTGATGGTCAGGATGTTCAGGGCCGGAGGCGTGTCGATGATGATGAAGTCATACCGGTCCTTGACGGCGTCCAGATGCTGGGAGAGCATGAATTCCCGGCGGGGCGCGGTAAAGGCCACCTCGGCGGTGGAAAGCATGATGTCCGAGGGGAGGATATCTCCGTAGTCCGTGTGGGAGATGGATGCCTCAATGGGGTGCGCTCCGGTCAGCACGTCATAGATCGTGTAGCCGTCGCCGATGTCCAGGCCGAGAGTGAAGCCCAGGTTGCCCTGGGGGTCCAGATCGACGCCCAGGACCCGTGCGCCTCGCTGGGTGAGACCGCAGACCAGGGCGGAGACGGTGGTGGTTTTGCCCACGCCGCCCTTCTGGTTTGTGACGGTGATAACCTGTGTCAAAGGATTTTCCTCCTTACTGTAAAAACTAAACGCGGACCTCTTATTTTTATTATACTATATGTCGATAAAAAAACATAGAGGAATATCAAAAAAATTCTTGGAAGGATTCACCGCCTCCGTGAGGCGGCGAATCGCCTGATATTATGAAGGGAGTGGGGTATATGGCCTCTGTCAGCAGCGTCAGCAGCGCAAGCAGCATTTATGGAAGCAGAAATGTCATCTCCGGCCTCGCCAGCGGTCTGGATACGGAGGGTATGATCGAAAACGCGATATCCGCGTACAAAAACAAGATCACATCCCTGAGCCAGAAGCGCACAAAGACCGAGTGGAAACAGGAGTCCTACAGAAGCATGATCGACAAGATGTCGTCCTTCCTCACGAAGTACACGTCTTACCGTTCTTCCAACAACCTGATGTCCACCAGCTTTTTCGATCAGGCGGTGAAAACGGTGGCCAAGGGCAGCAATGCCGACAAGGTCACCGCCACCGGGCGCTCCAACAGCGACATCCGGGTGGACCGGGTCCGGCAGCTGGCCTCCGCCGCCACCTATAAGCTGAGCGGAACCTTCCTGGACAAACAGACCTCCGACTTCAATTCCGGAACCGTGTCTGCGGCCGCCCCCGGGTCCATGGACCTGGACAAGGATATGACCGTCAGCACCTTTTCCGGCAGCATGACCCTGGCCTATGGCGGTTCCAACGCGCTGAGCTACCTGACCATCAACTTTGACGAGACCAAGACCTATGACAACGCCCAGGAGCTGGCGGACGAGATCAACCGGCAGCTGGAAGAGCAGACGGTGACCATCGGCAGCAAGAGCTACACCGGCAAGGAGCTGACTGGGGAGGTGCTCCGGGCCGAGGTCAAGGACGGCAAAATCACCTTTGCGGACCCCAAGAAAAACAATGTCTATATCAGCGCGGCCAGTGACAGCGTAAAGAAACAGCTGCTGGGCGGCCAGGATCTCAGCAGTATATACGGCAAACAGGTCAAGAGCCTGGACGCCTCAGGCGTGGCAAATATGAAGGAGACCATGAGCACCCTGGAGTACCTGTCTTCCAAGGGCGGCAGCCTTCAGATTACTCTGGACGGCGTCACCAAGACCGTGAAAATGCCCACCGCCAAGGATATCAAGGCGGACGAGGACGATAAACGGACCCCGGCGGAGCGGGACCAGGCGTATCTCGAAGCCCTCCAGAAAAATATTGACGAGGCCTTTGGAAAGGGCAAGCTGACGGTGAGCGACAAAAACGGCGGCGAAAAGGGCATCCAGCTCCAGTTTACCACCGGACAGAAGGGCTCCACTTTTTCCGTCCAGTCTACCAAGGGCGAGACCCTTGGCTTCGGTGAGAGCAATCAGATCACCAGCTATCTCAATACTAACAAGACGCTGGGCGAGCTGCTGGGCGAGGACGGCTTCAAGGATCTGGAAGCGCTCTATGAGCTGAAAGTGGACAGTAATGGTAAGGTCACAAAGGTGCCGGTGACGGACACCGACGGAAACCAGCTCTATTCCTTTAAGGTCAACGGCAAGGAAGTGGGGCGGTTTAATGAAAATACCACCCTGAGTACGGTAATCAACACCATGAACAGCAACAGTGATTCCGGGGTCAAGGTGGGCTATTCCAAGCTGACCAACGAGCTGACCTTTACCGCCAAGGACACGGGAGCTGCCAGCGAAATCCGGTTCGAGGGCCTGTCCTCCAAGCTGTTCGGCGCGCCCGGCACCTATGACGACAAGGGTGATGGAACTTATACCAAGGGCCAGGATGCCATTCTGGAGGTCAGCATCAACGGAACCTCCCTGGGAGAAATCACCCGCAGTTCCAACAGTGTGGAGCTGGACGGCATGACCATCAACCTCAAGGGGACCTTTGGCTACGAGACTGATGAGGACGGAAACATCAAATATGACGTCAGCCAGTCCCTGGACGAGAAGGGCAACCCCCTCTTCTCTGTGGACCAGGGAGACGGCAAGAGCAAGCAGTTCAGCGCGGAAAAGCTGGACGACGGCAGACTGGCCTTCCTGGACGAAAAGAGCGGCAAGACCGTATACGGCACCATGGACGAGGACGGGAAGCTGACCTTTGAGAACCATAAGGGCGAGGAGGTCTACGCCCGGGTGGACGCCCAGGGCCGCCTGCGCTTTGACGCCGGCAGCGACCAGGCCATGGACGTTTCCGCTGTCACGGAGAAAACTGCCGTCCGGGACGACAAGGCCGAGGCCGTCACCTTTGAAACCAGCTCCGACGCGGACAAAATTGTGGACGTGGTGAAGGAAATGGTGGCGGACTACAACGCCATGGTGACGGAGATCAAGAATGCTTATTCCACCCTGCCCCTGTATCGCAACCAGAGCAAAAACCAGCGGTATGAGCCCCTGACCGACGAGGACAAGGAGGGCATGTCCGAGAGCACCATTGAGGCCTGGGAGGAAAAGGCCAAGACCGGCATCCTCTTTGGCGATAACGACCTGCGCAGCCTGTACACCCGCCTGACCTCCGCTGTGTCCATGACCGGCGAGAACGGCGCGGCCCTCCGGGCGGCGGGCATTACCGTGAACTATTCCAACGGCCTGAGCACCCTGGAGTTTAACGAGACAAAGTTCCGGGACGCGCTGAACAACGACCCGGACGCCGTGCGGGACGCTTTTACCGCCAGCACGGATTCCGGAGCCAAGAGCAACGGCCTGATGCAGGCGCTGAAACAGCCCCTGGAGCTGTACGGCAAGACCGAGGGCGGCAAGGGCATACTGGTGAACAAGGCCGGCTCTTCTCTGGCTCCCAGCACGATGTATACAAATACCATTCAGCAGGAGCTGGATAAAATTGACAAGGAAATCGAAAAGTGGGAAGATAAAATGAGCGACCAGGTGGACTACTACACCAGTAAGTTCTCTCAGCTGGAGCAGCTGGTAGCCCAGATGAACTCCCAGAGCTCTTACTTCGCCCAGCTGATGGGCGGCTGATGAAGCGCATGAAAAGGCGGTGATTCACAGACGATGGATATGAAGGGCTTCAACCAATATAAGGAGCAAAGCGTCAACACCATGACCCAGGGCGAGCTGCTTCTTCTGCTGTATGACGAGCTTTTTAAGCGCCTTGCCCAGGCGGAAATCACGCTGAAGAAGCAGGATTATCCCGTTTTTGAGGCCTCGGTGCAGCGGGCAGTGGAGATCATCCAGTATCTGGATGATACGCTGGACCGGCAGTATCCCATCAGCAAAAACCTGACCCAGCTCTATGAGTATTTCACCTATGAGCTGGGCCGGGTGAAGATTGGCCGGCGGCAGGATCTGCTGGCCCATGTGAAGTCCATGATCGGGGAGCTGCGGGACGCCTTCCGTCAGGCGCAGAAGAGCGGCGATTCCGGGAAGTAGGTGAGAGGATGGAGGCATCCGCGCTGATGAATATTCATGTTCAGCTGAAGCGGATCTACACGGCCCTGAACGAGACCTACGACCTGACCCGCCAGCTGGCGGATGCGGTGGACCGCAACGATCAGGTGACGGTTCAGATGCTGGTGGCCATGCGGCAGGAGCCTGTGGAAAAGCTCCGCCGGGGACAGCAGGTCCTGGACCAGCTGAAGGCGGCGCTTCCCCCGGAGGCGCAGGGCCCCATGGAGGAGCTTTTGAAGGGGACCGGTACGCCGGCGCCGGAGGAGGCGGCCCTGGCCAATCAGGCGGCTATCAATCAGAGACTTTTGAAGCAGCTGGTGGATTTGGACCGAATTGTAAACCGAAAGGTGACCCGGGAAAAGTCGATTTATCAATAATGCCGGAGCCCCCGGCCCAGTGCCGGGGGCATCCATGCGCGGAGGAACTATGCCCACGATCACGCTGGAAAATGTAACAAAGCGCTATAAGCTGAACCGGCGTCAGCGGAAGGAGAGCGGAGGCCGGCGCTTTGAGACCGGGGTGGAGAACATCGACCTGACCATCAAGCAGGGTGAGTTCGTCTTCATCATCGGCAGCAGCGGCGCCGGAAAGAGCACGCTGCTGGATCTGATTTCCGGCAAGCTCAAGCCGGACCGGGGACGGGTCAGCCTGGACCAGAAGGATCTGACCAAGCTGATTCCCTGGAGCCACAACCGTATGGCCATTCTCTTCGGAAAGGTGCAGCAGGAGCACAGCCTGATCCGGAAAATGACCGTGGAGGAAAACCTTTGGGTTGCGGCTCAGGTGGGCCGCCGCCGCTTTGAGAGCGGGAAGCATCTGCAGGAGCGGGTGGATAAGGTGCTGGGACTGGTCGGCATGCGGGGGGCCGGGAAGAAGTACCCTGCCGAGATGTCGGTGGGGGAGTGCCGCCGTGTGGAGCTGGCCAGGGCCCTGATTAACAGTCCGCCTATCCTGGTGCTGGATGAGATTACCGCGAATCTGGACGATGATAATATCTGGGATATCTTCCAGCTTTTAATGGAGGTCAATCACCGGGGAACCACGGTCATCATGGCCACCCACGCCAGCAAATATGTGAACATCATGCGCCGCCGGGTGGTGACGCTGGTGGACGGACAGATTTTCGGTGACGTGAAAAAGGGAAGATACGGCGACGTGATGTAGGCAGCACGGAGCCGATGATTGATAGATAAGCAGGAACCGAACATAAAGAGGAGGAAATCAGAAATGATTAAGAACATGAAGATCAGGAAGAGCCTGGTCATGGGGTACGGCATTACCATCATTGTCTCTGTAATTATTATCATCGCAGCGCTGATCCTGATGACAGTACAGAAGAGGCAATATACTAACATTCTGGAAAAGTATGTGGAATCCAATGAGTTGGCGTCCGACTGCCGCATTGATTACAACATTGCCGCCCGTAACCTGCGTGACGCGGTATTGTCCGGCAATATGTCCAGCGTCGATACCTGCAACAGCAAACTCAATGAGCTGACCTCTCAGTTAGCTACTCTGAACAGTATCTATCCCCTTGAGGATAAGACCGAGCTGAACAACTTTGTTAACATGGTAGAGGAATGGGAGGAGGAGGCTGTCACAATTGGACAGACTGTTCGGACCAATCAGCAGCAGGCGGCCAATATGATCGTAAGTACCTGCACCCCCGCTCTGAACCAGGCTGCATCCGCTGGTGATGCGCTGGCTGCCAGACTCCAGTCTGAGCAGGCCAACATTATCTCGCGGCAGAATATCATTTCCACGATAGCAATAATTTCCATTATTGTGGCGATGTTGATCGCCACCGTGGCAGTGCTCCGCATCGCGCTGACAATCATCAAGAGCATTGTAGTTCCTGTGGAGGAGGTTCGCAAGGCCCTGCTTGGTTTCAGCGAGGGCAAGCTGGACATCCCCGTAAATTATGAGAGCAAGAGCGAGCTGGGCGAGATGTGCGACGCCCTGCGGACCAGCCAGCGTGTCCTTTCCGGTGTTATCAGCGATACCTGCCGTCTCCTGGAGGAGATGGGCAGCGGAAACTTCAATTGCCGCACCAATGCTGAACAGCTGTATGTAGGCGAGCTGGTGAACATGCTCAAATCCATCCGTGTGATCAACAGCAGCCTCAGCGACACCCTGGCCCAGATCACCCTCAGCGGCGAGCAGGTTTCCGCCGGCTCCGAGCAGGTGTCTACCGGCGCCCAGGCTCTGGCTCAGGGCGCTACGGAGCAGGCCAGCGCCGTGGAAGAGCTGTCCGCCACCATTGCTGACATTTCCGAGAAATCCCAGAGCAATGCCAAGCGCAGCGAAATCGCCATGGACCACTCCAGGAACGCCGACCAGCGTGTTCGGGAGAGCGCCGCGTACATGGACGAGATGGTCAAGGCCATGGAGAAGATTTCCAGCTCCTCGGAGGAAATCGGCAAGATCATTGCCACCATTGAGAACATTGCCTTCCAGACCAACATCCTGGCTCTGAACGCCGCTGTGGAGGCCGCCCGGGCCGGCAGCGCCGGCAAGGGCTTCGCCGTGGTTGCCGACGAGGTGCGGAATCTGGCCACCAAGTCCGACCAGGCTGCCAAGGCTACCAAGGAATTGATTGACAACTCCATCGCCTCTGTTCAGGACGGCAGCGAGATTGTGAAAAAGGTCTCCCTGTCCCTGAGCAAGACCGTGGAAGCCACCGATGAGTCCATGTCCGCCCTCCAGGAGATTGCCAAGGCTGTGGAGGAAGAGGCCGAGGCCATTGCCCAGGTCACCGAGGGCATCGACCAGATTTCCTCCGTGGTGCAGACCAACTCCGCCACCTCTGAGGAATCCGCCGCCGCCAGCGAGGAGCTCAGCAGCCAGGCGTCCCTGATGAAGAGCCTGATGAGCAAGTTCCGTCTGCGCAATGACAGCGGCAGCAGCTATGAAAGTTCCTCCTCCGTTTCCGCCCCCGGCTTTTCTGCCGCTGACGACAGCGTGACGGAGCCGGACAGCGGTTATGCCGGATACAGCGGAGATTCCAGCCCCTTCAGCAAGTACTGAGAAGCTGCATTCATAGCCGGAGGACGAAACAAGGCGTGTTCCTCCCGATTCGGGCATTTTTTCGCGGGCATACTGCCGCACGGCAGGAAAATTGAACGAGGAGCGGGAGCAAACCGCTCATAGGGTGTTCGGCGGCTGTGAACACGGGTTCTGAAGATAAGCGGTTGCGCGGAGAGCGAATGCCGTTCCGCACACCGGGTTCCCTGCAATGGTTGCCAGAAGGCGGCAGGTCCGCCTTCTGGCAACATTTCGGTTTGACGGCAGGGGGCGGCGCCGGCAGGGACGCGCCCGTTTTGGGAGTGCCGGAGTCTGCCTGAGAGCAGACTCTGTGATGACAGAAAAGGAGTGTCAGGGATATGACGGACTACAGACCCCAGGAGCAGGACCTGATCTATGCCCTGGATATAGGCACCCGCAGCGTCATCGGCGTGGTGGGCCGGCCAATGAACGGACGGTTCAAGGCCCTGGATATAGAAATGGCGGAGCATGGCAGCCGCTCCATGATGGATGGACAGATTGACAACATCCAGCAGGTGGCGGGGCTTGCCAGAACGGTGACGGAGCGGCTGGAAGAGCGGCTGGGCATCCATCTGGAGCGGGTCTGCGTAGCCGCTGCGGGCCGGGCCCTGCGGACCCAGCGGGGCAGCTTCAGCATGGACCTGACCGACGAGAAATCCATTACCGCCGAGATCATCAGCCACCTGGAGGCCGGGGCCCTCTCCGCAGCGGAGGAGGCCCTGCAGATTGACGATGAGAGCCGGCGTCAGTTCTTCATGGTGGGCTATACCGTGGCGCAGTACCGGCTGGACAACTATCCCCTGAACTCCCTGCTGTCCCACAGCGGACAGAAGGCCGAGGCGGAGGTGGTGGCCACGTTCCTCCCCGGCGAGGTGGTGGAAAGCCTGTACGCCGCCATGCGGGCGGCGGGTCTCCAGGTGGCCAGTCTGACTCTGGAGCCCATTGCCGCCATGAACGCTGCCATTCCGGCGGAGCTGCGTCTTTTGAATCTGGCCCTGGTGGACATCGGCGCGGGCACCACGGATATTGCCCTCTGCCGGGAGGGCAGCGTCACCGGGTATACCATGGCGACGATTGCCGGCGACGAGATTACGGAGGCCATTATGCGGGCCTTCCTTGTGGACTTCAAAACCGCCGAGGAGCTGAAGCGGGACCTGGCCTCCCACGAGGATCTCCACTATACGGATATTCTGGGTCTGGAGAATACGGTGAGCCACGAAGCCCTGGGGGAGATCATCCAGGAGCCCATGGGCCGTTTGGCCTCAGCGATTGCCGAGCAGGTGACGGGGCTCAACGGCGGCGCGCCGTCGGCGCTGTTCCTGGCCGGCGGCGGCAGCAAGCTGGACGGCCTCCGGGAGCGGGTGGCGGCCAGCCTGGAGATGGACGAGCGCCGGGTTGCCATTGCCGGGAGCAATTACATCAAGAGCGCCTTTTCTGACGATCTGGATCTGAACAATCCGGAATACGCCACTCCTCTGGGCATTGCCGTTTCCGCCGCCCTGGGCCTGCTGAACGACAGCTATGTGGTGACCCTGAACGGCGGCGCTGCCAAGCTCTTTCGCAGCGGCGTCCTGACCCTCCGGGATATCCTGTTGATGAACGGGTATACCTACGCCGACCTGCTGGGCCGTTCCGGCAAGAATCTGAGCGTTACCCTGGATGGGCGGCATGTGCTTCTCCGGGGGGAACCCGCCGCCCCGGCGGTCCTCCGAGTCAACGACGCCGACGCCCCTATTACCACGGTGATTCACGCGGGAGACCGCATTCAGTTCACCCCCGCCCGGCCCGGCGCCGACGCGGCGAAGACCCTGGGAGAGCTGCTGGGACCGGATTTCTCCGGCCGGGTGCTGCTGAACAACCAGGAGGCGCCCATGAGGACGCCTTTGCGGCAGGGGGACGTCATTCTGACGCTGGAGAGCAGGAAGAAAGTTCTCGAACCCGAACCCGAGCCTAAACCCGAGCCCAAATCTGAACCTGAATCCAGGCCTCAGCCCGCCCCGCCGCCCCCCGCTCCCCGCGTGGCCCCCCGCCGGCGGACTCTGGAGGTGGTTTTAAACGGCAGGCCCTTGGTTCTGCCGGCGAAGGAAAACGACCAGCCCCATTATGTGATGGACCTGCTGGAGAAGTCCGGTCTGGATCTGGAGCATCTGGACAGACCGGTGCAGCTGTCGGTAAACGGCGTGGAATGCGGGTTCCGGCAGGTGCTGAAGGATCGGGATTCCGTCACTATCCGCTGAGGTGGGGAAAAAAGGAGCTAGGAGAGTGAGACCTTGAAACAGGATGCAGCTGAAAAGATTGCGCAGCAAACCGCTAAAATCACCGCGAAGGCGGAGAGCGACGCGGCGAAAAAGATAGCCAAGGCTAAAAAAGCCGCCGAAAAGAAAACGGCTGCGGCCGCGGCGAAAGACGCGAAAAAGGCGGCCAAGGCGGAGAAGCAGGCGGCAAAAATTTCAAAAAAGGTGTCTGTGGCCGAGAAGAAGGCCGCCGCCAAGGTGGCCAAGGTGGAAAAAAAGGCCGCCGCCCAATCTGCCAAGGCCGCGAAGCTGGCGGCGAAGCGGGCTCCTGAGAAGGGCGCCGAGGGCGGAGAGGCCCAGGCTGCCGGCAAGAAGGGCGGCAAGAAAAAGATTTTGCTGCTGCTGCCCCTGGTGGCCATTGCGGTGGCTGCGGGTGTGTTCTTCTTCCTGAAGGGAAAGGGCGGCAAGGAGGCCGACAAGCCCCTGGAGCCCATTACCGCGCCGGTTGTGTACCTCTTCAGCGAGGAGATCGGGGTGCCCGCCCTGCCGGTGCAGGACACCGTGGTGGTCTACGAGGAGAAAATTCCCAGAGAGCAGGCCCCCGCCGCAGATGAGGTGGAAGGCACGGAAGGCACGGAAGATGCGGAAAGTGCAGAAGGTACAGAGGGCGCGCAGGAAGCTGAAGGCGCAGAGGAAGCGGAGGAGGTCACCGTCACCCGCTATACCTATGAGGGCGTCAGCGATCCCAAGGGCCTGATGGCTGCTTACGCCGTTCTGATGACCCAGGAGGATGTGGGCTTTTCCGCCATAGACGCGGAAATGGTTCGGACGGACCTTCCGGACTTCGAGGGGAATGAGGCCACGGAGGATGCGCCGGCGTCGCCGCCTGTGACCGCCGTGACCCTGGCCCGGAACGGGGACATTGACAACGAGATTGTGCACTCTCTCCTGCTGGAATGGGATGAGGATTCCTGTTCCGTCACGGTGGATACACCCTCGGGCCGGGTGCGGGATCCCAAGCCGCCTGCGTCTGCGCCTCAGGCCCCCGGATTGACGGTGGAGGGCTTCAAGCAGCTGAACCCCGCCGTTCTGGGTCTGGAGGGCAGCAGCATGGAGGAGTATAATGTCCTGGTACAGGATGGCCTGATTATGGTCTATGGCAGTCCCTGCGTCCGGATCAGCGCCTATTCGGTGAATCAGGAAACCGGCAGCAATGAGATTGCCGGCAGCTATTTCCTGTCTGCCGACGGACAGCATGTCTACCGGTACGACACCGAGAGCAACTCCGTGGAGGAGCTGGAGGTGGACCCGTAAAGGGGCAGCAGGCGGAGGGCCTCCGGCGGGCCGGAAAGGCGGTAAGACCGTCCTTCCTCCGCCGGGGCGAACAGGGGGGTTAGCAGTCCCTCCAGCACGCAGACGGAGGACCGGGCGGACAGGGCCCCCTTGGGGGTCAGCGCCTGGACGGTTTCCGGGTCTACCTGGGCGATGTGCAGCCCATATTCCCGGCCCAGGGCCTGAATCTGCTTTTGGGTGATGGCCGCCTGGGCGGCGTCGCTCAGGGGCTGGAAGCCAATCAGGCCGCTGAACCGGCCTGCGATTTCCCGCAGGACTCCCTGCCGCACCATGGCCCGCCGGGCCGACTCGTTTTCCTGAAACAGCCGTTCCGCCAGCTCTGCCGGCGAGGCGGCTGTTTTTTGCGCCTTGGTTCCTTCCGGCTGGAGGACGGCCTCGCCGCTGTCTGAAAAGCCCATAGGCCGTCCGCCGGACTCTGTGAGATCCAGGTTGGTGGTGAAGACGAAGACACAGCGCCGGAAATCCAGTTCCCGTTCCCCGTCCTCGCCGGCACGGTGAGCGGTGCAGCGCCCTTCATCCAGAATGGACATGAAGACCTTCAGGACCTCCGGGTGGGCCTTTTCCAGCTCGTCGAACATGAATACCGTGGAGGGGTTGCGCTTCACCGCCTCGAATACGGGCTGGTCCTCATAGCCCACATAGCCCGGCGGCGCGCCGGTGAGCCGGTGGACGGAATGGGGCTGGGTGAAGGTGTTCAGCTCCGTCCAAACGAGCTGAAAGCGCCTGCCGGTGCAGCGCTCCAGAGCGGGGGCCAGGGCCTTCCCCAGCTCGGACTTTCCCACACCGGTGGGGCCGTAGAAAATCAGGGACAGGGGCCGGGCGGGGGCCTTTTTGCCGCAGTGGCTGTATAGCCGGTAGGCCGCGGCCTCCACAGCCTGGTCCTGCCCCAGGACGGTTTCCCCCAGGGCGTCCCGGAGACGGCAGAAGAGGGAGGGCCAGACGGAAGACCGGGGCTCCGCCGTTATGGAGGCCGGGCGGACCTGAGTCAGGGGAGCGGGACGCTCTTGGGTCAGAGGAGCAGGACGGTCCTGAGTCAGAGGAGCGGGACGGTCCTGAGTCAGAGGAGCAGGACGTTCCTGAGTCAGTGGAGCGGGGTGGTAGGGCTGGGCGGCAGTCTCCCGCCGCAGGGACAGCAGCCGCCCCGCCATGGACTCATAGCTGTCAAACCGCCAGACGCTCCGGCTGAACAGCGTCGCCAGCACCCGGCTGCTCCCGTGGTAAGCCACTGCCGGCTTCCAGTAGAGAAGATAGGCGTTTCCCTGCCGGGAGAAGCCCAGGACGGCCTGAGCAGGCACGCAGCCCTGGGGCATCCGGCAGTCCGGAAACTCACAGCCGCCGCCCAGGCGGCTCCTCTCGTCGACGCAGCGGCGCAGCGTGGCATAGGCCTCTGGCCCGGCGGAACAGAACTGAGAAAAGCTAAGATTCATGAAAACCTCCGGACAGGCGCGAAACCGCGCCGGAAATCAATAATACCAGTATTTCCCAAACCGCGGCGGTTTAGTCCGGCGGGAGGGGGAGGCCCGGCGGAGGAAACCGGGAAACGGCGCAAAAAAAAGAGGCGCAAAAAGAAGAGGCGCAAAGAGCCCCCCGCCCATCTGGGCGGGGGGCTCTTCACATGCGTTTACATGGCGTCCCGTTTGGACTGGAGGATTTTGCGCTGGAGGGCAAAGATGGCCTGCAAAAGCCGCTCCTGCTCCTTTTCCGAGAGGTTCTGGAAACGGCAGCCATACTCGAAATCCCGCCGCCTCTGATTGAACCACTGCACCTGACAGACGAGGCTGAATGGGGCCTCCTCGGGAACCACCGTCAGCTCCAGCAGGAAATCGTCGCCCTTCTGGAACTCCTTCTTGACTGCCAGACGGACGCCGCTGGCGCTGATATCGGAAATGTTGCAGGGCAGCAGCTCCTGACCCTGGCCATGGGTGACGGTACCCTTGAGCTGGAGGGAGGAAAAGTCCCCCTGTTCAGAGGTAACGGTGCCCTTGAGATCGGCGTGCTGGCGGAAGAAATCCCGGTGGTCCCTGCTCTGGAGGAATTGCAGGTTCTCAATGTGCCAGAAGTCCTCACAGCTGCGGCAGACGGTGCCGTTCAGGGAAAAGGCCTGCGCGTTTTTCTGGAAGCCCCGGATTTTCACCGCCTGCTTGTACATGGCCTGAGGGGCCTGGCCCTCCGGCTCGCAGCGGACCTCCAGCACGCCTGCGCCGTAGATTTTCAGGCGGCCCACAAACAGAAGATGGTTCTCCGGCGTGGTCACCTCCACCCGCATGCCGGAATAGAGCTCCGGAGGGGTTTGGGAATCCTCCTCAGAAGGGGACAGGGCCGGAATGTCCTCCTCCGCCGGCTCCGCGGAATCCTCTTCCGGCGGGTCCAAAAAGCCGTCGTCCCGGTAAAAAAGCTGCTGAATCCAATCAAATAAACCCATTTTGAATCCCCTTTCTCTGATTGCTGCCGGGCGGCTTCACCGGGCGAGAACCCGGTGAAGGATAACCGCCATCTCCGCCCGGCTGATCGCCGCCGTGGGGTTGAGGCGCTTGCTGCCGTTGCCCTGTACCGCGCCCATCTGAATCAGCGCCGCCACGGCGGACCGGGCATGGGCGGACACCTGGTCCCCGTCGGCATAGGCAGAGAGCAGGGCGGTGGATGCGGCGGGGGGCGTCTGCCCGGCGGCGGTCATGGCCCGGGAGATCATGGTCATGGCGCTCTGACGGGTGATGGGAGAGGTGGGACGGAAGAGGCCGTTTTCACCCTGAACGATGCCCAGGTCCCTGGCGGTGGCGATGGCCCCGGCATAGACGCTGGAGGCCGGCACATCCGGGAAGCCGGAGGCCCCTCCGGCGGTGGAGAAGCCAAAGGCCCGGCAGACCATCAGGGTGAACTCGCCCCGGCTGATCTGCCGCCCGGGGGCGAAGGTGTTGTTGCTGTAGCCGGTGGTAATGCCGCTGTACCGCAGGAATTCAATGGAGGGCTTTGCCCAGTCCCAGCCGCTGGCCACGTCGCTGAAGGGGGTGGCACAGTAGCTGTTGGAGAGGGTGAATTCCAGGGTGTTGGTGTGGCTTCCGCCGTTGACGGCATAAGCCGTGTAGGAGACGCTGACCAGGCCCTGAAGCTCCGCCTTGGCAAGATAGATGATCTGGCCGATTTCCGGGGAGCCGTTGGGGTAATAGCGGGTGCCGGTGGTGACGGCCGTGCCGGTGCGGAGGGGGTTGGTGTAGCCTAGGTAGAGGTGCCCGGAGCCGGGCAGGCTGTTGAATTCAATATAGGAAAGCTCGCTGCCCAGAGCGCCCTGGCAGGCCGCCTGGAAGTCCGAGGTCCGCAGGGAGATGGGCGTGGAGCTGCCCATGTACTGAATGTGATTGCTGGCGGGGGAATTGATGGTGATTTCCACCGTACCGGTGAAGGAATCCCCGTTGCCGGCATAGCCGGTGTAGTGGAATGAGACCGTACCGGTGCTGCCGGAGGCCGCAAAGCTGACGTCGTTAATCAGCCGGCTGCTGCCGGTGCGGTAATAGCTGGTGGAGCTGGTGACCTTGGTTCCGCTTTTCCGGGCGCTGTCATACTGGTAGTAGAGGGTCCCGGAGCGGGAGGCCGGCAGGTCGAAGCGGACATAGTTCAGGGTGCTGCCGGTGAGGTCCCGGCAGACGTTGTTGAAGTCCGCCGCGTCAAAGCGGACGGTTCCGTCCGTGACGGTGGTATAGGTGACGGTCCGGCTGTCGCTGCCCCGGCCCACGGTGACGGACACCGTGCCGCTGAACCGGGCTCCGCTGTCGTCATAGCCGCTGAAGGGGATAGAGACAGTACCATTGTATCCCGAGGCGGGGACAAAGGTGACATTGGAGATGGAATTGGTGCCCGTGCGGTAATAGCTGGTGGAGGCGGAAACCCGGGTGCCGGTGCCGGAGAAGCTGACATAGTTGTAGTACAGCGTTCCGGTGCTGGCAGCGGGCAGGGAGAAGCTGATTCGGTTCAGCGTGGTTCCGTTGCTGCGCTGGCAGGCGCTGTTAAAGTCCTCGGCCCGGAAGGTTACAGGCTCGTTTTCCGGCGTAGAGTAGTTCACAGTGCCGTACTCGTCTCCCACCCGAATGATAAGATTGCCGGTGAAGGTCCGGCCGGAGGTGCTGGTGCCGGTGAAGGGAACGGTAATGGTTCCGCTGTATCCCCGGGCGGGCACGAAGGTGATATAGGAAATCCGGGGGGTGGAATTGCGGTAATAGCGGGTGGAGGTGGAAACCCGGCTGCCGTAGGTGGAGCTGCTGGTGTAGTTGTAGTAGAGGGTTCCCACGCTGGAGGAGGGGAGCCGGTCGAAGCGGATGTAGTTCAGGTTGGAATTTGTGGCATGCTGGCAGGCGTCATTGAAGCTGGAGGCGCTGAGGTCCGCGCTCTGGTTGACGGCTGTGGTGCATTCCACGTCGCTGCCGGAGCCGCCGGTGGGGGAGAAGACCGTGATGCGGACGGACCCGGTATAGGGGATGCCGGAGGTGTCCGTGCAGTGATAGGTCACGTCCACGGTGCCGGTGTAGTCCTTGGCGGGAAGGAAGGTCACCTTGTCAATGGGCGGATTGCTGTTGGGATAGTACCGGGTGGCGCTGTCCACCTTGGAGGAATACTGGCTGGCGCTGTAATCATAGTACAGCGTGCCCCGGCTGGCGGAGGGCTGTTCAAAGGTGATATACCGGAGATTCCGCCCGTTCCGGGTCTGGCAGATGGCGATGAAGTCCGACGCCGAGAAGGTTACAGGCTGATTGACGGCGGTGGAGTAGGTCACGTCGCCGGTGGAGCCGACTTCCACACGGATGGTGCCCACAAAGGTGATGCCCTTGCTGTCCGCTCCGTTGTAGTGGATGACGGCGGTGCCGGAGAAGCCGGCCTTGGGCACAAAGGTGATGTCCCGAATGGGCCGCTGGTCCACGCCGGGGTTCATGTAATAGCGCTCGGTAGACCCCACGCCGTGGCCCGGCGTCTCGGGGGAGACGTAGCCATAGAAGAGGGTGCCCTCGCCGGTGGCGACTCTGAGACCGTAGATATAGTCCAGATAGCTGCCTGCCTTGTCCCGGGAGCGGCGGTCCAGGTCCGACGTCAGATCGGAGAAGGGCAGGGTCTCTCCGGCGTCAATGGTGCGGTCGATGGACTCCGCCACGTCCTCCGCCACCGTGACGGTGCAGGTGTCCGTGTAGTTCCCCGCCGTGGCGGTGATGGTGCAGGTGCCGGGCATGTGGCCGGTGATGCGGCCCCCCGAGGCGTCGGCAATGGAGGGGTTGGAGCTGGTCCACTTGACGGAGGTGGGGGCGTTGCCGTAGGTGGGGAAGGACAGGCTTTCCGTCCGGTTCACCAGCAGGTTCAGCTCGTGTTCGGACAGCAGGATGCCGGAGACCTCGATGTCGGAATGGTCGCTTTTCTCCGGGTCTGCCGCGGCGGCGGCCGTGACCACGGTTTTGCCGGGCTTCACGCCGGTGATGACGCCTGTGGAGGGGTCAATGGTGGCAATGGAGGTGTCCGCCACGCTCCAGGTCACCGTCTGGTCTGCGCCGTCGGGGTAGACCTGGGCCTTCAGCTCTCTGGGGGCGCCGGTGCGCTCCACGTAGATCGAGGTGCCCTTGGTGGGGGGCGTGGTAATCTCCACGCCGGTGGGAGGCGTGGCAGTGACCAGCACCTTGCAGACAGCGGTGAGGTTGGAGGCGGGATTGTATACCGAGACCTCCGTGCTGCCCACGGCCCTGGCCCGGAGACTGACCCGGGCGCCGGAGCTGCCGTTGACCAGATAGGCCACAGAAGGGTCCTTCACCGTCCAGGTCAGTCTGGGGTTGGTGGTATTGACGTTCTCCAGTACGGCGGTGATGGTCTCCATCTCCCCCACGCCCATGAGCAATGTGGTGGGCTCCACCTTCAAAGACGGGTCCCGGGGGGGCGAAACCACCGTGATATTATAGTATTCACTCCGCACGCCGCCGGCGGTGGCGGTGATTTGGATGTTTTCGCCGGTTTTGATGCCGGTAACCAGACCGCTGGGGCTGACAGTCGCCACGGACTGGTCGCTGCTGGACCAGGTGACCGTTTTGTCCGTGGCGTTGGCGGGCTCCACGGTGGCCGTCAGCTGGAGGGTTTCCCCCTCGGTGACCTGATGGGAGGGCCCGGAGACGGTCACCCTGGTCACCGGCACTGTGGCGGCGGCGGTGACCGTCACCCTGCAGACATTACTGGTGATTCCATCCGCTGTGGCCGTGATGTCGGTCGTGCCCTGGCGCGCCGCGGTGACCTTCCCAGAGGAATCCACACGCGCGACCGAAGGGATGCTGGAGCTCCAGGTGACGGCGGTGGAGGTGCTGGTGCTGCCGTCGGACATGTTAACCGTGGCCGTGGGGGTGAAGGTCTGTCCCACCGTCAGAGACCGGGAAGAGGGGGTGACGGTGACGCTGGTTACGGTGGGAGTGGAGGAACCGCCTCCAACGGTAACAGTTGTTTGCGAGGATATATCCCCATCCGGCGTACCGTTGAAGGTTGCTTTTATAACGGCGGAACCCTGTGCGATTCCGGTAATAGAAACCGTTGCACCGGAGCCGGAGAGGGTTACGGCACTTGGATTTTCATTTACCCAGGTGATAGAATTGTAAGAAGCGTTTGTTTTTGCGGTTAGGGAAATGGTTTCTCCAATGGTTATGTTGGGGCGTGCCGGATCAATCTCGTAAGTGTTAATAGCAAAGGCGGCAGGCGTCAGGGAACAAACCAATGCCGCCGCCAGCAGCAGGGCCAGCAGGCGGCGGTGAAATCGAAATCTCATAATAAGACCTCCTGTGTCCCACCGAAGGGTGGGTCCTTATTCCCGCCATAGCGGCGGGGACTCTATACTTCGCGCTTTCGCGGGGAACCAGAGGGACCCCCCCCTCTGGACTCCCCCATGACGGGGAATTTTAAGGGCGGAAAAGCAGTCCGTATCTCATTTCAATAACCCCCGTCATCGGGGGGATTCAGGGGGGGTGTCCCCCCTGACGGGGATACCAAAGGGGCTGGCCCCTTTGGCCCCCGCCGGGAGGCGTTCCCCGTCAGGTGATGGGGTCATAGCTGAACCCGTCGGCCAGCCAGTTTTTGGAGGCGCTGGACACCACGAAGCGCATGCTGTACATCTTGCTCACAGGGTGCTGCACCAGCTCCAGCTGGAGCATCAGGTTGCCGTCGGTGAAGCCTGCGTTGCCCGCGCTGTCGCAGAGGTTGGCGGTCCGCAGGGTGATGGTGCTGCCGAAGGCAATGGGGCCGAACTGGAAGTTCAGGGGGTTGCTCTTGCCCTGGCTGTCGGGGATCAGGTTGATGTTCTGCCCGGCGCTCAGAAGTGCGTTGGCGTGGATTTGGCCGGGGCCCACAACGGTGCTCTGGGTGTTCACCAGCTCCAGCCAGGTGTCGGAGGTGCTGCTGGTCTTCCAGTTCAGGTCCTCGTCAAACTGGATGGTCAGGCTGCCGTAGTACAGGGCCTGCATGGCCTCGGCGGGAGACTCAAACCACAGCGCGCCGGAAGAGGTATACATGGACGTGCCCATGGACTGGAGCTTGGGGTGCTCCGTGTCCAGCTTGGTCAGGGGATAGTTGGCGCAGAAGGCATAGGACGAGCCCTGGGGGCTGCTGGCTACGGCAATCAGCCAGCAGGGAACGCCCAGATCCATCCAGCGGGAATAATCCTGGGTGAAGCGCAGGTCCGTGGTGATGTTGCTGGTCTCCCGCAGGACCAGACTGCCCGGGTGGCCCGCGCCGGCGCTGCCGGAGATGATGATGGAGGCCACCTCATCCTGAATGGTCTTGGGGATGAACAGGTCGAAGACGGAGCCGATGGAGTTGGGTCCGTCCATCACCGAGGTCTGCATGGCCTGGAGATAGGTCATGCCGTACCAGTTGGCCTGCCAGTATTTCTGATAGTCGTCGGGAATCACCACGTTGGTGGTGTCCAGCTTGGTCCGCAGAAGGGAGGGCTCCAGTCCGGCGGGGACCAGCAGATAGCCGCCGTCCGCTTCCCGGTCGGCGCTGATGGTGGCGCTGGGAGAGGCCAGGGTGATGGACAGGATGGGCCGCACCACCTTTTCCGTCTTGAAGCGGAAGGCGTACACGCCGGAGTAGGAGGTCTGACTCTCGCCCCGGAGCACGAAGTAGGCGATGTATTCCTGGTCCGCCAGCAGGCCCGTAATGGTGGGCAGGTCCGTGGCTCCGGAGTTGAAGCGGATATTGCCGGTTTTGATCTGCTCGTTTCGGAACTGGGGGTTCATGATGTCGGTGCTTACCGGTACGGTGACAAGACCCTTGTCTCCTGTGCCGTTGAAGTTAGTTCCGTTTTCTTCCAGCTTGAGCCAGCTGGCCACATCGTCGATGTTCTCCCCGTCATAGGTGGTGGGGATGGTCCCCAGGGGGGCGATGACGTAGTAGCAGGTGGTCTTGTTCCGGTTCAGCATAACGGTGATGTTGGCGGTTTCGTCGCCGGGCCGGAAGTTGGGATAGCCCCGGATGAAGGTGGGGGCGCTGGAGTCGGAGAAGGTATGGGTCACGGTGAAGGGCGTGGGTACGCCGATTTCGTTCACCGCGTTGTCGCCTGCCTGGTTGTTCTCCCAGGAAGAGGGGCTGAGGTCCGGCGTGGCCAGCTCCCGCAGAGAGCTCTGGTCCGACGCCACAATGCGGATGTCGAAGGTGATGGGCACGCTCCAGTCGCCCCGCTGGTCGGAGGAACCCACCTTGGTGATGCGCACGCCGTATTCCCGGTGCTGCATGGTCTTCAGCTGCTCGAAGCCGTAGTTGGCAAACCACTTGCCCACGCTGATGCCGGTCCGGGGCTCCCCGTCAAAGGTCTGAATCAGGGCCCTGGTGGGGCTTCCGGTGGAGGGATTGGGAATCGTGTTGGTGCACTGCTTCCAGTTCACGCCGTCGTCGGTGTAGAACAGCTCGAATTCCACAGAGGAGGCGGCGGGGTCCGGCGCGGTGTACCAGATCAGCATATCCCAGTTGATGTCCGCGTCCACGCTGCTGGCCGTCACCGGCGTCAGGTCAAAGGTCATGTCGAAGTCCACGTTGGACCCGTTGACCATGGCGCTGAGGGTCTTGGTCCGCTCCAGGAGGACCTGGGCGTCGATGGTGTGGAACACCGGCAGGGTAATCACGCCCCGGTTGCCGCCCCGCATGGTGTTGCCCGCCATGTCGGAGATGCCTTCCACGGTGATGTAGTAATTGGCTCCGCTGGTGAGGTTCAGGGCGCTTTCGCTGGGATTTTCGTTGTAGTGGAAGGTGATGAGCATTTCACCGGTTTCCATGTCCGTGGTGATCTCCGCCTTCCGGTAGTCGATGACCCAGTCGTCCCCGATGGAGGCCTCATTGCCCGCGTGGCGGTCCGTCACCGGGTTTTGAGGCGTGGCGTTGTTGGCGGGCCGCTGATAGAGCTTGATGTGCTCCCGCAGGGCGTCGGCCAGGGCCTTTTCCGCCGCCGCCCGCTCGGCGGAGCCGGGGGTAGCCTTGGTGACGTTGTTGTACAGCTCCCGGAAGACATTGTACTCGGCGGGAACCGTGTTGGGCCTGATGCCCTGGACGCTCTCGGAGAAGACCACGCTGATAGAGGTGTCGGGGTAGACCTCCGGCTGTGTGGTGCTCTCATTGGCGGGATGGCTGAACTCCTGATGCACCGTAGGGGGCTCGTTGTCCAGGGTGTGAATCAGCATGGGGGGCGTCAGCTCCTGGGTGTAGACGTTGTAGTTCCCCGCGTTGTCCACCGCCACATAGTAGAGGTCGTATTCCGTCTGAGGCTGAAGGCCGGTGACGTTGATGGTGTAGTCGGTGTCGGCCCGGGCTGCCCGGGTGCTGCCCCGGCTCAGGGCCCCGGTGCCGCTCTGAATCTGAATCTGAGCGCCCTTGTACTGATCCGGCGTGGCGCCCTCGGTTCTGGGGTCGATGATGCCCGCGCCGTAGAAGGGGGCGTTATGCCGCACCACGGCCCAGTACAGCGTGCCGGGCTCGTTGAGGGAGAAGGAGAGGCGGACGTTTCTGGCGCCGGGGTCCTGGGGCGTCAGGTGCTGAATGACGGGGGGCGTGCGGTCCAGCGTCGTCACCTGGAGGCGGCGGACGGCGGAGCTGCGGCCGTTGTCGGCGTCGTTCAGCCAGAGATAGAGACTGTAGGTGGTCTGCTCCGCCAGATAGGAGGTGTTGACCTTGGGCACCAGATAGGGCGTGTTTTTCGTCACGTCCACAATGCCGAAGCCCAGGTTGCCGGGGATGGAACCGGCCTTGAAGTCCGCCGCCGTGGGGGCCACGGCGTTGTTGGGCAGCAGGACGTAGTACATCTGGCAGTTCTTGGTGGGCATGGCCATGACCTGGACCACCTGCTCCTTGTCGCTGTCCAGGGTGAGGATGGTGTAGGGATAGCCGGCGGCGAAATTGGGCACGGAGTCGTCCGGCGTGGTGAAGGCCACCGTCTTTACGGGGCTTCTCCGGCCCCGGCTGTCCACCAGCATGGCGGAAACGTAATAGGAGCCGTCCCGGGCCAGGCCCGTGAGACGGGCGGTGAATTCGGTGTTGGAGGCAGTGGCATTCAGGGTGCCGCTGCGGATAATCCGGTTGGAGCCGGTGGGGGGACGGATCAGGTCATCCTCGCTGACGGACCCGTCGCTCAGGGCGGTGAGGGCCCAATAGATGGTGCCCCGCTTGTTGGTGCTAAAAACCGCGTCCGCCGCCGTGGGGCCCACGTTCCGCATGACGGGGAAGCCCGTCAGCAGCCGGGGGTCCTCGGAGGACTCCGCCGCCGTCACGTTGTCCATGACCTGTCCGTTGATGTTGGAGGTGATGCCCGGCCGGACGGTGATGTTGTCCGGCAGCATGGTGGCAGAGGAGCCGGCGGCGTTGACGTTCATCTGGCTGACGCTGCCCGCGCCCGTCACGGGAACGGCGGTGTCCAGATTCAGATTTTTGATGCTGGCCCGGTTGTCGATGCTCAGGGTGGTGCCCAGGGCCTTTTCGTCAACGGTAACCACATGGGCCATGCCCTGGGCCATCTGGAGGGTGGAACCGGGGGTGCGGTTGACGACCTCCTTGATGTTGCCCGCGAACTGGAACAGGGCGTCGTTTCCGCCCTCCAGAGAGATGAAGCGCAGGCCCAGGCCGTCGTCCGTCACGTCCTCTATGTAGGCGGAGGTGCGGATGGTGGTGTTCCCGATGTTGGTCAGGCCCTCGGAGCGGATGGAGAGGAACTGTTCCGTGAGGCTGTCCACCTCCAGACTGTCCGCCGTCACGTTCCGCAGGACGATGCTGTTGTCGCCCTTTTCGGCCTCGCCGCCGCCGCAGACCACGATCTTGCCCATGACGCTGACATTTTCCAGCTCCACGTTGCCCAGACCCACGCCGCCGGTGAGGTAGAGGTTTCCGGTAATGACGGTGTCCTTCAGCTTCACGCCGGGGGTGTTGATGGTCAGGTTTCCGTAGACGCCGCCGGAGATGTTCTCCCCGGGCTCCTGAACCAGGGTGCCCAGGGCGCGGACCAGGAAGCAGGCCACCTGTCCCCGGGTGATGTTGTCCTTGGGGCGGAAGTCGCCGTTGGTATAGCCCTGGATGATGCCCAGCTCCGCCGCCTCCTGCACCAGTCCCCGGAACTGGGGCGTGATCTGGTAGCCGTCCTGGAAGCTGGTGCCCGCGCCGGAGGTGCCCTGAAGCCGGAGACACCGGCCCAGGAAGGCGGCGGCCTGCTCACGGGTCACCAGCTCCCTGGGGGAGGCCGTGGTGGCGCTGGTGCCGTTGAAGTAGCCCGCCTGATGGGCGATGCGGATGTCCTCCTCGAACCAGTCGCTGGGGAGAACGTCCGTAAAGGGGTTGGGGCCCGCGTCGGTATAGCCGAAGGCCCGGTTTACCAGCGTGACGAACTCGGCACGGGTGATCTGCCGGTCCTCGTGCATGTTGCCCGAGGCGTCGCCCCGCATGACCCCCCACTCGGAGACCTGTTCCAGGTAGGGCTCCATCCACTCCGCCGCCTGAACGGGGCGGGAGAGGACCCCGGAGAGGGCCAGCAGAATCATGCACAGGACCAGGGCGGCAAACCCTGGTCTTGTGCTCAGTCGCGCGGTGTTGGGTTTTGTCATCATTTTCGTACCTCCTGGCTGTTCGCTGACGGTTTCCTGGGAGAGGACTGGAGCTGAAGGCTGAAAACCGCCTCCCGCACGGCGACTTCCTCGTCCTCGCACATATCTACAAATTTGGTCGCGTAAAAGAAGGGGCCGCCCTCCCGCTCCTGCTTGCGCAGAACCTCGCAGCGCAGAAGCACCGGATTCTCCGTGGGGACCACGACGATTTCCGCCCGGTCGTGGAGCTCCAGGCCGTCCTCCGCCAGAAAGGCGATGCCGCCGCAGCTGAGGTCCAGGGACCGGGCGTTTCTCCGGCCCGTCCAGGCGCCGTCCAGAGGATAGAGGAAGGTGTCAAACTGCACCGGGACCCGGAGGTTCCGCCGGAGCTCGCCGTCCAGGGTGCCGAGCTTTTCCAGAAGCACCCTGTCCCCCCGCTGGCGGAGGACCCGGCAGCGCATGGGCAGATCGCTGCTGCCCATGCCGATGAGGTTTACTTCCTCATGCTCCATCACGTCGTCCACCTTGGCCTCCAGCACCAGCATCCGCATGGGCTTGCTCCCCGGCGGGGTCTCCATTTTTCCGTGGGCCAGCGGCGTGTTGGCGCTGTCGAGTATCAAATAGGTGGAGGAGTCCTGATTGGCTGTCGTCATGTCGTCACCTCTTCTTTATCATGGTTGTTCCGGCGTCACGCCGTTCTGCTTTTTCTGTCCCTGTCCCGAGGGGTCGAAGCGGAGGAAATACACGTAAATTTCCACAATGGCCTGATACAGGCTTTCGGGAATCTCCTGCCCCAGCTGAAGCTGGGTGAGGATGGTGGACAGGGAGTTGTCCTCATAAATGGGCACGCCGTTTTCGGCGGCGGTCTCCACGATTTTTTCCGCCAGGTATCCCATGCCCGACGCGACAATGACCGGCGCGGCGTCGCCCGGTCCGTACTGAAGGGCCACCGCCTTTTTGGCGTTTCTGGCCGCGGTTCCATCAGACCTTGACATTTACACTGTTCATCCCTTCAAAGATTTTGGGGAACACGTCGGTCAGGGCGACCGGGCGCTCCATCCGCCGCACAAGCACCCGGGAGGGCTTGAGCTCATGGTTGGCGAGAATCTGGGTGATGCCGGCCTCAATCTGCCGGGAGAAGGGGGCGACCTTGTCCGGACAGGCAATCTGGATATCCACGTCGCTGTCCCGGGCCGTCAGAATGACGTCGAACAGGCCCAGGGACTGCACATCAATCTTGAAGAGGAACTTCATGGCGCTCTCCCGCCGGCCCCCCTGGCCCTGCTGCTCGTCCTCGGCGTTGGGGTCCACCCACAGCTCGGAGAACAGCATCCGCCCGTTCCACTCCAGAGGCAGAATATAATGGTTCAGCGGCATGTAGACGCTCTCGTTGATGAGCATGGCGTGAACCAGGTTCTGAAAGGCCTGCTGCACCTCGGCGCTGCCCTCGCCCCGGAGCGCCCGGGCCGCGGCGGCGGCGAGATGGTCCGAGAACTGAATGGCCGGGGAGGAGCCCGGCAGCTGCCGGCTTTTCAGAAGCAGCAGAAGGGACTGGTCGTCAATGCTTCCCAGCTGGCCCTTCAGCGTGCCGTAGCCGCTGAGCTGGTGGAAGGACTCCAGAAGCTTTTCTTCCCCTCCGTTCTCATACCGGGACACGTGAAGCGCCAGCATGGTCAGAAGGGTTCGGGGCAGGCCGAAGTCGTGGGTGCGCTCCACATAGGAGGACATATAGGGGAAGATGTCCCTCTGGAGCAGCTGGAGGTTTCCGGCCCGGTTTCCGGCGGCCATGCCGTTTTGCAGCCTGGCAATCATCTCCCGGAGCTTTTCCGCCCAGCTGGCGGGCATGGCGTCGGCCATGGAGGACAGATTCCGGAGGATGCTGCTTTCAAGATGGGCGGTGGAGTCAAAGTCCACATAGGACTTGAGGAACTGAAGAATGTCCCCCCGGACGCCGTCGGACCCGGCCCGGGCATAGGCGTTGCGCAGCAGAGCGAACAGCGCCCCGCCGAAGCGGGACCCCGCCCTGAACTGCCCCGTGAGGAACTCCAGCAGCTGGCTTTCGTCCATCCGCAGCATCTCCAGAATCTGGGACATCTCCTCAGCGATGCCGGCGCTCATGCCGGAGAGGACGACGGTGCCCTCCCGGCCCGAGAAGATGCGGGCCAGACTCTCCGCCGCCCCCGGCGTTCCCCGGAGACGCTGGAGGAAGGTCTGGAAATTGGAGTCGTACCGGACAGGGCTTCCCTCGCCGCCGCTCTGCTGTTCCGTGCGGCCGTCGGCCCGGCTGACCCGGCTGGGGTCCGGTACATTCTGAATTTGTGTGTTGTTGGGGGAAACCGGGATATTCCGGTTGACATTTGCGTTGTCATACCCGGGTACCGGGTTGGTTGCGCCGAGAATATCAGGCATTCGTGACACCTCGCAGAAAAAACTTGTATGGGCTACTTATTTTTTTAGCGTATCAGGTCGATAGAATTGAAAAAGGCTATAAGGTGGTGTTTTCGTGAGCAGCAACGATATTCTGGATATGTATATTTACGAGACCAACACGTTGCTTGAACAACTGGAAAATATTGTTCTTGACGCGGAAAAGGGAAATACTTTCTCCCAGGAAAACGTGAATGAGATCTTCCGCATTATGCATACCATCAAGGGATCCTCCGCCATGATGGAGTTCGATTCCCTGGCGGCGGTGGCCCACCGGATCGAGGACATGTTCTTCATCGTCCGGGAAAATACAATGGACGTGGTTTCCGAGGCGAACCGCCCCGCCATGTTTGACCTGATGTTCCATGCCATCGACTACTTCCGGGAGGAGATGGAAAAGGTCGAGGCCGAACAGCCCCTTAATAAGGATGTCGACAGTTTCCTTGCAAATATTAATAGTCTGATCGCCAAAATTAAGGGCGAGGAGGAACCGGAGCCCGCTCCCGCGCCTCCGGCGCCCGCCGCGCCGCCCCCGGCGGCGGCTCCCGCGCCCGCCCAGTCGACAGAGGGCAACGCGGATTTCCCCTTTGAGCTGCGGGTCTTCTTTGACGACGGCTGCGGCATGGAAAATCTCCGGGCCTACATGCTGCTGACCGCCATCCAGTCCTTCTGCTCCGAAGCGGACTTTCTCTATGAGCCCGCCGGGGTGGAGAGCGACGCGTCCACTGCCGAGACCATTATTGACAACGGCTTCCTGCTGATGTTCAAAAATGCGGCGGACCGGGAGAAGGCCATTCCCGAGGTGCGCTCCGCCGGCTCCGTCCGGTCCTATCAGCCCCACGACTATGTGCCCGCTCCCCCTGTGGAGGAGGAGGAGGAACCTGCCCCCGCGCCGGAGGCCGCCGCGGCACCCGCGCCCAAGGCCGCTCCTCCCGCTCCCGCAGCTCAGACCGCCGGCGGCGGCCAGCAGCACCAGAAGGAGAGCCTTATCAGCGTGAACCTGAGCAAGCTGGACCAGCTTTCCGCCATCGTGGGCGAGATTGTCATTACGGAGTCCATGGTTACGTCTTCGCCGGATCTCAAGGACCTGCATCTGGATGCGTTCTCCAAGTCGGCCCGGCAGCTTCGCAAGCTCACCGACGAGCTCCAGGACGTGTCCATGTCCCTGCGGATGATTCCGGTGTCCAACACCTTCCAGAAAATGAACCGCATCGTCCGGGATATGTGCAAGAAGCTGAATAAGCAGGCCAAGCTCACCCTGGTTGGCGAGGACACCGAGGTGGACAAAACCATCGTGGACTCCATCGGGGACCCCATCATGCACATGGTCCGCAACGCCATGGACCACGGCATTGAGGAGAACGTGGAGGACCGGATCAGGGCCGGAAAGGACCCGGTGGGCGAGATTGTGCTCTCCGCCGAGGACACCGGCAGCGAGGTCATTATTCAGATCAAGGACGATGGACAGGGCGTCAACGATGAGGCTGTGCTGAAAAAGGCCATCAAAAACGGCATCGCCTCTCCGGACATCGAATATTCTCATAAGGAGATTCTGAACTTCCTCATGGCTCCCGGTTTCTCCACCAACACTCAGGTGACGGAGTTCTCCGGCCGGGGCGTGGGCATGGACGTGGTGAAGAGCGGCGTGGAGAGCCTGGGCGGCAACGTTACCATTACCAGCGAGCAGGGCCAGGGCATGATTACCACCATGCGCATCCCCCTGACCATGTCCATTATGGACGGCATGGAGGTCTCCGTGGGTGACTCCATCTTCACCATTCCCATCAACAATATCTGCTCCAGCATGAAAATGACCTCCAAAGACATCCTCCACGACTCGGTCAACGGAGAGATGGTCAAGGTCATGGACAATTACTATCCCGTCATCCGGGCCCGGGAGTTCTACAATCTTCCCGGCGGCGCCGAGGAGATTGAGGACGGCATTCTGCTGTGGCTGGAGTCCGGAGACTGCTCCTACTGCCTGTTTGTCGACGAGCTTCTGGGCGAGCAGCAGATCGTTGTCAAGCCCTTCCCCACATATGTGAACAATTTTGACATCAAGAATTACGGAATTACAGGATGCAGCATCCTGGGAGACGGCAATATCAGCATCATTCTGGACGCGGGCGGCCTTTACGCGGCGGCCCACGGCGTCTGAGAGCACGGAGGGAGGATGAAACGATGAAGGCTGTACAGGAAGAGGCGCTGTTTCAGATCAGCAGTGAGTACGACGAAGCCGCACCTCAGGAGGAAGAGGTCATTGAGAGCCGCAAGCATCTCATTTTTGTGACAGATAACCTGAAATTGGGCCTGGACGCGGAATATGTGGTGGAGATTCTGAACCACCACACCGTGACCTATCTGCCCATGATGCCGGACTATATCCGGGGCATCTTCAACATGCGGGGACAGATCATCCCCATCATGGACATCCGGCAGCGCCTGGGCAAGTTCCCCCTGGAGGACGGAGAGAGCCTCCTGGTGGTTCTGAACTACAACGAGACTCAGATCGGCATTCTGGTGGATTCTGTGGAGTCGATGATCGACATTCCCAAGGACAGCATTGTGCCCATTCCCTCCCGGAGCGCTCAGAAGCTGGTTTCCGGCATGTGCACGCTGCCCGACGGCAGCGGCACCATGCTGGTGCTGGATTGTGAACAGCTGCTGGAGCCCTGAAAAAACAGGAGACGAGGCAAACACAATGGAAAACAAACAAGGGACCGGGAGCGGCTTCGCCCCCATGACAATCTCCGACGCGGACTTCAAGCGTCTGGTGTCGTTCATACAGAGCACCTACGGCATCGACCTGACGCAGAAGAAGCAGCTGATTACCGGGCGGCTGTCCCCGGCCATCCGGAAGCTGGGCTATCGGAATTTCTCCGACTTTGTCAGCCACGTGCTGGAAAAGAAGGAAAACGACGATATCATTTTGGTCCTGAACAAGCTGACCACCAACTATACCTTCTTCATGCGGGAGAAGGAGCACCTGGATTATTTCTGCCGGAATATCATCCCGGAGCTGGTCCGCCGCCATCAGAAGGACAAATGCCTCTCCATCTGGAGCGCCGGGTGCTCCAGCGGGGAGGAGCCCTATAACATTACCATGTTCCTCTACGACTACCTGGGGGCCCAGGCCAATCAGTGGGACACCCGCATTCTGGCCTCGGATATCTCCGCCCAGGCCCTGGCCAGCGCCAAGCGGGGGGTGTACTCCCTGCCGGATACCATCCCCCAGGAGTGGAAACGGAAGTACTTCACCGCCAACAAGGACGGCACCTACACCGTGACCCCCGCCGTGCGGAACAATGTGATTTTCCAGACCTTTAACCTGATGGACCCCATCCGCTTCCGCCGGAAGTTCGACGTCATCTTCTGCCGGAACGTGATGATTTACTTTGACCAGCCCACTAAGGACGCACTTGTGCGGCGGTTCTATGACGCGACGGTTCCCGGCGGTTATCTGCTGATCAGCGCCTCGGAGAACCTGAGCCAGAACGCCCCCTACCGCCGGCTGGCTACTGCGACATTCCAAAAATAACCAGTCCAAAGGAGGTGCTTTCCTGTTGTGGTAACTGGAAAGACGATCCGCGTCCTGGTGGTGGATGACTCCGCTCTGGCCCGCAGCCTCATCATCAAGGGGCTGTCCGCCCACCCCAGGATTGAGGTGGTCGGATATGCCATTAACACCCTGGACGCGAAACTGAAGATATCCACGCTGAAGCCCGATGTCGTCACCATGGATGTGGAGATGCCGGGCCAAAGCGGCATTGATTTTTTGAAGTCCTATATCCCCACCAACCCCATTCCGATGATTCTGGTCTCCTCGCTGAATCTGAAAATCTTTGATGCGCTGTCCGCCGGCGCAGTGGACTTTGTCCGCAAGCCGGAGCCCCAGGACAATAAGGACGCCTTTGTCACGGCTCTGAGCCAGAAGGTCATCATTGCCTCCATGGCCCGGGTCCGGGCGGCGGCGCCCGGCGTTCAGGCTCCCAGGCAGCCTCTGGCCGCTCCGGCGGCGCTGGGGGCCTCTTCTGCGCTGGACCGTGTGATTGTGGGCCTGGGGGCCTCCACCGGAGGAACGGAGGCGACCCTGGAGGTCATGAAGCGCCTTCCGGCGGATATCCCCGCCATGGTGATTGTCCAGCACATGCCCAAGGGCTTCACCCAGATGTATGCCGAGCGGCTGAACCGCCTGTGCAAGATGGAGGTCCGGGAGGCCAAAAACGGCGACGAGCTCCACCGCGGGCTGGCCCTGGTGGCTCCGGCGGACCTTCAGTGCCGGGTGGTGCGCATCGGGGAGCGGTATACCGTTTCCTGCGTGCCGGGGGAGAAGGTCAGCGGACACCGCCCGTCGGTGGACGCCATGTTCCAGTCCATGTCCGAGGTGGTCCGCTGCAAAATGGTGGGCATCATCATGACCGGCATGGGCCAGGACGGCGCGGCGGGCCTTCTCGCCATGCGGAAAAAGGGCGCGTATACCATCGGCCAGGATAAGGAATCCAGTGTGGTTTACGGCATGCCTGCGGTGGCCCACGATATTGGGGCCGTCTGCATCCAGGCCAGCTGTGAGAATGTGGCCAACGTTCTGCTCCGCCATCTGAAAACCCTGGGATAACGCCTGCCGGACGCCTGAAGCCCGCTCCCTCCGGAGCGGGTTTTTTGCGCCTTTTTCCCTGGCTGCGGGGCGTCCGGCGGCGGCGGACCGGGGGACAGGAAGAATTTTCACCGGGGATTCTTAACTTTTTTCCCCTGTGGCCGATAAGAATAATGAATAGATTTTAAGCTGACTGCGGATATTTGCGGTAAAGGATGTGAGATTGTATGCTGACTTCTTCCGGTTCCGGGCCCATTTCCTCTGTTTCCCGGCCCAAGACTTACTACACTCCACAAAAGCGCGGCGCCGCCGCCCGGACCACTGTGGAACCCAACTATGATTCGGCGGCGTTTTCTCCGCGTCCCGCGGGAAAGAGCGGCTTCCAAATGGAATTGGTCAGCCGACTGTCCCACGAGGTGCGGACCGCCACCACCACCGGCGACATTCAGGAGCTCCGCCGGGCCGTGTCTGCCGGGGAGTACGCCCCGGACCCCATGGCCATCGCTGGCCGGATGATGCTTCTGACGGAGGATTAAACAATGGATGAACAATTCCGTTCCTACCTGACCTTTCTGGGAAACCTGCGTCAGGGCCTGGAGACGCTGACGGACCTGGCGGACCTGAAAAGGGCCGCCGTGGAGCAGGATGATCTGGTGGCCCTGGACGAGGTGCTCCGGCAGGAACAGGCCCAGGCCCTCTTTTTCCGGGGCCTGGAACAGACCAGAGAAAAGCTGCTGGACGGCCTGGGGCTCCGGAACGTGCCCCTGTCCAGGGTGCCGGACCGCTGTCCCCCCGCCCTGCGGGAGGAGATCCGGCAGGCCGTCTCCGCCCTTCAGGAGCGCTACCGCGTCTATGAGGAGCATTCCCGGACGGCGCGGGAGCTTCTGGAGAAGAATCTCCGGGAGGTGGAGAGCACCATTGCCGCCATGGGCGTCAGGCCGGCCTCCCAGGGGCCGGGCTACCGGGGACCGGGCGTACAGCTGCCCCCGTCCATGAAAACAGATTTCCGGGCCTGAGCTGGGCCCCGGGTGAGATGACAAAAGGAGTTTTTTGATATGGCCATTGGTACTTTCGGTTCCTTTACCCAGGCGCGCCTGGCGATTTACGCCGCCCAGACCGGCCTGAGCATCACGGGAAATAACATTTCCAACATCAACACGCTGGGCTATACCCGCCAGCGGCTGGATCAGACCAGCCTCCACGTGGGCGGAAGCGACCGCTATGCCAACGCCGCCGACGTCCGCACCGGACAGGGCGTGCTGTGCACCGGCGTCTCCCAGCTGCGGGACCCCTATCTGGATATCCGCTTCCGCAGCTCCAACGCCGATGTGGGCTACATGGATGCCAAGCTGAGCGGCCTCCAGCAGATTGCCAGCATTCTGGACGAGGTGGGCAAGGGCGAGCAGACCGAGGGCGACGACTTCGGCATTCTGGGCGCCGGTCTGGAGGAGATTCGCAAGGCCCTGGGCAACCTGACCACCGAGACCGGCCACGCCGAGTTTGACCGGCAGGTCAAGGCCGCCGTTGAGAAGGTGGTGGGGCGCTTCAACGACTACGCCGCAAAGCTCGAACAGCTGTATAACAATACGGTGACAGGCCTGGAGGAGAAGGTGGAGAAGGTCAACGGGCTTCTGACCGGCATCCGGGAGCTGAACGAGGAGATTCGCAAGTGCGACATCCACGATGACAACGCCCTGGAGCTCCGGGACCAGCGGAACGTGCTGATTGACGAGCTCTCCGGCTATATAAAGATCGACGTGACCTACAGTATGGAGGAGATCTGCCCCGGCCAGGAGGTTGAGAAAATCACCATTAAATTGGACGACGCCAACCCGGACCCCACTTCCGTGACGGATACCGCCACCCTGATTGACGGCGTCTATGCCGCTCAGATTTCCATTGACCAGGTGGCCCAGAAGCGGGAGCTGGACCCCAAGGATACCACCACCTGGCCCTATCTGGGGGCCGACGGCAAGCCCGCCATGTTCCCGGAGGACGCCGCGGAGGCCAGGATTCCCAACCCGAACTTTGATGCGGCCCAGGACCCCAGCGACACCAACCCCCGCTATCTCATGGCGGACGGCACACCCACCAACGACCCGGCCCAGGCCGCTCCCGCCCGGACGCTGAATCCGAAAGCGGACCTGACCCAGCCCAACGCAGAGGGGAACGAGTGGTATCTGGATGCGGACGGGGCTGTGACCACGGACCCCAACCTCTCCCAGATCAGCTATGAGGCCAACCCGGACTACAAGCCCTATCTGAACGGAAAGGGCCAGCCCACCGCCGACGAGTCGGAAGCCAAGCTGGTCAACAATCCCAATTTCAATATGACGGTTTCCGAGCTGCGGGACCGCAAGGGCTATCTTCACTACATCACCGAAAAGCAGACGCCCATTGAGCTGCGGAAGGACGGAGACGCCGCCGCCTATCAGGAGGCCATTGACAACCTGGGGAAGACCATTAAAAACCGGGACCCGGACACCGGGAACATGCATATCGTCTCCTACCGGGAGTCCGGCAAGGACGAAAACGGCGATCCCATCTACACCAAGTATGAATACGTGCAGGTGCTGTCCACGCCTGTCCACCTGGATGACAACGACCTTCACGGCGCACTCCAGGCGGATCGGGAGCTCCTCACCGAAAAGGGCGAGTTCATGGACACCAGCATCATTGACGGAACAAATGAGGACGCCCTCTCCTGCGACGAAAAGGCCCGCAGCAAGCGCGGCATCCCCTATTTCCAGAAGAGCCTGGACCTGCTGGCCAATCAGCTGGCCAATGCCATCAACGGGGCCAACCAGGGCTACCGCTACGACGACCAGGGGAATTATATCGGCCTGGTGATGGGCGAGGACGGCGAGCCCATGGTAGACGAGGACACGGGCCGGGTCATCGGCATGCCTGTGAGCATTCCCTACCAGAAGCTTGATGAAAACGGCGCCCCGATGGTGGACGACGACGGAAATGCCGTCATGGGCGAATATAAGCTGAACAAGGATACCAAGTGGGATAAACCGGAGGTCTGGGACGCACTTCCCAAGGAGGTCAAAACCGCCCTGGAGGCCACCGGCAAAACCGGAACCGAGGCCGTGAAGGCCTATCTCAGCCAGCCTCAGACCCACCAGGTCCAGAAGACCGACCAGGCCGGAAAGCCGATGTTTGACCAGAATGGCAATCCGATCATGGAAGAGGTGCCCTATACCGACGAGGATGGGAACCCCATCACAATGGGCATCTTTGAAGGAGCCGTCCTGCTCAGCAACCACAACAACGGAGACGACACCACCAATATTACAGCAAGAAATATCAGTATTTCGAACAGCTGGTCCAATAATGCGGTCTCCGTCATCCGCTCCTTCCAGTGCGGCCCCGGCGAGTCGGAGCCCGCCTCCGGAGACAGCAAGAATGTTCTCCACATGCAGAACCTGTTCCACACGAAGATGGACTATGTGCCCAGCGACCTCTTCTCCACCCGGGACGCCACCGGCGACTCGATGTTCAACGGAACCTTCAGTGAGATGTGGGAGAATATGGGCGGAATTCTGGGCAATGACCAGGATGTGACCAATAATTCTCTGACCACCTCCTACAAGACCACACTCCAGATTGACACCAACCGGGACAGTGTATCCTCCGTGGACTTCAACGACGAGGCCATGAACCTGATGATGTATGCCAAATCCCTTAACGCCGCCTGCCGCTTGATGACCACCATAGACACCGTGCTGGATAAACTCATCAACAACACCGGCGTAACGACTTGATAAAGGAGGAACGCAGCCATGATTCCGCGTATGACAACGGTAGGCAATCTGAAGAACTACCGCTATAATTTGAACCGCTCCGGCTGGACCATGAGCCAGGCCATGACCAAGATTGAGACCCAGCGCAATTTCAATTCCTTTGCCGAGGACCCCGCCGCTGCCGCCCGCTGCTTCCAGCTTCGCCGGTCCTATCTGCGGGCCAGCAGCCAGCTGACGCTGAACGAATCGGTGTACAGCAAGTATCAGCAGGCATGGAAGACCCTGGACGGCGTTTCCGAGATGATCGACACCGTGAAGCCCGACACCGGCTTCGGCAGCATTCTGGAGGCCCTCAACGACTCCATCGCCTCCGGGCGCAACGCCCTGGGGCAGACTCTGGTCTCCAAGGCGGACGGCGTGATTCAGAGCATGAACGGCCGGTACGGAGAGAACTTCGTTTTCTCCGGGGCGGATACCCTGAATGTGCCCTTCACCTGGAAGCCGGCCAAGAACCCCGACTATATCGACCCGGCAGCGGCCGAGGCCGACCCCGGCAATCCGGAATATGCCGCCGCGTTCAAGTATTACGCCTTTGCGGACCCTGCCAATCCGGACCCGGCAAATGTGGTGGGCACAAACGACATCAGCGATCTGTCCAAGGTGGTGCAGGACCCGGTGCTGAACCCCGCCAGAAACGACCCGGATTATGACACAACGCTTACACCCGGCGATGACGGCTATGAGGGGATGTACCTCGACGCCAACGGCGGCTCGACGGACGACGTGACTCAGGCGAAGTGGGCCCCCCGGGAGAACCCGGACTATGATGAAAACAGCTCCAAGCAATACCTGAAGGCCGACGGCACCCCCACCAGCGAGGAGAGCGAGGCCGGCCGGAAGCTGTGCTACCGCGGCGTCCCGGTGGATTCCAACGACAATGAAAAGCTGAACTACTACCTCTACGACGAGAAAAAGTTCATCGACCTGGGCCTGGGCTTCCAGGAGCGGGAAGGCGAAATTGTGGAGTCCAGCGTGTTCAACGAGGCCCTTCAGGGGGTTTACTACCTGGGCGGCACCGGCACCACGTCCAAGACCGTCAAGGTGGACGGCAAGGAGTGGACCTTTGACGATATGCCCAACAACGTGGTTTCCGTCATGGAGGAATTCGGACAGATTCTGCTGCGCTGCGACCCTGACAGCGGCGCCTGGGCCAGCGACGAGGATAAGGCCCGGGCGTATGCCCTGGCCCAGCAGTTCGAGGACAGCGCCAGCCTGGCCAAGCAGCGCTATGACGAGCTGGACGCCCAGAGCGGCTTTCTCAGGGACAACGGCGAGCTGCTGACCAACAATGCCAAGACCCTGAACGAGCAGTTCCTGGCCCTGGAGGACATTGATCCCGCCGCCATTGAGGACTACATGTATGCCAAATACTGCTATGACACCGCACTGAAGGTGGGCAACAGTATTTTGTCCCAGAGCCTGATGGATTATATGAACCTGTAAGGTCCGGGAATACAGATATAGATAGAGAATCTGCGAATTGGAAATTCAGATGGAAGGAGAGCGCTATGATTTATGGAACAACTGATTGAAATTACGAGAGTCCCGATCGAAATTGAAATGAAGACGTCCCGTGCGCAGCTGAAGCACGTACAGGCATCCGCCGAGCTGGAAATTTCCCGGGACCGGGGCGGACTGAGCATCAAGAGCCGGCCGATTCAGCTGAATATGGACACGTTTGAGATGCGCAGCTCCATAATGCCCACTCCCGCCCAGAGCGTCCAGAAGAACGCACAGGAAGGCCGGCAGGCCGCCTACACGGCCACTGCCACTTATGCCCAGGAGGGAGAGCTCTATTTGAAAGCCCAGATAGGCGAGGATGTGCAGGCCCAGCTTGCCAAGACTGCCATCAGCACGCAGATGTTCAGCCAGCCGGCCATGGACTTCATCCCCAAGGAGGGCCCGGAGATTACCTGGGACCCCGGCGAGATGAACATCCGCTATGAGATGGATAAGCTGAATTTCGACTGGCGGGTCAGCCAGGCCAAGTTTGAGTTTACACCCGGCGACATTGAGATTTCCGTCAAGCAGAAGCCGGAGGTTATCATCAAGTATATCGGCGGACCGCTGTATGTGCCGCCTTCCGCCGATCCCGACTATGAGCCTGTAGACGTGCAGGCGTGACAGGAGGTTCCCATTGAAGCTCCAGACCAAATATTTCGGCGAGATTGAATATGAGGCCGACGAGACCCTCGCCTTTCCGGCGGGCATATTCGGCTTCGAGGAGGAACACAGCTTTCTCCTTTTGCCCTTTGACGGGAGCCACGGAAACATGCTCTGTCTCCAGAGCACGGCGACGCCTGCCCTGGCCTTTATCGTGCTGGACCCCTTTGCCCTGAAGCCGGACTATGCGCCGGTGCTCCGCAAGCCGGAGCTTCAGCAGTTCGGCGTGGCCGATGCGGGAGAGCTGGGCTTTTACGTGCTCTGCGCAGTGAAGAAGCCTGTTTCCGACAGCACGGTCAATCTCCGCTGTCCCCTGGTTGTCCACCCTGAGACCCGAGTGGCCCGGCAGGTCATTATGGAGCAGTACGAAATGCGGCACCCCCTATCGGAATTTGGCAGCGGGGAGGGGGCCGTACCTTGCTGATTTTGCAGCGAAAGCCCGGCGAGTCCGTGGTAATTGGCGAGGAGATATCCATTTCCGTGATCTCCGTGGAAGGGGGCCGGGTCCGTCTGGCCATCTCCGCGCCTCAGGAAATCCCCATTCTGCGGAGTGAGCTGTTGGACGCCACGGCGGCCAACCGGGATTCCGCAGCGGAGGAAGCGGCCCCGGCGGAGCTGCTGGGGCTGCTGGGCGGCATTCCGGAGCGGAAGCCGCCTGATGGAAACGCCTGATTCGGGCAGAAAGGAGAGTTGCTTTGTGATGGATTCCATTGCCAGCATGGCGATGAGCATGAAGGCTGCGCAGTTTCAGGTGCAGTACTCCACCGCGGTGACCAAGAAGGTCATGGACACGGCGGAGCTGGCGGGCCAGGAAATGGTGCGGATGCTGGAAGAATTGCCCAAGGGGCAGTATATTGACACCTATGCCTGACAGGCGCAGGAAGAAAGCCCTGGAGATGAAACATCTCCAGGGCTTTTTCTGCTGCCGGGAAAAGGGGGATGGAAGGGGAGAAGGAGGGGCGGGTTTCAGGGGGGGGGCGGAGGGAACCCTGGCGGACAAAGGCTGTCCGGCGGCTGGGGACGCCGGGTCTGCCGCCTCAGTAATACCGGGTCACTGCCGCCACCTTCCCCAGAATCCGGGCATAGGTGCCGTCGATGGGGGAATACTCGTCGTTTTCCGGCATCAGCCAGACCTGACCGTTTCGGAGAGAGAGACGCTTTACCGTGGCCTCGTCCTCCAGAAGGGCCACCACGATCTCCCCGTGGCGGGCGGTGGACTGCCGGTGGACCACCACCAGATCGCCGGGCAGGATGCCGGCGTTGAGCATGGATTCCCCCCGGACCCGCAGGGCAAAATATTCCTCGTCCCGTCCGCCGGCATCGAAGGGAAGATAGTCCTCAATACACTCCTCCGCCAGAATGGGATTGCCTGCGGCCACACTGCCCAGAACAGGCACATGGTTTTTGGGGACAGGCGGCTCCGTCAGAGCCAGGGCCCGGCCCTTGCCGGCTCCCTTGATGATGACCCCGGCTTCCTCCAGGTGCTTGAGGTGGAAGTGGACGGTGGAGGGAGACCGCAGTCCCACCGCGTCGCCAATCTCCCGCACGGAAGGGGGATAGCCCTGTTTCTGTACGCAGGCGGCAATGTAGTTGTATATTTTTTGCTGCATGTGGGTGAGCTCCGGCATAGGAAAACCTCCTATCCTGGGGCGCGTTGGACCATCCCCAGATGATTTGGAATCATTATAGCACATCTTTTTCAAAAATGCAAACAAGCGTTCCAGATTCTTCGCATTTTATAGAAATTGCCCTGATCGGGCGGCATGGAAGGCGGAGACAAGGCACAAAGGAGGAACTCTCTCAGGGGTTGGCCGGGTTCCGGATGCCCGGAGCCGCTTCGGCCTTGGGCGGCGGAACGGGGCAAAAAAACGTCCGGACCTCCGTCCGGACGTTTTTTGACTTTTGCGGGTTTGCGATAACTGCCCCGGTTTTTCAGCCCAGAATCAGCAGCACCATGGTCAAAATCAGGAACACAGCGCCAATCCACTTGGTGGCCCGGGCCAGCTTGGCATCCATGGTCTTGGCCTTGTTCTTGGCCAGGAAGGAGTCAGCCACGCCGCCGATGGCGCCGGAGAGGCCGGCGCTTTTGCCGGACTGGAACAGCACGGCCAGGATGATTCCAAGACCGCAGAGGAGCTGCAAAATGGTGATGAAAAGCTTCAAAACGTTCAACCTCCAACATTCAGGCCCTGGCCTGAAATTTTTTAATCACTTCGACAGGCATAAATTCTACCACAGTCCGCCGCTGTTTTCAAGAGCGTTTTGCAAAATTCCCAAAGAAATTGGGAGAACCGGGGGGCGTCAGGAGGCCCGGGCAACCTCCGCCAGGGTCTGGCCCTGGGCGGTCCAGTCCGCCTCCAGGACGGGGGCGATGGGGACGGCCAGATACATGTTGTTGCCGTAGGTATAAGCGCCGGAGGTGACGGCCACCACATGGCCGTAAACGTTCAGCAGCGCGCCTCCGCTGCTTCCCTGGGAGATGTCGGCGGTGTTCATGACGCAGGGCAGGGTATAGGTGTCCACGACCCGGTCCACATCGCTGACGATGCCGCTGCTCACGGCCAGACCCAGGCCTAGGGGATTGCCCAGGGTATACACCGTGTCGCCGGGCCGGAGATCCGCTTCCTCCGCCAGCTCCAGGACGGCAAAGGCCGGGGCCTCGGCCTTGTCCGTGGAGGTCCGGGAGATTCTCAGCAGGGCGATGTCCATGCCCTTGTCGTGGTAGACGACGCGCTCCACCGGGTAGACCTCGCCGGTGACCAGGGTGGCGGTGGCGTAGAGGGCCCCTTCAATGGTGTGGTAGTTGGTGGCCGCCAGACCGTCGGAGGTGATGAAAAAGCCGCTGGCCTCGCCGCTGGGGACGCCCTTCCGGTATTCCTGCTCGGTATCATAGGTCCGGATGCAGAAGACGGCGGACATATGCCGGTCCGCCGTCTGCCGGGCGGTGAGCTCTTTATCAAAAAGGCCCAGCGCGGCGGCGGCGGACCGGGTGCACAGCCCGCTGTCCACCAGGGTCTGAATGGCGGCGGGGCCCTCCCGGTAGGGGAAGGTCAGGGCATCCCGGAGTATCTGGAAGGCGTCCCCCCAGGTGAGGTTTCCCTCGTAATCGCGGGCGGTGAGGCCGATGCGCCGGGCGCACACGGTCCCGTCGGTGTCATTGACGTCCGTGTAGCCCAGAAGACGCAGCAGCGCGGCGCAGAACTCACCGGCGGTGATGGGCCCATCCTGGGGAACGGTGCGGGTCAGCCAGCCTTCGGTTTTGGCGCGGCTGAGAGCGGCGTCCGGCTGGGAGACGTCGCTCCCGGAGAAGCGCAGCAGCAGCACTGCCGCCTCGCTTCGGGGGATGGGGGCCTTCATGGCGTGGTCCGCCGGAAAATTTACGTCTATGTTCAGGGTGGACAGCATGTCCAGCGCCCGCCGGGACTCGCCTTCCAGAGCGGCGGCGGAGGGAACCGCCGCCAGCAGCAGGGCCAGGGCGCAGAGGAGAGAGAGGAAACGTTTTTTCATAGGGCAGCCTCCATATTTTAATCTTTGATATAGCCGGCACAGTTGGAAACCGGTACATACCGGTTTTCAAACGGCGGCAAAGCCGCTGCCCGGATTTCCCTGTGTGCTGACTATGAGGACCACTGCAAGGCCGTTCTGCGGCCTGTGCGGCGAATCGCCGCCGCACGCGTTGAAAAGAAGCTGATGCTGCGTTTCGACTGCGGTGACGGTATTCAAAAATTTTAGCACCGCCGGGGCTTTTTTGCAAGGTTTGGGGGACGGGCCACTGGACAGACGGGGGAAACTTTGCTATAATGCACAAAAGAAGCATATGCCGCCGGCAGAGGATTGGATTCTATGATGATGAAGGAGAAGACTGAAATGGAACTGAAGGAAATTCTTGGCAAATGCGACCACACCCTCCTGGCCCAGACGGCCACCTGGGAGGAAATCCGGGCCGTCTGTGACGACGGGGTCAAATACGGCTGCGCCAGCGTCTGCATCCCCGCCAGCTTTGTGAAGCAGGCGGCGGAGTACCTGGGAGGCCGTCTGCCCGTGTGCACTGTCATCGGCTTTCCCAACGGCTATGACACCGCCGCCGCCAAGTGCTTCATGGCTTCCGACGCTGTGGACAACGGCGCGGACGAGGTGGACATGGTGATTAACGTGGGCTGGGTGAAGGACCGAAAGTGGGACGAGGTTCTGGCGGAAATCAAAGCCGTCAAAACCGCCTGCAAGGGCAAGCTGCTGAAAGTCATTATCGAGACCTGCTTCCTCACCAACGAGGAAAAAATCAAAATGTGCGAGATTGTCACGGAGTCCGGAGCGGACTACATTAAAACCTCCACCGGCTTCGGCGGCGGCGGAGCCACTCGGGAGGACGTGGCCCTCTTCGCCGAACACGTGGGCCCCGGCGTGAAGATCAAGGCCGCCGGAGGCATTTCCGATTTGAAGGACGCTGAGGATTTTATCAACCTGGGGGCCTCCAGACTGGGGACCAGCCGGGTGGTCAAGGCCGTGAAGGCCATGGAGGGCTGAAGCATGGGAACGCCGCATAACGAAGCTGTCAAGGGCGATTTCGCCAAAACCGTACTGATGCCCGGCGATCCTCTCCGGGCGAAATTCATCGCGGAGACCTTTCTGGAAAACGCCAGGCTGGTGAACAACGTCCGGGGCGTCCAGGGCTATACCGGGACCTACCGCGGCACGCCGGTGTCCGTCATGGCCTCCGGCATGGGAATGCCCAGCATCGGCATCTACTCTCATGAGCTGTTCCACTTCTATGATGTGGACAACATCATCCGGGTGGGCAGCGCCGGGGCCATTTCCCCCAGGCTGAAGCTGCGGGACGTGGTGATGGGTCAGGGCTCCTGCACCGATTCCCGCTATGCCCATCAGTTCGGCCTCTCCGGCCAGTTTGCCCCCATTGCGGATTTTGAGCTGCTGGAAACCGCCGTGGAGGCGGCCCGCCGCCTGGGCGCGGCTCCGGTGGTGGGGAACCTGCTCAGCTCCGACGTGTTCTACAACAAGGCCGGGGATACCCTGAAGTGGGGGGAGATGGGCGTCCTGGCCATTGAGATGGAGTCCGCCGCCCTGTACATGAACGCCGCCGAGGCCGGAAAACGGGCCCTGGCCATCTGCACCATCTCCGACAGTCTGGTCACCGGCGAGGCCCTGCCCCCGGCGGACCGGCAGACCAGCTTCACCCAGATGATGGAGATTGCCCTGGAGACCGCCGTGGAAATGGCCCGGCGGAGCTGAGAGCTTTTTTGCTTCTGACTTGCCTCCGTGATGCCGGGGGAGCGCCCGGACCGCCCTGAAGCCGCTGGCGCGCAGCCGGTCCGGGAGTGCGGGGGAACGGAAGGACCCTCTGTCCGGCGGCTGGGCAAAGTTTACAAAATTGAGACCAAAGGGAAAACAATCCGTGAATCCGGTTGAAATTGCCTGAAAGAGTTGATATAATAGGCCCGTCCTTGCAGGAGCGCCCTGCGCCTCTGCGAGAGTCAAATCAGAAGGAAGGTTGATTCCAATGAAGAAGTTTCTTGCGATGATGCTGGCATTGGTCCTTTGCCTGTCCCTGGCCGCCTGCGGCGGCAATTCCGGCGGAGACACCCAGCAGGAGCCTGCCGGCGGCGATACCCAGCAGGAGCCCGCCAACACCCCCGACGCGGGCGGCGAGGCCGGCGGTGAGAGCGACATGAAGGTTGCCATGATTACCGACTACGGCGACATCACCGACCAGTCCTTTAACCAGACCACCTATGAGGCAAGCAAGGCCTGGTGTGAGTCCAAGGGCGTGCCCTTCAACTACTACAAGCCCGCCGGAAACTCCACCGCCGAGCGCGTGGCCATGGTGGAGTCCGCTGTGGACGAGGGCTACAATACCATCGTCATGCCCGGCTTTGCCTTTGCCGAGACCATCACTGAGGTGGCCGACAGCTATCCCGATGTGAACTTCATCGCGCTGGACGTGGCCGAGGGCGACGTGGGCACCGTGCCCGCCAACACCTACTGCGCCGTGTACCAGGAAGAGCTGGCCGGCTACATGGCCGGCGTGGCCGCCGTGAAGCTGGGCTATACCCACCTGGGCTATCTGGGCGGCATGGGCGTGCCAGCCGTGCAGCGCTTTGGCTACGGCTTCCTCCAGGGCGTGGACGCCGCCGCCGGCGAGCTGGGCGTGAAGCCCGTTGTGGAATATGTCTATGGCAACCAGTTCTTTGGTGACGCGGACATCACCGCCTATATGGACAACTGGTATCAGACGCTGAAGGTGGAGTGCGTCTTCGCCTGCGGCGGCGCTATCTACGCCTCCGCCGCTGAGGCGGCTGCCAAGGTCGAGGGCGCCAAGGTCATCGGCGTGGACGTGGACCAGTCTGCCCAGATCGACGGCAGCTATGGCGAGGGCCTGACGGTGACCTCCGCCATGAAGGGCCTGGCCACCACGGTCACCCATATGCTGGACGAGGTGGCCGCCGGCAACTTTGCCAACTACGGCGGCAAGGCCGAGACCCTGGGCCTGGTGTCCGGCGACGATCCCGACGCCAACTATGTCCTGCTCCCCATGGAGACCACCCAGTGGGCCGACGGCTTCACCCAGGACGACTATAAGGCCCTGGTGAAGGACTTGTTCGACGGCAAAATCACCGTCTCCGACGACATTACCGCCATGCCCACCCTGGCCAACACCACTGTGAACGAGTACGGCAACATCAAGTAAATTTCCCCTGCACACCGGAGAGGACGGGCGCTGCCCGTCCTCTTTTGCGCTTCATGCGGTCCCGGTTCTGCAAAATGTTCCGCCCCGGCAAAGGCACGGCAGGAAATTTTGTGGAAAATTGCAAATATCCTTTGAAATATGCGGCGGAATATAGTACAATACAATATGAACGAACTGTGACGACGGTTTGAAGTGTCTGTGAAGAAGGGGGAGGTCGTGACATTGGAAGAGAACTATGCCATCGAGATGCTGAACATCACCAAGCGCTTTCCGGGCATCGTGGCCAACGACAATATCACATTGCAGCTTAAAAAAGGCGAAATTCACGCCCTTTTAGGCGAAAACGGCGCCGGAAAATCCACGCTGATGAGCGTGCTCTTCGGCCTGTACCAGCCGGAGGAGGGCTCCATCAGAAAGAACGGGCAGCCGGTTTCCATCAGGGACCCCAACGATGCCAACGCCCTGGGCATCGGCATGGTGCACCAGCATTTCAAGCTCGTGGAGTGCTTCACCGTTCTGGACAACATCATCATGGGCGTGGAGCCCTGTAAGTACGGCTTCCTCCAGAAGGCCGAGGCCCGGGAAAAGGTGCTGGCCCTGTCGGAGAAATACGGGCTCAAGGTGGACCCGGACGCCCTGGTGGAGGACATCACCGTGGGCATGCAGCAGCGCACGGAGATTCTGAAAATGCTGTACCGGGAGAACGAGATCCTGATTTTTGACGAGCCCACCGCCGTGCTGACCCCCCAGGAGATTAACGAGCTGATGCAGATTATGCGGAACCTCTCCGCCGAGGGGAAGAGCATTCTCTTCATCTCCCACAAGCTGGGCGAGATCATGGCCGTGGCCAACCGCTGTTCCGTGCTGCGGAAAGGGAAGTACATGGGCACTGTCAGCATTGCGGAGACCAGCCAGGAGGAGCTGAGCCGCATGATGGTGGGCCGGGATGTGAGCTTTGCCGTCGAGAAGGCCCCCGCCAAGCCCGGCGAGGTCGTTCTGGACGTAAAGGGCATGACCGTCGCCTCAAAGCGTCACAACAACAACGCAGTGAAAGACGTCTCCTTCCAGGTCCGCCGGGGCGAAATTGTCTGCATCGCCGGCATCGACGGCAACGGACAGACCGAGCTGGTCTACGGCCTCACCGGCCTGGAGCCCCTGAAGGCGGGGACCCTGACCCTGAACGGCCAGGATATCACCAGAGCGCCCATCCGCAAGCGCTCTGTCTCCGGCATGAGCCACATCCCCGAGGACCGGCATAAACACGGTCTGGTGCTGGACTACACGCTGGAGGATAATATGGTGCTCCAGCGCTATTTCGAGCATCATTTTGTCACCCCCGCCGGCTTTTTGAAGCGGAGGGCCATTCGGGAGTACGCCGTGGGCCTCATTGAGCAGTACGACGTCCGGTCCGGCCAGGGCCCCGTCACCCCCGCCCGGAGCATGTCCGGCGGCAACCAGCAGAAGGCCATCATTGCCCGGGAGATTGACAAGGACCCGGAGCTGCTGATTGCCGTCCAGCCCACCCGGGGTCTGGACGTGGGAGCCATCGAGTACATCCATAAGCAGATTGTGGCCCAGCGGGACGCCGGGAAGGGCGTGCTGCTGGTGAGCCTGGAGCTGGACGAGGTTATGAACGTGTCCGACCGTATCCTCGTGATGTGCGAGGGGGAGATCGTCGGCGAGTTCGACCCGAAGAAGGTCACCGTGGAGGAGCTGGGCCTGTACATGGCCGGCGCGAAGAGAGAGGGGGCGGCGTCATGAAAAAGGAGAAAACGCCTCTGCTGCGCAACGGCGCGGTGCAGTCCCTGCTGGCCTCCCTGCTGTGCATCCTGATCGGTCTGCTGCTTGGCTACATTGCCCTGCTGCTCATCAATCCCGCCGGAGCCGGCGAGGCCATTCTGACCATTGTCAAGAACTTCATGACCTATTCCCGGACCACCGCTCAGCTGAAATATCTGGGCAGCACCCTGGTGAAGACCGCGCCGCTGCTGATGTGCAGCCTGTCGATTCTCTTCGCCTATAAGGTGGGCCTGTTCAACATCGGCGCGGCGGGGCAGTACGTGGTGGGGGCCGGAGCCTGTCTCTACTGCGCCCTGGGGCTGCATCTGCCCTGGTATCTCTGTTTCGTGGCGGCCGTCCTGGCCGGGGCGCTGCTGGGGGCCGTCTCCGGCATGCTGAAGGCCTACTGCAATGTCAACGAGGTCATCTCCTGCATCATGCTGAACTGGATCAGCCTCTATTCCGTGAACACCCTCCTGACAAAGGTCAAGGAGGAGACCAGCCCCTACACCTACACCCTGTCCAGCACCAGCCCCGAGGCGATCCTGCCCTCTCTGGGTCTGGGGGGTCTGTTCAGCAAAAACCAGTATGTAACTATTGCGGTGCCCCTGTCCGTCATTGCGGCGGTTCTGGTCTGGGTGCTGCTGGAGAAAACGAAGCTGGGCTATGAGCTGAAGGCCACCGGCTGCAACAAGTTTGCCGCCAAATACTGCGGCATGCGGGAGAAGAAAAACCTGATTCTCACCATGGCCATCGCCGGGGCGCTGGCCGGCATGGGCGCGGCCATGCTCTTCCTCACCGGGTTCGAGCAGTGGCAGTGCACCCAGTCCGCCGTCCCCGCCATGGGCTTCAACGGCATCGCCGCCGCCTTCCTGGGCGGGCTGAGCCCCATTGGCGCCATCTTCTCCTCCTACTTCATCCAGCACATCACCAACGGCGGCGCTTATGTGGACAAAACCATGTATTCCGCCCAGATTTCCGACTTTATTTCCGCCCTGATTATCTATCTCTGCGGCTTCGTGCTGTTCTTCAAGGTGGCTCTGAACCGGTGGCTGAACCGCCGGGATGAGAAGAAAGGAGGCGGCGGGAAATGATTTTGCTGCTGCAATATATGCTGATTTTCGCCTCCGTCCTTCTGCTGGTGGCGCTGGGCGGCTGCTTCTCCGAGCACTCCGGCGTCATCAACATCGGCCTGGAGGGCATCATGGTCATGGGCGCTCTGGGAGGCGCGCTGATGATGAAGTTCCTGCCGGACAGCACATCCGCCTTTGTCATGATTGCTCTGGTGGTGCTGGCGGCGGTTCTGCTGGGAATGATTTACTCTCTGCTGCTGGCGGTGGCCGCCGTGAACTTCAAGGCGGACCAGACCCTGGTGGGCACCGCCATGAACCTGCTGGGCACCGCGGCGGCCACGGTGTTCGTCAAGGCCATGAACACCGCCGAGAATGTGGACAATGTATCCTCTACCATCCAGTATATCAACGCCAAAAAGGCCTTCATTGTGAATCTGGGCGGCTTTGAGTTCAACTGGTTCATGCTGCTGGCCCTGCTGGCCCTCATCGGCTCCTATGTCTCCCTGTACAAGACCCGCTTCGGCCTGCGGCTCATGGCCTGCGGCGAGCATCCCCAGGCGGCGGACAGCGTGGGCATCAACGTCTATAAAATGCGCTATGCCGGCGTGCTGATCTCCGGCATGCTGGGCGGCCTGGGCGGCATTGTGTACATCACCGCCGGCGTCAGCGAGTGGAAATTCGAGAACGGCGTGGCAGGCTTCGGCTTCCTGGCGCTGGCGGTCATGATCTTCGGCCAGTGGAAGCCCACCCGCATCGCCCTGGCGGCGCTGCTCTTCGGCTTCTGCCGGGCCCTGGGCAACGTGTATACCGGCTTTGACTTCCTGAAAAACCTGGAGCTGCCGGCCTCTGTCTACAATATGCTGCCTTATATCATCTCCCTGGTGGTCCTGGCCTTCACCTCTCAGAAGTCCCGGGCTCCCAAGGCGGAGGGCATTCCCTACGACAAGGGACAGAGATAAGTACGCTTTGTAGAAATCCGTCGAAAGACTACTGAATGGAACGGCCTCCGATAAACGCCGGAGGCCGTTCTTTTGCTGAGAATCCGCTGTGCTCCGGCGGGCTCTGTCAACTGTTTACCGATTTTCAGCTGTGTCGGCTGTCTGATGGACACACCAGCGAATCGGCATCTATGGAATGGAGGGAATGAAGGATATGAATAAAATAACCATAACTATGGGGGCATATCCGCAGGATCATGGGATGGAAAGGGACCCGATTGAATGGATGGTTCTGAAAGAGGAACCACACCGCTGCCTCTGTGTGAGCAGGTATTTGTTGGATTGCAAGCCCTACCATGAAGCTCCCGCAAACGTGATATGGCAGGAGTGTACGTTAAGAAGGTGGCTGAATCATGATTTTTTCCTGTCGGCTTTTTCGGAAGAAGAGAGGGAAAAAATCCTTCTTTCCACCGTGGAAAACCCGGCCGGAAATACGCAGGATTATATGTTTCTGTTAAGCACGGAGGAAGTGGAAGCGTTATTTGACGATGAAGCGGAGGACTATGTGGATTATGAAGAGCGCGGAGCGCTGACGACCGCTTTTGCGCGGTCACAGGGGGCGTGGTTTATGGACGAGGACTGCGAGGAGCAGAACAGGGGCTGCTGGTGGCTGCGGTACTATGGAGATTTTCATGACAGGGAAGAGGGGGCATACGATTTCATCAGCTGTGTCAATTTTGACGGATACATTGAACGGGCGGCGCAGGGCGTGGAAGAGACAGATAGCTGTGTCCGTCCCGCGTTCTGGCTCAGAACAGATTGAGGGGGGTTCCGGCGGGGGGACGCAGGGGACGGCCTCCGCGCCGGCCCGTGTTCCGGACCCGGGCCGGAAATGGGAGACGGACCGTTGATGAGAAAGGGGCCGGGTCAGAGCCCGGCCCCTACGGCATCCCGACGTCCGCTGCCGGTCACGCCAATACATTTCGTATAAATTCGTCGAAAAATAACGAATTGTGCCGCCATTTACAGCAGAAATCCCTGGACCAGCGCCGCCAGCAGGGCGGCAAGCATGCCCTGCAAGGCTTTGCCCAGGATGCAGTTCCGGAGTCTGAGGCCGCTGCCGTCCAGTACCGACGCCGTCTGACAGAGCACCGACAGTCCGCCCCAGCCGGCACAGCCGGAGGCCAGGATGAAGCCGGAAGCCGAGGGCGTCAGCATCGGCGTCAGGGAGAACAGCTCCGTCAGACCCACCAGGGCCGGACCCAGACCTCCGCCCAGCCCGCCGAGAGGCTGGGCCAGCACATAGAACAGCACCACAAAGGCACAGACCGACAGCATGGACAGGGCGCTGCCTTGAACCGCCCTCACAAGGGCGGTCGGGAGGGAAGGGAGCTCCTGGCAGGGGGTTCTCCTTGTCACCCGCAGGGGCGCTGTCTGTTTCCGCTTTCCCCGGAAAAACAGACCCGCCAGAAGAGCGGAAAGAATGTGAATGAGCCACAGGTAAATCCCGGCGCGGACGCTGCCGAAGACCCCGGCCCCCAGGACGCTGACCAGGAACACCGGGTTGGAGTTGTTGCAGAAGGCCAGCAGCCGTTCCGCCTCTCCGGAGGTCAGCAGGCCCTTTTCATAGAGGTCCGCCGCCGTCCTGGCCCCAATGGGATAGCCCCCTGCCAGCCCCAGCAGCAGGGCAGAACCGGCGCTGCCCGGCAGACGGAACAGGGCCATCAGTCCCGCCAGACGGGGAGAGACCCAGTCCCCGAAGCCCAGGGAAATCAGCAGGGTGGACACCGCCAGAAAGGGAAACAGAGCCGGTATCACCGAGGAGCCGCAGAGAATCAGGGCCTCTGCCGCCGCCCTCCGGACCCGGTCCGCGTCCGCCAGAAACCAGATCAGCACACCGCAGAGAACCAGACAGGCGTCGGTCCGCCGGCGTTTTTTTGCAGCCTTCACAACACATCACCTGACAGACTCTATGCGCCGGAGAGACAAACCATGCATGAACCGGCGTCCCCTGCCAAGACGCCGGGCAGAACCGGGGAGCAGGAAGACGGACAGGCGAAGAACGGACGAAAAAGGACAGGCAAGAAGAGGCCCGCCGCCGCATAGTCTTTGAGGACAGACCAAGGCTTTGAGGTGAACAGGATGGAGCGAGATCGAAAAAGCGAGCGGAGAAGCGATCGTAAAGCCGATCGGAAAAACGGCGGATTTTTGGGAGAAGTGGCGGAGCTCTTCGACCTGCCGGCGGATATTGTGGCGGGCCTGCCCCGGATGGAGATGATCGGAGGCCGTCAGCTGTACCTGGAGCGCCACACCGGCCTGCTGAGCTACAGCGAGACCCGAATCGACGCCAACACCGCCGTAGGCGTCCTGCGTGTTAAGGGAAGCCGCCTGACACTTATGGCCATGACGGCGGAGGAGATGCGCATTGGCGGCCGCATTGACGCGGTGGAATGGGTGGGGGCGGAGGAAGAATGAAGGGGATTGTCAACCGTCTTCAGGGGCAGGTCCGGGTCCGGGTGGAGTGCGCGTTCCCGGAACGGGTGCTGAACCTCTGCGGAGCCAGGGACCTGGCCTTTTGGGACCTTCAGTGGGAGTCCCCCAGCTCCTTCACCTGCCGCCTTTCCAGAGGGGACTGGCAGCGGCTCCGCCGGGCGGCGAAAAATCTGGACTGCACCCTGACGGCCCTGGGCCGGGAGGGGGTGCCCTATTTCCTGCTGCGCTTCCGCCACCGGCAGACTCTGGCGGTGGGGCTGGTGCTCTGCGCCATGGGGCTGTTTCTGGGGTCCTTCTTCATCTGGGAGTTCCAGGTGGAGGGGAACGAGACGGTGCCCACGGAAAAAATCCTCCGGGCCCTGGAGAAAAACGACGTCCATATCGGTTCCTTCGGCCTGTCCCTGGACAACGAGGGCATCCGGAATCACGTGCTGCTGGATGTGCCGGAGCTGAGCTGGATTGCCGTCAACGTCTCCGGCTGCCGGGCCACAGTCCAGGTCCGGGAGCGGATCCCCGCCCCGGTACTCATTGACAAGCGGGTCCCCTCCAACCTGGTGGCCCGGCGGGCGGGGCTGGTGCTGGAGGTTCAGACCATGGGCGGCGTGGCCGCCGTGCTGCCCGGCTCCGCCGTGACGGAAGGGCAGCTGCTGATTTCCGGCGTGGAGGACACGGACACCGTGGGGGCCCGGGTGCTGGGGGGCATGGGAGAGGTGACGGCCCGGACCTGGTACACGCTGCGGACCGTCATGCCCCTGACGGCGGCGGAAAAGCGGTACACCGGGGAGGAGACCACCGGATTCTCCCTGATTTTTGGGACCCGGCGGATAAAATTCTTTTCAAACAGTAGCATTGACCGGGGGAATTGTGATAAAATGATGGAACGGATACCCTGGACTCTGTTCGGCATCCCCCTGCCCGTCACGCTGGAGCGGGAGACCTGGCGCTTTTATGAGACCGTTCCCGTTTCCCGCTCCGCCGCCCAGGCGGAGAAAACCGCCGAGGCGGTTTTGACGGAGCAGCTCCGCAGCATGGTGGACCCCTACGGGACGGTGATCTCCACCCTGTGCGCCTCCCGGCAGCGGGGGGACGCGCTGGAGGTGACCCTGTCGGCGGAGTGCCGGGAGCGGATTGGCGAGAGCGTGCCGATTTATACGGAGCAGACGGGACAAACAGAAGAAGCGGGCTCCTGAGCCCGCACGGAACTGGAGTGAAGCAGTTGGAACAAAGGATAAGCATTGAGCGGCTGGAGCAGGCCATCAACATTTTCGGCTCCTTCGACGAGAATATCCGGCTTTTGGAGCAGGAATTCTCCGTCGTTGTGGTGAACCGGGACAGTGAGCTGCGGGTGGAGGGAGAGCCGGAGAACGTGAGCCTGGCCTGCAAGGCCATTCAGGCTCTGCTGACCCTCTCCAGCCGGGGGGAGGCCATCGGGGAGCAAAATGTCCGCTATGTCATCAATATGGTCCGGGCAGGGAAGGAGGAGAAAATTGCCGAGCTCACCGGCGACGTCCTCTGCATCTCCGCCAAGGGCCGGCCCATCAAGCCCAAGACCATTGGACAGAAGGACTATATCGCATCCGTTCTGAAAAATACCGTCACCATCGGCGTGGGCCCCGCCGGTACGGGCAAGACCTATCTGGCGGTGGCCGCCGCCGTCATGGCCTTCCGGGACAAGCAGGTGAACCGCATCATCCTCACCCGCCCCGCCGTGGAGGCCGGGGAGCGGCTGGGTTTTCTGCCCGGCGACCTTCAGAGCAAGGTGGACCCCTACCTCCGCCCCCTGTACGACGCCCTGTTCGACATGCTGGGGGCGGAGACCTACCAGAAATATCTGGAGCGGGGGAACATCGAGGTGGCCCCCCTGGCCTATATGCGGGGCCGGACTCTGGACGACAGCTTCATCATCCTGGACGAGGCCCAGAACACCAGCCGGGAGCAGATGAAAATGTTCCTCACCCGTCTGGGCTTCGGCTCCAAAATCGTCATCACCGGCGACGCCACCCAGATCGACCTCCCCGACGGCAAGACCTCCGGCCTGAAGGAGGCCATGCGGGTTCTGCGGAACGTGGAGGGCGTGGGCATCTGCGAGCTGACCAACGCCGACGTGGTGCGACACGTCATGGTCCAGCGCATTGTCCAGGCCTATGAGGACTACGAGAAGCGGCGGAAAAAACAGCCATGAGCTGTGAGGTCTGCGGGAAACAGAGGAAAAAACGGAAATGAGCTATGAGGTCTATCTGATGAAAACCGCCACCAACCAGGAAAAGGACCTGAGCGAGATCAAGGACGTGGAGCCCATGCCCTGCTGGCGGGAGCTGAAAACCATGCTGCGCCGCCGCTTCCCGGATCTCATCAGCGGCTATGCCCGGCTGGACGAGGGTATCGACTTCCCTGTCCTCAGCTCCCCGGACTACGCCCTGGAATTCAATCTGGCGGTGGACAGCGAGGACGAGCCCCTGACGGGCATCATGTTCTCCCGCCCCGGCATGGGGGAGCGCTGGGCCTATCCCCTGAAATTCCTGTGTGAGCTGCTGGACGCCCGCATCGTGGACTGCGGCGACGGAGACTTCTGGGACTGGAAGCGTCTGCCCGATTGGATCAAAGACCACCTGTAAGGAGAGAGAACAATGAAACGCCACTTTATTCCCATCACCGCCGCCGTCCCCGGTGTCAGCGACAGCCGGAAGGCCTTCATCCGCAGGGTCATCCGCACCGCCCTGGCGGCGGAGGGGGTAGACTTCCCCTGCGAGGTGGACGTGCTGGTCACCGGCGACCGGGAAATCCGGGAGCTGAACCGGGAGACCCGGCAGGTGGACCGGTCCACCGATGTGCTGAGCTTCCCCGCCTTCGACCTCTGCCCCGGGGAGCTGCCCTCACCCGAGGACGCGGACCCCGGCACGGGGCTGGCGCCCCTGGGGGACGTCATGATTTCCATGGAGCACGTGGAGGCCCAGGCCAAAGAGTACGGCCATTCCGTCCGCCGGGAACTGGCCTACCTGACGGTCCACTCCGTCCTCCATCTGCTGGGCTATGACCACGTGGACGAGGGGGAGATGAAACGGCAGATGCGGGCCCGGGAGGAAAACATCCTGGAGGAATTAGGAATTAAGAGTTGAGAGTGAAGAGTGGAGATTCAGTTATGGAAGCTGTCCGCTAAGCCTTTGCCGGTGCGGATGCCCAGCTGAAAGGCATGGAGGGCAATGAACTCGGCTGCTTTCTCATAGCTCTGCCGGTAAGGACGTTCCAGACTGTTTCTCAGCAGGTCGAGATCCGATTCGTATTCCTCCCCGGGCGCGGCGTCAATCCGGGGCTTGATGTACTGAGCATACAGCCATTTCATGAAATCAGACATATTTTCCTCCCTTTACAAAACTGATTAGTTGTGCCATACTCATATAGTAACACAACTTCCTGGGTGTGTCAAGAGGTGACTATGAAAATACAGATAAAAGAAAGATTACGCGAGCTGAGAAGCGAGGAATGTGAAACTCAGGTGCAGGTTGCTGAGGATATTGGTATATTGGAACAGCAATATCAGAAGTATGAACGGGGCGCGAGCATTCCGGGCGTTGAAATTCTCTGGAAGCTGGCGGACCACTTTGGTGTTACGGTCGATTATCTGATTGGCCGGTCCGACCAGCGGTAAGGGCATTAAAGCGAATTTAGAGCCATTTCATGAAATCAGACATTTTTTGGAGCCACCTTTCAAAAAAGATTTGAAGACAAAGTTTAGTTGGTGTATATTTAACATATCACAAAGTTTCCTTTGTGTCAAGAGGTTTGCATGGGACAAATAATCAGTCAACGAATAAAAGAACTGCGCAAAGCGGCAAAGGAGACCCAAGTGCAGGTTGCCGCCGCAATTGGCGTTACAGAACAGTATTATCAAAAGTTGGAGTATGGGGAAAATCTTCCGGGAATTGAAAACGCCTGGAAGCTGGCGGACCATTTCGGGGTGTCTATCGACTATCTGGTGGGCCGGTCGGATGAACGGTAGGGGGCGGACGAAAAAAAATTTTGCCCCCATTGCACGGGGACGTGCAACGAAGGGGCAAAGGATGTCCAGCAATAAGCGAAGGCCCGCCGAGAACGGCAGCGACCCGCGCCCTGTGATCAGCGTAATGAATGCGGAGCAGGGCGGGACGAGCACCAGGGAGGCGGGCAGAGAAGCAGAGAAGTGAAAAAACAGACAGGCCAGCGGCAGCGAAAAGAGAAGGGCGGGCCTTGCGCCGACCTCCAAAGCCCCCGCCCGCACGTCGTCGTCGCAAGCTGCACATCCCTCGCCCGCGCCGTCAAAAACTGCGCTCCATTCCGTCCGGTTTCGCCGGACATCCATTCCGCTCCGTTTCCTCCGGCTTTCCCCCGCCGCAAACACTCCGTTGGTTTGCGGCAGAGGCCCCAGGTTTGGGACAGGTCTCGTCCGTTCCGCTGCGCCTCCTCTCCCTCCGCAACCACTTCGTTGGGTTGCGTCGGGGTGGGGCCGTGTCATAAAAATCCCCCGTTATCGGGGGGATTCAGGGGGGTGTCCCCCCCGACGGGGATTCCAAAGGGGCTGGCCCCTTTGGGCCCCTGCGGCAGCGGCCCTCCGCCGGGAGACGTACCCCGCGGCAGCGGCCCTCACGGGAGTGAATCCCCGCGAGGGCGGATGGACCAAACCAGCCCCTTGGGCATAGACTGTTTCGAGGTGATCGAAATGGTAATGCTGCAAGACGGCGTGCTGGCCTTTTTGTCCGCCGTGGGCCTGACGGCGCTGGTCTGGGTCATCGGCGGGGCCCTGCTCCATGTGGGCCGGCCCGAGATTCCGGGTCTTTTGCTGGTGCTGCCCCTGCGGGGGGAGGCCCTGGCCATGGAGGCAGACGTGCGGGAGCTCCGGCGCGTCCAGAGCGGACTGCCGGGGTCGAAAATCATTTTGGAGGACCACGGCCTGACGGAGGACGCCCGGTGTCTGGCCCGGTACCTGGCGGACCGGGAGGAGGGCGCGGAGCTGGTGCGGGCCGGGGAGCGCTGAGGGATGCCGGAAGCCGCCGGGAAGATTTGAAAAGAGAGAGGACGCCGAGACATGGAAGAGCTGATTTGCCGGGAGGGCACCGTACATAGCGTAATCTTTCAGAACGCCGAAAACGGCTACACGGTGCTCCGCCTCCTCACCGAGGAGGGGGAGGCCGTGACCGTGGTGGGCTGCATCCCCTGCGCGGCTCCCGGCGAACACCTGACGGTGAACGGCGTGGTGGAGCAGCACCCCCAGCATGGGGAGCAGCTCCGGGCCACGGAGCTGGAGCGGAGCCTGCCGGAGGACGAGGAGGAGATTTTCAGTTATCTGTCCTCCGGCGTCTGCAAGGGGGTGGGCCCCGCCACCGCCCGGAACATCGTGGAGCGCTTCGGCGCGGAGACCTTCGACATTCTGGAGCAGGAGCCGGAGCGTCTGACCGGCGTCCGGGGCGTCACCGCCCGGAAGGCCCAGGAGATTGCCCAGAGCTTCCGCCTCCACATGGGCCTGCGGCGGCTGATGGCCTTTCTGGCCCGGTACGGCCTGCCGCCGGTGCTGGCCATGCGCCTGCGCCAGCGCTACGGAGACGGCGCCCTGGAGAAGGTGCGGGCGAACCCCTATCTTCTGTCCGGCGACGACTGCGGCGTGGCCTTCTCCGTCACCGACGAAATGGCTATGAGCATGGGGATGCCCGCCGACAGCGGCCAGCGGCTTCAGGCGGCGGTGCTCTTCGAGCTCAGCCACAACGAGAGCAACGGCCACGTCTTCCTGCCCCGGAACAAGCTGATTTCCGCCACGGCCCAGCTGCTGGACTGCGGCGGGGACCAGCCGGAGGCGGCCCTGGACGCCTTGGTGGACCGGGGCGAGGTGGTGCAGGAGCGGGTGGCCAACGTGGAGGCCTGCTATCTGAAGCGCCTGTGGGAGGCGGAGCAGGGGGTCCAGCTGCGGCTGGACGCTCTGCTGGCGGCGGAGCCGGACGTCAGGGCCGACGCCGCCCATGTGGCGGACGAGCTGGAGCAGAGCCAGGGCATCACCTACGCCCCCCGGCAGAGGCAGGCCGTGGAGCTGGCGGCCCGGGAAAACGTGCTGATTCTCACCGGCGGACCCGGCACCGGCAAGACCACCACCGTACGGGCCATTGTGGCCCTGTTCCGGCGGATGGGGCTGGACATTGTGCTGGCGGCTCCCACAGGCCGGGCGGCCAAGCGCATGAGCGAGCTGACGGATCAGGAGGCCCAGACGGTCCACCGCCTTCTTGGAATGACCTGGAGCGAGGACACCCAGCAGGTTGTGTTCACCAAGACGGAAAAGGAGCCCCTGGAGGCGGACGCCGTCATTGTGGATGAGATGTCCATGGTGGACCTGCCCCTGTTCGCGGCCCTGCTCCGGGCTCTGCGGCCCGGCACCCGGCTGGTGATGGTGGGGGACGCGGACCAGCTGCCCTCGGTGGGGGCGGGCAACGTGTTTTCCGACCTGATCCGCAGCCAGCGGGTAGCGGTGGTGCGGCTGCTGGACGTCTTCCGGCAGGCGGAGCGCTCCGCCATCATCCGCAACGCCCACGCCGTGAACCTGGGCCAGACCCTGGACCTGTCCAGCAATCAGGGGGATTTCTTCTACCTCTGCCGCCGGGACCCGGAGCGGACGGTGTCCACGGTGGTGGAGCTGTGCAAAACCCGCCTGCCCGGCAAGATGGGGATTCCCGCCGATCAGATTCAGGTGCTGACTCCCACACGGAAGGGGCCCAGCGGCACCGTCAGCCTCAACCGTCTGCTTCAGGAGGCCCTGAACCCCAGGGAGAAGGGGAAGCGGGAAATACTCTGGGGCGAGCGTCTGTTTCGGGAGGGGGACAGGGTGATGCAGACCCGGAACGACTACGACGTGCTGTGGGAGCGGGAGGACGGAACCGCCGGAACGGGGATGTTCAACGGCGACGTGGGCCGGATTGTCCGGATTGACGACTCCGGCGAGTGGCTGGAGCTGGATTTTGACGGGCGGCGGGCGGTCTACGCCGCCGAGCAGCTGAACGAGGTGGACCTGGCCTATGCCCAGACCGTCCACAAGGCCCAGGGCAGCGAGTACCGCTGTGTGGTTCTGGCGGCCATGCCGGCGGCACAGTCCCTGATGGTCCGGGGGGTGCTGTACACCGCCCTGACTCGGGCCAGGGAGCTGCTGGTGGTGGTGGGGGACGACGCGGCCATCCGGGCCATGGCGGCCAACGACCGGCGGCAGCGGCGCTATTCCGGCCTGCGGTGGCGGCTGGCCAACTCTCCGGCGGCTCACTGAGATGCGGAGTTTCCTGCATGTTTTGTTTTCCCTCCTTTCTTGGTGTTGTCACCTTGTTGCCTTATTATAGAGTGTTGCCACCTGGTTGTCAATAACTTTACAAAAAAATTTTTGGTGCTATTATGTTGTCATTTAGCCAACAGAGGAGGGCCTTTGTATGCCATCAAAACTGCCGCACTATGCCCTGCGTATTCCCTCCGAAATTATGGACAAGCTGAAATACATTGCGGACCGCTCTGGACGTTCTGCCAACAAGGAGATTGAACAGCTGATTATCCGGCACATTGAGGCTTGGGAACAGGCGCACGGGCCCATTTTGTTTGATGACGGTTTCGTTCCCCGTTCCAGATCGTAACGGCCTTGCAGTGCCGCACGCAGGGGGCGGCGCGGGAAAAAGCAGAAACCGCCACCCGGCACGGTGACGGTTTCCTTGCGAAACTGTAAAACTTAGCATGGGCTAACCGCTTGCCGCAGCGCCCTTATATATGCATTATACACCGCCGGTTCCGGCGTGTCAAGGATGAATTAAGGGTCTGGCCGGGACAGAGCCCGGCCCCTACAAAAAAATATGCGAAACAGGAGCTTTTCGGAGACGGAAAGCTCTTGTTTTTTATTATGGACCGAAACAGGTCCCATTAAAAATGTCTGCCTCCATAGAATAAAGCAAATGAACCCGAATGGGTCCTTTTGCGAGGTGGCTATGGCAGAACAAAAGATTAAACAGGACATTTCCATAGGGGCAAACATCCGGGAGCTCCGCAAAGCAAGAGGGTTGAAGCAGACGGATTTGGTGGGGCTTCTGCAATTGGAGGGCGTGCCCATGACCAGAGAAGCCCTCGTGAAAATCGAGCGGGGCGCACAGCATATTCAGGCCTCGCAGCTGAGAGCCATCCGCGATGCACTGCAAACAACCTACGACGAGTTATTGAAGCCGTCATGAGCCTCCGGAGCTGTCTGCTGGATCTGCTCTTTCCGCCCAGGTGCCCCCTCTGCGGAAAGGTGCTGGACGCGCCCGGCGTCTGCCCCGCTTGCGAGGCGGACATCCGGCGGACCGGGGAGGAGGACGGCGTGTGGGAGCCCGTCCCCGGTCTGCTCTGCGCCGCGCCGCTGTGGTACGAGGGGGCGGTCCGGGACGGGCTGCTGCGCTTCAAATTCCACGGCGGGATTTCCGGGGCGGAGTTCTTCGGCGGGGAGATGTGCCGCTGGGCGGCGGAGCGGTACTCCGGCGAGTTCGACACGGTGACCTGGGCGCCGGTGAGCCGGAAGCGCCTGCGGCAGAGGGGCTACGATCAGGCCCGGCTGCTGGCGGAGAGCGCCTGCCGCCTGTGGGGCGTGAGGCCGGAACGGCTGCTGAGAAAGGTCCGGGACAACCCGGCCCAGTCGGGTCTGGAGGACGCCGCCGCCCGGCGGGAGAACGTGCGGGGAGTTTACGAGGCGGCGGGAGCCCCGGAGGGGAAACGGATTTTGCTAATAGACGACATCTGCACCACCGGCAGCACCCTGTCCGCCTGCGCCGGGACGCTGAAGGCCGCCGGAGCGGCCCGGGTGCTGTGCCTTACGGCGGCCCGGACGGTGAAAAGCGGTAAAACCGGAGAAAACGGGGAAGAATAGTCTTGCAATCCGGAGACGCTGACAGTATAATGTAACATGTATGATTGCAGAATCGCGGCATACAGAGCCGCAGGTCATATAGAAAAAGATAATAAGTGGAGGAATTATCCATGGCAAAAGATATCGGTATCGATCTGGGTACCGCTTCGGTTCTGGTTTATGTGAGAGGGAAGGGCATCGTGCTGAATGAACCCTCGGTTGTGGCGCTGGACAAAAACACCGGCAAGCTCCTGAAGGTGGGCACCGACGCACAGGCCATGCTGGGCCGCACCCCCGGCAACATCGTGGCCATCCGTCCCCTGCGGGAGGGCGTGATTTCCGACTACGACATGACGGAACGGATGCTCCGGGAATTCATCCACAAGGTGGCCGGGGTCTCCTTCTTCAAGCCCCGGGTCATCATCTGCGTGCCCTCGGGCATCACTGAGGTCGAGGAGCGCGCCGTCATCGACGCGGGCATCTCCGCCGGCGCACGGAAGGTTTACCTCATTGAGGAGCCGGTAGCGGCGGCCATCGGCGCAGGCATCGACATCGCCAAGCCTGACGGACATATGGTGGTGGACATCGGAGGCGGCACGGCGGACATCGCCGTGATTTCCCTCAGCGGCGTGGTGGAATCCGCCTCCATCAAGATTGCCGGCGACCAGCTCAACGAGGCCGTGGTGAAATATATGCGCCGCAAGCACAACCTTCTGGTGGGCGAGCGCACCGCCGAGGAGATGAAAAAGCAGATTGGCTGCGTCTTCCCCAAAGAAGAGGAGGAGACCCTGGACGTAAAGGGCCGGTGTCTGCTGACGGGCCTTCCCAAGGTGGTGACCGTCAGCTCCACGGAGATGATGGATGCCTTTGAGGAGCCGGTGGAGCGCATCATGGAGGCCATTCACTCCGTGCTGGAGCGGACGCCCCCGGAGCTGGTGGCGGACATCTCCACCAACGGCATTGTCATGACCGGCGGCGGCAGTCTGGTGGCGGGCTTTGACAAGCTGGTGACGGCCCGGACGGGCATCCACACCGTCATCGCAGAGGACGCCATTTCCTGTGTGGCCCTGGGCACCGGCAAGAGCCTGGAGTCCCTGAACAACATGCAGGACGGCACCATGAACCTCAGCCGCCGCAAGCAGATGAACTGATGGAAACAGCAGGCCGGACGGCGGGAACCGTCCGGCCTGCGTTCGATTTTGGGAGGGAGGAGACAGGATGAACGCCATTGAGAAAGACTGCGGCCTCAGCACCCTGGGGAGGACGGCGAAAACCGGGGCAGCCGCCGAGCCGGGGTATGGCGGCGGGTTCTCCTCCCGGCGGGACTGAACGGACGGCGGACCCTGCGGATGGCCCGGCAGGCGGATGTCATGGCGCTGCTGGCCGAAAACCAGCTGGAGCACAGCGGCCGGCTTTCCGGCTGGCGGACAGCAATGCCGCCGGGACGGAGCTGGCCCGGCGGCTGAACGGCGAAGGGCCGGAGGAGCCTTTGGGGGCACGGCGGAAGCCCCGCCGCGGCCATTCTGGCGCAGACCGGGTCCTGGGGATTTGAGACACATAAAAACGAGAGGCCTGGCCTCTCGTTTTTGCGTGTTCCCGATGTGCGCCGGAGGTTCCGGAGACCGGCGGACCGCCGGGTCCCGGGGAGAGCGGGAAACGGCATTCTCTGCCGCGGGGCGGCTTACCGGTGTTCCTCCAGGTCCCGCAGGGCCATCAGAGCCTCGGAAAGGCCCCTGGCAGTGGCAGAGGGATGGGCCCGGAGAATGCGCAGGGAACGGTGATAGACGGCGGTGGAACGGTTCCGCAGGGCGTGCTCCCGGTCCCGGACCCGCTGAAGCAGAGCTTCCAGCTCCTCCCGGCGGGCCTCTGTCAGGGACTCCTCGCCCAGGCGCGTTTCCAGAGCGCCGGAGAGGGCAGCGAGGATTTCCCCCTTCACGGCGGCGCGGCGGCGGAAATTGGCCTCCACCCGCTCCCGGCGCTTCTCCAACTGGGCCTGGCGGCGCTCCTGAAGGCCGTCCTCAATGCGCCGCTTCTCCTCCTCCGCACGCTCCCAGAGACGGCGGAGATCCTCCTCGGCAAAGGCGGAGACCACCTCCGCCCGTTTGGCCAGACGGCGCAGGTCTTCGTTCTCCTCCGCCAGGCGGGTGAGAACCTCCCGCAGATCCAGGGCGGCCTGAACGGAGCGGACCGCGTCCACGGTGAAGGCGACGGTCAGGACGTGGGCCAGAGGGTCCACCAGCAGGGCGGGAACGGCGGCCAGCAGCCGGGCGATGGGCGGATGGATGAAGCGCACCAGCAGGATGGAGAAGAAGCCCCAGGCGATGGAGCTGGAGAGGCAGATGTGGCCGTTGAGATTGAATTTCTGCTTGGAGTAGTCCCAGTAGCGGACCTTGAAAATCCGCTCCATCACATCCCCGGTGACGTACTCCAGGGCCGTGGCGGCCATCATGCCCAGGAGCCAGACCAGACGCAGGTCATCCGCCACGGGGATGGTGGCGAAGAGAATGATGATGGCCCCGCTGCCGTAGATGGGCAGCAGGGGACCGTGGAGAAAGCCCCGGTTGACCCAGTGCCGCTGGCAGAGGGAGACATAGCAGGATTCCCAGACCCAGCCGCAGAAGCAGTAGAAGAAAAACAGCAGAACCCATTGTCCGGTGGTGTAGACGTGCATATGCGAAACTCCTTTTTTTGGAGAATTAGGGAAACGCTGATTTAATTCCCCGAAATGATAGAAGATGTGATAAAATAAGGAAAAGGGGGCGCGGGGTATGAAACAGGAAAGTTTTAGCGATATGGAATACAGATGCCGGAAAAAGAAAACAAAACGGGAAGAATTTCTGGAAATCATGGACGA
>CAJTFK010000011.1 GCA_910575505.1 Oscillospiraceae bacterium
TGCCTCTGCCAGTAGTTTCCGCGCCTCGTTGTGTAACATTGCCGTCACCTTCTGATAACATTCTGAACCTTAAGTCAATATGCCGCTGTTTTGCTGGATTGCTATAAACACTGAGAGAACAGAACCAAATAGGCTGGAAAATCGTTATTATAAGCCCTCAAACAGGCTGCGGACCAGAAGGCTGGAAGGTCGAATCCCCAGGGCGTACCAAAGCCGCGGAAATTCAAGGAATTTCCGTGGCTTTGCTTTTATTCTCTGCATTTTTCTGGTGGTTCGATTTTGCGGATCCGGTTTGACCCAAGCCGTGACCCATACTAGCTGGCAGTTGGCGGTTCTGCCGCTTACTGCCAGCTAGTGCCCTTTGGGTGCGGGAGTCCGGAGCGGTCAGGGCTGGAGGGTACCGGAGAGGAAACTTCCCACCGTGTTCGCCGCCTGCTTCTGCATGGAAGTGGTAACGTGGGCATAGGTGTCCAACGTAAACCCGGCAGAAGTGCCCCAGCATAGCGGAGAGGGTTTTCATGTCCACGCCGTTTTGCAGGGCCAGCACCGGGAATGTGTGACGGAGGTTATGGAAGCGTATCCGCTCCGGCCCTGCCCGTTTTAGCACTCGCTGGAGCATGTGCAGGATGCTGTCCGGGGACATTGGTCCTCCATATAGGGAGGGGAAGACATATTCGTCCTTCTGCTCCATACCCTTGAAAACCTTAATCGTATCAGCTCCTACCGCAATGCTGCGGTAGGAATTTTTCGTTTTCAAGGGTGCTTCCACCACTACAATATCGCCCCCAGCGGCTTACCAGTCGAAACACGGAGTATTGTGCCAGGCTGCCCAGTCCTTCTCGCAGAGAAAATGATGTCCGGGGCATTCAGGCAGCTGGACTGTTGGCCGTGGGCGCAGTGTTTCCGAGCCGGAAGCAGTCTGGGCAGGAACGTCACAGGCGAGATACTGTCGTGGGAATCACGTACAGGTCCCCGTGGAACACACAGGGCATACCCTCCTGCCGCAGCAGAATGCTGGCGGAAATATATGCGCACATGATTATGGTCCCAGGGTGCAGCACGGTTTTGGACTGCCGCTTTAGTGCTTTCGCGCTGTGTTATGGTATACTGGCTGCACCATGCCGCCATCACCCCCATTGAAGGATTCCCCGCCATCCCGCACTCCTGCTCCATCCATTTTTTGAAGGGTTCCCGCGGGACAATGACGCGCCGCCCGATTTGAAGCGGAGGTATCCTCTTTTGCTCTGCCACATGGCGCAGAGCTGCTCCGGACACAGGCAAAATCAGGGACAAGCCGGCGGGCGCTCCAGAGTCCCGTCCTCAGTAACAGAGGCATACACCTTTTTTTCTGGGTTCCTGATCAGATTTTTCTCAAACAAACATCCCCGAGCACAAAAACCGTGCCCGGGGATATCCTGTTCAACCTGGCGGCCGCACGTGAACAGACGGGCTTTCACCGCTCTGGAATGACCCTACGCACTGATACAATTACAGTAGGCGGAGAACTCCCTCAGCGACAGGCCGCCGTTCTTGGCGGTTTCGACGCGGAGCGCGGTGATCAGAAATAATAGCCGGAAAGGGTCTTCACGCTTCCGTCGGCGGTGATGCGCTGGAGCTTGCCGTTTTGGACAAAGGGGTTCATAAACGCCTTGCCGGCCAGCAAGCGGGAGGAATCCGCCGAGCCGAAAGAATAGTAGAATTCATCCATAAGCTCGCTTCGGCTCCTGGGCGTTCCGTCCAGCAGCTTGAGTATGGAAAAAACAACGGTCTCCTCCTTTTTGGGCAGCTTACAGTCAAAGAGATAGCCATAGGCGGCATTGCGGACCTTTTCCACAACGTCTTTCAGGTAGCGCCCCCGGATTTTCACCAGTTCTTTTTCCAGATTCTGAAGGAAGCTGCTCAGTTCCTGCCGGGCCTGGCTTAGCTCCTGGTTCAGCCGGGCAACTTCCTGCCGGGCCAGTTTTTTCTCTCCCATCTTGAAGGGGCCCAAACTTTGCAGACGCTGTTCCTGCGCGTCTAAGTCCCTTTTGATCTTGTCAATCCGGCTGTCCAGCTGCCGGCGGGTCTCTTCGCCCTTTTTCACTGCTTCAGAGCAGGCCGCCTCCGATTTTTTCTCGGCCTCCTCCCGCTGGGCCCGCAGCTGCTTTTTCTCGTTTTCATCCACCTGGGCGCGCTTTTTCGGCTTGGGAGGCGGAGCGGGCTCATCGTCCGTCAGGCCGGGGATATCGAGGGTTACTCTCATCCGCAGAAATTCGCCGTCCTTCGGTTCGATTTTCTCAATGCGCACGCTGCCCTCGCCGCCTTCTTTGGCCGGAGCGGAACGGGATACGGGTTTCGGCGCGGGTTTTGGAGCCGGCTTGGGCGCGGCGGGGTTCGTACCCAGGTAATAGGCGATCCAGTCCTTATCCTGGGTCACGCCGCCTGTGGAGGTCCGCCGTTTCACAGTGGTGGTACCGGCGCCCGGAATCAGCCTGACAGCGCTGTGGACCTGAAGGGTGGTATAGTCCGTACCCAGGGCGGCGTTGATCTCCTGGGTGGTCATGGGCACATCTGACAGGACCGCTCGAATCCTCTCGGCGCGGGCGGCCGCTTCGTCTCCGGCCTTCTGCGCGGACGGCGCGGGCTTGGGGTCGGGCTTGGGCGCAGGTTTTGCGGGAGCGGGCCTGGGGGGCGGCGGTGTGCGGCCCTCCAGGGCGGCCATCAGGTCCGCCTCCCGGATGATCTTGATGTCCTTCCCCTTGGCCCGCTGTTCCTGGACCTGCTCGATCTTCCGCTCTCCAAAACCTCCAAGCGCGCCAATGACCAGATAGTTGGTCTTCCCGCTGACGGACCCGGTGCACCGGCCGCCCTTGGCCTCGATCAGGCGCTTCACCGCGTCCCGGTCCTCCGGGTTCTTCTCAAAGTCGCCGGTGAGGACGAAGGCGCTGCCGGAGACCGTGACGGAGGACACGCGGTCAAAGGGCACTTTAGCCAGTTTCGCCTCCGCGGCCTTTTTGGCCATGCGGGCCTCCCAGGCCAGCTCCTCGGGGGTCTTTTTGCGATACACGAAATCGCCGTTCTCATCCTCTTTGAGGAACCCCTCCTCGTCCATCTCATATTTGTAAACCTTGATGTCCGGCAGATGCTCCCCGGCCTGGCCGCCGTAAGTCCCGCCGCAGGAGGCGGTATAGGGCTTGCGGTTTCCGTTGTAGGCCCGGAGGGCCCCGATGAACTTTTCGAAATAGGGGTATTGGAAGTCCCCGTTGGCGGCCTCGTTGTAGAAGGAGTTGGCCAGCCGCTCCTCCAGGCGGAATTCGTACTTGTCCGACTCCTCCTCCCAGAAGCGGAAGAACTGGAAGCACTCCATATAAAACACCACCGCCGGGGTGAAGTCCGCTCCCTTGAGAAAGCGGCGCATCTCCGGGTGCATATCCTCCGCCGGGACCCGCAGATCGGGGTTTTCCTCCAGCTCCTGAATCAGGGCTCTCAAGCCCTCCAGAATAGCCTCGCTGTGCTCCAGAACCCCCTCGGCGTTGGGGAGGACCGCGGCGTTGAAGCGGTAGTTGGCGAAGCTGTGATACTTTCCGTCCCAAAGCAGGTCCTCCGGGTGAAAGAAGATCACGTCCTCGGTGAAAAAGGCCACGGCCATAAAGGCGTCCAGCCGCCCGTCGTCCCCGGCAAAGCGGCCCAGGTCCCGCTTTCCGGCGGATTTGCCTCCATTCGCCGGGGCGCTTTTCGCGTCCCCCTTGACGGCATGGCTGAGGGCCTGGAGGTTCCCGGCGATTCTCTGCATGGCCGCCTGCAGGTCGTCCTAGTCCGATTCAGAGAGGCCGGACAGGTCAACGGAATCCATGGAGCCCTGGAGAATTCCCAGAATGTCCTGATATTCCTCGTCGTCTTCATCGCCGGAAGCGTCGTCGTCCGAACCGGCAAGGCAGGGGCCTCCATCCTCAAAGATGTCCGGGATATCGACAGCCCGGAACACGGTGACGGGGCCGGGAACCTCCGGAGCGGGGTCGCCGTTGTAGGCCCGGAGAATTTCCAGGAATGTCCTGAAATACTCCGTGGAGTGGGGAATGGTGTTTTTAAGCCGGGTATCCACCAGAATGGAGAAGCGCCCCGGGGCCTCCTCGTCCTCCTTGAACCAGAAGAGGTGATAGGCCGCCAGGTGGAACAGCGCCGCGCCGGTGAGGTCCGCGCCGTTCAGGAAGCGCCGCAGGTCCGCCCCCAGCTTCGCCGCCGGAACCCGGAGGCGCTCATCCTGCTCGCACTCGTTGACGAGGGCGAATACAGCCTTTCCGATCTCATCCAGATGGTCCTTGACGTCCGGGTATTCCTCCGCCTTTTCGGCGTTGAGGTGAATCCCGGTGAACACATGGTGCGTCCCGTCCCAGGAAAAAGCCCCGTCGGGGAAGAACAGCACATCCAGGTTGAAAAGCTGCACGGCCTTCAGCGCGTCCATGTGCCCGTTGGACCCGGCATAGCGGCCCAGGGCCCTGCGGCCGGCGGCTTCCAGCAGCTTCTCCCCGCCGCCGGTGTACCGAAAGCCCTGGAGATAGGTCTCCAAAAGACCGGTGTGAGTCTTGCGGTAGTTCGGGCCCAGGCCCGCCTTTTTGCCCACGTACTGACCGGCATAGAGGAAACTCTTCGTGAAAACATAGTAGCGGAAATTTATATCCACGTCGTTGTCGTCGATCAGCTCATAGCAGATGTAATGGTCCGGGCTCCGGGCGGCCCGAGTGGTTTTTCCCGCCGCCGTCTGCCCGGCGCTGCTGGAGTCGCTTATACTCAGCGACTGTAAAATCAGCTCCACTTCCTTTTCCCCATCGGCGGTGTTCAGGGGCGCGTGGATGTTCACGATGGGCGCCCCGGTCTGGAGGGTCAGGGCCACAGCGGAATAGGCCCAGAAGTCCTCGGCGTCAAAGGGAATCTCCCGGGGAATGGCGGTGAAAAGCCGGGTCTCGGGATTCTCGGTCCGGGTGTAGTGGAGGCCATTAGGAATGGTGACGGCAAATTCCCCCGCCTCCACCGTCTCCCCGGCGGCAAAGTCCAGGCTCCGGACGGCGGCGGGAAACAGCTCCTCGGGGGTTTTGCCCAGGATGTCGGAGAGGCTGGGCGGGGCGGTGAATTTCAGGCTGTAGAGAAGGGGAGAGAGGCGCTTTCGCAGGATTTCCTCTCTCTTTTCCTCGTCCGGAACGCTCAGGCCAGCGAGATAATACCGCATGTGGGGATAGTCCGTCACGCCGACGAGCAGATGGCTGACGGTGATGTGGAACCGCATGACCCGCATTCGCTGGTGAATCACGCACAGCGTCACATTGCCCATGGTCACAGGCTTTTCATAGGAGCCCCCGGCCTGGGCGGTGGAGAAATCGGCCTGGAAGGTCAGGCCGTCCTCCTTCTCATCCACATCGAAGGTATAGCGGTCCTCGTCGCTCTCGCTCTGGTCCTTGTCCTCCGTGAGGCCCTGGGCCAGCTCCTCCATATGCTCCTCCACCGCCCTGGCGGCTTCGGCCTGGGGGACCTCGAGGGTCCCGTCAAAGATTTTACGGAAATCGGTGAGTTTCCAGTCAAGCTGCGCCTCATCATCCAGTTCGAAGGGGCCGTCCCGGTAGTTCCTGGGGGCGGGCCAGGGCATGGAGAGGTCCCAGTTGCCGTCCTCGTTTCTGGCATAGACCACGCCGAAGGGGATTTGGAGGCTGAGGCCGGGGAACAGCTCCAGTTCTTTCCCGCCGGGGGATACTCCGTTGACTTGCATGGTATAACCATCCTTCCTCTTTATTTGTTCCGGTTGTTCGCTTGAAAACGACCGCTGTCCTTTCATTTACTTTACCAAATGAAGCCAGGGAATACCATATGCTGGCTGCATAGAGTCCGGCAAAAATTTTTCTTTCCTGCAGGATCCGTCAAGGCCGCCAGCCTGTCATCCAGCTTCGCCAGGGGCGTGCTGCGGCTAATGCCGTGGAGGGGGATAGTGTCCCGCCGCTGGCGCGGGTGCAGCGGCGCGGTCAGCGAAAGCGCGTTCATCGTACTGGCCCCAAAAAAACGAACAGGAGCGGCTTGCCAGGGCGGAACGCCCGGGGACTCGTCAGCAGCTCCCACCCCGGACGCCCGGGCCCCTCCGACGTGGCGGCGGTGAGCCCTGACGGCATTTGGACAGACCTGAACAAACTGACTCTTCTGGAGAAGGAACCGGCCATTCTATAGCAGCCTTCATAATTGCCGCCCCGGCCGGCCTCTTTGTCAGGAATTCCGACGTTTGCTGTCATTTCCGGAAAGGCCACCTGAGACCAATCAGAAAAAGTCCGGGAGCACCCGGGCCGAAAAGACTGACGCCGGGGTTTCAGCCGAACGGGAGCAGAGGCGAAAAAGATCGCCTGCCGGGACCTGAAAACTGCGCGCAAGAAGGAGCGGGTCCCGGTCCTGCACTTCTCCGAGCCGTTCCCGGGCCGGGAGATGCCTGCAGAATAGAAAAAACATGTAGGCTTGGTATCCGTTGACCCATAAGTTGACCCGGAACAGGACATTTCCCTGCGGAGACCATGGAATCAACAGAATTAAAGAGCATCCGGTTTCCGAGCGAACAGCATCAAACAGGGGTGAATGGGTCCGCTTCCATTCCACAGACAAGCTGCGGACCGGAAGGCCGGGGGCTCGAATTCCTCGGGGTGCACCAGCTCAGAAATTCCCACCACCGTTCCGTTTCCGGCTTCGCCGAAAACTGCACTCTGGAGGGAATTTCTTCGCTTTCCGCTGCGACTCGCTTCGCTGGACTCGTGGCGGAAGGGGATCGGGGGAACCCGAGGGGGCCGAAGAATCGATTTTGTCCGCTTGCTCCGGCTTTTTTCAAAAGTCAGAGCGCACTTATTTTGCTGCGACTCCTCTCCCAACCGGACCCGCTGTGCTGGGCTCCGGTTGGGTTCTGGATGCAACCCCAAAAGCTGAAGCATTGAAAGTGGGCACTTGCTCCAAAGCCACGGAAATTCATTGGATTTTCGTGGCTTTGTTCTGCACTTTTCAGGTAATTCAATTTTGCGGTATCCGTCCGGCCCGGGCCGTGACCCATACGGGAGCTTGGAGCGGTTAGGGCCGGGGAGGAATCTCCCCGCCGCATTCGGCGCCTGTCAAGGACATTTACAGGGATCATCACTGCTTCCAATGTGTAACCGTTCTTGACACAGGCGGTATGGACCTCACAGGTGAAGCGCTGTTTATGCTCCCCCTTGTGGAACACTCCACACTCCAGATCTGCGGTGGGCACTGTGACTGTTTTCTGCTTTTTTGGCTTCTTTCTTCCTTCGGGCCTGCTTCGTTTTAGAGGCGTTGCCCCTTTTTTCCGCCGGGTTCAGGCGGTTTATTCCCATCATCCAGAGGCATCTTTCCGTGGACCTCCCGGTCTGCGTTGACCTCCGCCGGCAGCTCCTCCTGATACCGTTTGGCTGTCACGGACACGTCTTGCGTGCTGTTCTTTTTCAGGTTTGCGCCGGCCTTGATGTGCGTTCCGTCTATGAGCGCCGTTGCCGGGGACAGCGCTCCCGCATTCCCGGCCCCGTCTGTAATCCACCGAAATACCGCCCTTATCGTTTCCGGGGCATACCAGTGCCGGAGGTTATAGCTTACCGTGGAGAAGTGAGTCAGTTCCTCGCTCCGCCTGTATCTCAGAAACCATCGGTACGCTATATCCATCTGCGGCCGGCGAAGCGTACCCCGCCGCAGCGCGTTCCCGTCCAGATGCTGGAGCAGTACCGGCTTGAACAGCGCCACCGGGCCGGTGCTCCGCCGGTACCGGATTTCCGTATCCGCCAGTTCTATAATCCCTCGCCCGTTTTTCCTTTGCTCCAGCATCTCCGCTCACCCCCTGCCCCCTGTTTTATCATCTTTGCAAGAAAAAGTCTGCCTCCAGGCAGACTTTTTCGACAGGCTGACGTCAGGATAGAATCCTGGCGTCTTTATCATATATAGTCAAGGGAAGCGGCCTTACTGCCAATCAGCCGGATAGACGAAATAGACATACCGGGCCTCTTTGGGTGTGCGGAAGTGAATATGTGTGTCCTTGGGGATATACAGCACATCTCCCGGATGGCCGGTCAAAACGGTGCGGCTGTCCAGAACAATTTCCAGTGTCCCCTCCATCACATAGTCGAATTCATCGTAGGTCAGCGTCCACTCAAAGTCGGCGCCGTCCAGCAGCTCCATTAACCCGGCGCCCATGCGCGGGGCTTCCTCCAGGGTGGTCAGGTTCCGGAGCCGTACATCGGTCCGGCCCTCAAACGGCTCGGTTTCCAAGGACGCCGTGTGAATCAGCAAGGCGCCGCCGGCATCACGCTGCTTGACCTGCCCGTTGGCCTGGGCCACCACCCGGCGCACGATCTCTCGAATCAATTCTTCCTGCGGCTGCATAAATAACGCTCCTTTTTTGATCAGTTGTTTCAAAAGGAACGTCCTCAATATCCAAGGCCAGTGTAGCAACAGCCCCGCAGAAAGTCAAGCCCCAAAACGCCTGCAGCCCCACTTTTTGCGGGAAATTGAAAAGATCCGGAAAATATGAAAAACCTCTTGACATTTGTGTTGCACAAGGGTTTATGATGGCCTCAAAGCGGAAGGGGCACCGCAAAAAGGCATCGTCCTCAATATCCAGACAGGAACATATGGAGCGCCGCGGCTCCGGGGTTTCTGCGGCGAGTGCCAATCAGATCCAGTTTCAAAGAAAAGGAGACAACGAATCATGGCCACGGTTAAGTATAAGGCGAAAAACTCTCTGAAATCCCCGCGTTTCTCCGGTATCAAGACGTTTATGCGCATGGAAAATATCGCGACCACAGATGATGTGGATTTTGCGGTAGTCGGCCTTCCCTTTGACACTTGCGCCTCTTACCGCGTGGGCACCCGCCTGGGCCCCGCCGCTATCCGCGACATGTCCTGCCTGGCGGCGAAGCCCTATAGCGGCCCCCTGCAGGTGGGCATCTTTGATGAGTGCTCCGGCGTGGATTATGGCGATTTGGGCTCTGTTCCCGGGTACATCGAGGAATCCTTCGACATCATCACCGAGGGCATGCTCCCCTTCTTCGAAAAGGGTGTGGTTCCCATCGCTATGGGCGGCGATCACAGTGTGACGCTGCCGGAGCTGCGGGCCTGCGCCAAGGCCAACGGCCCTGTGGCCCTCATCCATTTCGACGCCCACTACGACACCATTCACGAGTATTTCGGCAAGCCCTATAACCACGGGACCTCCTTCTATCATGCCGCTAAGGAGGGCCTGGTCGACACCTCCAAGTCCATTCAGGTGGGCATCCGCGAGGGTCTGTATGGTCCCGAGGACCTGACCAACTCCACGGATCTGGGGTATAAGGTCATCAAGGCCGACGAGTGCCACAAGATGGGCATGGAGAAGGTCATCGAGGCCATCAGGGAGCGCGTCGGCAAGTCCAAGGCGTTCCTGACCTTCGACATTGATTTCCTGGACCCCGCCTGCGCGCCGGGCACCGGCACCCCTGTCCCCGGCGGCTTTACCACGGCTCAGGCGCTGGAGCTGATCCGCGGCCTGAAGGATCTGAACATCATCGGCTACGACATCGTGGAGGTCTCTCCCCCCTACGATCCCACCAATATCACGGCCATCGCCGCCGCCGGCCTGATGCAGGAGTTCATCTCCCATGTGGCTTACCGCAAGAAAAACAAGATTACCTTCTAATTATGCATCTTTCCAGCAAAACGCCCGCCGTATGGCGGGCGTTTTGCCTATTCGGAGGGAGGATGACCGATTGGCCGGACCGGTACCTGAATTTCCATCAGGGTTTCCTTGGGGTTGCTGGTCAGTGTGACGTCAATTTTGTAGATTTGAAAAATTTTACCGTCTACCGCATAGTTGTGGACGCGGAGGTAATCCTTGATGAGTTCAAAGGAGGGGGAATACTCCTCCAGGCCGCCGTCGTGATAGTACATGCAGATGTACTGCCCGGGCGGGACTTCCTGCTTGTACTCAGATTCAATATCATTGTCTTCCACAAACAGCATGGGGACAGAGGGAATGTAGTCCTCGCTTTTTTCCAGCAGCCGTTCGTCGGCATAAACACCTACCCGGTCGCTGGCCAGAATCGGGGCGGTTTCATCCAGATACCACTCCAGTTTTGTGAAGGCATAGGCGTGTGCCCGGGGGCCGCCTGCTCCTCTCCAAAGGTAATCATGTACCGCTTGGGAAAGCGGCATTCAAATACCACGTCGCTGACAGGGGGCTCCGCCAGCTCCTTCAAAAAGAGCAGCTTTCGGCTGAGGGTTTTGCTCAGCAGCATCTTCTGGCGGATTTCCTCCTGAAGCAGCTGATAGTGGTGCATCAGGATATCCGTGGATTTCTTCACGTTGCGGTCATGAAAGTAGTCGAGGATGCTCTCCACAGACATACCCAGCTGCCGCAGCTCTTTGATGGTGCCCAGACGCTCGTACTGGCGAATGGAGTAGTAGCGGTATTTTGTCGCGGGGTCCGTGTAGACCGGCTTCAGCAGTCCGATCCGGTCGTAATACCGGAGTGTTTCGCTGGTCACCCGCCGGAGTTTGGCCAGCTCGGTAATGGAAAGAAGATCCTTTTTCATCTGGCGCCTCCTGATCGAAAGAATGTTGAATGAAATCGTATCACAAAGCGGGCGATTTGTCAAAAAGCAATAAAAACGAAGAACCGCAAGGACTCCATATTGAACTTTGTGCTGCACAAGATGTTACCATGGCGGCAGATTCAACGGCAGAGAGGAGCTGCCACTTATGAAAAACTGCCTGGCTCCGGGACGCTGGGCTCCGGAAAACCGGGAACGGCTGGAGGAAACCATCCGGCGGAACGCGTTCCAGGGCAAATATGCCTGCTTTGACTTTGACGACACCACCAGCGTCCACGCAGTGGACCACGCGCTGTTTGCTTATCAGGTCCATATGCTGCGCTTCGCCATGGATCCGGAGCGGATGCGGGAGGCCCTGACCACGGGGCTGGACGATCCGGACCGGGTGCTGGGGCGGAACCAGGAAGGCCGGACGGTGCGCTGCGGGGATATTGTGCAGGACCTGTGCCGGGACTATGACCTGCTCTGGCGGAGCGGGGCCGCAGGCGCGAAGGAAGAGGCTCTCTCCGCCGTCCGGCAGCTTCCGGAGTACCAGGACCTCGCGGCCAAAATCCACTGGATGCGGGGAGCGCTGGACCATGCGTTTCCCATCGAAATCTCCTATCCCTGGTGCCTTTATCTCCTCTCGGGCTTCACACCGGTGGAGGTATACCGCCTGGGCCATGGGGACGGCGCATTACGGAACCGTGACGCTCTGTTCGCCGGAGGCACTCCCGGGAGCGGCGGGCCGGATTTCCACGGAAGAGGAGGCGGGCCTGACATTTCCGGCGGAGATGCGGGACCTGTACCGAGCCCTTCAGGACCACTTACCTGGTGTCCGCGTCCCCGGCGGAGCTGGTGCGGGCCGGAAGCGTAATCGCGGGGCTTGGCGTGCCGCCGGAGCGGATTTTTGCCATGCGGGCCCGGCGGGACGCGGCAGGCCGGTATGTTTGCGGGTATGACTGCGGCTGTGTGCAGACCTTCGGCCCCGGAAAAAGTCAGGCAATCGCCCGGTACATTGCACCGCGCCACAATGGGCAGGGCCCGCTTCTGGTGTGCGGCGACGCGGAGAGCGACATGGCATGGACATGATGACGGATTGGATGGAGCGGGGAGATACGGAATTGGGGCTGATTCTCAACCATCTGCGAAGCCCCGCACGCCACCCCCGGCTTTGCCGGGCCGCCCGGGAGGCGGCGGCCCGGCCCGGAGGGCGCTTTTTGCTCCAGGGTCTGGACAAACAAGGCGGGACGTTTTGTCCGGCGCAAACTACAATTCCGGAGAATTCGGACCTTCCGCAGCTGTTTGCCGCGGATTGACTGTACAGAAGAACGGCGCAAAATGGGAAATCCTCCATTTTGCGCCGTTTCTCCGTCATTATGCCCAAAAGAGCTCGGATTGCTTCATAAACTGTACAAAAAGTAAACTGGGATGAGATGAAAAAACTATAGACCTTTGTGTAACACAAAGATTTATGCTTTTAAGCAGAACGAAGGACGGATGCCCCCCAGCCTCCTTCGCAGCATCTTCATCCGCGGCGCCCTGGCAAAAATAAATGAATTAAGGAGAATTCATCGTGGAACAGAAAAATTTGTCTGTGTTTGGCGACGTCGTTCGCAATGAGGAAATCGCGGATTTTATCCGCCTGGTCAACCTGACCCGTGACATTTTCCATCAGGAAATGACGACGCTGGAGATCATGCCCGGCGGCCTGACGAACAAAAATTTCCACTCGGTCCTGGAGAGCGGCACGCAGGTGGCGATCCGCCTGGCCGGCAAGGGTACCGCCACCTACATCAACCGCCCCGGCGAAAAGCACAACGCCACCCAGATGGCCAGCATCGGAATTGCTCCTGAGATTTACTACTACGATCCCACCACCGGCTCCCAGATCGTGGAATACATTGACGCCCCCACCATGCACCCCGATGACTTCCAGACCCGGGACGAGGTGCTGAACAAGGCCGGCAAGGTTATGCGCCGGTATCATGACAGCGGCATGGAGTTCAAGACCTCCTTCGACCCCATCTCCAAGATTGACGAGTACAAGGCGATCCTGGCAGAGCACAAGTATGAAAAGCGCTATGACGGCTGGGACCGCATCGTGGAGAATCTGGACCGCATCAGCGCCGCCTATAAGAAGAATCCGCCCCGCCGGGTGCCCTGCCACAACGACACCCTGGCTGAGAATTTCATGTTCCAGGGCGAGAAGATGCGTGTCATCGACTGGGAATACGGCGGCATGAACGACGGTTACTACGACATCGCCTGCGTCTGCGTGGAAAATCCCCTGGACGAAACGTGTGAGGAGACCTTCCTCCGGGCTTACTGCGGCGGCGAGCCCGGCGATGAGGCCCGGGCCCGGGTGCTGATCAACAAGTTCCTGGTGACCTCTCACTGGTCTACCTGGTCCCTGGTTCAGATCTGCTACGGCAAGGACCCCGACTTCTACTGGGAGTATGGCAGAACCCGTGCCGTTCAGGCCTGCTCGTTCCTGGATGATCCCAATTTTACCCGATATCTGGAGATCATCGGCGGCTGAGCCGTTCACAGATAGAGGAGGAAAGAGAATTGGAACTGATAGGAACCATCATCACATACGTCATCATGGCCTGCTGCGTGGTGGGCGGCGTGTCCTACATCATCGACGATCAGTCTGAGCTGGGACAGTCCTTCAACGACGGACTGCACGCCATGGCCAACCTGTTCATTCCCATCTGCGGTCTGATGGCCTCCGTCCCGTTTCTGACGGTGTTCATTCCCAGGTACATCGGACCCGTCTTCAACCTGGTGGGCGCCGATACGGTCCTGGCCGCCGCCTTCATTATGGTGCCGGACTGCGGTTCCTTCGCCCTGGCCACGGAGATCGGCCAGACGCCGGACCTGTTCCCCCTGATCATCGCCACCGGTTTCATGTGCGCCTCCACCATCTCCTTTAATGTCCCCATCGGTCTTTCCATGCTGGAAAAGGAGGACCATAAGTACCTGGCTTTGGGCACCATGAGCGGCTTTTTGTCCGTGCCCTTCGGCGTGCTGATTACCAGCCTGATCGTGGTCTTCACCCATCCGGCCATCCGCACGCAGTTCACCACGGTGGGTGCGCCGGACCATGTGGCGATGCTGACCATTGGCATGATTATCAAAAATCTGATTCCCCTGATTATCATCTGCCTGCTGCTGGCCCTGGGCCTGAAGCTGTTCCCCAACGGAATGGTCAAGGGCTTCAAGGTCTTCGGCAAGATTATGACCGGGGCCCTGACCGCCGTGGTGGCGGCCTGCATCGTGCAGCACTACACCGGGCTGTTTACGGACATCCTGCACATCGGCTGGGGCTTCAATCCGATTCTGGCCGATGAGGAGGACACCTTCCGGGCCATTGAGCTGCTGGGCACCATCGCCATGATGCTCACCGGCGCGTTTCCCATGGTGACCCTTATCCGCAAGTACCTCAGCAAACCCCTGGAGAAGCTGGGCCGCCTGGCCGGCCTGGAGACCAGCGGCAGCATCGGCCTGGTGGCCTGCCTGCCCAACGGCCTGGCCCTGTTCCCCTTCATCAAGGACATGCGGCCCCAGGACAAGGTGACCTGCCTGGCCTTCCTGGTGTGCGGCGGCTACTGCATCGGCGACTTCCTGGCCTTTAACGTCAACTTCCAGCCCAATCTGCTGATCCCTGTCTTTGTGGGCCAGGTGTGCGGCGGCGTCATCGGGATTCTCTTTGCCAAGGTGCTGGCGGTTCCTCAGGTGAACTGCCAGACCGGGCAGGAATCTGCCAGGATTTGAAAACGGGGGAGGGTGCCATGGATACCAGTATGCTGAGTGTGGGAATTGATATCGGCACCTCCACCACCAGTATGGTGGTCAGCCGCCTGCATGTCCGGAATACTGCCTCCTGCTTCACGGTTCCCCGGGTGGCCATTACCGGAACGGAGATTGTATACCGGGGAGAAATCTATCAGACCCCTCAGACCGGGGGCAACCGCATTGATGCGGACGCGGTTGCCTCCCTCCTGGAGGAGGAGTACCGACGGGCGGGCATCACGCCGGAGCAGGTACAGACCGGCGCGGTCATCATCACCGGCGAGTCCTCCCGCAAGGAGAACGCCGCTCTGGTGACAGAGCGGATGAGCCGTTTGGCGGGGGAGTTTGTGGTGGCTGCGGCGGGCCCCGACCTGGAGTCCATTATCGCCGCCAAAGGCGCCGGCACCGCCCGATATTCCGAGGAGCTCGGCTGCTCTGCCGCCAACTTTGACGTGGGCGGCGGCACAACCAACATTGCGGTCTTTCGCGGCGGCCAGCTGGAGGACAAAGGCTGCTGGGATGTCGGCGGGCGCCTGATCCGAGTGGAGAAGGGCAGGATTTCCTACGTGAGCCCCCGGGCAGCCCTGGCGGCCCAGGATGCGGGGGTCTTCCTCCGGGTGGGTGGCCCGGCGGAGCCGGAGAGCCTGCGGAAGGTCACAGACCGGATGGCGGAGGTGCTCTGCGAGGCCGTCGGGCTTGTTCCGGAAACGCCGCTTTGCAGGACGGTGGAAACCGGGGAGGCCACACCGATGCACCTGAAGTGCCCGGTGGATTGCGTATCCTTCTCCGGCGGCGTGGCGGATTATGTGTACCACCCCTCGACGGACTGGTTCCGACACGGGGATATCGGCCCTCTTCTGGCGGACAGCATCCGCCGCAGCGCCCTGTTTACCGCCCGGAAGGTAATCCCGGTTCTGGAGACGATCCGCGCTACCGTAGTGGGGGCCGGTTCGTATACCACCACGGTGAGCGGAAGCACCATCGACTGTGTGCGGGAGGACCTGCTTCCCCTGAAAAACCTGCCGGTTCTGGTTCCCGGGAAGGAGACAGAGACGGAAGCGGGCCTCGGCCGGGGCGGTGCTCTGGCGGAGGAGGCCCGGTGGTTCCTTCAGGAGAGCGCGGCAGACAACACGGTTTTCTGTCTCAAGCGGTTCCGGTCCCCCGATTACCGGAAGGTATGCGCCCTGGCGGACGCCCTGGCAGAAGCTGCCGGAGCCCTGAGCCCCGGTGCGCCGCTGCTGGTGCTGACGGAGCAGGATTACGCAAAAGCTCTGGGACAGGCCCTCCGCCGCCGGGTGAAGGACCGCCCGGTGGTCTGCATCGACGGCGTGCGCGCCGAGGAAGGCGACTACCTGGACCTGGGCCGTCCCCTGATGGGCGGCATGGTGCTGCCGGTGGTGGTAAAAACGTTGATTTTTGGTAAATGACGAAGGAGGCGAAAGCCTTGATTTTAAAAACGAAGCTGGCCGGGCGGGTGTATGAGTTCCGCTCTGTCAAGGAAGTGATGGCGAAGGCCAACGAGCTCAAGTCCGGCGATGTGCTGGCGGGACTGGCCGCCGGCAGCGACAGCGAGCGGGTGGCGGCAAAGGAGGTCCTCTCCAACCTGCTGATGTCCGACCTGCGCAACAGTCCGGCGGTGGCCTATGAAAAAGACGACGTGACCCGCATGGACCAGGACGGCGTGGACAGCGCCGCCTATGACCGGATCAAAAACTGGACGGTGGGCGAGTTCCGGGAGTGGCTTTTGAGCTATGACGCCACGGAAGCTGCCATCAAGGAGATCCGCAAGGGCCTGACCGCCGAAATGATCGCCGGCGCGGCCAAGCTGATGAGCAGCATGGATCTGGTGTACGCGGCCAGCAAGATGCGGGTGGAGAGCACCTGCAACACCACCGCCGGACGCCGGGGGACCTTTTCTACCCGGCTCCAGCCCAACCATCCCACCGATGATGTGGAGGGCATCACGGCCTCCCTTTTTGAGGGCTTGTCCTATGGCTCCGGAGACATGCTGATCGGCCTGAACCCTGTCAATGATTCCTCCGCCAGCTGCGGCGAGATCCTGCGCCGCTTCGACGAGGTGAAAAACCGTTGGCAGATCCCCACCCAGATCTGTGTCCTGGCCCACATTACCACCCAGATGGAAGCGGTGCGCAGGGGTGCGCCCACGGATATGATCTTCCAGTCCATCGCCGGGTCCCAGAAGGGCAACGAGGCCTTCGGCTTCACAACGGACACCGTACGGGAGGCCCAGGTGCTTTTGAAGGAGCGAGGCACCGCCAAGGGGCCCAACGTGATGTATTTCGAAACGGGCCAGGGCTCAGAGCTGTCCTCCGATTCCCACTTCGGCACGGACCAGGTGACCATGGAGGCCCGATGCTATGCCTACGCCAAGCAGTTTGACCCCTTTATGGTCAACACCGTCGTGGGCTTCATCGGTCCGGAGTACCTGTATGATTCCAAGCAGGTTCTGCGGGCCGGACTGGAGGACCACTTCATGGGCAAGCTGACCGGCATCCCCATGGGCTGCGACTGCTGCTATACGAACCATATGCAGGCCGACCAGAACGACCTGGAGATCCTGACCCTCATGCTGGGCGCCGCCGGATGCAACTATGTCATCGGCGTGCCCGCCAGCGACGACGTGATGCTGAACTATCAGTCCAACGCATATCAGGATGCGGCGGCAGTCCGGGAGATCCTGGGTCTGCATCCCATCCGGGAGTTTGAGCAGTGGCTGGAACGGGTCGGCATCATGGAAAACGGGAAGCTCACTTCTCTCGCGGGCGATCCCACGATCTTTACGGAAAGGCGGGGCGGCTTGGGATGATTGACGAGAAACTGATTGCGAAAATTACGGCGGAGGTGCTGCGCCGGCTGAACGCCGCCGGTACGCCGATATCCTCGGGAACCGGCACAGTTTCCCGGAGACTTCAGGCCGGGGACGGCGTCCTGCCGGATCTGACCGCGCCGGAGAGCAAAGCGGAGATCACTCTGGAGCACATGGTCAACCGGGATCTTATGGAGCAGATGAAGCGAAAGACCCCGGCCCGAATCGGCATCGGCTCCGCCGGCCCCCGGATGAATACCCGGACGTATCTGACCCTGCGGGCGGACCACGCCGGGGCCAGGGACGCCGTATTCCGGGACGTGGACGAGGCCCTTCTGCGGGAAATGGGGCTGTTTACGGTCCAGTCTCTCTGCACCAGCCGGAACGAGCACCCGACCCGCCCCGACCTGGGCCGCCAGCTCTCCGAGGACACCAGGCGGGAGCTGCGGAGCAAGTGCCAGATGAACCCGCAGGTGCAGGTTTACGCGGCGGACGGCCTTTCCAGCCAGGCGGTGGACATGAATCTCCGGGATATCCTTCCCGCCCTGATGGACGGACTGCAGGACTACGGCATCTCCACCGGTACGCCGTTCTTCATGCGCTTTGGCCGCGTGCCCGCCATGGATGCGGTCAGCGAATACCTGGGCGCAGAGGTGACCTGCGTGCTGCTGGGAGAGCGTCCCGGCCTGGCCACCGCCAACAGCATGAGCGCTTATATCGCCTATAAAGCCGCCGTCGGTATGACCGAGGCCCGGCGGACCGTGGTTTCCAACATCCACAGCGGCGGAATCCCCGCCGTGGAAGCGGGCGCACACATCGCCGGACTGCTGAAAACCATTCTGGAGCGGAAGCAGAGCGGCGTGGATTTGCAGCTGTAAGGAGGCGGAGTTATGCGGGGAGATAAAATGAGGGCCCAGGTTCTCAGCGTGCAGTACATTCCCAATGCGGACCCCAGCATTCTCAAGAGCCTGCGGGTCATTAAGGAATATCACAGCCTGGGCATTATCACCACGGACTGCGACGATGTGGGTTACTCCGCCCTGGACGAGGCCACGAAGAAGGCGGAGGTCCGGGTGGTTTATGCCAGAAGTATGTACGGCGGTTCTGCCAACGCCTCCACCAAGCTGGCGGGTGAGTTCATCGGCATCCTTGCCGGGCCCAATCCGGAAGAGGTGCGCAGCGGCGTGGACGCGGCGGTTTCCTACATCGAGAACGACGCCTGCTTTTACAGCGCCAACGAGGACGATTCCATCGTCTACTTTGCCCACTGCATCTCCAGCACGGGAAGCTATCTTTCCAAGGAGTGCAAAATTGATCAGGGAGAGGCCATTGCCTACCTGATCGCCCCGCCCTGTGAGGCGATGAAGGGCCTGGACGCCGCGCTGAAGGCGGCGGATGTGGAACTGAAGAAATTTTTCGGACCGCCCAGCGAGACAAACTTTGCCGGCGGTCTGCTCACCGGCGACCAGGCGGCCTGCAAAGCGGCCTGTGAGGCATTTGCCGATCAGGTCTGCCGCATCGCGGACGATCCGGTGGAAGGGTAAGGAGGAACGCTAACCATGACACTTGACAAGGACCTGCAATCCATTCAGGAAGTCCGCGGCATGATGAAAAAAGCCGTGGCCGCCCAGAAGGAGTTTCAAGATTGGGACCAGGCCCGGGTGGACGCCCTGGTGAAAGCCATTGCGGATGCCTGTATCGCCAATGCGGAGCCTCTTGCAAAGATGGCCCATGAGGAGACGGGCTTTGGCATCTGGCAGGATAAGGTGATCAAAAACCTGCTGGGCAGCAAGCTTACCTACGAGTACATTAAGGACATGAAGACCGTGGGCGTGATCCGGGAGGACCGGGAGAAACGGCTGATGGAAATTGCCGTGCCCGTGGGGGTAGTGGCGGCGCTGATCCCCTCCACCAATCCCACGTCCACCACCATGTATAAAACGCTGATTTCCGTGAAGGCGGGAAACGCCATCATTGTCAGCCCCCATCCCAACGCAAAAAAGTGCATTCTGGAAACCGTCCGCATCATTCAGGAGGCTGCCAAGGCGGCGGGGGCGCCCGACGGGCTGATCCAGTGCGTTGAACTGACTACGATTCAGGCGACAAACACCCTGATGCAGCATCCGGACACCGGCATCATTCTGGCTACAGGCGGCACGCCCATGGTAAAGGCCGCCTACTCCTCCGGCAACCCCGCCCTGGGTGTGGGTCCCGGCAACGGCCCGTCCTTTATTGAACGTTCCGCCAACATACCCGAGGCGGTGAAGCATATTCTGGACTCCAAGACCTTCGACAACGGAACTATCTGCGCCAGCGAGCAGTCCATCGTCACGGAGCGCTGCATCGCCGACGAGGTTCGGGCCGAGGTGAAGCGCCAGGGCGGATACTTCATGACCGAGGAGCAGTCCAAGCGGGTGGAAAAGATGATCATGCGGGCCAACAATACCATGAACCCGGCCATCGTGGGAAAAAGCGTACAGGCCATCGCGAAAATGGCCGGCATCACGGTTCCGAAGGATGCGCGGGTGCTGGTGTCCGAGCAGACGGAGGTCGGCCCTGGGAATCCCTACTCCCGGGAAAAGCTGTGCCCAATCCTGGCCTTCTTCGTGGAGGACACCTGGGAGAAATGCTGCGAGAAAAGCATCGCCATTCTCCAGAACGAGGGAGCCGGGCACACGATGACCATTCACAGCAGCAACACGGAGATCATCCGGCAGTTCGCCCTGAAAAAGCCGGTGTCCCGCCTGCTGGTCAATACCCCCGGTTCGCTGGGCGGCGTGGGCGCCACCACCAATCTGGCTCCGGCCCTGACGCTGGGCTGCGGCGCAGTGGGGGGCAGCGCCACTTCGGACAACGTGAATCCCATGAACCTGTTCAACCTCCGCCGGGTGGCCTGGGGCGTCCGGGAGCTGGAGGATATCCGCAAAATCGCCCCCGCCGCGGCGGAGCCTTGCGGCGCCGCTCCCGCCTCCTCCGCCGGGAATCTGAACACGGCGGACGTGGAGCGCATTACCCGAGAAATCCTGGCCGCGATGCTGGCTAAGAAATAATAAGGAGGAATAAGCAATGAGCAGCAATATGCAGGCCCTTGGTATGGTGGAGACCCGTGGCCTGGTGGGCTCGATTGAGGCGGCGGACGCCATGGTAAAGGCTGCCAACGTCACGCTCATCGGCAAGGAACATGTAGGCGGCGGCCTGGTGACCGTCATGGTCCGTGGCGACGTGGGAGCAGTGAAGGCCGCCACCGACGCGGGCGCCGCCGCCGCTACCCGGGTGGGGGAGCTGAAGTCCGTCCATGTGATCCCCCGCCCCCACATGGAAGTGGAGCGCATCCTTCCCGCTTTAGAGTCCGGCGTGGAGTAATCTGGAAAAAACACACAATCTGTGTCCCCGCTGAAGATTGCGGAGGACAACTGTAATGGATTTGGAGGAATAAATATGGCTACGAATATGCAGGCTCTTGGTATGATTGAAACCCGCGGGCTGGTGGGTTCCATTGAGGCGGCGGACGCCATGGTAAAGGCCGCCAACGTCACGCTCATCGGCAAGGAACACGTGGGCGGCGGTCTGGTGACCGTCATGGTCCGGGGCGACGTGGGGGCCGTGAAAGCCGCTACCGACGCGGGCGCCGCTGCCGCTACCCGGGTGGGCGAGCTGGTTTCCGTCCACGTCATTCCCCGTCCCCACCTGGAGGTGGAAAACATCCTCCCCGCCGCCAAGGGCTAAACCGGCGTGAAGGAGGCGGACCCGTATGGAAGTATTGCAGGAGGATACCGTCCGCCAGCTGCACCTCAAGCGGGGCAGGACGGAGATTCACATAGCCCCCGGCACCTATGTGACCCAGCAGGCCCGCGACTATATGAAGGAAAAACGGCTGAACCTGATCGTAGACGGTGAGCCGCCGGAAAACCGGGATATCCGCCCCGCCCCAGAGATGGCGGCGGGGCGTTTCCGGACGGAGGACGGAAAGGCGCTGGACAGGAAACCGGAGCATATGACGCATCTGCACGGCAATGTGCTGGTGCCGAAGACCCATCCCCGCATTGTGCTCCGGGGCAGGCTGGACAGCCTGGAGGCGGAGGTCATCTGTCTCCAGACCCGCGCCCGCGGGGCCGGGGAGGACGCGCTGGCAGGCTGGCTTGGGGAGATTACCGTGTTCTGCCGCAGCCTGATGTGCAGCGAGGTAACGGAAAAGCCCCTGGATGAGTGGACCCTGCTGGGACTGAGGAGCCAGGAGCTTCGAGAGCAATCTCAGCAGCCCCGGAAGTATTTCGGCATCGGGCACCTGCTGCCGGATTGCAGCCTCGGGAAATGGAGCGTGGAGCTGAACCGGCTCCGGGCGCTGTCCCGTCAGACAGAGCTGGCGGCGGCGGAAGCCTTTGTCCGCCCGGACGGCACGGCGGCGCGAACGGATCTTCTGGAGGGCTATAACCGGCTGAGCAGCGCGTTCTATCTTTTGATGCTCCGGCTGGCGGCGGAAAGAGAAGGAGAGAGGGGGAACGTTATGAATGAGCAGGAAATCCGGCAGCTGGTGTCCGGCATAGTGACGCAGCTGCTGCTGCAGGAAGAGCAGGCGGACACTGTCCCCGTGGAGGTTTCCGCCCGGCATGTACATTTGACCCAAAAGGATGTGGAAGCCCTGTTTGGACCCGGGCATACCCTGACCCACAAGAGAAACCTGTCCCAGCCCGGCCAGTTCCTGGCGGAAGAGCGGGTCAGCGTCGTGACCGCGAAGAATTCCTTCCACAATGTGGCGGTGCTGGGTCCTGCCCGGCCCCATACCCAGGTGGAGCTGTCTATGACGGATGCCCGGACCCTGGGCCTGAAAGCGCCCATCCGCCAATCCGGCGACACAAAGGGCTGTCCCGACGTGTGCCTGATGGCCGGGAGCCAGGTGATCTGCGCCAGGGAATCGGTCATGGTGGCTCAGAAGCTGTACCAATAGGCGAAGTGCGCGTATAGGCGAGAAAATTTTTGGGCTGGCAAGGAAGAGGCGCGCAGGAATCCTGACGGATTTCAAGCGTTTCTGACGCAGTCCAGCCGGAAAATTTTCCGTCCAGACGCGTGCTGCCACCTATTGGTACAGCTTCTCAGAATCATATCCATATGACCCCCGCCGACGCCGGGCGATACGGCGTTGTGGACGGGCAAAAGCTCAGGGTGGAAATCGGAACGCACCGGCCGGTCACCTTTGACGACGTGGTGATTCGGGTGCGGGAGGACTACGCCCTGGCCATGCACATCGACCTGGACGAGGCCAACGCCTGTGCGTTCCAGACCGGCGAGTCCGGCCGCCTGATCCGATAGGAGGGCGGCGCGATGAATGTGACTCCGGAAATGCTGGAAGAGATTACGCGCCGGGTTTTGGCGGCCTTAACCGCCGAAACTCCCGGCGCCGGGCCCAGGGGGCTGCTGGTGGGGGAAAGCGCCTGGACGCCCTCCGCTGCCGGCTGCATCTGGGCGGAAGAGGGGGAGTACCGGGGAGACATTGCCCCCTATACCATGGTGGTTTGCCGCCGGGTCAGCAGCGCCCAGTTTTGCGACATGGCTCTGGGCCGGGATACCACTCCGGCGGCCTGTGCGGTTTCCAGGGCGCTGTTGGCCGGCAAGCCCGTGTACCTGGCGGCGGAGGGACTTCCCCATCGGGCCAGCCGGGCCGCAGCCAATCCCCGCTATTACGCCATGCTGGAGGATTATGTGACCCGCTTGACCCAGTTTGGCGTCCAGGTGGCTCCCCGGGCGGAGCTGGAGCGGCTTTTGTGCGGGCAGAGCGGGAAGGTCCCCGGCGTTCCGGAGATTCCGGCTGCCGCTCCGAAGAGAGCCGCCGGGGAGACGGAGGCTTTCTGCGGCGTTCTCACGGCGGAGGAGGCCCGGCGTCTGGCAAAGGTCTGCGGCGGAACGCTTCGCCTGGGCCCCGGCGCGATTCTGACGCCTCTGGCGCGGGACGTGCTGCGGGAAAAAGGCGTGGCGCTGACGCGTGGGGAGGAAGCGCCATGTTGATTTGCGAGGTTATCGGCCACGTCTGGGCCACCAAAAAGGAAGCCTCCCTGTCGGGCCTGAAGATGATGGTTGTGCGGGAGCTGACGCCGGACTACAAGCCAACGGAACGAACCTTTGTGGCTGCGGATGTTGTGGGGGCCGGCATCGGCGAGTGGGTGCTCACCGTCGGCGGCAGCACCGCCCGCCACGCATTCGGGAAAGAGGAGCTGGCGGCGGACGCGGCTATCGTGGGAATCATCGACAAGGTGGAAATGTGAGGAAACAACCATGGAACTGCTGGAACAAATCAAACAGGCCGGCGTCGTGGGCTGCGGCGGCGCCGGATTTCCCACCCATGCAAAGCTGAACTGCAAGGTAGATACCTTTATAGTCAACGGCGCGGAGTGTGAGCCGCTTCTGCGCACGGACCGCTGGCTCATGCGCTGCCGCGCCGCCGAGATCGTCGCCGCCGCCGGACTTTGCGGCGGCGCGGTGGGGGCCGGGACCATCTATATTGCGCTGAAGGAGCACTATACCCGGGCCGCAGAGGCCCTGGAACAGGCAATCCGTGACCAGCGGAGCCCGGTAAAGCTGTTCCGCCTCCAAAACTTCTATCCCGCCGGGGACGAGCAGGCCCTGGTCCTGGAGGTCACGGGACGTGTGGTTCCTCCTGCCGGCATTCCGCTGGACGCGGGAGCGGTGGTGTCAAACGCCGCTACCATGAGCGCTGTTTACGACGCGGTTCAGGGTGAGGCGTTTACCCAGAAGTACCTTACGGTTACCGGCGAAGTGGCCCGTCCCGTGATCCTGCGGGTCCCGGTGGGGACGCCTCTGCTGGAATGTGTGGAAGCGGCCGGCGGCACGGCATTGAACGAATACCGCGTCCTCTGCGGCGGACCTATGATGGGAAAGCTCTACACCATGGAGGAGGCCCGGCGGGAGACGGTCACCAAGACGACCTCCGGCATCACGGTGCTTCCGCCGGACATTCCGCTGGTCAGGGAGCGGGAAACACCCCTGCGGGTGACGCTGCGGCGGGCCAGGACTGCCTGCATTCAGTGCTCCCGCTGTACGGACCAGTGCCCCCGGCATCTGTCCGGGCATCCCCTGCGGCCCCATATGATTATGCGGAAGCTGGCCTATGCCGGGGATATCCGGGATGTGCTGGAGGACAAGGATCTTCTCCAGGCGCAGCTTTGCAGCCAGTGCGGCGTATGCGAGGTCTATGCCTGTCCCATGGGGCTCCAGCCCAGGCAGGTCAATGTTTTCGTGAAGGGAGAGCTGGCCAGGGCGGGGCTTCGCTGCGAGCGGACAGGCGGCGTCTGGACCCCGGAAGAGGCCCGTCAATGGCGCAAGGCTCCTTCCCGCCGGATGGCGGTGCGGCTGGGCGTCGGCAAATACTACGACTATGAGATCGACACCCTCCTCACGCCGGAGGTGAGCCGGGTCCGCCTGCCGCTGAAGCAGCACATCGGCGTGCCTGCCGTGCCGGAGGTGAAGGCAGGGGACACGGTTGTCCTGGGCCAGCGCATCGCCGCCTGTCCCGACGGCGCCATGGGAGCGCATATCAGCGCCAGCATCGGCGGCGTGGTCATGGCGGTGGACGACGCCATTACCATTGAGAGGGGGAACATCTGATGGAGACCATCGGCTTTTTGGAATTAAACAGCATTGCCAAGGGCATTGAGGCGGCAGATGCCATGCTCAAGGCGGCGGAGGTGCGCCTTGTGGCCGCCCGCCCCAGCTGCCCCGGAAAATATCACGTCCTGGTCACCGGCGAGGTGGCCGCCGTACAGTCCTCTGTGGAAGCGGGTGAGGAGGCCGCTGCCGGAAGCGTGGTGGACCGGGTGGTGATTCCCCGCGTTCATCCCCAGGTAATCGAGGCCATCGGCCTGTCCTCGGTGCCGGAGCGGGCCAATGCCGTGGGCATTCTGGAGTATTTCAGCGTGACGGCCTCCATCTATGGGGCGGACGCGGCTGTGAAGGCAGCGGATGTGACGCTGCTGGAGGTGCGCCTGGGCACGGGGATCGGCGGCAAATCCTTTGTGGTGATGACCGGCGACGTCTCCGCCGTGACGGAGGGCGTGGAGGCCGGCGCGGCCTCGGCGGAGAGATCCGGTCTCCTGGTCAGCCAGGTGGTGATTCCCAGCCCCCATCCGGAGCTTTTTGAGAGCCTGTACTAAATCAAGAAAGCGGGGAGACAAGAATGCCGGAAGGGAAACAGCGGATCATACAGGAATTTGTTCCGGGCAAGCAGGTGACGCTGGCCCACATTATCGCGAATCCGGTGGAGGACCTGTTCAAAAAACTGGGAATCACAGGAGAGCACGCAGGCGCCATTGGAATCATGACAATCACGCCCAGCGAAGGCGCGATCATCGCCGGGGACGCGGCCAGCAAGGCCGCGGACGTCTACCTGGCTTTCATTGACCGTTTCAGCGGCTCCATGGTGGTTTCCGGAGACGTGGAGAGCGTGGAGGCGTCTTTAACCGCGGTCATGGATGCCCTGCACGGTACGCTGGGCTTCACGCCGTCCCCCATCACCCGAACCTGAGGAGGCGCGGGATGAAAAAAATCATGCTTGTAGGACGGACCGGCGCAGGGAAGACCACCTTCTGCCAGGCCATCTACGGCGAAGAGCTGCGCTATCAAAAGACCCAGGCAGTGGAGATTATCCACGGCGCCATTGACACGCCGGGAGAGTATCTGGAAAACCGGAGGCTCTACCGCGCCCTGATCGTGACAGCGGCGGAAGCCGACCTGATGGTCCTTTTGCAGGACTGCACCGACGGACAGTGCTGGTTTGCCCCGGAGTTTGCCGGCATGTTTGGAAAGCCGGCCATTGGCCTTGTCACGAAGACCGATCTTGCGGCGGACGAACAGGCCCTCCGGGCGGCGGAGGAGAAACTCCTCCTGGCCGGCTGTCAGCGGATTTTCCATATCAGCAGCAAAGAAAACACAGGCATTGATGAGGTAAAGGCTTACATCGGCCTGACATAGGACGGAGCTTATGACAACTACATTTTCGATACCGACTACCATTTATATGGGGAGCGGCGCACTGGACCGGCTCCAGGAGCTTCCCATCAAAAGGGCGCTTTTGGTCTGCGACCCGTTTTTGACAAAGAATGGCGCGTCCAAGCTGGTGAGCAGCCGTCTGGAAGCCATGGGAGCCCAGTGGGAGCTGTTTGACCGGATTGTCCCGGACCCCACGGTGGGCCTGGTGAGTGCCGGCGCAGCCTGCATTCTGGACTACCGTCCCGACGCCCTGATTGCCCTGGGCGGAGGGTCTGCCATAGATGCCGGGAAGGCCATCAACTTCATTTACACCCAAATGGGCGCATCGGAAAAGCCCCTGTTTGTCGCCATCCCCACCACCTCCGGGACCGGCAGCGAGGTGACCTCCTTCTCGGTCCTCTCCGATCCAAAGGCGGGCGCAAAGTATCCCCTGACCGACGACCGGATGCTGCCGGAGGCCGCACTGCTGGACCCCTCTTTGACCCTGAGCGTCCCGCCCCATGTGACGGCGGACACCGGCATGGATATCCTGACCCACGCGCTGGAGGCCTATGCTTCTCCCTTCGCCAGCGACTTTACAGATGCTCTGGCGGAGAAGGCGATTGCTCTGGTGTTCGCCAACCTGCCCGGGGCGGTAAAGAACGGCGGGGATTTCGAGGCCCGGGAACGGCTGCACAACGCCTCCTGCATGGCGGGAATCGCCTTTAACAACGCCAGCCTTGGCATCTGCCACGGCATGGCTCACCCGCTTGGGGCGCTGCTGCATCTTCCCCACGGCAGAAGCAACGCGCTGCTGCTGCCCCATGTGGCGGCCTTTAACGCGGGCTTGAACGAGCAGGGAGATTTTCCCGCCCGGGCACGCTATGCCGCCCTTGCCAGACAGTCCGGCTGCTGCTGCTGCTACACGGAGACTGTGGCGGTGCAGGGCTTGATACGCCGGATTCAGGATTTGATGACCGAGACGGGAATGCCCCATAAGCTGGAAGACGAGAAGCATCGCGCCCTGCTCGCCGAGCACCTGGAAAGCCTGGCGGAGGGAGCACTTGCAGACCGCTGTACCGGAGGAAACCCCAGGTCTGCACAGATAGGCCAGGTTCAGGAGCTGTACCGGAAGCTGCTGTAAAGCAGAGAAAAAATCCTGTCCAGGCCCTGTCTGACTCAGCGTGTGAAAGACACTGCATTTTGATGACAGGAAATAAAAGATAACGAGCGGCGCGGAAGTTTGTTCTCCCGCGCCGCTATATGTTCGTTTGTGTTTTTTAGAGGCGGTTTGTCTCTCCCAGGAACCTGGCGATGTAGCTCAGGCTCTGGCCCAAGGGCTTAAAGAGGGCAAACATTAAGGCCGCGTTGCCGCAGCAATGGAGCAGATCAAAGGGAATGCCGCTGACCCAGTAACTGAACCCTGCATACAGCCCGCCAGTGAGTGCATAGGGAATGGCGCACAGCGCGCCGAAGCTCAAACCGAAAGCCCCGGAAAAACAGGCCCACATGACCCTGGAGCTTTTCTGGCGCAGCAGATGGGCCAAAAACACCAGCAGCGGCCAGACGTAGAGGTAATGCAGCCACCAGATGCCGAAGCCGTAGGTGATGCCCTCCAAGAGGATGAATGCGCAAACGATGAGAGGAACCAGTCTGGGGAGATAAATCGTGTAGAGAATCAACAAAAGCGTTATCGGCTCGATATTGGGAAGCCCCGCCATGGCCACCTGCAGGGCAAATAACAGGCCGGCCAATAAGCCGGATGTTACGATCTGACGGGTGGTCATGTCAATATCCGGTTTTGAGCGTAATTTCAAAATGGTCGCCGTCCGCGATGGGGGTGCTGTCGATCCCGGTATCAACGCGTTCGCCGCTCTTTGTGAGGCACCACCACTGCTGGAGGCTGTCATCGGCGGTTACACCGTCCACTGTGGTGATGTACAGTCCAAAGGGCCCATCCTCGCCTTCGATAAGGCCGGCTTCCGCCAAAGCCTCGCCCAGGATCTCTGCGTCTGTGGAAATCTGGAAATCCCTGCTGCTCTCGTCTTCAAAAATGACTTGAATATCCAGGTCCTTGGTCCCCTCTATGCCCTTGGGCCTGAAGCACATCCAGATTCCCAAAAGCACCACGACCGCAGCGGCAAGCGCCGCCAGAAGCTTTACCTGTTTCATGTCCGGCCTCCTTGGAACCTGCCTTCACAACCGTTGAATACTGGCGGCCTTATCCCGCCGCACCGCGTCGGTATCCGCAGCAATCCGTCAGGATTGCTGCGGAAAATCTCCTTGTCTGGCAGGAAAAATCCTTGCCCCTCCAGTATCCCACGGCTATGAATGCAGATTCTTAATTTGACAAAAAATAAACACATCCGCCAAAAGGAAGGATGCGTCCATCACAGTGCTGCCCATTCTCGTGGGTGCATGCTTCCATAGCAGAGTCGGCAATCCGGCTGAGCGCGTTGCGCATCACGGTGGCGGAACCGCACAGGAATACCTGTTTCCCCGAGCATCTGCCCTGTTTGATTTTCTCTTATTATACACAATTTCAGGTGTTTTGTCAAGGAAAATGGGGAAATATGCGCGGGATAACAGCACTTTAGCATACAGGCAGATGATAGCAGGGATAGTGAAATGGCGGGATTGCGGGAAACGGCGCGGGCGGTGGAATCCTCACGACGGGCTGCCTCTATGGTTCTGCACCAGATCGCTTGCATGGCCTGTCAGATGGAGACGGTGGAGTTCTGACAATAAAAAATGTGGTCCGGCATCGCGGATCACATTTTCTGAAACATGTACGTCAAAAGAGAGGGTCCCGCTTTTTTCAGATTTTTGCCTGGGGCCTCGTGCATTTTCCGGCAGGAACAGCTAAAATAGAAACCTGGAAACAGATCTGCGGGCAGGCCGGGAGATGTTGAACCGCCTTCCGGCCCCGTACAAGTGATGGACCCACTCGGCCCAGCAATCAATTGCACCCGGGGTTATTATATCCGCTTTCCGTGCATATTCAAGGCCGGAAACGGTATGCTGCGTTTTTCATGCGGTGTTGAGGAATGATTTCCGAACTGAAAATTCGGAAATCATTCCTTTAATTCGAGCCGCAAAACATGGCACGGATTCCTTCTGACCTTTCAGTTCAGAGGTAATCCTGGTTTTCAGGGGTGCTGACTGTACAATCCATGAGGGAGGGCATGTTATGGAACCCAAAACAAGAACGAGACGAAAGGCCTTCGTTGACACCGGCGCCTGCGTTGCCTGCGGCTGCTGCGCCAGGGTCTGTCCGCTGAACGCCATACAGATTCGGAACGGAATTTACGCCCGGGTGGACAGGACGCGCTGCGTGGGCTGCGGGAAGTGCGCCAGGGAATGCCCCGCGTCCGTCATTGAGATTCGGGAGGTGCAGGCATGAAAAAGCGCTGGTATGACTATCTGTGGATCTTAGAGCTGACCTATATGGCGCTGGGTTTTTTCAATATCCTGTTTGCCTGGCTGGGCATGCTGTTTTTCTGCATTCCGCTGATGATCTCTCTCATCAGGGGCACCAAGGGCTATTGCAGCCGGTACTGCGGCCGGGGGCAGCTGTTCGGCCTGCTGGGAGGCCGGTTTGGGCTGTCCCGGAAAAAGGATATTCCCAGGTGGATGAAGAGCAGGGGATTCCGCTATGGATTTTTGCTGTTCTTCTTCATCATGTTTTTCCAAATGCTGTGGAATACATATCTGGTGTTTGCCGGGGTGCGGACGCTCAGGCAGGCGGTGACGCTGCTGTGGACCTTCAAGCTGCCCTGGCACTGGGCCTATCACGGCACTCTCTTTTCTCCCGGCGTCGCCCAGTTCGCCTTCGGCTTTTACAGCGTCATGCTGACCTCCACCGTTCTGGGTCTCATCACCATGGTCCTCTTCAAGCCCCGCAGCTGGTGCGTCTACTGCCCCATGGGAACCATGACCCAGCTGATCTGCAGGGCGAAAAACCGGAAGGGTGACATTGTCACGGAAGAGCCGTGACGCTTCTGGTATCATAGAATCACCACATCAGAAAAGGAGGACATACAATGTCTGTCATCAATATCAGCAAAGATAACTTCGCCGGTGAGGTGCTCCGCTCGGACCGGCCCGTTCTTCTGGATTTCTGGGCCCCCTGGTGCGGCCCCTGCCGCATGGTCGGTCCCATTCTGGATGAGATTGCCCGGGAGCGCACCGACATCAAGGTGGGCAAGATCAACGTGGATGAGCAGCCGGAGCTGGCCGGACAGTTCGGCGTGATGGGCATTCCCACCATGGTGGTGGTGAAAGACGGAACCGTCGTGAATCAGGCGGCGGGCGCAAGGCCCAAAAGCCAGATTCTCGCCCTGCTGTAAGGGGGACGCGCCATGGGATGGTTTGATTTTCTGAGCGGCCCCCGCATCGACCGGGGCGTGAGCGAGTTCCGGGAGACCCCCGGCGCGGTGCTTCTGGACGTCCGCACGCCCCGGGAGTACCGGGAAGGCCACATCCCCGGCAGTGTCAACGTGCCCCTGCAGTCCCTGGACCGGGAGGGGGCGGTCCCCGCCGGAAAGGATGCGCCCCTGTTTGTCTGCTGCCAAAGCGGTGCCCGAAGCAGTCAGGCGGCGGAAATACTGACCCGAATGGGTTATGCGAATGTAAAGAATATTGGCGGGATTGCCGCCTATACAGGAAAGGTGGAACGCTGACATGAAGGTAGTCATCATTGGCGGCGTGGCGGGAGGAGCCACGGCGGCGGCCCGGCTGCGCCGGCTGGACGAGACGGCGGAGATCGTGGTGTTCGAGCGGTCTGGATACGTCTCCTATGCCAACTGCGGCCTGCCCTACTACATCGGCGGGGTGATCGAGGACCCCGAGGCCCTGACCCTCCAGACGCCGGAAAGCTTCTTCGCCCGGTTCCGTGTGGATATGCGGGTGCGCCACGAGGTCATCGCCATTCACCCGGAGGGGAAAACCGTTTCGGTGAGAAACCTGGAGACCGGAGCGGAATTTGAGGAGCGCTATGACAAGCTGATTCTTTCCCCCGGAGCCAGTCCTACCCAGCCCCGGCTTCCCGGCGTGGGGCTGGAGAGGGTGTTTACCCTGCGGACCGTAGAGGACACCTTCCGCATCAAGGACTATATCAACGCCCATCATCCCGGGTCCGCCGTGCTGGCGGGCGGCGGCTTTATCAGTCTGGAGCTGGCGGAAAACCTGCGGGAGCTGGGGATGGAGGTTACCGTCGTCCAGCGGCCCCGCCAGCTGATGAACCCCTTCGACCCGGATATGGCGGCCTTTATCCACAGTGAGGTCCGGCGGCACGGCATCCGGCTGGCTCTGGGGCAGACGGTGGAGGGCTTCGAGGAGCGGGACGGCGGCGTGGACGTGCTGCTGAAGGACGGGGGTCCTCTCCATGCCGGCATGGTGGTGCTGGCCATCGGCGTCACCCCGGACACCGCCCTGGCGAAAGAGGCGGGCCTGGAGCTGGGCCTTAAAGGCAGTATCGCGGTCAACGACCGGATGGAGACCTCTGTTCCGGACATCTACGCCGTAGGCGACGCGGTGCAGGTGAAGCACTTCGTCACCGGACAGGACGCGGTGATCTCCCTGGCGGGCCCCGCCAACAAGCAGGGGCGCATTGCGGCGGACAACATCTGCGGCGGGGACAGCCGGTATTCAGGGAGCCAGGGCAGCAGCATTGTAAAGGTGTTTGATTTGACAGCGGCCTCCACCGGCGTCAACGAGACCAACGCCCGAAAAGCCGGGCTGGAGGCGGACGCGGTGGTGCTGTCCCCCATGAGCCATGCGGGCTACTACCCCGGCGGCAAGGTGATGACTATGAAGGTGGTCTTTGAAAAGGGAACCTATCGTCTCCTGGGCGCTCAAATCGTGGGGTATGAGGGCGTGGATAAGCGGATTGACGTGCTGGCTGCCGCCATCCGCGCCGGAATGACGGCCATCCAGCTCAGGGACCTGGACCTGGCCTATGCGCCGCCCTACTCCTCCGCCAAGGACCCGGTGAATATGGCGGGTTTCATGGTGGAAAATCTGGCCGGCGGCGTTGTGAAGCAGTTCCGCCTGGAGGATGTGAAGGCCCTGCCCCGGGACGGCAGCGTGACGCTGCTGGACGTCCGGACGCCCCAGGAGTACGCCGGCGGCGGGATCGAGGGCTTCCGGAACATCCCGGTGGATGAGCTGCGGGAGCGGCTGGGGGAGATTGAGGCCGGCAAGCCGGTGTATGCTGTCTGCCAGAGCGGCCTGCGGAGCTACATCGCCTGCCGCATCCTGGCCGGACACGGCTTTGAGACCTATAACTTTTCCGGCGGATTCCGCTTCTATGACGCGGTGGTCAATGACCGCCGTCTGATTGAACAGGCTGCGGCATGCGGCATGGACCTCCCGTGACAAAAATCCCCTCCCTGCGGCAGCCGCAGGGAGGGGATTCCGTTTGTTTCCAGCTTCGCTTATTTGCTTCCAGCTCCGCTTGTTTGCTTCCAGCTACGCTTAGTCGTTTCCCAGCTCCGCCAGCCTCTCCCCGGCGGTAAGCTCCACAACGCCCCGGGACAGCTTCACCAGGCCCTCGCTTTGGAAATAGCGGAGAATCCGGGTGATGACCTCCCGGTGGGTCCCCAGGTGCCTGGCGATGGTCTCGTGGGTGATGGACAGCCGGTTTCCGCCCTCAATGGCGGACTCCTCCATCAGAAACGAGGCCACCCGTTTATCCATGCTTTTCCACATGACCTGCTCCACCAGCCACATGACTTCGGAGAACCGGGCGGCCATGACCTCGTTGGTGTAGTTGGCCGCGGCGGCGGATTCCTCCATGAGGCTCCGGTATGCCTCCGGGGGAATCACCCAGAGCTCCGTGTCCTTCTCCGCCTGGATGGTGATGTCGAATTGTACGCTTTTCAGCACGCAGGAGGCGGAAAACAGACAGATATCCCGGTCAAACAGGCGGTAGACGGTGATTTCCCGGCCCTCGTCCGAGAGGATATACGCCCGGAGCTGGCCGGATTTCACCAGCAGCAGCCCGGCGCAGTCCGTGCTGCCGTTGTGGATTAAGGTTCCTTTTTGAATCTGCCGGAAGGCCAGACCGGAGAGGATGCGGTCCTGCTGGGCCTTCGTCAGTTGATCCCATATGGGAAAACAGCTTTGAAACTCCATGATGCCGTCCCCAGGCCATGCCGTCCGCCGGTCCGTGAAGAAGCCCCTCCGTGAAGCGCTCCGGCGGCGCGGCGGGGCTCATATGCCGGAACACCGGTTTTACAGGCTGACGTGCCGGTCATGGCTTGCTCTCCTTTCCCCGTGGTTTTGCCGGGTTTGCCCGCTTCTCTGACGCTCAGGCCTCCCCCAGGGCGTGGGGCAGGAAGTAGCGGATCTGCTTTTTCCACCAGGGCCAGTCGTGATTTACGTCGTGTCCCCAATAGTCCACCCAAGCGTTGACGCCCTTGCTCCGCAGCACGGCGTCCAGACGGCGGGTGCCCGCCAGCAGGGGTTCCTCCCAGGCGCCCTGACCCACGCAGATCATGATCTTTCGCTGGTTGTACAGCCGGAGATAGGGGTGGTCCTCCGGCATCCCGGCGATGCTGGCACAGGGGTCGTTGGCGTAGACCACCTCGTCCATGTATCCGTTGTACATGTCACAGGTGTCGTAGACGCCGGAGAGGGCGATGACGCTGTCGAAGACGTCCGGCCGCCGGAAGAAGAAGTTGCCCGCGTGATAGGCCCCCATGGAAAAGCCTGTGACCAGCAGGCTTTGTCCTGTGCCGTTGAGCTCCCGAACCCGGGGAACCAGCTCCTCCATCACATAGCTGAACCAGCGCTCGTGAAGCCGGACCCGGTCATAGGGATTGCCTCCCGCCAGGGAGAGAGTCTCTCCGTCGATGGTGTCGGCAGTGAAGAGCTGGATTTTCCCGCTCTCCAGATAGTCCCCCAGGGTCTCCAGCATGCCGAAGCCCTCCCAGTCGAAAAATCGGCCGTTCTGGCAGGGGAAGACCAGCACCGGCTTGCCGCCCTGACCGTAGACCTTGAATTCCATGTCCCGGTTTAAATGGCGGCTGTATTCCTTGAAATATTGGATGTTCATAGCTGTCTCCTTTCATATTCAGTCCCGCGGGGAAAAACCGGCCTCCGGAGCCCGGAGCTCCTCCAGACCGATCATGCGGTTGAAGGCGGGGAAACCCACCTCCCGCTCCGTGCAGGGCCGCAGATCCCCGGATTCCCGCAGCAGGTCCCCCGCCGCCTTTGCGGCGGCGTAGAGGGGGGCCGCCGGAGAGATGGCGATGGGGAAGCCCATGCTGAAAAGGCGGTCCGCCGTGTCCAGGGGGTCTTGCCGTGCTCCACCATGTTGGCCGTCAGCGGAGCGCCCACACGGGCGGCGGCGCTTTGGATCTGCTCCGGCGTTTGCAGCGCCTCCACAAAAATCACATCGGCCCCGGCGTCCCGGCAGGCGGCGGCCCGCTGGCAGGCGTCGTCAAAGCCGGTGACGGCCACGGCGTCGGTCCGGGAAATCAGCACGGTGTCCGGGTCCCTCCGGGCGTGGACGGCGGCCCGGATTTTCGCCGTCATCTCCTCCCTGGAAATCAGCTGCCTGCCCTCCATGCGGCCGCAGCGCTTGGGCCCTGGTCCTCCAACTGGATGCCCGCCGCACCGGCGGCCTCGAATTCCGACACGGTCCGGACCACGTTCCGCCATAGCCGTTGTCCGCGTCTGCGATGACGGGGACGGCGGTGCAGGCGCAGATGCTTCGGAGGGCGGCGGCCATCTCCTGAAAGGAGATCAGGCCGATGTCCGGCCGGCCTAGGACGCTGGCGGACACGCCGCAGCCCGTCATGTACACCGCGGGGAAGCCGCCGCCTCAATCAGCCGGGCGGACCAGGCATCATAGGTCCCCGGGGCCATGACAATCCGGTCCCCGGCCAGCAGGGCCCGGAGCTGCGCGGCTCTGGTCACAGGTAAAGCCTCCTTTGCAGGTGGGGATGGGAGGCCCTGGGACCTCCCAACGCGCTGGCCTTATCATAGCAGAAAGTCCCGCCGGACGCAAGGACTCCCTGCGGCGGGACATGCCCATTTCCGCATTTTATAACATGCCATGCAGGGGAGGGGCTCTGTTCCCTCCCGTTCTTCCTCCATGCTTTCGGGGGATGGGGCGGGACAGGTCCCTGTATGAAGAAACACGCCCCCGTCCTCCGCCGGAGCGCCGGCGTTCCTGCTCCTGGAGGCATGGAAGCGTACAGGGACCAGCCTTCCGGCTGGTCCCTGCGGCGGGGGGACGCACAAAGCGCGTTACTTCAGGACGGAGGCGGCAATGGCGTCGGCCAGGGCGTCGATTTCCGACTCGTTGTCTGCCTTGAGGGAGGAGGTGACGGTCATCTCCTCGTCCAGAACGGTCATGTTTTTCAGGCTCTCGATTTCCTCCCGCATCAGCGCGCCGGAGCGGGGGGCCCAGGAGCCGCTGCCCATGATGGCAACGGTGCGCTTCTGGAGGTTCAGGGCCTTCATGTCCATCAGGAAGTTGTGCATGGGCGGGAAAATCCCCAGATTGTAGGTGACGGAGGCCAGAACCAGGTGGCTGTACTTGAAGAGGTCCGAAATCAGGTAGCTGACATGGGTGCTGGACACGTCATACAGCCGGGTATTGGTGACGCCCCGGGCGGTGAGCTTGGCGGCCAGCACCTCGGCGGCGGCCTCGGTATTGCCGTACATGGAGGCGTAGACAATCATGACGCCCTTTTCCTCCGGCTCATAGGTGGCCCAGTGGGTGTACTTGTCAATGATGTAGCCCAGATCCTTCCGCCAGATGGGACCGTGGAGGGGGCAGAGCATCTTGATGTTGTCCAGGCCCACGATGCTGGCGGCCTTGTTCAGCAGGGCCGTCACCTGGGGGCCGTACTTGCCCACGATGTTGGTGTAGTACCGCCGGGCGTCGTCGATCCACTCCCGGTCAAAGTCCACCTCGTCGGCAAACAGCTTCCCGTCCAAGGAGCGGAAGGAGCCGAAGGCGTCGGCGGAGAAGAGGACGCCGTTGGTGGTGTCGAAGGTGACCATGGCCTCGGGCCAGTGGACCATGGGGGCGTAGACAAAGGCCACTGTGTGCTTGCCGAAGCACTTGGTATCCCCCTCGGCCACCTCTTCAATGGCGCTGGGGTCCAGGCCAAAACCGAACTGGTTGAGCAGAGTGACCGCCTTAGGAGTGGTGATGATCCTCATGTCGGGCCAGCGCAGGAGAATTTCCTCGATAGACGCGGCGTGGTCCGGCTCCACATGGTTGATGACCAGGTAGTCCAGAGGACGGCCCGCCAGAACGGCCTTGACATTGGCGATGAACTGCCGGCCCACGGCCCAGTCGGCAGTGTCGAAGAGGACAGTCTTCTCGTCCAGCAGGACATAGGCGTTGTAGGAAACGCCGTGGTACAGGGGGTGGATGTTCTCAAACAGGGCCAGACGGTGCTCGTCCGCGCCGACCCAGTAGAGATCTTCGGTGACCATGCGGTAATTATACATAGAGAGTTTCCTCCTTGTTATTTAATAGCAGTTGTGGTGAACCATCAGAATATCATCGAACCGGCGGGCTTCCAGGTCCTCGGGCTTAATAAAGAAGCAGAAGGTGTCTGCATCGCACCTCTGGGACAGGAGCGTCAGGTCGAACTGGAACAGCAGGACAGAATAGGTGGCATACGCCGTGTCCTCCAGGCGCAGGTCGCCGCTGCGCAGGGATGGGTGCCCCCCCAGCTTGAAGCCCCAGTTGCCAAAATCCTCGGTCAGGTCTATCACGCCGCCGCAGTCGCCGAGGTCGTAGCCTTCGGGATTCTCGTCCGGCTCGCCGGCCTCCTGGCGCTGGTAATCCTCCAGAAAGAGCTTTTCCACCGTTTCTGCCCCGGTCTCAGAGCCCAGGTCGAAGAAAAATCCCTCTACGCCAAGCCCCAGTGTAGCAACCTCCTCTGCGGAGGCAAATTTCATGCCGCCGGTGACCTTGTCCATGGCCCAGCGTGCCTCGGGAACCTCGTTCGGATGGACAGGACTGTCCGCCGGAACCTCCGGATACCAGCGCACCTGAAAGAAGCCAGCGTCCTGTTTCCACGCGAAGCTGTCCTCATAGAAAGACTCGAACTTCTCCTCCTCTGTGCAGAGGAAGAATTGCAGCAGACCGCGTTCCGGAAAGTCCTTCAAACGGGGGACCTGGGCAAAGTTGATCTGTGCCATAAATTCCAACTCGGACGCTTCCGTCCCGGCGGGGAGGCAGTAATCCCCGCCGAATTTGCTGTCTGTGGGGCCGGGTGTTTCGTCAGGCTCCGGGGTGATGTGGACACAGGGAAGCTTTGTGGACTCCAGAACCGACAGGATTTGTTCCTTTGTGACCATACTTCTTTTTTACGCCTCGATCTCAATAAACTGGTCTGCCGGTTCGCCGCAGTGGGGGCAGGTCCACCCCTCAGGCAGGTCCTTGAAAGCGGTGCCGGGCTTCACCTCGTTCTCCGGGTCGCCCTGCATGGGGTCGTATTCGTGGCCGCAGCCGTTGCAGATATAGAGCTTCCGGGGCTGATAAACCTTTTTGGGAACCTGCCGCTTCATTTTCACCATAGGCGGCGCGGGCTGCTTTTCCCCGGTGTCCAGGGCGGCGGTGAGCAGAGGCAGAATTTCCATCACATCTCCCACGATGCCATAGTCGCAGTTCTTGAAAATCTTGGCGTTGGGATTATTGTTGATGGCCACGATACAGGACGCGTCCTTGATGCCCTTCAGGTGCTGAATGGCGCCGGAGATGCCGCAGGCAATATAGAGATTTCCCTTGAACTTCTGGCCGCTCATGCCTACATAGCGGTTCAGGGGCACGTATTTCAGCGTCTCGGCCACGGGACGGCTGGAGCCGATGGCCGCGCCGGCGGCTTTTGCCAGGTCCTCGATGAGCTTCATGTTTTTCTTCTCCCCGATGCCCTGACCGGCGGAAACCACCCGCTCCGCCTGAGTGATGGGAGTGTCCATGGGGATGCCCACGGTGAAATCGTGGCCGTCCTTCTTCAGGCTGGCCACCAGGGCCTCCACCTTCTCCTGAGGGGCGCCGTCCTTGAAAATCTGGCGTTTTCTCGCCCCGGTCTCAGGACCGCGGGGACCGGCCGCGGCGGCGGAGGGAGCTTCCTTGGCCGCCTTGCCCAGAATGTGAGAGGCGATGACAACCCGCTGAATTTCGTTGGTGCCCTCGTAGATGGTGGTGATTTTGGCATCCCGGTAGAAGCGTTCCACCTCCATGCCCTTCAGATAGCCGCAGCCGCCGAAGATTTGCAGGGCGTCGTTGGTGACCTCCAGGGCGATGTCCGAGGCGTACTGCTTGGCCATGGCGGACTCCATGCCATAGGGGACATGGGCCTGCTTCAGCTCGGCGGCGGAGTAGACCAGGAACCGGGCGCAGCGGAGCTTGGTGGCCATGTCGGCAATTTTAAAGGCGATATTCTGCTGCTGGCAGATGGGCTTTCCGAACTGGATGCGCTCCTTGGAGTATTCCACGGCGGCCTCATAGGCCCCCTGGGCGATGCCCAGGGCCTGGGCCGCGATGCCGATGCGCCCGCCGTCCAGAGTGGACATGGCAATCTTGAAGCCCTGGCCCTCCTTGCCCAGAAGGTTCTCCTTGGGGACCTTCACGCCGTTGAAATTCAGCTGGCAGGTGGCGGAGGAGCGGATGCCCATTTTGTCATAGTGCTCCTCAAAGGTGAAGCCCTCCCAGCCCTTTTCCACAATCAGGGCGCTGATGCCCCGGGTGCCGATGCCGGGGGTGGTGACGGCGAAGATGACATAGGTGTCCGCCTCTCCGCCGTTGGTGATGAAAATTTTCTCGCCGTTCAGGAGGTAGTAATCCCCCATGTCCTCGGCGGTGGTCTCCGTGCCGCCGGCGTCGGACCCGGCGTTGGGCTCCGTCAGGCCGAAGGCGCCGATTTTCCGGCCGGAGCACAGGTCGGGCAGGTATTTTTTCTTTTGGGCCTCGTTGCCGAAGGCGTGGATGGGATAGGTGCCCAGGGAGGTGTGGGCGGAGAGAATCACGCCTGCGCCGCCGTCCACCCGGGCCAGCTCCTCCACGGCGATGGCGTAGCTCAGGGCGTCGGCCCCCGCCCCCTCGAACTCGGTTTCATAGGGCAGGCCCATCAGGCCCAGCTCCCCCATTTTTTTCACGGCCTCCGTGGGGAAGCGGTTTTCCTTATCCAGCAGGAAGGCGATGGGCTTGATTTCGGCCTCAGCGAAGGCCCGGACCTTGGCCCGGAGTTCCTCGTGGGCCTGGGTGGTTTGATACAGCATGTGTGTGCCTCCTTTTCTTATATCATAAAAACTGGAGTATTACGCAAACAGTTCGCTCAGCGGCGTCCGCCTCAGCTCGGCGTTCAGGATTTCCTGAACCCGGTCCAGCTCCCGGCAGACGGCGCACTCCTCCCGGGACAGGTTTTCACATTGATACTCCCTCTGCTGGCAGCGGTTCAGCAGGGGTTCGTCCCCGGAGGCCCGGAACAGGTCGTACAGCGTCAGTTCCTCACAGGGCCGGCGGAGAAAATAGCCGCCGCAGACCCCTCTGCGGCTCTCCACAATGCCCATGGTGTGAAGCTGATTCAGCACCTTCAGCGTGATGGCCTTGGGCATGTGCTCCAGTCTGGCCACCGAGGCGGCGGACAGCTGTCCTTCTCTGTACAGGGCCCGGAGGACCCGCAGTGTATAATCCATTTCCCGTGTAATCAGCAAATACGACACCCCACATTCAGAGACTGGCCTCACAGCCCCTGAATACGATCCGCCTGCCGGAAAGATTCTCATGCGTCCGGCTCCTGCCGGGGCTGTCAGTCCCGTTTAAAATTACACTGATTCAGTTTATTATAGGTGCTTTTTGGCAAAATGTCAATAGATTTCCTTAAAATGCTGGAATGAATTGGTTGAACTCACAAAAGGGCTCCGCTGTGTTTGGCAGAAACTTACAGCCGCGGACATGAAGAAAGTCCGGCGGCCTGCCGGACTTTTATCCTAGTCCCGGGAGCAGCGGAGGAGCTCGGCGTACTGTTCCGGGGTCACCACCGCCCGCAGTGTCTCCATGCCCTGGGCATACTGGTTTTCATAGGCGGCGAAGCGGTCGGTCCGCTGGAGGCGGAAGCCCTCCCGGACATAGAGCAGCAGGGCCTTCCAGCTCCAGGGCTGGGTGTGGATATAGACGGGGAACTCCCCCAGGTCCTGAAAGACGGCCAGGGTCTCCCGGCAGAGGGCCCGCCCCAGTCCTCTGCCCTGAGCATGGGGGGAAACGGCTAACCAGTGGAGGGATGCGATTTCCCCCTGTTCCCGGGGGTCCCGCCAGGCGGTGCAGGTTCCCAGCACACGGCCCTCCCCGTCCACGGCGAAGCGGCACCGCCGGGCCAGAGCCCGGGGGTCCCTGCCGTAGGTTTCAGCAAAATAGGCCAGGGCCTCCTCCTGAGAGGCAAAATCCCCAATCTCGTATTCCAGGGCGGCCCAGGCCGCCTCGTCCCCCGGCTGCCAGCCCCGGAGGCGGAAGCCCTCCGGCAGGGCGGGGTCCCGCCTCTGCCAGCGGTCGCAGCGGAGAATCAGGTTGTAAAAGGGAATGGACCGGTCCGGGACGCTCACGGCTTCCCGCCCTCCCGCAGCTCCAGGGCCAGGACGGGCCGCCGGGTGGTGATGTTCCGCACCCCCAGGCCCAGGAACCAGTTCAGCTCCCAGCTGTCGTTGACGGTCCAGACCGAGAGGCCCACGCCGGCCCGGGCCAGGGTCTCGGCCAGCCGCCGGGTCACAAGGCCCTGATAGATGTTGACGGTGGCGATGCCGGCCTGCCTGCAGACGGCGGCGATGGTCTCTGCCGCCTCCAGCTCAAAATTGGGGATTTCCCGGTATTTGAGGTAGAGGTCGGGGACGTATTCCTCCATGTTCAGATAGACCTCCGCCCCGGGGACGGCGGCGGCGGCGTTTACCGTTCCGGAGAGGATCAGACGGCCCCCGAGACCGGCCTCCTCCGCCAGGCGGCAGACGGCCGCCTCCAGTCCCGGCTCCTTGAGGTCGCAGTTGATGCGTATGCCGGGACGGGCCGCCGTCATCCGGAGAACCTCCGCCAGCCGGGGGGCCTCCTCTCCCACGCCGTCGTGGCCGATGGCCAGGGCTCCGCCGGGGAGGCGGCGCACGTCCACCTCCAGGGCGTCCGCGCCGCAGGCCAGGGCATAGGATACGAATTCCAGGCTGTTGTCCGGCCTGCCCTCCGCCCCGGTGTGGGCGGTTATTTGTGTCTTCATAGAGCTTCTCCTTCTGATTCAATTAGGAATGAGGAATGAGGAATGAGGAATTAGGAATTAGGAATGAGGAATTGCCTTGTGTTCGTTCAAATTCCTAATTCCTGACTCCGAAAGGGGCCAAACCGGCGGAAGGGCTGAGCCCTTCCGCCGGTGCGGGTTTACTTTTCCCACTCGTTTTCCTTGAGGTTGGTGTAGATATACACGCCTGCCGAGACGGAGCAGATCAGGAACATGATGACCGACAGAGCCGCGGAACGGTTGTAGGCCAGATACTTGTTGAACTGATCGAACAGGGCGATGCCCAGCATCTTGGGGGCGCTTCCGCCCATCAGATAGGGAGTGGTGAAGGAGCCCACATTGGACATGAACACGAAGGTGGCCGCCACCACCACGTCCTTGATGGACAGGGGCAGGATCATGGAGGTGAAGACCTTGAACTTGCCGGCTCCCACGTCCCGGGCGCCCTCGATGATGGAATCGGGGATGGCGCCCAGGCCGGCGGTGATCATCAGCGCCGCGAAGGGGATGTTGAACCAGAGGTTCATCATAATCATGCCGCTGGCGTGGTACATCAGGCCCAGCTTAACGTCGTGTCCGAAAATCAGGCCGATGCGGTTGATGAGGCCGGAGTCCCGGATGATGGTAATCATGGCGTACACCGCGCACATGGCGGGGACGAACCGGGGCACCAGGTACAGCGTGCCGATGGTCTTGGCAATCCTGGACCTGACGAACCGGAGGTACAGCGCCAGCAGATAGGCCACCACAATGGCGATGGCCACCGTCATCAGGCACACGTACAGGGTGTACAGGATGTTTTTCAGCTGGGCGGGCTCGGTGAAGAAGTAGGCGTAGTTATCCAGCGTAAACGCGCCGGTCTTGGAGTCCTGGAAGCTCTGAATCACCGCCAGGACAATGGGGTAGGCCACGGTCAGCATGACGACGAGGAACGCCGGCAGAACCAGACCGTAGGCTACCAGATTTCGCTTCAGGCTTTTACTCATAGGTATCCCCTCGTTATCGGTGGATTTGTGTCAGCCGATGGTGGCGATCTCGTTGTCCCAGCGCTCGTTGAAGGAGGTGGACAGACCGCCGATGGACTGAAGGCGGAAGTTGGACACGTCCAGACCCTGGAGGTCCTCATAGCCGGTCATGTCCATGCTGGAGGCGTCGATCAGGGGGATGGCGGCCATCTGCTTGACCATCAGCTCCTGAGCGGCGGGAGAAAGCATGTAATTCATGAAGGCGTAGGCGCCCTCGGTGTTGGAGCCAAAGGTGGGGATGACCAGGGACTGGAGGGATCCGGTGAGGGCGGGTTCAATCTGGGTGATTTTGATGCTGTCCTTGATCTCGCCGGAGGCCCGCTGGGAGAGGACCATGTCCGCCCAGTTGGGGCACATGTCGATTTCGCCCTGGTTCAGCAGGTCCAGAGTGCCCTGGTTCTTGTTGGGATAGACGATGGAGCCGCCGGAGGCATACATGTAGGGGTGGATTTCCTTCAGGAAATTGAAGCCCTCGTCCCACTCGCCGGTCCACTTCTCGTCGTCGGAGGTGAAAGCCTCCTCAGGCAGGAAGTTGTACACGGAGCTGCGGGCAAAGGAGTCGCCTGCGCCGCCGGTGCCGGGGGTGTTGTAGGCAAAGCGGCCGGGGTTGTTCTTCATCCACTCCACCAGCTCATCCATGGTGGCGGGGGGAGTGGGAACCTTGGCGGAGTCATAGGCCAGGATGACGGTGGTGCCGCGGTAGGGCTGGCAGTATCCGTCGGCAATGGAGCTCTTGGCCTCCACGCTGGCGGCATTGGGAATCTTGGCGCTGTCCAGCTTCACGAACTGCTCCTGGCCGATGAGGGAGACCAGCTTGGAGAGGTCGTCGCCGCTGAGGTCCACGATGTCGTAATCCGTGTTGGTCTGTCCGGCCTTGGAGGCGGCGGACAGCATATCGGCCAGGGTCTGGGCGCCGGTGCCGGAGAGCATGAACTGGAGGGTGACCTCATACTGGCCGGCGTACTCGGAATTGGTGTTGAAGTCGCTGACAAGGGCCTCGAAAATCTCGCGGACGTTGTCGGAGCCGGTGGCCCAGAGGCTGACGGCCTTCTTGGGCTCGCCGCTGCCGGAATCGCCGGAGGAGGAACCGCCGGAACCGCTGTCTTTGCCGCCGCAGCCGGTGAGCAGCGCCGTCAGCATCACGGCGGACAGGAGCATTGCGAACAGTCTTCTTTTCATAGAAATCTCCTTTCAAATCGTTGCAGGTCTGATGTCATGTATGGGTCGAGGGGGATACTCCCCTGATAACAGGGTACTGCTTCAGGCGGGCCCGTTAAAACACGGTGTGCTTGCCCACGGCGAGACTCACCGGATCGCCCTCCTTCAGGCGCTCGCTGAGATCCCGGTTGATGTAGCACTTGATGACGTCTTCCCCATGCTGGGCGGTCATGACCACGTAGTGGCCCAGCAGCATGATGGTGCGGACCGTGGCGTCGAACTGGCCGCCGCCGTGGCCCTGGGACACCGTCAGGTCCTCGGGCCGGACGGCGATGGTCTTCCCGTCCTTTTTCAGGAAGTTCATCTCGCCGATGAAGGACGCCACATGGAGGGTGGCGGGCTTGTCGTAGATTTCCGCCGGGGTGCCGGTCTGCTCGAATTTGCCCTTGTTCATGACCACGATCCGGTGGGACAGGGACATGGCCTCCTCCTGGTCGTGGGTGACGAAGATGACGGTGATGCCCAGATCCTGCTGGATTTTCTTCAGCTCCTCCCGCATCTGCTGGCGGATCTTGGCGTCCAGGGCGGAGAAGGGTTCGTCCAGAAGCAGCAGAGAGGGCTTGAGCATCAGGGACCGGGCAATGGCGATTCTCTGCTGCTGGCCGCCGGAGAGCTGGCCGGGGTACTTCTTTTCGCAGCCGGGCATGGACACCAGCTGGAGATATTTCTTCACGTCCGCGTCAATCTCCGCCTTGGGGATCTTGCGCAGCTTCAGGCCGAAGGCCAGATTCTCATAGATGGTCATGTGGGGCCAGAGGTTGTAGCTCTGGAACACCATGGCCGTGGGCCGCTTCTCCGGGGGCAGGCTGATGATGGATTGGCCGTCCACGGTGATGTCGCCGGAGGTCACGTCCAGAAAGCCGCCGATGGTCCGCAGGATGGTGGTCTTGCCGCAGCCGGACGGGCCCAGGAAGGTGACGATTTCTCCCTCGTAAATATCAAGGTTGATATGCTCAACGCCGTCTCCGTTGTCATATTTTTTGGTCATGTCCTTGATTTGCAGTTTGATTTTGCGCTCGCTCATGAGTCTCTTCTCCTCCAAACTCCGTTATTTCATCTTGAAGCCGCCGGAAATGGCCTCGGGGCCGATGTACTTCCGCATGAGGAAGATCATCAGGGCGGACGGGATAATCAGCAGAATCGCGAACACCGCTCCGATCTGCACCGCCGAGGAGTCCAGCACGATGCCGTACATGGCCACGGGCATGGTCTGCACCTTGGCAAGACCCACCAGAAGCGTGCCCTGAGCCTCCTCCATGGAGCCCAGGAAGGTGTACAGCGTGGCCACGGCGATGCCGGGCATGGCCATGGGCAGGGTGATTTTGAAGAAGGTCCGGACAGGGCCCGCGCCCACGTCCCGGGCGGCCTCCTCCTGCTGGCGGTGGACCGAGCGGAAGGCGCTGGCGGGGAGCCAGACCATGAACATCATGGAGTTAATCATGTGGATGATGACCACGCCGGCATAGGTGCCCATCAGGCCGTAGCGGTAGAACAGCACGGCGATGGAGGTGTAGATGCCCAGCTTGGGGAAGGCGTTGGTCAGCAGGAAGGACAGCATGAAAATCTTCCGGCCCCGGTATTTGAACCGGGCGATGGAATAAGCCGCGGGAATGCACAGCACCATGGACACCGCCGTGGTGATGATGGCCACGATGAAGGACTGGACAATGGAGGAAACCAGGCTGTTCTGGGCGAACACATATTTCCACCACTTGAAGCCCCATTCCTGGGGGAAGACCGCCGGAACGGTGTACTCGTTGGCGAAGGCCAGCATCAGCATGTTGAGCATGGGTCCGTAAAAGAACAGGATAAAGGCCGCCAGCAGGAGGAATTCCAGAAATTTCTTCCTGCCCACGGCGTGATAAAAGCGCCGGGGATTCAGCATTTTGAACATGTTACGGAGTCACCTCTTCTTCCTTGTTCGTCAGGGTGTTGTTCAGTTTCCCTGTGGGGAAACCGGGAAAGGGGAACCCCTTTCCCAAGGTGTCTGTCGTCTGCCCTGAATCATCTCCCATCTCCGTGGAGTTTTTCGGGATCTGCCCGTGTCCGCACGCTGTCTGCCGGCTCCGGAGGGGAGATGAATGCAAAAAATATAAGAGCCGGCAGCCACACAAACGCCTCCGCCGCGGCATGACGCGGAAGGGGGTGGATTGCGCGCTTTAGACTCTCATTCTCCCAAGCACACGGTATTGATTTCCTTTACACTACCACATTTTATCCCGTCCGGCAAGTCAAAAATGGCAGCTTGACGAAATTCCGCTGTATTTCATAGGTAAAGCGGAAAAAAATTGTGCATTTTGCATATTGCTTTTGCCCGCGTTTGTATTCTAAATTTGATAGCAGCCTTTATAATTGCCGCCGGAAGACCCTGCACAATCCCTGCTGGAGCCGGCCCGTTTATCAGGAATTTTGACGTTTGCTCCAGCGCCGGGAGAACGCCGGGACGGGCGTCTGGGGCCGCCCCGGCTGCGGAAGGAAAGGAGAGGAGGGCTTATGGCCGTCAAGCTGAAGCAGTTTGTGGAGTCCATGCAGGACGCGCCGGTCATCGCCGCCGTGAAGGACGACGGGGGACTGGAGAGGGCCCTGGAGTCGGACTGCACGGTGATTTTTTTGCTCTATGGCACCATTCTGAACGTCCGGGACCTGGTCCGCCAGGTGAAGGAGGCGGGAAAGCTGGCCTTTATCCACCTGGATTTAATCGAGGGTATGTCCACCCGGGACATCTCCGCCGAGTTCATTGCCAGCAGCACCGAGGCCGACGGCATTATTTCCACCCATCCCAACCTGATCCGCCGGGCCAGAGAGCTGGGCCTGCTGACCATCCAGCGCTTTTTCATGCTGGATTCCCTGTCCTTTGCCAATGTGCTGCGCCAGAGCTCCAACGCCGACGCCGTAGACGTGCTGCCCGGCGCCATTCCCAGCGTCATCAGGCACCTGGTGAAGGAGGTCCGTCAGCCTCTGATTGCCAGCGGCCTGCTGCTGGACAAGTCCGACGTGGTGGCGGCCCTGTCCGCCGGAGCGGTGGCGGTGTCCACCACCAGCGAGGCGCTCTGGTCTGTTTGACCCGGCGGGCTGGTCGGTAAAATGCACAAAGATAACGGCATTGCTTTAGCTGATTCGTACAAATTCGGTCTTGCGTTTTGGGCAATATATGCTAAAATAGGGGCAGTTCTTCGGTGAAGTACCAAAAGGAGATGACTGCCATGTCGTTACACATGTTCCATAGACGCCGGGAGCGTTCCGACGCCCGCTGGTTTCAGATGATGCGTCAGGCCATGCTGTTCCGTCAGATTCCCTGACAGAGCCCCCAGGCCTCGCACAAGCGTGAGAAAAGCGCCCCCGTCCCGGCAGAAGCCGGACGGGGGCGCTGTCTCTGCGGGGGGGAATGCGGCAGACCGGAAACCGGCATATGGGTTTCAGGGCGGGCTCTGCCCGCTGCCGGGGCCGGAACGAGGCGGGTTCCCGGAACCTGTATTCATAGCCGGGGGATGCAGGGTGGGCGCGGATGTTTCCTGCCGGACAGGGAGACCGTCCGCAGCTCCGGCAATCCCGACGGATTACCGGGGGAGCCCGGCGCAGTATGGCGGGAAAAAGGCCGCTCGGGCAGCATTCAATGGTTGTGAATACAGGCTCTTAGACATAGCTCTGGCTGGTCACGTCGAACACGCCCCGGGTGGTAATCCGCAGGGAGGGAATCACCGGCAGAGCCATGAAGCTGAGGGTCATGAAGGGGTCCACCCCCCGGGAGACGCCCAGGGCATGGGCGGCGGCCTTGGCGGCCTCCAGCTGTTCGTTCACCCGCTCCAGAGGCTCGCCGCTCATGATGCCGGCGATGGGCAGGGGCAGCTCCGCCTTCACCTCGCCCTGGTCCCAGACCACAATGCCGCCGTTCAGCTCCGCCACCCGGTTGGCAGCGGCGGCGCAGGCGGCCTCGCTGGCGCCCACCACGATGATGTTGTGGGAGTCGTGGGAGATGCTGGTGGCTACGGCCCCGGACTTCAGCCCGTAGCCCTGGAGGAAGCCCACGCCGATGTGGCGGGTGTTCCTGTGCCGCTCCACCACGGCGATTTTCAGCACGTCGTATTCCACGTCGATGCGGTCGGAGTAGCCCGCGTCCACGGTGGTGATTTCTCCGGGCACCATGCCGATGATGCCCCGGGGCCGGTGGTCCTCAAAGTCCTGGGGGGTAAGGGTCTGGAGGTGGAAGGTGCCGTGGGCCCGCTCCGTCAGATAGGGCTCCACCCGGGGCAGGGGGAAGTCCCGGACCACGCCGTTCTCCACCATCAGTTCGCCCTTTTTGAAGACCTTTTCAATGTTGAAATGCTCGAAATTGTCGATGATGACAAAGTCCCCCAGATAGCCCGGCGCGATGGCCCCCCGGTTGTTCAGCAGGAAGTACCGGGCGGCGTTGTGGCAGGCCACCTTGACGGCGGTGATGGGGTCCGCTCCCAGGCGGATAGCCTCCTTGACGATGTAGTCGATGTGCCCCTTTTCCAGCAGGTCGCTGGGGTGCTTGTCGTCGGTGCAGAACATGCAGCGCTCGGCGTATTTGCCGCACAGCAGGGGGGCCAGGGCCTCCAGGTTCCGGGCGGCGGTGCCCTCCCGGATCATGATGAACTGGCCCCGCTCCAGCTTGGCAAGCGCGTCCTGAAAGTCGTGGCACTCGTGGTCGGAGTAGACCCCGGCGGCGATATAGGCGTTGAGGTCGTTGCCCTGGAGATCCGGTGCGTGGCCGTCGATTTTCTTGTGGTGGGCCTGAGCGGCCACGATTTTTTCCACCGGCTGGTCGTCTCCGGCGATGATGCCCACGAAGTTCATCATCTCCGCCAGACCCTGGACTCTGGGGTGATCGTAGAAGGAGTCGAGACTCCGGTAGTCCAGAACGGCCCCGGACTCGTCCAGGGGCGTGGCCGGGACGCAGGAGGGCAGCATGAGCCGCACGTCCACCGGCAGACCCTCCGTGGCCTGGAGCATGTATTCAATGCCGTCGGTTCCCATGACATTGGCGATTTCATGGGGATCCGCCACCACGGTGGTGGTGCCGTGGGGCAGGACGGCCCTGACAAACTCCTGGGGAGAGACCAAGGAGCTCTCCAGATGGATGTGGGCGTCCAGAAAACCGGGGAGGACGATTTTCCCGGTGCAGTCGTACTCGGTCTTGCCGGAGTAGGACCCCATGCCCACGATGAGGCCCTCCGCCACGGCGATGTCCCCATGGCAGAGTTCGTTGGAAAAAACATTGACATACACGGTGTTTTTCAGCACCAGGTCCGCCGGCTCCCGCCCGGCGGCGGCGTCGATGATGCGCCGCTTTTTCAGCAGCTTCCGGTTGATCTTGCCCGCGTAGCTCTCAGACATGGGACCACTCCTTTTCAAAATATGTTAACCTTCAGTATACGCCGGATGGAGACATTTGTCCAGGGGATTTTCCCGCGAAAAAGCGTCCGCCGGCTGAAAAGGAGCTTTGCTCCTTTTCAGTTTCGTTGACGGTATCAGGGGGACGGGGCGCAGGGGACCGGGCTCCCGGTCCGTCTCCCGGGGGCCCGGCCCTTCCAAAGGACAGGACGGCCCCGCCGCTTTCCGGGTCAAATACGGGAACGCCCCTGCCCCTTTACAGATTTTGTCTTGAAAATCCGCCGCGTCTCTGATATAGTGAATCAGTTATTGAAAGAGGAGCGGACAGAGGTGGAGACGTGTATTTAAAGGCATTGGAGATTCAGGGCTTCAAATCCTTTCCGGACAAGACCCTCTTGAATTTCGGAGAGGATATCACCGCCATCGTGGGCCCCAACGGCTCCGGAAAGAGCAACATTTCCGACGCCATCCGCTGGGTCATGGGGGAGCAGAGCGTCAAGGGGCTCCGGGGCGCGAAGATGGAGGATGTGATCTTTGGCGGCACGGAGCGGCGCAGTCCGGTGGGCTTTGCTCAGGTGACGCTGGTGCTGGACAACACGGAGGGCATTTTCCCCTCCATGGAGGAGTCCGAGGTTTCCGTCACCCGCCGGTATTACCGGAGCGGCGAGAGCGAATACTACATCAACCGGCAGTCCGTCCGGCTCAAGGATGTGACGGAGCTGTTTCTGGACACGGGCCTGGGCCGGGAGGGCTATTCCATCATCGGCCAGGGCAGGATTGACGAGATTCTCTCCACCCGCTCCAGCGAGCGGCGGGAGATCTTCGAGGAGGCCGCCGGCATCTCCCGTTTCCGCCACCGGAAGGAGGAGGCCCAGCGGAAGCTGGAGCGGACGGAGGAGAACCTTCTGCGGGTCAACGACAAAATCAGCGAGCTGGAATTGCAGGTGGAGCCTCTGCGGGACCAGGCGGAGAAGGCGAAGAAGTACCTGCTTCTCCGGGACGAGCTGCGGCTGCTGGAGATTTCGGTCTGGCTGGAGAATCTGGACGATCTGAAGGCCGGGGCCCGGAAGCTGGAGTCGGAATTCCGCGCCGCCGGGGCCCGGCGGGACCAGGCCCGGGCGGAGCTGGACGCTCTCTATGCCCAGGGGGAGCGCTTCGGTGAGGAGATGCGGGAGAAGGATATGGAGGCCGAGCGGGTCCGGACGGAGGCCGCCGGTCTGGAGGGCGAGGCCAGAGACCAGGCCGCGGCCATCGCGCTTCTGGAGGGGGACATCGCCCACCATCAGGAGAATATCCGCCGTGCGCAGACGGAGCTGGTGGAGTCCGACAGCCGGGCCGGCGGCCTGGCGGCCCAGGCCGCCGGCGAGCGGGAGCGGGCCGCCGTCCTGGAGGAGCGCCTGACCGGGTTGAACACCGCCCTGGACGCCCTGCTGGAGCGGGCCCGAGAGGCCGCCGCCCAGGCGGGGGGGCGCCAGAGCGAGGCGGAGGCGCTTCGGGCGCAGGAGGCGCTGGCCGTGGCTGCCGCCGCCGACGGCCGGGCGGAAGCCGCCGCCGTCATGGCGGAAAACAGCCAGCTGGCGGAGCGGAAAGCCAACGTGGAAGCGGAGCGGGCCGCCGCCGGGACCCGGCTGGAGGAGGCCCGGGAGAACGCCAGAGTCAACCGCCGCCGTCTGGAGGACGCCCGGGAGGAGGTCCAGGCGGCCGCCAATGTCATCGCCGGCTACAGCCTGCGGATGGAGGAACGGGAGAAAAAGGCCGCCGCCGTGTCGGAGCGGCGGGTGCAGCTGACCATGGACGTCGGGGCGCTGAACAACCGCATCCGGCTGCTGACGGAGATGGAACGGGAGTATGAGGGCTATTCCAAGGCCGTCAGGCTGGTCTGCCAGGCCCGGAACAGTCTTCGGGGCATCCACGGCCCTGTGGCGGGGCTGATGAGGACGGACCAGCAATACACCCTGGCCATTGAGATTGCCCTGGGGGCGGGCCTCCAGAACATTGTGGTGGACCGGGAGGAGGACGCCAAGGCCGCCATCGGCTTTCTGAAGCAGCGGGACGGAGGCCGGGCCACCTTCCTGCCCCTCACCGCCATCCGGGGGGAAGAGCTGCGCCAGAGCGGCGTCGGGGAAGAACCCGGCTTTGTGGGACTGGCCTCCCGGCTGGTGCGCTTTGACGGGAGATACCGGAATATCTTCCATAATCTGCTGGGCCGGACGGTGATTGCCGAGGATTTGGACTGCGGCATTGCCATGGCCCGGAAGTACCATAACGCGTTCCGCATCGTCACGCTGGACGGCCAGGTCATCAACCGGGGCGGCTCCATGACCGGCGGCTCCGCGTCCCGGAACACCGGCGTGCTGAGCCGGGCGGCGGAGCTGGAGAGGCTCCGGGGCCGGTCCTCCGGGCTGGAGGCGCAATTGGAGTCCGCGAAGCAGGAGGAGGAGGCTCTGCAAAGGGAACTCACCGCCGCCCGCTATGATCTGGAGACAGCCGAGGGCCAGCGCCGCCAGGCGGAGGACGAGGCTCTGCGTCTGGAGAGCGAGGGGCGGCACTTCGATTTGCTGCTGCACTCCCTGGAGGAGAGTGTGGAAAACCTGTCCGGGGAGCTGGAGAGCCTCACGGCCCATCTCAGGGAAAACGAGGCCCGGACGGAGGCCGCCGAAGCAGCCATTGCCCAACAGGAGGCCCTGGCGGCGAAGTACCGGGAGGAGGCCGCCGCGGCCCTCACGGGCCAGTCGGAGCTGCTGGCCCGGTCCGGGGCCCTGACAGAGGAGGTCACTGCCCGGAAGGAGGAGCTGGCCGGCCTGACGGCAGAGCGGGACGCCGCCCTGCAAAGGGCGGAGGACCTGCGCCGCCTGGCCATGGAGCTGACGGGAGGGCGCGGGCAGAAGGAGGAGACCCTCCAAAGCTATCAGGAGGGCATCCGGTCCGCCCGGGAGGAAATCACCCGGCGGAGGGCGGACATGGAGGTTCTGGAGCGGCGCTCCGCCGCCTGCCAGACCCGCCTGGCGGCCCTGAACGAGGAGAAGATTGCCCTGGAGGCCCGGCGCACCGCCCAGAACAGGGCCAGCCAGGAGATGAACGAAACGCTGCTGGATCTGGAGCGCTCCGCCTCCCGGCTGGAGCAGAAGATGTCCGCCTCCGCCATGGAGGAAAAGCAGATTTTAGACCGGCTCTGGGAGCACTACGAGCTGAGCCACAGCGACGCCCAGGCCCAGCGGATCGAGCTGGAGAGCGTCCCCAGGGCCGGCCGCCGCATCGGCGAGCTGAAGCGGGACATCTCCGCCCTGGGGAACCCCAACATCGGCGCCATTGAGGAGTTCGACCGGGTCAATGCCCGCTATACCTATCTGTCGGACCAGCGGAGCGACGTGGAGAAGGCCAAGGGGGACCTGGAGGGCATCATCGGCGGCATCACCGGGGAGATGACCCGGATTTTCGGCCAGCAGTTCCAGCTTCTGAATGAGAGCTTTCAGGCCACCTTTGCCGAGATGTTCGGCGGCGGTCAGGCCCAGCTGGAGCTGGAGGACCCGGACGACATTCTGAACTGCGGCATTGAGATCAAGGCCCAGCCGCCGGGGAAGACCCTGAAAACAATTTCCCTGCTGTCCGGCGGCGAGAAGGCCTTTGTGGCCATTGCCCTGTACTTCTCCATATTGAAGGTCCATCCCACGCCCTTCTGCGTCATGGACGAGATTGAGGCGGCCCTGGACGATGTGAATGTCGCCCGCTACGCCCGGTATATGCGCCAGCTGGCGGGCCGGACCCAGTTCATCGTCATCACCCACCGCCGGGGCACCATGGAGGAGGCCGACGTGCTCTATGGCGTGACCATGCAGGAAAAGGGCGTTTCCAAGATGCTGACCATCAACCTCAACGACATGGCCAGGGAGCTGGAAATTGAATGAGAGTTGAGAGTGGAGAGTGGAGATATGAAGATGACGCTGAAACGAAAGACTCATATCATATTTGCCGTGATGGTACTGGGCTTCCTCACTATTGTCGCCGGCAGCGGCTCCGGCAGGGCCTGGGTCATTCCGGCGGGACTTCTGCTCTGCCTGACGGGCTTCCTTCTGCTGCTGGCCTGGATGAGATGCCCCCACTGCGGCAAGTCCCTCCTTCGGGGGCGGGGGACCCGCTGCCCCCACTGCAAACGGGAGATTGACCTTTAATTGGGAATGAGGAGTTAGGAATGAGGAATTATCCCGTGGTTATGGGAGCCTGATTCTCTGAGCCGTTTTCCGGCAAAGTGAAGCACTGGGTTTCACGCCCCCGCCGCAAACCAACAGAGCGTTTGCGGCGGGAAGAGGAGGCGCAAGGGAGCGGGGCGAGAAATGGCCGCTAGGCCGTTGCGAGCAGAGCGGACTTTGCGCCGACGAGGATGCGGTGCCCCCACTGCGGCAAGTCCCTCCTCCGGGGCCGGGGGACCCGCTGCCCCCATTGCAGGCGGGAGATTGACGCAAAATGAAAAGGAGGCGAAGCCGCCGTGACCCTGCGCCAGAAAATCACCCTGACCATCGGCGTGCTGTTCATGGGCCTGATGCTGCTGACCGCCGGAGGACGGCCCCTGCTGCGGATTGCCGGGGGCCTGGCGGCCCTGGACGGTCTGTTTCTCCACTGGCTGTGGTACCGCTGTCCCGGCTGCGGCGGGCGGCTGAACTGGACCGCACGCTGGACCTACTGCCCCCACTGCGGGGCGTGGATCGACTACGACAAACAGTAAAACCGGCCATGCCGGATATTCCGCATAAAAGCGGACTTACAAGGAGAGAAACGTTATGAGAGCTGCGGATATCATTTCTGTGCTCCTGCTGATCGCGGGACTGCTGCTGATTTTCCTGACTGACAGCAAGCCCCTGACCTGGCTGGCTTTCGCGCTGATCATCGCCGGCGGGGCGGTTGTCTCGGTGGGCAAGAAGAAATCCTAATGGGACGGCATGAGCCTGAGGCAAAAAATGACGCTGGCTGATGTGCCGGGGCATTGCCGGGCTGCTGCTGGCCGCGGCGGGCGTCCATATAGATGGAGGCATACCGGCCGCCATATTGCGGGGCTGGCCGCGCTGTGCGGAAGCGTCTGCCTGATGTTCCGCTGGAAGCGCTGTCCATGCTGCGGCGCGTTTTTGGGCCGGAGGAGCCTGCCAAGGTTTTGCACCGGCTGTGGAAAGAAGATTGACGCTGACGCGAAAAACTAAATTCAGGAGGGCGCTATGGGCTTTTTTGACAAGCTGAAAAAAATCACCACAAACCTGTTCACAACCTACACCGAGGCGGACGAGGCCTTTTTCGAGGAGCTGGAGGAGACTCTGATTCTCTCCGACTTCGGCATGGAGATCGCCGTGGACACGGTGGAGAAGCTCCGGGAAAAGGTCCGGCGGGAGAAGCTGGTGAGTCAGGAGGAGGTTCGGACGGCCCTGCGGGAGATTATCGTGGACACGCTGAACGTGGGCACCACCGAGGTGAATGTCTCCACCTCCCCCTGCGTGTTCCTCTTCATCGGGGTCAACGGCGTGGGAAAAACCACCTCCATCGGCAAGCTGGCCAATCTTCTGCGCTACGGCGGGAAGAAGTGCCTCCTCTGCGCGGCGGATACCTTCCGGGCGGCGGCGGCGGACCAGCTGGAGATCTGGGCGGAGCGGGCCCAGGCCGAAATCGTCCGGCAGAAGGAGGGCTCGGACCCCGGCGCGGTGCTCTTTGACGCCCTTCAGGCCGCCAGGGCCCGGAAGATCGACGTGGTCCTCTGCGACACCGCCGGGCGGCTCCACAACAAGGCCAACCTCATGGCGGAGCTGGCGAAACTCAGCAAGATCATCGACCGGGAGTGCCCCGGCGCGGCCCGGGAGACCCTTCTGGTGCTGGACGCCACCACCGGCCAGAACGGCCTCATTCAGGCCAGGACCTTCAAGGAGACGGCGGGGCTGACGGGGATTATCCTGACCAAGCTGGACGGCACCGCCAAGGGGGGCATCGCCGTGGCCATCGCCAAGGAACTGGGGGTGCCCGTGAAGCTGGCGGGCATGGGCGAGGGCATCGACGACCTCCAGCCCTTTGACTCCGAGGCTTACGCCGAGGCCATTATTTAAGGGGGCGGGCGCTGTGTTTGACCGCTGTCCCCGCTGCGGGGAGACCTTAAAGCCGGGTTTTGTAAGCGCCGCCGGTAGGAACATTCTCTGGACCCCCAGCAGCAGATTCAGAATTTCGAATCTTCCCATGGAAAAAGGGGAGTTTTCCCTTCCGGGGGAGGGCTTTTGGCGCGGCGCGATGTGCCCCGCCCAATATTGCGAACACTGCGGTCTGATATTGATTGAGACAAAAGAGGAGGAGTCAAATTGACCAGAGAAGACAGCCGGGCCTATGACCAGCTGCGGCCTGTGAAAATCACTACCGATTTCGTAAAATTCGCCGAGGGCAGCTGCCTCATCGAGTGCGGGGACACCATGGTCCTCTGCTGCGCCAGCGTGGAGGACCGGACCCCGCCCCATGTCCCCTATGGCGAGGGCTGGGTGACGGCGGAATACTCCATGCTTCCCCGGGCCAACCGGGAGCGGAGCAAGCGGGACGTCTCCAGACTGAAGCTCAGTCCCCGGAGCGCCGAGATTCAGAGACTGGTGGGCCGGTCCCTCCGGTCCGCCGTGGATATGAAGAAGCTGGGGGAGTATACCGTCACCGTGGACTGCGACGTGCTCCAGGGGGACGGCGGCACCCGCACCGCCTCCGTCACCGGGGGCTTTGTGGCCCTGGCCCTGGCCTGCCGGCGGCTGGTGGAGGACGGCGTGCTGGGACAGACGCCCATCCGGCACTATGTCACCGGGGTCTCCGCCGGCATTGTGGAGGAGACGCCCCTGCTGGACCTCCGCTACAGCGAGGACAGCCGGGCTCAGGTGGACCTGAACTGTGTCATGAACGAGCTGGGGGAGCTGATTGAGATCCAGGGCACCGGCGAGGGCCGGGCCTTCTCCCTGGCGGAGCAGCAGGAGCTGACGCGGCTGTGCACCAAGGGGTGCCGTGAGCTGCTGGCCATTCAAAAAGAAGCGCTGGGAGGGAGATTCTGATGAGCAGACAATTCGTGCTGGCCACCCACAACCCGGGGAAGCTGGCGGAGATGAAGCGCATCCTGTCCGGCCTGGGGGTGGAGGTCATCAGCCCCGCCGAGGCCGGCGTGGAGGTGGACGTGGAGGAGACCGGGACCACCTTTGCCGAGAACGCCATGCTGAAGGCCAGGGCCGTCTGCGCGGCGGCGGGACTGCCCGCCATTGCCGACGACTCCGGCCTCTGCGTGGACGCGCTGAACGGCGGCCCCGGCGTCTATTCCGCCCGCTACGGCGGGGAGGAGCTGGACGACCGGGGGCGGTACATGCTGCTTCTGGAGTGTATGCGGGGCCAGACCACCCGGGCGGCCCATTTCAGCTGCGCCGTGGCCTGCGCCTTCCCCAACGGGGACACGCTGGAGGCGGAGGGCCGCTGCGACGGGTCCATTGCCTTCGCGCCGATCGGGGAAGGCGGCTTTGGCTATGACCCGGTGTTCCTGGCGCCGGGGAAGGGGAAGACCTTCGGCCAGCTGACGGCGGAGGAGAAGGCGGAGATTTCCCACCGGGGGAAGGCCCTGGCGGCCTTTGCGGAAAAGCTGGGAACCTACCTGGACGGTTAGGGATGAGAAATTAAAAAACGGGAACCTTTTGAAAACCTTCGGCGTCTTTAAAAGGAGGAATATCTGATGAAGAACAGCCGCCGTTGTCCCAAGTGCGGCAGTGCGGAGGTCATCCGCTGCAAGACCGCGGTAAACGGGGCGTATGACAAGTTACAGGCAGGCGTGTTCAGGATGGTTCAAACGGACCGCTGGGTCTGCTGTTCCTGCGGTTATTGCGAGCTGTGGGCGGACCCTGAGCATATGAAAGAGCTGAAAGAATTCTGGGGTGCACCGGAAGAGCCCTGAAACGAACGAAGCGGCGGCATGAGACGCTGAGCAGCGGAATGGAGCGGATATCCGCCGGAAGGGCGGATGAAGCGGAATGGAGTTTGAAAAAAGGGGCCCCCGCAAAATCCACAGATTTTGTGGGGAGAGGACGAGCAGCGGAATGGAGCGGATATCCGCCGGAAGGGCGGATGAAGCGGAATGGAGTTTGTGAGGACGACAGTATGGATTTAACAAGCAAACAGCGGGCCCAGCTGCGGGGCCTGGCCAACGGCATTGACACCATCCTTCAAATCGGCAAGGACGGCATCGGGGAAAACCTCATCCGGCAGGCGGACGAGGCCCTGGAGGCCCGGGAGCTCATCAAGGGCCGGGTGCTGGAGAACAATCTGGAGTATGACGCCCGGACGGCGGCCCGGGAGCTGGCCAGAGCCACCCGCAGCGAGGTGGTCCAGGTGATTGGGACGAAGTTCGTCCTGTACCGGGAGAGCCACTCCAAACCCAAGGACAAGCGCATCCAGCTGGTGAAGGAAAAGCGGAAGAGACCAGAGTGAAGAGCGGAGATACCGGCAGCATGACATCTTCACGCTCAGCTCTGAACGCTCAACTCTTGACAAGGGGGAACGTTGAATTTGAGAATCGGCGTATATGGCGGCACCTTCAATCCGCCGCATCTGGGACATATTACCGCGGCCAGGGCGGTATTCGACCTTTTAAAGCTGGATAAACTGCTGTTGATCCCAACGGGCCGGCCGCCCCACAAGCAGCTTCCGGAGGGTTCGCCCACGCCGGAGCAGAGACTGGAGATGACCCAACTCATGGCGGAGGAGACCGGCGTGGAGACGGAGGTTCTGGACCTTGAGATACACCGGGAGGGCCGGAGCTATACGTCCGACACCCTGGCCCGGCTCCATGAGCAATATCCGAACGACGAGCTGTGGCTTCTGATGGGGACGGATATGTTCCTCACCCTTCAGGACTGGCATGCGCCGGAGGAAATTCTCTCCCTGGCGGGGGTGGCGGCCTTCGGGCGCACCGAGGCGGACACCGAGGAGCTTTTTGCCGTTCAGCGGGATTACCTTTCCGGAGCCTACCCCCAGGCCCGCATCTTCACCCTGACGGTGCCCGGTGTGGTGGACGTGTCCTCCACGGAGCTGCGGGAACGGCTGCGCCTGGGCCAGGGCGGAACGCTGCTGGCCCCCAGGGTGTACGGCTATATTCTGCGCCATGGGCTCTACGGCGTGTCCTCCGACATGAAGCATCTTCCCCTGGAGCGGCTGCGCCCCGTGGCGCTGACGTACCTCCACCACCGCCGGATGCCCCATGTGCTGGGGACCGAGTCGGAGGCCGTCCGCCTGGCGGAGCGCTGGGGCGGCGGGGATTCGAAGCTGATTCAAAAGGCCCGGCGGGCGGCCCTGCTCCACGACTGCACGAAGCGCCTGGACATGGAGGAGCAGAAGGCCCTCTGCGCGGAGTACGGCATTGAGCTGGACCCCCTGGAGCAGCGGGAAATCAAGCTGCTTCACGCCAAAACCGGCGCGGCTATCGCCGAGAGCATCTTCGGCGAGCCGCCGGAGATCGTGGACGCCATCCGCTGGCACACCACCGGCAGGGCGGATATGACCCTGCTGGAAAAAATCATTTATCTGGCGGATTACATCGAGCCCACCCGGCATTTTCCCGGCGTGGAGGACCTGCGGCGGCGCTGCTATGAGGACCTGGACGGCGGGCTGCTGATGGGACTTGAGATGACGGTGGACGAGATGGTGGAGCGGGGGAGCCCCATTCACCGCGCCACACTGGAAGCAAGGGACTGGCTGAAAGGACAGAGACACAGAGATGAAGAATGACAGCGAACAGCAAAAAAACGGCGGAAAGCGTCTGACGGGCGGAGGCCCGGCGGATCAAGGAAAAAAACCGGCGAAAGCGCCGAAGCCGGGCGGAAAAAAACGCCGCATCAGCAGGCAGCAGATTGGTCTGATTGCAGCCGTGGTCCTGCTGGCTCTGGCGCTGCTGGGAGTGCTGGCCTGGCGGAGCCTCTTCGTCCGGCCCGACATTCCCCAGAAGGACAGCACCCAGCAGCCCGGTGCCTCCGGAACCGGCAGCGAGACCGGCGGACCGGAGGAAATCGACTGGGGCGAGGGCGTCCGTCCCCGGGGCGGCGACGGGGAGCGGAAGAGCGCGGACTACTGGACCGTCCTCATTCTGGGCCGGGACACCGGCGGCGGAGGCAATACGGACACCATGCTGCTGGCCAGCTACGACGTGACCAACCAGAAGGCCACCGTCATGTCCATTCCCCGGGATACCATGGTGAACATCCCCTATGACATCAAGCGCATCAACGCCGTCTACAACTACTACGGCCAGGGAGAAAAGGGCATTCAGCACCTGTATAAGGAAATCTCCCAGCTGGTGGGCTTTGAGCCCGATTATCAGGTCATCGTGGAATGGGAGGCCGTGGGGAAGATCGTGGACGCCATGGGCGGAGTCTACTTTGACGTACCCCGGAACATGAACTATGACGACCCCTTCCAGGACCTCCACATCCATCAGACCGAGGGCTACCGCCTCCTCACCGGAGACGACGCCATGCAGGTCCTCCGCTACCGCTACGACACCGGAAAGAAGCGGGGCTACCCCGACGGGGACATCGGCCGCATCGCCACCCAGCAGGGATTGCTGAAGGCCATGGTCCAGCAGCTTTTGCAGCTCAAGAACATCGGAAAGGTCCAGGAGCTTGCGAAGGTCTTTCAGGAGTGTGTGGAGACGGACCTGAGCTTCCAGAACATTCTCTGGTTTGCCAAGTCGGCCTATATGGGCGGACTGAAGGTGGAGGACGTGAACTTTGTCACCATGCCCGGAAACTATGTGGCCTCCGCCTGGAGCCGCACCGTAGGCAACTACCAGTCCTACGTGACCCCCTATCCCAACGACCTTTTGAAGCTGGTGAATGAGGAGCTCAGCCCCTTTAAAGAGGTATTCACCCTCCGGGACCTGGACATCATGTCCGTCAATGCCGACGGCAGTCTCAGATCCTCCACCGGCTATGTGGAGGACAGAAAGGCGGCTCTGCCGCCGCTCAAACCCGAACCGGAGCCGGAGCCGGAGCCGGAGGAAGAGGAGCCCGCCGTGGACGAGAACGGCAACCCCGTCGACCCGGAGACGGGCCTGCCCCTGGACCCGGAGACCGGCGAGCCCATCGTGACGGACCCCGCCGCCGGCGAGGGCGGAGAGCCCGGCAGTACCGGGAACGGCGAAACCGGCGGCGGGACCGCGGTTGTCCCGCCTGTGACGGACCCCGGCACAGCCGCGGACCCGGACCCCTGGCGGGACCCCAATGAGACAGACCCGGGAACCGGCGCTGAAGACCCCGGCTGGACGGACCCCGGCGCGTTGGAGCCTGTCCCGGAGCTGCCCGCCGTTCAGGAGCCCCCGGCGGTTCCGGAGGTTCCGGAAATACCGGCGGCGCCGGAGACTCCGGCAGAAGATCCCGGCTTTGCCATCATCGGGGCTCCGCCGGAGGAATAAACCGTCTGTCAGGATATCAGGAAAGACCATCGTCATACCATGATTAGAACCTGTGTTCACAACCGCTGCACGCCGTCCGGCCGGTTTTTTCCTTCCATACCGCGCCGGTTTCCGCAGCCATACGTCAGTATGGCTGCGGAAGATCTCCCTGTCTGACGGGAAAATCCCTGCCCATCCGGCATCCTCCGGCTATGAATACAAGTTTTTACTTCCGAGCCGAAGGGCCGGAAGTGATATGTTCCATGTTTTGCGGCTGCCGCCGTTTATGGCGGCGGGCAAAACGGCTTAAATCCAATTGCAGGATTTCTGAATTTCAAATTCTGGAATCATATATTCAGAAAGGGAGGCAAACATATGTCATTGGCACCGAAAGAGATGGCCCTCATTGCGGCGAAAGCCCTGGACGAGAAGCGGGGCAGGGAGATCAGCGCCATCGAGATCACGGACCTCACCACATTGGCGGATTATTTCGTCATTGCCAGCGGCACGTCCAACACCCAGATCAACGCCCTGTGCGGCGCGGTGGAGAAGGCCATGGAGGAGCAGGCCGGCGAAAAGCCTCTCCACCGGGAGGGCCACCGGGACGGCACATGGGTGCTGCTGGACTATGGCTGCGTGGCGGTGCATGTCTTCTCTCAGGAGGCCCGGGAGTTCTATTCCCTGGAACGCCTCTGGTCCGACGGCAAGCCTCTGGACCTCAGCGGCGTGCTGACGGCGGACTGAACGGCAGAACCCGCGGAATGTTCTGAAAACTGATGGTTGAAAACGACCGGACAGCTCTTAGCGGCTTTGCCGCTAAGAGCTGTCGCGTATCCCCCTGCGGGGAAAGGAACCCCTGACGGGTTCCTTTTCTTAATTGTCTCGTCTCCCGCCGGGACGCTGAAAGCCCGGCCGGGAGGCTAAAAATCAAATCTTGGACAATCGCGGTACGGTTCCGGAGCATCGCCGTCGAAGCGCCCCGCAGGGAAAGAGGGCTGGGACGGAAATTTCCACCGGTTCAGCCAGGCGATGAAGTCCGCCTCTGTATAGCTGACATAGGCAAAGGCCGTCCCGTCGGGGTTCCGCCGGGTGCGCCGGTATTGCTCCGCGTGGGGGCTGTTCCAAAGCCAATCCGTGCAGAACTCCATACAGTATTCGGAAAGACGCTCCGCCGCCTCATCCGGTACGGCGTACAGAAAGCCGCCGCTGCCGCAGCTCAAAATGACATGCTTCATCAGACGGTCTCCTTTCAGGACGCCGCTTCCTCCTCCGCGGCAAAGACCGGATAATAGGCGGCATAGGCCTCCCGCCGGGACTGCCAGTTGCTGCCGCCCACGATGTCCGAGGCGATGTCGGTATTCAGGGATGTGGGGAAGTTGAGAAAGGCCCCGCTGACGCCGGAGATGTGCCAGAAGTAGGCGGCGCTCTCCCAGGCGAAGGCCTCCGCGATGTAGTCCGCCCCGGTGGTGTAGCCGGTCTCGGCGGGGTCCCGGCGGTCATGGACCACCCGGGAGTACCGGGAGACGTCCAGACCCATGTTGGCGGCGGTCTGGAGGGCGGCGTAATAGGCGGCGCTGATGTCCTCCCGGCCGTGGTTGGCGGGGTTGGCATAGGTGATGTCCGCCAGCTCCGGCATATATTTTTTCATCAGCCAAGTGGAAAAGGCCATCTGGCCGTATCCGAAGGTGAGATGGAGATAGCCCGCGCCCCGGGTGCCGGCGGTGTAGCCCCGGTCCTGGAAATAGGCCTCGTCCCCCCACTCCGTCAGGGCGGAGCCCCCCAGGCTTTCCACAGCCGCCTGGGCCAGGAACTGGCTGATGTCCTCCGCCGTGGTGATGCCGTACTCGTACAGCACCCGGTTCAGCTCCTCCAGCTGCTCCCCGGACAGGGTCCACCGGACGGTTCCCAGGGTACTGTCGTCATAGGTCAGAGCATCAATCTGCTGCCGGGTGACAAGGACCGGAGCCTCCGGCTCCTGGCCGGGGACCTCCTCCGGCCCCGCCCCTCCCTTCAGCTGGCGGAAGGCCAGAATCACTAAAATCAGCGCCAGCAGCAGCGCCGCCAGGGACGCCAGAACCGCCCGGGGGGAGAGACCCGATTCCTCCAGCTTGTCCAGCAGCTCCGGCATAAACGCACCTCCCCCTCCGCTTTTTCCTCATCATACCATAAAGCAGGGGAGCTTGGCAAGGTGGGAATGCCTTCCCCGGCAGGATGTTGAGGGCATTTGAGGCGGGGAGGCTCAGCGCAGAAATTCCTCCAGGTGGTCGTGGAGCTCAAGGAAGGGCCGTTCCTTCAGCCTCTCCCCGGTGACGGTGTTGACCAGATCATAGCGGTCGGAGCTGAAAGGGGAATAGCCGTCGATCAGCTCCAGGATGCCGGCGGCCATCTCGTATGAGACCTGACACAGTCTGTCCTCCAGGCTCCCCGGACCGGCAAGGGCCCGCTGGACGCAGGCCTCCTGAATCTGGGCCAGCTGCTGGAAAAATCTCTGCTGAGTGGAGTTCATGGCGCGTCTCCTTTCGTGGCTGGTGCCGTCACAATCATAGCATGGCCTGCCCCGGTCCGCAAGGCTCCGGAGGCTCCCGGGGCCTCCGCCGCGCATATTGTCAAGAGGAAGCGGCGCGGGAGGCGGGCTCCGTCCCGCCCCGTTTTTCAGAACCGCCGGGCGGCCCCTGCGGACCGTCTTTCGGGGGGACGCGTCCGGAATTTCCTCTGTTTGTCCGAAACGTTCACAGAAAAGCCCTTGCTTTCGCGGCGGGACAGGCATATGATGAACCTGTGAAGCCGCCGGAAAGAGCTGTGACGACGGGTCCGGCACGGCGGCTGGAAAAGGAGCGTACATTGAACAGATGGATGAAAGGGGCTCTGGCTCTGCTGGCCCCGCTGCTGCTGACGGCTGCCGTCCAGGCGGCGGAGCCGCCGGAAGTCCCCGCCTCCGGCCCCTGGACGCGGACGGATCTGGCCGGGGCGATGGACCCCGCCGCTCCGGCCTGGCCGGAAGACGCGGCGGAGGGCGCGAAAGCCGTTCCGGAAAACGAGGAAATTTCCGCGGAGGAAACAAAAGACCCGCCGGAGGGCGGGGAAGCGCCGGGAAAAGGCGCAAAAAAACCGGCGGAACTGGTGTTCCCGGAGGCGGAGGACTGGCAGCTGCTGCTGGTGAATCCCTGGAATCCGCTGCCGGAGAACAGCGAGACGCTGGCGCTGAAAAGCCTGCCCAACGGACTGCGGGTGGACCGGCGGGCTTATGAGGATCTGATGGACATGCTGTCGGACTGCCGGAAGGCGGGCCTGCGGCCCCTGGTCTGCTCCGCCTACCGGACCCAGGCCACCCAGACCCGGCTCTACAACAACAAGATTCTCCGTCTGCTGGCGGCGGGGTATCCGGAGGAGGAGGCCGCCGCCGAGGCCGCCCGCTGGGTGGCGGCCCCCGGTACCAGCGAACATCAGACGGGTCTGGCGGTGGATATCGTGGCGGCGTCCTATCAGATCCTGGACGAGGGCCAGGCGGAGACGGCGGAACAGAAGTGGCTGATGGAGCACTGCTGGGAATACGGCTTCATTCTCCGTTACCCCCTGGAGAAGGGGGAGATAACCGGCATCGGCTATGAGCCCTGGCATTACCGCTATGTAGGCCGGCCCACGGCCCTGGACATCCGGGATAGCGGACTCTGTCTGGAGGAATATCTGGAGCGCCGCGCCGCCCGGCAGGCGACGGATGCTTCCGCACCGCTCCCGGCGGCGGACGCGATTCCGGCGGCGGACGCCGCAGCAAGCTGAAAAACAGCCCTGCCTGATAAAGGCGGGGCTGTTTCCCGTTTACAGGTCCGGCACGGATGCCCTGCCCTGGATACGGCACAGAGGCGGACGCGCAGATCCGCTGCCTATCGTCCGGAGACCTGCACCGCCGTATCGGGCTCCTGCCACAGGGGCAGAGCCGGGGGCCGGAAGGAGCACCAGACGAAGCAGAAGGCCAGAGCCCAGAGGGCCGCCGCCCCCAGCAGCTGCTGCCAGCCGGCGAAGCAGCGGCCCCGGGACAGCAGACGGTAGTCCAGCCAGAAGAGGACCAGGTCCGCCAGGAAGAAGATGGCGATGTCCGCCCACAGAAGATGCAGGCCCAGCGCACCGGTGTAGGTATAGTAGAGAACCGGGATCAGGACCAGACCCGTCAGGGCGCTGACGCCCCGGACGGCCAGAAGGTTGGATTCCGTCTGCCCCATCAGGCAGAGCTGCACAATGGTGAACAGGAACAGGGGCACGAACAGCAGCTTCATATGCTCCCACACCGATTCGCTGACGGGGGAGAGGGCCGCCGCCCAGGTGCTCCCGCCGCTCCAGCCATAGAGGAAGTGCAGCAGGGTTCCCGCCGCCCCCGTCCAGAGAAAGCCCCCCAGTTCCCAGATCAACAGCCGCCGTTTCATCGCCGTTCCTCCGCCTCCCGTTTCAAGTCCGCAGTTTTTCTAAAGTTTATCCGGGAAGAGGAAAAATATACCTGCTCTTATACAAAAACCGCCTGAACCAGCACCATTGATTTCAGCTGTTTTGCCCGCCGCCATAAACGGCGGCAGCCGCAAAACCTGGCGCCTGTTCCTTCCGGCCTCTCGGCTCGGAAGGAACAGAGCTCTGCCGGGCATGTCCGGGCTGTAAAGCGCCGTCCTGAATCCAGTCAAGACGGCGCTTCCAGGTTCCTTCTCCGGCCGCTCACATATGCTCCGGCGCGTCCACGCCAATCAGCTTCAGACCGGTTTTCAGCACGGACCGGACGCTGTCCGCCAGCTTCAGCCGGGCGGCGGCCAGCTCCGGGGCCTCCTGGCGGATGTGGCAGGCGGTGTAGAAGCGGTGGAAGCAGCCCGCCAGCTCCATCAGATAGCGGTTGACATGGGAGGGGTCATAGGCCCTGGCGGCGGAGCGCACGGTGTCCGGCCAGGCGGCCAGCTGCTTGATGAGGGCCTTTTCCGCCTCCGTGTCCAGCAGGGCCATGTCCGCCGCCGGGGGCACGGCCTGTCCCTCCTGAGCCAGCTTCTCAATGAGGGAGCAGATGCGGGCATGGGCATATTCCACATAATAGATGGGGTTTTCGCTGTCCTGCCGGACGGCGAGGCCCAGGTCGAAGTCCATCTGGGTGTCCGGCTTGGCGTTGAAGAACCACCGGGCGGCGTCCACCGGCACCTCGTCCAGCAGGTCGCTGAGGGAGATGGCCTTGCCGGTGCGCTTGCTCATCTTCACCAGCTCCCCGTCCCGCAGCAGCTTCACCAGCTGCATCAGCACGATGTCCAGCTTTCCGGACCCGTCCAGGCCCAGGGCGTCCAGGGCCCCCTTCAGCCGGGCCACGTGGCCGTGGTGGTCCGCGCCCCAGATGTTGATGACTCGGTCGAAGCCCCGGGTTTCAAACTTGTTGCGGTGATAGGCGATGTCCGCGGCGAAGTAGGTGTAGAATCCGTTGGCCCGGCGGAGCACGTCGTCCTTCAGGTCCAGCTTTTCGATGTCCTTTTCCTTTTTCCCGGCCCGGCGGAGATTCTCCCGGAGGATATCGGCGGTTTTCAGCCACAGGGCCCCGTCCTTCTCATAGGTCCAGCCCCGGGCCGTCAGCAGCTCCGCCGTCTCCGCCACCGCGCCGCTGTCGTGGAGGGTGGACTCGTAGAACCAGGTGTCGTAGTCAATTTTATAGCGCCGGAGGTCCGCCTTCATTTTAGGCAGGTTGACGGACAGGCCGTATTCCGCCATGGCGGACATCCAGCCCGCCTCGTCCTTTCCCTCCGGAAAGGCCCCGTTTTCATCCCTGGCTAAAAAGCCCCGGGCCAGCTCCCGGATGTCGTCCCCCTGATAGCCGTCCTCGGGGAAGGCATAGCGGTCCTCGCCCAGCTTCGCCTGCATGCAGCGGGCGTAGATGGAGCGGGCGAACTTGTCGATCTGGTGCCCCGCGTCGTTGACGTAGAACTCCCGGCTGACCTCCGCCCCGCAGGCGGCCAGGCAGGCGGCCAGGGTGTCCCCCAGGACGCCGCCCCGGGCGTTGCCCATGTGCATGGGGCCGGTGGGGTTGGCGGAGACGAACTCCACCATGATCTTCTGCCCCTTCAGGTCCTCCGACGTGCCGTAGTCCCCGCCCTCGGCCTCCACGGCGGCGCAGACGGCGCCGTACCAGCTGTCATTCAGCCGGAAGTTCAGGAATCCGGGACCGGCGATTTCGGCGGAGGCGAAATAAGACCCGCTGAGGTCCATGTGGTCCAGCAGCGCCTGGGCGATGGTCCGGGGGGGCTGGCGCAGGGCCTTTCCGGCCGCCAGGGCGAAGGTGGTGGTGAAGTCGCCGTTGGAGGCGTCCCGGGGAATCTCCACCGGGGCGGCGTGAATGTCCGCCTGGGGCAGGGTTCCGTCTGCGGCGGCGGCGCGGTAGGCGGCCATGGCCAGGGACGCGGCCTGGTCCCTGGCGTCCTGAATTAAGTTCCTCATATTGAAAACCTCTTTTCTGGTGTAATTTCTCTGATGCGGTCCGGCCCGGCGGTCAGAGGCGGTCCTCGTGCCGCCGGCGGACCCGGATTTTAAAGGCGTTCCGCCCGGCTGCGGCGTGCTCCACGGAAATGGAATAGCGCAGGTCCATGATGCCCCCCTGCTCCGTCAGGTTGTGCCGCAGGCGGCTGGTCTGGATGTCGATGGAGAGCTCCCCGAAGGGAGTTTCGTAGAGGGAGGTGTGCTGCCGCCCCTCCTCAAACACCATCTGGGAATTGACGCTGCCGGAGCGGGTGAGAATCACCTGGGGCCCCCGGATTTCAAAGGTGGTGGTGGTGCCCTCCAGCCCCGTCAGCTCCGTTTCCTGATAGGACAGGCACAGGCCTTCCGCCGTCAGCTCCATGGTGCCGTCGGTGATCAGCTCCATGCTGTCGGGCTCCGTGTCCTCAAAGTGCTGCTCTGACCGGATGGTCAGCAGGATGGGCAGCCGCCGTGTGTCAGTATTTGTCAATGTCAATCCTCCGTGCCGCGTGATGAACGGGCTCCTGGAGAAACACCGAAGCAATCCGCTCGAAGTCCTCCGGCTGGTCGCTTACATAGTATTCCGCTTCTCCCCGCCGTCCATCCGGGGCGCGGAGACCTCGGGCTGTCAGAAGCCGCTTGAGCTCAAAGGCGGATTCCTCCCCGGCGGAGACCAGGGTCACGCCGGGTCCGCAGATGTCCGCCAGGACGTCCTCCAGCAGGGGATAGTGGGTGCAGCCCAGAATCAGGGTGTCCGCCCCCCACTCCAGCAGGGGGGACAGGTATTCCCGGGCCACCGTCTCGATGACAACGTCCCCCCGCTCAAAGCGCCCGTTTTCCACCAGGGGCACAAACAGGGGGCAGGGACGGCAGAGCACGTCCACCTGGGGGTCCAGCCGCCGCAGGGCGGCCTCGTAGGCTCCGGAGCGGACGGAGGCCAGGGTGGCGATCATGCCGACCCGGCGGCGCCTGGTCACCGCCAGGGCCCGGCGGCAGGTGGGCTCCACCACCCCCACAATGGGCAGGTCGTTTTCCGCCTGGAGGGTGTCCAGGGAGGTGGTGGACACCGTGCCGCAGGCCACCAGAACGGCCTTCAGATCCCGGGACCGGAGAAACCGCAGGTCCTGCCGGGCGTATTTCAAAAGCGTTTCCCGGGACCGGCCCCCGTAGGGCACCCGGGCGGTATCTCCAAAGTACACCAGGTTCTCCTCGGGCAAAATGCGCCGCAGGACCCGCACCGCCGTCAGTCCGCCCAGTCCGGAGTCAAAGACGCCGATGGGCCGCGTATCCGCCATACTGTCCGCTCCTTTCTCCGCCATGCTGAGAGAATCACTCTGAGTTATGTATTATACTATGAGAGTCTCCAGGCCGCAAGACAGATTTTAGTCTTTTTGCCCTCTTTTTTATGTGGAATTTTTCTGCGGGGTCTGATATAATCATGGCATTACACAGTCACGCGCCCCGCGCTTCAGCAATCTGGCCGGGGAGACGTGCCGCCGGGAGGTGCCTGCCCATGAAAATCGAGCTGACAGAACAGCAGTACCGCTATCTGCTGGACCTGGTCTACATAGGGAACTGGGTGCTGAATTCCACCCGGGAGGACGACCGCATCAAAGAATACGACCAGGTGGAGAGCCTGGTCTTCTCCCACTGCATCCGGCACAAAATGGGGAAGCTGGTGGAGCTGTACGAGGGGGACCTGATACCCTCCCGGGCCTTTGCCGACGGGGGCATCCACGAGGCCATTGAGAGCTATGAGGATGTGGTTTTCTACGAGATTCTGGCGGAGGAGCTGGCCCTGCGGGACATGGACGGCGAGCCCCTGACCCGGGAGAACTACGGGGCCCTGATGGAGCGCATCGACGCCTATCTGGACGAATTCGACGAGCACGGAACGGACCATATCTCTGTGGATTTGGACGGGTGAGGCGCGGGAACGGAGGAAGAGAGGGAAGGACTCTGCTCCCGACGGAATCATAAAATCACGGAAGGACCAGGCTTTGTCCCGGTCTGAGACTGTCGAAAATAACGGATTGCTTTCAGTTTTCGGAAAGGAAGATAGTATGAAAGAAACCCATCAGGGGTGTCTTTCATGTTCAATCAATAAGTTTACAAAACTTTTTTGAAGTTTTGTAAACTTGCTCAGCCTGTCGAAAAGACTTTTTCGACAGGCTGGGACCGGGCTCTGTCCCGGTCTTTTTTGCGGTCCCGGTTTTTTGGTCCCCGAAGCCGCCAGGCCCCGAACCCCCGCCCCGGAACGCACCGGAGGTTCGAACTCTGTCCCCAAACAGCCGGACCCCGCACCCCACCCCCGAAACTGCCGGGGCCTCGTCCCCAAGACCGCCGCACCCGCTCCCGAAGCCGCCGGACCGGAACCCAGACCCCACACCCGCCTCAGAAGCCCCCGGTCTCCGCCTCCGGAACCCCCCGGTGGCCGCCTCGCAAAAAAACCGCGAACAGATACCCTCATCCGGAAATTTTTCCTTGACAAGGGGCCATAGGGCGTGCTAGGATACAAACAGACCGTTGGTTTGTTTGCGGGAGGTGACCCCATGGCGCGAAACAAGTACCCGGAGGAGACGGTGCGGAGGATTCTGGACACGGCGGAACGGCTGTTCGTTGAAAAGGGCTACGACCGGACCTCTCTCCAGGATATACTTGATGAAACGGGCCTGTCCAAGGGGGCCATCTACCATCATTTTGCCTCCAAGGAGGATATTTTCTACTCCGTCTGTGAACGCATCGGCAAACGGAACGGCGCGGCGCTGGCCCGCCTCCGGGACGATGACACCCTGACCGGTCTGGAGAAGCTCCGGGCCATCTCCAGACTCTCCCTACAGCTGGAGCGTCAGGCCAAAACCTTCAACATGATGCCCTATCTCAAGGATAACGCCAAGTTTCTGGCCATGGAAATGTGCAGCATCTACGAGGATGTCGTCCCCGTTTTTATGGAGCCCATTATCCGGCAGGGCATTGCCGACGGTTCCATCCGCACGGCCCATCCCCGGGCCCTGGCGGAGGCCATGGTCCTCCTGTCCGACGTCTGGATCAACCCCATCGTCCAGCCCGCCACCCGGGAGGAAATCCGGGCCCGGTGCGCCGTCTATAACCAGCTGTTCCGCAGCTTCGGCATCGAGGAGCTCATCGACGAGGAGGTTGTCTGCGCTCTGGAAGCATACGCGGACATGCCCCGCCCTTCACAACCGCTGAACGCTGTCTGAGCGGTCTTTTTCCCGTCATACAGCGTCGCTTTCCCTTGCCATACGTCAGTATGGCTGCGGGCACGAAAGATCTCCCTGTTTGACGGGGAAAATCCTCGCCCAACCGACATTCCCCGGTTATGAATACAGGTTCACAGTCTCCGGAGGAACAAACCTGAAAAAGAACTGCCGCAGGCGGGCAGTTTCTTTTTGAAGATATAAAAACCGACGGTCGGTTTCTGAAATCAAGACGAAAGGAAGCTTTTCATGAACACGAATCAAGGGACCCTGTTCCGCCGGGATTTCACCCTGGTGGTCATCGGGCAGATCATCTCTCTCTTCGGCAGCGCCATTCTGCGTTTTGCCCTGCCGCTGTACCTGCTGCGGCAGACCGGCTCCCCGGCCCTCTTCGGCGCGGTGGGGGCGGCGGCCTTCATCCCCGCCGTGCTGTGCGCGCCTATCGGCGGGGTGGTGGCGGACCGTGTGAACAAGCGGAACATCATGGTCCTTCTGGATTTCTCCACGGCGGGGCTGATTCTGGCCTTTACCCTTCTTTTGGACAGGGGTCCCCTTGTGCCGCTGATGGCGGTGTGCCTCATGCTGCTCTACGGCATCGCCGGGGCCTATCAGCCGGCGGTCCAGGCCAGCATCCCCCTTCTGGCCCGGGCGGAGCAGCTCACCAGCGCCAACGCCGTCATCAACATGGTGCAGACTCTGTCGGCCCTGCTGGGACCGGTGATTGGCGGCGTGCTGTTCGGGGCCTTCGGCATCCGGCCCATTCTGTGGGTGAGCATTCTCTGCTTCTTCCTCTCCGCCGTCATGGAGCTCTTCATCCGCATCCCCCACACGCCCCGGGCGGCGGCGGGAGGCGTGCTGTCCACAATCCGGCAGGACCTGGGGGCGAGCTGGCGGTTTATCCGCCGGGAGCGGCCGGTGTTCCTCTCCGTGGTGCTGGTGCTGGCCCTGTTCAATCTGGTGCTCTCCGCCGCTCTGGTGGTGGGCATCCCCGTGGCGGTGGTCCAGGTGCTGGGCATGAGCGACAGCCGACTGGGCCTCACCCAGGGGGCCATGGGCCTGGGGGGCCTTTTCGGCGGCCTGCTAACGGCCTGCCTGGGGGCACGGCTGCCCCTCCGGCGGGGCGGGGCGGTGCTGCTGGCCGCCAGCGCCACGGCGGCGGGCATGGGAGCCGCGCTGCTGCCGGGGGTTCCGGCGCTTCCGGGCTGGTGGGGTATGACGGCCATGAGCTTTGCCGTGATGGTCCTGTCCACCATGCTGACAGTGGTTCTCAGCGCCGCCGTCCAGGGCCGGACGCCTCCGGAGCTGCTGGGGAAGGTGATGTCCTTCATCATGGCGGTGTCCAGCTGCGCCGCCCCTTTGGGTCAGGCGGTGTACGGGGCCCTGTTCGAGCGCTGCCCGGCCTGGGCGGTGCTGCTGGGGGCTGCCGGGGCGGCGGCGCTGACCGCGGTCTATTCCCGGCAGGTGTTCCGGGCGCTGGCCTCAGACTCGGGGGCGGAGGTCTGACGCCGTCCGGCGGGGACAGGCGGAGCGGCGGAAAAAACGGAAAGGCAAAAAGCGGAAAGAGGCGTGTCCCGTTTCCCGAAATCCAAGCCCCGTCCTGGCCCGTCTCCCGAAAGCCCGGTATCATTGGGGGAGTGGGCGGGCACAGAGGCCCGCCCCCACAGGCGCCGCTCTAGGAGTCAGGCGCAAAGGCCCGCCACTACAGGTGTTCCCACAGGAGTCAGGCGCAAAGCCCGCCCCTCCTTCTGATTTCTGAAAAAAATGCGTAAACGGACGTTCCCGGCGGAAAAATTCCTCTTGACATGGAGTAAGCTCCAGATGATATGATAGAGGGCAGACAGACGCGCTCAGCCCCGGAATCTGAAGAACCGTTAAAAGCCCCCGGAAGGGATTGCGAAAGGGTTCGCGAAAAGGTTTGCGAAAAGGTTCGCGAAAGGGTTCGCGAAAAAACCCGCGGGGGAAACAAGAGGAAAAGGAGAATGCCCTATGGCAGAAAAATCGAAGGTTTACTTTGCGGACTTCCGCTGTCCCAGCTGGCGGGAGAACCTGCCCCAGAAGCTGGCCCGCCTGATGATGACCGCAGGCTTCGGTGAAATCGACATGGAAGACAAATACGTCGCCATCAAAATGCACTTCGGTGAGCCGGGGAACCTGGCCTACCTCCGGCCCAACTGGGCCAGGGCGGTGGCGGACCTGGTGAAATCCCAGGGCGGCAGGCCCTTCCTGACAGACGCCAACACGCTGTATGTGGGCGGGCGGAAAAACGCCCTGGACCACATTGAGTCCGCCTATGTCAACGGCTTTACCCCCTACTCCACCGGCTGCCACATCATCATTGCCGACGGGCTGAAGGGCACCGACGAGGTCTGCGTTCCCGTGGAGGGCGGCGAGTACGTCAAGGAGGCCAAAATCGGCCGGGCCGTGATGGACGCGGATGTGTTCGTCTCCCTCACCCACTTCAAGGGCCACGAGCAGGCCGGCATGGGCGGCGTGCTGAAAAACATCGGCATGGGCTGCGGAAGCCGGGCGGGCAAGATGGAGCAGCACAACTCCGGAAAGCCCTTCGTCAAGGAAAAGGCCTGTGTGGGCTGCAAGGCCTGCGCCAAAATCTGCGCCCACGGCGCGCCTCAGTTCGGCCCCGACGGCAAGGCCCATATCGACACGGACAAATGTGTGGGCTGCGGCCGGTGCCTGGCGGTCTGCCCCAAGGACGCCATTCAGTGCATGTTCGACGAGGCCCCGGAGATTCTGAACAGGAAGATTGCCGAGTACACCAAGGCGGTGGTGGAGGGCCGGCCCTGCTTCCATGTGTCCCTGGTGCTGGATATCTCTCCCAACTGCGACTGTCACGCCGAGAACGATGCGCCCATTGCCGCCGACGTGGGCATGTTCGCCTCCTTCGACCCGGTGGCGCTGGACCAGGCCTGCGCCGACGCGGTGGTGGCCCAGCCGCCCCTGCCGGGCTCCATGCTGTTTGACGAGGGCGTCGACTGTTCCTGCGGCGACGTCTTCAAGGCCGCCCATCCGGACACCCACTGGCAGTCCTGCCTGGAGCACGCGGAGAAGCTGGGCCTGGGAACCCGGGCGTATGAGCTTGTCAAAATTTGACTAAAATTTCACATTCCCCCTTGCATCAAGGAGATCAATAGGGTATGATGGGAACAACATGTTTCAGCGGCCCATCATCCTGTCCTGCGACTTCCGCCGCGGCCGTAAACCGGCCGCGGTTTTTTCATCCTTTCCGGAATTCCCGGGCGTCTGTTCCACAACGGCAGAATGCCGTCTGAGCGGATTTTTTCCGCCATGCCGCACCGCTTCCTCCGCCGCCTGCCGGGGGAACGCTCCGGGTCCGGCAGGAAACATTCCCGCTCATCCGGTATCCCCGGCGATGAATACAGGTTCTAACCACCCCGCGCCCATCATAGAATACACCATCACGACCGAGAGGTGGACAACATGACGACGAAAAATGAGGTGCTGCTGGAGGGCCTGGTTCTGGCGGAGCCGGAATGGTCCCATGAAAACCACGGGACTCAGTTTTACCGCGTGACTCTGCAGGTGCCCCGGCTGTCCGGACAGGTGGACGTGCTGCCCCTGCTGGCGCCGGGAGCTCTGGCGGCGCAGACAGCGCCGGGCCGGCTGCTTCGGGTCCGGGGCCAGCTGCGTTCCTTTAACAACCGCAGCGGCGTGGGCAGCCGCCTGGTGCTGACGGTCTATGCCCAGGAGTTCCAGCCGGGGCTGGACGAGGCCTGCAACCAGATCACACTGGCGGGGGCCCTGTGCAAGCCGCCGGTGTTCCGCCGGACGCCTCTGGGCCGGAGCATCTGCGATCTGATGCTGGCGGTGCCCCGGCGCTATGGCAGGGCGGACTACCTCCCCGTCATTGCCTGGGGCCAGCTGGCAGTCAAGGCCAGCCGCCTCCAGGTGGGGGACCCCCTGGCGCTGGAGGGCCGGGTCCAGAGCCGTACTTATTACAAGAATCTGGACTCCGGCGAGACGGAGGAACGGGTGGCATATGAGGTCTCTGTGATGCGCCTGCTGGACAGGGCGGAGCTGGAGGAGACCGAGACGGCGGCCGCAGTAAAAGGGCCCTCCGCGTAAGCGGGGGGCCCTTTCGCCGCAGGGGACGGATTTGAAAGTTTGAAAGAAAGAGGTTCTTACAGGAAGTTCATGAGGTTAAAGGCCAGAATCAGGCCGGAGAACACGATGGACACGGTGGAGCAGAGCTTGATGAGGATGTTCAGGGAGGGACCGGAGGTGTCCTTGAAGGGGTCGCCCACGGTGTCGCCCACCACGGCGGCCTTGTGCTGCTCGGAGCCCTTGCCGCCGTGATGCCCGGACTCGATGTATTTCTTGGCGTTGTCCCATGCGCCGCCGGCGTTGGACATGAATACCGCCATGGCGAAGCCGGAGACGGACACGCCGCCCAGCAGGCCCACCACGCCGGTGGGGCCCAGGATCAGGCCGGTGACGATGGGAACCACGATGGCCAGCACGGCGGGGGAGACCATCTCCCGGAGCGCGCCCCTGGTGCACAGGCCCACGCAGGAGGCGTAGTCCGGCTCGGCCTTGTACTCCATGATGCCGGGGATTTCCCTGAACTGGCGGCGGACCTCCACCACGATGGACTGGGCCGCCTTCTGCACGGCGTTCATGGTCTCGGCGGTGAAGACGAAGGTCAGCATGGCGCCGATGAAGAGACCGACCAGAACCGTGGGACTGGTGAGGGTGAAGTTCAGATTTTCCGCCGTGCGCTCCTGGACGATATTGACATAGCTGACCAGCAGGGCCAGGGCGGTGAGGGAGGCGGAGCCGATGGCGAAGCCCTTGCCGGTGGCGGCGGTGGTGTTGCCCAGGGAGTCCAGGGCGTCGGTGCGCTGGCGGACGGTCTCCGGCAGGCCGCTCATCTCGGCGATGCCGCCGGCGTTGTCGGCCACGGGGCCGTATGCGTCCGTCGCCAGGGTGATGCCCAGGGTGGAGAGCATGCCCACGCCGGCAATGCCGATGCCGTAGAGCCCTCTGTTGAAGGCGTCGCTGAACACGCCCGCCGCGTCCATGATGTAGATGGAGCCGCCTGCGGCGAAGTAGCTCACCAGTACTGCCGCCGCCACAATGACGATGGAGACGAAGGTGGACTTCAGCCCCAGGGAGATGCCGCCGATGATGATGGTGGCGGAGCCGGTTTCGGAGGCCGCCGCCAGATCCTGGGTGGGCTTGTAGGTGTCGGAGGTGTAGTACTCAGTGAAGTAGCCGATGGCGCAGCCGCCTGCCAGCCCGCAGAGGATGGCGATGTACACGCCCCAGCTGCCCAGGATGAACCGGGTCAGGGGGGCCGCCAGCACCGCCGCCAGCACCGCCGCGGTATAGGTGCCGGTGCGCAGGCTCTTCAGAAGGGACTCCTGGGTGGCGTCCTCCCGGGTCTTCACCAGGAAGGAGCCGATGATGGAGCAGAAAATGCCGCAGACCGCCAGGGCCATGGGCAGCAGCATGCCGTTCCAGCCGTAGCCGCCCACAGCGCCCAGGGCGAAGGTGGCCAGGATGGAGCCCACATAGGACTCGTAGAGGTCCGCGCCCATGCCGGCCACGTCGCCCACGTTGTCGCCCACGTTGTCGGCGATGGTGGCGGGGTTCCGGGGGTCGTCCTCGGGGATGCCGGCCTCCACCTTGCCCACCAGGTCCGCGCCCACGTCGGCGGCCTTGGTGTAGATGCCGCCGCCCACACGGGCGAAGAGGGCCATGAAGGACGCGCCCATGCCGTTCATGACCATGACGTTGCCCAGGGCGGCGGGAGCCGTCACGCCGAAGGCATAGCGCAGGAGGAAGAACCACATGGTGATATCCAGCATGCCCAGGCCCACCACGGTGAAGCCCATGACGGAGCCGGAGGAGAAGGCCACCCGCAGGCCCTTGTTCAGGCTCTCGGAGGCGGCCTGGGCGGTGCGGGCGTTGGAGTTGGTGGCAATCTTCATGCCGATGAAGCCCGCCAGCATGGAGAAAATGCCGCCGGTGACGAAGGCGAAGGGCGTGAACTTGGAGAGCATCCGCCCGCCGGAGGCAAAGGCCATAACCAGCAGGACGGCGAAGACCACAAGGAAGACCTTGAACACGGTGGTGTACTGTTGTTTCAGGTAAGCGTTTGCGCCGGCGCGGATATTAGACGCAATTTTCTGCATTCTCTCGTTGCCCTCCGAGTAGGACAGGACTTTTTTTGCCTGGACCCAGGCAAACAGTCCGGCCACGATGGCGCCGAGGAAACCGATCCAAAACAGATTTTCCATACGATCCACTCCTTCTTGGTATAGTATCGGGGGCTGCGGGTCTTCTGTATGCTCTTATTTTAGCATAATGAAACATTTTTGCAAGAGTAAAACGGATATTTTCTTTCGCAAACGTTGTATTTCTTACAATTACACAAAATTAAGGTGGCGCTTCTGGGTAAAGTGCTCTTTCTGCATGCAAAATTTTCGTAAAATTGACCGGAATAAGGGTGAAAATCTGTGGGTGTTTGGCAAATCATCCTGTGAGCGCCGGAGCAATGCCCGAAAAATCAAGCGAATTGGGAAATAATGGGCGGTCTACGGGATCAAATACGTAATCGTTTGCGAAAGAGGGCGGCAGGAAAGAAGCAAAACGAAAAAAACCCTGAGAGGCGGTCCTCTCAGGGGGCGGGGGGAAGGGGCTCAGTAGACCAGGCGGAACTCCGTGAAGACCCAGCGGTCCTCTTCAAACTCGTAGGGGAACGACCAGTATTCCAGACCGGCAACGGCGCCGTCCTCGTCCAGCAGGTCCACAGTGACGCTGACGGCGTAGTTCCCCTCGCCGGTGCGCTCCACCTGGGACTGAACCCCGCCCTTGCCGGGGAGCCGGTCCCGGCCGCTGCCGGTGACGCAGAGGACCCCCTCGATGTCCCGGTAGAGGGGGACGTCGCCGCCGGTGTCCAGCAGCCGTTCCGTCAGGTCCTGGGAGAACACGGTCCGCAGGCAGGTCCGCAGGTCCTCCATCGTCTGAATGCCCTCCCTGTCCACCTGGCGGTAGAGCGCGCCGTCCGTGATGACGGCGGGGCCGGCGCCAGGGAGGGGCTCCAGGTCGAACCAGGCGTAAAGAGTTTCCGCCCGGCTGTAGGCATCCAGAATTTCCTCGTCGGACAGGGGACGGGCCTCGGACTCCACCCGGGAGCTCCGCAGGCCGCCGCCCTCCGGGGGTCTGGGGCCGGGAACCGCCGGCCGTCCGGGGGCGTTTCCGGCGGGAGCGGCGCAGCCCGACGCAAGGAGCAGCACCCACGCCGCCAGGGCCGCGAACAGCGGCGCAGCCAATCTCTTCCGCATCTCGATTCCCTCCTTCCCGCGTTTGACCGCCGGGTAGTCTGCCCTTGTTCTTACATATCTAGCCTATCATATTTTCCGTCGGATTGCCACGAAAATTTTCCAAAAAAGTCACAGATTTCGGACGGAATTTTTTGGCAACCCGACGGACGCCGGGCCCGGAGCCCCTCTGCCCGCCCCGGCTTGGGGAACAGGGCGGGCCGCGCTCCCTGAAAGCCGGGAAATATGAGGCGGAGACGGCGGACCGGGCGGCCTGGAGGACAGGAAAAGCCGCCGGGAAAACCCGGCGGCTCGGAATGGATGACGGGGGCGATGGTCGGCCTGTGTAAAGGGGGCTGAAGCGGCATTCCGGCGGCAGGCTCCGCGGCGGCAAAGCGGCCGGACTGCATGGCTTCACAGGTCCGTGAGGGCGGAATCCGCCCGGGGCTGGACGGCGGCCCAGCCGCTGAACAACGCCGGACCGGCGTTCTTCAGCTGTGTGGCGTATATCGTCAACGGGCATTGGCCCGGCCGGAAGGACAGAAAAAAACCCACGCCGGCGGCGTGGTTACCATCTTTCTCAGAGTCATCGATCACTGCGGGTCCAGGGCTCATTCAGAAAAATCAGATCGTCCACATCCTCCGGGGCTGCGCTTGGAACAGAAAAATCAAGCTGAATCATAGGGATAACCTCCTTACTCCAATATTGTAGAAGTTATCATATCACATCCGGACTGCCAATGCAAGAGGAAATTGACATTTTACATAAATTTCTTGTGGGGGCTCTGTGAATTTTCCGCTAAATCCCCAAAAGCCGGCCCGATGCCCGGAAGCGGCGCGGCCCGCCGGGAAAAACAGACCGGAAAATCCCGCTTTTTTTGTTTTTCCTCTCGCCAGGCGGGGGACTTCTGTGGTATAATACTGCCTGACGCATTTGCGGAACTGACGACGCCGGGGGAGATGGAGCGCAGATGGCGAAGCATTCCAAAAAACGCCGTCCCCTGCGGACGGCGCTCAGACTGCTGGCGGCGGCACTTCTGGCGGTGCTTTTTGTCCGTTGGGACAACACTGCCATACAGACCGCCTTTTTCGAGCCGGTTTTCTCCGGCCTGCCCACGGGCTTCGACGGGTGCCGGATTGTGGTGCTGGGAGACCTTCACTCCACGTGGTTCGGCGAGGACAACGAAAAGCTTCTGGACGCCGTCCGGGAAGTGGAACCGGACTATATTTTTCTGGTGGGGGACCTGGTGGACGCCTTCCGGGAGATTCCGGAGGGCTATTCGGAAACCACGGCGGCGGGTCTGGCGGACATCGCCCCCGTCTGCTATGTTACCGGGAATCACGAGTGGGCCGCCGGAGACGCTCCGGCTCTGAAGGAGACCCTGGAGGCCCGGGGGGTCACGGTGCTGGACAACCGGTTTGTGACGCTGGAGCGGAACGGGGACGCCATTGTCCTGGCGGGCATCGACGACCCCAACGGCTACGCCGACCAGAAGTCCCCGGAGACGGTGGCGGCGGAGGTCTATGCCCAATACGGCGACCCCTTCTGGATTCTGCTGGCCCACCGAAACAATCTCTTTCCTGAACGCTACAGCCTGCTGGGGGCGGATCTGGTGGTCTCCGGCCACGGTCACGGGGGTCTGGTCCGCCTGCCCTTTACCGACGGGCTGGTTTCCACAGAGAGGACCCTTTTCCCCTCCTATACAGCCGGGCTCTATGAGGAAAACGGCTCCGTCCTCTTCGTCACCCGGGGCCTGGGCAATTCCGGACGGACGGTCCGTCTGTTCAACCGGCCGGAAGTGGCAGTGGTCACTTTGAAGAGTGGAGAGTTAGAGAGTTGAGAGTGGAGAGTCGGAGAGTGGAGATTATGAGGAGTCAGGAGTTAGGAATTTGGAGGGCGGTCAAAAGCCGGATTCCCAGCCGCAGCCCCTGATAAAAGGAGTACAGCCCCTGTCCCTGGACGGGGTTGTCCCGCATCCATTCCGGCCAGCGCTCCGGGTCCGGACCTCCCACCCAGGCGTGATAGAGCAGTTCAACCACTACGGGGATGTCGTGTGTCATAATAAAACCTCCTCGCATACATATTTATTTGTGTGTTTTCACATTTTTATAATAACATACGGTTCTTTGTATGCCAAGGGGGTTATTATGGAATTTGCAGAGAGAATTCGGAGGCTGAGAAGAGCGGAGCATTTGACCCAAGCTCAGCTGGCGGAAAAAATTGGGCTTACGATGCGGGGTTATCAGGATATGGAATTAGGTTCGCTGCCAAGATATGAAAATCTCCTGCGTATTGCCGACTATTATGACGTCTCCGTGGACTGGCTGATGGGCCGGACGGAGAACCGGAACGCTCACAAGAGATAAGAGGGCGGCCTCTCTGGACTCCCTCCTGACGGGGGATTTTAAGGGCGGAGAGAGCAGTCCGTACCCCCATTTCAAAACCCCCGTCATCGGGGGGATTCAGGGGGGTGTCCCCCCCCCTGACGGGGATTCCAAAGGGGCTGGCCCCTTTGGGCCCCCGCGGCAGCGGCCTCGCGGCAGCGCCCCAATTTTGGGGGCCAAAAAATATTGCCTCCAATTGCACGGCGGCATGCAACGAATGGGCGGAGGATGCCGGCATTCAGTAAAGGCCCGCCGAGAACGGCAGCGACCCGCGCCCTGCGATCAGCGTTCTGAATGCGGAGCGGGGCGGGACGAGCACCAGGGAGGCGGACCCGAGAAGGAGACAGTCATGAGAGAATTCCAGGCCGGACAATTTGACATTGCCGTGATTGGCGCGGGCCACGCCGGCATCGAGGCCGCCCTGGCCGCCGCCCGGCTGGGCATGGAGACCATCGTGTTCACCATCAACCTGGACGCCGTGGGGAACATGCCCTGCAACCCCGCCATCGGCGGCACCGGCAAGGGGCACCTGGTCCGGGAGCTGGACGCCCTGGGGGGCGAGATGGCCAGGGCTGCCGACGCCTGCTGCATCCAGTACCGTCTGCTGAACAGGGGCAAGGGCCCCGCCGTCTGGTCCCTCCGGGCCCAGGCGGACCGCCGGAAGTACCAGGGGTACATGAAGGCCGTGCTGGAGCGGCAGGAGCGCCTGACCGTCCGGCAGGGGGAGGTGACGGAGATCCGCACCGGCCCCGGGGGCGCCGTGTCCGCCGTGGTGCTGGCCACCGGGGCGGTCTTTTCCGCCCGGGCCGTGATTCTGGCCACCGGGACCTATCTGGCGGGGCGGACCATCGTGGGGGAGTGGGTGGAGGCGTCCGGCCCCGACGGAATGCACCCGGCAAACCGGCTGACGGACTCCCTTTTGCGTCTGGGTCTGCCGCTGCGGCGGTTCAAGACCGGCACGCCGCCCCGTGTGAACGCCCGGACGGTGGACTTTGAGGAAATGGAGCTTCAGCCGGGGGATGAGCTGCCGGTGCCCTTCTCCTACGGCACGGAACGGGTCCCGGAGAATCAGGCCGTCTGCTGGCTCACCTGGACCACGGAGGAAACCGGACGCATCGTCCGGGAAAACCTGGACCGGGCTCCCATGTACTCCGGCCTCATCGAGGGCGTGGGACCCCGGTACTGCCCGTCCTTTGAGACCAAGATTGTGCGCTTCCCCGACAAGCTCCGGCACCAGCTGTTTGTGGAGCCCATGGGTCTGAACACCGAAGAGCTGTATATCCAGGGCTTTTCCTCCTCCATGCCGGAGGACGTGCAGATCGCCATGCTCCACAGCGTGCCGGGGCTGCGGCGGGCGGTGATGACCCGGCCCGCCTATGCCATTGAGTACGACTGCATCGACCCCCTGGCCCTGGCCCCCACCCTGGAGGTGAAGGCTGTCCCGGGACTCTACGGGGCCGGGCAGTTCAACGGCTCCTCCGGCTATGAGGAGGCGGCGGTCCAGGGCTTCTGCACCGGGGTCAACGCCGTCCGGAAGCTCCGTGGCCAGAGCCCCTTCATCCTCTCCCGGTCGGAGAGCTACATCGGCACCCTCATCGACGACCTGGTGACCAAGGGCACCAACGAGCCCTACCGCATCATGACCTCCCGGAGCGAATACCGGCTGCTCCTCCGGCAGGACAACGCGGACCTGCGGCTGACGAAGCGGGGCCACGGCATCGGCCTGGTCTCCCGGGAGCGGCTCCGGGCAGTGGAAGAGAAGTATGCCGCGGTGGACCGGGAGATCAAACGTCTGACCCACACCGGGGCCTCGCCCTCCCCGGCGCTGACGGCCTTCCTCACCGGGAGGGGGACGGCGGACGCCCCCGGCGGCGCGCCTCTGGCGGCGCTGCTGCGGCGGCCCCAGGTGCACTATGACGAGCTGGCTCCCTTCGACCCGGACCGGCCGGAGCTCCCGCCGGACGTGCGGGAGCAGGTGGAGATCAGCGTGAAATACGAGGGCTACATCCGCCGGCAGGAGAAGCAGGTAGAGGAGCTGAAAAAGATGGAGCGCCACCGGCTGCCCGCCGGCCTGGACTACAGCGGCATCCAGGGCCTGCGGCTGGAGGCCCGGGAGAAGCTGGCGGAGGTGGAGCCCCGGGACCTGGGACAGGCGGCCCGCATCTCCGGCGTGTCCCCGGCGGATGTGGCTGCGCTGATGATTTATCTGGAGAACCGCCCGAAAACCGGCGGGGGAGAAGCGCCGTGAGGCGGGCGAGGGCCGTGCTGGTCCTGGAACTGGCGCTGCTGCTGGCGGTCTGGCCCTTCTTCTGGTGGGCTATGCTGGCCCCCGGGCATCTGTTTTACCGGACGCCGGAGGCGGTCCGGCTGGTCTGCCAGGCGTCCCCCTGGCTGATGGTGCTGGACACCATTCCCGGTCTGCTGGGCCTGTGGGCGCTGGGGGGCGTGAAGCGGGAGGAGCGGGGATGGACCTGCCGTTTGGCGGCGCTCCTCTGCCTGCCCCACATCGCCGCCGGCTGCCTGCTGATTGGAATGTGGCTGGTGATTCGGCTCATTACGGTGTTCCTGGGATTCATCTTTTGAAAACTCTGTCTGACCCACAGCAAATCTGTCTACACTCACAAGAAAGGAAGCGCTTCTCATGCTGATCGACCTGACGCACACCATCACACCGGAGATTCCCGTGTACCCCGGCACGCCGGTTCCCGCCCTTCCTCCGGCCTGCACCCTCACCGGGGACGGGTTCCGGGAAACCATGCTGACCATGTCCTCCCACACGGGCACCCACATGGACGCCCCCGCCCATCTGCTGCGGGACGGGGCCACCCTGGACCAGCTGCCCATGTCCCAGTTTTCCGGCCGGGCCACGGTGCTGGACGTGTCCGGCCTGGGGGCCGGGAACGTGATTACGGAGGAGTTTCTGCGGGAGCGGCATGACGACATCTACTGCATGGACTTCGTGCTCTTCTACACCGGCTGGGAGGACCGCTGGGGCGGGCCGGAATTCCTGGAGGACCGTTTCCCGGTTCCCAACGAGGCGGCGGCCCGGTACCTGACTTCCTGCGGCCTCAAGGGCGTGGGCACCGACGCCGTCAGCATCGACCGGATGGACGGCGGGCTCCCCGTCCACAGCATCCTGCTGAAGGCCGGGGTGCTGAGCCTGGAAAACCTGTGCCTGAAAAAGGTCCGGGACCGGAAGAACTTCCTGTTCTTCGCCATTCCCCTGAAGTTCCGGAACGCCGACGGGTCCCCCGTCCGGGCCTTTGCGGAGCTGCGGGAGAACTTTGAGAAGGACAGGAGAAAACGGTGAGGGGCGAAGCGCCGGCGGCTGATGCAGAGCTGACGCAGAAACGTTTTGAAGAGGGATCATTATGAGAAAGATTCTGGCTGTCATATTGTGTAAACTGGGCCGGGCCGCGGGAAAGCTGGTGGGCAAGGGGAGCTCCCTGCCGGGCAAGCTGGCTCTGAAAATCTGCCCGGACATCCTGGGGCGGGTGGAGCTGCCAAAGCACATCATCGCCGTCACCGGGTCCAACGGCAAGACGTCTACGGTGGAGATGATTGCCTCCATTCTCCGGGCGGACGGCAAAACCGTGGTCTACAACGAGGAGGGCTCCAACCAGATCGAGGGCGTGACGACGCTGGTGCTGGCCCACGCCGACCTGAGGGGAAGAGTGAAGGCCGACGTGCTGCTCATTGAGTCCGACGAGCGCTATGCCGCCCACACCTTCCGGTTCTTCCATCCCACAGAGTTCGTGGTCACCAACCTCTACCGGGACCAGCTCACCCGGAACGGCCACCCGGAATGGGTCTACGACTCCATTCTCCCGGCCCTGCACCCGGACACGGAGCTGATTCTGAACGCCGACGATCCGCTGTCCTCCTGCTTCGGACGGGGGCGGGAGGGGGTGAAGTGGTTCGGCCTGGACCGCTGCGCCATCGACCTGGAGAGGCCCTCCGGGGTCTATCACGACGGGGCGCGCTGCCCGGTCTGCCGCAGTCCCATGGAATACGATTACGTCCACTACAACCACATCGGGGCCTTCCGCTGCACGAATCCCGCCTGCGGCCACCGGAAGCCCCGGACGGACTACACCGTCACGGCGGTGGACCTGGACCGGTGCGAGCTTGTTCTGGACGGCGGCACGAAGCTGTCTCTGGCCTTCCCCAGCATCTATAACGTCTACAACATTCTGGCTGCCTATGCCGCCTGCCGGGAGTGCGGCGTCGGAGAGGAGACCGCCGCCGGGGTTCTCGGCAGCTACCTGCTGAAAAACGGGCGGATGCAGACCTTCCGCCTGGGGGGGCACCACGGCACCCTGCTGACCAGCAAGCATGAGAATTCCATTGCCTACGACACCAACCTGCGCTATATCGCCGGGCAGAAGACCGACTGCTCCGTGCTGGTGATTGTGGACGCAGTGAGCCGGAAGTACTTCACCAGCGAGACCAGCTGGCTTTGGGACGTCGACTTTGACCAGCTGAATGTCCCCCATGTGAAAAAGGTGGTCCTCTCCGGCCGGTATTGCAGCGACCTGGCCCAGCGGTTTTCCTTTACAGAGCTTTCAAACTGGTTTGTCACGCCGGATATCGCTGCTGCTGCGGCGGAGCTGAAGGCCGCCGGAGACGAAGAGCTGTACGTGGTTACCTGCTTCTCCGACCGGGACAAGCTGCTGGCCCACGTGGAAAAGGAGGGGTGAGTCATGGAGGTGCGGATTCTTCATGTTTATCCGGATTTGATGAGCCTTTACGGCAGCTATGCCAACATTGCCGTCCTGCGGCGGTATCTGGAGGGCCTGGGCTGCGCCGTGACGGTGGAGACCCTGGCCCCCGGCGATGACGCGGATATCAGTAAAGTTGATTTCCTTTACATGGGGGCGGGGACAGAGGGCCAGGCGCGGTTTGCCGCGGAGGACTTCGCCCGGTTCGGCCCGGCAGTGAAGGAGGCTGCCGGGGACAACGCCGCGATGCTCTTTGCCGGAACCGCCATGGAGCTGCTGGGGAAGACCGTCGCCATGGCCGGCGGCGAGGTTTACGAGGGAATCGGTCTGGCGTCCTTTGCAGCGGTTCAGGGAAAGAAACGGCTGACGGGGGACGTCTACGGCCATACGGAGCTCTATCCCGAGGCGGTTGTGGGCTTTATGAACAAGTGCGCCGTGATTTCCGGCGTCGAAACGCCGCTGCTGTCAAAGGTGGAAATGGGCTGGGGCAATGAGGCGGAGAGAGGGCCGGAGGGCTTCCACTGGAAAAACGTCTTTGCCTCGGAGCTCACCGGCCCCCTGCTGGTGAAGAACCCCAAGCTGCTGGAGACCGTGGCCGCCGCCATCTACGCCCGCCGGGGCGCGGCCCTGCCTCTGGAGCGGCCTGGAGACGAATGGGCGGAAAAGGGATATGCCGTGACGGAAGAGCAGCTGAAAAAGAGAGTGGAGAATTGAGAGTGGAGAGTTGAGAGTAGAGAGTTAAGAGACGAGAGTTAAGAGTTGAGAGCGGAGATGTCTTTTGTGGAAGGCATCTCCGCTCTTTGATTGTTTGGGTTCCGGTTTTTGCCGGTGCTTCCAGAATTTAAGCCTTGTCAGAAAGAGGGTTTTTCGGTATCCTAGACAGTGATATCCCACAGGAAAGGATGGAACTGTTTGAAAAAGCTAATTTTCAGCGCGTTTATGGCTGTGCTGGCCCTGTGCCTGCTCGCCTCGGCGGAGAGCGCCGCCCGGACCGTTCCGGTACAGGTGGACGGCGTTGCCCTGGAGGGGAAGGCCTATCTGGACGGCGGCGTGACCTACGCGCCCCTGCGGGACCTGCTGGAAGCAATGGGCGGCTGGACCGTCCGCTGGGACAGCGGGACCGGGACGGCGGCGGCGGAATCCGAGTGCGGGACGCTGCGCCTGACGGCCGACCCGGACCGCGATACGCTGACGCTGAACGGCGAGACCCGCCCCGCCGCCGTGACGGTGCTGGAGGGCCGGACCTATGTGCCCCTGCGACTGACGGCGGAGGCCCTGGGGGGCAGCGCCGCCTGGGACCCCTGGATGGGGGGCGCGGCTGTGACCACCGCCGGTGCGGAGCACGACGCCGTGGACTACTACTGGCTGTCCCGCATCATCTACGCCGAGAGCGGCGCGGACTCCCTGGAGGGCCAGATTGCCGTGGGCAGCGTGGTGCTGAACCGGGTGGAGAGCGGGGACTTTCCCGACTCCATCCCCGCCGTCATCTTCGAGGGGGCGGGGGAGGATGTGGTTCAGTTTGAGCCCGTGGCCAACGGAATGGTGTATAACCCCCCTTCGGACCAGGCTATGGAGGCCGCCCGCCGGGTTCTTGCGGGGGAGACCACAGCGGGGGACTCTCTCTATTTCTACGCGCCGGCCCTGTCTCAGGGGGCGTGGATCAATGCCAGCCGCACCTATGAGCTGACCATCGGCTGCCACCGCTTTTATTCCTGACCCCCTGAATTTTGACGGACGCAAATCCCCGGTTTTGCCTGCCTTTGGAGGACAAAACCGGGGATTTGACGCATTTGGAAAAAAAGCAAACGATTTTATTTGAGATTTTAGGAATTTTATTTCTTGTGCAGAACCCATTTTTTCCTATATTCTATAAGGGCAGAATCAAGACGGAAAATATGGTCCTTCCACCGCCGGCGGGATACCCCGAGCCGGTTCGGGGCACACTGGGGGAAAAAGAGGCCGAATGAAGAAGGGGCGATCTTATGATTAAGAGCGAGTATTTGCAGAAGGTGTATGCACAGGTGGTCACCCGGGACCCCGATCAGAAGGAATTCCATCAGGCGGTCCTGGAGGTGCTGGAGAGCCTGGACCCCATTATCGAGCAGCGCCCGGAGTATGAGAATAAGGGCATTGTGGAGACCTTTGTGGAGCCGGAGCGGGTCATCAGCTTCCGGGTGCCCTGGGTGGACGACAGGGGCGGCATCCACATTAACCGGGGCTACCGGGTTCAGTTCAGCTCCGCCATCGGCCCCTATAAGGGCGGCCTGCGCTTCCACCCCACGGTGAACCTGTCGATTCTGAAGTTTTTGGGCTTTGAACAGATTTTGAAAAACAGCCTCACCGGACTGCCCATCGGCGGCGCCAAGGGCGGCAGCGACTTTGACCCCAAGGGCAAGAGCGACGGGGAGGTCATGCGCTTCTGCCAGAGCTTCATGACGGAGCTCAGCCGCCACATCGGCCAGTTTGTGGACGTGCCCGCCGGAGACATCGGTGTGGGCGGCCGGGAAATCGGCTACCTTTTCGGCCAGTACCGCCGGGTTCAGGGGACCTACGCCGCCGGCGTCCTCACCGGCAAGGGCCTCAGCTTCGGCGGGTCCCTGGTGCGGACCGAGGCCACGGGCTACGGCCTGTGCTACCTGACCCAGGAGATGCTGGGCAAAATGCGCAGCGACAGCTTTGAGGGCAAGACCGTGGTTATCTCCGGCAGCGGCAACGTGGCTATTTTCGCCACGGAGAAGGCGGCTCAGCTGGGGGGCAGAGTGGTGGCCCTCAGCGATTCCAACGGCTTTATCCATGACCCCGAGGGCATCAAGCTGGACATCGTAAAGGATATCAAGCTGGGCCACCGGGGCCGCATCCGGGAGTATGCCGACCGGGTGCCCGGCAGCACCTATACCGAGGGCTTCCGGGGCATCTGGAACATTCCCTGCGACATCGCCCTGCCCTGCGCCACGCAGAATGAAATCGACGGGGAGATGGCCAGGACCATTGTGAAGAACGGCTGCATGGCCGTGGCCGAGGGGGCCAATATGCCCTGCCGGCCCGAGGCCATTCAGGAGTTCCAGCACGCCGGCATCCTCTTTGCCCCCGCCAAGGCGGCCAACGCCGGCGGCGTGGCCACCAGCGCCCTGGAGATGAGTCAGAACTCCATGCGCTACGCCTGGAGCTTCGAGGAGGTGGACCGCCGCCTCAAGGGCATCATGGTGAACATCTTCCACAACATCTATGACGCCGCCGAGGAATTCGGACACACCGGCGACCTGGCTATGGGCGCCAACATCGCCGGCTTCAAGAAGGTGGCCGACGCCATGCTGACCCAGGGGCTCATCTGAGCCCAGAGGGGACCGCCTCGGAAGGATAGAACGGCAAAAAAGGAACAGGACTTTACAGTCCTGTTCCTTTTTGTGTTCCGGGGGGTCAGGCCAGGGGAATCTCAAACTCCGGCCAGCCCGCCGCTCCGGCGGCAATGGCGTATTTGGGGAAGACCACCACGGGGGTTCCGTCCTCCCGGAGGTAGAAGGAGGTCGTCCCGTCCACGGTGATAAAGCCGCCGTCCTCGGGAGTGAAGAAGAAGGTGAAGCCCTCGGCGTCCACGCTGGCGGCGATTTCCGCGCTGATGGCGTCGTTGCAGCGCCGGACCCAGTCCTCGCCCAGCACGTCCCGGAGGGTGATGGCGCGGTCCTCCGACAGGTCCAGATTATAATAGTACCGCTCTTCATAGGAGGCCACCCAGCCCTCCGCCAGCGTGACCACAAAGGAGACCTGGGTATCCGTCTGCCGGGTGACGGAATAGTCGATGATGACGTCCATCTCCCGGTTGCCCCATTCCTCCTCAGTGCCGCCGGTGGCGAAGAAGGCATCCTGGTAGTCGGCCCAGTCCTGCCGGGCCTTTTCCATATGCTGGTCCACCTTTTCCCGAATGACGGCGTTGACCGTCTCGGTCATGCCGCCCTCTGCCTCCAGCCGGGGAACGGACACCACGTAGTTGATGCCGCCGTCAGAGGCGTCATAAGAGATGACCGTCATAATCCGGAACAGGCCGCCCAGGACGGGGACGTCCGCCGCGGCTTTGGCAAAGGCGGGGGACAGGTTCAGCCCCGCCAGCAGCAGGGTGAAGCAGGCGGCGGCGCTGAGCCAGCGGCGGCGCGCCTGGGTCTTTCGGGCCCGGTGGGCCCTCTGGCCCTGGCGGATGCCCGCCTGGACCCGGTCCGAGAGCTCCCGGGGGATGGGGGTCTCGTCATAGGCCTGTTTGGCTTTGCTGAATTCGTTGAACTGTTTCATTCGTCTTCCGCTCCTTCCATGGCGATGCGCAGTTTTTTGAGTCCGGCGTACAGCCGGCTCTTGACGGTGCTGAGGTTGGCTCCGGTGGCGGCGCTGATCTCTTTAAGGGTCAGCTCCTCATAGAACCGCAGCCGGATGACCGTGCCCACTTCCGCCGGCAGGGCCTCCACCTGCCGGGCCAGATGCTCGTCCGGAGGCGGCGGGTCCTCCTGCCCAGGCTCCGTCTCGGGGAAGGGCACGGTTTTGCTCCGCTGGCGGAGGAGGTCCATGCAGGCGTTGACCAGGATGTGGTAGAACCAGGGCCGGAGGGCGTCGGGGTTACGGAGGCTGTCCTGCTTCTCGAGGCTCCGGCAGACGGCGGTCTGCACCGCGTCCAGGGCGTCCTCCTGGTTTTTGAGATAGCTGAAGGCCAGCCGGTAGAACCGGTCCTGCTCCGCCGTGAGATAGGCGGTCAGGGCGCTTTCAATCGTATGTGCCATAGGATGATCGTCCTTTCGGGGGGAATTGCCTGGCGGCCGCCGGGGCGGCGCCGGGAAGCGCTTCTGTATAAGAGACGGCGGAGGGGGGAGAAAAGTTTGAGCTGCGGAAAAATTTTTGCGGCGGGCCGTTTTTTGCTTCCGCCGGGGGAGGGAATTCCCCGGACTCCCTCTGTTTAGCTCCCGCCCGCCGCACGGCGGGCGGCTGCCTGTTTGGAGGGCTGTCAAAGGGGGACTGCCCCGGGGATGTCTGCACACACATTCGGGGAAAGCCGCCGCGTTTGAGGGCTTGAATGGCGGCTTTGACGCTGGCGGGATTTTCCGCTGAAAAGTCCGTATAAGGCGGCTGGCCTGGAACGGATGAATCACGCCGGCTTCAGTCTTGCACGGCAGAGCCCCCAATTCCGGAGCCAGTTCATCTGCGCCGGCGATCGCCGCCGCCCCGAAATTTTCCGGTTGATGCAGGCCAGCCTCCCGGGGCCGCCGGTTTTGGGCGCTTTGAGGATGCAGTACAGACGCGCTTCCGGCATACGGCGGAGAAAAGCGAAAACACCTGCGGTCCCGTGGGACAGCAGGTGTTTAAAAGCTTTGCCCGTTCATCTGCTTCTCCTCTTCTACTGGGAGAAGGCCATGGGGCGGAACCCGGGGGCGGCCCCGTTCCGGCTTTCCAGATTCAGGGCGGGAAGCAGGCTGAACCGGGGCGTGACGGCTATGCCGCCGAGGGTCCGGTCATAGGCGCTGAGGACCCGGTCCACAGCCATGGAGCCGTTTTCCCGGCTGGCGGTGGGAAGCAGCAGCAGATACTGCGTGGGGCTGAACTGGGTGAAGATATCTCCGGAACGGAGATTTTCCAGAATGGCGGTTTTCAGATTCCCCATGGCGTCGGCCCGCCGGGAGACCGTCAGGCGGGTCCCCTTCTTCGGGAACAGGGTGATGACGCCCAGCTGGATAATCTCGCCGCTGCGAGCGGTGGTGCGGGCCAGCAGACGGCAGATGTTCTGGAAAACAAAATATTCGCAGAAAAAAGCGCCATTATTGGTGGCGTCCTCTCCCAGCAGAATGGTGCGGATGGTTTGCAGATCCAGCTCTTGGGCCTCCTCCGGACCGCTGAGCTCGTGATACAGGGCGGTCATCTCCCGGGAGGGGGAGACGCCCAGCTGGCTCATGAGCAGGGTGGATACATCGTTATAATACTGGGACACCGCCTGCCTGGCCCCGGTGGCGTGGAGCAGACGCATCATGAGAAGCTGGCAGCTTTCGTCATAGGGGTCCACTGTAGCGGCCAGGCGGCACAGGTCCACGGCCTCGTCCAGCCGGTCCAGGTCCCAGAGGGCCGTGGCTGCGGCACAGCAGAGATAGAGATAGCGGGAATGGTAATATGTACGGGGCGACAGGGCCCAGGGGCTGGCGGCGGCGCGGGGCAGAAAATCCCCCTGACAGAGCTCCAGGGCTTTTCTCGCGGCGCTGAGGCCCTCCTCGCTGTGGGGAGCCGCCTCAAACCGGGCCTGCAAATCGTCGAACTCCTCGGTGTCCAGCCTGATGGTCAAATCCGGGTTCCAGGTGTAGACGCCGCGCCGGTACAGCAGGACCTTTTTCCCGTCGGGGAAGCCCAGCCGCTCCAGAGTGAGCCGGGCGCGGTGAAGCAGGGTCTTCAGGGTGTTGACCGGGTTGCCGATCTCCACGTCGCCCCAAAGGATATCTATGATTTCCTCTTGGGGAATGCGGCGCTGGTGGAACACACAGAGGTATTGCAGAAATGCCCACTGACGCCAGGAACCGCTGTCCTGTTCGGTGATCTCGGCGTCCTGCCCCTCCGGATGGGAGAGCCGCAGAGAAAAGCCGCCCAGGGTTTTGACATACAGGATGCGCTCCAATGTTCGAGTCCTCCGTTCTCCTGGCTGCCGGGGCGTTTTTGGACGCGTTTCTAAACACACATAAAGAAGCGCGAACCGCCCCGGTCTTTGTATTATAGCACCAATCAGAAAAAAAGGGTGCTTTTTCAGGAAAAAATTTAGCTGTATCCTAAAACGGCCTGTGATTTTGACGAATGGGAATTATTTGCTGTTTCGCCTGCAAGCGCGGATAAAAGAGGGGATAAGGCTGTGTAAATCTCCCGCTGAGACCGGATACAGGGACATTTGTCCGCGCATCGCGGAAAAACTTTGTATGAATTCACAAGGCGGTATGAGCCGTTTGGGGACGGAATTCTGTAAGCACGTGGAGGAAAAGGCCGGAAAGGTTTTATAAAAATAAAAAATTTTCCAGAAAATTTTTGAGAAAAAAACAGGGCGCTGTAACCAGGCTGAAACCTTTTCGCGCTATGCTGTACCCATATCCGGCGGAGGGAGCCGCCGCCCGCGGCCGTGGGCCGCTGCAAATCTTAAGGACCAAGGAGGGATAAATGGCGTGGGAGCCTCTGAGTTTAAGCCGGTCGGGCAGAGCACAGTGATTGTGCGGATCACCTCCTATGACCATATGCGGCCCCAGGGCACCCTGATGGGTCTCGGACTGGAACGGCCTGTGTTCTTTCGCAGTCTGGCGCAGCTTCTGATGACCATGGAAATCCTGATGGATCAAAAGAACCGGCCCCAGCGGGGAGAGGAGCATCGGGCGTTTACCCGGCCCCGGCCCCTGGAGGGCGCGGAGGCGGCGGAGACCGAGGGGGCTGCTCTGGCCACCTTTCAGGTCCGGGTGCTGTTCCGGCAGAACGCCAGCTGGCAGGGGAATCTGGTCTGGGCGGAGCGGCAGATGGACGCCCGGTTCCGGAGCGTGCTGGAGCTGGTGCGGCTGATGGACAGCGCATTATCTGTGGAGGAAAGCGTAACATGAACCCTACATTAAAAAAGATATGGAATCTGATTTCGTGGGTGCTGGTGGCCGCCGTGGTGGTCCTGGCGATTCTGCTGGCCGGCGTCCGGGTGGTGGGCCTGACCCCCTACGCGGTGCTCAGCGGCAGCATGGAACCCACCTATCCCGTGGGCTCCATGATCTACGTCAAGGCGGCGGACCCCGCCGGCGTGGAGGTGGGGGACCCCATCACCTTTTACCTGGGGGAGGGGCTGATTGCCACACACCGGGTGGTGAGCATCGACGGGGAGGGCTTTCACACCAAGGGAGACGCCAACAACACCGAGGACGGCGCCCCTGTCCGCCCCGAAAATCTGATCGGCGTGCCCCGGTTCTGCATCCCCGGGCTGGGTTATTTCTCCGCCTGGATCGCCGAGCCGCCCGGGACCTATATCGCCGGGTGCGGGGCGCTGGCCCTTCTGGTGCTGATGTTTGTGCCGGAGCTGCTGGACGCGGCGGACGCCGCCGACAAGCGGGACGCGGAGCGGAAGAAAAAAGAGGAAGCTTAAAGGAATCTGAAAATCGGAAAGAAATTTCAGGAAATTTTGAAAAAATTTCCCGCCTGTAACCTGCCTGAAACTTTTTGGGAGTATGATGCCCCCAGACTCAGGGAAAACACCCCATACGGTATCTTGTGCAACTGAAGGCTGCATGGATATAAAAAATCATTTTTAGGAGGAACCAAGCATGAAGAAGAAACTGTTAGCGCTGATCCTGTCCGTGGCCGTCGTGGCCAGCATCGCCGCCGCCGGCACCCTGGCATACCTGACCGCTCAGACCGACGACGTGGTCAATACCTTCACTGTGGGCAATATCCAGATCGACTTGAAGGAGCATGTAGTTGATAATGAGGGCAATCTGACTGAGGAAGCCACCATTGAGCAGATTTATTCCCGTGTTCTGCCCGGCGAAGTTATCAATAAGGATCCGTTTGTGACTGTTGAGGAAGGCAGTGAGGATTGCTACGTGTACGTCTGCGTAGACAATAAGCTCAACACGATTGAAATTCCCTCCGGCGTTGTTGCCACCATGCTGGACGTCGACACCAGCAAATGGGTTGCGGTCAGCGATCCGACTGCGAACAAGGTTGTTTACCGTCTCGGTGATCTGGCTGTCTCTGCTTATGACGGCGCTGTAACCGAGTATGTGTTCAAGCACGTCATTTTCAACGATGAGCTGACCAATGATGATATGCTGGCGATTCAGGCCGCCGCAGGCAGCAATACCATCACCATCCAGGCCTTTGCTCACCAGGCAGAAAATCTTAACAGAGCCGAAATTGATGCGATTGCTTGCGATACCTTCGGCGTTTGAGCTTCCCACCCCCAATTTTGACAACATCTGGTAAGAGAGTATCTTACATTTACACAAAAGAGAACCAACGCAACGAAAAACCCTAACCCCGACTAAGGAGGAAACCCTATGAAAAAACGGACCGTGGCCCTGCTGTGCGCGGCGGTCGCGCTGCTGGGAGTCATTTTCGGCGGCACTATGGCCTGGCTGAACAGGGGAACCGACGCTGTGGTGAATACCTTTACCACAGCAAGCGTCGGCCTGGCTCTGAAAGAGACGACGGGCCCGTACATCATGGCCCCGGGCGCCGTTCTCGACAAGGACCCCAAGGTTGTCGTGGCAGAAGACAGCGCCAGCTGTTATCTGTTCGTCGAAGTTTTCGAGGAGAACTTTGAGAGGGAGCCCATCGCATGGGAAGCCGCCGAAGGCTGGAGCGAAATCGAAAGCCTGAACAAGAAGACGGAGGACGGCAAGGTTACCATGCGGGTGTTCTACCGGGAATTCGACGAGAAAAAAACCGACTATACAAAAGATGACGAGGGTAATTATGTCTTTTCTTTCCTGAAGGACGACCAGGTTACCGTCAGCGACCAGCTGACCAAGGCCGATATGGAAGCCTATAAGGACGGAGAGATTGACGCCTATCCTCAGCTGATCTTCACGGCCTATGCCATTCAGAGAGACTATCTGAGGGACGCCGACGGCAATGAGCTGACAGAGGAAAACATCGTCAATATCTACGGACTGGCGAAGAAAAACGCCGCTGACACGGCGGAGACCTGATTCCCCCGCAACCCAGGCGGCCTGCCCACTGGGCAGGCCGCACGCGGGAACTTCAACAGAAGAGGCTTGGAGTTCCGGCGTGCGGCCTGCGCTGTCCGGTCGCCGGACAGAGTTCCATCAAAAGCACAGAAAGGCGGTATTCTGCATGAGTTTGAGAAAGAAGTTGGTCATCGCCGCGGCGGTGGTGCTGGTGCTCTCCCTGAGCGCTTACAGTACGCTGGCCTATCTGGCGGCAGAGGAGACAGCCCATAACGTGGTGACCTCCGGAGGCGTGCACATTACACTGCTGGACAAAACCCGTGACGGCAGTGCGGAGGGGGCTTCCCTGGAGGAGCTGAGGGACTTCACCGACGCTTACCCCGGCGGTCTGGCGGTGCTTCCCGGCAGTGAGGCCAGCAAGGTGGTGGCTGTGGCGAAGGACGCCGGTTCCGCCGACTGCTGGGTTCGGGTGAAGCTGGAGCAGAAGGTCACGACCCCCGAGGGGGAAATGGACCCGGCGCAGTACGAGGAGAAAATCAGCTTCAATCTGGGAGCGAACTGGGTCCCGGGTGAAGAAGGCTGGTACTATTACAATAAGGTGCTGACCGGAAGCGACGTGACCACAAACCTGCTGGACGGCGTGACCTTCAAGGGCCCCGACATGGGCAACGAGTTCAAAAACAGTACCTACAGCATCACCGTTCAGGCCCAGGCGGTCCAGGCGGTCCACAACGACGCCGGAGCAAACGGCGTGCTGGACGTCAAGGGCTGGCCCCAGGCGTAAGCAGTAGAGAGGAGGAAGCAATATGAAGATGAGAAAATTCCTGGCCATGCTGCTGACGCTGAGTCTGGTGCTGTCTCTGTCCGCGCCCATGGCACTGGCTGTGGAAGACGGGGACGGGAATGCGCCCGCCGCCAGCGAGCCCGCTGAGAAGAATGAGACTCCCGAAGGGGATAAGGCCCCTGAGACCCCCGAAGGGAACGAGGATAAGGACGCCGGAACGGACTCCGGAAATCCCGGCGGTGACGAAGAAAAGCCCCCTGTGACGGACCCTGAGAATCCCGACGGAGACGGGGAAAAGCCCCCTGTGACGGACCCTGAGAATCCCGACGGAGACGGGGAAAAGCCCCCTGTGACGGACCCTGAGAATCCCGACGGAGACGGGGAAAAGCCCCCTGTGACGGACCCTGAGAATCCCGACGGAGACGGAGAAAAGCCCCCTGTGACGGACCCTGAGAATCCCGACGGAGACGGGGAAAAGCCCCCTGTGACGGAGCCTGAGAATCCCGATGGGGAAAAGCCTCCCGTGACGGAGCCGGAGAACCCCGGCGAGACCGAAGAGCCCCCCTATTTTGTGGATGAGGAGGGGAACAAGGTCGACAAGGACGGCTATCTGGTGGACGACGAGGGCAACCAGCTTCTGGATCAGGACGGAAATCCTGTGAAGGCCGAGGACAAGGACAAAATCCAGGGCGATCTGGAGGATATCAACAAGCCGCCTCTGACCCCTGAGGAGCAGGAGGCTCTGGATGAGCTGGGCGGCAAGGCCGACGCCATTACCGGCGAGACCAGCAGGGAGGAACTGGAGTCCATCAAGAACAGCCCCCTGTACGACCGGCTGACCGAGGAGCAGAAGAAGGCCGTGGAGGACGCTTTGGCGGCGCTGGCGCTGCTGGAGCAGCCTGTGATTCCGCCGGTGGGCGGGACGCTGTATGAGCGGCTGATGGCGGCCCAGACCATTGAGGAGTTTGACGCGATTCTGGCGGAGTACACCGAGGAAGAACTGGCGGCCGAATGGGCGCTGCTGACCGAGGAGCAGATCGCGGCGCTGGAGGCCCACCGGGCGGCGCTGGAAGGGGTGGAACTGCCGAACAGGCCCGATGGCGCGGCGTTCCGGCAGCCCTTTACGCCTCCCGTGGAATACACGAAGGTGGCGCCCCTGACAAGGCCGAAGTCTCAAACCGTGTCCCGGCCCATGCGGGCCAGAGCTTCGTCCGCCTACGCGAACGGTGGGGACGGAAGCCCGCTGGCGAAGCCGGAGGACGAGATTGCCGACCTGGTTACCAACAAGACTCTGGAAAACGGCGTTTTGACCATTGAGGCCTATTCCAAGGCCGATGTGGTTCCCGCCGATATCGTGCTGGTGCTGGATCAGTCTCTGATGATGACCTATTGCGTGAACTGCGGCCAGCCGATTGACCAGAACCACGTGGGCCACTATGTGAAAGGAACGTCATGTGGTTGTACACTTAGGTTTAATCACTTTCCTAATAACATAGGCGTTAATACTATGGAGTTGGACTGGGAGAATGACAGTCGGGTACAATTCGTAGGATCTGCCAAATGTGGGAAGTCCCGGGATGAACATGTATTTGGTCCTGTATGGCGGTCTGGCGTGACGAACAACGCAAGCCATATTGGACGGGATGGATTTGTTAGGGAAAATGCGGATTTTGTCTGTCCTGATTACGGAGCGACGTCCTATACAACCCGGCAGGAAACCCTTAAAAACGCAGTAGACACCTTTATGGCGGGGATTGCTGAAAAGAACGAGAACCTTCCTGAAGGTGACCGGCACAGGGTCGCAGTTGTAATTTATAATGACAGCGCAAGCATTCAGCGGCCTTTATCTGTTGTAACCCAAAGCGATCAGACTGTTGGATTCGGGGCGCAGAGCGGAGGCAATAGGCCTCAGACCGGGTTGCAGGAAGCATATGAAATTTTGAGCGCTTCGGGTTCTGCTGAGCGCAACAAGGTCGTGGTGTTCTTGACCGACGGCCGGCCTGGAGAGACGAACGAGTATCAGAATGGCGGTGAGGACGGTTTCCTCTTCGTGGAGGGCGGCACCGCGTTTGATGTGTCGGAGGCAAATTCCGCTGTCGATGCTGCGAAGGATTTGAAGAACTCTGGCGCAACAATCTATTCTGTCGGTATTTTCAACGGCGCGGACGGCGCGGATGTCGGTTACCAGTGGGGAAATAAGGATGTGGAAAAGGGAGATACCAACCTGATTAACCCGGACAACAAACCGGATTATTCCTGGGATGACGAGACGATTAAATATGCCAACTGCATGATGCATCAAATCGCCACCGAGGGAGAAGGGCACTATCTGAGTACCGGCAACGGGGAAGGCCTAAGCAGCATCTTTGAGCAGATCAGCAATGTGATTCAGCCCAAGGTGGAACTGGGACCGGAGACGATTGTCCGGGATACCATTACCCCCTATTTCCAGGTGAAAGGTGTTGCTGCCGCCAAGGTTGTTGATATCAAAACCGGGAACGAGGTAAGCGGATATAATCTTACAGTGGACTCCAAAGACAATGTGATAAATGTCAGCGGCTTCGATTTCAGCAAAAACTATGTAATCGAAAAAGGCGACGGATTGGAAGGCAAGAAGCTGGTTATTACCATCCCCATCGAGCGGAAACCGGAGTTCTGGGGCGGTAACCAGGTGCCGACCAATGTGTCTGGCGCGTCCGGCATTTATACAGAAGGTGGAACGTGCGTGAAACCGCTGTATACCGGTGCGAACAGCGTGGCGTCTCCCAGGACGGACGTTTCCCTGCTGAATGTTCAGCTGATTCCCCAGGATGTGAACATCTATTACAGCAACCCCGCCCCTGACGCGGACGCTCTGCATCAGGGCGACAGCATCCGGGTTCAGTATGCTGGAGACAACGGGTACACCGATGTTGACTATGGCAGCCTTACCTGGCAGACCGACTACGCGAAGCTGAGCGATACGGCGGTTCTGGCCCCCGAGAACCAGACGATTTCCAGCACCGAGGACGGCACATACACCGTGAGCCGGGAGGTCGTGCCCACCGGGAACGGCACTGTCGGGAACGGGACGGCGACATTTGCCGGGAATGAAAAGGCCAACGTCAACGTCTTCACTCCTACCGTCAGCTTCGGTGATATGCGGACGTATCTGACGGTTGCAGCAGATGTGGCGGATCATAAGCCTGAGAGCGTGGTTTGGAAGCACGGCAGCACTGAGGCAAACAGTGATGAAGATTCCACGATGACAGGTGACGCGCCTGGGCTGAAATACACGATTCTGGGCCGGGTAAACGCCCTGTATGGCGAAGATACAAACAACGCCGTCCGGGATTACTACGCCTTCGTGACGGAAATCGACTTCGGCAACGGTACCAAAATCACCCACCGGAACAATGACGGCACGTTTGCTGAGGGTCATGACGAGCATATCGTGACGTTCGAGCATGCGGCGTGTGTGGATATCCCCACTCAGAGTGGATTCAACGCTCAGACCGGCGAGTTCCTGGTCCACGTGTTCAAGCCTGAGATCACCTTTACCGATGTGACCACCTATAAGGGCACTGCGGAAAGCGACGTGTACTTCATGAATACGCCTGTTGTGAGATGGGTCTATCCGGGAACGGAGGTTACACTGCCGAACGAGAAAGCGCCTAGTATCGTCTATCAGTACACGCCCAGAGAAAGCGACCTGTATGAGGGTGCATACTACCAGAAGGACACGCCGGTTAAGGTGCAGGTGGTGATTAACAACCGGACGGACTATACCCCCGCCGGCTGGAGCGATCCTCACAACATCAACGAGTGTGTGACCTTTAAGTGGGACCATTCGGGCTGCAAATTGAGTAACCCCAATGAATTGGAGAATGCAGAAAAGGTGAAGGACCCGCATCAGCTCTGGGTGCATGTGGAGACTTGCGACCTGACCGTGACCAAGAGTGTTGACAGATTCTATGATGGAAGCGGCAACGATGGCTTTATCTTCCATATCAAGGGCAGCGGCAACCCCCTGGCAGAGACTGTGGATATGGACATCTTCATGGGCCAGAAAGATGACTTCAAGGGTGTGACCAGCGCGAGCAAGGTCATCACGGGCCTGCCTGTGGGCCAATATACCGTGACCGAGGATACCAATTGGTCCTGGCGGTATGAGTGCACCGGCGGCGGCGATGTTGAGCTGTCGGCCTCCAGTTCCAGCGGAACGGCTTTCTTCGCAAACACGCTGGCTAACGACAAGTGGCTGTCCAGCGAGGACGTGAAGGTGAATACCTTTAACACCAGGAATCCGGGCGCGACGCCTCAGACCCTTGATGACGCGAGCCTCCCCGAAGAGCGGGAGACCGGACACAACGATGAAATTCCGGATGGCCCGGAGACCACAGATTAAGGAGGTGACCAGTTATGTATAGAGGCAAACGAATCAAGAAGCTGAGCCATATGTCAAAGCGGGCGGTGCTGCTGGTGCTTTCGCTGGTCATGATCCTGTCCGTTTCCGTGGGCGGCACCCTGGCCTATCTGATTGCCCAGAGCGAGACCAGGACCAACGTCTTCGAGCCCGGCGAGGTGACGACTACCACAGAAGAGAAGTTCGATGGCATCTTGAAAGAAAATGTCCAGATTTCCGCAGAAAAAAGCAACATCGACACCTATATTCGCGCTAAGATTGTCGTAAACTGGATTGAAGAGAATGGCAATGTTTCGGCCCTGTCCCCGGCCATTGATACTGATTATACAATCAGCATCAATAACGTTGACTGGACACAGAAAGGTGACGGTTTCTGGTATTGCAAAGACGTTGTTAAGGCTGGAGAGAAGAGCCCGGTTCTGATTAACAGCTGTGCTCCCAATGAAAACATGGGCCCCGTGAATGCGCGGCTCCAGGTGACCATCCTCAGCCAGGCTATCCAGGCATCTGACAAAGCTGTTGAGGATGCCTGGGGTGCGCCGGGAATTGCACCCATCACGGCAGACTAAAAGGAGGCGGACAACATGAAAACGAAAAAGATTTCCCGTGTTCTGACCGCCTTTCTGGCCCTGGCCCTAGCAGTGAGCCTGACCAACGGCGCTCTGGCGGTCCGGGGAACCCTGGCGGTTCAGTCCGGCGTGACCCTTTCCGAGGCCAACGGGTCTCCCCGGTTTTCCATCGCAACCAACGACGGCACCACAAACCTGTTTCAGGATGAGGCCGGAGACTTCCGGAACCTGATGCCCGGCGACACACGGGTGAGCAAGACCATCTCCGTGCGGGCCGCCGCCCTGAATCAGAACAGCTACCGCATTTTCCTCTATGCCCGTGAGTGCGAGGAGACGGCGGACGGCCTCCACGTCAAGAGCGAGGCCGGCAAAACCAACGATCAGGATATGCTGGAGTATCTCACCGTCAGCGTGTATCAGGTGGAAGGCGGAAACCGCCGCCTCATCAGCCAGGGCCTTACGATGGGCTCCAACCCGGGAGCCATCGGCCAGGACCCCTCTGAGACCGCCGGCGCACAGCTGGGCGCCACCGCCGCAGGGGCGCTGCTGGGGACCTTTGCCCCCGGCCATGAAGTGGAGCTTCAGGTGGAGCTGAGCGTTGATATCGAGGCCGGAAATGAATTTGCCGACAAGGCGGCCTATATCGACTGGATCTTCTATGCCGACACGCTGGCCGATGTGCCCGACCGTCCCACGCCTCCCGGCGGAGGCGGAGGCGGCGGCGGTGGAGGCGGAACGCCCCCCGCACCTGCCCCTGATGTGGAGATCGAAGATCCCGCCGTCCCCCTGACGGAACTGCCGCCTCCCACTGAGGAGGAAATCGAGGACGAGGGCGTGCCTCTGGGCGGAATGCCTCCGGAGACCGGCGACACCGCCATGATGATGGTCTGGCTGGGCCTGGCCGTTCTGAGCGGCGGCGGCATGATCGTCCTGATGGCCACGGGCCGCAGATCCAAGGAAAAAGCGGCGCGGTAAGCGTACTTAAAAAAGATATCCGGCGAAAGCCGGATATCTTTTTTGCGCTCCGGCGGAAGGCGGCTCCTGTTTCCGGCAGAGAGGAGCGGCAAAGACCGCCGAAAGAGAAAATCGGGCGGAAAAAACCGACTGCCCCCTGTGGGACAGCCGGGAATTCTGATTCCGTTCAAGGATCTTTGGGGCGAAGGGTCGAAGAGGATTCTTTCCGCAGGGCCTGCGCTCAGGGATTTTCTCCGGGGGACTGAGGGTCCTGGACGTTCTGGGCATCCTGGACGTTCTGGGCATCCTGGGCGTTCTGAGTGTTCTGGCCGTCCTGAAGCTCACCGCCGGGGTCCGGAGTATCCGAAGAGCCCGAAGCGTCCGAGGAGTTCGAAGAGAGGCCGTCCTGTTCCCCGCCGGAACCGTCTTCGGCGTCAGGCTGGGGAGCCGGGGGCAGAATCTCGATGCCCCAGTCGATTTCCTCCTCAGACGGAGGGGTTTCCGCAGGCGTTTCGGCGGGAGGCTCGGGTTCGGGAGCAGGTTCGGGTTCAGGCTCCTCAGGCGGGGGACCTGCCTGATAGGCCTGAACCACCCAGCGGGTGGCGTGGCCCTGGCCGGTGCAGGTGGACAGGGTGAGAATCTGGTCGTTGACCGTGGGAACCAGTCCGGTGTCGATGACGGACTGGGAGAGGCAGAAGTCGATGAATTCCTGCTTGGACTGGTCGCCGGAAAAGCTCAGCCGGTAGGTCAGGCCGGAGGTACTGACCTCATAGGCAGCAAAGATGCTGTATTTATGGCTTCCGTTGTCGTCGGTGATGTAGACGCAGGGGTGAGAGTTCCAGTAGCTGAGGTTTTTATAGTATTTCAGAGAACCGAACATGGTGCCGTTCCGCATCCGGTGTCCGTAGACGATGGTGTTGAAATCGCTGAGGTCTTTGCTGTTGGCGCTCTCCAGGAAGATGGAGCCCACCACGCTGTAATTCTTCTTCCAGGTGTGCCGCAGATACTGGTCATTGTCCCGGCCCTGGAGCAGGGGATAGGAGATATTGGTGCCGGGCACCAGCAGCCAGCCCAGCACGTCGGAGTTGATTTCCCGCAGGGCGGAAAAATCCATGTTCCGCAGAAGATCGGCGTAGGGGTCCACGTAGACCGGGGCCGGCTCCTCGGAGTCGGGGGCCTCCCCCGGCTGGGGAAGGGGGTCCAGGGTAGGGGGCGGCAGAGCGGAGAAATCCGGTTCTCCCACCAGGGTTTCCGCCTCCTCATACGCCTCTTTTCCCTTCTGCCGGTCCAGCTCGTTCCAGAGCAGTCCGCAGAGACTGCCCACGAAAATCAGGGCGAACACGATTGTCAGGATTTTGCGAAGCCGCTTGTTCACCAGGCATCCCTCCATCAGTAGAGTCCAGGCCCTCCGGGGGCGGGCCGGACTCTATTATAACACGCCTCAAACCGGTTTTCAATTGCCGGAGGGCGGGGTTTTTGCCGGTTTGCCTCTGTATATTTTCGGGAAAAGGGGGCCAAATAGAGACAGGAAAGGAGGAGTTTCATGAAAATTGATCCCAGAAAAGCGGCAATTGTAGGCTGCGGTCAGGTGGGGGCGTCCATCGCCTTCCGGTTTTTGCAGCAGGGGCTGTTTTCCCGGCTGGTGCTGCTGGACGCGAACCGGGACAAGGCGGAGGGAGAGGCCATGGACCTGCGGGACGGCCTGCCCTACGGCGCGGCCATGGAGATTACGGCGGGGGGTTATGACGATCTGGCGGACTGCGCCCTGGCAGTCATCACCGCCGGGGCCAACCAGAAGCCGGGGGAAACCCGGCTGGACCTGATTGGAAAAAACACGGAGATTCTCCGGTCTGTCCTCAGGGAGATCACCGCCCGGCAGTTCGGAGGCATCCTGCTGGTGGTGTCCAACCCGGTGGACGTGCTGACCTACGCCGCGTGGAAGCTGTCGGGCTATCCCAGGGAGCGGGTCATCGGCTCCGGCACCGTGCTGGATACCGGGCGGCTCAAGCAGCTCCTGGGGGCGGAGCTGCGGGTGGACAGCCGGAACATCCACGCCTTCATCATCGGTGAGCACGGAGACAGTGAGCTGGCCGTGTGGAGCGAGGCCAATGTGTCCGGACTGGCCCTGGAGGATTTCTGCCGCATCCGGGGCCAGGACCTGGGCCGGGAGGAGCGGGAACGGCTCTATCGGGAGGTCCGGGACAGCGCCTATGAGATTATCCGAAGGAAGGGGGCCACTTATTACGGCATCGCCATGGCGGTGGGCCGGATTGCCGCCTGCATCGTCAAGGATGAACGGGCGGTGCTGCCGGTCTCCGTGGCCCTGAACGGCCAGTACGGCATGGAGGGCCTGGCCCTGAGCCTGCCGTCCATTGTGGGGCGGGAGGGGGTCCAGGAGATTCTGGAGATTCCCCTGAGCCGGGAGGAGCAGGCGGAGCTGGAGGCCTCGGCGGCCCAGATGCGGGAGGCCATCGGGACGCTGAGGCTGTGAGTCCGCGGCCCTGAGCGCCTTTGGCCGGCCTGTTCCGCGCCGGACGGGGCGGACACATCCCTCCCGGTGTGAGAGCAGGGAACGGCAGAAAGCGGCCGCGCCGAGGGGCGCGGCCGCTTTTGGGGTTATTCCTGAGAGCCTGTTTAATATCTCAACGTGTGCGTATTGGCGAGGGGATTTTTTGTCCTGCAAGGCAAAAATCCGCAGGCATCCTGACGGATGGCAAGGATTTTTAACGCAGTCAGGGCGGAAAATACACGGTCAAGACGTGCGCGGGGAGATTTTAAACAGGCGCTGAGACAGCAGGGCCCGGTCAATCAGCTCCAGGGCAATCTGAAAGGCGGCGATCCGCCGGGCGGTCAAGGTGTGCTGGGATTTCCCCGGCGTCAGCTTCTCAAGAGCCTTTTCGCACTTCATCAGGGTGGAGGCGATGGACCGGCGGGCCTCCCGCAGCTCGTGGGCGGTATGCTCCATCAGGACCGGCCCCCCTTGCTCTCGGAGAACTGCCAGGCCTCTCTCAGCCAGTCCAGCAGCTCGCCGTCGATCTGCCCGGGGGCGGAGACAAGAACGTGGTGGGTCCAGCGGTTGGGATAGGGCTCCGTGGCGACGGCGATTCGGGGGGACTGCTTTTGACAGGAGAGGCCGAAGGTGACCAGAATGCTGTTCTCCGGCCAGTCCTTTTTCCGGCGGAGGGGCAGGGAGACGGCGGCGAAGAGATGCCGCCCGTAAAAGCTGATCTGGCTTTTCTGCACCTTGACCAGGGCGTCGGGGAATGCCTCCTCCAGGCGGCGGAACAGGTCCTCATACAGGGCCAGCTCCAGGGGGCGGTCCCGGAAAAAGCGCAGGACATCGTCCGTGTAGTATTCGGAATGCCGCATAGGGGCCCCCTTTCCGGAAACGGGATGGATTTGTCTGGGTATTTTGGGAAATTCGCTCTTGTCAGAACGGGTCTGTATCCATTATAATAAAGAAAAGAGAGAAAGTCCAGCAGGAAACAGACTGCCGGACACCACAGATTCCCCGCGATGACCCGGCCCCCAGGATGCAGGCGCCGCCGGAAAAGGCGGCATCAAGGAGGTGTACGGCGTGGCGGCCAACATGAAAGAGAAGCTGAAAAACTCGGCCCTGGTCCGGATGTTCCGCTCCGGGCCGAAGGAGGAAGAACCCCCTGTACAGCCGGAGGCGAGAGAGGAACCGGCTCCCGAGGTTCGGGACGGGCCCCCGCCGCCGTCCCGGCACGAGCTCCAGCTGCCGGAGGGGCACGCGCTGAAGCTGCTCTGGCAGGACTACCGGGAGCAGCTGGGCTGGGCGCCCCGGCCCGTGCTGTATCTGGAGGAGCCGGGGGCGGAGATTCTGCCGGAGGACGAGGCGGAAAAGGAGCTGCGGCGGCTTCAGATGAAAATCAACGTCACGGCCAACCAGCGCCTGGACGCCGTCTATCCCCGGAAGAGCGGGAAGAAATCCGGAGCGCCGGGGGGACAGGAGGGGCAGGGGGAGCAGAAAACGCCGCCCTGTCTGGACGCCCAGGTGATGGCTGCCGTCTCCGGCGACGGGCTCACGGCGTGGCTGCTGGTCTATCCCCCTGTGGGGGCGGGCCGGAAGCTGGACAGGGCCATGCTGACAGAGGCTCTGGAGGAACAGAAGGTGTGCTTCGGCGTCGACGAAGCCCTGCTGGACCGCCTGCCCCAGGAGACGGAGCGCTATTTCCGCCTGTTTACCGCCGCCCGGGGGACGCCCCCTGTCCACGGCGCAGACGGGCGGGTGGTGGACCTCTTTCCCCGGACCACGGAACGGACACTGGCGGTGGATGAACATAACCGGGTGGATTACGCCTCGGTGGATTTTATCAGCAACATCGAAAAGGGCGGCGAAATCTGCCGCATCATAGCGCCCACCAGGGGCGTGCCGGGCCAGACGGTGGACGGCCGGGAAATCCGGGCCCGGGACGGCCGGGCGGCCACGGTGCCCAGGGGGCGGAATACCCAGCTCTCCGGGGACGGCGGGCTGCTGCTGGCCACCATGGCGGGCCATGTGGAGTTTAACGCCTCCTGCTTCCACGTCAAACCCCTGATGGAGATTCCGGGGGATGTGGACTACTCCGTGGGCAACATCAATTTCCTGGGGGACGTGCTGATTCACGGGGACATCCGCAGCGGCTTCGCGGTGCGGGCCATGGGCAGCATCACCGTGGACGGCGTGGTGGAGGCCTGCACGGTGGAGGCCGGCGGCGACGTGGTGGTGGCCCAGGGCGTCCAGGGGGACGACCGGGCGGTGATTCGGGCCCAGAGGAATCTCTATGCCAAATATCTGGAGAACAGCTGCATCTACGTAAAAGAAACCCTGCACACCGACAGTCTCATCAACTGTGACGTATACTGCGACGGCAGCGTGGAGGTCCGTTCCGGCCGCATGACCATTCTGGGGGGAACGGTGCGGGCTGCCCATGAGGTCAGCGCCGGCGTCATCGGCTCCCAGACGGAGAGCCAGACCAATATCCTTCTGGGGGGCCTGCCCTGCGGCAGCTTTGACTATGAGCAGCTGACGGAGGAGACCCGGGGGCTGGAGGCGGAGATGGAGACGCTGGAGCGCCGCCCGGACAGCCCCGACAAGCTCAGCCGCATGAGCCGCATCCGGATGCAGCTGATCGGAAACCGGGGCAGGCTGAAAAAGCTGGAGAAGGAGCGGGAGCGTCTGGAGTCGGACCCCAAGGGGCCCGGCGTCCGCCGCATGGCCTGCGACGTGGTCTACCCCGGCACCGTCCTGACCATCGGAGAGGCCAGCCACCGCTTTGAGCGCCGCCTGACCCCCTGCAACGCCGCTCTGGCCGACGGGGAAATCCGGCTGATTTGAGGACCGGGCTGTGAGGCGGAGGGATTTTTCCGCCGGAGGGCGGACAGGCGCGGTATCCATGGTTCAGATGAAGCGGGGGCGGGCCGGCGGCCTGCCCCCGTTGGTTCTGCTGGGGGAGGACTGCCCGATAAACTGGAATTTACCATTTTCCTTTAACAATTCGTCCGCCGACCAAAATGGCGGAAAAGATAACGGCGAAAAACAAGGACGTAATCCAGATTGGACTTAGTACCCACAACCAGGACCACGAAATCAATCCCGTTGCTTTTAATACGACAAAAATCAGCGTTAAAGTAACGATGGGGTCCATTCCAGACCGTCTAGCTTTCTTCTCCATACGCATAAACACCTCCAAATTTCGATTTGTCAATCAACAGGACCTCTATCCCTCGGAAACCCAGTGTTTTCAAGGGCTTTGAGGTTTACCCGCCTGCCCTTTTCCCTTGATTTTTCCCTTGCGAGAAAATTTAAGGGAAAACCTCGTCAGCCGCTGCTCACTACCTTGTCCAGAAGCCTTGCGCTGGAACGCTTTGCCTCTCTGGTGGCGTGGGCATAGATGTTCATGGTCGTGTTGACATCCGAGTGCCCCAACAGCTCCTGCACATCCTTGGGGGCCGCGCCGTAGGAGAGGAGATTGCTGGTGAAGGTGTGCCGCAGCATGTGGAAGTGGAAGTCCTCCAGGCCGGGGACCTTCTCCTTGGCCCTCCGGCACATGAGGCTGACGGTGCTGGGGGATTCGATGGCCCCGTCAGGCCGGAGGCACACAAAGGACAGGTATTTATCCTTCTCCGGTGTGGCCTCCGTCCTGGGCAGCATGTAGACCTCGTAATAGGTACGGTTCTTTTCCTTGACCTCTTTGCAGTAGTTGAGCCGGTAAAGCGCCCCATATTTGAGACTGTTCCGCGCCTGCTCCCGCTTCGCCTGCTGGAGAATATCCGCCAGGGCGTTGCAGAAGTCCACGGTTCGGATTTTCTTCCGCTTGGTGGCCCCGACCTCCAGCTTGTGCCGCGTCCCGTTGTAGCGCATACTGCGGCGGACCGTCAGACACTGTTCTTTCAGATCAATGTCCTGCCATGTCAGCCCGCAGACCTCGCCAATCCGAAGCCCGGTGTAGTAGGCGATCTGGATGGGGAGAAGCGCGGGGTTATTCTTGGCTTTTAGGAAATCGGTCAGGCTTTGATACTGCTCATGGGTGATGGTAGGAATCGCGCCCTCCTGATCGGCCCCGCTCTCAAACAGGTCGTAGTCATCGCCTTTGGACCGGCGGACCACATACTGCATGGGATTGAAGGTAATCAGGCGCTTGGGAAAGACCGCGAAGCGGAAGGAATTTTGAAGGACGGCAGAGTACAGACGGATGTACCCGACGCTCAGCGCCTTTGCCGGTGTACCGTCAGGATTTGTGCCGCCGAAGCTCAACAGGTCCATATAGGCTTGCAGATGGTCGGCGGTGACGGTTTTCAGCTTGCGCTTGCCGATGGGATGCTGCTTGATCCGGCTGACGGTGGACTGATAGGCCATGACTGTTCCGTTGCTCAGAGAACCGGGCTTTAAGTCCTCCTCCACCCACATGTCCAGCATATCGCCCAGGGTGATGTTCTTGGCTTCCGCAAGAAACATCGTGGTCTCGTAATCCTCCATCGCCTTGCGGAGCAGGGACTCCGTTTCGCTCTTGCTCTCCGTTCCGGGAAACTCCTTCTGGATGCGGTTGCCGCTGGCGTCCTCGACGTAAAAGCGGTAGTACCACTTCTTTCCCTTTCTTCTAACAGAACCTTTTGCCATAGCTGTACTCCTTTCGATGGCGGCAAAGGTCACTGTCGTGATGTGATGGTCACATTATAACAGAGAGCCACAGCCGTTGCAAACATGCCGTCCGTATTTTCAAGTCAGGTCACTTGCTGCACCTGGGCGCAGTCCAGCAGGTCGCACCCCTGGTTGATCTCCATAAAGGCGCTGATGACATCGACGCGGATGATGGTCTTGCGCCCGATCCGCAGGACGGGGATTTTTCCCCAGGAGACCAGCTTCCGCAGCGTGTTCCGGCCAATGCCGGTGCAGTCGGCAGCCTCGTCTATCGTCATGCCGAGTTTCCCAGCCCCAAAGGGCTGCACAGCCGGGGCGCACCCGCTGTTCGACAGCTGAATAATCGCATTACGCATAGTCCTGTATCCTCCTTTGAAACAGGACAGCCGCGCCGGAAAATGCTGTGTCCGCATAACATAAGGCGGGCGGTATTCCGGCGCGGCTGATTCGGTTTTAGCTGCTTTCAAACTCGCCGCATTTGCCACGCGCCCCCGGCGAGGGGGATATTGCAGGCCGCTGTTGGCACAGCTGTCATAACTCCACAGCGTCGTTCTGAACGTGCGCCGCAGGGTTCCGCTTCAAGTCTGTGAGCGGGCGTGAGCAAGTCTCATTGTCCTCCATGCTGTCATCGCGTCCCGGCCTGCCAGAGCCGGTTGAAAGTGTGCGTAGATCGCTCGGCCAGCTTGTCCATTCACCTCCTGAAGCTGGCGTCTTGGCGGCGCACCTTTTACCGCTGTTCACATGGGTTTTGTGCCTGCAATACCGTGTATTCAATTTTGAAGGTTCGTGAAGGTGATGGGGGGAAACGCACCTTTCACCTATCACAAAAAAGAGGGGCGTTTGTTACCTATTTTCGCCCCCTTCTGGGAAAAAAGCAGAAATATTTTTCAGCGCGGCGCTGATGGACCTGGATGCACTCGCTTTTGAGATGCCCTCCGCCTTGGCAATGGCGGTCACGTTCATTTTCTGGGCATAGAGCATCCAGAGACGGCGGTACTGCGTTCCGGTCAGGCAGCTCTTGATCTGCTCGATCAAGGCGGCGGTCCTCCGGGTCTGCTCCACGCTGGCCTCGGCAGCGTCCAACATAGTGAGGATGTCCGCCTCGACGGAAGGGACCGCTCCCAGCTTGTCCACACGGGGGTCCAGGGGGAGGCTGTTGTCGTAGAAGCCGCGCCCGTCTTTTTCGGTGTCGTAGTAGTCGCCGTCGGACCAGACCTTCCAGCGGAAAAATTCTTCCTCACTGGCAAAGTCCTCGCGGGTCAGCCGGATATGTACGCCGGTGACGCTCCTGCATACAATAGCGTCCTGGTCAAATTTATTCAAAGCAAAATCGCTCTTGGTATCAAACATAATTTCCTCCATTTCATTTGTAAGGGCCTACGGACGCAAAATTGAAATGGAGGTCAGGCGGGCCGCGACACCCGCAGGGGCAGACTGCTTTCCCCAGGATTCGACAAAGCAGAAGGCCGGGTACTTCCGTTGAGTACCCGGCCTTCTGCCGTGTGTCTGAGTGATAGTTCTTGCTTACATGCCTATACAGTTCCGATTGATGGGCAGAATAGGTCGTACTATCCGCAAGGATTTTTTTGACAATTCACCTGTCTGGAGCAGCCGGAACAGCTCCAGCATATAAAGCAAAAGCACCATAGCCATCTCCTTAAACGGCGGCTATGGTGTTTGAGCGCACAGAAGCGTTCCGCAAAGCTGCCGTTTTTTTTGACAGCCTCCCGGAATCGTTTTTTCTTGAAAAGTTCGGCAAGAATCGGAAATATATTGCTTAATAGTCGGAAGTGTATGGGGATTCATTTTGCGCTTTCCGAACTATACAATACAGTAGAGGTGAAGAACTATGCCGAATGATGTCTTAGTAAAGGGTGGAGCGCGGTTAAGGGCGATCCGAAAGGAACGAGGATACACACAGGAACGATTGGCAGAGTTGACAAAGCTCTCTACTCGCCACATCGCCGGAATCGAAAAGGGAGAAGCAAATCCGTCATTCGAGGTGCTTTATACGATTATAACGGCACTTGGCACTTCCTTTGATGCAATCTTCAATCCGGCAGATGAACAGTTTGAGCGCGAAATCCAGGAGATCGCTGGGCTTTACCGGGCTTGCCCGGAACAGGGGCGGCGGCTGGTCCTGGCCGCTGTACGCGCTATGGCAAATGAGCTGATAAACATAGGAGAGACGAACATTGTAGACCGTATGTAGGTATCGGATTAAGCCATAGTTGCCCACTCTCGATCCAATCGTCTGCCCAAACAGCTCAATATTTCATTTGAGATTGTCCCGGCCTGTTCCGCAACATCGCAGGCCGTAATCTCCCGCTCCCCGGATGCTCCGATAAACACCGCAGTATCTCCAGAAACAACGGATGGAATATCCGTCACATCCAGCAAGGTCTGATCCATGCAAATACGTCCCACAATCGGCGCTACATACCCTTGGACTAATGCGGCTCCGACGCCATTGGATAAGCAACGGGGTATTCCGTCTCCGTACCCAATGGCGGCGACCGCAATTTTTGTATTTCGTTTTGCTTGAAATTGATGCCCGTACCCAGCACCCTCTCCCTGTGCAATCTCTCTTATCAAGGTTATTCGGGCTTTCAGCGAGAGGACTGATTTCAACACAACACCGGCTTTCTTCCATTCATCGGTTGTACTCAACTGGCCGTAGAGCGCAATCCCGGCTCGTGCGTAGTCACCACCGATTTCAGAACAATGGAGCAGGCCGCTGCTGGCAAGAATGTGGACCTTGGGGATTTGACAGCCAATGTGTTTTAGGCGGTTTATCGCCTGATAAAAGGCTCTGCCTTGCGTTAGGGCGGCTTCTCTGTTTGATGGCAGGGAAAGATCATCTTCATATAAATGGGTATAAACTCCCTCTATGTGAAGAAACTGGCAAGCAAATATCCGCTGAATTTTATCCAGATTTTCGCAATTCTCCCCCAGCCGGTGCATCCCGGTGTTCAATTTGATATGGACGTTGATGATCTGGCCGCAGGCGTTCAGCTCTAACGCATAGGGATAGTCCAAAATAGTCTGTGTCAGATGATATTGAACAAGGAGCGGGACATATTGGGGATGCGTATATCCGAGTATCAGGATTTCCCCCGCAACTCCGCCTTGCCGTAGCTCTATCCCTTCAAAAACAGTGGCAACGCAAAAGGCATTTACGCCCAGGGTATTGAGTTCTCTGGCAATCAAAACAGCGCCATGTCCATAGGCATTTGCCTTGACCGCAGGCATTAACGCGCAGTTTGGAGGTAGCAGAGTTTGAAGCTGTTCCACGTTATGCCGCAGAGCGGTCCGGCTCAATTCAATCCAGGCGCGGCCCTGATAAAACTCCGTCATGCTCCGGCCCCCCTGACAATGATTCTTGAAGGTTGAGACACTACGGTTGAATGGCTCGGCACATCCGTACAGACCACCGCACCAGCTCCAATTTTTACATAATCACCAATTTTGATGCCACCGATAACAACTGCGCCAGCTCCAATCAAACAGTGATCTCCAATCTGCGGGGCTTTCCTGTCAACCGAGCCAATGGTGACATTCTGATAAATCCAGCAATCAGCCCCGATATGGGCGTAACGGGAAATATAGACGCCATGAAGTCCATGAGGCAGAATGGGCTTACTGTCAAACTTGGCTCCGTTCCCAATGTAGCCGCCATGCCGGTGGGCCATTCGGTTCAAGAAGAAGGTCAACATATCCCGGACAATACGCACTGAACACTGTTTTCTCCACCAAAAGAATTTCCAGTACAGTCCTAGGTTCTCGCCTCTCGACCAATGGATCAGCGCCGCCTGTATCTTCATGCCAGATATTCCTCCAATGTCAGCCCCTTAAAGGTCATGATCTCTGAATGGGGCATACCAACATAGCGGAAATGCCACGGTTCATGAGCGATGCCGGTAATATGCTCTTTCCCCGCCGGGTAGCGTTCAATAAAACCGAAAGCTGGGGCCAGTTCCCGAAACTTTTGGCAGATGCCCTCATAGGGAAAAGCCGGACGGATGAAGTCAATGTCCGGCTGACGCAGCCCCAGGTCGATTGCCAGCCCTGTTTGATGCTCACTGTGTCCGGACATGGCTACAAATTTCGCTGTAAACTCCGGGCCGTTCTCCTGGAGCGATTTTGCATAGATTTCAAGCTGTTCCTCCAAGGAGCGCCAACCGCTCACAGGAACAATAAACTCCCAGCCGCCCAACTGCTCCATGATGCTGGACAGGGCGCAAACCGCCTCCCGTTCCAGCAGAATATCGGGTTGATCTTCATGGACAGGAATCAGGTCTTGCTTGGTGTCCGGCGAATATGCGTGTTGACTGTTGACCAAAATCAAGCTGTTCATCCGTTCACCGCCAATTCAATCACGTTGGAAATGACCTGTTCAAAAGACATTCCAACCGCTTTCATCATGCTGGGATAACGGCTGTGGGCGGTAAAGCCGGGGATGGTATTGACCTCGTTAAAAACCACCCTGCCAGCCTTGTCCAAAAACATATCCACCCTCGCAAATCCCTGACACCCAAGGGCCTTGTAAATTCGCTGGGCGGCTTCTTTCATCTCTGCCGTTTTCGCAGGGGAAATGCGGGCCGGGACATGGATTGCGGAGGTTTTCAGCGTGTACTTCTCTGTAAAATCAAAGAAGCCATCCGCCAGTTCAATCTCGTCCAGTTCCCCAACCGTTAAGGTGTCATTCCCCAAAACGGCGCACCCGACTTCAAAGCCGGAGATCGCTTCTTCCAAAATGATGTGGTCATCATATTCAAAGGCCAGCTCCATAGCCGCAGACAGTTCGCCGCGTTCCGCAACCCTTGTGATGCCGTAGGAGGAACCAGCCCGGACAGGTTTTACAAACAGCGGATACCCCAGCTTTTCAGCATGAGCGAAAGCATCCTTTCTGGCTTTCTTTGTCAGTACAGTGGAGAAAGGTATCGTGATGCCAGCGGCCTGTGCCAACTTGTGCGCCCGGTCTTTGTCCATGCACAGCGCCGAGGCCAGCACACCACACCCCACCAGCGGAATACCCGCCAATTCAAAAAGCCCCTGCACCGTCCCGTCCTCGCCGTTGCGTCCATGCAGAACAGGGAAAGCGGCGTCTAAAGAAATCTTCTCCACGCCAGCAGTTGTCTGAACCAAAAGCCCAGGGGCGTCCCGGTCAGGAGATACCAGGGCCGGGGCGCAGTCGTCAGGGTTGTTCCAGGTATCCTGCTTGATTTTCTCCACCGCGCCGGTGAAATGGAGCCAATTCCCTTTGGGGGAAATGCCCACCAGCACAGGGGAATACTTTGTCCGATCCATGTGCGTGATAACCGCGTGGGCTGATTCCAGCGAAACACTGTATTCCGGGGAACAGCCGCCAAATATGACCGCTATATTGAGTTTTTTCATATCGTACCTTCTTTGAATGTAAAAATCCGATTGCCCTCGGTATGAAAATCATATCAAGAGCAATCGGATCATGCTTTAATATTTTATTGTTGGTTTCCTAAGAAAATCCTAACAGGAGATTGATGTTTTCCTAATTAGTGATAGGCAGCGATACGGTAAATACCGTTGCATTTTCATGGCTTTCGGCTGTGATCGTTCCATGATGGAGGGTGACGATCTCCTTTGCAATCGCAAGCCCAAGTCCGGCCCCGCCCGCGTTGGAGCCGCGGGCCTCGTCCATCCGATAGAAACGCTCAAATATCATGGACAGCTTTTCCTCCGGGATTGTCGGCCCCTGGTTTTCAAAGGAGATCACCATTTGCTTGTCCTTCTTTTCGGCGGAGATAATGATTTCAGAATTTGGAAAGCTATATGCCGCCGCATTTTTCAAAATGTTATTGAATACACGGGCCAGCTTCATCGGATCGCCGCAGACGCTCAAATCTTCATCAGCATGAAGAACAGCGGTATTTCCTTTTGCGGACAGGATGGGGTAAAATTCGTCCACCATCTGCACCAGCATATAGTAAAGGTCAATCTGCTCTTGCTCCAGCGTGATTTGCTGCAAATTATACCGGGTGATTTCAAAAAACTCGTTTACCAACCGTTCCAGGCGGTTTGCCTTGTCCAACGCAATATGGGTATATTTTGCTTTCTGCTCTGGCGGCATATCGGGCGCTTCGTCCAGCAGACTTAAATAGCCAATAACGGAGGTTAAGGGCGTTTTCAAGTCGTGAGCCAGATATGTTACCAAGTCATTCTTCTGCGCGGCCTCATTTCGGAGGGCCTGTTCGCTGCGGAGCATGGCTGTCCTGATTTCTGCCATCTGCGCGGCGATTTCTGCGTACTCTTGCGGAAACATATCAGAACTTTCACTCTCTTGTTTCATATAGTCTCGGAGCATCTTGCCGATGTTGGTTACAGATTTTCGTTTTTCTGCTTTAGCATGAAAATATGACGCAAAAAAGCCAATGATAATTCCTATTGCAACAGTCCCAATTACGGCCCCAAGCACCAGACGCTTCACCTTCCACCACATTGGCTCGCGGATAATCGCTTCTTGTCCAGCCTCTGGAAGATAAGCGTTGCGTGTCTGCATGAAGTTCCACTCAAACCAGTCCACAAAGCTGCCGTTCCATACTTTATCAACAAGGAAATAAAGTACTATGCAAGCCGCAATACTGATTAAGATTAAGACAATCAGATAAGGAATTTTTCGTAATTTACGTTTCAATTTTATACCCCACTCCCCATATTGTTGTAATATATTTTGGACTGTCTATGGTATCGCCCAGCTTCTCACGCAAATGCCGGATATGAACGGTGATTGTATTGTTGCTTTTGCTGTAATACTCGTCCTTCCAAATTTCGTGAAACAGCTCCTCGGAGCTGACAACCTTTCCTTTGCGTTCCAATAAAATGCGTAAAATAGAAAATTCGGTTGGGGTCAGGGAAAGCGGCTTCCCATTCAAAAAGCAAGCATGAGTACCCGTATTCATTTCCAGGCCAGAGTGCAGGAGCAAATCGGATGCTTGTTCCTGGCCGGAAGTCTGGGCGGGGTTATATCGTTTATACCGCCGGAGCTGGGCCTTTACCCGCGCTACCAATTCCAAAGGGCGAAAAGGCTTTGTGACATAATCATCCGCTCCCAGGGTCAGGCCGGTGATTTTGTCGGTTTCCGCGTCCTTGGCTGTCAACATGATGACAGGATAAGTATGCCGCTCCCTGATTTTCTGGCAGAGGGCAAAGCCGTTCACCTCCGGCAGCATAATATCCAGAATGGCTAAATCAAGCTCAGTGGATTCAATGCAGGCAAGGGCATCCTTAGCCGAGTAAAACTTAAAGACCTCGTAATTCTCGTTTTGGAGATATAATTCCACCAAATCAGAAATTTCCGGTTCATCATCAACTACTAAAATTTTGTCGGGCATTGGGTGACCTCTTTTCTATAACCGTAGTCAAAGACATTCTATCAAACATTTTTTGAGTTCTCTGTTTTGTGGGCTGATGGGTTCCACTGGATTTCTTAACATCAGGTTGTTGCAACTATATTATACTGCTTCGATGTTTGCTCTGCAAGGATAGCACACATCTCAAAGCAAATTCAATGCCGTTCGTTTCTTCCTATGATGCAAAAAGACCCGGCGGGACTTCGATTGCCCGCCAAGTCTTTGTTTCGATTTCTACTGACGCAAAATCTAATCCAGATGTTATTGTTTCTGGAGAGAACCGTCCTCAGCGTAGGCGTAGACCGTTTCGTAGGAACCAAGTACATCGTGTTCTTCCTCAATCAACTGCCGGTTTTGCAGGTCGATTTCCAATGCACCGCTACCACACAAGGTAAACCCATATGCAAAGCGGTCTGTCTCTTGATTCCACAGGAAATAGCTATATGGTACGTTGTGCGGATAAGAGCTAACTGCCAGCAGACCAAAATCCTCCGCACCATCAAAGTTCAGATCACGAATATCCGGCTCTCCAACTGCACTATTCTGGTTCACATACAAACCATCCCAAGCATGATCCTCTACTGCCGGAACATCCTCTGGAAGAATGGTCTGAATCAGTTCTTCTCCCTCATAGACCAGGACTTGATCCACGGAAAAGTATTCCTCCTGGGGTTCGGTTGAATCCAACACTATTGTTAATTCTCTACCCTCCGCAACCTGAACAGAAAAGGTATACATCCCCTCAAAGCGATCTGTGGAAGAAGGGGGTTCCGTAATATTCTGGCCCTCCTGGTCTGTCGTACTGCTGGGGGTTAGTTCCATAGTTTCTGGCGGGGAGGGCTGGGGATTAGGCTGCTTTGTCGTCGAGGTGAGAAAGGCCGTCGCAAGCCCAATAATCAGGAATACTGCTACAAGGGCTGCGATAATCGACATTTTTTTATTTTTCATCTTGGATAGAATCCTTTCGTCTAAAACGCTACTTTACAGCAAATTATTATAGTTTTGGCACCAAACCGACAGTATTGTATCACGATTTTGCTGTTGATTCTTTATTTTTTTGCTGAGATTTTATTAAGATTTTCCTAACGGTGAAGGAGCGAGATTTATAATACAGTAAGGGCTGGGGAACGGGGAAAACGGGGGACAGAGAAACGGGCAAGCAGGGCATCGTGGGACCCACGATGCGAAATTGGACCTCCCGCCGTGGGCGGGAGGTCCAATCTGCTTGTTGGTGGCAGCGCCCCCAAACCCCTTTGAACAGCCCCTTGGCGGGGCTGGCTGCGCGTTCCTTCGGAACGCTTTTTTGACAGGCCTGCGGTCCTCTGGAACGGTGAAAAATCAGCGTTCCTCTTCCCGGCGGTCCGCTTCCTTTTCCTGCTCCTGGGCCTCATAGCCCATGAGCTTCTGCACGTTGGCCCGGACGGTCAGCAGCTCCTTCATATCCTCCCGCGCCTTGCGGAAATCGGCGTAAGCCGCCTTTTTCTCCGCCAGCAGCGCGGCATATTCAGCCTGTAAGCTCCTGACGGTAGGCAGCTTTTTCAGCCCGGATTCATCAAAAAATTTCTTTGCCGCCTGATGCAGCAGTATGTCGCTCTCATGTTCGGCCTTGAATTTTTTCGAGTACCCGGCCTTGCGGTAGGCCACATAGACCTCGCGGGTCTTGGCGTAGTTGATGATGTGCGTTTTCAGCACAGCGATCTCCGCCATGCGCTGCTCCGCCGCCTTGATCCTGGCGGACAATTCGTGATAGCGCCCGGTGGCCTCGTCCGCTTTGGCGGCAAGGTCGGCATAGTCCAGCAGGCCATGCTCCGTCAGATAGTTCAGCGTCTGCGCCATCTGTTTCAGATTGAACACGCTGGCCCAACGCGCATACCCCGCGCCCTTCCCGGCCTGGAGCTTTGCTTGAATATCCACCAGCAGATTGACCTTCGGCAGATCTGCGCGGTGGATATTTTTTGAGCGCGGAGTGTGCTGTTTTTCTCCGGTGAGGACAGCCAGCAGCGAGGGGGTAGAGTAGCCCGCGCCCATGCTGTCCTCATCCAGCCGGACGAAATTTTTTCTACCTGGCGCTTTCAGCCGGATGGATTTGCCACGGGGCGAGACCTCTATGCCAGCATCCCGCAGCAACTGAAACAGGGCATCCAGGTCGGCGGGCTTCTGTGCGAGGGCGGCATCAATCGCCATGCGGAGCTGGTCCCGGTGACAGGGTGGCTTGCTCCCCAGCCACTTGTTGTAGCTCTTGCCCCGGCGCTTGGGATTTGCCACGATGGAGTAGCCGTTCTGAACGCAGATGGTGTCGTTAAGCCGCCGTACCGCCCGCCCGGAGCCGAGGAAGTCCCGAAATTTCCGGGAATGGTCCAGGGTGGTGGAGTTCCAGATGATGTGATTATGGATGTGGGCTTTGTCCACATGGGTGCAGACGATAAAGGCGTGTTTCCCCTTGGTGAAGCGGCGGGCCAGCTCATAGCCCAGGCGGTTGGCCTCCTCCGGGGTGATCTCGCCGGGGACGAAGGACTGCCGGATGGTGTAGGCGATCACATCATCGGCCCCGCGCTTCCTGCCGGTCCTGGCGAGGTACTGCCGCTTGGACAAAAGAAACTCCGCATCGGCGATCCGGCTGTCGCATTGGTAGCTGGAGATCAGCCTGCCGCCGTCCGTCTTGTCTGGATTCTTCACATAGTCAATGATGTCGCTGATGGCCTTGCCCACCGTCCGGCCCTTGCCAATGTGCAGGGACATGATACGGGTGGTCGCCATTGGCGGTCTCTCCCTTCAAAAAGAAACGGCCCGCTCTCGGCGGACCGTTCCAGACTGTGTATTCAGTTTTCGCCACACCGCTCGACCATCGCCTCGCCCATGAGCCGAATGTCCACGTCCTCGGAGGGCCGAAGCTCCCGCTTGTAGCCTCCAGTGAGCTTGTACCCCTGGTATTCCTCGTACCGGGAGCGCAGCACATCCCGCAGATGCTCCGGGGTCTGGCACAGCCGGGAAGTCACCCAATCACTGTCACTTTTCCTGCTGCTCCAATCCACCACCAGATAGCCTTGGCTGGTAGTCAGCACCTCGCAGGATTCATCTTCGGCCAGATAATCCTTGAATACCTCTAACACTTTTTTATAGGTCAGCATGATAAACACCTCTTGCATTTGATTTGATACCAGCATAACCGCACCGACGCTTTTTTGCAAGGATGCGGCCTTGCTGTTTACTCCCGATGTGTCGGAAATTGAAAAATTACTTTCTGTCTGCGCCGCGCATAGTCCAAAGTTTTCGCCGCCCCACCCCACCCATGCGTGACTCCGGAGATCACCACGTCGCTCTCCCGGACCATCCACTCGTTGCGCCTGACAATGGCGTAGCGGGGCGGCACGTTTTCAAGGGGCGGATAGGTGGTGCTGTCATAGCGGGAATCATCAATTTCCCGGTTGAGGTAAGCCAGCACCAGCACCGCTTCAATGTTGGGGTAAGCGGTCTTTTGCCGTCTCACCGCCGCCGCTGCCAGACTGTCAAAGTCTCCATAGCCGCCGAGGTAGAAGGTGGCCGCGCCACCCTCTATGAGTGATGGGAGTATTATATCCAGCCACTTGGAGAAATCGCCGGTCTGATATAGTTTGCTGTGTCCGCAGGACGTGACGATCATCCGCATCACCCCCATTCCCTGCTCTCTGCATAATAGCACAAAATCCGCAAATAGTACAGTTACAGGGACTAATTTTCTGAACTGTCCTGTTACAATTTTTGCGACAGGGTGGTGATGGGGTGAAGCTGAATCAGGCAGTCAGCGAACGGCTGACACAGCTGCTCAATGAAAAGGGCATGACGCAGTACCAGCTTTATATGAAAAGCGGCGTACCAAAATCAACGATAGGAAATGTTATCAACTGCTCCTATGATTCTGTCAAACTGCGGGTGATCCATGAGATGTGCCAAGGGCTGGGCATTGGGCTTGATGCTTTTTTCGCTTCCCCTCTTTTTGACGAAAACAATTTAGAGCCATAAACCTCCAGGGAAAGTGTGTCCTGGAGGTTTATATCGTTACTGGAGCTTTGCCAGAGAGGTGAGAATTTTCTGTGCCGCGTCCCACAGCCCGTCATAGCTCTGCCGCAGTTCCTCCAGGTCCGCATCATAAAACCGGCCTGTCTCATGGACGCGGCGGGTGAGCTGGTTGAGGTTGTTGCTGGACCGGCGCAGCAGGGAGACCATCTCCCGCAGCTCCGGCAATTCCAGATTGACCACATAGCCGTCCACGGCCATCTTGCGGAGATATGCCGCCATGTTGGTTGTGCCGAGCTGTTCCATCTTCTGCTCAATCAGCGTCCGCTCCGACCGGGTGACGCGGAATTTCAGCTGGACCTCCCGCTGACGGTTCGGGGCTTTCATCGCTCCTGCCCCTTGGACCTGGATTTGCCTGGGACGCTGGGAGCGGCGGAGACGGCGGATTTCTCTTGCAGTTTTTTCTTCACGGAGGGGCGGCGCAGCACCAGGGGCTGAAAGCGGTTTTCGTCTTTGAGAATCAGGGCATAAGTTCCCTTCCGACCCTCCAGCCCGGAGAGGGACAGAGACTGGAAGGGCAGCATGGACATGAGCCGGTCCGTGTCTTTGCTCCCGGCCCGCGCCAGGAAGTCCGGGGAGACCTTGGCCATGTAGTGGGTTCCGTTGGGGCTGTTGGGTTCCCGTTCCTCTTGAAGCCGCTTCAAAATGTGTTCGGCCTCCGCCTTGATGTCCGCCGCCTTGAGGGGCTGTCTCAGCAGAAATTCATGCCGCGCCTGACTGACGAACATATCAAGAAGGCCGGAGTGAGCGCGCGTGATAAGGTAGGAAGTATCCCGTCTGCCTCCCTCAAACACAACGGGAATGGACTGCGCCCATTTTTTGTTAGATTGGGAGACACGCCCATCCCCGCCCTGGGCCTGCACCGTGTTCGCCAGCACATAGAGCATCCGCTCATAGCCGAACCGCTTCACCACATCCCGCACCGCCGCCTTTACATCGAGGCAGTTGTCATGGTAGTGACCGCTGACCGCTTTTTCAATCGCCTCTTTGCAGGCGATGTTGGCGCGGTTGGAGGCAATGTGCTGATCTCCCTCACCATGCTGATAAGCGTACTCATACGATTCTTTGTAAAGCGGGGCCTTGCAAAGTTCCTCCGCCCGCCGGATCACCGTGTCCGCCCGGTCCTCGACTGCCGCCGTGATGTTGTCCATCAGATTGAAGTCCATGTTGCTCCAATTTTTGTAGACATCCGCCAGGGGCGTGGGAGAATCCAGCAGCGCGGACACCTGGGCCTTGGTCAGCTCAATGAAGTCCATTGCCATCAGAATATCCTCGCGGGTGCTGTATTCGGCGGTATGGTTCAGAATTTCCTCCGGGGGCTGGGCCACCAGCCACGCCCGGTATTTATCCTGCTCCGCGCTCATTTTCTCATAGAGCGCGTTTGTCAATTTTTCAGCGTCCAAAATGTTTTCCTCCATTTCATTTTTCGTCAGGTTGTGGTAAAATGAGTGAAAATATCGAAGGTGGGGATGAGCCGTGGCATACAGTGACGAGATGTGGGCAGAGGCCAAAAAGAAATGCCGGTTGAATCAGGAAGATATTGCTCTTGCCAAACGGCTGGGGCTGAATCCGCGCAGCCTTATCAAAAACATCCCCAGCAAAAGCGAACCGTGGAAAGCCCCCGTCAAGGACTGGCTGCATGAGATAGATGCCAAGCGTCAGAAAAAGGCGGCGCAGAAGCAGCGCCGGAAAGAGAAGTCAGGCGGGGGCAGCCCCGCCTGACGGTCAACGCTCCTGCCGGGGGCGCTTGGATTTATCGGGGACCTTCTCCCTGGGCGGAAGGGGCCGCTTCAAGCTGTCCAGCACCGAGGGACGGGCGCTTTGGGCAATAGCCTGCTCCCCCTGGCTGTGGCTTCCGTCAATATTCAGCAGCACATCCAGCTCCGCGAGGCGGGCGGACTTCTCCTTCAGCTCGTCCTCCCGTGGAAAGGGCTTGCCGACTTCGGCCTTTGCCGCCTCCCGCTGGTCAAAGAGGTTTTCCAGCTGGGTCCTGACTGCCTCCAGCCGCTCCGGCATCTTATCCAGGGTGTGGTCAATGCGGACCAGAGCGCCAATCGGGTCCATGCCAAGGGTTGTCCGGTGGGTCATCGTGCCTTTCAACACCAGCTCGCGCTGGAAATTGCGGACCTCGGTGAACATGGTGAAGCCCCGGTAGCTGCCGATCTCCACCATCTCCGCAACATTGCCCGCCATGTACGCGGACAGGAGCGCCTTGCCCGCCTCCTCTTTATCGGTGAAGGTCTCCCCCTGCACCACCATTCCGGCGAAGCCCTGGCTGACCTCTGTGGAGGCGGGACCCTCCAGGGAGGCGGTCTCAGCTTGGGCAGGGGGCACGGATGTGTCCTCCGCCGTCTCCGCCTGTTCCACCTTGGCCGGTTTGGGCTTTTCCTTGACCACGAGGGGATGCGGATGCTCCGCCAGCGTTTTCATATCGTCCTCCAGGCCCTTGATGAAGCCCTGATGCTGGGCGATCTGCTCCGGGAAATATTTCAGAAGATTGTCCTCCATCTGAAACTGCTGGCTTTGGTGGGCGGACTTCATGATTTTGAGCTTGGATACGTCCACATCCAGCTCCATGCGCTCTTTGATACGGGGGTCTCCGGCGCACAGGGCCTTGATCTCCGCATAGGACAGCGCCGCCTCATCCACATCCTCACAGGTCCGGGCCGGGGATTTGCTGGTCATGATTTGAGAAATGAATTTCTGCTTGTTCTCCACGGTCTGGTCGGGTAAGAGACTGACATCGCTGCCAGTCCCTCCCCTAAGAACCGTGCGTGAGAGTTTCCCCTCACACGGCT